>NZ_CM170635.1:0-1607646 GCF_057367955.1 Pseudoalteromonas sp. NS-SX12 | reverse complement strand
GCATAACAGTTTATTAAGAGGCAAGTTGCCTCTTTTTCTACCGCAACATCGCCTGTTTACATTCTAAAGTAATTTATAACACTAATAATTAGTTGTTACTAGTCAGATAGTTAATTGAAAATTAACATTTTATAAGTTGCAAAAAACAGGCAAATTGCCTGTTAATATTATTAAGGAGGAAATAATTATTAAGAAATGAAATAGGCATATTTGCTGCTTCTTTAGCAACGACCACTTTTTGCTCCTGGCGGTCTGTCAGGTGAAGTTCAAACCTATTTATCGAAACTGCAAGCTCAAATATGAGCTACTACATTTAATCAAATGCTAAGCTTTCGAGTGCTTGTCTTCCTTCAATCAGGGTGCAATCGGTTTTTGCCATTAATTGTGTAAGGGTAATCGTTGGGTTTTGCCTTACAATCTCAATTAGCTCACTTGCACTTGCCTTTGGCTTTACACTTTTTAGTTGGGTAATCACCCACAACCAGCTCGGTTCGTTTTGCGTTTCTGCCAATTCAATAATTAGCGCAAACTGAGGCCAATCGCCTTGCAGCTGCCAGTTCCGAGACCGCCCTTTTCGCGTTAATTTTGCGCCAGAAGCCTTAATCAGCGCTTTTAACTCATTCGCTCGGGCGATACGTCGTACAAAACTGTTTAATTGAATTTCAAGCATGCTAACGGTTGGGATTTGAAAACACCTTAGTGTTAACAAGCTAAAAAAATGCTAACAAGGTAACGTTTTATTTATGTAGTAATTCTACACAGTAAATTTTACGCATTGTTAGCAAATTACTTAGCTTGTTAGAAAGATTCACAGGTTACATAAATTGATATCACACTTTAAAGCGTGATATCAATTCAGATAGCTCATGTGACAGTGCATTCAATTGCTTTAATTGCTCGGTATCTTTCATTGCGATGCCATGGAACTGGCGAGATAAATCGGCGATTTCTACTGCCGACTCATTAATGTGTTGAACCACATGATTTTGTTCTTCTGTCGCAGTGGCAATTTGCTGGTTCATGTCTTTTACTTCTGTGATACGCGCATCAATTAAGTTAAGCGTTTGGCTTGATTCAACCGAGCTTTCACTCACTGCTTTTGTCGTTTCAAAACCCTGTGCCATTGCCGACAGTACGGTTTCGGTTGATTGTTGAAACTGCTCAATTTGACTGCGAATTTGCTGGGTTGAACCTTGTGTTTTGCTTGCTAATGTTCGCACTTCATCAGCGACCACCGCAAAGCCACGCCCCTGCTCTCCAGCACGCGCCGCTTCAATTGCGGCATTAAGCGCAAGCAAGTTTGTTTGCTCTGAAATTGCATTGATCACATCAACAATCGAGTTAATTGATTCCGCTTGGTTCGCCAATTGTTGAATGTCCTGATGCGCTTTTTCGATTACGCCCGTTAATGCTTTCATTGCACTGGCATTTGATTCAACTTGGCTAATGCTTTGCTTAGTGTTATCTACTGCGTGTTCGCTACTTTTCGCTGTATCAAGGGCAAGGTGCGATACTTCTGCCACTGTTGTGCCCATTTCGGTAATGGCAGAGGCTACTTGCTCACTTAAACCGTCTTGTTGGAACGCCAAACCGGTCACTCGTTCGAACGATTTAACCAGTACCTGAATATCGTTTGCAAGCTGAGTTTCAATATCTTTAAGGCGTGTGACCATACGTTGATTATTTTCAATCACCGCATTAAAGCCTTTAGCTAAAGTACCCAATTCATCATGTCGACTATCATCAAGTCGTACCGTTAAATCACCATCTTGCTGCGCCATGGCGAGTAATTTATCGGAAATACCTGAGATATTTTTCGAAATACGATTGGCCAACAACACCATCACAACGATAAAACCAATCGCAATCACCAAACTTACTGCCACAGTTTTAAATAGCGCGCTAGTAATTTGGTCACTCAGTTCGGCACTAGGTAATAGCGCCACTAACGTTAAACCCGTACCTTCAAGTGACTGGCTTGCCACGTAATGCTGTTCACCCATTAGGTCAAGGGTGTCGATTTGCGCACTTTCAAGCTGTTTAGATTGATTGATAAGCTGTTTAAGTGGTTGGTATTTTTCAATTTTATTAAAATCAGAACCAACTAATTGTTCATTGGGGTGTGCTGCAAAGGTGTTATCATCCTTAATCAAAAATACATAGCCAGCTTCACCAATTTTATTGCTTTTAATGATATCGGTAATACGGCTAATATCGTAGCCAAGGCCCGTTAAACCATAGTCTTTACCGTTCAAGTGAACTTTAACGTTCGTATAAGCAATCAGTTTTTTCGTTTCTTGGTGAACCGCTACCGCAAGTTGTTGCTCAATTGGCTTTTGCATAAAGGCATAAAACCATGCATCTCGCGGATCGGTTGTTGAAATGGTTTTTAAAATGCCATCATTTTGGTAGTACTTGCCTGTCACACTTGATACTAAAAAGACGACCGCCGCATTGTTTTCAATTTTTATATGCTCGAAGTAATCTTGAATTTCAGGCCATTGCTCTGCGTTTTCACCTTCTTCAACCCATTTCATCAAAAAGCTGTTTTGTTCCATGCCTTTCGCTAGTGCAAGTGGGGTGTTTAGTTCTGCACGAATACTTGCTTCAACTTTACCCAGCAAAGCAGGAAAATATGCTTGATCGTTAAATTGTTCGAAAACGCGGTTAAATTGCGCACTGCTAAATAGCGTGGACAACAAGGTGCTTAACACTAATGCAAACGTAATGGTAAGAATTAGCGCATTGCGAATACTGATATTGAGACGTTTTATCATACTACTGCTATCTGTTTGATAATTAGTAACACTTGGCATCAATTGCCAGGCAAATAGGTTTGAAGTTTATTATAATTGGTACAAGATTTCGAGCAGTTAATGTTAATTTACGCAACAATCTGATTGCGTATCACACCGAATAAGTAACGTACAAACAAAGCAATAGTTTAATTTTAAGGTTATCTGACATCAACAAAGTTGACGGCGGTTAATACAATAATAACCTTTACACACCCTTCACAATTGAATGAATTGATATAGATAAAGAGCCAGAAATCGCTGCCCTTATCAAACAACACCAGAGGGCAGCCCGTTTATTTTTACGTTATACAGTAAATTCTGAAATGAGCGATGACAGCTCACTTGCTAAGTGATTTAAGCGTTTTAGCTGCTGTTGATCTGCAACCGCTATATCGTTGAACTGCTTCGATAAATCAGCAATTTGTACTGCCGACTCGTTAATATGTTGCACCACCACGTTTTGCTCTTCAGTCGCTGTGGCGATTTGCTGGTTCATATCTTTTACCGCGGTAATACTGCGGTCAATCGTGGTTAAAATTTCTGCCGACTGAGCCGATGTTTCACTTACTTTACTGGTGGTTTCATTGCCTTGTGCCATGGCATTGAGCACAATTTCGGTTGAACGTTGAAATTGATCAATTTGCCCGCGAATTTCTTGCGTCGAGCTTTGCGTTTTACTCGCAAGCGTTCTTACTTCGTCAGCAACCACCGCAAATCCACGTCCTTGCTCACCTGCTCGCGCGGCTTCAATTGCGGCATTAAGTGCGAGTAAATTAGTTTGTTCTGAAATAGCGTTAATCACATCAACAATTGAATTAATCGACTCTGCCTGCCCTGCAAGTTCTTGAATATTTTGATACGCTTCGCCCATAACCTGCGTTAACTGGTTCATCGCCAATGTACTTGACTGCATTTGTTCGATACTTTGTTTAGTATCACTTACGGCGTCTTCGCTGGTGTTAGCAGTATCAAGTGCAAGGTTTGACACCTCAGAAACCGTAGTGCCCATTTCAGTAATAGCCGATGCCACTTGTTCACTTAATGCATCTTGATTTGATGAAAGGCTCGTCACTTGATCGAACGAGTCGACAAGGGCTTGAATGTCTTGCGCCATTTGCAATTCGATGTCTTTAAGTTTAATCACCATTTTTTGATTGTTAGCAATAACCGCATTAAACCCTCGCGCTAAGTCACCGAGTTCATCTTGACGTGAATCATCCAAACGCATGGTTAAATCGCCGCCTTGATTACCCATTTCAAGCAGTTTGCTACCAATACTTGCAATACTGCGCGACACGCGATTAGCAATCCACACCATAAGCACAATAAACACACCCGCGATTACGCTATTCACTGCAATTGTTAACATCATCGCTTTGGATATTTTGCTGCTCATTTCACTGGTTGGCATCAATGCAACCAACTGCCAACCGATGTCTTCTAAATTTTGCGTAGCTGCAAAATAGGTTTCGTTATCAAGTTTAATTTTTTCTAATTGCGTTTGCTGTGAAGCTGATTGAGACAGTAGCGCTGATAATGGTGAGTATTTGTTGATAGCTTGATAATCTTTACCCACAAACGCTTGGTTTGGGTGTGCAGCAATTTTGCCATCTGGGCGCAATAAAAATACATATCCTGTTTTACCAATTTTATTCTGGTTTACAATGTCGATAATTTTACTGATGTCGTAACCTAGACCAGTGAGACCTAAATCTTGCCCATTAGCGTTCACTTTTACATTAATAAAGGCGGTTAAGCGTTTTGACTGCTCGTCTACATCAACAGCCACTTGTTGGGTATTTGACGAGCGCATAAACTGAAAAAACCAACTGTCGCGATCACTACTTGCAGATAGCGTTTTTAAAATGCCATCGTTTTGATAGTAGTTTAAGCTTTGCTGCGATACCCAAAACACAACGGCTGCGTCGTTGGTGTTTTTAACATTGGCAAAATACTGTTGAATGCGTGGCCACTCATCACTTTTTTCGCCTTTTAACGCCCAATCAATTAAAAAGTCATTTTGCGCCAGTGCTTTCGATAATGCGATGGGCGTATTAAGTTCAGCACGAATACTGGCTTCTACTTTGCCAAGTAAGGCCGGAAAATATTCCTGCTCGTTAAACTCATCGAACACAGAATTAAACTGATTACTGCTAAAAAGCGTTGAGAAAAGTGTACTTAAAACAAGTGCAAGTGTGATGGTGGCAATAAGTGCATTGCGAATACTGATATCTGAAAGCTTCATGAATTGTTATTTTGGTTTTGGGTATAAAAAGCATAGACCAAAATTATCAATGTTATATGTTTTAAAACGAAATATTGCCAAAATAACAATAAAAATCGCCAGCACGAATGCTGGCGATTTGCACATTTGCTAAGCGCTATTGAGTCTATTTACTCAATAAATGTTGCTCAAGCCATTGCTCTTGCTCCCAAAGCACATGCAAAATGCTCTCTCTCGCACGGTAGCCATGGCCTTCGTACGGTAACATTACCAATCTTGCTTCTTTACCTAAGCCTTTAAGCGCATTATACATACGCTCAGACTGCATTGGATAAGTACCAGAATTTGGGTCGTCTTTACCGTGGATCATTAACATTGGCTCATTAATTTTTTCGGCATGGAAAAACGGTGACATTGCTGAATATACGGCTTGCCCCTGCCAAAAATCACGTTCTTCACCCTGGAAACCAAACGGCGTTAATGTACGATTATATGCGCCACTTCGCGCAATACCGGTTTTGAATAGATCACTGTGCGCTAACAAATTCGCTACCATAAATGCACCATACGAGTGACCCGCAATGGCTATGCGTGATTCATCGGCTACGCCTTTTTCAACCAGCGCATCAACCGCAGCCTGTGCACTGCTCACTAATTGCGTTCTAAAAGTATCATTAGGCTCACTGCCATCAACACCGACAATCGGCATTTTCGGATCATCAAATACCGCAATGCCTTTTGCTAAATATGGCATCGGTCCCCAATAGCCAATATAGGTGAATTCATATGGTGAATCACGTACTTGCGATGCAACTGCTTTATCTTTGTATTCAAGCGGGTAAGCCCACATCAACACAGGCACCTTGCCACCTTTGTAATCTGCAGGTAAATACAAAGTGCCACTCAATGCCACACCATCATCACGGGTATAGCTAATTTGCTCTTTTTTAATGTTTTTAAAGTCTGGGTAAGGGTGAGCAAATTCGGTAAATTGCGTAAGCGTATTTTGTTTTAAATCACGAATGTAAAAATTCGGTTGTTCTGTTTTAGATTCACGAAGTGTAATCAGTTTTTCACCTGCGTCATCAAGCACTGCACGCACACGTTCATAGTATGGCGCTTCGCTTTGCCAAACACGCTTTGACGACGCTGTTTTAATATCAAACCGATCTAAAAACGGAATATTGCCTTTGTCTGATGCGCCAGTACCAGTTAGCATCATGTAGCGCTCGCCAACAACTTTCACCGCGCGCGTACCAAACTCAGTTTGTTCGTAAACAAAGTTGCCTGGGTCGTTATACGCGTCGTTGTAAGAGCGTTCATTAAACAGTACGCGCGGACCGTTTGGGTTTTCTGGATTGATAATTTGAGTGCGAATTTTTCTGTCGCTAAAGCGCCAATCACTCAACATTGCAACATTATCATTCGCCCATTCAATGCCAGCAAAACGGCGTTCAACTTTTGCAAATAGCTTTGGTTCACTGTTAAACGGTGCTTTCCAACTATAAACGAAGTCATGAAACGGCACGTCAGTTTTCATTGAGCCGTTATCTTGCGCCTGTGCCCATACTAGCGTTGCTGGTTTATCGGCACGCCATGAAAAACTGCGGCGATCTGTTCTTACACTGTCAAAACCTTGCGGAATATTTTCGGCAAGCGTTTGTTTTTCAACACTTGCTACAGGCTTTCCTTTTGTATCAATTACTTGCCAATTGGTTGCAAAACGTGAATACGGCACTAAATAAGAAAACGGTGCTTCTATTTGCCCAAGCAAAATGTAGTCACTGTTAGGCGAAGGTACAAAAGAGCGAATAATGCCCGGCTTTGCCAGCTTTGTAACATTACCGCTAAGCGACACTTTAGCTAACTGGCCCAAGCCATAAAACGAGAAAAGTGCCTTATCGTGTGGTGTTTGCAGTAAATTTTGGTATGTACGTACTGGTGCTTTTTCGCCACTTGTTTGTGATATAACGGGTACAATCGACGCATTTTCTGCTGACGGGGCTTGGTTATTAGCATTCGCGGCAAGGTTAATTAATAATCCTTCACTATTGGGTAACCAGGTATAGGGGCGTGACGTAATTACCGAATTAAGCGGTGCGTTATCAACAGCGATCAAACGGCGCTCTGAAATATTAAAAAGGTATAACTGTGCCGTATGCGCTTGCTCAATAAAAAATGCAAGATGTTGACTGTCAGGTGACCACGACGGTGATAAAATACGTCCTTCTGGCAGGCCTTTAACCGTAAAGTTTTGGCCATTTTCTAAGTGTTTAAACGTAATAGACAGATACTTTGAACGAGGTCGCGCTCGCGAAAAGTTTTTAGGGTTTAACTTAATGCCGGCAAGTTTAAGTTCTGGTTTAGCAAGCTCTTGCAGTGTTGCAATACGTTGACGCTCCAAAAACGCCATCCATTGATTATCGGGCGATAATCGCGTTGTTGGCGCTAGTTTCGCATCAACTAAATCGGCTAATGCTTTACTTGGTGTTTGATAGCTATCTTGCTCATTAGCATGAGCAAACGAACCACAAAACACACCAGCAACAACCAATAATTTAAGTAGTTTCATTACTGTTCCTTGGTAGTGATTTTATTATTCAAGCAAACGAGAAGTGATATAAGCTTAATTTTGCAGCCTACGTTAGCCTTCCCTTCCTTACTTTTTATTTTAATTGATTACCATTCAATCATTTGAATCGTAAAACGACTTCAAGACTATTGATTATAATTAGCTTACTCAAGCAATTGCGTTAAATTTACGATAAAATGCGCCGATTATATTTTTGTTGAGAAACACCGTGAAAGTTCTTGTTATTGGTTATGTGTGGCCGGAACCTAAATCATCAGCTGCAGGCAGCCATATTTTGTCGATTATGCACACATTTTTAGAGCAAGGCTGGCAGGTAGAATTTGCCTCACCTGCGCAAAAAACGCCGCATATGTTTGACCTTAACAGCATTCATGTTTCAAGCGCTGAAATTACCCTAAATTGCGACAGTTTCAATGACTATATTGCGGCACTTAACCCAGATATTGTGATGTTTGACCGCTTTATGATGGAAGAACAATTTGGCTGGCGTGTCGATACATACTGCCCTAACGCGTTGAAAATTCTTGATACAGAAGATTTACAGAGCGTTAGAAACGCACGCCATTTAGCACACAAAGCGGGACGCCCATTAACAGCACAAGACTGGTCATCTGATCTGGCAAAGCGTGAAATTGCAGCCATTCTACGCTGTGATTTATCACTTATTATTTCAGACTATGAAATGAACTTGTTGCAAGCACAATATAAGCTTGAGCCAAGTTTATTGCATCATCTGCCCTTTATGTTTGATACCGATAAGTTGTCAGAGAACCCAAGCTTTCAAGAGCGCCAGCACTTTGTCACCATAGGTAATTTTCGCCACGCACCAAACTGGAATAGTGTGTTATTTTTGCAGCAGATTTGGCCACAGATCCGTAAACAACTCCCAACCGCGGAACTGCATATTTATGGTTCGTATCCACCTCCAAAAGCCACTGCTATTTCTAATGAAAAAACCGGTTTTATTGTAAAAGGGTGGTGCGATGACGCCTATGAAGTAATAAAGAATGCCAAAGTGATGTTAAGTCCACTGCGTTTTGGTGCTGGTATAAAAGGAAAGTTTTTAGATGCCATGGTGTGTCAAACCCCCTCTATCACAACACCAATTGGCATAGAAGGCATGTTCGACAGTGAAAACTGGCCCGGTCTTGTGAGTGAGCACGCTGAAAATATTGTTACTGATGCCGTAAATTTATATTCAAATAGTGCACTGTGGCAACAAAAATCATCTTTGTGCCATAACAAGCTGATTGAAAAATTTGCTAAAGAACCGCTAGCTTGCGACTTAATTGAAAAAATCAATTCTCTACGTAATGATTTAGAACAACATCGTTTGAATAACTTTACCGGACAAATGCTTAAACATCATATGCATGCGAGCACAAAATATATGTCGCAATGGATCACTGAAAAAAACAAATCACGACATAACGACGAATAAAAAACGATATACATAAAAAGAGCATTATTAATAATTTAACATTATTGCTTATTTACAAAGAGTAACAATTCTCATTATATGACAGTTATATTACAATGTAACATATTGTACTTACTTTACTCTAAATCGTTTCAAACCGTATGAATCTTAAGCAAAAACTTTTATTTTCGTTTTTAGCACTGGCCTTAGTGCCAGTGTTTATTATTACTCTTATCGCAATTACAATTTCTAATAATGCACTTGAACAACAAGCATTTAATCAATTAACGTCAATCAAAAATATCAAAGCGACGGAAATACGTAATTACTTTGCCCAAAGCCAAGCCGAATTATCGTTAATAGCATCGTCATGGACCAACATGGATGATGTAACAAACGCAGAATTAGCTGAGCAAAAGCAAGACTACTTTAAGCGCTTTATCGAAACCAATCAGTATTACGATTTATTCTTAATTGATTTAAATGGTGATATTTTTTACAGCGTTGCAAAAGAATCAGACTATCAAACAAATTTGCTTGATGGCCCTTATGCGCAATCTGGCTTAGCAATCCTGTTTAACAAAACAATGCTAAACCAGAGCTTTAATATTATCGATTTTTCGGCCTACGCACCGAGTAACAATGAGCCCGCTGCTTTTATCGCACAGCCAATTAGACAAAACGGCGAAATTAAAGGTGTGATTGCGTTACAACTATCAATCACCAAAATAAACACGTTAATGCAGCAACGCGAAGGTATGGGTGAAACTGGTGAGTCGTATATTGTTGGGCAAGATCATCGCATGCGCTCTGACTCATTTTTAGACCCCGTTGGCCGCAGCGTTAAAGCGAGTTTCGCTGGTAATATTACCGATAATGGCGTAAGCACGCTTGCTGTAACCAAAGGACTAAGTGGCATCAGTAATACCGAAATTATTCAAGACTATAATGACAACGCTGTCTTATCGGCATATATGCCAATCAACTTTGGCGATATAAACTGGGTACTTATATCAGAAATTGATGCCGCCGAGGCCTTTGCTGCAACCGCAACATTAAAATCATCGATTTTAATAATTTCGCTGTTTAGCTTAGTGTGTATTGTTGTTACTGCACTACTTATTACCCGCTCAATTTTAAAACCAATTGGTGGCGAACCAAAAGACATTCATAAACTGGCGATGAAAATCGCTGATGGTGATTTAACACACCAATTTGGCAATCAGTACACCTTTGGTTTACTTAACTCAATGAAAAAAATGAACCAAAGTTTACATAGCATTATTAGTTCAATTATCTCTTCAAGCCAACAACTAACGGGCATGGCGTCGCAAACAAGCTCAACCAGTATTCAAGCCAAATCAAGCTTAGAGGAACAACACGTTAGTATTGAACGCGTATCAGCTGCAATGCACGAAATGACCATTACCATCGAAGAAGTGGCAAATAACGCTAAAGATTGCTCTGAACAAACACAGCTGGCAAGCCTTAAAAGCAAAGAGGCGAACCGTGATATTCATGAGGCACTCAGTGCAATCGAACAGTTAGAAACGTCGTTAAACCAAGCTAACAGTGTTATTAATCAAGTAGAACGAAAAAGTATTGGCATAAACTCGGTGCTTGAAGTGATTCAAAGCGTTACTGAGCAAACCAACTTACTTGCGCTAAACGCCGCAATTGAAGCAGCCCGCGCCGGCGAACAAGGCCGCGGCTTTGCGGTGGTGGCAGATGAAGTTAGACAACTGGCGTTCAAAACGCAACAGTCTACTACCAATATTGAGAAAATAATTTACGAATTACAATCAGATACGCAATGTGCCGTTACTGCGATAGAGCAAAGTACCGAGCTTGCTAATACCACATTTGAAAAGGCTAAAAACAGTGAAGCAACCATGCACGATGTTTTAGCTGATATGGATATGATGACGCAAAATACCGAAGCAATTGCAACGGCGGCTGCACAACAAAGTATTGCCGCTGAAGAAATAACCCAAAGCATTACCGCAATAAACAATGCAGCACTTGAAAACGCCGCAGGCGCAGAACTCATTGCTGACGCCAGTTTACAGCTAAAAACGCTTACCGATGAATTAAATGTGATCGGGTCTAAATTTAAACTTAGCTAAACTGAGTTAATAATTTAAGTGCCCAAGTTTTTGAAAGTGATCCGCTTTTGAAAACCTGGGCACTTATTCCAATACAGTTTTAAGCATATAACCATTACGCTTGGCTTTATTGGCTTAAAATCAGTGCTAAGTAATACTCATCACTTGCTTCTATCTTCTAATTCATCAAATGTTTCAACCGAAATGCGCTCGGCTATAGCTCGCATCTGTTGCATTTGATAGGGGTTACAATTACCCCAAAATCGTTGCCAATGTTCGCGTGAATGCCACTTAGCAACTGTGAGTATTTTTTCAGGACTATCACTTGAACGTAGCATAAAACTACCAAGTGCCCCCTCTACAGTGCTATGAATCGTTTCGGTTGTTGTACGCCAAATTGTTTGAAATGCTTGTTGCTGCGCTACTGGCACTTTCCATTCGTATACCACTCTAAACATATTATTCCCTTAAAATAATGCCGATGACGTGTTGCGTCAGATTCTGGTATGAAAACTAGATATGTGATTTTACAAAGGTGAAGACGATTTACGACGTTAGCAAAATCACGATTACTAAATTGATAACTTTACGTAAAAAACTAACCATAAATACAGCGTTTGGCTAACGATAGTTCTGATTCTGAAATCACACTTTGGGCTGTCGGAATATAACGCTTTTTAATTAACTGAATTTCGTTACTTTGATTTAATTCAACCAGCGCATTTTGTAGTTTCTCGACTATTTCAATTGGCATTGCCAAATTAAGCGCTAAATAATTGCCAAGTAATGCCTCATCGCTTATTACGAATACAGGTTCAACTTCGTGCAATGCGAGTCTATCGCTGTCTATGTGGTATTGAAGTGTATTGGCGGATGCAATAAATAAATCTAACTTCCCTTTTTTAAACGCGTCAACTTCGCCAAATTTTTCTGAGTAAATAACGTAATTAACGTTTTCTTGCATGCCCCAATTTTGCAGCACGTATTCATAAACATCGCCTTTGTTTAAGCCCACTGTGTAATGGTTAAGCTGTTGTTTTGACGCAATGCTAATGTCGCTCCGATGAGCTAACTTGTAAAAACATGCGGGACTCGAGACTAATGGCCCAACCCATTGAAAATGAGCTTCACGGTCCGGTAATCGGGAGGTCGAAACCAGCCCAGCAAAACGTTTTGATAATGACAATGCCATAGCACGCTGCCAAGGATACATTTTAAATTTGCACTTTATACCTGCGACTTCGCATGCACGGGCAACAATATCATGATTAATGCCTTTGATTTTGTCGCCTTCTCGAAAGTTATAAGGCGGAAAGTGTTCCGTATAAATAGTGACTGTTACATTCTCATACGCCTGCACTAAATTACTTAAAAATACAGTTATAACGACAAGTTTGACTATCCAGTTCACGTTTACACCTCAATATCCTTTTCATACCACACCATACTATTTGCACATTAATACGTTGGCAAACAATACTAATAGGCCATACCTAACCAATTAGTTACACTCATTAAAGCACGTCATTCCATAACAATCAGCCTTGTGCTTCAACCTATGTTACTTTAACGTTAACATAAAATTAATAATTTATTTTATAAATTACCTTTGTTATCAATATGTATAAATTGATGGATATTTTATTGATCTTGACCCGTATTTATTACAATTGTTGATATTTAACATAAACAAAACTAGACAAACCGTAAATAAAACATAAAATTTGCGAGTCATCACTGTATATGTAGATTTAAAACCTTGAACACTGCTAGTTTTACGCAAAAACGCCGCTTTATTGTAAAGCTTGGTAAAATGCTGCACAAATTCGGTACACCTGCTTACCGACTAGAAGCTCATCTAGAAAATTTAGCAACATTTTTAGGCTTAAAAGCGTCGTTTATAATTACACCAACCGCATTAACATTTGTTATCTGGACAGAAGGCCATGAAGACGAATATACCCATGCGGCGCGTGTTGCTCCAGGTGAATTAGACCTAGGCGCGCTTGCACGCAGTGATGAACTTGTTGATAAACTAACTGACTACACAATTACCTTAGAACAAGCCGACCACGCACTTGATGAAATAGCGAATTTACCTAACCCATACAACCGCTTTGTTACGGGTATTGCATTTGTTATGTCAGGCGGTGCATTTGCCATGCTAATGGGAACAAGTTGGAATGATGTACTTTGGTCAACGTTAATTAGCGGTGTTATTTATTTGTTTGTGCTGTGGTCAGAACGTTCTAAACGTGTTGCCCATATGCTTGAAGCTGTGGTTTCTATTGTTGCCGCCATTTTAGCGTGCGCGATAAGCGTTTACATCGACCCTGGCATCAATATACGCATGGTTATATTATCCGCCATCATTGTATTTATACCGGGCTTAGCATTAACACTTGGCCTGGCTGAGTTATCTGCACGTCACTTAGTTTCTGGTACTGCGCGCGTAATGGATGCCTTAATGCTACTCTTTAAGCTCTATTTTGGCGCATTTTTAGGTATAGCAGTTGGCTTTTCGCTATTTGGGCAAACCGACTTTGTTGCACCACCACAAATGCCAAAATGGACTGCTTGGCTTGCCATCGCTATTTTATGTATGAGCTTAATCGTTATCTTTCGTACCAAAGCGAAACATGCAGTGTGGTCAATTGTGGCGGGGTTTGTCGCGTACGGTGCAAGTATCGCGGGCGCCCTTTATTTAGATTATGCACTCGGCACGTTTGTTGGTGCATTTGCGGTTGGTGTTTACAGTAACTTATTTACACGTGTCGCCAATGCACCCGCATGTATTGTTGCAATGCAAGGTTTGATCGTATTGGTTCCCGGAAGTAAAACCTATATTGGATTAAACTCGTTAATCTCGGGGCAAGAGTTTATTGCAAGCACAGGTATTGGCCAGCAAACGTTTCTTATTTTTATGTCTCTGGTCGCCGGACTCATATTTGCAAACGTGGCACTGCCTCCAAAGAAAAGCCTTTAATATATATGAGTCGCCAACCTAGGCGACTCACTTTTTCCACCAGCATTATTCATTAACCATGTTACGGCTAACTCAAGCCTTAAATAGCTTTTTTAATATCATGAGATCAAACGACTCATTGCTCGAACGAGCTGAGACCACTTTTTACTCCGACTTCATTTGACAAAAAATACCAACACCATAAGAAAATCCAATTAATAGAAGAGCCTTGTTCTTAGCCGTATAACTTCTGTTAAATATAATCTTCTTTCAAATCAAAATGTGTTGTACCAAGCTGTTTATTTGTTGTTTGAATCGTGTTATCACTTTGGTTATGTAAAAAAACTAACGTGTAATGGCTCACCTTTCTATATACGCTCTCTGTCTCAGCCTTTTTTAAATACCTTCATCGGCGGCAAAAATTAACAACAAAACTCAAAACTTTCGTGTTCAATTTATATAGCCTTTTAACTCTGTACACACACAAAAATGGTGTAAGTATTTTCTAATGATTAGTTTTTTTACTGCTCTAAGTGAAACATGTTTACGGTAGTACAATATCAAGCGCTTATTACCAGCCACTTAGTAAAAGCGAAAAGTGAACAACACAACTAACTTGTTACTTACAACGTTTATTTTTTTGAAACGGCCAACCAAGCGGTATGCTCAGCGATCGCTTTTTAATAGCCGCAACAGAAAAATTTAACGATTAAATAACACATGAACCCTTTTTTCATCCGATTTCAATATCGGATAAGTATATAAACCAAATAATCTTCTACAAATTTTGTTAAATAAACTTAATTTATTAAAAACAAACCAACCTGCAAACTGTTGTTTTTAATATTTATTTAAAATTTATTTGTCTAATTCAGAACTATTCATAACCAATCAATACGATTCACAACTAATCATGTAGCTATTACCCCAGCTTAAAACACATTCCGCATCGGGCAATTGTTAACGGTGTGTGATTTAAGCAAACAGTTACCGTTAAAAAATAACAACTGATGGTTTTTACATCGCAAGGGGAAACAATGGCTATATCTACTAAGAATAAATTAAGCCTAGCTATTAGTCAGGCATTATTGGCAGCGAGCTTAAGCACAACATATGTACAGGCTGCAGAAGAAAACACTGCTGAACAAAGCGACGTTGAGGTAATTCAGGTCCGCGGCATCCGCGGCAGCTTAGTTAAATCACTTAACACTAAACGTTTTTCAGGTTCGGTTGTTGATGCCGTAACCGCTGAAGACATTGGCAAATTTCCAGACCAAAACGTAGCAGAATCGCTTCAACGTATTACCGGCGTATCGATTTCACGTAATTTTGGTGAAGGTGAACGAGTAAGTATTCGTGGTACGTCTGAAAGCCAAAACAGAACATTATTAAATGGCCAAGCTGTAGGCTCAGTAGATTGGTGGACAAACTCCCCTGCTAGTCGTGGTTTTAATTACACTATGCTTCCTTCAGAAATTGTATCTGGACTTGAAGTGTATAAGTCACCAGAAGCCGATATTGATGAGGGCTCTATTGGTGGTACAGTGATCGTTCGTACCCGTAAACCACTAGAATTAGAAGCCAATAAAATCGCTGGTAGCTTAATGGCGCAACACAGTGAAGTATCAGGTGAAACTGACCCACAACTAAGTGGCTTATATTCATGGAAAAATGAAGACGAAACCTTTGGTGCACTAATCTCAGTGGTACGTCAGCAACGCAATTTACGCCGAGATGGTATTGAATCATGGAGCTGGACTCATCGCGATATTGAAATGGAAGATGGTACAGTTCATAAGAATGTTTATAGTTCTGGTGGCGGTGGGTCAGCCATGTTTTCGCAAGAGCGTGTCCGCACAGGTTTCAATGCGTCGCTACAATACCGTCCAAGTGATGCCTTAGACATTACCTTTAATGCCCTTGATTCAACATTAGAAGCTAACAATGAAAACCAAAACTTCTTGTGGTTACCTGGCTACGGCGGTTCAAAATATCAAGACGTGACGATTATTGATCATGACAAAGTTGGCAAAATGCTTATTGCAGGCACACTCGGTTTATCGCCAGATGGCAATAACATTCTTGATGAGACCAAAGTACGTAACTCAGAACTTAGCACTGAGTCATACGATTTAAAAGCAGATTATCAAGGTGATATTTGGCAAACCTCAGTTCACTTAGGTTATACCAAAGGCTCAGGTGGTTCACACGCTGACCGCAGTGTTGGTTGGGGTGGTAACTACGTGCATTCATATGATGCGTCAAGCGTTGAAGATATGAAAACTAGCTATAGCGCTGATCCCGCTGATGGCACTAAATGGTCACTTGATTTCTTACGTTACGATCAAAATAACGCCAAAGACGATGAACATTATGTACAAGTAGACTTTAACCGCCCAGTTGATGTTGCAGTATTTAGTAATATTAAATTTGGTGCTAAATATCGCGACCACAGTCGCTATAATGAGAAACGTCAAACTGCAACACGTACCGATTTAGGCTGGTCATTAGCCGATTATTCGCTCCAAATGCCGTCAGATTATCTATCGGGTTTAGGCTCAAATGGTACACTTAAAAACTACGCCATTACTGATTCAAACAAAGTACGTCGTGAAGGTGATGCCCTAGGTTGGCAATACAACTTATTAAAAGCAAGTACCTTTGAAGTAGAAGAGCAAATCTTGGCTGGTTACATTAAGGCGGATATTGACGCAGATAGCCTGCGCGGTAACTTAGGCGTACGTTTAGTACAAACAAACCAAGATACAGGCGCTTACGTTGGTGAAAATTGGCAAACGCAATCAAAAGACTATTTTGACGTTCTACCAAGCCTTAACTTAGCGATTGATTTAGATGATGACCTTATTATGCGACTTGCAGCTGCACGCGTAATGTCTCGCCCAGACTATAACTCAATGACACCATCAACTTCATACAACCTAGAAACTAAAACCGGTACAGGTGGTAACCCAGATATCGACCCGTATCGTGCAAACCAATTTGATGTAAGTATTGAATGGTACTTTGATGAAGCAAGTTTATTCTCAGCGGCACTATTTCATAAAGATATTCAATCTTTCTTAGACTCACAGCTAACGCTTGAAACTCACGAAGGTGTTGGTATATTGGTAAATCGCCCGGTAAATGGTCGTAGCGGTACAATTCAAGGTTTAGAGCTTGCGGTGCAGCACGATATTTATCAAGGCCTAGGTGTAATGGCTAACTACACCTATGTTGATGGTGAAGCGAAAGGTCCAAATGGTGAAGATATCACTATTCCTGGTAACTCTGAGCACACGATTAACCTAAGTGCATACTATGAAAATGAGTACCTAAACGGCCGTATTTCGTACAACTACCGCACAGGCTATGATACAGGTCTTGGTTGGCCAGGTTATGTAGACGATTACGGACAAATTGATGCCAATCTTAACTACAGCGTAACCGAGAACATTACGTTAGTATTTGAAGCCATTAACTTAACCGATGAGCATACCTTTAGCTACCAAGAAAAAGGTGTAGAGCAAGCACTAACCGGTGTTTATGCCGATGGCCGTCGCTATGTTGCAGGTGTTCGATTTAATTTTTAATTCTGAAAAAGAGTTTCACTGCGCTTAATTGCGCAGAGCTAACACAGGACTGCCCCCTATTAGAAAACTCTTACACTTCAGAACCCCCCAAAACAGCGAATGTAATGTTCGCTGTTTTTTTTGCTTTCAATTATTGCGCTACAAGCCATTAAAATTTCTTAAAAAAGTCGAAATATCAATTCAATTCCGCAGTAAGTTTGCGTATTCTTAACCCACTTTTTCGTTTTTTCGTTGCAAAACGTTTAAACCCCCTTAGTCGATATTTGGTTTTGTCATTGCGTTATCTAATTACGACATTGTTGTTACTGTGTTTTTCGCTTATGCATTTCGGCTTGAAAGCCGACTTATTGAGCGCGTCAGTTAACTATACCAATGGCGAATATCAAAAAGCCTTAAACGAATTTTCACAGCTTGCAAAACTTGGTAATAGAGATGCGATGTTTAATATTGCCGTTATGCATTTACACGGCCGTGGCGTAAAAAAAGACATCAACAAAGCATATGCATGGTTTTCACTTGCCGGCGAATTTGGAATAACCGATGCTAAAAACACCGCAGAGTACATCGCCACGCAAACACAAAACAGTGACGCTTTACACCAAGCAAAACAACATCTCGACGCTGAACTTAGCTATCAACGCTATGTGAACACATTAGCACCCCAATTTAACGAAACATTTAACACTTTAATTCAACCAATAAAGTCATTTAATGTTGATCCTGTGTATCCAGAACACGCGGTCGACCGCGGTATTGAAGGATGGGTATGGGTTGAATACGATATTGATGGTGCAGGAGCCGTGATCAACGCGCAAATCATTGATAGCTACCCACAAAAAACATTTGATAACGCCATGCTAATGGCGTTAAAACGCTGGCGCTTTAAGCAAAGCGAGCAGCTTCCCATCAAACGTCGCAGTTTGCTTTATCACTTCACCACATTTAAAGGTAAACGTTATCGGCAAGGGTTTTCGCGCCAGCAACGTGAATATCAAAAACACATTGCTGAAGTCATTGAACAGGCAGAAAATGGCAATGCTTTGTGGCAATACCGTATTGCACAATGGCTTACTACCGATAAACACAACGCCTCTAAATTGCTTAAATACCATTGGCCAAAAGAAAGCGAAGCGCAAAATCTTATGCTAAATGCTGCAAAAAATGGTTATCCCTTCGCGCAATATCGTATTGCAACACAGTTACTTGCCGGCGATAAAACCGCCCAAGACCGTAAAAAAGGACTTAACTGGCTCTTACTGAGCGCTCAAAATGGTTTTGCATCGGCGCAGTACCGTTTAGGCATCGAGTTATTAGTTAAAAAATCAGTACATTACGATATGGAAAAAGCGCGCTTATGGTTAACCCAAGCAAGTGATAAAGGCCATCTGCTTGCAAAAACCGCGCTCACCCGTCTGACTCTTAGCCAAGCTGAGATTTCAGAAAGCGCATACAAAACACTGCATCAGCAAATCGATTCTGTGCTACAACAAAACGCGAATAACGCCGAAGCCTGGTACTTAAAGGCTAAACTTTCGTATCAACAAAATGACATTTCAAGTGCAAAAAAACAGCTAGACAGAGCAATTGATAACGCCAATGCTCAAAAAATTGATCTCAGTGAAATGAAAGCACTGAAACGAAAGCTTGCTGCTAAACCTTAAGCTAAGATTTAACCTTACTATCACATCGCTTAATTAGCCGTGGTTTTACTGATTAAAACCAAATCTGATTGGAGATTATCAACGAGATTCACAAGCACTTCCTTACCATCATGAGAACTGGTAATAGTCAGCGTATGATTTGGCGCATTACTAAATTGACTCAAGTCTGCAACTTCACGAAATTCTTGACTATCAAATTGATAATCAAACAATAATAAGGTTTCACCTTTTTTAACCATAAAATAAATACCGTCTCGATAGACGGATGGTGTGAATAATTGGCTTGAAGGTAAAATATTATCAATTAGCAAGGGGTCAAAAACTCGTTCAGCTAAATACTTAGCCACATGATTAGCATAATTTCGAAAGCCCGTTGTCATAAGCGTTCGGTATTCTTTATTCGCAAGCATAAAATCTAATGCTAACGTTTGCGCGTTCGGCTGCGCTAATCCGGTAGACAAGTCAAAATACCAATTATTGCTGCTATTGCCATCGTTTTTCGCATAGAACACACCATCGCCTTCTTTTTGCCAATACACATTGTCAAACTGCCCTTGTGCCATGGTAATACTATTTTTAGTTGTTAAATCAATCAACGAAAGATGGGAATCTAAATAGCCTAAAAGTAAAAAATTACCGTTTGGTGAAAACGACATAAATTCTGGCACGTTAGAGTTTGAAAGCGACGTAATAAACTGCACACTGTCACTATTTACATGGCTAAGCCAAACGTCAGCCTTATTTGAGCGCTTATTTAAGGTTAAAAATGCGTACTTATTACCTGTGTGTGATACCACCGGCGCACGTACCGCATTCATTGACGAACCAAGTTGTTCAACACGATTGGATGAAAGCGAAAATAGCCCCGTATTTGACTGGCTTTTACTTAATAGAATATCACCATTTTTTCTATTAATGCTGATTTCATCAATATCGCCACCCTCAATATTCATATCGCCAATACGCTTATTTTGTTTATAAAAAGCTAACTTATTGGATACAAGCCACAGCGTGTTATTGTCGGCCGCGAGCTTTTTAATACCGCGCTCTTCATGAGACAGCGTTGTCAAAAGTTTGCCATGAAAATCGCGTTTTTCCACGGTATTTGTCGCCGCATTAAGTGTGAATAAATGATTATCAGTCACACTTAATTCATCAACATTCTCAACAATCACGTTTGGACTATCAACCGCTCGAGGAAACGGTTCAAAGTTTAATGAATAACGCACCACACTGTGATTAAAGTGAGCTATCAGTAGGTTATCTTGCGGCCAACTCAATGCCATTTTATGCAAACCAGACGGGCAATCTGCTAATTTACTATCGAGTGATAAACGCCATGTTTCTATCGCACTAGCCGTTGATATCACCCGAATATTGCATTGCAACGCGTCGTTGCGAATATACGCCAACCATTTTTGATCAGGGGAAAACACACCGCGTTGCTCAGAGTAATTGGCATTTTTAATTACATGGGAAATGTGTTGCTGTAGGTCCATCACCGCTAAATCGGTATTGCTTTTACCTATTGCGCGATAATTAAACACCATATATCGCCCGTCATTTGAAAAAGACGCGCCCTGCTCCACGCCACCTCGCTGAGTAATGCGTCGCTCGGTATAATCATCGCCAAGCGCATAAGGCTTACTCAGATGCGAAAGCAGTAAGCTAAATAACCCACCTAACATTAAACATAATGCACCCACAATCGCGACATTTTGCTGCTTAAACGATGCCGCTTTATGTTCAACCTGTGTTGCAGTAGCAATTAACTGATAGCCTACGCGCGGTACGGTACGAATAATACCTTGATCGTTACGATCATCACCGATCGTTTTGCGCAACTGTGTTACCAACTTACTGAGCGAGTTATCGCTAACAATCACATTTGGCCAAATTTTATCGAGTAACTCATCTCGCGATATTGCCTGCCCGTGTTGTTTAATCAGTAGCGCCAACAATATCAGCTGCTTGCTTTCAACCTTATGCCATGTACCCGCTCGTTTAATTCGCATTGCGCTGAAATCAACTAAAATTTTGTCTATTTGAATTAATGAGTTAGGTAACGAAGTGAGTGACAAAATTAGTCTAGCCTTATAGCACGTATAACAGTATTATGGTGATTGCATTTTAAGCGTTAACAATCGCTCAGTAAATACACGCAGTTCATATAATTCAGTCGTTTAAAGTGCAAAGGGGATCATATGCAAACACACAATAATAAACAGGCACAACACCTTCGCTTTAAATTACGCGCAATGTCTTTAGCGTCGATAACTGCGTTTCTCTCTAATGGCGCGTTTGCAAATACTCCCGACATCGATCTCGACACCATTGAAATACGTGGCATTCACAAGAGCTTATTGCAATCACTTGCCGATAAAAAACAACACTCGGCAATTAGCGATGTACTGAGTGCCCAAGAAATCGGGAAATTTCCCGACAAAAACGTTGCTGAAGCGCTTCAACGTGTTACCGGTATTTCGCTTACGCGTGTGATGGGCGAAGGCGAGCGTATTGGTGTGCGCGGCACGACGCCAGGGCAAAATAGAACGTTTTTAAACGGCCAAAATATCGCTTCAGCGGATTGGTGGATTTCATCTCAGCCAAATCGTGGCTTTAACTACACCATGTTACCCGCTGAACTTGTTAGCAAATTAGAGGTGTTTAAAACGCCACAAGCGAACCAAGATGAAGGTTCTCTCGGCGGAGCGATTAATATAAAAACCCATAGGCCATTGACGACCGACACCCAATTTATTGTCACGCTGCAAAGCCAATATAGCGACTTATCAAACGAGCTCGACCCACAACTTGCTGCCTTTTATAACTATGTAAACAGTAATCGCGATTTTGGTATGTTGTTTACATTGAACCGTCAGCAGCGCACCTTACGCCGAGATGGTTTGGAGTCTTGGGGTTGGCATCAAGCACACTTTAAAAAACGCGATGATGGCAAATTGATATACAGCGACCATGACAGCGCTGACATAAAAAACATTTGGACCCCAAGTGGTGGCGGCTCTGCGGTGTTTCAACAAGAACGCTTGCGCACCAGCGCAACCATGGCGGTTGATTATCAGCCAAGTGCCACGTGGCAATTTGAGTTTGATGCCTTGTATTCACAGTTAGATGCAGACAACACTAATCAAAATTTTTTGTGGCAACCATCAAACGTATTCTCGCGCGGTGGCGTAATTAACGACTATCAAATCATCAATAATACCCTAGCGTACGCCGATTATTCGAAGGTAGACCCGGCAAATAGCGAGCCTTTTAGTACCTCAATGGAAGCAATTTGGCGTCAATCAACCATTAAGACTAACAGTATTAACGTTAAAGCCATGCAATCTGTTAACTTATGGCAAAATGAATACCAGCTCGGCTTTACCCGCGGTAGCGGCGGTACGTACGACGACAATACATCGCAGTGGTCGGCAAATTCAGGGTTTAGCGTTGATACCCGAGACAAACGTGACATTAAAACCCACTATGAACTCAATCCAAACCAAGCTGAAAACTGGTGGATAAGCGAAGTTAGAAACGACTCTCAGCACTCCGTTGATCAAGAGTGGTATTTACAAGCTGACTTTTCAAAAGCGCTTATTCATAATCTTATAGACAGTGTTGATTTTGGCATTAAATATCGCAATCACCAACGTGATTTTGAACGCTTACGTTCAAATAATGGCAGTTACAGTGATATTAAAGATACGCTCGATTGGACGCTCGCAAATTTTAGTGCGCCCTTTCCGAAAGACTATTTACACGGCATTGGTTCCGATGAAACACTTAAACACTATGCATTTGCCGATACTCAATCTCTTGCAAACGCCTACCGCGATTACCCGTTTGAACAGCAAGTAGAGCAAGCCAGCCGCTTTGATATTCAAGAACAAACCAGTGCTTTATACACCAAGCTAAATCTACTTACTGATTTATTCCGCGCTAATGTGGGTGTGCGCATTGTTAATACCATTCAAGATGCGGGCGCCTATCAGCAAATCGCATCGCCCAGTAGTGCGCAAACTAACTTTGTGTGGCAAGCGCAAAGCAAACATTACACGGATATTTTGCCAAGCTTAAATTTAAATTTTGACTTAAAGCGCGACCTGGCATTTCGCTTTGCCGCTGCAAAAGTTATGGCGCGCGCCGAATACAATCATTTAATGCCATCAACCAATTACAACGTTACACAAGCGCAAGGACAAGGCGGCAACCCCGACCTCGACCCATATCGCGCGACTCAATATGATATGTCACTCGAGTGGTATTTTTCAGATATTGGTTTGCTCTCGGTTGCGGCGTTTGCCAAAGACGTTAAATCATTTATTGAGTTTAAACGTCAATTAGAAGTACACGAAGACATACTAATGACCATTGACCGACCGATTAACGGCGCAGGCGGTAATGTTTGGGGTATCGAATTGAGCTATCAACATGAGTTTTTACAAGGCCTTGGCATTATTACAAACTACACCTTTGTTGATGGTAAACGCGATGGTAACACCACGCAGCAAGCATTTATTCCTGGCACCTCAGAGCATACCTTTAACTTAACCGGTTATTTTGAGAATGAATGGTTGAGTGCCCGAATTTCCCACAACTATCGCACAGAATTCGCCACCGGCGTTGGCCTTGAAATGCAAGACGACTTTTCGCAAATTGACGCCACCTTTAGCTATCATATTAATCCGAATTTATCTCTTAATCTTGAAGGGTTAAACCTCGGTGACGAAATTAGCTACCTCTACGAAGGCAGTCATTACTCACCAAAAGCGGTTTATCGTAACGGCAGACGCTTTTATGTAGGGGTACGTTTTACTTACTAAAACTGTGAGAATATGTTACTCAAGTGACTTATTGTAACCCATTGTAATAGTAGGTAAAAATGGTTATAGCATTGATTTTCCCATGACATACTCAGGGTAGATAACAACCCAACTCATGGAAAAACAATAATGATAAATGTTAAAAATACAACGCTGTTCCTCGCCATTTCTATGCTTGCAGCCTGCAGTAGCAGTGACGACTCTTCAGGCACAGGTTTCGTACAAATGTATAATGCCAGTGCCAACAGCCCAACGGTTTATCTCGAAATCGACAATACCGTACGCACCGGTGCAACGTTTGGTGAAGTAACCACGCGCCATAACTATAACCGTGACGACTACGCGTTAAACTACGTTTATTTAAACGATAACGATGACTATATACCGCTGCTGAGTGACGACGACACACTTGCCATTAAAAGCGATGTAAAACTGTTAAAAGTCTTATCGGGCGACTACAACGAGCCACGCATTGACGAATTTGCAATTAGCGAATTTGACGGCGAAGACAAAATTCAAATCAGCGCCATTAATACCATTTCAGATCAGCAAGAATACGATATTTACCTTGCTAAAGACGATTACGCTTTTGTGGATGCCGAGCTATTAACTTCAACCCAATATTTAGCGCTACCTGAGCTGCAAGAAAAAAGCGAAGATCATTACACCTTCTACATCACCCTCGCTGGCAGCGATGATGTTATTTTTCAATCGAGTATGGTGGAGCTTGATGATGAACAAAGCTATATTGCCATGTTGCGCCCGAGCTTTTCATCACAACCAGGTGGCATTACAGTTGATTTAGTCTCTGATGGTTCAAGCGTTACCTCACTCACCCATGTTGATGCCATGTCGCAAATGCGTTTTTACAACGCGATTGATGAGTACGCAGCCGTTACCTTTAATGCACTTAGCACCAAAGACGATATTACAACGCCAGCAACCCCATCCGACACAGTAACCGATTATTTTCCAGCGAACGCAGGTACCTTTACCCTGTCGATGTTAGATAACTCAAATAACCCTATCGTGAATAATTTTGTTGAGGCAGTTAACAAAAACACGTCTCTTATCAGTATTTTCTATCAACATACTGACGATTATCCTGCAATGATATCAATTACTGAGGATTTAACGCCTAACGCGGTATCGCATAATGTGCAGGTTGTTAACCTGATTGATCACTCACCATATGATACCAATATCGCCAAAGTCGATATTTATTTTACTGAGGGTAATGAAACTATTGACGACACCACAAGCTACATTAAAAACATTGACGCATTCGCGACAAAATCGCTGACGTTAGACTCGCAAAGTTACGATGTAACTGTCACTTATGAAGTAAACAACCAAACTATCAGTGTTTTACAAATGGCAGATATCGACTTTTCACAAACCGGTAATTACATTTTGATTTTGGAAGAAGATTCAAACGCCACAAGCGGCTATAAAATTACTCAACTAAAAACCCTTGCCGAGTAACCTTAGCTTATAAACGGTAATCAATCGCGGCGCAATCGTGTGAAAATTTATGCGCCGCGTTTGATATTAACTACTCGCTAATTAAATTTGATTCTGAACTACCAAAGTTGTCTAAAAGAAGTTGAGCAAGTACAGCAGGAGGCATGTGCTACTAACTTTCATTAATAACGCCCATATTAATGGGCTTAAAATAGTCGGTTAAAATTAGCGACGCAGGAGTAGAACCAGCTATTTTTAGCTCTGTTGAATTGTTTGGTAGATTAATTACTCATTAGATTCATTATATTTTCGCTTTAAATATTTAATACTTGCGTTTAACTCTTTAATTTCTGATTGCGATGTTGTCATGATATTTAGCATTTGCTTCACTCGCTTAGAAATTAAGAAGATAAATACAGGAACCATAATCCACAGGATGGCTAAAGCTAAATAAAATAAAATTCCAAATCCACCTAAACCATTTTCAATACCTTCCATTGTTTTAATTCTCCATTTAATCCGACAGCTTATTAGAGGCAAGTTGCTTCATTTCCGACCGCAACATCGCCTGTTTACATTCTAAAGAAATTTATAACATTAATGATTAATTGCCATTAGTCAGCAAGTTATTTGAAACTTAACATTTTCTGAGTTTGAAAAAAACAGGCAAATTGCCTGCTATAAATATTGAGGGGAACTAATTATTAATAAATGAAATAGACATAATTTTTACTTCTAACAACGAAGAGTTTTATATGTGCATGGAATAATTTATTCGATATCCGCTCTTCACTCACTACAGCCCTCTAGCTTACACATACCCCCTAAGACCAATAACAATATAAAGAGTCACCCCGAGTTTTACGTTAAAACTTGCTGTAAGACGTGGTCAAACCGATCGCTTGACCAAAACTCTGGTACAGGGTAATCAGGGTGTGCTTCTTTCATCGCTGCGGTTGTTATATCTGGGATATCCTTAGCATCAAGCTCATCTACTTTGGTTGGAAGATTCGCCAATTCTTTTAATTCACGTATTTTTTCAATTACCAGCGCTGCTTTGTGTGAACGATCGTCAATTTTGTTATCACCTAGCGCACAATAATCAGCAATAAGTGCCAATTTATCATGTATTGTCTCGCCATACTCCGTTAACACCACATCCAGCAAGATGGCATTAGCAAGACCATGGGCGACATGATATTTCGCGCCAAGCTGATGGGCAATGGCATGCACATACCCTACCGATGTACGAGTAAACGCTTCGCCCGCATAAAAAGATGCGTTTAGCAGGTTTTCTCGTACCTTAATGTTACTTGGTTCTTGAATTACTAATGGAAAATTCTCAAAAATGAGTTTGCATGCGCTTAACGCTTTTTGATTAGTAAATTGCGTGCCGTTAATACCAATAAATGCTTCCAATGCGTGCGTTAACGCATCCATAGCGGTTGTGGCGGTAATAAATGGCGGTAAGCCTTGGCTTAATTCTGGCATTAATAACGCGTATTTTGGCGCTAAACAGTAATCTGCAATTGCGAATTTGTCCTGCTGCTTGCGGTTTGAAACCACCGCTGCAACCGTTGTTTCTGAGCCTGTACCAGCGGTAGTTGGTACTGCCGTTAGCGGTGGTAAACGGCGCATCACCTTAAACAAGCCGCGTAATTGCGTAAGTGTTTTATGTGGTTTTGCAGCGCGCACCCCAATTAGTTTTGCGCCATCAATCACCGAGCCACCGCCAATTGCAACAATGCCTTGGCACTTATCTTGTGTATAAAGCATAAAACCCGATTCAATTTCGTTAATGTCGGGATCAGGTAAAATATCTGAATAAATAGACGTGCTAATGCCAGCACTTTTAAGGGCAGTAATCACGGGCGCTGCGATGCCGAGTGAAAGCAAGGTTTTGTCGGTAACCACCAGTAATCGCTCAATGTTTTGTTGCTTTAGCTCAGCAAGCCAGATATCGAGTTGCGTGCTTTTAAAGCACTTAGGTCGTGGGATAGGATAAACAAATAATGCAAGGCGTAACGCCATGTGATAGCAACGATACAGCAGCCGTTTAGTCAGTCCAATTGATTGCGCCATGGTTGTACTCTTTTATTGTTATTAGAGCAAATATCCTAGCACAATTTCTTGCCTTACAATCAAGGATATAAGAAAATCAAAGAGTAACAAGACAAAGTAAGCACCTGAATGGAAATACAACTCGCGTGTCATCACTGCGATCAAATAGTCAGTATCCCAACGCTCAGCCATGGGGAGCATGCCTATTGCCCAAATTGTCATACCTTATTAAGCCGCACAATTAACGCGCGCGCTCAAAAAGTGGTTGCGCTTAGTATCGCGTCACTTATCTTACTATTTAGCGCCTTACTCTACCCGTTTATCTCGTTTAGCAATCAAGGGTTAAGCCAAACCATCAATTTGCTCGACGCGGCAAAAATATTGTTTTATCAAGATAACTTTTTCGTCGCTGCACTGATTGATATCACCATTATTGGATTGCCTTTTGTGTTATTAACACTGTTTATTCCGCTTCATATGGGGGCTTTGTATGTGTTACCTAAACCGCTTTCGCGATTTTGCTTAAAAACGATTTACTACTTAAAACCTTGGGTTATGTCGGAAATATTCCTAATTGGCGTGCTGATCAGCATGATTAAAATTATGGCAATGGCTGAAATTACCTTTGGTTTAAGTTTTTGGGCGTTTTCCGCTTTTGTACTGTGTTATTCGCTCACGCTATATTATTACGACAGCCATAGTTTGTGGTTACAACTCGCCGACCAAAACAAAATAACAATTGATGAAAGCTTAGGCTCGCGCGCTAAAAATCAAAATTTGCGAGCGTGTCATGTTTGTCAGTTATTAACTTACGACGATACGTGTTCGCGCTGTAATAGCAAAACGTCGGTACGCAATACACAACATATTCAGTGGGTTTTAGCATTTACCATCACGTCGCTCATTTGTTATATACCAGCGAATTTTTTCCCGATAATGCACACATGGATTTTCTCAATTGACGAACCGTCCACTATTCTTAATGGTGTTTTTACACTGTGGCAGATTGGCTCGTACCCAATCGCTATCATTATTTTCATAGCCAGTATTTGTATTCCTATCGGCAAATTGTTTGTATTATTTTGGCTGTGTTATTTAGTTACAAAAAAACAACACATTAGTAGAAAACAAGCAGCACGTGCTTATGTTTTAATAGAGCTTGTTGGTAAGTGGTCGATGATCGATGTGTTTGTTGTGGTTATTTTAGTTTCATTAGTACAATTAGGCGTTTTAATGTCGATAACAATTGGTGTTGGTGCAATCTTTTTTGCAATTATGGTGATCACCTCTATGATTGCTGCGCAACTATTCGACCCACGTTTAATCTGGGATAAAAAGAGGTTTTTTGAATGAGCCCTACTGCCGCTATTAGTAAAAAGCGAACGCTCTCACCTATCTGGATCATTCCACTTATTGCCGTGTTTGTTGCAAGTTGGATGTTTTATCAATACCAACAAAGCCAAGGCACGACTATTTACATTACCATGCCAAACGCAGAAGGCGTGATCCCCGGCAAAACAGAAATTAAAGTACGCAGCGTAAAAATGGGTGTCATTGCCCAAGTGCGCCTTGCTGAAGATCAAACCACAGTTGTTGCACGCGCGGTAATTGACAAAGATTACGAGCATTTACTTAATCAAGACGCAAAAATATGGATTGTTAAAACGCGAATCGATGAAACCGGTATTTCAGGGTTAAACACCTTGTTATCGGGTGTTTATTTTGAATTTTTACCGGGTGAGAGTGATGCCAGAACCCGTCAATTTACACTACTTGATACGCCGCCCCAAATTCCCGATAACATAAAAGGTCAGCGCTATTTGCTTACCAGTAAAAATACCAATGTAATCGATGTTGGTACCACAATTTATTATAACGGCTACAGTGTTGGACAAGTTGAAACTGCTAAGTTTGATTGGCAACAGCAGATTATGCGCTATGGCATTTTTATTCGCTCACCTTATGAAAATCTGGTCACAGAAAATGTGGTGTTTTGGGTAAATTCCGCGATTGAAGTTGACCTATCTGCTGACGGGATTAATTTTAAAACCAGTTCACTGGCAAAAATGCTGAAAGGCGGTATTTCGTTTGCCATTCCTGAGGGCGAAAAACCCGATGCTTTGGCTAAGCAAAACCAAACATTCAGACTAAACAGCGATTACCAAAAAGCGCTAGAACATCGCTACGATGAGTACGATTACTATGTTATTCAGTTTGAGCAATCAATTCGCGGCTTAACGCCGGGTGCGCCAGTTGAATATCGCGGTATTCGAATTGGTACCGTTGAAGAAGCACCGGCGATGTTAGTGATTGATAATCGCCCTGCTCATTTTTCAACTGACAGTACGGCTGTACCGGTTAAGATTAAAATTGAATATAAGCGTATCTTCCACGATACCAAAATTGCCAAAGAGTTCTGGCAAAATAGCCTAGATGGCTGGATTGAAAAAGGCTTAAGAGCATCGCTTAAAACCGGCAATTTACTCACGGGTTCAATTTATATCGATTTTGATTTATACCAAGATGTTGAGCCATTTCAGCAATCTGAATTTGCTGGCTTAAAAGTGTTTCCAAGTACCTCTAGTGGCTTTAGCGTAATGGCGAACCAAGTGTCGGAATTACTAGCGAAGTTTAATAATTTAGATATGCAAACACCGCTCAATAGCTTTGATAAAACAATGAACGAATACAACACATTCGCCGTTGAACTGCGCGAACTGTTAAATCGAAAAGACACGCAAGCTCTGCCTAATGAATTTAATGAAACCTTAGCACAAGTTGAAAAATCGATGGCAACATTTGATGAAACCATGTTGCAGTTTGAAAAAACCATGTCAGATTACGAGAAAGGTTCTGCTATTTATCACGAATTAAACAGCACGCTTGATCAGTTAAAACAATTAGCAGAGCAATTGCAGCCATTGTCAAAAGGCTTAAACGAGCAACCTAATATGTTTATTTTTGATAAACAATTGGCAACCGATCCAACCCCAAGGAAACAATAACACAATGCGTATTTTACTGGTTTCAGTTCTTTTTTTATTATTGGGTGGGTGTAGCAGCCAAGTTGACACTATTAGTTATTACCAGCTTGATGGTGGCGAATTTGCGCCAAATAAATTAGGCAAACAAGCGCGCGCTAATATCATTGTCAGTAACCCTAAGTTAACCGGCCATCTTGCCAATCGCGGTATTGCAGTAGAGGTTGCGCCATTGCAAATTCAAAGCGCCAACGGCCATTTGTGGAGCAGCAGTCCCAGTGAATTATTATTGCAAGCAAGCGTGGTTAATCTTGATAATCAGTTGTCGCAAAGCCGTGTTATTCCCCTACAGTTAGAATCTGCAATTAATGCCACGTTACCAACCTTTCGCGTAGATTATTATCTGACTAAGTTTCAAGCGAATCAAAACGGCGAAGGTGTAATAGCGGGCATAGTGACGGTATATAAACTTGAGCATACCTCGGCTACTATCGTGTATAGCCAAGGCTTTAATCAAGCCGTATCGCTTAACGATGACGGCTACGGCCCGCTTGTTAGCGCGTTAAATAGTGCATGGAACAATGTCAACAACGCGGTTGCAACTGAGCTTAAAGCGCTAATTGATAAAGGTTAGAAACCCCTTCATAACCGGCAAGTTCAAATTGCTTAATAAACTTAAAGCCAAGTTTTTCAAGCACATTAATTGACGCGTTATTAGTGGGTGAAGTAATAGCATTTAATGTGTCAAAGCCGTGCTTACTGCGGGCACATTCAATGGTTTTGCGCGCGGCTTCTGCCACATAACCTTGCTTTGTATACTCATCAAGTAACGAATAGCCAAGATCAGGAATGTCAAAATCAGGGCGTGTTACTAAGCCACATACGCCAACAAAACAATTACGGTCGAGATCTTTTATACCCCATAAACCATAGCCATATTGCTGGTAGGGCTGAATGTACTTTTCTTCAAGGTGCTTTGCTGCACTGGTTAGGTCATACACCCCTTTATCACCAATGTGCTCTTTAAAACTCGCTTGCGTTACTAACTTAAAAATGAATTCAGCATCGGCAGTGGTTAATTCTTGTAGCGCGATATGTTTCACATTTATCCTTACAACTGAAAATAAATAAAATATACAATTTTATTTTAAATATAACTAGGGCGTATTAACCTTTACGGTTTAATTAAAATCGTCCGCACTATGGCGCTCGTGCAGTTGCTCACTTTCATCGCCCCAACTGCGGTTTACTCTACGGCCTCGTTGCACAGCTGGTCGTTCAAATATACGGTCTGCCCATGCCTTTAAATGTGGGTATTCATCTACTGCTAAGAACTCAGCAGCGTCATATAAATCACCGCGTACTAATACACCGTACCACGGCCAAATTGCCATATCGGCAATCGTGTAGGTGTCACCACACATGTATTTATTGTTTGCTAAGTGTTTGTTTAGTAGATCCAACTGGCGTTTTACTTCCATAGTAAATCGGTTAATTGGGTATTCTAGTGGCTCAGGTGCGTACGCATAAAAATGACCAAACCCGCCACCTAATGCGGGGCCGCTGCCCATTTGCCAAAATAGCCAAGATAAACATTTCGCCCTGTCATTTGCATTTTGCGGAATAAAACAATTAAATTTTTCAGCGAGGTAAAGCAAAATCGCGCCTGATTCAAACACAGGTGTGGTGGGTGATGTTGAGGTATCGAGCAACGCAGGAATTTTAGAGTTAGGGTTAATCTCGACAAAGCCTGAGCTAAACTGTTCGCCTTCCATAATATCAATTAAGTACGCATCGTATTCAGCGTCTTTAATACCCATTTCAATTAGTTCTTCGAGCAGAATCGTCACCTTTACACCATTTGGCGTAGCAAGTGAATAAAGTTGCAGCGGATGTTTTCCTTGAGGCAAGGTTTTATCGTGTGTCGCGCCTGACTCAGGACGATTAATATTAGAAAATTTGCCACCGTTTCCCGCTTGCCATTGCCACACTTTTGGCGGCGTATATTGATTATTAGCCATAACTAACCTCACTGAATTTTAAGGCGATTTGTTAACGATATAAAAGATAGAGTATTGCGATACTGCTAAGCAAGATAGATAAGAAGGTTAATGCCATGCCAGTTACGCGAAACACTAATTTTTCATGTAACATGCTGACACCATAGGCATGAGAAATACGCCCAACAAGTAGTGCAACACCTAATCCATGAACAAACAGTGATGCAGCACCTAAGTATTCTGCAAATCCGATTAATATTAAACTAATTGGTACGTATTCTTGAAAGTTACCGTGCGCTCGCATTTTCTTTTGCAGCAGTTTGTCACCGCCATCGCCTAACGCGACGAGAATTTTTTTGCGGCGCGTTAGCGTTGCCACACTCAAATAAATGTAAATTAAGCCTAGCAGCGCCGCGTAAAGAGGAATAACAGATATCACAACAAAACCCTTTTTGTTTTCTTATTAACCTGACATATTCCTGCAGCTAAATCTACTGATTTAAATAACGTTTTCGTTTGTTTTGTTTCAATGTATTTAAATCAACTAAAACAAGGCCATCAACACTATTGTTAAAGTCTGGGTCAACACCAAAGCACAAAAACTTAACGCCACCAGGCTCACACAACTCGGTATATTGTTTGTATAAAGTGGGGATCGCTACACCTTGCCCTGCCAATGTGCTTTTGAGTGCTTTGAAATCTTCTTTGTAATCGTTTGTGTAATTTGGCAATTCATGCGTGTTTGTGTAGCGATACGGATTGTTTGATGTTGCTAATGTGCTTTGATGAGCAAAATAATGGGAATAAAAGCTTACTAGCTGATCTTTTGCAGGTTCAGGTAACGTACCGCTTATACTAACAGGACCAAATAAATAGCGAATTTCAGGATGATGTTGCAAGTACGCGCCTATACCAAACCATAAATAATCTAAGCTGCGTTTGCCCCAGTACTTTGGCTGCACAAAACTGCGGCCAAGTTCGAGTCCTTTTGCAAAATAAGGTGCCATTTCGTCTTTGTAATTCACAAGCGTTGACGAGTATAACCCGGCGCTTTTTGCATTGTGTGTTAAAACATCAGCACGACCAAAACGGTATGCGCCGACAATTTCTAGTTCGTCTTTGTCCCACAAAATTAGATGTAAATAATCGCTATCGTATTTATCTATATCGCGCTTTTGGTTTGTGCCCTCACCCACCGCACGAAACGCGATTTCACGTAAGCGGCCAATTTCACGCATAATTACGCAGCTATCACCATGCTGATACAAGTAGATCATTTTTCCATCATGGGTTTCCCCAAGCAATTTACATTTTTCACGAATTAAGCGGCTCAAATTTGCTTTGTTCTCTGGCAAGGCAATGCATTTTTCAGTTTGAAAATAGCCTGGTTTACCATCACCAATGGCATAAATGTGTTTTTTGAACAGTTTAGTTAATTGCGTATCGTGAAGCGGTGAATCAGCAAACGCACTATAGGGAATAAGCGCGCCGATGCGTATAGGAAAATTACGTTTGCGTTGCTTAAACATTTCATTCACTAACAAGAACGACGCAAGCGGTTTATAAAGCATTGAAACGCTGTAAAACATGGGGGAATTTTTAGCATCAACATGCATTGGCAGTATGGGCGCTTGATACGCTTTTGCGATTTTTAAAAAGCCTTTTTGCCAAAAGGTATCGCGCACCCCTGTTGGTCTTAAACGTGACACTTCGCCAGCAGGAAAGATCAGCAACACACCTTCATCGCTCAAATGCTCTTTTATACGATTGACGGTAATTTTGCTGGTTGTGCCTTTAATGTTATCAACTGGCACTAACATTTCTTGTAGCGGCGCTAAGCTATAAAGCAGTTGGTTTGCCATCACGCGAATATCGCTACGCACTTCACTAATTAACTTAATCAATGCCAATGCATCGAGCGAGCCAATTGGGTGATTGGCAATTATCACCAAACGTCCTGATGCGGGAATATGCAGCTTTTCGCTATCTCGCACCGAATAACTAACATCAAAATAATCAAGCACTTGCTCTACAAAATCAAGTCCTGATAAATGAGGAAAATCATTTTCAAATTGATGAAAATCCCCTTCATGCATTAAATTTTTTAATAATTTGCTGCTTGATTTATAAAGCAAAGGGTTATTTATAAGTTGCGGAAATTGTTTTGCGATTACTTGGTCGACATGGATCATAACATTGGCCATAAAGCTGTTTTAAGTTCAGCATATGAAGCAAATGTGACGCGAATATTGAGTTTATATTGAACAATTGTGACGCATAAAAAAGGCGAGCATTTGCTCGCCTTTCACAAAAAACTATCAATTAATTTTGATAATCAAGTACCTGACCTGCATTTGTAAAATCTGAAATAACCGTCTGATTATCGATTTTTCCAAATCCCTTGTCCGCAAATTTAGTACCGCGCATTTGCACGTTTAAGCGCGCTGCATCTTTATTAAGTACCGTTTTTGCGTAAAAGTCTTTCACATCAGCAAGTGTTACTTGTTCTACTTCTTTAATCAGCTCAGCTTTTGAGTTGAAATCAAAGTTTTCTTCATACCAATCTGACAAGTATGGTCTTAACTCATCACCTAGGTTTTTCGGCTGCTCGTTTAGCTTGATCAGGACCGCATTTTTAAGTTGCGCAAACGTCTCTTCGCTAATTGCATCGAGCTCTTTTTTGTACTCAAGCTTGTATTCATCGAAACGCGCCTGCATTTCACCTGGGCCTTTAACTGGTGTTTGAATATACATACCAAAACCAACATAGTCGTCAAGCGTGGTGCTAAAGCCACCTACTGCGTACGCCAGTTGCTCTTCGGTACGTAATTTATCAAATACTTTATTGCTAAAGTGACCTTGTAAAATAAGCCCTTGCGCTTCTTGTTTCTTACCTTTTATTGGGTGCATATGCATATCAACTAAAGCAACATCAGCTACGTCAATATCACGTTGTACGCTAAACACTTGACCAGCTTTTGGTAACCACGCTTTCGCACGTGCGTATTGCGTTGTTGTCACCTCGTTAGGTAGCGCTTTTTCAAGACTAGATACAACGGTTTTCACGTCATTCTGGTCGTAGTTACCAAACATAAATACGCGTACTTGGTTATTAGTAAGAACCTGCTGCATTACTTTGTTTAAGTCGCTAATTGAAAGCGATTTAGCACGTTCAATCAATGCAGCGTCTTCATAACTGCCTTGGCTTGTTACTTTATAAAACGCATTGAATGCTTGGCTGTAAGGGAAGTTTTTGCTCTTGTTTGCAACAGCACGTAAGAAACGGTCTTTCGCTTGGTTAAACTCAAGCTCAGTTGGCGCAACACGTAACTCGTTCATACCGGCTACAATTAATTCGCTTTGTTTGTCGGTAAAACCATTCACAGTGAATACCACACCATTTGAATCAGAAAGGCTCATAGACATACCGCCCACACCTGCTTCTGTATTCAACGCAACGACATTCTTACTGTATAGGTCTTGCCAAACTGATAATAGAATCGCTGTGTCCATATCGCTAAGCGTTGCTGGGTTATTAATATACACTTTCAGCATGCCTTTTGGCTGGTGCGAGAAGTTTTTGCTCGCAAACTGCCATACTTTAATATGCTTAGTGTCGTGAACAAGCTGCGGTTTCTCTTTAATTTCATCGCTAGCGGCTTTTAAATCAAAGCTTTCTGGCAATAAACGATTTACTGCAGGCAAGTTCATCGCAACGTTTGTTGGCGCTTTCCAGCTGTTAATTTCATCTTGTGAAATATCAGCAATGCGGTAGTTACCATCATAGAAATGAAGTGTACTGTCTGTTTCTTCTTTTTGGCTTACGTACCAAATTTTTAACGTTTCTGGTGTAAGTTGATCAAGCACTTGTTCAATTGCTTTTTCATCAAACTGACCATAGTAATATGGTGCATTAATCACATGATTCGTTGGATAAACTTGCATTGCGCCTGCAAGGTTAGATACATAACCAAATTCATCACCTTTTTCTAAGAATTTGAACTGATTATTAAGTGATGTTCTGATTTCATCAAAGTACTTCTTATCAACGCCTTTTTCGCGAATAAGGTCGATGTACTGCATGATAATGGCAACAATCTCATCACGGTGTTCCATACCACTGTCTGTTAACGTGACATCAATTGAGAACGTACCATAGTTACCATAATGTGAAGGTGATGCATTAGCACCGAGATCTGAGATCCAGCCTTTTTCACGTAATAACGTAGCAGGTGTGCCCGGCATTTCTGAATAAATTAAGTATGACAGAAAACGATTTGGTTTGAGCGCAAATTGGTCGCTATTATTTTCAATTGTGAAGTCGAGTGTTAACTGTTTAACGTCTTTATTTGGCTTATAAAATACCTTTTTACCGCCAACTTTTGTTAAATCAACTTTTGCTGTAACACTCGGCTTTTCAATATTTTTATTTTTAATATCTGAAAAGTATTTATTCGCTAGCGCTTCCATCTCAGCAAGTGGCTTATTGCTAAGTAATGCTACTTTCATGATATTTGATGAATAATATTTATCAAAAAAGGCAACGGTTTCGGTGTGTAGCTTGCTGCCTTCTTTATCACCAAGGGTTTCTAAATTACCGATTAAAAAGCGGTTTGCTGGGTGTTCACCCATCATTTTACGAGCAAGTTTGAACTGACCAAAGAAATCAAGCTCGCGACGCATTGACCATTCAGCGTTTACAGCGTTCTTTTCTTTGTCGGTATACTCTGAATAAAGCTTCGGTGATTTAAAGAAATCAGAAAAACGGTCAAGCCCTTCTTCAAATGCATCGTTGTTCGCTTTGAACATATAGTTGGTAATATCTAACCAAGTATATGCATTATGAGCACCACCATTTTTGGTCATAAACTCTGAATATTCGTTGGTATCAGGGAAACGTTCAGTGCCTAAAAACAGCATATGCTCTAAATAATGCGCCATACCTTGTTGTGTCATCGGGTCATGCAATAAACCAACACCCACACTGAGCGCTGCAGCAGATTTATCAACACTTGGGTCTGACACTAAAACAACTTCAATCTCGTTGCTTAATTTTAATGTTTTGTATTCGCGGTTATCGTTCGGGCTAACAACCAGTGATTCTGCGTATAGATTTGGATTATTCGAAGAGGTATTAGCTTGGTTAGTGGCATTACAGCCAACTAAAACAGCAAGTGCTAATGCACTTAGGCTAAGTGCTTTTTTCATAATGGTTCCCTAGAGTTATAAATACAAAAAACGCTCTAGTGTCTTGTCATAGAGCGTTTTTTAATACCAATTCTACTAAATAGGTAATCACATAGCGCATTGGATAAATTAAACGCTGAAGCATAAAATTTAACCCGCTAGAATGATTAATCAATTAAGTGAATTGATATACATTTATTCCACTATAAAAAAGCAGTGATTAAATGCAATACTTTAATTTTATTATTTGTAACGGTTTGTCAACAAATGAGATTTTGCGTTAGCGCGCTAACACAGGCTTGCGCTTGCGTCGCCAAATTAACGCACTCGCCATTAAGCCCAATAATGCGCCAAAACTACCACCTGAGTCATCCGACGTTACTGGCGGCTTTGGTGGCTCTTTTATTAAGGTATTTTCCTTTGGTGTTAAATCACTTGCGGTGTCACTGTTGCTATCAATAATCGTAACATTTTCGATGGTAATTAAACGTTCAGCGCCAAGCGATGCATTACCATTTTTAAGGTCTGCACACTCATCATTGGTCGTATTTGTTAAAGGTACCGTGTTACACTCAAAATTTGATAATTGGTCAATTAAATCCATGCCTTCACCAATTACTTGACCAAATACCGTAAAACCACCGTTTTGTAGATCTAGATCGCCACTATTATCTTTAAGATTGATAAACCACTGACTCGTCGCACTATTTGAATCATTTTCAACTTTTGCCATGGCAATGGTGCCACGTACGTTAGAATAAACTGGCTCATTTACCACAGTACCATAGGTATTGATAGGTATAAACTTACTACCTTCATAAGTGTAGCCACCACCTTGCAGCACGAAGTTCGTTATTAAGCGGTGAAACACCACTTCATTGTAACGCTCGTCATTAACATATTTTAGAAAGTTCTCGACTGTTTTTGGTGTAGTTTCATCAAACAGGTTTATTTGAAAGTTGCCTTGAGTTGTTTGAACCTCAACAATCGTTGCCTGCGCAGCGCCCGCAAATAAGCCAGCAGCTAAGAGAGATAGTTTTAGCTTGTCCATAATTTCCCGTGAATATTTTGTTAATTTTTATCGACAGCAGCTTACAGACTATTTGCTAATATGGCTATAAAACTCACGTGAGAATTACAATTAATAACACTCCTTTAACAATAATTACGAGGTTTTGCGATTTCGGCCCTCGCAACCGGACAATTGTCCGCCCATAATTTTATTGTGATGGTTAGAATAATAGCGTTTGTTAATTAACTGCCGAAATTTATAATGATTACTGTGCGCTCTTTCACTTTTTTAGCACTCTCTATGCTGTTTATGAACAACAGCTACGCGACAAATAATGAGCAAAAGCTCACCATTTTGCACACCAATGACCACCACGGGCGCTTTTGGCGCAATGAGCAAGGTGAGTATGGTATGGCGGCAAGAAAAACGCTTATTGACCGTTTACGTGCTGAGGCAAAAGCGAAAAATCATCAAGTGCTGTTGTTATCAGGTGGTGATATAAACACTGGCGTGCCTGAATCCGATTTACAATACGCTGAACCAGATTTTAAAGGCATGAGCTTAATTGGCTACGATGCCATGGCTATCGGTAATCACGAATTTGACAATTCACTAGACGTTCTAGATAAACAAATTGCGTGGGCAAACTTCCCGCTGCTCTCGGCAAACATATTTAATAAAAAAACGGGCGAGCATGCATACCAGCCTTACCAAATCATTAAACGTGACGATTTAACAATTGCGGTAATTGGTTTAACCACAGTCGATACGGCTAAAATCGCAAACCCTGATTATGTAGGTCATTTTGAATTTCGTACACCCGCAGATTCTGCAGCTCCTTTACTAGAAAAACTCGAAAAAACCTACCAACCCGATATTACAATCGCCGTAACGCACATGGGGCATTACGTTGATGCTAAACATGGCATAAACGCGCCAGGCGACGTGACTTTGGCTCGTACACTTAATGCAGGTGCGTTGGATCTTATTATTGGTGGACATTCACAAGAACCTGTTTGTATGGAAGGTGACAATACTGCTGATAGCGACTTTTTACCAGGCGATGAATGCCGTCCTGATCGTCAAAATGGCACATGGATTATGCAAGCGCATGAATGGGGTAAGTATGTTGGTAAAGCCGAGTTTTCGTTGAAAAACAACGCGCTTACACTACTAAACTATGAGCTTATTCCGGTTAATATGCTGCGTGAAACAAAGCAAGATGGTCAAACCGTCAAAAAGCTTGCATCAGAAAGGATCCCGGAAGATCCTAAAATGCTCGCCTTTTTAACACCTTACCAAGAGAAAGGTTCAGCAAAAATTTCACAGCCGATCGGTGAATTAATTGGTGATTTAGAAGGTTCGCGTAATAAAGTTCGCTTTATGCAAACCAATCTAGGCCGTTTGATTGCAAAAGCACAAAGTGAAAGTGTTGGTGCAGATTTCGGTATTATTAGCGGCGGTGGTATTCGCGATTCAATTAAAGCTGGCGATGTTAGCTACAAAGATATTTTGCAGGTTCACCCATTTAAAAACCGCATTACCTATCTTGAACTAAAAGGCCAAGAACTGGTTGATTACATCAGTTTAGCTGCCAGTTTTCCACCGGATTCAGGCGCCTACTGCCAGTTTTATGGCATCGAATTTAAAAAAGAAAATGATGAGTTAACTATCACTAGTATTGGTAACAAACCTTTTGATGCCAATAAACGCTATCGTTTTACACTCAATAGCTATAATGCAGCAGGCGGTGATGGCTACCCGAATATGACAAAACACCCACATTTTGTTGCAACCGACACAATTGACGCTGAAGTATTGAAAAATTACTTTTTACAAAACTCTCCGGTTGATGCAACTAAGATTTAAACCCTCCCTGCTAAAAGACGTAAGCTAACACTTACGTCTTTTACCTTTCATAGTATAAAGCGTGTCTTCCCAAGCTTAGCCCCTACTACAAAAATAAGTTTTTTAATTGGTTTGAGTCTTTCAGTTAATTAGAAACATAAAAACCAAATTAGATATTTTAGCTACCGGATCTAACTTCGAATGATCCTCAAATGAATTTTAGCAGGTTTGACGGAGTAGAAATTGAAGTTGCTAACAGCGAAAAAACCTAAATAACAATCGTTAAAATGATAGAGCCCGTATTATTGCACCACGTCTACTCGGTTTTGCTGAATTGGGACAATAAAGATTCAACGCGTTACCAAATTTTGAATAACTCAAAAATTTATCAAATTAGAGGTTGATAAACGCGTATGCTTTAGAAACTTAAAAGCATAATACGTATCATCGACAAAGTTCTTACGATTATTTACCGATTATTTCAATTTGGTCAGTATCAACATTACGTAATCCATAATGATGAAGCTTTGAACGTGACCCTTCTCCATGGGCTTTTGGTGGATAGAGCATGTCTTTTAGTTCAATATCATCCAATAGAATTTCATCTAGCGCAGCGCGAATTTCACTTAGCGTTTTCTCTAAACTATTTGAAAAGTTCGGCCTTTTACGAATAGTGTGTCCTAATTCCGTTAAACGATAAAAATACTTGTTTGCAAGGCTAACAAGTTCATCTGGCAGCTCTTTATTTTGGTTGAGTAAAACATCTGGTTGTGCCATGCAATATTCTATCAATGCTGTATAAAAACATAATGGCTTGTTAGCAAGTGGTACGCTTGTGTGAGTACGACTGTTAATCAGCAATTTCTGTTCAAGATCGATAACCAGTCTCGCTCGCTCTTCGTCAATACTCTCTACTACCAAATTGTTTTTTGTTAACTTTAAGCCATAACGGTAGTTAACTAAAAAATAAAATCCGATACTTGCGATGAGTGCCAACCACGAAAAATAATCAAACAAGCCTAATTTTTTTAGCGAGAAAGCAAATCGCACTACTTGTGTAGGCGTACTAAATTGATGGGTTACAACTTTACGATTTGAGCCAACATCGTAGTTATTTGACTGAATAGCCAATACCTTCGGTAATAGTGGATGGTGCATTAATTTTTCATTTAATGCCGTAATGTAATTTGCCACAGCCAGATCATTGCCAGCACTACTTTTATTTGGATCAGGTAAAGGTAAGCGATTTAAGTCTTTTGCGATTCTATTTTCAATATGTTGTGTTAACTGGTACTCAGCATTAACAAGATTTATGCGTTTAGCTACACCATAGACCAACTGAAATACCAAAAAGACTAATATGCACAGCAAAATTTGCTTATTTTTTTTAACATTCAACATAACTTTCTACATCTTTAAAATAAGGAGAGGTTTGGGCATTTGCATGGCGGTGAATAATTTGATTAATTGCACATACAAGCTCTGTGTTTTCGGTCTCCATTTTAAAATACCAACGACTTCCACTCACTTTACTGCTGATCGGTGTAATGTAATTTTCTAAAAAACGGTCCATATCGTCTTGCTTCCAATAAGACGCAATCACATCGACTTTTCCTTCAGCTAGCAGATCTCTCAGCGCAGAATGTGAGTTAGCCTGCACAATGTCCAAACTATCAACATTAATATTTAAACGTTTAAACAGCGTTCTCGGTAAAATGTAACCAGAACGGCTACTTGGGTAATCCAACAAGCCAATACGTTTATCAATAAAATACTCTTTTTCAAGCTTTGGTTTTTCATTTAACGATATAAAAAATGCAGTGTAATCAGGATAGGCAAGCAAGGTTTTATAGTTAAAAGTGTATTCACTTTTAAAGGCAACCATTAAATTCTCTTTAGTCATGATTAAATCAGCGTTACCTCGCCCGATAAAATCTAATGCATCACTCATATTATGGCCCCAGTTTAACTGCACTTGGCCAAACTGCTTTGCAACAATCGGGTTATTACAAAAATACGGTATAAGCTGCTTTGCTAACTGCTCTGTTGGTACATAAATATTGAACGTATTTTCATTTTCTGACAACGCTTTATCACATTGTTGCTTGACAGACATAAAAGTATCAATTGCCTTTAATTTGGTTGGGTATTGAGAGCTCCCTAGAAAACCAAAAAGAACAATTAATATACAAAAAACAGCTGTTATTACCGCTTTTGAAAACAAAAAGTTATATTTCATTTTAATTGTTATTATCTATGCTCAATTCAAGCCTCAATTTCATCACGTATATTTACTTATTGCAATAGGTAAATTTATTTAAAAAACATAAGCCATTGATTTTATTATTTTGTTAACAAGTAATTATGAATCCTAATGAGTCCTTTCTATTTTTGTAAAACTAAGGACAATTAGCCTTGTTGATAACAACTACATACAATTAAAAAGATGATTATGAGCTTACGTTCTTTGATATTAATTGCTCTTACGCTAACGCACTTTCAAGCGGCTGCATGGAGTCAAAATGGGCATCGTATAATCGGCAAGATTGCCGACAATCATTTAACTGCTGACACTCGTAATGCTATTGCCCCATTATTACAAGGCGATAAACTGGCTGAAGTAACCACTTGGGCTGATGAAATGCGCTCTAACCCAGAACCCTTCTGGCAAAAAGAGTCAGGTAAGTGGCACTATATTAATATCGCTTCGGCAGACGAATTTAAACCTCATCATTACCATCTTTCAGCCACCGACGGCGAAGTTACTGATATTTACGCTGGTATTTTGAAAGCCACCGCGGTGCTTAAAAGCGCGAACACCTCATTAAAAGACAAGCAGTTTTATTTTCGTTTCCTCACTCATTTAGTTGGCGATATTCATCAACCAATGCACGCTGGTCGCAGTGAAGACTGGGGTGGAAATAAAATAAAAGTGAAATTTTTCGGTAAAGAAACCAATTTACACTCATTGTGGGATAAAGATTTAGTTGAAAGCGAAAACCTTTCTTACAGTGAATTTGCCGAGTTTATTGATACAAACGACGCAAAGCTCATTTCTACTTACCTAGCCTCAGAGCCCAAAGATTGGGTGCTTGAATCATTTCATTTAGCACAAGGTTTGTATGATATCGGTAACGGTGAATTTAAATACCATTACGTTTACGAGCAAATGCCTGTAATTAAACAGCGTTTACTACAAGGCGGAATTAGATTAGCTGGTTTGTTAAACCACATTTTTGACGAATCGGCACACGCGAAAGCAGTTACTAAGTAATCTGCTAACGCATGAACAAAAGCAATAAAATTTTTAAAACTAACTTTCAAATTTAGTTACACGGGAAACTACTAATGAAAACGCAACTACGTAAAAGCGCTTTAACACTTGCTGTTGCTGCTTGTTTGGGTGCATCTGGTGCAGTTTATGCGACAGAAACCTCATCAGCAGTGCGCGGTAAAATTACTACGCCTGCAGGAGAAGCTGCTGCTAACGTTAAAATTAAATTAATTCACGAGCCATCGGGTACGGTTACTGAATATACTACGAACGACGCAGGTGCATTCCTTGCTAAAGGTCTTCGTGTTGGTGGTCCTTACACTGTAATCATCGATTCAGATAAGTATAAAGATATCACTAAAGATCGTATTTACTTAAGCCTTGGTCAAACAAGCCGTATTAGCGAGCAACTTGAACCATTAACAATGGAAACAATTCAAGTAACCGGTGTTAGCTATACACAACAAGCTGGCGGAGCAAACAGTGCATTCGGTGCAGAAATCATCGAAAATGCGCCAAGCTTCAACCGTGATATTAAAGATATTGCGCGTATTAACCCACTTGCGACAGTAACTGGTTCTGGTGAATTAACAATTGCTGGTAACAATCCACGTACTAACGCGTTAACCGTTGATGGCATCTCACAAAATGATGATTTCGGCCTAAATTTCAGTGGTTACCCATCACAACAGCCGCCAGTATCACTTGATGCTATCGAGCAAGTTACTGTAGACTTTGCACCTTTCTCAGCATCTAAAGGTAACTTTGGTGGCGGTACAATCAACGCGGTAACTAAGTCAGGTACAAACGAGTTTAAGTTCTCTGGCTATTACGAAACATCAACACCTGATATGGCTGGTGACGTAGATCGTCTAGTTGAAATTAAAGGTCAAGACGAGCGTACGTACGAAACCGAAAAAGTAGACCCAATTCAAACTGAAGCACGTTACGGTTTCAGTGTTGGTGGTCCAATTATCAAAGACAAACTATTCTTCTTCGCAAACTACACATCATGGCGTAGTGAATTAGAGATGGATTATGGTTTCGAAGGTTCGGGTGCAACTCACCTTTACAACACAACTGAGGAAAACTTCAACCGTTTCTTATCTATCTTAGAAACAGAGTACGGTATGACGGATTCTTTAGGTGGCGACCCTGAAGATACCAATGATACATTAATCAGTAAAATTACTTGGAATATTAACGACGCGCACCGTCTAGACTTTACTTACCAGTGGCAAGACGACCAAGATGAGCGTAATTTCGGTAATGGTGGTGACACTGTGATGTTAGCATCAAACCGCTACACTTATGTTAATACATTCAATAACTTCGCGACTAAGATTTATTCAGATTGGAATGATGATTTTTCATCAGAAATCAGCATTAGCCACAAAGATGTAACAACTGAGAGCAACACTAACTCAAACATCGGTAGCGTGCTAGTTGAAGAAAAGTTCCGTGGCCCTGCTTACCAGTTTGGTATGGATCAATTCCGTCATGCAAACTACGCAGAAAACCAAAATACTGCACTTGCATTTGACGGTACTTACCTACTTGGCGATCATGAAATTAAATTTGGTGCTAAGTACGAGCGCTTACGTTTATACAACCTATTTGCTGCAAACTCATTAGGTTCATGGGAATTTGATAGCTTTGACGGCTTTGCAAACCGTGAAGTTGGCAACTTCCGTGGTAACTACGATTTTGATTACGCAAATGCCTACACAAACGATTCAAAAGACACGGCCTATGACGCAACACGTAGCCAAATTGCTCTTTACATCGAAGACACTTTCTACCCTCACGATGACGTTGAGTTAACCGCAGGTGTTCGTTATGAGCGTTTATCATCTGATGATAAACCACGCCTTAACGAAGCGTTTTTAGAGACTTATGGTTTCAGCAACCAAGAAAACCTTGATGGCTTAGACATCATTCTTCCACGTATTGGTTTCCAATGGTTTGCGAGCGACGACTTAACCGTTAAAGGTGGTGTAGGCCGTTTCCAAGGTGGTATTCCTAACGTTTGGTACAACAACCCATTCCAAAACGATGGTATTACTTATGTAGCAGCACCAAGCAGTGCAATTGCTGACTACTACTCACAAAACCCAGCTGATATTACAGAAGTACCTCAGGCCATCCAAGATTCACTAGTGCCAGGTGCGGGTAGCACTAACTACACGGATCCTAACTTTGAGTTGCCGTCAAGCTGGCGTGCACAGTTAGGCTTTGATTACAACTTCTCAATTGAAGGCCTTGGTGATGACTACATCTGGTCAGCAGAACTTGCTTATGAGAAGAAACAAAACGAAGCTGTTTGGAAAAACACAGCACTTAAAGAAGTGGGTTTAGCAGCTGATGGCGAACGTGTAATTTACGAAAGCCGTTACGAAGGTGACAAAGCTGACAACTTCGACATCATGATGACCAATGCTGATGACGATGGTCGTTCAATTATCTTTGTTACGTCACTTGCGAAAAACTGGGATAACGGCGTAAGCATGACCATGAGTTACACGCACCAAGATATCGAAGAAAACCACGTAGGTTCTTCATCTCGTGCACAAAGTAACTACAAGCATAACATTGTTAAAAGCCGTAACATGGATATGGCTGCGCGCGGCCACTACGAAATTGAACACAGCTTTAAGTTAAACCTAAACTACAAGCGTGAGTTCTTTGACGGTTACGAAACACGTTTCGATATGTTCTTCGAACGTCGTTCAGGTCGTCCATTTAGCTGGGTAATGGGCATGTATCAAGATGAAGATCTTGGTGATACACGCGACTTTTACTCAAACAGTGCATACCTTGCTTACATTCCAACAGGTGCTGATGATCCAAACGTAAACTGGGCAGAGTCAGGCATTACTTGGGAAGAGCTAAGTGCACTTATGAATAAAGCCGGTTTAAGTGCTTCAGGTTCAATTATGGACCGCAACTCTGATAACCAGCCTTGGGTAACTAAGATGGATATTAGCATTAAGCAAGAGATCCCTGGTTTTGCGAAAGGTCACAAAGCGCAAGTTTACCTAATGGTAGATAACTTCGCTAACTTGCTTAACAGCGACTGGGGTGTTGAAAAACGTCTATCATACCCTAACCAAACGCTTTATGACTTTGGCGGCTTAGACGACCAAGGCCGTTACATCCTTGAAAAGCGTTACGATGGCGCAAGCACATTAAACTACAGCACAATCGATCTGGGCTCGTCAGCGTGGCAAGCTAAGATTGGTGTAAGCTACAAGTTCTAAACTAAAAACCCCTTGAAAATAAAAGCCCAGCAATTGCTGGGCTTTTTTTTACACTGAAATAAATTAGGCTAAACTATTGCAGTGTAACTAAAAAGTAATAATTTTAATAAAAGCTTAATGATGCTGTTTTAGGCTTACTAAAACTACTATCAAGGGAAAGATCTATGAACACGCTCTTCAACAAAAAACTACTGCCACTTGCAGTCGCAAGCTGTCTATGTTCAACATTGGTGTATGCAAATGATACGTCATCATCGTTAAAAGGTAACATTGTAGGGCCTTACGGTAACCCTGCCACTGGCACACAAATAACGATTATCCACTTACCTTCTGGTTCAGTAAAAACTGCAACTGTTAACGACGCAGGCTTATTTAGCGCAAAAGGCCTTCGTGTTGGTGGCCCATATCAAGTAATCGTTGATTCCAACGAGTTTGAAGACACTATGGTAGAAAATATTTATCTTACATTAGGTAAAGAATACCCATTAAGTGTGCAGCTTCAATCAGCATCAGCAATGGAGCAAATACTTGTTACTGGTCGCCCTCTTTCCATGCAATCGGGCGGTACAGGGCCTGCAAGTAACTTCACCTTAAATGATTTACAAAGTAAGCCTGCAATTAATCGCGATATTAAAGACATTATTCGAACCGATCCGAGGATCTATATAAACGAAGCGGCAAGCGATGCGATTCAGTGCGCTGGCGGTAATCCTCGTTTTAACAGTTTAACTGTTGATGGCGCGCGTATGAACGATAATTTTGGCTTGAACAGTAACGGTTATCCGACTGAACGCATGCCCTTTTCTTTTGATGCGATAGACCAAGTAGCAGTTGAACTCGCGCCGTTTGATGTGCAATACGGCGGGTTTACGTCATGTAACATCAATGCGGTTACAAAATCAGGTAATAATGAAGTTAGCGGCAGCGTATTTTTTGATTACACCAGTGATTCATTAAAAGGCGATTCAATTGAAGGAACTCATGTCGACACAGGTGACTACAGCGAAAAACGTTATGGCTTTAATGTTGGTTTACCACTAATAAAAGATAAATTATTTTTCTTCACCTCTTATGAAGAGCTCGATGGCGCACAAATTTTTGATTACACGCCCTTTGCAAATGGAAAAGTAAGCCAAGCTACGATTGACCGCATTACGCAAATTGCTAAAACGAATTACGGTTATGATCCTGGTAGCATGATCCCAAGTTTACCGGTTGAAGATGAAAAATTATTAGTCAAATTAGACTGGAACATCAGCGACGATCACCGTGCAAGCCTAGTATATAACTATAATGATGGTTATACGCTAAGCGAATCAGATTCGGGCTCAAGTGCCCTATCTTTATCAAATCACTTTTATGAACGCGGGGCCAAATTACAATCTTTCGTTTCGTCACTTTATTCGGATTGGACCGATGACTTTTCAACTGAAGTACGCATTGGCTATTCAAAGTTAGATAATCGTCAAATATCGATTGATACGGCATCAGGTTTTGGTGAAATGCGTATATCAACACCAGACACCGATGTTTTCATTGGCCCTGATGACTCGCGACAAGCTAATAAACTAAAATACGACAACTTGTCACTAAAGCTGGCGGGTACTTACTTTTTAGATAATCATGAAATATCGTTTGGTTATGAACGCGAGTCACTCGATGTTTTTAACATGTTTGTCCAGCACAATGAGGGCGAATACCGTTTTAGTTCGATTGATGATTTTGAAAACGGTATTGCTCGCGTATATTACGGCAACGCACAAAGTCACAACCCAAAAGACGCTGCTGGTGAATTTGAGTACGCGCTCAATACATTTTATGTGCAAGACACTTACGACTTAATTGATTACGATTTAACACTGACGTTTGGCTTACGTTATGACGTGTATACCAGTGACGATGTACCAGAGTACAGTGCGAATTTTGAACAGCGCTATGGTTTTTCAAATCAACAAAACTTAGATGGCGTTGATTTACTGCAACCACGTTTTGGTTTTAACTGGATTTATAACGACCAATTAGAACTACGTGGTGGCTTTGGTTTATATTCAGGCGGTAACCCGAATGTTTGGATTTCAAACAGTTATTCAAACGATGGTATTCGTAATATTCAAGTCGATAAGAAAAACCTTCAAATTTTGGGACCTGATGCAATAGCCTTTAATGGTTCAGGGCGCCCCGGTTACGATATTCCAGTTGAACTTTATGACGCGGTTTCGCAAGGTGGTGCCGATGACAGCACTAATGTAACCGATCCAAACTTTGAAATTCCGTCGGAATGGAAGTTTGCCTTAGGTGGTACCTATATCACAGAGTCAAACTACATCTTTAACTTGGACTATCTGTATACCGATAAACAAGATTCCGCTGTGGTCCGTAACCTAGCTGATGAAATCACGGGAACTGCGCCGGACGGACGCCCGGTGTATTCAGGAGTTAACCACCCTCGTGAATCCGATCTGTTACTGACCAATGTCAAAGGCAGCGACGGGTACTCCCATGTACTTTCTTTTGCTTTTAATAAATCGTTTGATAACGGCTTTGATATTGCAGCTTCTTATGCATATACCATTGCGAAAGAAGTGCACCCAATGACAAGCTCTGTGGCGTTTTCAAACTATCATCGAATAGCCGTGAGTGATCCAGAAAACCCAGGTGTTTCTACATCCAATTACGAGGTGCCACATCGTTTCACCTTTTCCGCAGGTTATGTACATGAATTTATTGATGGCTTAGAAACGCGCTTTAACCTATTTGGGCAAGTTAGCCAAACTAACCCTTATTCATACACTTTCTCTTATGATACTGGTGGTTTAGGATTTAATGACGAGGACCGTCAGCTTTTATATGTGCCGCAAAGCAATGATGCAAACGTTGTTTATGATGATGGCTTCGACCTAGCAGCGTTCAATGCTTGGGTTAGCTCTGAAGGATTAAAACGCGGCGAAATACAAGATAGAAATGAAATCGATGGTGATTGGTGGACAACTATTGATTTCAAAGTTGAGCAGCAATTTCCTGGGTTTAACGATGGTCACTCAGGTTCAGCCTACTTTATCGTTAAAAACATCGGCAACATGCTAAACGATGACTGGGGTGTATTGAAACGTGGTAGTGCATTCCAACGTGCTGTCACCGCGGATATAAATGACCAAGGACAATATGTCTTTGAGGAATTTCATAATCCGTCAGGTACCAGTGTAGAAGTTGATCCATCACTTTGGGAAATTCGTTTAGGCGTTCGTTACAACTTCTAATACAAAGTATTATTAACTAAAAATGCCCAGCTCATGCTGGGCATTTTTGATTTTAAAGCAACTTACGAAACTAATCGGTCACATCATCGAGCTTATTTATAATGGTAAATAATGTACTTTGCTCTTCGTGTGTTAACTTATCAAATAATGCATCTTGCCAATTATTTGCATCATTTGCTAATTGGAAAAACAATTGTTCGCCTGCTTTTGTTAGGGCAAGCACCGTTGCACGTTTATCTTTTTCGTCTTGCATACCCACAACAATGCCTTTTTCTATTAATTGCTTTACCGCTCGTGATGCGGTGGACTTATCAAGCTCTGCCCTATCGCAGATATCTTTCGCGGTTAAGTTTGATTGCTGCGCCAAATGCGCAATCACACGCCATTGGGGTACTGTTAATCCATACTTATCGGCATATACTTTTGCAAAACTATTACTGAGTGCATTACTAAGACGCGCCAGGCGATATGGTAAGAACGAATCAAGACTTATCATAATGTGTTTGTTTTAGAAATTTTCAGCTAGTGTGACGCTAACTTATGCGTTTTACAAGCAAGCCTAGAACACACTACACCGCTTAAGTCATTTTTAATCAAGATGCCCTTGGCCCGTTTACCCTATAGATCATAAGACGAGCAATAACGTTATAAACCATTCAAAGTACACTTGCATTTAGTCTCACGTGAGACTATATTGGTTAAAAATCACAATGGGAGTGACTATGAGTTTTCCAGAATATGACTATTTAACCGGCTTTGGTAACGAGTTTGAAACAGAAGCCCTTGAGGGTGCATTGCCTATCGGCCAGTTTTCACCGCAAAAAGTAAAGTACGATTTATACGCTGAACAATACAACACCACAGCGTTTACAGCACCGCGTGCAGATAATCGTCGTAATTGGTTTTATCGCATCCGTCCTTCTGTTGTACAAGGCGATTATTCACCGCTTGATAACGGTTTACTGCGCACTGCACCAATCACCGAGGTGCCAACGCCTCCGACTATGCTTCGCTGGAACCCGATTGATGTTCCAACTGAAAAAACTGACTTTGTCGACGGCTTAATCACCATGGCTGCAAATGGCAGTGCCAATGGTCAAACAGGTATTGGTATTCATGTTTACGTAGCGAATAGCTCAATGGATGGTCGCTACTTTTATAATGCCGATGGTGAATTACTCTTTGTGCCACAACAAGGCGCTATAGTACTTCATACTGAATGCGGTAAACTTGCAATCAAACCTGGGGAAATTGCAGTAATTCCACGTGGCATTAAGTTCTCGGTTGAACTAATTGAAGCTACTGCGCGTGGTTATATTTGTGAAAATTACGGTCACCCTTATATTCTGCCTGAGCGCGGTCCAGTAGGCGCAAATGGTTATACCAACGAGCGTGACTTCCAATACCCTGTTGCCGCATTTGAAGATATTGAAGGCGACTTTGAACTTGTTGCTAAGTTTAATGGCAACTTGTTCCGCTGCGATATCGGTCACTCGCCACTTGATGTTGTTGCTTGGACAGGTAATAGTGCGCCTTACAAGTACGAGCTTTCGCGTTTTAACGTAATGAACACGGTAAGTTTTGATCACCCAGATCCATCAATTTTTACCGTATTAACTTCGCCTTCAGGCACTGCCGGCGTTGCAAATGTGGATTTTGTGATCTTCCCACCACGTTGGATGGTTGCAGAAAATACCTTCAGACCGCCTTATTATCATCGTAATATTATGAGTGAGTTTATGGGCTTAATTGAAGGTGTATACGATGCAAAAGAACACGGTTTTGTACCTGGTGGAATGAGCTTACATAACTGCATGTCGCCACATGGCCCTGAAGCAGACGTCTTTGAAAAAGCATCAAATGCAGAGCTTGAACCACAGCGTTATGAAAACACGCTCGCATTTATGTTTGAATCGCGTTACGTTATTTCACCAACCAAGTATGCACTTGAAGGTAAAGAGCGTCAGCAGAATTACCTAGATTGCTGGAAAGGTATTAAGAAATATTTTAGTCAGTAGTATCTTTTCACTTAAATTGCTGATCACATACTTAACAAAGTTAGTGTAAAAAGAACGGACAGCCGTTCTTTTTTGTTCGTGCTTAAAGGATTTAATTTTATGAAACTTTATACTTATTTTCGCTCATCTGCTGCTTATCGTGTTCGTATTGCGCTTAATTTAAAAGCCTTAGATCACGAAATGGTACCGGTAAATCTTCTAAAAAGTGAACAACAAAGTGACGATTACCTAAACGTCAATCCACAAGGTTTACTGCCTGCGCTAGAAACCGAAAAAGGTAAGTTAGGTCAATCGCTTGCGATTTTAGAATACCTTGATGAAATTCACCCACAAACGCCACTGTTACCGAACGATCCATGGCAAAAAGCACAAGTACGCAGTTTTGCCTATGCAATTGCTTGTGACATTCATCCAATCGATAATTTACGCGTATTAAAGTATTTAACCGGTAAACTCAATGTAACCGAAGAGCAAAAAACTGCTTGGTATTTACATTGGATCGAAATTGGCTTTGAAAAACTAGAAAAGCAAATTGGTGCAACGGATTTTTGTTGTGGCGATACTCCGAGCCTTGCCGATGTATGCTTAGTGCCGCAAGTATTTAATGCATTACGATTTGGCCTTGATATGGCACAATTCCCAAAAATTAATGCGATTTATCAACGTTGTAACAGCATACAAGCATTTATTGATGCCGCACCTGAAAACCAGCTTGATGCAAACTAAGTTACCCTAGTCGAATAAAGGATCAGCTACTTTAATAGTGCGCCAGTCTTTTACATCGTCATTTAAAAAGCCTGCCTCTCGGTAGGCTTTTTCAATTAGGCCTCGGTCTCGCAGTATTTTTAGCCCACGCTGTAACGCTTCAAACGTTTGCTGTCCTAAAGGATGTTTTTTAGAAACGACAAAGTGACGACTATCATTAAGCGCAACTTTGACATTGGGAATAGCAAAAATTTTATAGTCGGGACCAATGTAAGAAAAGTTATGCTGCTTTTTAAACGGCGCTAACATGCCATCAATCCAGCCTCGGCTTACCATTTTAGCCATTACGATCCAATCAGATTCATGCACAAGCTTTTTAGGTTTTAAACTTTGTAACGTGACCCAATCAACATGCCAATCTTTACTTGAGACAATTGTCATGTCCGAAAGCGATAAGGTCTTTGCATTATAGTTTGCAACGTTTTGTTCTGATGTAAACACACCCGCGTAGTACTCACCTTTACGAATGAGCGGCTCACTAATATATAAATTATCCTTATACCGCTCAGTCGCACTCAACCACAGTGAATCAAACGATAGCAGTAACAGGCCTTCGTTTAGCAACTTCAAATTACGCGCATCGTAATTGCCATAAATAAAGTTAAATTGAATATCAGCACCGCCTAATAGCAGCGCTTGTTGTATAAGAATAAATTCAACGACATCGCGCTGGGCATTTTTACCCGAATAATCTGTAATATCTAAGATTGGCGTTTTGCCAATAATGTCCTTAGCATAGAAATAAATATCGGTTTCAACCGTGATATCTATCACTTTACTGTGCAGAGGTATACTTAGAAAAAATAAAAATAAAGCAAAAAAACGACATAACATGGTATTTACGCTACTCTGCTCTTAGCAACTCTTTAAGGTTAGAAGTGAATGAATAAATTCACAAATATAAGGAAACAACAATGAGAGTGTTGGCTTTAGTACTTCCAATGTTTATTGTCTCTTCGTTAGCGACAGCGCAAACACCAAAAAAGCATATTTGGCTAGAAGCTGAGGTGAACCATTTAATCTGTTGGTATGACGATAAAAAATATACCTTAGGTGCGGTAATTGAGGTTAACGACACAAGGTTAATTTGTACACAAAGATACCCTAACCAAGAAAATGGCCCTGTGGCATGGTATCAGCTTGATAAAAAAGGCAATATTATTTACCCAAAAACAAAGCCCAAGATTACGGTAAATTAAACGCGACTCAATTGGCTTTGCTGCTAAACATCAACCTAATTAGACATACGCGCGACATAATGGCTCGTCAGACGCTTGTTGCTATATGTTGTCATAGTTAATGTAAACGCACTTGGGCTGCGCTTTAACACGCGATTAATAAGATGATACACAGTACCTGCTCGACTAACTGACCACACACTAACATGAGTAGATGACAGTGCCTCTATCCAAATATCGCCAGCCTCGTTATTTTGGTCAAACCGCAGGTAACCTTGATTTGCATATAAGGTTAAACTTTGGATCCGTTGTGTAAATTCATCACGCTCTTGGGCGTTGGTTTTCGCTCTTAAAACCATAGAGTCATCATTAGCAAAAACCATTTCCAGTCTATGAGATTTAGCCACCTTACGCGCATTAGAAGGCTCTTCACCAATGCAATAAAAGCCATCACTTTTTCCAACCCACGAACCGCTTAAATCTTTAAACAAACGATTCAAACTCGCTTCTTGACTGCGCGTTAATTTATTATTAGCAGGTAAATCTGCTAAACCAACTTTGCTCGGTGGGGCACTAAGGCATTGCGCTGCGCTTAATGTAAAGCTTGCGAGTAAAATAACTAACATCATTGTTATGCGCATAGTATGATCCCTTTAAATCAATGTGAGCATTGCTCAATACTGTACTCTAAATTAGTTTTATACGTTAAATGAACATAGAAACAAAATGGTTACAAGACTTTCTTATTCTAAGTGAAACTAAAAACTTTAGTTTAGCTGCACAATTACGATTTGTAACCCAGCCGGCGTTTAGCCGTCGAATTCAAGCATTAGAAAAGAGTTTGGGGTGTAAACTCATTGATAGACGCACCAACCCGCTTAGTCTCACAAAAGAAGGCATTGCGTTTCAGCCAACTGCACAATCAGTACTACATTTACTCAACAACTCGGCTGAAAAGTTACGGGCAACAAGTTATGCCCAAGAGCTAAAAATCGCCGCAACTCATACATTGGCGTTAGGGGTGTTTCCAAAAATATTAAAAACTCTAAAGCGACAGTTACCTAATGTCAGCGCTGAGCTTCAAATCGCCGATGCTGACGACTGTACGAAGCTACTCAAAAGTAATAATTGTGACTATTTACTCGCGTTTCATGATGAAGAATTACTAGGTGAAGGTTATGAACGTTTTGAACTTGGCGCAGTAAAACTATTGCCGGTCGCACTGAGTTCCCAAGTTAATACGTGGCAAACGGCAACTAAAGTACCCTACCTTGCTTATCAAGCTTCAATTTTTCTCGGCCGTACCGTTGATAATGCTCTAGACCAGCAAACAAAAAGCAGGCTTGATAAAGTGGCGAGTTCATCAATGGCAGACAGTTTAAAAACCATGGTGATGCAAGGGCTAGGTATGGCATGGCTGCCTGAATTCGCGATTGAAAAAGAGCTTCAAGAAGAAAAGCTTAGCATTATCACCGGGTTTGATGCCATCGATAACCTAAGCGTTAGCTTATATCGAATTCCTTCTAGCGATCATACAAAATCTATTTACTGGCAAGGCATAACACAGGCACTAGAAAACGACGATTTGAACTAAGGTTGAATGAGTAAAAGTAATCATTATAACGCTAGGTGAAATAAAAGCTTTCCAGTGCCATGCATAATTTGCATATCCAAAACCTATTTAAAGCATTAGTCTTTAACCTAGCTTATCGGTAATCTTGCGCCGACTCTCACCAATACAAGACAAAAAAAGAAATGCGTATAGAATCAGATCTTCTCGGTACAATGACAATTGAAAACAATGTACTCTATGGCATACAAACTCAGCGCGCAGTAAATAACTTTCCGTTAAGTGACAAGACACTTTCACAATACCCTGCGATGATTAAATCACTCGCCTACGTTAAAGCAGCCTGTGTTCGCGCAAACCAGCAACTAGGTCTAATTAACGATGAAAAAGCTGATGCAATTTTTGCATCATGCAATGATCTAATTGATGGCCAGTATCATGATCAATTTCCTGTTGGCATGATCCAAGGCGGCGCTGGCACATCAACCAATATGAATGCCAACGAAGTAATCGCTAATATCGCACTGCAAAAGTTAGGGCATCCACTAGGGGCTTATCAATTTATACACCCTAATAGCGATGTAAACTTGTCGCAATCAACCAACGATGTTTACCCAAGCGCCATTCGACTAAGTATCTTGCTACAACAGCCAAAGCTGATAGCCAGCCTAGAAGGCTTGATTGAGCGTTTTTCTGAAAAATCTCAAGAATTTAAACATATTCTTAAGCTCGCCAGAACCCAATTGCAAGATGCGGTTCCAATGACATTAGGACAAGAATTTGCGGGGTTCGCATCAACGCTACGTGAAGAAATAAAGTTACTTAATCAATTAAGCCCATTCTTCTATGAAATCAATTTAGGTGGAACCGCGGTTGGAACAGGGATAAATACCAAAAAAGGCTATGCTGAGTTAGCAATCAAGCAGTTGGCATGTTTAACTGAGCTACCCTTTGTTAACGCCGAAGATTTAATTGAAGCCAGTTCTGATATGGGCGCGTTTGTAATTTACTCATCAGCACTTAAACGTCTTGCAATCAAGTTGTCTAAAATCGCCAATGATTTACGCCTATTAAGTATGGGACCGCGCGCAGGGCTAAGTGAAATAAATTTACCAGCAAAGCAACCTGGTAGTTCGATTATGCCGGGTAAGGTTAATCCAGTTATTCCAGAGGCCGTAAGCCAAGTCGCATATCAAGTAATTGGATTAGACTCAGCAATCAGTATGGCGGCTGAAGCAGGACAACTACAATTAAACGCAATGGAGCCGTTAATCGCATTTAATATTATGGAAGAAATGGCGCTACTAACTAACGCATGTAGTATGTTTGACCAGCACTGCGTTTCAGGCATTAGTGCAAACCATGAGCGCTGTCATTATTTACTAGACAATAGCCTTGCGCTTGTTACGGCATTAAACCCATTTATTGGTTACGACGCTGCAACCGACATAGCTAAAGACGCATTAAGTTCAGGTAAAAATATCAAAGACTTAGTGTTGGAAAAAGGGATCCTTAGTGAATCTCAACTAGCAGATATTATGCAACCAGAAAAATTGACTGAACCTGCGTAGGGCTTAAGCACTTTTAATAAATTTAAGTGTATAGCAAATGCTATACACTTTCTTAGCAAAGCAATACTAAACGTTGTCTGATGTGTTTATAGATTATTGCGCACCAATCTATCGCATGCAAAATGACGAGCCATAAAAATTAATTGTTAACAAAACAGCAATTTAAACCAATCCAAACTAATTCTACACCACTACTTTCGCTCTAAAATAACGGCTCCCTCGCCCTCTTCCTTTAAGCAATCATCTTGGTTATATAAGTGGCATCTTTCCAACGACAAACAACCGCAACCAATACACGATGTGAGAGAGTCTTTTAGCTTTTCAATATATAAAATCTGTTGGGTTAACTTATCACGCCACGCAGTAGCGATGTGTTCCCAGTCACTAACCGTAGGTGTCCGTTCATTAGGTAATTGCGACAAAATTTCTTTAATATCACTTAAACTAACACCAATTTTCTGGCCTGCTTTAATTAATGCGATCCGTCTTAATACATCCGGTTTATATCGCCTTTGATTGCCACTATTACGCCAACTACGAATTAATCCTTTTTCTTCGTAAAAGTGGAGCGTCGAGACTTTTACCCCAGCACGTTTTGCAATATTTCCAACCGAAAGGTTCGCATCACCCATAACTAAAATTGTTCACTGTTTAATTCTATAAAATACCCGTACATTTTTATAATAAGTGATGAAGAACTCAAGTATGACTCGAAAAAAAATACGACAAAATACGTAACAAGCTATGTCTCGGTTAATGCGAAAATAAATCGTATCTCACATTATTAAACCGACCATATTTAAGATATTAGAAAACATAAAAATGAACATGCAACGGGTAATGGTTTTAGGTTTACACTACGCAAAAAAGCACCTATTAAGATACTATCCTTGTATTCTAAAGTTACTTTCAAAATACGGCCATAATTAACTTGCTTAATGCAAATCTTCGCCTACGCCTCATGCTAAATCACGAATCGATATGTTAATCGCATAAAAACTTATGGTAATTTAACTTGGCTGAGCTTAAAGCTCGCATGTATGCTGCAACTTGTTTACGTTCGTTAACCTTATTCCTTATGTAAACAGTAAGTTAAGACTAACAAAATAATTTTTCATAATAACTGCCACTCGCTTTTGACAGCATTGCAAACACCAGTCCGAGTAATTCCAATTTAACGCATATATCTACTTAAATTTAATGCTAAAACTTCGAGTAATCGACTAAATTAGTTAAAAGAAAACAATTTTTATTATAGTACCTAATTATTAACCAAAAGTTATAAAACAGGATTTAAAATAATTAATACTTATATAAAACCACTAACTAGTTCTAAATTGGCAATTAAATAGGCTAACTAGAGTTGATCTTTTCTGGACAAAATTGCTATTGTTACAACATGCCGTTATTTTCATTTAGATGAAGTGAAAGTCTAAGCGACTTGAATTGAAATTAATACTTTATCATTAACGGCAAAAAATTAGTCCCCAAAACTATGTATGCTCTACAAGGATAGAGAAATGACAACAAATTACGCAAAAGTAAAAGAATTGTGCGACCAACTGGTTTCGGATGGAAAGCCAGTATCGGTTGAGGCCATTTTACAAGAATGTGAAGGCAGCACTGCGAGTATTCTTGCACACTACCAACGTTGGCGCAGTGAGTCGCAAGACACACGCCAAGCCACAGCTGATACAGGGTCACTAAGTGACGAGTATATGGCTGCATTTCACCGCGAGATTAAACGTTTCTCAAATGCTATTAATCGTGATTTCGAAGTTCAACTCGAACGTGCTATTGAAGCCGAAAAGTTCGCTATCCTTAGCCTACAAAAAACTGAACAAATTACCGGTGAGTTAACCGAAAAAGTGCAAATGCTTGAGGCGCGTTTAGAAGAAGAAACAAGCCAGTTTAAGCAAACAATCGCTGAAGTTGAAGACAATGCTGATGTTGAAATTGCATCACTAAAAGAGCATCACGAAAAGCAACTTCAAGACCTTACTGAGTCTAAAAATCAAACAATTGAAGATATGCGAATTGCCAATGAAAACACCATTGAGCAATTAAAAGCTAATAATGCTGCAACCGTTGCAGAATTAAAAGAGTCGAGCGAACGCACCATTGCTGAGCTGAAACAGTCTGGTGAAGCAAAAGTAAGCGAGCTTACTGAGAATGTTGCTAGCCAAGTACAAACTCTTGAAGCGGCACTTGAAGAAAAAGACTCGAAAATCCAAGCATTATTACAAGAGAAAAACTCTACGCTTTCTCAGCTTTCACAGTTAGAGCAAACTGCAAATACACACGCAGCGAAAGCAGAGCAGCATAACTCGGAAGTTGAAGATCTTCGCCAAGCAAAAGAAGCAATGCAAGCACAGCTTAAACAAGCTGAGCAAAGCATCGAAATGATGAAGAAACAAAATCTTGAGCTATCACAGCATAACCAAGACCAGCAAACAGCGGTTAAAGGTGCGAAAGAGCAAATCGAAGAAATGCAAACACAGCTGGCCGAGGCTCAGAAGATTGCGACAAGCTTTGAAAGTGAAAAAGAAAACTTACTTAAGCAAATGGACTTCGTTAAGAACAATTCAACCGCTACTATTCAGCGCTTAACGCAAAACTCTGATCAAAACCTTTCTAAGATCAGACTACTTGAAGAAAAACTTGTTAGCGAACAACAAAACGCATGGCGCTATGAGAATGAAAACGAGAAGCTACAAGAGCAACTTGAATTTATTAAGCAAAACTCTGCAACGACTGTAGAACGTTTAACACGAAGCGCCGAAAAAGCGATGGCACGTGTTCGCGACCTAGAACGTGAAGTAGATGATGCTAAGTTAGAGCTTGAACAAATACGCGCTCAAAACAACGTTGTACCGCTACAAGATCAAGCATAACCATATTAGTTAGTGAATTTGAAAAAGGGTCATTTGACCCTTTTTTATTATTGCAAAAACGCTAAAAAAAGCTAAATTGAAAGGTAAATCGCTAATTTTAAAAACAAATTGAAAATTTACACAGCACGTCAAGCAGTATTAAATCACAAAAAAAGATTAGTCGCCTATGAGCTGCTATTTCGTAATAGCCGCGCTAATTCATTTCCTACCGTAGACCCGGTTATTGCCACCTCAAAACTTATCGCCGATAGTCAGTTTATTATCGGGTTACGGCGCTTAACGTCGGGGAAAAAAGCGCTCATTAAGTTTCCACATCTTGGTATATTGCAAAAGCAGCCTGAGCTGTTACCAAGCAACGATTTTATTGTTGAGTTAATGACAGACTTCGTGCCTAATCAAGAAGTCTATGAAGCATGCCGTAGCTTATTTCACAAAAACTATGTGCTGGCGCTTGATCCCTACACTCCCGATTTTGACTGGCAACCTTATTGCAACTTATGCCGTTTGGTGAAATTTGATATTAGCAGAACGCCATTAAACACAGTAATTGCTGATATCAATAAGTTGAAGCAACAAAAAAACCTCAAACTAATGGCGACAAAAATTGAAACTCATGAAGATTTCGAACTCGCCAAACAACTTGGCTTCGATTACTTTCAAGGGTACTTCTTATGTCGTCCGCAATTAATTGAACAGCAAGATATAGTAAGCCACTCACAAACAGTGGTGTTGCTCTATACCGAACTGGTAAAAGAAGAGCTTAATTACGACAAAATCGCTAATCTGGTTGAGCAAGACGCTGCTCTTTGCTACAAATTACTACGCTTTATCAATTCAGGTCTGTTTCCTACTCGCGAAGAAATTAACTCAATTAAACAAGGCTTGATTTACCTTGGTGACCAAAACGCAAAGCGTTTTTTAAACCTAGTTGTTACTGCACACTTTGCTAAAGACAAGCCCCACGAGCTAATTCGCATGTCGACCATTCGAGCCAAATTTTGCGATGTAATTGCGCAAAAAATCGCGCCAAGTTTAAAAAGTAAATCATTCTTGGTTGGTCTTTTCTCATTATTAGATGCCATTTTCGATCGCTCTATGGACGTAATTATCAAGCAGCTCCCACTCGGAAAAGACATTAGTGATGCACTAATTGGCCAAGAGAACCTCAATAGAAATATTCTTGAACTCGTGCTTAGTTATGAATCTGGTAATTGGCAAAAAATAGAATCACAATGTAACAAACTAAAGCTCGATCAAGCGGATTTACCAGCGTTTTATTATGAAGCTATAAAGTGGAGTGATATTTTATATAACTGTACTCAGCAAGAAGACCCGCTATAAAAAAGCCCAGCAACTTGGCTGGGCTTTGACGTTATATAACTTATATATTAAAACATATAGCTTAATTTCACGTAGTAGAAACCACCGTTGTAGTCGTACGGACCACTTTCGTAATATTTAGCACCTAGTACACCATACGAAGCAGTTGGTAGTTTTTGTGCTTCTTGGTCGAATATATTGTTTGCACCAACAGCGGCTTTAAAGCTCTCATTAATGAAATAACTCACTTCCGCATCAAAGGTAAATGATGAATCCGCAATTTCATTCCAACAACCGTCTAAACAATCATCATCGGCATGCACTGCGAAGTATTCGCCGAAGTAGTTAGCGCGCACAAACATGCTGATATCATCCCAGTTTTGGGTGATTGTGAACGTAGCGCGGTGCTGAGGCATGCCTTCTTCTAAGCGTTTTACTTTACCTGTAGTTGTTGTATCCGGATTAAACGAATCAACTGTTGTTTCATTCCAGTTATACGCTAACGCAAATTTTGTTGCGCCATTGAGTAAATCGGCTGAGTAGTTAGCTACAATATCAACACCTTGTGTTGTAGTATCAAAGTCATTTGCAAAGTAGGTAACGGCCGAGATTAACTCTGGGTTTTGTACACCGAGCGATCTAAGTTCAGCATAATCTTCTTCACGAACGGTGATTTGACTAGACTGCGCGATTCGGTCTGTTACTTCAATGTTGTAGTAATCTACTGTTAAGAAGAAATCATCATATTCGTATACAGTACCTAATGCATAACTTGTTGATTCTTCCGGTGTCAGCTCTTTACCACCATAAAACGCAGAAAGTGGATCTGTTGGCGGCGCTAAGAAGCTTTGAATTAGTTCACCACCTACTAGCGATGTTGCCGTATTTACAACATTTGCCTGACCAACGGTTGGTGCTCTAAAACCAGTACTTGTTGAACCGCGGATCTGCCAATCATCTGAAATCGCATATTGCAGTGTTAACTTGTAGTTCGCTGTATCACCGAAGGTATTATAATCTTCGTAGCGAAGTGCTGCGCCAAGTAGCAAGCTTTCAGTTAAATACGCTTCAGCGTCAACATATGCCGCCCAGTTACGACGAGTATTAGTTCCTTGTGACTCTGGACCAAAACCTTTAAAACCATGAGAGCCAATGTTGAAACCGTTATCAGCCAGAGGCCCAGCTTTCCAAGACGCCTCTTCACCTGACACAATTTCAAACGATTCCTCTCTAAACTCAAAACCACCAGCAAGGTTAAGCGGATCGTCTAAACCAACCTCAAGTGATTTAACTAAATCAAAATTAAATGTCTTTTCAAGTTGAATATATTTACCCGTATCAAAATCGACCGGAGAGTCAAAGCCTAATGATGGGTTAATTGAATTGTATAGGTAGAAGTCCGCTGCATTTCGACCTACTGAGCCGCTTAAATCAAAATAAACTTCATCTAACCAGCCGCCACTAATTTCACCTTCTACACCCATGGTAAGCGATGTATCAACAATATTACCGGCAAATTGTGGTGTGTAACCTCCAGGGTAATATTTATTTGCAGCAAAACAGTTTGCATTCCCCATAACTTCTGAATACGCAGGTAAATCTGTAAGCATGCTCCCAGCTTCAAATACGAGAGGGTCTCCTGGTTGGTTGCCATTAGATGGGCATCCCCCCATACCGTTACCTGTAATATCCGCAACTAACCATTGATAATGTGATGGTGCGTCATCATCGTCGATTATTCCATCATTATTTGTGTCAGCATAGCGCAGCGCATTTGTGTAAACAGCCTCTCTATTTTGTGGGTTTCTATAGTAAAAACCGCCTGTTGCATCACGTTCAGAGTAGTTACCAAACATATAGAATTCTTTATCATTGCCTAAATCAAGGCCTACGTTACCAAAAATCGATAGATCGTCTTCAATTTCAGGGTTACCCCAAATTTGTGCTGGATCGTTAATATACGCATTACCTGAAGCTGCAAGCGCCGCCGCATCTGGGCGCTGAACTGAACGGCTCGTCGCATCGGCATTTTTTAATGCGAAAGACAAGTTAGCAAAGCCGTCATCAGTAAATGGCATGCCAATATTACCTTCAATTGTCGTGGTGTCGCCGTCACCTTCAAAATACTCACCGTATTTAACCGTGATACTGCCACCTTCGGCTGAATCTTTTAACACAAAATTCATTACGCCCGCGATGGCATCTGAACCATATTGCGCAGCAGCACCGTCACGAAGCACTTCAACTTGTTTTAAAGCGATGCTTGGAATTACCGAGATATCTGGACCTTGCGCACCATCATTTACACCACCACCTTGAAACGCAATAACCGATGCACGGTGACGTCGTTTGCCGTTTACAAGCACTAAGGTGCTGTCAGACGATAAACCACGAAGGTTAACAGGACGAATTAACGTTGCGGCATCACTGATAGGCTGTTGACGCACATTAAATGAAGGAACTTGGCTTACAAGTAGCTCAAGCATGTCAGATGAACCATGCTTTTCTAAATCATCACCACCGATAATATCAATCGGCACCGGTGAATCGGCGATTGAACGTGGCGCAGAGCGTGTACCTACTACGGCGATTTTTTCGACGTCTTTTTTAACCTCTTCGGTGTTATTTTCTTCTGCTAATGCAGAATAAGACATGGTTGATACGAGTGTTGATGAGCAGGCAAGTAGTATTGCCTTACGTAGCGCTTTAATTTTCATAATTTCCCTAGCAACTTAGTTAATTATTATGTAAACGTATTTAACATACTATTTACATAAATAGACTAAATTGGGGATTTTTCAAGTATAAAATTGAATAAAATGTATCGTTAGCACAATTTTTATACTAAAACCGTGAATTATATAATTTTTCCTCTCAGCGCTTTCGTATGACTGTGTTTTTTCTTGCTGTCTAATCGCTTTCGTTGGGAGCTTTTTGTCGGTTTTGTTGCGCGGCGTTTTTTTTGCACAACCATCGCCGATTGAATAAGCGCTTTAAGCCTATCTAGGGCATCTTGTTTGTTTTGCTCCTGAGTCCTAAATGATTGCGATTTAATTACAATAACACCATCGTTAGTAATGCGGCTGTCATTAAGAGCAAGTAGCTTTTCCTTATAAATTTGTGGCAAGCTGCTACGTTTAATATCAAATCGCAGGTGAATTGCAGTTGCCACTTTATTTACATTTTGTCCGCCACTGCCTTGTGAGCGAATCGCTGTTAACTCAAGCTCCCAATCGGCAATACTGACTGAATTTGAAATTTGTAACATGTAAAACCCTCTGTTACCTAGATTGATAAAATTAGCGTGTTTCGCATTAAACTCTATTGAGGCGGCTATAATCATAAAACCGGATTAAACAACGCGCACGCATTCAACTGTTAAAATTGTGGAAATGCAATAACGTGTTAGCGATTAAAATTTGTTAAAACAGGCAATAATGCCAGCATTGCAACACACAAAATATTTACACTAATTGTCAGCAAAAACCATTTTCGAAACGGTTGTTTTAGTGTTTTATGTCTAAAAAACGCTTGCGCAAATACAGCACCTAACCAGCCACCTAACACATCATAAATATGAAGCGTCGATTCAGGCACGCGTACTTTATCTTTTTTAGCTTTGTACTTATCAATACCATAAACAATAAAGGTGAAAACACTCATCACGATGTACACAGGGACGAGCCAAAACGGCAATAACGTTAACCACACTAAACAGGCTATTACTAGGCAAAATAATATTACAAATAAGATCATTAAGATGAGAAATTGGTTATCTAAATCAGCACTACGCAGTCTATCAGATTACAGACGTAAGGTTTGTAAAATTCAAACCAATAAAAGTCCTGTTAAATAGCTAATTTGGTAGCGAATAGAATACTTACCAACCGCACCAAGTTTTATCGCTGTTGTGGTCAGCATCAAAAGTCGTCTTGTTAGTTTTAAATAAAAGCTGCGCTCTCATTCACACGATACGAAATAGCAAAGTATCAAACAACGTTTAGCCAGAATACATAAAAAAGGGCGACACACAGTTCGCCCCATTTCTATTAGCTATTGCTTACGGTAACCGTCTCATCGCGCAACAAATGTAAAAAGTGCATATGCTTTTGGTATTGATCAATTACATCGTTAATAACCGCATTCTCCGACCATCCCATAATGTCGTAGTCTTGACCACCTTCTACTAAATGCACCTCAGCGCGATAGTAGCACTCTTCGTCTTCGTCGCTGTTAAAGCTCGGTTGTACATGTTTTTTCTTATGAACACCGTAAACAAAGTCATGTTCGTCGCCGTGATACACTTTTAAAATAAGCCCTGAATCTTTAATAATAATCTCGGTCTGAATATCATTAAGTTCGAATTGATTTTTCAACGCTTTAAACGCCCGCTTTACAACTTTATTAATAAAATCAGCCGTGTTCTTTTTGTCAGGTGTTGACACAATATTATTGAGTTTTTCTTGCCAGTCTTCACCATCAACATAATGATTTGTCGGCGTTATGTTCATTTGTAAACTGTCCATCTTTGCAGCTTCAATTTGCAGCGCTTTAACTAAACCAAAACACGCAAATAGCAACACGATAGCAAAGGGTAACGCGCTGGCAATTGTCATGGTTTGTAATGCATTCAAGCCCCCCACTAAGCTTAACACCGCAGCAACTACGCCAACGCCGATAGCCCAATACAAGCGTTGCCAAAGCGGTGTATCGTCCTCACCATTTGAACACAGCATATTAATTACCATTGCGCCTGAATCGCATGAGGTTACAAAGAAAATAACAATCATTAATATTGAAAGCCCGGTTAAGAATGCACTCCATGGGAAGGCTTCTAAAAATACAAACAGAGCAACGGCCGAGTCACTACTTACCATCTCCATTAACGACACATAACCTTGCTCTACCACAAGATAAATTGCGCTATTACCGAAAATAGTCATCCATAATAAAGTAAAGGCCGTAGGCACAACCATCACACCTAATATAAATTCACGAATGGTACGCCCTTTTGAAATACGGGCTATAAACAATCCTACAAATGGCGCCCATGCAAGCCACCACCCCCAATAAAAAATGGTCCAGCCACCAATCCAACTTTTCTTTTCATAGGCAAATAAATTAAATGTATTTGACACAATTTCAGACAGGTACTGGCCCACGTTTTGTACATATGCCTGAAGTAGAAATACCGAAGGCCCAAGTACAAAAATAAAAATCAACAAGGCAATGGCTAGCAACATATTAGTTTCAGACAAAATTTTAATGCCCTTATCAAGCCCAGTTGCGACTGAAATAGATGCAAGTGCAGTAATTGCAAGCATAATAAGCACTTGGTTAAGTACACTTACATCAATATCGAATAAATAATTCAGTCCTGAGTTTACTTGGCTTGCGCCAAGCCCAAGAGATGTGGCCACGCCAAATACCGTACTCACAACCGCAAACACATCAACGACATGTCCTTGCCAGCCATAGATTTTATCACCAATAATCGGGTGTAATGCAGAGCGAAGCGTTAACGGTAAGCGATGACGATAACTAAAATACGCAAGCACCAAGGCCACGATGGCATATATTCCCCACGCATGAAAACCCCAATGGAAAAAGGTTATTTTCATCGCTTCTCTAATTGCATCAAGGGAGTTGACCTCAGCAGTTGGTGGCGACACATAATGCATAATCGGCTCAGCAACACCGAAAAACATCAAACCAATGCCCATACCCGCAGCAAACAGCATGGCTATCCAAGTCGATAACTTATAGTCTGGCGTAGAATGATCCGGCCCGAGTTTCACCGAGCCAAAGCGCGATAAACTCAAATACAAGACAAAACCAAGGATAATGGCGACCGCCAAGATATAGAACCAACCACCGTTCGTAACTATGGTTGATTGCAATGAGTTATATAGTTCATTGGAAAATTCTGGCGCCATAATCGCCACAATCAAAAGAACAGATATAACAAAAGACGCAGGTAAAAAAACCGCTTTATTTAGAACATTTGTTTTAGTTTGCATAAGTCAGGGAATTTGCTTAGTACTCTAATTATTATAATGCAATATCAAGGCGTATTCTTAACTTTTTATACGATTCACCCGATTTACAACTTTAAAATATAACTATGACGCGCTAAAAAAAGCGTGATTTCCATAATTAACCTATCAATAGAAATAGTTCGACATCTTAACGATAGTAAATGCATTTACGTTCAACTCTATAAACATTTAGCAAATTACCTGAGTAACAAAGTGCAAGTCAGTGCAAAAAACACTCAACTTTAAATTTTTTATGCCGATGATAAGTTACGGATAATTGTAATTGGATGACACATGAAAATTGAAAGCGCAAATGTAAAACTTGAAAACACGTATGTCGGTGAATTTGTATCAGAGCGGCGAGAAACTCCCATCACTCCACCGAGCGAACCGAGTGTGCAAAAAGTAGAGCATTCTTTGGAGGATATTTCACTTGAAGACGATGCAAAAATTCATATTCTAAAATTACTTATTCAAGAGCTTACCGGTAAAGAAATTGATTGGTTTGACAAAAACGAGATGGAGCAGCCCGAAACAAGCCAACCAGTAGAAGCTGACACGAGTCAACCAGACGGCCCTATCGAAGTTATCGTTGAAAGACTTAACCATGAACATCAAAGTAACGACCTAAAACTTGCAGGAGAACTCAAGCTTGAAAGTGGTCGTCAGATCAGGTTTGAGTTCAAGTTGGCGTTTGAGCAAACTCATACTGAGTATCAACGATCAATTGAAACCATAAATATGAAAGACCCGCTTGTGATCAGTTTTACCAATAAGCCGGTTTCTTTAAGCGCTAGTGAACACGGCTTTGATATCGACGCTGATGGTGAACAAGATAAAATTGCACATCTTGACAAAGGGTTTGGCTATTTAGCACTTGATCGAAACAACAATGGCAAAATTGATAACGGTAACGAACTTTTTGGTGCACTGAGTGGTAATGGCTTTAACGACCTTAGCCAATACGATGAAGACACAAACGGCTTTATTGATGAAAACGACAGTATTTTTCAGTCGCTACACGTATGGGTTAAAAATGAAAATGAAGACCGACTTATATCACTAAGTGACGCAAATATTGGTGCCATAGGGCTACAACACGCCCAAACGCCGTTTAATATCCGTAACGACGGTGAACTCAAAGGCGCAGTCCGTCAGTCGGGATTTTATTTGAATAACAACGGTCAAGTTGGTTTATTACAACAAATTGACCTTGTGGTTTAAGTCTTAACTTTAAACTTTGAATATACTACTAGGTGCGAGCCCATGTGTTTTGTCGAGATATATTTATTACGTCATTTACAAAGCACATGGCAGCCCCATATCCCTTACTTACTCACTAACAAACGTTTTTTCTCTTGCTTAAACTGCGCATTTAATTCGTCAATTAATGCTAAAAGTACAGTTTGGTCGTCATTACTTAGCGCTAACTTTGTTTGCAAACGCGAGTCAAACGGGCTTTCAGCGATGTTCGATAAATGATTTAGGTACGCATCCGTATGCAACAACATTGCAGCCACTTTACTTTGAATATTAAGCACACACAAAGCGAGATCATTTGACGCCAGCATTTCGATTTGTTTTACCGCCAAGCTTATTTTTAATTGATCATCTTGCACCGTCTGCCGAGTATTGCTGATAAGCGCTTGAAAGTCTTTTTTTAACTGAAGTTCTTTATTTGGATTATTTAGCTCTACCGCTGCGTTTGTATCTTCTAAAAAGGCTTTTGATGCTGCATCTAACTTTTCAGCGATTTCAGATTTATGACGAAAAATCATTTCGCCCAATAACGTTTGAAATACCAGAAGTTGGTTAGCCGTTATTTCGAATAATTTTAGGTGTGCATGCCCTGCTATATTATCCGTAACCGCATTCTCCTTTTGTTGATGCTGTTTAAAAAGAATAATAAAAATCAGCACAATAATCAGGCTTAAGGCAATTTGTGCGTTATTTTCAATCAGTAAAATAATGTCAGACATAAGTAGTGTTTGCTTTTTTGCTTAATTCAATCATGGTTTTAGAGATTTTTGAAGCGTTATCAGTTAGTCTGGTCATTAAATACACATAAACATCACTACTGACACTCCCTGACAAACAAATCGTTATTATTAACAAAAACAACAAGGACAGTAATTATGATAACACTCTATGAATTTCCACCCGCTTTTGGCCTTACCAACGCAAGCCCATTTGCGCTTAAGCTTGAAGCCTACTGCAAATTGGCCAAAATAGAATACCAAGTCAAATATCGTATCGATTCAGAAAAAATGCCAAAAAAGAAGTTCCCCGTGGCATTGATCAACAACGAATTAGTCGCCGACTCAAATATTATTCTCGCGCAATTAGATCAAACAGCGCAACTTGATGCTTCACTAAGCAACGAGCAGCATGCACTTGGTTATTTGATTAAAGAGTTAATTGAAGAAAAACTGTATTGGTGCTTAGTTTATAGCCGCTGGGTTGATGACGCTTTTTGGCCGACAACTAAAACCGAGTTATTTTCAGAAATGCCCGTAGTTCTCAAACTCTTTGTACCAAATTTAGTAAGAAAGAACCTAATAAAAAGCATTTATGCGCAAGGGCTTGGGCGACATTCAAGAGCGCAAATATATGATTTTGCAATTGAAGCAGTAACGCATTTGGCTAACTTACTTGGAGAAAAACCGTATTTTGTATCTGATTACATGACCCAATATGACTGCGCGGCCTATGCAACATTAACCAACCTATTAAATGGAAAACTTGAAACACCAATAAAAGCAGCGATTGAACAAAAGCCTAATTTAGTGGCTTACATCAATCGCTGTTATGAATCATGTGGTGTTTAGTTAAAAATTAACGTCGCTTACATTACCAGAGGTCACTGTAACAGATGTACTTTGACCTTCTGGTGATGGAATGGTTAAGCCATCAAATTGAATGTTGTCATCAACTAAGTCGTTACAGCGAAGCGCTGCAACATAATCACCAGCTTCAACAAAACCAAACTCAAATTCACCGGCAACACTGGCATTCACGCTAGCAAGTGGCGCAGATACCGTAGGTGCTTCACCAGTAAAGCTTTCATCTTCAGCATCAAACAAATCACCTAACTCAGTTGCATCACCTGAATACAGATACACAGTACACGGCCCTAAGTTTAAATTTTCAGCTGAAATAGTACCACTGATTCCGCCTGCATTACTTACCACCTTAATACCGTGTGGTTTTAAAATAAAACCGTTTTTCGATGGATCGTTACCACGCTGCACAAGCGAACTTCTTAAATCAAACTCTATGGTATACGCAGGTGTGTCACCTTGTTGTTCAAGTGCTGCATCAACTGCAAATTCACCTAAACGCAAACGCGAGCTAGGCACTTTAATTGCGTATAAATTCGCATCATTATCAAGCTCTACGTAAGAGCCAGCATCTACAATTACTAATTCTAATTTGTAGTTACCTTGATCTAAGGTAATTCCAGCAAGTTCATCGATGATCTTCTTTTGATCTGCACCTTGGTATTCAAGCAAATTAATAGCGATTGACTGAACACTTGTTCCATCTTCTAAAACAAACTCTTCAACTAACGTTTCTTCTGACACTTCGCCTGCGTCATCAAGCGCTAAAATTTTAATTGTGTCTATTTCAATTACCACTGCAATTGCATCATCTACCGGTGCATCACTTACGCCTAGCGAAAACTTTGCTTGTTGTTCGCCTGTTACTGGCGGTACCGTTACATCATCATCGTTAGATGAGCTGCCACCGCACGCGACAATTAACATAGATAAAAGTAATACTAAATAAATTTTCATAATGGACCCCTTTGTTCGCACTACACCATTATAGTAGATTGCATAAGGCTTATAGATACGTACATTGTATGAGTTTCGCGGTGTTCATTAAAAACAATCAAATAGCATGAGGAAAATTTAACTAACCTTGCACAATCGATTAAATAGATTAATTACACCCATTTAATCCATTAGAGCTTAGATTAGTTAATTGGCATACTAAACCCAGTTAAAAATACAGATATATAGAAGGGCGTACCATGTTGAAAGATATTTCAGGACAATCAGTACCACAAGTCACTTTACCAATTTTTGCTAACAACGAATGGCAAACAGTAACAACAGATGACTTATTTAAAGGCAAAACAGTGGTGGTATTTTCACTACCAGGCGCATTTACACCAACCTGTTCATCAACCCATTTGCCACGCTTTAACGAACTTGCCAATACCTTTAAAGCGAATGGCGTAGACGATATTTTATGTGTATCGGTTAACGATAGCTTTGTTATGTCAGCATGGGCAAATGACCAAGAAGCTGACAATATTCGCTTAATTCCAGATGGTACAGGTGAATTTACCCACGGCATGGGTATGCTTGTTGACAAAAGCGCGATTGGCTTTGGCAAGCGTAGTTGGCGCTACTCAATGCTAGTAAAAGATGGCGTAATTGAAAAAATGTTTATTGAACCAGAGGTAGACGGCGACCCGTTTGAAGTATCAGACGCCGATACCATGCTTGATTACATCAACCCGAATGCGGTTAAACCAAAGCCTGTTGCATTATTTACTAAACCGAACTGCCCATATTGCCAAAATGCAAAACGATTACTCGATAAGCATGGCTTTAATTATGAAGAGATTGTTCTGGGCAAAGACGCAACGTTAACAAGCTTAAAAGCTATGTCAGGGCGAGAAACCGTGCCACAAGTCTTTATTGGTGGTAAGCACATTGGTGGCTCAGACGATTTAGAAAGCTACTTTCAGGACTAACCATATATAAAAAGGCTGCATCTGCAGCCTTTTTAAAACCTAAACTCTACATTGAAATGCGCACCCGTCTCATTATTAGTACGTTCAAACCATTCGGCACGGTGATGCACAACTTCTCCGGTGACTGCAAGCCAAGTTAACAATTCATACTCTAAAGCCAGACTCAAACCATACGCATTACCTTTGTCTGAGAAATAAGACGCTACACACGTTTTATTCCAGCCACAGCCCTCATTAATGGTTACATTTTGCTCCACATCATAGTGTTCGAATAGATAATATTTACCATCTACATCACCATTTTGATAAAACACACTACCGTACAATAAGGCTTGACGATTCAAGCGATATCCTGCAATCAAGGACAAGTCATAACTTTTTTGTTCCATTGACCAATCATTATATTGCTTTGTAGGACTTTCGCTGCGCTTAGCCCAAATATAACCAAGGCTGCCAGCTAACGACAGGTTGCCCGTTTTCTTCAGCTCAAGCGGTGCGCCTAACATTTGGTATTTTAAGCTAACTTGATTTTCTCCGTTATCAACAAAACGTGCCTCAAAACCTTTACCTAGTGTCATCGCCGCTGAGAAACGCAGCGTATTATCTCGTTCGCTCTTTTTATTTTTATTTATGGCGATTTGGTTTGAGCTATCGGAGCCTGCGGTAATGTTAAAATGGAAAGGTTGGCTATTAACTTCGGGGCTATCAAATCGCGCCATGCGCGGTTTCACTTCAGGCGTCGATTCACACCCTGCAAGCACAATACTTGATACCACCGTGCTTATGACAATCAGCTTGTTCAAAAGAAAGTCCTTTTTAATAAAATAGGTGTCAATGATACGGTGATTTTCTTTTCTAATTCAAACCATTGTGTAAATAAACGTAATCAGCAGCCATAATTAAAACACCTTGTAAATCGATGACTACAACACGGCTTACAACATCAATAGCGCGTAATAATGTAAAGAGATAAAAGACATAACCCACTACCAAAGCGGTAGTGGGTTAGTGTTATAGAGCGTGATGACCCTACTGTCTATTTCTGCAGCGCTTTGTTGTCGCTTTTTTACCTAGACCACAAAGCCTACAAAGCCTACAAAGCGACACTGCGACCAAAACAGTTTGGATTTGGACAGAATTCAAACCTTAAATAAAAACACGTGCTAGAGTAGTTCAATACGAAATGTGTCCATATTTGGTGTGCAATCCCACTTGGCATTTCGCTCATTACTGAGTTTAGATGCATCCCACTCCAAGCCACATGTTTGGCCGCTTGCTTCGGTGACAATACGTGTTTGATTACTGTCATTCAATAGCCAAATTGAGATTAAGTCGCCCGATGAGTTTTCATCAAATTTTGCATTGCGTTCATTAGCATGCTTAGATGAGTCCCATTCAAACGCGCCTTTATTACCATTGGCGACTAAATAACCATCTGCAATTAATTTGTTGCCATCATTTGTGATGCCAGTAACTGTAAACGTCATTGGATCGGCATTGCCAGTGCAATCCCATTTTGCATTACGCTCATTAAAAAAGCGGTTGTTATCCCATTCCAAACCACACGTTTCGCCGTTAACTTCGGTTGTGATCACCAAAGACACATCTTGACCAACTTGAATGTTTGATTGCTGGGTTAAATAGCGATTTTGCACATTGTTAAGTAAGGTGTTTAATTCAGTACCTTGCCCTTTGTTATAAATAGTGCGCACTTCATCAAGGCTTAGCGCACGGCGCCACACGGCAAAATCATCCAAATCGGCTTTTAAATTATAAGTATAATTACCGGTACCATCCTGCCCAATATTCCAATTAAGCTCTGAGTCAATGTCACCCACATTAGCAATATCACCAGCGATACTATTAAGCTCACCCGTTGGACTTCCCGCGTACATAGTGGCAACACCGTTACGGTCAAACGTTGCAACCAGTAACCACCAGCCATTAAAGTTGTAATCGATTGGATCTATGTCTTTTCTGTCGGCACCTGATGACGCTAAATTAATGCCAAAGTCATCGCCATTGCCTTCGTTAGCAAGTAATAATGTGCCGCGATTTGCCCCACTTGCCCAGTTTTTATTACCAACAATCACAGGATCACCGGCTTGGTCGCCACTTACTCTAAACCAGGTCATCAAGGTAAAGTTTGTATCTGTGCCAAAATCCAATTCTGTTGGTTTACCTAATGTCAGGTATTCTTGATCGTCGTTTAGCTTTACATATTGACCAAACTTACCACCCGCTTGCAAATTTGGTGTGCCCCCGCCTACTTGAGCGTGAAGCGAATTACCTGATGCATCAAGATAGTTGCCATCAAATGGTAAATAGGTTTTAAGGTCTTGCTTTATGCCATTATCGTTAACAACACGCACTAAGTTACCCTGCACAACACCATCCATACTTGCCGGCACAGCTAAACCATGGTGGGCAAGTACTGTAGGCGCTGCATCATAATTATGAGGAACGCCCACTAAATACCCTTGCTTAGCGGTTTTAGATGACACTAAAAATGGAATAGTATAGTTATCTGCTGCATGAATACCGTGCGATGAACCACGTCCACCGTGATCAGATGTCAGAACAATTTGCCAATCTTCACTGTCAAAGTTAGGACGATTTTTAATGGCAGCCAATATACGACCAATTTGACTATCAACATCGTTTATTTCATTTATATAACCGTTATCTGACGCCGCAAAACAACATGCATGCCCTGCACCATCTACGTCATCAAGAAACAGAAATAATGCATCAACATCAGTCCCTTGCTGCCAATTCGACGCTGTAAAGGTGCCATTAATGATATCAACCGCATTTTGTGTATTCGTTGCATCATCTGCATCAATTTTTACATCTGCGCTATTGGCAATTTGCATATCGGTGCTCCATGTCACCAAATAGGCTGTGTTTAGCGATGGATTTGCGTGCTCTAATAAGGTCAAATAATGCGGGTACGTGGCATAATTGCCCCCCGCCACGTCATTATTGCCTGTAACACCACTTTTATTTGATGTAACCCCCGTCATAATACCCACGTGATTAGGGCCACTGTTTGGCGCTGCGTCCTTCATTGTTTGCGCATAATGTGCAAATGCGGTGTTATAACCATTCGCCCAATTACCACTAATCAAGTTATCAAGATTAGGAGTATGCGCATTTTCAATACCGTCGCCACGCAAGCCATCAACGGCTATCAGCAATGAATGTGTTTTTGCTAAGACAGAAGTGGACATTGCCACACCAGCCAGCAACAACGACACTTTCGCAATTTGCTTTATTGGGTAACTGCACGACATGTTTTTTGTTTTCATAGTAATTCCTGTTAGATTGACTTTTAATTTGGTCTAGACCAATAAAAACTTTAAAGCTAACGTATTACTATTAAGTGATTTTGAAGTGACAAAGCAGTAACAATTTGATTAAAAATACATCAAATCGTAATGAGAATTTCTAAATTAAATCCAAGCTTCATTTAACAGGCTAATAAGGAATGGTTTTTAACCCCAGCGATAAAAGCAATAGCGCCAATTTAGAACAACCTTTAAACTTCACCTCCACCAACCAAAAATTGAATTTGCCCCCAACAAGCTGCCTAAGCCAATAATAGTGAGTACGATTGAAGGTACAGCAAGGGAAAATACATTATTGATGCGTACACGTTGATGCTTACCTTCACCACCTACCAGTACTTCAACGTTATCGTTGATATGATAAAAAGCTGCAATGACGGCATCTTCACATAAGAATTCTCTTCTTTCGTGATTATCAAAGTATTCAATTAACAAATGTTTATTGCGCCCACCGTTAGATAAGCCATCACGATTTATGGTTACCAAATCAATTACGCTACCTTGATAAATACTTGCGTTTGCACAAAAGCGTAAGCGCGTTATAAGTAGCCAAATAGCGACAGATAAACACACCACACTAACAAAAAGCATGTAATAACCCATTAGTGCTTTCCTATAGTAGGTCTATCTTTACTAAAAAACCCTATCCACGTTGAAACAACACACAAAAGCCCATCAACAATAGCGCTTGTGTAAAATTTAACAGGCTGGTCAGTCGCATTGACTATGACTTCGTTACCCTGAACGCGATAGGAATAATCACCATCTAACATGGTTATCAGCCCCAGTGCAGTTGCAATACTAAACACACGAAAAAACCAGCGCGTGCGCCGCTCGGTATACATTAGCGTATTGCCTTGTTTGGTAAAATTCTGTTTAACATTCTTTGTAAAAATAACCGCGCAATTAGAGATTAAGTTACTGTACACAAAATAAAGTGATATGTAGAAAAGTATTAAGTAAGCAAGTTTTTCAAAAGTACATAATCAACGTTATCGAAAATCGACTTTCAAAAAAGCGGCATGTATTGAGTTAAAAATACACTCAAAGCCGTTTAACCGTGGCTAAATTTGCTGAATAAATTAAACTTTGCAGCCATACTGCAAAAGCCAGTTTTCTGCTTGTTGCAAATTAGTGACTTTAATAAACGGGACATCTGCATTTTCAATATGATGTTGAATATGTTGACCTTGCTCTTCGCTATCAACCAGCCAACACTCCGCTATTTGATTACTTCTTGCAAGTTGAATCGTTTTGTTATGTTTATAGTTAATAACGTCTTCAGACACTCGCCATCCACGTAAATCGGCAAAGAGCGCCCAAGGAGCATTTCTAACCCGCGAAATGGTTTCATCAAGCAAGGTTAAATAACCAATATCAGCTTGAATATCCCAGTTCCCTGCAATCTTAACGACCACAAGATTATGTTTAAGTGACACGCTATAAACAGGTTCAATCATAGTTTAAACAACAGCTATTTTTATTACTTTAAGTAAGTTATTAACTTCACACTCTTTATACAAGAATAGCGCTTATGCATTGTAAAAACGAACATTTAATTGGATAGGCGAAGAGAGTTTTAAAACGTTTTAAACGCTTAACGAAGGTTAATTTCATATTTACACAAAAAAGCCAGCGAATGCTGGCTTAATTTATTTCTCGCTTTGCTCGTCACTTGCTTCGGCTTTTTGTTCTTTTTGCTGCTTTACAATGGCAATGGTTTGCTCAACTTTTGGATCAGGTAACACCATGTGAACTAATGCCCCAAAAACATACGCGCCGGTTTTGCGTTTTTTCGCCCAACCAACCATTTTCCAAAACAAAAACAGTAAAAATGCCCAAACAAAAACTAGCACAAAAAGTGTGATTGCTTGTGTCATAACGTTTCCTTTTAAAAATTTAAATTTAGTGACAAAGGACGTGTTATATATGGCTATAAGATTTGTTAAAGAGGTAGGTATCGCGCTTTAAAAAGCTAATGAAAGGGGTCACATAATCGTAACCTGTGGCAACAAATTGCAACAAGCTTTTAAACTGAAGTTTGGTAGTGAAAGTATAAGCTGTGTTTTTGCGAATGTATTTATTGGATGAAACCAACTTTGACGCGGCTGCATTCATCGCTGGTTGAGGCTGTGAGATTAACGTGCGGGTTAGATTAAATGGTAGCAGCGCTGATATTACAACTAACAGCAGTAAGAGTGTTTTTATTATGTGTACGCTACGTTTATCCATATTCTTTTAATAAGGCCGTTTTTAAATAATTCAAATTGTTAAAGTTGAAAAATTTAAATACTGCAAAGTTTTTAATTACCGCACTACAAATTACCTGTTAACTTAAACAAAAACCGCTTAGGAATAACAATGGATATAAATACGTGGGTTATGTACTTTTTGTCAGTGTTAGTGCTAACCGCATCACCGGGGCCAAGCGCGTTATTTTGTATGACACGCGCGGTAAGTTCCGGCACGCTCGGCGGTTTTATTGCTGCACTTGGCAGTTTAATTGCTATTACTCTTATTCTTACGCTTTCATTTACCGGATTAGGCGTGCTTATCGCAACATCGGAGCTTGCGTTTACATTAGTAAAATATTTAGGCGCTGCATATTTGGTGTATTTGGGAGTTCAGTCGTTTCGCTCAAAAGCGAATAATTTAGCAAAAGTAGAAGTCAATTCATCAAACAAACGGTTACTAACAGATAACTTTTTTCAAGGCTTTATTGTCGGTGCCAGTAACCCTAAAGCAATTGTCTTTTTCACTGCCTTGTTTCCACAATTCATCAATCTAAATGGCTCTTTGCTTAGTCAGTACAGTATCTTCGCCATTACCTTTATATTGTTAGAATTAAGCTGGTTAATGTTTTACGTAGTGCTCGGGGTTAAATCGTCAAATTGGTTGTATCGCAATAACAGAATGCGTCTTTTTAACAGATTAACCGGCTCTGTGTTTATCAGCGCAGGCACCTTATTATCATTATCAAACCGCGGTTAGTGATATTTCTGTTTTGCGTTTGTGACTTTCTCTAGGTATCTGCGGGACTCTTGACGAGGGTGGTGATGGCGCAAACGTTGATACACCGCACTTGGGTTTTGTCGATTAATCAGTTTAACCGCGGTATCGCGATTGCTGTGATAGGTTTTTAACACATTGCCCGCACCACCGTTATAGGCTGAAATAACCGTATATTCTCGACTTTTTTTATTCGCCACACCTTTTAGGTAACGGGTGTTTAAAATCTTTAAGTAAGCGGTGCCAATATCAATATTATAGTTTGGCTGCATAAGCTGTGCTTTGCTTGGTTGCCCAGTTTTTCCTTTTTCAAGCTTGAACACATCTCGCCCTGCAGTTGCAGGCATTATTTGCATTAAACCATACGCATTAGAGCGACTTACCGCATACGGATTAAACGCGCTCTCAGTTTCAATCACCGCATAAATGAGCGCAGCATCAATATTATAACGTTTGGCTGCAGCTAACACCGCATTGCTGTACTTTAAATGACGCAAATGCTGATGTTCGTTAACGAGCTTAAAGCTCACAGAACTAAACTGACGGTTATCGTCGTGCTCTACCTTTGTATAGTGATCCACAAGATAATTTGCGTAACGCCTAGCGCGCCACTCAAAGCGCACTAACTCACCGTCATGGTCACGAACTTGCGGATACAAAAATGGTTCACCACTTAGGTTAGGGGCATTACTTGAAAATATATCGGTCGTTGACGGATCATCGGTTGTTAGTAGTGTTTCAAACACTGCCTGTGCCAGTTTTGAAGCTACCTTTTTTGTAGCAATGGTTTCTACTTTTACTGTGCCTTTTTCAAAATCGACAATGGCGCGCGCTTGATAATTGTTTGAATACTTTACATAGCGTTTGTTACTTGGCAGCGAACTGTGTTTATTGCCCCAAATACGTTTAATGATGGTATCTAGCTCATCAAAAAGTTGCTTTATTCGGCGCGTATCCATTTTGATAGCGGCTTTTGATTGCTCAACACCTTTGGCGATGGCAACAATATCATGGGGGTTTTGTTCAATTTGCTTAGAGAGTTTTTCCAGTGCTCTGGGTGATTTTACATCGACGGTCGATTTACAACTTGCAACACTTAATAACAACCCAATTAATAGTAATCTGTGTTGCATGCCCTAACCTACGCCTTCGTAAACTTAAGGTTAGTGTAAAATAAAACACTTTAAAATCAATATAAAACATAACCAATTACTAGCGCCTAGCGTGCTACCGCGTTGTCATTTATCTGAAAACTAGCTTTGTTACTTTACAGTTATATTGCCAAATTAGCGGTAACTTATGCCGAGTGTACGACTAAAAAATGGCGTGCGCCTCCACTATGAAGACTACGGCGACCCAACACACCCCGCAGTTATTCTCATTATGGGTTTAGGTGCACAAATGACGGTTTGGCCAGATCCGTTCTATTACGGATTAGCACAAAAAGGACTGCGGGTGATCCGATTTGATAATCGCGATGTGGGGCTTTCAAGTCATTTTGATCAATGTGGCAACCCTAATCTGCTAAAGATTTGGCTAACAAAGCCCTTTAATAAAGGGGCCTTAGCCCCCTATACGCTTGATGAAATGGCATGTGATGTGGTTGGGCTGATGAAAGCACTTAAAATTAAAAAAGCCCATATAATTGGTGCATCCATGGGCGGCATGATTGGGCAAATTGTTGCAGCTAAGCATAAAAAGAAAGTGCTCAGCCTAACCTCTATCATGTCTTCGTCTTACAATATTCCCCTTTCTAAACAGGGCTTAAAGGTATTGTTTACACTCGCTAAACATCAACCCAAAAACCTATGTAAAGATGCATTTATAGACTACACGGTAAAGTTAAATCAGCTGATAGGCAGTCCTAATTTCCCGCAAAATGAGCAAGCACTGTATCAACAAGCCAAACAGAATGTAGAGCGTAGCCTTAACCCCAATGGCATAAAACGGCAACTTGCAGCGATTGCGGCAAGCCAAAATCGAAAACATTTATTAGCTGCGATTAAAGTGCCTACACTTGTTATTCACGGTGAGCACGACCCGGTTATTCCTGTTAAAGCGGGCTATCAAACGGCGCAAGCAATTAAACGTTCAAAACTGAAATCCATCAATGGCATGGGACATGACTTTCCCCCTGAATTAATGACCAAATTAACCAAGTGGATATATAAACACGTGCAAAAGGCGCAAAAGCGTCATTTAAAAAAGCAAATGGCAAAGCAAAATTCAGCAAATCACCTTCCTTTTTCCTAATACGCAAAAGCCTCAGTTAAAAATACTAATAAAAGTGGGTTCACAATCAACTTAAAGTCATTCTATAGTGAAAACATAAAATACGATTTAGCGCTTAGTCCCAGTAATTTAAGACTCATCGCGTTTATGTAGCAAAGAAAATGTCGTCAAGTAATAGGTAAATTATGAAAATATCCGTTGTTATTTCACTATTGAGTTTAGCCTTAATCACATCGCCCCTTATTGCAAAAAATGATAAAAAGCATGGTGATAAATCGCTTCCACCTGGTTTACAAAAAAAATATGAGCGCACAGGTCAACTGCCACCTGGTTGGCAAAAGAAAATTGTTGTAGGCAAACCAATCGAATATGATATTTATCGCCATCACAAAGTGATTGTGCCTGTTGATAACAAAGGCCTTATTACAGTAAGTATTGATGGCAAGTTAATTCGCCTAATCGAAGCAACACGTGAAGTAGTGGAAATTTTAAAAAAATAACGCGGCTTTAACGCTCATCATATTCACTGACTATGATGAGCGTCTATTTTTCTAACTCCCGATACCAAGCGCACTTAGATTACACCGTACTAGCACCTTGAGAACCACTTGAAATTTACCCATAACGATATATTAGCCCGCCAGTAAATTATTCTCTTACAAATTTAGTGGTTGCCAATACCATTGAAAACGATAGAGTGAGTAACTACAAATCAAACAACGTAAATAACTACGCATAAAACGCATCATGCATATAAAGCAGCCTATAAGAATTATTTTTACACTACTTGCTATTTTGTTCAGTGTGCAACTCGTAAATGCCATTAGCCAAGGCGCGGTATCAGGTTTAGGTATCTACCCCAGAACACTAAACGGGTTAGCAGGAATTATCTTTGCGCCGTGGATCCATCACAGCTGGCAGCATTTGTTATCAAACGCAGCTCCGCTCGCAGTGCTTGCGTTTATTACATTACAACAAGGGCTAAAGCGCTTTTTATTAGTGTACTTATTTATTTCAATTGTTGCTGGTAGCGCAGTATGGGTATTTGCCTTTGACGGATACCACGCGGGTGCAAGTACCATGGTATTTGGCCTTATTGCGTATATTCTAAGCAATGCCATATTTAGCCGAAATATTTTTAACCTGATCCTCGCCATTATCATCTGTTTTTTATACGCCGGTGTAATTTATTCGCTTACGCAATTTATTCCAGGTGTGAGTTGGAGCAGTCATTTCTTTGGTTTTATTGCCGGACTTATTGCGGGAAAAGTTTTTAATGCCACCCCGAAAAATAATCCTTAAAACGTTGTTTTTTAATGAAAATTTAATTATTAAAAAATAGATTGCAGCGCGCATTAATTTGCATAATAATTGCGCGCTTTTATCACCTTTCAGATAAATTCCAATTCGCATGTTTTTAAGCCTAAAAACATTGCTGAAAGCACTAAAAGCGTCACCCAAGGCGTGAAAATACAGCAACTAATACTTGATTGCTGCTTCTCCACCGGACTGTGCCAAAATTAATTCATAACGCGAATTGGTCAATTATGCTCACATCTAGTTTGGAGAATGAAATGAGTGATTTATTGGGTATTAGTTTGCTTATTCTGTTCGGCGCGTTGTTCGCTATGTCGGAGATAGCCATTGCTGCTGCCCGTAAAATTAAGTTACGTGTTATGGCTGACGAAGGCAGTAAAAATGCTAATGCTGTGCTTAAGTTACAAGAACAGCCCGGCGGATTTTTTGCGATGATCCAAATCGCATTAAACGCGATTGCCATTCTTGGCGGGATAATTGGCGAGCAAACCTTAACACCTTACACATCAGAGCTTGTTAGCCTAGTGTATACCGGTGATTTAGCAGGACAAATTAGCTTTTTACTGTCGTTTTTGATTATTACATCGCTGTTTATTTTGTTTGCTGACCTATTGCCTAAACGCATTGCCATGATTATGCCTGAAACGGTCGCGTTACGAGTGGTTAGCCTAATGAATTGGTTAACACTTGCACTAACACCTTTTGTGATTTTATTTAATGGCATTAGCAATATTGTACTGCGTATTTTTAAGCTACCGACCCAGCGAGAAGAAATCGTTACAACGGAAGACATTGTGGCGGTAATGGAAGCTGGTGCACAAGATGGTTCATTGCAACAGCAAGAGTATCGTTTAATTGGCAACGTGTTTGAATTAGAAGCACGCACTTTGCCAACGGTTATGACGACGCGTGAATCGATTGTCTTTTTTGATATTAACGAAGATAGCGAGAGTATTTGCAGCAAGATTTTAGCGCATCCGCACAATCAATTTTTAGTATGTGATGGTCAGTTAGATAAGCTTGTTGGCACGATTGAATCTAAAGTCATTCTTAAACAAATTCTTGAAACGGGTAAAGCACACCTTAATCTCGATATTTTAACTAAAGAGGTTGTTTACTTACCCGAAACCTTAACGCTATCAGAGGCACTCAATGCGTTTAAATCGGCATCGACCCAATTTGCTTTAGTGGTAAATGAATACGCGCTAATTGTTGGTGTTGTCACCATTAAGGATTTAATGAGTTGTTTTATGGGGGATTTAGTGCAATTTGATGGTGAGGAGCAAATTGTTAAACGCGACGCAAATTCGTGGCTTGTTGATGGTGCAACACCTATAGTTGATTTAATGAAGTTGCTTGAAATTGATGAATTCCCTGACGAAAATCAGTACGAAACAACAGCTGGGTTTATTATTTACATGATGAAGCGCATTCCAAAGCGCGCAGATTTTGTGACTCATGCAGGTTATAAATTTGAAGCGGTAGATATCGATGGCATTCGAGTTGATCAGCTGCTGATCACTCGTCTGCTCGATGAAACATTAATTGACCCTAAACCACAGCATCAAACTGATGCGAATACGTAATTACATGGATAACAATTGGATATTATTAGTTATTTATCAATAAGCCCATTTCAATGGACAAAAGTTGGTGCTGCAATTTGTTGTGGCTTTATTATTGGCTTAGAACGTCAACTACGCGGCAAGCCTGTGGGGATTCGAACATCGGCCCTTATTGTGCTTGGTACTTACATGTTTATTGCTGCGTCAAACTCACTGAATAATGATGTCACTGATACATCGCGTATTATCGGACAAGTTGTCACAGGCGTTGGCTTTTTAGGTGCAGGCGTTATGCTTGCCAAAGACGGTATTGTGGTTGGAGTTACCTCAGCGGCTACTATTTGGGTACTCGCCGCAATAGGTGTTGCGATTGATATTTCGGGCGAACTAGGCGCAATTAAATTGAGTATATTAGTGGTCGGTATTTTATACGGTGTAGACGTGCTAGAAGACTACTTTACCTCACTTACTCGCGGCGTTCATGCACGCTTTAATGGTTGGAAAAAACGCAATAAGTAGCGCATCAAGCGCTACTTACTCGCTAAAGCGTAAATATCTGTACTTTTAGCAACGTGACGAATTACGTTCAAAACAATAAATCTACCTGCGTAAAACACCTAGGGTCTGTTGACCTTTCAAGTTCGTTTTTGCAGCAGTTTGATTGGGTTTTCTACAAGGCAGAGGCTGCGTGGCATAGTTATTCTATGTGAGCCAGCCGATAACACAGTAGAAAAGCCAATCAAGCGCTGCCGAACGGTTCTTTTGAGCGCACTTTTCTCACTGTTGCCTACATGGATGTAGGTAAGGGGCGAGAGCAGGACGCGGAAGCTTTGCTCGATATTCGCTTAGATTACTAGGCCACACATCGAGCGCCGCGATAAAAGCACGCTCAAACAGAACAAAAATAGAACAGAAAAGATCAACAGACCCTAGTATTCCCTGCTTGATCGATAACATGCAACTAATCAATAAATTAGTGATTAAAAATATCCATATAGAAACTAAGGTTTCTGTATTTGATTATTTACATTTTTGCTATAGAACAATGCAAAACATCTTTATAAACAGCTGCTTTTAAGCACGCATTTTCCCTACTCCCCCTAAGCTTACGGGCTTTGGTTTTAAGTATCTAAAGTGCTTAGAATAATTTTGGCTGTTATAAAGTGTAATAATTTTCTAATCATTTTTTACGACAAACGTTTTCATTACGTTTCAACTTAACGTAAAATCTCGGAAAAAATTTCTTTATATTTTACTCTGTTAGCCAGTTGGAGCCCCTATGAAACTAAACGCTGTCAGAACCCTTGTATGTGCAGCCCTTGCTACGTCAGGTTTTTCGGCCTATTCACAATGTCACAGCCCGATTTATGGTATTGCCAGTGATGCAGGCCAAGGTGTTATTCACAAGCTAGATGAATACACAGGTCAAAGCCTGTCAAACTCAATCGCACTTTATGATTCTGCCGCAATCGCACTCGATAAAGCGTCACAGCGTTTATATTATGTTTCAGTTCCACAAAATAATGGCCACAGTTACCTTGCATATTATGATATTAACTCGGGTTCACATCATCAGGTTGGTAAAACTAAATTCACTTACCGCTTGGTAAGCGATCCGAGCCAAAATTTACTGTGGGCCGCACACGACGATACCTTATTTACCATAGATCCAACGACAGGCTATGTCGCAATTTATGGAGAGCTTACAGGCTTTCGCAATGAACAAGATAAAAACTGGGGTGATTTAACCTTTATTGGCGACGACTTATATTTAGTCAGTAAAAACAGTTTGTATCGCGTTGATACAACAGCGTTAACCGTTGAGATTGTTAACCAGCATAACCTAGCATTAGCGACAGGGGCCGCTAAAAACCAGGTAGGCGAATTAATTTTCTCACGTCAGGATAATTTAGGTGGCTCTGAATTTTTCGCTTACGACATGGGTAAATCATCACTCAGCTATTTATCAACCAGTACTCACCGTTTTACCGATTTAGCATCGGCTAACTGTGGCAGCGATGGTTCAGACCATTCTGGTGGTGAAGACAGCTACTATAAAATCAGTGCAATTTACAGCCTAGATAAAAGTCCTGAAGAAGGTGATGAAGCGCACATCCGCGTGAAATTCAACAAAATCCTCGATGATGACAAAGATTTAAACTTAAAATTAAGCAGCGGTACCGCACAAAAAGGGCAAGATTTTAATACCACAGCGTTTATTTCATTTAACCGTGGCGAAAGCTATCCGTATTTAGTGGACTTAGCCAGCCCACAAAAGATCTCAGTACCGCCAGGTGGTCGTCATATCGATATTTTGCTTGATTTAAATGATGACGGCAAAGATGAAGATACAGAATACTTCACACTCGAAGCATGGCACAGAGATACACTGTCGGATCGCCTAACACTTAATCAAGATATTCTCGACCCATCAAGTAACCAAGGTGATCTTCGCGTCAACGCAGTTTATTCACGTCATACTGATGACCTTGTTGAAGAAGGCCGTACCATTAAATTCCGTTTGAAGTTCAATAAAGATTTAGTTCTGCCAACTTTACTAAACCTTGAGCTTGATGCACTTTCGGCAACGCTGGGCGATGACTTTTCAGCCAACGCGAATATTTCATTCGACCGTGGTGAAACCTTTGTACAAAACGTTGACTTATCTTCGCGCAAAGAAATTTTGGTACCACCAGGTGGTCGCTATGTTGATATCCAATTTGAATCTTATGAAGATGATATTGACGAAGGTTTTGAGGCATTAAAGCTTAATGCATGGCACCGTGCTGACCAATCTGATCATGAATTTGAAATTATCCGCATTCATGACGAAGACGCAGATCTTGATTTAGCAAAAGACGCGGTGCATTCGGTTTTTGCGCTCGATAGTAATGTAGAAGAAGGTGAATTTGTAACCTTTAGAGTTCAGTTTAATCAACCACTTAATGATGATGCAAAACTGCGTTTGCGTTTAAATGATGGCGCAGCAACCGCGCAACAAGATTACAATCCAAATGCAGAAATCTCGCTTGATGGCGGCATTACGTGGCCAATGGAATACGATTTATCATCAAAACAACGCCCTCTTATTCCTGAAGGCACTGAATATGTGGATGTTCGCGTACATACTTTGCGCGACGATGAAGTAGAAAACAGCGAAGATTTCAATCTAGCTGCCTACTTAATTAGCGGTGGCACGGATACACAAACAACAACAGTTACCATTTCAGACCGCACCGAAAATAGCGATGACTTCCCTGAAGTAAGTAGCATTACGGCAACGCCATTTAAAGTATCTGAAGGTAACTCAGCACTATTTAATGTGTGTTTAGACGGTACCACTACACAAACACAAGACTATTATTTAGAAGTAAACCCTGACACTGCGGTGCTTGCCGACATTGACCCAGTTGCATATATCAGCTTCGATCAAGGTATCACATTTAATACACAAATTGACCTATCGAATACTGCGACAGTTGCAGTACCGCAAGGATTGCGTTGTTTTGATGTAAAAGTGACAACTGCTAACGACACTCTTGACGAACAACAAGAACAGCTAGTGCTTGCAGCTTGGGGTAAAGACGACGGTATCGACCGTAAAGCGCAGGCGCTTATCATCGAAAATGAAGTTCAGCACACTGCACCAGAAGTAGCTGGCATTTTCCTTGATACAAAACAAGTAATCGAGGGTGAACCACACCTATTTACAGTGGTATTAGCGGAAGCTACCAGTGCACCTGCTGTTTATAAACTTGCGTTGAAAGATGACTCTGCAATACAAAATAAAGACTATGCTACCGAGGTAAATTACAGTACTGATAACGGTAGCACGTGGACAACCACAACGATTACCAATGAGTTGGAAATCACTATTCCAGAGGGAATTAATCAGTTTAAGGTTAAGGTTGCAACATTAGCAGACGAAGAAGCTGAAGACACCGAAACATATAACTTCAGCGTGAATGAAGACACTATTGCAGCGCAAATTCTGGATAACCCAAATTCTATACCTGCACGCTTAATTGAAAATGCGCCGCGAGAGTATGAAGTTTCTGAAGGCAACTACGCAGTATTTGAATTAAGTTTAGATAAACAAGTAGTCATGACACAAAACGTGTTTGTAGAACTAAAGTCAGACGATGCAACAGCAATTGACGACTTTGATCCTCAAGCTGAATTCTCATTTGACGGTGGCGCTTTCTGGCAGACAATCGACCTTAGCGCAGCGAATTCATTCTTGCTTGAAAAAGATACGCAAGATTTCCTTGTTCGCGTATCGATTATTAAAGATCAACAGGCAGACGAAGAAATTGAAACCCTGCAATTACATGCATGGACTCAGCAAGAGCAACTCGATTTAATTGAAGCGCCAGTATTACTTATTGATGCGACGCCTAAAAATGCGGTAATTGATTTTATCAGCACTGATAAAAACCCAATGATGGAAGGTGAAGAAGTCACTTTCAATGTTGTGTTTGACCGTAAGTTAGAGAAATCGCAATCACTCAGCTTCAATGTGATTGGTTTAAATGATACCACCAATGACGACTTCTTAAATTCAGGATACGTTTCACTTGATAACGGCGTTACCTGGCAAGAAATGTCGCTGGTTGAAAATAAATCGGTTAACGTACCAGCTGAAATTCAAAATGTATTAATTAAAGTAACGTCTTTAGTTGATGATAGCGTTGAAGAAAATGAAGCTTATGAGCTATCGGCATGGTTTGAAGAAACCAGCAAACACGCAAAAGCAGTATCAGTAACAGACGGCACAGCACCAAAACCACAAGTGATGTCGGTTATTGCAATGCCAGATCCTGTGTCAGAAGGTGCTACAACCACATTTGAGGTTACGTTAGATAGCAAAGTAGAACGCGAAATTAGCTTCCCGTTCCAGTTAGTTGACGGTAATGCGCTTGCACAAGAAGACTACGACACAACCGTTGAGGTCAGCTTTGACTTAGGCCAGAGCTGGCAAACCGTTTTACTTGCTTCAACACAAGATATTACGTTACCTGAAAACACAGATACTGTACTTGTTAAAGTAGCAACACTCACGAATGACGAATTTGAGCAGTCTGAAAGCTTTGCGTTAGTGGTGGATAACGTGGTTGGCAATGTATTTATTAATGACGATGACAATGCTGAGCCAATCGCAAACCCAGATACCCTTGAAATCAATGAAGATGAGTTCGCTGAATCAATTGCGGTTATCGCAAACGACGAAGATCCAAACTTCGATCCGCTGGTTATTTTAGGTACGCCTACATCATTACACGGCGTAGTGACTGTAAACGACGACAACAGTATCAACTATCAACCAAAAGCTGATTACAATGGTAAAGATATTATCATTTATAGCATTAGCGATGGTCGTGGTGGCGTAGCAACAAGCCAAGTTACCGTTGAAATTGCGGCTGTAAATGATGAACCACGTCAAACAGAACGCACGCTTACAACAAAAGAAGATGTTGAGATTACCAATATTAACTTGCTAGAAGGCGTAACTGATCCAGAAGGTGAAGCACTTTCAATTATTGGCAACCCAGTTGCAACAAACGGCCAGTTAATTGATGCCGGTAACGGACAGTTTACTTACAAACCAAATGAAAATTACTTTGGTGACGATGAAATCCTTTTCGTAGTAAGTGATGGTGAAACCGAATTAAACGCAAAGATTGCCGTTACAGTGACACCAGTTAATGATCTACCTACCGCAGAGATTGCTTCGCTAACGGTTGCAGAAGACAGCGAAAATGAGATTGTTGATACCAGCCCTTATACCAATGATGTGGATGGTGATACCTTAACGGTAACGAATGCCACAGCTAACCACGGTGAAGTAAGCGTTAACCCTGATGGCACACTAAGCTATTCGCCAAAAGAAAATTATGCTGGTAGCGATCAGATTAGCTACACGGTAGTCGATGGTAACGGAGGTTCGGTAGTAGGTGTTATCAATGTACTGGTAACAGGTGAAACGGATGCACCAAACGCAAATAACGATGAAGCACAAACCGATGAAGACCAGAAAATCGATGTGATTGATGTGCTAGCAAACGATAGTGATCCTGACAACGATACATTAACAGTAACTCAAGCAGAGTCTGACCACGGTGTTGTTACTATCAACGCTAATGGCACGCTAAGTTACCAGCCAAACGACAACTTCTTCGGTAAAGATACTATTCGCTACACCATTAACGATGGTGAATTAAGTGACAGTGCAGTCGTTGTTGTTACGGTAAATGCGGTAAACGACGATCCAACAACAACTGAGAAAATCATTGAAGTGGATGAAGACTCTAAAAATAATGTCGTTGATTTAACTCAACATATTTCAGATGTTGATGAAGATCCTGCAAAAGCAGTATCGGCTACTGCGTTACACGGTAGTGTAGAAGTAAAATCAGACGGTAGCTTGCGTTATACACCAAACCTAAATTACTACGGTGACGATACCATCACTTACCAAGTAGAAGATGGTAAAGGTGGCACAGCAGAAGGTGTTGTAAAAGTAACCGTAAAACCACTTGATGATGCGCCAATTACACGTAGTGATTACCTTTCAATCAATGAAGATGAGTCAGTTACTGGCTTTGACGCACTAAAAAATGATGAAGACCCAGACGGTCAATCAATTTCATTGGTATCGGCAACAACTGCAAAAGGCAAAGTAACGGTTAACGGTAATCTTATTAATTACAAACCAAATGCTGATTTTAATGGCGAAATCGGCATTGAGTACACCATCACTGATGGCGAAAATCAATCGACTGGCTACATTACAATTGATGTAATGCCTGTTAACGATGCGCCTACAATGCAACCAGCATCAGTTGCCGTTGATGAAAACTCAAAAAATAACGCGATTAATATTCTCGATAAAATTGAAGATAAAGATGGCGACAACGCTAAACCGGTTTCAGTATCAACTGATGACGGTATCGTTTCAGTAGATGGCAATGGCATTATTTACTTTACGCCAACCAAAGACTTTGTTGGAACGGCGAAAATTGATGTCACAGTGTCAGATGGTAACGGTGGTTCAGTAACCGGCTCCATTACTGTGGTAGTAAACTCGGTAAATCAACCACCGGTAGCTGTAGATGATGGCATTCAAGCATTCCAAGACACGCCTCTTTACAACGTTGATGTACTTTGGAACGACTCAGATCTTAACGGTGATGATTTAACACTGATTTCTGCGGTTGCTAATCACGGTACCGTGGTAATTGATAGCAACCAAAACCTGACCTACACACCAGATGTTGGCTTCCATGGTCAAGATTGGATTACATACACCATCAAAGATCCAGAAGGTTTAACTGACAGTGCTTTAGTAGATGTACGTGTTAAACAAAACAACGCACCGTCAGCAAATAACGATGTTGCAACAATTGATCAAGATACGTCGCTAACACGCTTCAATGTACTTGCAAACGATAGCGACCAAGACTCCGATGCCCTTAGCGTTACAAACGCTGTTGCAAACGTTGGCGTAGCACAGGTAAACAGTGATAACACCATTACCTTTACCCCACCTGCAAACTGGGTTGGTAAAGCACGTATTACTTACACTGTGAGCGATGGTAAAACAAATGGTACAGCACAAGCGGTACTTGAAGTGACAGTACTTTCGACTAACCAAGCACCGGTTGCGAACCCAGATTCAGCATCGGTAACGCAAGGTGAGCGTTTATCGTCAATTAATGTACTCGGTAACGACAACGACCCTGATGGCGATACTCTAACCGTAACCAGTGTTAGTGCCAGCCATGGTAGTGCAACAATTAACAGTAACGGTACAGTGCGTTATCAAGCACCTGAAAATTATGAGGGTCTAGTAGTCGTTACATACGGTATTAGTGATGGCAAAGGTGGCACCGCTTCAAGCCAAGTGAATATCAATGTAACTAAAGCATTAGCCCAATGTATTACAGAATCTGGCAATGGTTTAACTTTTGCACCAGGTACCCGCATTGCATTCGCCCACAAACGTAGTGCCGATTATCAACAAGCGTATAAAGTGCTTTCTAATGGCAGCGCTATAACGTCGTGGATTCAGCCAAGCAACACCAGTAGCTGGGTAGAACAGGCAACATTAACCGGTGGTAACACCTTCTCTATTTCTTACCAATTTAAAGAAAATAACCGTACTTGGAAGTATGGTAGCTGTAAGACTATTTTAGGTAGCAATAACACAGGTTACATAAACTGTGACGATACCGGTGGTGATGGCGACTATAATGATACGCAGCTTCGCTTCCGTATCACCAATGCAAATGGTGTGTGTAAATAACACTCGTTAAGTCAACTTATTAAAGGCCTGCAATTGCAGGCCTTTTTATTGCCGAAAACTATTCCATCTTGGGTTAATAGTTTGTAAACTCTAACACATCTGACCAGTTAAACAGGCAATACCTATGCAAACACGCATTACCGAACTTTTTGGCATTGAACACCCTATCGTATTACCCGGCATGAGCTGGATTTCAACACCAGAGTTAGTCGCGGCCGTGTGTAATGCTGGCGGATTAGGTATTTTGGCGTCAGGTCCACTTAGCCAACAACAAACCCGAGATGCAATTGCAACAATTCGCTCGCTTACCGATAAGCCATTTGGCATTGGCATTACGTTAATGATGCCTGGCGCGAAGCAAAACGCCAAAATCGCGCTCGAGCTACAAGTACCTGTGATTAACTTTTCACTTGGTAAAGGTGATTGGCTTGTCGAAGGCGCTAAGCAATATGGCGGTAAAGTAATTGCCACAGTGGTGACAGAAAAACACGCCCTTGCAGCACAAAAATCAGGGGTCGACGCACTACTAGTGACCGGACATGAAGCAGCCGCTCATGGCGGTGAAGTTACATCGCTATGTTTAGTACCCAATATTGCCGATATTGTGGATATTCCTGTAATTGCCGCAGGTGGTTTTGCCGACAGTCGAGGTTTAGTGGCAGCTCTTGCCCTAGGCGCAGACGCAGTCGCAATGGGCTCTCGTTTTGCAACCAGCCTTGAGAGTCCGGTTCACCAAAATGTTAAAAATGCGGTGATAGAAAAGCGCGTCGCAGATACTATTTATTCCAAGAATTTTGATGGTCTTTATGCGCGCGTAATGAAAACACCCGCAGCACAAAAAGCCACTAAAAAGCCTATGAACTTTTTAATCGCCACCATTAAGTCATTTAAAGCAGCAAAAATGGTCGATATGCCGTTGTGGAAACTGCTTGTCGGCTTAATAGCCCAGTTTGATAAAATAAAAATGTTGTCATTATTTGGTGCCGCTACCGAAAAACTTGAAGCTGCAACCATCGATGGCGATTTAGAACACGGTGTGCAATTTATCGGTCAATCGCAAGGGGTTATTCATGAAGTTAAGTCGGTACAGCAAATCATCAACGATGTTGTTTCAGGGGCCGAAACGCGTATTCAAACACTTGCTAATAAACAAGTTTGATGTGTTAACCCCAATTAATTAGTCAATAAAAAGCCCCGATATTTTGGGGCTTTTTATTACCTAAAACACACTTTATTGGGTGCGATATTTTTCAAACCACGCCATTATATTGCCAACTTTCTGGATCAAGTTACTTGGCCTTGCCGCAATACCATGACTTGCTTTAGGAATACGCACCATTGCCGAATCCACTTTACGCAGTTGTAATGCTTGATAATACTGCTCAGTTTCACTCATCGGCGTACGCACATCTTCTTCGCCAGTTAATAGCATTGTTGGTGTGGTGACATTGCCCACCAGCGAGAGTGGCGAACGTGCCCATAAATGCTCTACATGCTCCCATGGCATGCCTGGCATCCAATATTTTGTAAAATACGAGTAACCATCAGCGGTCAGAGCAAAGCTCAGCCAGTTAATCACAGGCTTAGCCACTACAGCGGCCTTAAAGCGATCAGTTTTACCCACAATCCAAGCAGTTAAAACACCACCACCAGAGCCACCCGTCACAAACAAGTTATTACTATCAATATACGGTTTCGCAACCATGCCATCAACAACATCCATTAAATCGTTGTAATCTTGCGAAGGATAATTGTGATGGATAAGATTCGCGAAATCTTCACCGTAAGACGTACTGCCGCGCGGATTCGCCCACACAACAACATAGCCTTTTGCAGCCATTAACTGCACTTCAGTACTAAAATTTGGACCATAAGCCGTATGTGGGCCTCCGTGAATTTCTAAAATCAGCGGATACTTTTTATTTTTATCGAAATTAGGTGGCAGCGCATACCAAGCTTGAATATCACGACCATCAACCGTTGATTTAACGGTGATTTCACCCATTTCAGCGGTTGTTTTATGGGCGAGTAAATCTTCATTTAAAGAGGTGACTTTACGCGTTTTTCCCTTTTTAACCATCGCAAGGTCAGCAGGTCGATTGGCATTGGCTAGTGTCACAACCAGTTCATTCGTATCTACTACCGCAAATTCACCCGAAGTATACGGACGCCCTAAAGACTGACCGCCCAGTTTGGCAATTTTTTCTGTGATTTTTCCTTTCAGGTTTACATAGCCTACGTATTTTTGGCCAAAATCGTCGTAGCTAAAGTAAAGACCACGGCCTTTTGTATCCCACTTAGGGTTGCCTATTGGTCTATCGAGTTTCGCAGTTAAATTTTCAACATCAGAACCGTCATTGTTCATAATAAAAATGTCGTTGTTTTGGCTCGATAGTTTTTTATCATCAAAACGCAAATACGCAATTTTTTTACCATTTGGCGACATCACTGGCGCAGCATCAGGGCCTCCGCGCTTAGTCACATTAGTGGTTTCGCCCGTAGCAACATTAATTTGATAAATGTCTGACTCACGTGGTCTGTCTTGCCAATCAGGGTGACGGTCGCCACTGATAAATATCTGCTCACCATTTGGACTCCACGCGATATTACCGCCATGGTGAAAATCGCCTTTAGTGATTTGACGAGGCGTGCCGCCCTCTGCTGGCACAATATAAATATGGCGATAGCCATGGGGTAAAAATCCACGTCCGTCGCTACGATAACTCATTTGATCAATATACTTTGCAGTACCGGCCCAATTAGCCCCTTTTGGTTTTTTCGGCATTTCGCTAAAAATACCTTTCGCCTCTTGTGGTTTAAACATAGAAAACGCGATCCATTGACCATTTGGTGACCAACTTATACTACTTACACCATGTTCCACATTCGTTACGCGAGCCGTGTCGCCACTTTGCAACCAACGCACATAAAGTTGATTATCGCCCTCTTCATTTGAAATATACGCTAGCTTTTTTCCATCCGGTGAAAAACGCGCCATGCGATACTGAGCCTTACCCGACAGCAGCGGCGTGTGGGCATTGCTGCTAAGGTTATACTGCCACAAGTTGATGCGTGTACTGTCACTCATAATGTCCATGCTACGACGCTCATAAACAATACTGTCACCACTTGGGCTAACTTGAGGTGATGCTGCATATTCAATGTTAAACACATCTTCATATTGCCAAGTTGCATTATCACTGGCAATTGCCTGGCCTACGCTTAAACTGACTAATCCTGCTAACAGCGTCGTTTTTATTATTTTACTCATAAAAAAGGGTCCATTTTTATTGGTTGCTTAGGCAATGTAGCAACTCAATTCATTTTTGCAAGATGCCTAAGATAGATTGCATATTGACGAGTTTAAACGCGTTTAATAATTTAACATCATGTTATTAAAGTAGATTTATGCTATGCTTAATAGCGATAACTAAAGCAGAAAAGGAGTGCTCAATATCGACAGAGACGTAAAACTCAGTCAAGATGAAAGCTTATCAATTAAGTTAAGCTATTTATTGCTTCCCAAAGAAACGCAGCGCCTCGACCTGTATTTTTCTTTGCCCGTAGAAATGGGCATCAACACCAGCACCTTAAACGAAGAAGACTATTTTCACGCCCATGTGAAAAGCCACAGTGCCTATTATTCTGAACAATTACATTTACCCTTAGTGCGCAGCCGTTTTATTAGTCAGTCAAAAGGTGAAAAATCCGACTATCGCTTGAATTTAAATCTTTACTCATACCAAATTCGCTTGGCACTTGAGGCTGATATTAAACACACTCTAAACATTAAAGATGCCGAGGTGTTTTACCCGGCAGCCACTGAATTGGTTGAACAAGCAGGCGTGCTATTGAAGAAATTACGCCGCTACACACCACCAGATAAAAAACTAAAATCTTATTTCGACAACGCCGATAACTACTTAAGTTGGCACTGTGAACAAATGTTTTTAAAGCTGTTGTCAAAAGGTCCAAAAAGCAGTGAGTTTGCAAAAGCACGTGATACATTGCGTGATTTTTGTCGCAGTGAAAGTGCCTACCGTGAAGAGCGTGAGTACAATTCTAAACAAACCCTAGAGGACCCCAATCGCATCACCAACAAAATGCGCTTACTGCAAAGGCTAATCGAATATGGTGTGGTGTTTAGTAAAGAAACCAAAAACCTTAACTTAAACTTGCAGCGTTTGGTACGTGGCACCGTCACAGCGGTTATGATGGCGTTTGTGATGTTTTTAGTTCTTAATGCGCGTTCAAATTTCCAAGAAGTTACATTAGCGCTGATTGCCATGTTGGGGGTTATTTATGGCCTACGTGAAACATTTAAAGAAGATTTAACCCGCGTAATTTGGCGCAAAATAAGGCAAGGGCGCCCCAAATGGCGACATATATTTAAAAGCAGTGCAGATAATAAAACCATTCATACCCAAACCGTCTGGCTTGAGCATATTCGTCGAAAAGCACTACCCGATGATGTCGAGAATTTATTTAAAAAACGACGTCAACAGAACAAGCAAGCGGCACACTTAATTCATTATCGCTGTGATAGTAAAGTGATTGCTAAAGCTTTTTTACCGGGCTATGAAGAAATTCAGCAGCAAGTGTTTTTTAACTTAACCCCATTTGTCAGGTACTTAAAAAAAGGTGCAGGCAAGCTCTACAGTTTGGATGGCAGCAAAGTATCGGGTCAATCGGTAGAAAGGCGTTATCAAATAAACTTAGTGGTTACCTATTCGGCCAATGGTACAAAAACAGCTAAACGCTACAAAATTACCTTAAACCGCTCTGCAATTGTAGGCATTGAAGCAATGCCTGATTAGGGCTCGCTGATAGCTAAACCAAAGCGTAATTTAAACGAGAGCAAAGCAATCGTTTGTGCTAGTTAAAGGCATATTGGTAACTTAACACCAGTTGCCTGCCTTTTCCTGGCACCGCGCCATCCCAAACTCGCGGATCAAAAATGCTATAGTCTTTATCAAATAGGTTTTCACCTGTTAGTGACAGCGTATGCCGCTCAAAACTACGCGCTAATTTTATGTTTACTAACGTGTAACTCGGTTGATAATAGCGAAATTCATCACTGCGCTCAGCTTCAATTTTATCACGCCACAAGGCATTGATATGAATATCGATAAAATCGGTTGGATAGCTTAACTGTAGATTAGCAAAACGCTTAAAGCTTTGATTAATTGGCTCGTCAAATAACTGCGTATAGTTAGCGGTTATTTGTAACTTTTGATAGAGCTTTTTAGCTGATAATTCCACCCCAGACATATTCTCATTAACACTATTTTCAAAGGTAAAAAAGCTGGTTCCAGCGGTTGGTACTAAATTAATAAAGTCTCTTAGTTGATTGTTAAATAGCACAGCTTCAAGCGACGTACTTTTGCCATTATAAAGCCACGCCAACTCGGTTGTTTTAACGTATTCAGACGTTAAATTAGGGTTGCCTTTGGTAACACTGTCGCTTGAGTAAAGCTCATTATTAACCGGAGTTCTGAATGATTCGCCGTATTGAAGCTTAATAGTTTGATTATCAAATGCATGCCAAATCGCTGAAAAACGTGGTGATAATTTACTATCTAGGTCTTTAATGTCATCGTATCGCGCACCAATAAAAAACAACCAGCTTGGATTTAACTGCCACTTTAATTGGCTGTATGCGCCATAAAAATCATGCGAAGCGCGTAGCGCTGCAAATTCAGGAATGTTCTTAATCCGTTGTAACTCGCCTAAATAAAACGCATCGTTTGGAATTATTAACTGACTTCCAAAATCATAAAAGTTGGTGGTGACACCCGCTTGATATTGGCTGGCATGGCGGTATTCAAAACCAGAGTTTAATTGCTTATCGCTTGATAGCTTGTAGTTATGGGTAAACTTTAATTTGCTCCACTGCGTTCGCCAGTTTGGCCCAGTAAGAAAATCATTACTTACAATACCCGCTTCTGTTGGTAACACCATGCCAGAAGAATCAATTTGAAAATTAGCGTAGCTTGCCAGCGCGTCAATTTCATGATGATCATTTTGCCATATTTGGTGCTGTAGACTAATACTGGCAGACTGACTGGTATGTACATTTTGTTTACTAAAACCACCGAGGTTTATAAACTCATCCAGTTGATTTTCAATAAAATGAAAACGCAATTCGCTATTTTGGTAGTCTAATTGTGCGTTTACAAATACATGCTTCAAAGGGTCGCTAACCGTTAATTGTTCCCCTACGTCGTATGATTGCCCATCACTGTGTTGTAACGACACATTCGCACTGAAGCTCATTTGCTCCTGTGTATTTGCGTAACTGCCACTTAGCCCTTTATAACCGTGCTCGCCAATCGCAACTTCAAACCTTTTATGTGCTTTTTTAGTAATAAAATTAACCACACCTAAAAACGCATTACTGCCGTAAAGGGCCGAACCAGGGCCACGAATGATTTCAACTTTTTCAAGCACAGACGCCGCAATATAGGGAGTATAAACCGTGGCTTTACCAAACGATGTTTCGTTTAAACGCACACCATCAAGTAAAATTAACAAATAGCCATTGTCTAACCTTACCCCTCTGGCATGCTCTTTTGGCACAGCACCTACCCAATCTCCACGAGCCATTTGCATTCCAGGCACATAGTTCAATACATCAAACGCATTGTTTACACCTAAGGCTGTGAGCTGCTTTTCATCAAACACCGTAATAGTAGAGGGAACCGTTGCTTTTGTTTCCAGTGTATTACTGGCAATGGTGACTTCAATTTCACTCAGCTGATACAAATCGAGCGCGAAGAGATCGGAATTTGTTGCACTAAAAGCATGTTCAGACACACTTAGCATAAGCGCAAACGGCAGCAGTGTTACACAACGAAAAGGCAATATTGGCATTATTATTAGTGTATGATACTTACAAAATGTATGTTTTAAGAATAGTAAAAAGTGCCGCAACAGCAAGTGGTTAAAGAAAAATATGAACGATCCAATCAGTATAAACCTGCCTAATATGCCCTTGTTTCAAGCTGTGGTATGCCATGTAATGAAACAAACTCAAACGGCATTTCCCAATAAAATAGACATTTCATGCTCTACGTTAGCGCACATGTTAATTAATCAAGGTGGCTTTAATTGCGATTCGCCGCTCGATTTAGCAATAGAAATTAGCGCCGCTATTGATTGGCTAGAAAAAGCCGGACTTATTTGGTTTGGAGGCCATGAGCTTAATGATTATTTTGACGTAACGTTATCAAAACATGCATTAGCAAAATTACTGTCTGACATAAATGGCAACAACTTGGCATCGCAACTTGCGAAAGCCACCACAAGCGAACAACAACTTGCTGTAGTAAAGCAACTCATTGCTTAACACTAAAATAAGGGTAACTTACCGTAATTAAAGGTTAGTTACCCTGTTTACCCATCTCAAAAAAACTTCCCACTACTCTTTTTTATTATGCCAATTCTGTTAACTATGAGAACAAGAACAGTCCTGGATAAATGAACCGATAACAATGCGTAAATTTTTCGTATGTACTTATTCTACATTGATAAATTCTAACGCAGTGAGCATGATGTTTAGTCCGCTAGAATGAGCAGCTACTTAAGTGAATCGGTATTGTTGCCTTAATACCCTATTCATCCACATAAACTTCATTAACCAAACAGCCTCTTTTTGAGAGCCATTTCTTAAATTAACGCCAGCTAAAAATTGCCCCGCATTTATCGGAACAGCAATTTACTTACAGTAGAAATAGTTTTAATTATAATAATATGACAACAAAACAAATTATTTTTAAATAATTTCAGTGACGGAATTAAACAAATAAATTCAGCAACTTAAAACTTAATATCATTGCAAAAGCGTACATAAACACAAACGTAAACGCGCCCTTAGATTTGAAATATTAGTTAGAGTTCATTAGAATTTATTTTTATTGAACGATCAATTAATAAAAATATGCCTAAAGTTGGATACGAACCCATACGTCGTCAACAGCTGATTGACGCCACATTAAACTCAGTTGCAGAGCTCGGATTAAAAGCGACAACGATTAATACCATTAGCAAACGTGCTGGATTGTCCTCGGGCATTATCAGTCACTACTTTGGTAGTAAGAATGGGTTAATTGAAGCGACCGTGCGTTACTTACTAACCAGTTTAAAATCCAGCTTAATCTCAAAAATCGACGAAAACATAAGTCAGCAACAACGTCTTATGTTAATCGTCGAAGCAAATTTCTCAGTTGTACAAAAGCAGGCTCATGTCACCAAAACGTGGCTGAGTTTTTGGGCAGAATCAATGCATGACGAACAATTACACCGCTTGCAAGCGGTTAACGCAAAACGTCTGTACAGCAATTTACTGTATTCGTTCAAAACGTTATTGCCTTATGAACAAGCATTACAAGCTGCAACCCTTAGCGCAGCGATGATCGACGGCCTTTGGTTACGTGCCGTATTAACCAAAGCAAACGAAGCCGAATTTAGCAATGCCGAATTGCTTGCTAAAAACTACGTTAACTCTCTAATTCCCGTGTGTCAGGATTAATTATGTCTCTTCCTAAATTGCTCAACTTTGTTCATGGCGAACTGCTTGAAAACAAATCAGGTCAGTCGTTTGATGTTATCAATCCCGCTACAAACGAGGTTATTTACCAAACTGAAATCGCAGACGACTTTATAAAAGAGCAAGCCATTGAAAGTGCCAAGCAAGGTTTTGCCACTTGGTCAGCAATGAGCGCTGTAGAACGTAGTCGAATTTTATTAAAAGTGGTTGCCCTATTGCGTGAGCACAACGACGATTTGGCAAAAATTGAAGTACTGGATACAGGTAAGCCAATTCAAGAAGCCGACTGTGTGGATATTGAAACAGGTGCCGATGTTATTGAATATTTTGCAGGCCTTGCACCAACACAACTTGGTTCGCAGCAAACGGTTGGTAATGACTTCTTTTATACGCGAAAAGAACCTTTAGGCATTTGCGCTGGTATTGGTGCGTGGAACTATCCACTTCAAATTGCCTGTTGGAAGTCGGGCCCGGCACTTGCGGCAGGTAACGTTTTAATTTTCAAACCATCTGAAGAAACACCTCGCGGTGCGATTGAACTTGCCAAAATATTTAATGAAGCTGGTATGCCAGCAGGTGTATTCAACGTGGTACACGGCGCAGGCGATGTTGGTCAATGGTTAACTACACACTCAGATATTGAAAAAGTCTCGTTCACCGGCGAAGTGGGCACGGGACAAAAAGTGATGCAAAGTGCGGCCAGTAACTTAAAAGAAGTGACCATGGAACTTGGCGGTAAATCGCCGCTAATCGTGTTCGATGATGCCGAAATCACCGAAGCGGTAAGCGCTGCAATGCTTGGTAACTTCTATACCCAAGGTGAAGTGTGTACCAACTGTACCCGTGTTTATGTTCAAACAAATGTTTACGATGAGTTTATCGAAGAGTTAAAAAAACGCACCGAGAATAACATTGTAATGGGCGATCCACTCGATCCAAATGTTAATTTAGGCGCGCTAATTTCGAAAAAACACTTAGCCTTAGTTTTAAACTATATCGAGCTTGGTAAACAGCAAGGTGCCACTGTTTTAACTGGGGGTTATCAGGCAACGCCAGAATCTGCACCTAACGGTAACTTCGTTGCGCCAACTATTTTTGTCGATTGCAGTGACGACATGACCATAGTCAAAGAAGAAATTTTTGGCCCAGTGATGTGTGTACTGCCGTTTGACGATGAAGACGACGTGATTAAACGCGCTAATAACACAGAACTTGGTTTAGCCGCGGGTGTCTTTAGTCAAAATATTAAACGTGCTCACCGCGTGATTCATCAATTAAATGCCGGTATTTGTTGGATAAACAGCTATGGCAATTCGCCTGCTGAAATGCCCGTTGGCGGATACAAGCGCTCGGGTATTGGCCGCGAAAACGGTGTTGAAACACTAAATAGCTACACCCAAACCAAATCAATTTATGTTGGCATGAGCCAAATTGAAAGCCCATTTTAGCGAGTAATTTTATGCAGTACGATTATATTATTGTCGGCGCAGGCTCAGCTGGGTGTGTGCTCGCCAACCGTTTATCTGAAAATCCTGAACATTCGGTACTTTTACTGGAAACCGGTGGTTCGGATAAAAGTATTTTTATTCAAATGCCAACGGCGTTATCAATTCCAATGAATGGCGATAAATACGCATGGCAATTTCATACTGAAAAAGAGCCTTACCTTAATAATCGCAGTATGCACTGCCCGCGCGGCAAAGTATTGGGCGGCTCTTCGTCAATTAATGGCATGGTGTATGTACGTGGTCATGCAAAAGACTTTGACGAATGGGCCGAACACGGCGCCGAAAACTGGGATTACCAAGCGTGTTTACCTTACTTCAAAAAAGCCGAAAGCTGGTATTTAGGTGAAGATAATTATCGCGGCGGCAATGGTGAACTTGGCGTTAATAACGGTAATGAGATGGCTAACCCTTTGTACCGCGCATTTATCGAAGCGGGTAAACAAGCAGGTTATGATCATACTCATGATTACAACGGTGAAAACCAAGAAGGTTTTGGCCCAATGCATATGACCGTTAAAAACGGCATTCGCTGCTCGGCAAGTCGCGCTTATTTAGATCCAATAAAGCACCGCAAGAATTTAACCATAGTAACCAATGCACTGGTAACTAAAGTACGTTTGGAAGGCAAAAAAGCAACGGGTGTGAACTACACCATTAAAGGGAAAGCGCATCGTGCCATTGCTAATAAAGAGGTTATTTTAAGCGCGGGGCCGATTGGCTCACCCCATATTTTGCAATTATCGGGCATTGGACCACGCGACGTGCTTGAACAAGCCGGCGTAAAAGTGCAGCACGAGTTACCGGGTGTCGGTCAAAACTTACAAGATCATCTAGAGTTTTATTTTCAGTACAAATGTAAAAAGCCAATTACGTTAAACGGTAAATTGGGGTTAATTTCAAAAGGATTAATTGGCGCACAATGGTTGTTTGCAAAATCAGGTCTTGGAGTTACTAACCACTTTGAATCCTGTGCGTTTATTCGCTCAAAAGCGGGCGTTGAATGGCCTGATATTCAATATCACTTTTTACCTGCGGCAATTCGTTACGATGGTAAATCGGCTTTTGATGGCCATGGTTTTCAGGTACATGTAGGCCACAACAAACCGAAAAGTCGTGGTGCAGTGACAATTCAATCCTCTGATCCGAGTATTGCACCAAAGATTCAGTTTAATTACTTGCAGCACCCCGACGATATTGAAGGGTTCCGCGCTTGCGTGCGTTTAACTCGCGAAATTATCGCACAGCCTGCGTTTGATGATTACCGCGACGGTGAAATTCAACCTGGCGAACAAATTCAAACTGATGAAGAAATTGATGCCTTTGTGCGTGATGCCGTTGAAAGTGCTTATCACCCAAGTTGCTCATGCAAAATGGGAGAAGACGATATGGCGGTAGTAAATTCAAATACACAAGTGCGTGGAATAAGTAATTTACGCGTGGTTGACTCTTCTATTTTCCCAACCATACCGAATGGCAATTTAAATGCGCCAACCATTATGGTTGCAGAAAAGGCGGCTGACATCATTTTGGCAAAGCCAGCGCTTAATTCAACTGCAGTGCCTGTTGGCATTAAGCCAGATTGGCAGCAGCAACAGCGCTAAAAATTGGTAGTAGCGATGAAAGCATCACAACTTTCATCGTTATTTTCAACAAATAGCAACTCGCTATTGATTAACTATGACAACAACAAATAGGAAAACTATGGACTATTTTTACTTATACTGGGAGGGTGACAATGACCTTATGGCTTAGTGCTGGCATTTTGTTCACCTTACTTTCAATCGCCTTTATTTTATATAAATGGGGCAATATGCAAGTAGTGGGGGTCACCCCTGTTAAAACCTTTACCTTTGTTGCAATTCTGTTTACATCTGGCCTCGACGTTGGCCTTATCATGTTTCCGCTAACCGAGTTTGCCGGTTATGCAGACATAAAAGCAAGCCCAGAATATGGTTTCACAAACCCACTCGCAATTGAGTTTGGTTTTTGGGGATTCTTAATTTGGGGTTTCTACTTTTTGACCTGTTTTTATTTCTGTGTAATTGAACCTAAAGTGAAATTTTTCGAAATTCCACTGGTAAAATTGGTTAACAACGTGGTGATTATCGGCACATGTGCGTTTACCGCCTTTTTGTTACTGAGTAACTTACCATGGTACCTACCTGCGGTAGGTGATGGCGAATCAATTGTGCCAACGTTTTACTTAATTGTATTTGCTGCAATTTGTTTTGCTGCTTATTCAAGTACCAGTATTCGTTATGTACGCTTTTTAAGTATTACAACAACCTGGGTATTTATCGCGTTAATTGTTGCTATGTGGGTAGGCGCCTTTTTATTTGGCGACAGCGAAATGAGTGCCTATACAAATAACTTAGCACTGATTGGCGACTACTTTGCGAATATTCACCATTTTGTATTGCCGCTTAACGACTACCATGAATTCTATTTATTCTGGTGGTTTGCGTGGAGCATTATGATAGGTCAATTCACCTCTCGTTTTGTTGGTGGACTTAAAACCTACCAAGTACTCGCAGCGATGTTAATTTTCCCATCAATTCCAATTGCTGCTTGGTTTGCCGTGCTGTATCACTACCATGATGCCGGTATTGCAACCGATGGTCTGGTGAACTTTGCCATGGTATTTGTTGGTATTGTGTTTGTGATCAATTCACTAGATTCACTGATCCGCTTATACACAGATAATCTTAACCTTACCGTTGCCCGTTTAGGTAAGCGCAATTATCTGTTACTAAATATTGTTGCACTTTCACTTTTAACACTATTATTTAAACTGAACTTTCTACAAATCCAATGGGTTGGTGCCATTGTTATTGCAATTTTCTTTGCTGGTTTTGGTTTTATTTTGGTTAATAAATTCAAAACAGTTAAGACGATTCATAGTTCACCAAAAGAAAACGCAATTGATTTTAATAAAATAGAGACAATAAGCTGATCATATGAAAAATTTAATTAAATTATCACTAATCCCGGTTGCAGTAATGACAAACGTGGCGCATGCCGATTGGAGTACAACGGTAACTGGGGCATCTGACTACACTTTCAACGGTGTTAGCCAAACCATGAACGACCCAGCGCTACAGGTTAGTCTCGACAAATCATTTGAAAATGGCTTTTACGCGGGTAGTTGGGCATCAAATGTAGATTTTGGTGACGACACTAACATTGAGTGGGACTTTTATGCTGGTCACTATATCAGCCTTAACGATGCGTTAAGCCTTGATTATGGTATCGCGTATTACACCTACCACGGTGCAAGCTATTCAGATGATGGTAACTACCCAGAAGCTTATGCAAAATTTGGCTATTCATCAGCCTTGGGTAATACCGAGTTTAACTTCTGGTACAGCTGGGATTACTTTGGCACAGGTGCAGGCCACACTATTGCGATGCTAGCGCATTCTTATGAAATCGCGCCAAATCATACACTACGTGCAAGTTTTGATGTATCAAACTCACTTGATGGCGATAAGTGGTTATGGGATGGCAATAATTCGTCATACCATCACTATCGATTAGCCTATCAAACCAGCTTTAAAGGTTTTAACCTAGAGCTTGCGGCAGAAAACACGAACCTTGATTGGGACACCGCAGATGAGCGCTTAGTGTTCTCTATTTCAAGAACATTCTCGCTGTAACCTGCAATATTTAAACGCATAAAAGTAAAAAGGCGCACATTGCGCCTTTTCTTTTACCTAAATTAAATTAACCTAGCTCTGCCAAACGGGTAATTAGCTCATTGAGCGCAGCAACGCTAAAACCGCTGTCATAAAAATAAACAACGTTACCCTTTTCATCTAGCAACAAAACCCTTGCGTTGTTTGGTTTTTCATTGCCGGTAAAAGCCTGAATACGCTCACCGTCCTCATAAATTGTAATTACCCCACCCCATAACTCTTTTGGAATGCCGCGCCGCATACCCTCGTCTATTTGCGTGCTAAACATACGCGGAAACATGCCTGCAATAGTAGGTAATTCAAAAGCAACCACGTCCACTTCTTTCATATCAAGTCCAATTAACCAGCGATCAATATCAAATTGCGAATCTTGTTTATAGCCAATTAAATATATACTTGGCTTGCCAGCAACATGCGCTGGTAAACTAACGGTTTGCTTTTCTAAACTCGTGCCTGTGACATTTGGAAACCGTTTACCTTCAATATCTTGGTTTGGATAATGCGTTGTGCATCCGGTAACTAACAGCAAAAGAATTACAATAACTATCTGTCTCATAAGCTCCTCGCGCGTATCGCGTTTTTTAATTTAAATTTTTAGATTTAAGTTAGTTAAGTAGCTAAGGGAACGCGCTATTCTACTTCTTTAACCAAAGATTCGAGTTTGCTCATAAACACGTCTTTTAATTTACTGTGTTCATAATCAAGATGATAGGTGTTGTGAAAGCCAAAACGTAGCAATACACCATTTCCTTTCAGGTAAATGGTGTAGCCGTCAATATCTGAAAACGCGGTGATCCCTTGATAGAGTTTACCGTCTTCAAAGTCTTCGCCTTTTTGGTAGATAAGGTCGAATACTTTCAATAATAGTTTGGCGTCTAGCTCGTTTTTCATAATTAAGCACTCCCTGATTTCTCAAATTGTTACTTAATTATAGTGAGTTACTGGACGTTTAGATCAGTTAGCGGAACGTATCAAGGTAAAGTGCTTCAACTTTATCACGTGCCCATTGGGTACGACGTAAAAATTTTAGCGATGATTTGATTGAAGGATCGTTTGAAAAACAGTTAATCTTAATCTCGCGGTAAAGACCATCCCAACCATACTCTTCGACCAATTGTGTCACAATTTTCTCTAACGTTAAGCCATGTAATGGGTTATTTGGTTGGTTTTGCATTTTTGCTGCCTTAAATATTAAAAAAGCCCTAAACGGGCTTTTTTTAAAGAATGGTTGAACTCTTATAGTTTAACCAAATCACCTTTTAATGTCACACCGGCCATTACAAAACCTGCACCACATTCAAATTCAGTTTCACTTACAAATTCGCGTTTTTTGTAGTACGAACTAATGTTCATTACGGCATTCATGCCTTCTCTACGCGCGCGCTCTTGTAATGATTTCAATGCGCTAAGCATTACCCATTGGCACGCTTCTTTATCACTTTTGTTGAACGCATTGGTTTTTTTATTGGTTTGCACTTCACCGTAAGTTGACTTTACTTCGCCCGCTTTTTGCTTACCAAAAAATAGTTTAATGTTTGGGTCAAGCGCTTGCTCAGCTTTTGCTGTGCTTAATAGCTCTTCAACCGAGTAACGACCAATATCATCACGCGCCGTTGCAGTACTTGCAGCAAGTGCAAGCGAAACACCAAGAATTAATTTTTTCATTACTTCTCCCTAATTTTTTAATGAATAGAACTTCCATGCAAAGCCAAAACCAAGTGCAACGTTGTGATTATCACGCAACAGGGGACTTTGCTGATTTGCACTGTGTGAATAATTATAATAACGAAGAAAACCGCCGGCCCAAAGCCAATCGTTATCGTAAGTTAATCCTAAACTAAATACCGATGCAAGATAACCCGCATCAGCATCAAAAGACAAACGGTCAATTGTTTGAAATTGTTCAGCAACGTGATAAAAGTAGCTGTTGTAAGCATGGCTGCCAAAACGGGTACTAAAACGTCCAGTAAGGTTTACCTGATGCTGACCATCTTGATAAATCTGCTGCCCCGCTTCTAGCATAACGCCATACACACTGCCGATATCATCGATATCTCCGCCATCAAATGCGTAAGCTTTTCGAATAAAAGGTGAAATATATAAATAGTCGTCTGAGGTAGGATTACCAAAACTAAAATATTGATAGCTTGGGCCTATTTCGCCGACCCAGGCAAGGTCGTCCATGCCTTCGCGGGCACGATTATCTTTACTTGATACGGCAATCGCACCACCTGCACTGACACTAATATAATGATTAGGTGCAACTTCATAAAATGATTCGAATTCGTTGCGCTCTACTTTATAGTGTTCTTTCTCAATGTGAATGTACGGCAGCGGAACCACATAACTTTCGTTTTGTTCCGCGCCTAAATAATGCGGGAGCGATGAATAAAACGCGCCAATACCAAACGTGACTTCATCGGCAACACTGTGTGTTGAGATAAACAGTAAGCTAAGTGCAATCCATCGCATCAACATGATTTACGACCAGCGTTTGAAGATTAACGAGGTATTGATCCCACCAAACGCAAAGTTGTTACTCATCACATAATCGGTGTTGATTTCACGCCCCTCTACACTTAAGTAATCGAGTGGCGCACATTCTGGGTCTACATTATCTAAGTTCGTCGTGCCACCAAACCAATTGTCTTGCATCATATGAATGCTCGCCCACGCTTCAATAGCGCCGCACGCACCTAAGGTGTGTCCTAAATAACTCTTTAACGAACTAATCGGCACCTTACCTAACGCATTGAAAGTTGCATGAGATTCAGCAATGTCACCACGATCAGTTGATGTGCCATGAGCATTTACGTAACCAATTTGAGATTTTTCTATACCCGCCTCGGCAATTGCTTGCTCAATCGCCACTTGCATGGTTTCGCTGGTTGGTTGGGTTACATGTTGCCCGTCTGAGTTACAGCCAAAGCCAACAATTTCGGCAATAATATGTGCGCCTCGCGCTTGTGCGTGTTCTAACTCTTCTAAAATAAAGGTACATGCACCTTCACCAATCACCAGGCCGTCACGGTCTTTATCAAACGGGCGTGGGGTTTGTTTTGGCGTGTCATTTTTGCAGCTGGTTGCGTACAAGGTATCAAATACTGCAGCTTCGGTTACACACAGCTCTTCTGCGCCACCTGCCACCATTAGCTTTTGTCGACCAAATTTAATCGCCTCAAAAGCATAGCCCAAACCTTGTGAACCTGATGTACATGCCGAGCTTGTAGTAATAACACGGCCTTTTAAACCAAAAAATACGCCCACGTTAACTGGCGCGGTATGGGCCATCATTTGAATATAACTCGTTGCTGTAACACCCGTCATTTCGCCACTGTCCATCATGCGGCCAAATGGAATAAGCGGCGCAGTAGAGCCAATTGATGAACCGTACGCAATACCTGTATCGCCATTTGTTAACGATGGGTGCTCTAAAAGGCCAGCTTGTTCGAGAGCTAATTCTGTTGCACGGGTTGCCATAAGTGATACCCGTCCCATTGAACGGATCTTTTTACGTGAATAATGCTTAGGCTTTTCAAAATGCTTGACTGGCGCGCCCAAATTGGTATTTAAGCCATTAATAAATGTCCAATCTGGCATTGTCTCTACTGCGTTTTCACCTGTTTTTAAGGCACTTTTAAACGTTTGCCAATCATCGCCTAGCGCAGTAATCGCAGACATTCCTGTTACAACAACGCGTTTCACTAAACTAACCCACCATTTACCGAAATAACCTGACGCGTAATATAGGCAGCGTCATCTGACATTAAAAATGCCACTGTACCCGCCACTTCTTTTGGCTCTGCCATACGGCGCATAGGTACCATTTTTAAAATTTCATCGACTGGTAAATCATCAACCATATCGGTTGCAACTAAACCCGGTGCGACGCAATTTACTGTAATTTTACGTTTTGCTACTTCCAGCGCCAATGCCTTAGTTGCACCAATTAAACCCGCTTTTGCTGCGCTGTAGTTAACCTGACCACGGTTACCAGCAATGCCCGATACCGATGCCATAGTGATAATGCGGCCGCCTTTACGAGTTTGGATCATCGGCATCACCAAAGGTTGCACTACGTTGTAAAAACCATCTAATCCTGTAGTTAATACTTCATCCCACTCTTCACCTGTCATTGCAGGAAAGGCAGTATCGCGTGTTACACCGGCATTGCAGACAACGCCATAATACGCTCCATGGGCTTCGACATCCGCAAGCAATGCTTGCTGCGTTTTTTGACGGTCACATACGTCAAATTGAACAAGGCTAACGTGACGGCCAAGTGCTTCTATTTGTTCTTTTACTTGCATTGCCGCGTCAACGCCACTGCGGCAATGAAGCGCAATATCGAATCCGTCTTCGGCCAATCTTAATGCGATGGCCTTGCCAATTCCGCGACTTGAGCCAGTTACTAATACACGTTTTGTCATTGTTGTTCCTTTAAAAACTGCACAGGATCATCTGGTTGAAAGACATTGATTTTAGCTTCAGCAAGAACCGTATCTGCATGCAGAATTTGGCATTCAAATACACTTAACCCTGTTTCTTCTTGAAACAGTTTTTTAACCGAAACAGCTAACGTCTGCCCTAGCGTAAACTTAGGAGTAAATGTCTTATATTTACGCGAACCAATTAAAAATCCAATTTTAACCGCAGCATTGTCATCGAGTGCTAAAGCACCTGCGTATGCTGCGATAGATTGTGCCATATATTCAGTACCAATGTAACTTGCAACTGATTGAGTTTGTTCGTTAAAAAACGCTGATTGTGCAGAGATATCGACCTCGCAAACTGCAGAGTCTTGATCATAGCTCACCAAGCGAGTGAGTAAGATCATTGGGTCGGCGTGAGGTAGCACCGCTTCAATCGAATAATGTGTCATGAATTAACCTAAGTTTCGGATTAAGGATGCAAAATAAACAACGCCCAAATAGAGCGTGAGCACTTAATCGAGTTTACTTGCGCTGGCACTTAGTAATTAGCACTGATGCCTAGCGTTATATTTTTAATTCGGTGTTTTTCCGTTGATGCGCTAATTACCAAAAACAAGTGACACATTATTGCCACCAAACGCAAACGAGTTGGATAAACAAAAGCGTATTTTACCAGAAGAATTCGATGCTGCGAGTCTAATTGGCGAAAGTTTTTCATCAAGTTCCGCTACAGGGTAATTGGCAGGAATAATCTCGTCTTTATTGAAATCACTTAGTAGCAACCAACAGATCCCCGCTTCCAATGCCCCTGCCGCACCAAGTGTATGACCGGTAAGACCTTTGGTTGAACTCACTAAACAATCAAAACCAAGAGAATGAATGGCATTCGCTTCCATTTCATCGTTTTTCGGTGTGCCGGTACCATGGGCATTTATGTAACCAATCTCTTTGGCATCGATGCCAGCGTCTTGCAAAGCTTTCGTCATGCTTGCAATCGCACCACGGCCAGACGGTTCAGGCGCTGAAACATGATACGCATCAGAGCTCTCACCCGCGCCACATAAACGCACAGTAGCAGGCTGTTTACTCATCACAAAAAGTGCCGCTGCCTCGCCAATATTAATACCATCACGCTCGCTGTGAAACGGTTTACAGTATTCAGCCGCGGTCGATTCAAGCGCTTTAAAACCATTTAAGGTCATTTTACATAAACTATCTACGCCGCCACAAAGCACCACATCTGCGATACCCGATTCAATTAAACCGCGCGCACTGACTAATGCCTTACCGCTTGAGCTACAGGCTGTTGAAATAGTGTAACAAGGTCCACTCGCACCCGTAATATGCGCTAAATATTCACTCGGTGCGTGTAATTCTTGCTGACGATAATTAAAATGCGCTGGGTAATCACCCGCATCTGTAAATTGCTGATAGGCGGTTTCACCTTCACTAATAGCACTAGTGCTGGTGCCTAAAACAATAGCAATACGCTGTTTTTCAAATTGCTCTGTAAGCGCTGTAAACGTTTGCTCAATTTGTTTGAACGCGGTTAACAGCAATTGATTATTGCGCGTATTAAACTGTGGTTCGCAAATTTCTGGTAACGTTGCGCTTACAGCACCGACAAAAAATTCAGTCCCGTCATTGCCCGGTTTATCAAATTTGGTCAGTAATTGCGGCTGTGATAGTTCACTGTTTGACAGTGCTGCCATCACACTTTGCTTACTGTCGCCTAGGCTACAAACAAGCCCTAAGTCATTTAAACCGATTGCCATATTAGTTTATCTCTTCGATAGTGATTGTGTAGTGACGACGCATGTGGGTAATTGTCGTAGTGGTGTCTGTGTAGCGAATGCGCATTACCTCGCCATTTAGGTCGCTAATAATGCGTTCGTCTTGCTGCTGCGTAATGGATGCACCAAGTAGCCCTTGCTTTACATTTGTAAGCGGCCATGTTGCCAATTGCATATCGGCTAGCATATGGCTTGGGTACAAATTAATGCCGGGTAAATGGTTTTCAACGTGATAATTACCGTCTTTGAACAGCGATAATGAAAATAAACTTATTCCTTGCGCTGTTAGCGCAACTAAATTGAGTTGCTGCTCGGAACGTTCGCTTTGTAACAACAAGGTATTTTGCTCATCACCCCGTGTTACTGTGACCAATTGCAATGCAGACATTTTTGGCCAACTCTCAGGTACTGCTTGTAATTTATAGTGAATTTCGTGATCAAGCGACACCGTATCAATACGGTGTGCACTTGAACAACCTACCAATAAACACAGTATTAGTAAGGTTACTGATACTCTTTGCATAACTTCGCTAATACATCTAAACGACGTTCGCTATGCGCAACGTATGGATTACTTGTATCCCACGCGTAACCAGCAAGAATTGAGCATACCATTTGTCTGATTTGCGGATCTTGCTCTTTATGGAAGATAACGTCTTGGAAACGACCGTCATACCACGCGGTAACAAAGGTTTTAAAGCAATCAACACCTTGCTTAAGCGGCTCTGCATATTGTGTAGCAAGATCTACTTCTTTGCCATCGAGCAAATCATTTACTACAGGTGCAATTAAACACGCAGAGCGAAGTGCAATGGTTACACCACTAGAAAATACAGGATCTAGAAACTCACCAGCATTGCCTAGCAGCGCAAAACGCTCGCCATGTAAACGTGTTACGTCCGCTGAATAGCCTTTAATTTGGCGTGCAGGTGCAATCGCTTTGGCATTTTTTAGCAATTGAGATAAGTTTGGTACTTGATTGATATAATCAAACAAAATCTCTTGGTGTTCGCGCTCAGCTGCCACAACTTTTTCAGGCTCAATTACTACACCAATACTTGCCGTACCATCTGAAAATGGAATTAACCAATACCACACATCTGGATGCTCTGGGTGAACAGTAATCAGAATTTTATTGCGATCAAAGTTAGCATCATCAATATTGTCTTCAACATGCGTGAAATAAGAACTGCGTACAGGGAATTTTGACGGTTTTTCTAAATCGAGTAAACGCGGTAACACTCGGCCAAAGCCGCTCGCATCTAATACAAATTTTGCCTCAACCGTATAGGTTTCACCGCTTTCGTCAATCACAATTAAACGCATAAAATCAGCGTGTTCAGTCACTTCAATTACGGTATGACGATAACGAATTGTCACCCCTTGCTGCGCTGCACCATCGGCAAGTAATTTATCAAAGTCTGCACGTTTTACTTGAAACGTAGTACCTGGTCCTTCGGTAAATTTATCGGTAAAGTCGAAAAAGGTATGTTCGCCTGATTTTTCAAATGCGGCACCATTTTTAAACTGAAAGCCAAGTGCTTCCGCTTGTGAATTTAAACTCTCAACTAAGCCAGCTTCAGCTAAATAGGTCATACACTGAGGTAATAAGCTCTCGCCAATTGAAAAGCGTGGGAATGTTTCACGCTCAAGCACGACAACCTTTTTTCCTTGTTTATTTAATAAACTACTTGCAACTGCGCCTGAAGGACCTGCACCAATTACAACTACATCAACTTTTTCTACCTTCATTTCCTTTCCTTGACAATACAGGGAGCCAATAGGTAAAGGCTCACTAACCCGATAACTAAGGTTAAACCAAAACTAAAAACAGCCGGTGTTTTACTCAATATTAATATGCCAAACACCAAACATGATGAACATAATGATAAACTTATTGCCTGCAAGTTACTTTGGCACAAGCCTTTACTACGATAAAAAATTAGATAATCAATTGCCAGCGCTAAAATTAAAATTGTTGCGAGGTAATTAAATAAATTCACCGCACCTTGTATCCAACTCGAGAGTAACAATGCACACAGCGTCACTAAACCAATGATTAGTCCCGACAATAACGCCGTAACCAAGTCAAAACGTAGTGCCATAACGAGCATTGCAACCACCGCACTTAATGCCATAAGTCCCATTACTGTAGAGCGATAATGACCTAATGCATCTGAAATTTCTTGACGTTTATCAAGTAAATGTAAGAAATCTCCATGTTCGTTTAATAATTCATTCAGGGTATCACTCGTTAATGTATCAACATTAAACCAAAGCACCGCATTGTGCGCATCTTCAAACACTAAATGAAGCGGTAACAGCTGCTTAAGTGGCGACTGTTTAAATTCGCTCACCGTTAATGGCGAATATTGCTCAACCCCCACATTAATACCAAGCGAATTACTCACCTCAGTATAGTGACCTGCCACTACTTTATTTTGTAGTAAGGTGTAGGTAGTTTGCTGCGCATTTAGTGACGGCAAGTAATTTGCCAAACTGTTTACTTCAACCTGATTGGCGTTTTTTTCCAACCATTTAACTACCGTCTCTTGTTTTTCAAGCGCCGACTGCATGGAGTCAGCAGTCAGTAAAAAGTGGTGCTTATTACTTTGGCCAAGTAAAGCGAGGTTAAACATTTCATTATGTTTAAGTGTCTCACTTGTATTACTCAAAACAGCCACGTCATCTTGATGCACAATCGGTTTCACTAAAAAGCCAAGGGAGAACAATACAACTAATACTGCCAATAACTTAGCTTTTTCACGGTTTAATAGCATTAACACATTCGCCCAAGCAATACGCGGCTTTTTAAGTTTAAGATCAAGTGCATACTGACAAAAAAGAGAAAACACAAGCGCACCAAGCAGACCAAAAATCATAAACACTGCGACTTGTTGTAATAAGGCCATTGGTGAAAAGCTATAAAGTGCATAACCTGCGGCAGTTGTTACAAAGCCAAGAACCAAGCTCGTTGTAATAGTGTTTTTTTCCGCACACAGCACATGGAATAAGTAATCTATGGCGACGCCAATTAAGGTCACTGAAAACACTAAACCAATCAATTCAATGTTATCGAATACTAATACCAGTGCGGCCATGCCCCAAATACAGGCGTTTAAAATTGTCACTAGCATCAGCCCAATAACAATTAAATTTCTAAAAAATACGAGTACAAGCAACACCACTGCAACCAAGCTAATGATGCCAAATGTCGAAATTTCGTATTCTGCTTGCTGCGCATTTTCACTGCCATGAAAGGCAAAGCCTGAGAAATAAATCTGGCTGTTATATTCAGCCTCAAACTGGCTAATTAAACCGGTAATTTGTTGCGTTAATGCGATATTTTGCGAAAAGTCTGCGCCGTTTTCAGTTAGCATAAAACGCGCAAGATAAAAGGTTTTGTGCGCGTCATCAACGGCAAAAACCTGTTGTTGCGACCGTGACAACTGAACTTTAAACAAGCCGTCTTGCTGCCCCATACTGCCCATATGCGACACGCCATTTAGAAAACTTGCCAATGCTAATGTTGGGTCGCTCGATAGCGAGCTTGCACTTAAAGTACTGTCAGGCTTGGTTAATTCTGCCAAAGTGTAATTGAGTAATTCACTGGGCTCTGACAGTTGGCTAGGATAACTGCTCGACATTAAACTGCCTGGATAACGGGAGTAAAACGCCACCACTTCGTCGAGCTTAATATCAGGTGGCGGTATGTAAGTCAGCGCAGCGTTTTGCTCTAGCCTTTGCTTAAACGCCAGTAACGCGTGTTTGTTGCCACTACTAAACACCAGCTGCCCTGATGAGCGCTGCTGTATAATTGCCTTCGCTTGCGTAATCGCAGGAGACGTAAGTACATCAGATTGTGGCACCACCGCTAAAATATCACTGCTAAATTGTGTGTCGCCGCTGGTAAATTGCTTTGCGATAATTGCACAAAACAACGCAGCAATCACAATAAAGGCAAGCGCGATGGAAATTCTGTGAGAATTCAACTTAATTAGCCGCGGCATAGGTTAAATTGATCTCAGTGGTATGCCCCGCTTGCTCGCTGAGCACAATTCGCGAGATGGTGCCTGTTCCACACAGTTTTACCTCACTAAACACTTGGTCAAGCGGCTCATTTGCCGACAAGTTTATGCAATTATCTACCACCGATTGAACCTGTAAATAGTCAGACAACTTAACCGGATCTTGCAGCAATAAGGCTTGTAGCAGCGGAATATAAAGATCAGCATTCGTCATTTGGCTTTCATTTCCACGATGATCTTTGCTGTAAATGCCTTGTTCATCCATGCGGATTATTGAAGCAATCGGTGTTTTTTGCTGCCACACAAAGCCGCTTTGATCGGCACTAAAGCTACCAGCGGAAACAATACTGTTTTTTAACACTTTAATTTTTTTGTGTTGCTCAAATTGTCCGCTAACCTTGCTCTGATTAACAAGCTTTAGCTCACTAAACGCATCAACAAGCGTGGTATTTGCGTTTGCAAAAAATGCCGCAAACGCAATACAAACTAACAATGCGCTACGCATCTAACACCTTTGATAGTTTTTCAATCAGTGCTGGCGGGCTCACATACTGCATTTCACCATCACTAATGCCCACCGCAACCTGAACCGAATAACCTTTTGTCAGCTTTTCGCCAGTTTCTTTACAGCTGATCACATAATCAATTTTGATGCGGTTTTCGTACTCTTTTAAATACGCCGTTACCACAATCACTTGGCGAAAACGCGCAGGTTTGATGTATTTACAACGCATATCGATGATCGGCCACATAAAGCCAGAGGCTGCCATTTCATCATAATCGTAATCAAACAAGCGCAACAGTTCACAACGTGCTACCTCAAAGTAACGGGCATAGTTACCGTGCCACACCACTTGCATTGGGTCGCAATCGTGGAACGGTACATCAATTTCAACCTGCGTAGTTAATAGCGCATCTCGACTATTCATATAACTTCCATTTCTGCTGTTGAATTGCATCGACTGTGTCACGCAAAGTACGCTCAAGCGGGCGGTCTTCATCAAGATTCGGGAAATAACCAGTAATATCTTGATACATTTCGGTTAATCCATTGGCAAGACTGTCGGCATCAACTTCGCCGCGCTCTTTACGAATACGTAATGCTTGAATTGACGCTAACAACGTACTTGCTAATACTTGCTCTGTTAATTGAATAACGCGCAGTGCGTCACGCGCTGCAATGGTGCCCATGCTCACTTTATCTTGGTTATGGCATTCAGTAGAACGAGAGAATACACTCGCCGGCATTGTTAGTTTTAGCGCTTCAGCAGTATATGCAGATGCGCCAATTTGCACAGCTTTAAAGCCATGGTTAATGTACTGACGCTCTGGATCGCCATTTGATAAGTTACTTGGCAAGCCATTGTTAAACTTACTATCAACTAATGACGCAATTTGACGGTCGGCTAAATCAGCTAAGTTAGCAACCGCCGTTTTCAGCGTATCCATTGCCATTGCAATATGGCCACCGTAAAAATGACCACCGTGCAACACGTGTTCACCAATACCATCAATAATTGGGTTATCGTTTGCCGAGTTTAGCTCGTTTTCAATTAACTGACGCAACCAAGGTAACGTATCTGCTAGCACGCCAATAATGTGCGGCGCACAGCGAATAGAATAACGGTCTTGTAGACGGTCGGCATTGCGCGGGTGAGTGTGATAATTTAGGTCGTCACGGATCCAAGCAGCCACTTGTTGCTGCCCTGCATGCGGTTTTACCGAGAATAAAATATCATCGAAATGGTGCGAATTTCCCATTAACCCTAAGCTCGCTAGTGACGTAAGGCGAGTCGCAAGTTTGACAAGGTATTCGGCGCGGTCGTAAGCAAGACATGCAAGAGCTGTCATCACCGCCGTACCGTTCATAATCGCCAAGCCTTCTTTAGGTCTTAACGTAAGCGGCATTAGGTTGAGGGCTTTCATCACATCGCCACTATTTGCCACTTCACCATTAAAATACACATCGCGTTCGCCAACTAAGGCGCCAGCAACGTATGAAAGTGGGGTTAAATCACCACTTGCGCCCACCGATCCTTCTTGTGGAATAACAGGCACAACATCGTGGTTTAGGTATTCTTTTAACAGCGTCAGCATATCCCAGCTAACACCCGAGTAACCTTGTGCTAAAGAGTTTAATCGGGTCGCGAGTATTGCGCGGCCCTGCTCTTTCGAAAATACATCGCCTAAACCACAACCGTGAAAACGCGTTAAATGCAATGGTAATTCATTTACTAGCGATAGTGGTACGGCACGCGTTACGGAATCACCGTATCCAGTTGTTACACCGTAAATTACGCCGTCTTCTGCGAGTAATTTATCTAAAAAGGCAACGCCTGCGTCAATGCGTTGAGTAAATCCGGTATCATTCGACAGCTTAGCCTGTGTGTGTCCTTTTGCTATCGCGACAATATCTTCAATTGAAAGCGGTCCTTGGCCGAATGTCAGTGGCCCTGTTTGCTGTTGATTAATCACTTCTTACTCCGAACTAATCTCGGCTGACTTTACTGTCGTCAGTCCAAAAATCATAAAAATTAAACCATTGGTAAGGATACTGACTCGCAAAAAAACTCAGACGATCTGAAAAATGCTGAATTGTTGTTTGTAGATCCTGCTGTCGTGTTTTACGGCTAAATTTTAACTTATCCGCAACTTTTTCAAAAATAACTAAATAGCGGTTATGCGCTTTTAAACAAAATAAATAATACACCGGGCATTCGAGTAAACTCGCAAGAATAAATGGCCCTTGTGAAAACGGTGCTGGTTTACCCATGAAATTACAATAGTTTACCCTGCCAGCGACGCTTGAGCTAGTGCGGTCACCAACAATCACTATTACTTCGCCATCATCAATTTTTTGTTTCAGTAAAATCGCCAAGGTTGGGCTCATGTCCGTAACTTGGATGAGATTTACTTTGGCATCGGAATTGATTTGTTGCAGCACCTTATTAAATTCAACTGCATGATGGGTAAACACTAAAACGTTTATGGTTACTGCGTAACGGCCTTGACTGAGCGCCCGACATACTTCCAAATTACCTAAATGAGAGCCAATAAAAATGGCACCTTGCTTACTTTTTTGTAATTCAGCAAATTCTTCATGATTTTGATATTGAATGGCGTCGAGTGAGATTTTGCCAAGCCACGCGTCAATTTTATCAAACGCTGAATCAGCAAATTTGCAAAAATGTTTTAACCCTTGCCAAAAACCAGCATTGACTGGCTGATTGTTATGCTGAGCCACTTGGTTTAAAAACGCGATGCTCGCCGCTCGTTGCGTTTTACCTGTGCAGTAAAAATAAAACACCACGGGAAACAACATTAACCACAATACACGACGCCCTACCAAGCGATAAAAACCCAGTAAAATACGCATGCCAAGCAAGGTACCACGCTCTTGCATTGTCGACCAATGTTTAGCCACGCAGTTTTCTCCAAAGCAGTAATGGAATGCGTGGTAACATGCCGAAAAACAAGCGTGTGTGCATCCAGCTGATTAGCACGTTATCTTCAAATGCACGAAAGTGTGAGCTACCGCCTTCTGGGTAGATAACTTTCGTTGGCATAAACCGACTTTGCGTACCACGCCAGAATAGGCGCACCATGATTTCAATATCAAAATCCATACGCTTACCAAGCTGCTTATCACGCAGCAGTGCAGCCGTTTCTTTCACTGGATAACAGCGAAAGCCACACATTGAATCTTTTATACTCAACGATAAGGTTTCAATCCACACCCAAAAATGAGTAATGTAACGACTGTATAAACGCACTTTCGGCACAGATTCATCGTAAATAGGCTGGCCGCTTATGACGCTGTCGGGATACTTTTTGCCAAGGTAGATTAAGGTTTGAATATCGGTTAGGTCGTGTTGACCATCTGCATCAACTTGTATTGCGTGGCTATAACCCAATTTATCGGCTGTTAGTAAACCCGTTTGTACCGCGCCACCTTTGCCCTGATTTTCACTGTGCTCAATCAACGTTAATAACGGAAACTGAGACTCACATTGACGCATGACAGCGCTCGCATCCGCTGTTGAGCCGTCGTTAACCATAATAATCGGTAAATCGAGGGCACTTAGCTCCGTTAGAACCGATTCAATCACAGCAACATGATTATAATTTGGAATAACAATACAAGCGTGCATAACGTTAGCTGTGCACCACTACACGGCCTGATGAATGCTGGCCATGTTCTGAGTGAAAACTAAAGGTAAATTTGTTGTCGTTTTTCTTGGTGAGAGTCAGCTCAACCTCTGAGTTTGCAACAATCACCACTTGAAACTTCAATACTTCAACAGAATCAACCAGCGCAGAACTTAATGAAAAGTATTGCTGTGCGTATTTTACTGCCCAATCTAACTGCACAACACCGGCTAAAATCGGTGCTTGTGGAAAGTGACCGTTAAAATAATCTAAACTACCGTCAACCCAAAGAGTGAGTTTTACCGTACCGTCTTGCTCTTCAACGGCGCGAACTTCTGGTAATGATTCTTGTAACTTAGTCAAATAACTTCTCCAATTCTGCAAATACGTACTTACCTTGGCTGTTAACTGGCAACTCATCCACATAACGAAATTTACGTGGCATGCACACCGCCTCAAACTGCCCAGCAAGTACTTGCTTTAAGCGCTTATTGACCGCTAGTTTACCGTTTTTATTCAATTCGCCAAGCCCAGCAGCCGACAATTGTGCAACTAATCCAAGTTGCTGGCGAAATCCGTGCGTTAACAAAACCACTTTACACTGGGTAATCGCACTATCGTCGCTTAATACACGCTCAAGTGCATCTAAATTAACGCGTTTTTCTTCAAGTTTAATGGTGCGGTCTAAACGACCGGACAAACTAAAGCGCCCATCTTCTAAAATCTCACCACAATCTTGAGTGACAAACATTGCATCATCAAAATAAGGCGATTTAACTGCAAGCTGCTGCTGATGCTTTAATACCGTTATACCGTCAAAGCACTGCCATGGTTCAGTTTTAAACTCAGAGACTTGGCGATACGCAATGCCGCCCGTTTCAGTGCTGCCATATATTTGCGTCGCCGCAACGCCCAATTGTTGAAACAAGGTCACTGCACTGTTGTCGCTAAGCGGTCCGCCTGATGAAAATACTCCCGCAATATTGTGTTTAACTGAAACACATACATTGTCGCGTATAAGGCGGTCAATAAATGCGGGACTGGTAATAATAACCGAAGGCTGTGTCGCGACTAAGGCGCGTAATTGTTCAGGAAATTCAACAAATGTGAGGTTTACTGTGTAATTAGCACGTAACGGCCAAAATAACTTAAATAGCAGTCCATAAATGTGCTGATGAGATACCGTCGCAACGATTTGGCAATCAGAATCAAATTCAAAGGTATTGCACAAATTTGTAAGCTCAGCATTAATATGCTGCCAAGACTTTACCACAGGCTTACCGTAACCTGTTGAGCCCGATGTATAAAATGTAAGTTTTCCAGATTCTGGTAGCGTTAACGCATCGGCAGGCTGCTGTAACGATTTAGCAAAAGTAAGGGAATCAAGTGAAAGGTGTTTGTCGCCACTAAATTCATCGACCAACACATAGTCGGCATCTTCACTGGCGATCTGGATATTTTCTGGCTGCCCGTTAGCTGGAAATATAACATCAAAACCTGCGTGTGCGGCCGCGAGCAAACGTACCAAAAACACATCACTTGCAGCATGGTATAACACCAAAGACTGCGCACCGGTTTGTTGTTTAAACAAGCGTAATTGATTGGCAAGTGCCGTTACCGCATTAGCACAGATATCTCTATCTAAAATCGAAGGGCTGGTTGTATGCATACTAATTTAATGCTCAAGCTCGTGACGCTGCTTTACAACATGACGAACAAGTAACTCACCTGCCATTAGTACGCCCATTAAAATGTACGCAATCAATCCGTTGTATAGCGTCCAAAGCGCAATATCTCCAAGGTATATGGTGTACCATGCAAGTGCAATATTAATGCTAAAGAATACGCACCACACTTTGGTGACATTTCGCGTATAGGCAATAACATGTTCTGGTAATGTTACATTTTGCTTGTCTTTGCTTTTACGCTTTTCATCGAGTAACGCAAAGGTTTCTATCACCGTAGGTCCTTTGAACAATGAATACGCAAACGTGACAAGCATAGTGCCTGATATAAGCACAGGGTAAAACAAGGTAACCTTGCTGTTATCAAGTAACCACGCCAATGCAACACATACGCTGCCTAATACCGTTGCCGGTAAAAGCCATGGCATGGTGCTACTGGCCGCTCGTGTAAATACATAGCGACCAACAATGGCGATGAGTAAAACAGGTGCAATACTGGAAATACTCGCATACTGCAGGCCAAAATAAATAAGCACTGGGTAGGCCAGTAATAATACAATGAATACTGTATTCAGTATTGCTTTTATCATGTGTTTTACGCTGAAACCAACTTGCTTACTTCGTTTACCACATCTTCTACAGTGCGTACTTGCTTAAACGCTTCAGGATCAATCTTTTGCCCTGTGATTTCACGCAATTTCACTACCAGATCAACGGCATCAATACTGTCGAGATCTAAATCTTGATAAAGGTTTGCCTCAAGCGAAATATCGTCTTGATCTATTTCAAATTCTTCCACCAAGATATCAGTTAATACTGCGAAGATTTCTTGTTGTGTTTTCATACCCTACCCGCTGTTATGCGTTTTGTTCAATAAACGCTGCTAACGCATCAACCGATGCAAAATGCTGTTTTGTTTCTTCTGAGTTTGCGTCAATTTTAATATCAAACTCTTTTTTAATCGCTAAGCCAAGCTCTAGCGCATCAATGCTATCAAGGCCCAAACCATCAATAAAAAGTGGTTCGCTGTCGTTAATATCATCAACGGTAATATCTTCTAAATCTAATGATTCAATAATGAGCTTCTTGATTTTAATTTTTAAATCACTCATAGCTGTCTAATTCTCCTTGAAAAAATGCCTGCATATCGCGGGTAAAACTACGCGCATGCTGCGTCAATTTCGACGCTTCAAAACTGGGTAATTGCAATTGTTGTTTCGTCATTGCGAGATCAAATTTAGCCTGCGTAGGCGCCACTTCGTACCACATTTCTGACTTGGTTAACGTTGACGGTGCAACATGAATTAACACCGAAACGATATCAGCACGACAGCGCAGTGCGATATTTGCCGCGCCTCGTTTAAATTTTAACGCTTGACCAGGTGTCGTACGAGTGCCCTCGGGAAACACTATCAAGTTATTTCCCGCAGCAAGTGATGCTGCACAATCCGTTAGTAAGCCCTCAGGGCTTTCATTGCTTATATAACCGGTGGATTTTATCACACCTCGCATAAATGGGTTACTAAATAAATGTGCTTTAACAACACAATCTGCATTGGGAATAAGCGAAATAAGTACCACAACATCAATCAAGGTCGGGTGATTAGCAAGTACTAACTTGCCTGTTAAATTGGCAAACTGAGTACGATCAGCAATAGTGAATTTAAAGATTCCTAATGCGCCCATCAAGCCAACAAAAAACTTAAACAGCAAATGCACTGTATAGCGCGCTGCCTTGCGGCGCTTTTCTTCATCGCGATAAATAAGGTACTGAATAGGCAATACAATTAGCGGAACTAACAATCCACCTAAGCCAAACACCGCAAAACAAAATCCGGTTGCGACAATGCGCCAGCAGCGTCCTAGCTTGGTTAACAAGGCGTTACCTCATCAATATGCAAGTGCCACGCACTTTGACTGCCGAGTACAAGCGCGTCGTTGGTTTTGTTTGTCGCTAAAAATCCCACAAACTGTTTTGCCTGTAACGGTGTATTGTTAGGCGTATCGCTAGGAGTTAACGACAGCGTAATACCCTGTTCATTGTCTTTAGATACGACAAATGCACACGCCAAATCACAACTATTCACATCGTCAAATCGTGCATAATCGTCTGGTAGTGGTTGATCGCAATACACAACGAGTACTTCGGATATATTCGGGTTATTTAACTGAATGCTTGCTTCAATTAATGCCATCAGCAGGGTGTTCTCGCCAGCCGCGATACTGTTCATTGGCTGTTGATTATTCGTCAAAATCGAATAAAGCCCAATGACTGCATTATGAACAGATAGGCCAAACGATGTTGGGCTGATCACTTCTTGGTGAGCTAAATCTTTTAAAATACTTGATGTACGGTGAAAGTCGCCATGTTGCGATGCAAATACAACGGGCATCGATTCTGCACCACTTTTCTCGGCGCTATTTGCTGCAACAAACAACGCCATTTTTGCATAGTGGCTAAGTCGTCGGCGCTGCATTGCTGGAACCCAATCCAATTGTGGGCTTTTGCTCATTGGATCAAACATTTCAATTTTTGCGTTGGCGAGCTGTGCTTCGTCCTTAGCTTTACACCAATAATTAAAATGTGAGAGCACCATTTTCATGTGATGTGCGTCCATGTTGTTTGAAAATGAGGCGAAACTATAAAAAAACTGCGCAAAAGAAGCAATGCTAAAACGCAAGAATGTTAAATTTATGCGTACTTTAGACTATTTTTAACTCAAATAACTGTATTTAACGACATGTTAATAGCATGTTTCAGTTGGCGGATGCTGAATTTGACAGCGTGCTCATAATAAAATTAATAAACTTTGGCTCTTTCAACACCCCTGCATGCGATGCATTAAAGCCCATCATTTTATTTGCTTCACGCTGAATATTAGGCGGAATTTGACTAGATAATGCCACAACGCCATCATCACTTGCACCGTCTTGATAGGAAAATACCAAAGCGTAATTAATTTCTGGCTGCAGTGTCTGAGTATGCAGCTGATTAACATAGTCACTGTTAGTTGCAACATCACGCCATGAGTTAATTACAAGGGGCGAACTTTCAACCCCTTTTCGAGCACTTTGCATACCCAATAACGGACTGTTTACCGTAATGAAATGATTAATTTTATAGTTACGTGCATGACCTTGATGACTTAGTGCGTAACCTCGGGTAATCAGCCCACCCATGCTGTGCGCTAACACCGAAACCGCATCAAAACCATAGCGTTTTTGCATAACCTCAATACTTTCTAACAAATAGTCTTTAACCAAATGCAACCCTACGCCACTTGGGTAGTACAATACCCACACTTGATAGTCAGAATCTTCAAGCGCCGCAACTAAAGCGGAAAATTCGCGCGGGTTGCCCATCATGCCGTGCACTAGAATAAGCGGCTCTTTTTTAGCGTTATACGGAGACAACATAAATAAACCGGATTCCACTTGTGCAAGAAAATCAAGCGGTCGCCAAAATCCCATATCAACATTATGAGCATCGAACATAGCGTGCTCTAAATTCGCTAACTTGCCGATATTATTAATATTGTAATTATCACTGTATTGAACCGCATACCCCTTTTTAACGGGCTTTGCGAAGTGAATTGGTTTAGCTTTGTACTTGGCTTTATCGGTAAGCGTAATTGCTTGTAACATGCCAACCGAGTCAACATAAGCAACGCCTACTTCATTGTCGTCGTAGGTCAAATTGTGATTACTGTCTTGGTATACAGCAACGTAATAAGTGCCTGGTTTTAAGTAGAATTTAAACTGCCCATTGCTATCAAGTAGTTTCTGATTTTCTATCGAGAAGGTGTTGTCGTTACGGCTTAATACAGCAACTACGAGTTCGCCACCATCTGAATTAGATTGATAATCAACTCGGCCATTTATTTCAGCAACACTGTCGAGTAATTGAGATTGTTGTTTAGCTTGGCGAAAATGCTGACAGCCAATTAAGCTCAAAACACAGCAAAGTAGTAAAATATGTCTCATCGAATTCCCTTCGCGCTAGTCACACGCAACTTACCTGTTGATAAATATCTTATTATCACAATCAGCAAAGGCGCTACATCTGCTTGATATTTGTGCTGTTACATCATGTGTAGCGCAATAAACTTGCGATAAACGTGATCGTACACCCTTTTGTTAACGATTAATTACATCAACTTATTGCAATAATTACGACTATAGTTGAATAATGTACCGTCGTTAGCCAAATTTAACTAATTATGCCCGTAGTATTTGCTTTTTTGTTATTTTTTCCGCTTTTCTTATTTGCCAATACCGAATTTGAGCAGATTTTTGATGATCACACCGCTGTGATGCTGTTGATTGAGCCAAAATCAGGAAAAATTATAAAAGCCAATCAAGCCGCGGCGGATTTTTATGGCTACAGCTCGCAAGCACTGCAAAGTAAAACCATTCAAGAAATTAACTTATTTACCGCAGAGCAAGTCGCAGAAGAGCGTGAAAACGCCCATCGACAAAAGCGCAACTATTTCATCTTTCGCCATCAAACAGCAGCGGGTGATATTAAAACCGTTGAAGTTTATTCCATCCCCATCGAGTTTCATGGCGCAACACTGCTCTATTCGGTCATTAAAGATATTTCCACACAACGGCAATATCAAAGCGAAATTTGGCAATATCAAAAAAATCTAGAACAAATGGTTGATAGCCAAGTTGCGATTATTAAAACCAAAAACAATAAAATACATGTTATATACATTGCCGGCTTAGTGGTGTTAATTGCGCTTGCACTGTTTTTAACCTATTTGCTACGCATCACCCGAAAAGCGCAAAAATACAGTACCAAACTCAGCCAAATAGTGGAGCAAAGCCCCTCTGCAATTATCACAACCGATTTACAGGGCTATATTGATTATCAAAATAAACATTCTGAAAGTGCGTTTTTTGCAAAATTATCATCAAGTAAACAAAGCTTATTTGATGAATTACGTAATTTAACGCAGCGCAGCGACGAATTTGATAACGCAATTAGCACCAATACCCCTTGGGTTGACCGCATTAATTTAGGGCAAGAACAACATTGGCTCCATGTGCATCTTTATCCGCTGATAAATAACCAGCAAAAGAAAGACGGTTATGTACTTATTCTCAATGATATTTCAAAACAAAAGCAGGCTGAGAAACAGCTTAGGCTTACATCAACAGTATTTCGTACCGCCAATGAAGCCGTAATGATTTGCGACAAAAACGCAAAAATTCAAGCAGTCAATGAAGCCTTTACTGAAATAACCGGCTACAGCAGTGACGAAGTATTAAATAAAACGCCAGATATATTGAGCTCAAACCTGCAAACAGAACCTTTTTACGCCAATATGCAGCACCAACTTGATGAAAATAACCAATGGCAAGGTGAAATTTGCAATCGCCGTAAAAACGGTGAGCTTTATTATGAATGGCTTTCAATCACCGCCCTTCGTGATAATAACGGCGAGATTGATGCGTTTGTAGCACTGTTTAGCGACATCACAAAACGTAAAAAGGCAGAAAATAAAATTTACCAGCAAGCTAACTTTGACTCACTTACTGGGCTTGCAAACCGCAACTTATTCTCAGATCGTTTTGAGCAAGCTCTTAATAAAGCACAGCGCGAGAACTCATTTCTGGCGCTATTGTTTATCGACTTAGATGGTTTTAAACACGTTAACGATACCCTTGGTCATTCACAAGGCGATACCCTTTTACAGCAAACAGCAACGCGCCTGAGCGAAACCTTACGTAAATCAGATACTATTTCTCGCTTGGGTGGTGATGAATTTGCGGTACTTATCGCAAGCGATAACAATCAGTTTAAAGTTGACCGAGTCGCCCATAAAATTCAGGCGGCAATCGCCACCCCGTATCAACTGGATAACGCACAAGGGTTTGTCTCTGCTAGCATCGGTATAACAACTTATCCAAACGACGGTCAAGACGTAGAAACACTGATGCGAAAAGCCGATAGCGCCATGTATAAAGCGAAAGCAAAAGGTAAAAATAATTTTCAATTTTTTACTGCCGAAATGGACGAAAAAGCGCAAAAAAGGCGCACCCTTGAGAGCGAACTGCGAACCGCCATCGATAACCAACAGTTTTTCATTGATTACCAACCCATTTTTGATGCTAAACATAATGTTATTTATGCGTGTGAAGCATTAGTACGCTGGCATCACCCTACCAAGGGCCTTGTTTCACCTGACCAATTTATTGAACTTGCTGAAGAAATTGGTGTAATCGCCAATATTGGTGAGTTTGTTTTAGAACATGCCTGTATTACCGCAGCAAAGTGGCAAGATGAATATGAAAATGCGCCCGGTATTAGCGTTAACATTTCTACTATTCAATTCCAACGTGATGATTTTATTGCCACTATTAAAAATACAATTGAAGTCAGTGGCTTGCCAAGCAACAAGCTGATATTAGAGATTACCGAAAGCTTACTCATTGAAAACGATAAAAAAACCATTGCCCAGCTCACTATGTTAGCTAATTTAGGCGTAAAAATAGCCATTGATGATTTTGGCACCGGCTATTCATCGCTCAGCTACTTAAAGAAATTCCCGGTGCATAAACTCAAAATTGATAGAAGCTTTATTAAAGACATTGAACATAACGCCGAAAGCCAAGCCCTTACCAAAGCCATTATTGCAATGAGTAAGAGCTTAAAGCTTGAAGTAATTGCCGAAGGCGTTGAGCTCAATGCGCAGATGCACTGGTTAACCGCATCGGATTGCTCGCTAATTCAAGGCTATTGGTTTGCCAAGCCCGTTGATGCGTTAACGATTAAAGAATTACTCACTGAGCACAACAGTTAGCATACTCTTTCAGCTATACCACTGATTTATTTTGCCACGGCGCAAGTTTGCTCTGGCGTGTTACTTGGCGCTTTAACCAGCTTTTTATTAAATTCACGACGAATTAACAGGTGGCTGACCAAAGCTTGAATAAACACAGTAACAATTGAACAATACCAAATTTGTTCAATGTAAAAGTCTTCTTGGTTGACTAAATAAATAACTGAAACCGCAAACAGTGACAAGCGCACAAAGGTGCTCAGTAACGCGGGCCACGTATTTCCAAGCGCTTGAAACATGCCTGAAATGGCAAATACATAGCCAGCAGGAACAAAATTAAGGCCAACAAAACTCAAGAACGTTGCTGCAACTAACACCACGTTGGCATTGTCACTAAAACCGGTGACAAATAGCTCAGGTACCCATAAACACAATACCATTAACATGCCCATTAATGAGCACGTTAAAAACGCGGTGATGTGAAAGGTTTCGTATACGCGTGAGATTTTTCGCGCTGCGAAGTTTTGTCCAGCGATGGCAGGCGCAGCAAAGGCAATGGCCATAACCGGTAAAAATAGCGATTGCATAATACGCCCACCTAAACCAAAGCCGGCTTGTGCTTCAGCAGATACACGACTAAGCGCCCAATAAATCAACGACATATACAAGAAGGTCAGTAAAAATTCACCGCCCGACGGTAAACCAATATTAAGTACTTTGCGTATCGTTTTCGTTTTTAACGCAAACGATAACCAGCGCACTTGAAGATATTGCTCTTGTTTATTGAAATAACGCACCAAAAGCACAAACGATAGCAACATTGAAATACTGCTCGCCAGACCCGCACCAACGACACCGAGCTCTATGCCAAGACCCCACCCCGTTATCAGAATAGGCGATAGAATAATGTTAGCGATAATACCAATCACCGAAATCGACATAACCGGTTTTACAATACCAGTACCGCGCAGCGCAGCACTTAATGCGGTAAACACAAATTGCAGCAGTAACGACGGTAAAAACCAATAAAAGTAACTCTCGGCTAATGCTTGTGTAGCAATATCGGCGGTCATAAACGCAAAAAATACGTGACCAAATGCATAGCCTATCGCTGCGCAAAACAGGGTTGCCCAATTGGCAAGCGCTAACGTTTGATTAAATACGTGACTGGCTTGGCGCTGCTTTTTGCGCCCAACCGCATGCGATACTAGCGTTGCACAACCAATATTGAGTACTTGCGTTAATGCCATAACAAAGAAAAACACACTTGATGCATTACTCACAGCGGCAATCGCGGCACTACCTAGTTGACCAACAAAATACAAATCAACTAAGAAATACAGCGTTTGAATAAGCAGACCAATGGCGATTGGCACTGCCATTGAAATAATGTGTTTTGGAATGCTTCCTTTCGTAAGATCGTGCATAACTGCGCAACTTTCCCTTTAATTAATAAGGCTAACCGAGCCTTGCAAGCGCTTTATCGAGCTCATCAGCAAAGGCTTTTTTATCAGTGTTTGATAACGCGCTCGGGCCACCTGTTTCAACGCCACTGGCACGCAAAGTATCAAAAAAGTCACGCATATTTAAACGCGCTTTAATGTTACTGGCTGTTAATAACTCGCCGCGCGGGGTGAGTGCAATCGCTTCTTTAGTGATCACTTCATCGGCGAGTGGAATATCTTGCGTAATCACTAAATCGCCCGCGACTACACGTTTAGCAATTTCGTTATCGGCAACATCAAATCCTTTTTCGACCTGTAATCGCTTGATAAAACGAGACGGTGGAATGCGGAAACTGTGATTAGCAATAAAGGTTGTGTTGATCTGTGTACGCTCTGCTGCACGAAATAAAATCTCTTTAATTGCAACAGGGCATGCATCTGCATCGACCCAGATATTCATAACGTTCCTAGGCTCTTAAATAAAAATGCAGTATACGGAAGCGACTAACTAAATGCGAGTGATTCTTAACGGCGAAATGTGTTAACGCTTATTTTTAAGCGACAACATAAACTGCTCTACTTTTAAGGTCAGGAATTGCTCTACCTGCTCTTCCATGCTGTCGACAGTAAAGTCATTTACGCTTAACACACGTTCGGCTTGCTCTTCTGAAATTAACTTACCGTTCAGTAAAAACTCCCATTCAGGCAAGGTTTTATCATAGCGAGGGATCACATCAAGGGTGACAAACGGAAAGGTAAAATCAACCCGATTTATCAATCGGCAAAAATCTTCAATGTAATCAGTACCCGTTGGCCCTAAACACCCAGGCTCTAAACGAAAGCGTATTGCTAATTTCAAATAGGACATACCTCTTCCTTTAAACACGCAACATAGAATAAAACTACTTTACAAACTATGTGATGTAACACTGCAAACCGCAAGTTAATGTTTAATAAACTTTCTATGTGTATAAATTATCGCTATGACGCTTGAAGCGCAGTTTAAGATAGCCTAGTGTATAGTTTTTAACGTCAGGTTAACAAAACATGGAAGAATTTATCGCTCAACTCGATCTCAATCAATATCTGCCAACAGCACTTGATTGGGCAACTAACCTATTACTTGCCTTCGCCATTTTAATTATTGGTATTTGGCTTGCCGGCAAAGTAAATAAAGCCATCATCAAAATCTCTAATCGTCATGCACAACTAGACGATACCTTGTTTAAGTTTTTTGGCAGTGTAGCTAAATACACCATTTTGGCATTTGTCGGTATTGCTGTGTTAAACCGTTTTGGTGTGCAAACAGCCTCTATAATTGCACTGCTAGGTGCCGCTGGCCTTGCGGTTGGTTTAGCACTTCAGGGCACGTTATCGAACCTTGCTGCGGGTGTAATGCTGCTTATATTTAGACCGTATAAAGTGGATGATTTTATTGAAACGGGCGACCAATTCGGCAAAGTGGCTGAAATAGACATGTTCACCACCATTTTACAAACCTTTGATAACCAGCGTATTATCATTCCTAATAGCGATATTTGGGGCAATAAAATTGTCAATCACTCTCACCATGAGATACGTGGTGTTGATATGCGTTTTGGCATCGCCTATGACGAGAACATCGACGCAGCTCGCACAGTTATTAATAAGGTATTAGACACGCACCCACATATTTTGAATGACCCTAAACCTTTTGTTGAAGTTGAAACCCTCAACAATAGTTCGGTCGATTTCTTAGTACGTCCGTTTTGTTTGGGTGAACATTATTTCGATATTTTGTATTCGGTACCCGAGCAAATTAAAAAAGCGCTTGATGATGCCAATATTGAAATTCCATTCCCTCACCGTAAAGTTATTTTAGTTAATGAGAACAAATAAATAACGTATAGGCATGCGTTTAAAACGCATGCCTACAGTTTAGTTTTAAGGATTTAAATGAACTTAAACCAAGTAACATTACCGGTAACGCAAATGAGTGATGCCGTTAGGTTTTACCAAACGCTCGGTTTTGAACTTATTGTCGACACACCGCATTATGCGCGTTTTGCCTGCCCAGAGGGCGATTCAACATTTTCGCTGTCACTTGAAGAAAATGCCGTTAATGGTGCCACGATTTATTTTGAACATGCACAACTCGATAACTGGGTTGCCGAATTACAAGTAAAAGGCGTTATATTTTCCCAGCTACCAACTGATGAACGATACCTGTGGCGAGAAGCCGTGTTATTTGACCCTTCAGGCAATAAAATCAAGCTTTATTGGGCAGGAGAAAACCGTTTAAACCCGCCGTGGCGTGTTAAAAACTAATTTTTATACCGTTACGACGAACTAAGGATAACGATGCAATTAGCTCAACTTAATATCGCGCTTGCAAAATACGCACTTGATGCCCCTGAAATAAAAGACTTTGTTGATAACCAAGGGTCTGTTGATCTTTGCTGTTCTATTTTTGTTCTGCTTGAGCGTGCTTTTATCGCGGCGCTCGATGTGTGGCCTAGCAATCTAAGCGAATATCGAGTAACAATGAGAAAAGGGCGCTCAAAAGAACCGTTAGGCAACGCTTGATTGGGTTTTCTACTGTGTTATCGGCTGACTCACATAGAATAACTATGCCACGCAGCCTCTGCCTTGTATAAAACCCAATCAAACTGCTGCAAAAACGAACTTGAAAGGTCAACAGACCCTAGATAAAGTAAATTCACTCGCTGAAAAAACCGATGGTTTTGTATGGCGCCTTAAAGATGATTCTGGCGATGCAACCAGTATTCAAGCTTTTGAAAACCCTAATATGCTGGTCAATATGTCGGTTTGGCAAAATGTCGATAGCCTGAAAAACTTTATGTTTAGAACCAACCATCGTGACTTCATGCGCAGGAAAAACGAGTGGTTTGAAAAGCTAAATGAAGATAATTACGTGCTTTGGTGGGTAGAAGATGGCCATATTCCATCGCTAAGTGAAGCGATATCACGACTAAACCATCTTCGTGAGCACGGTGATACACCTTATGCATTTAGTTTTAAAGCAAACTTTACACCTCGCGATTTAAGCGAAGAAACCACCAGCTAATTGCTGCACTCAGCGCAATTTAGCGAATATCCATTTTCTCTTTCATCCACGTTTTTACCGGCAGAACCCACTGTGGCAATGGACGGTAAAACGCGCCATGCGATAAACCGGTGTTTATCGCTACTTCTTTAAATGATTGTACCTGCCCACTTTTGTCTTTTAACTTTTTGCAGGTATTTGATTTATCCGTTTTTTCATAAACTGATAAAACATGCCCATACACTTTTATATCATCATGCTTGCTTGAAATTAAACGGCCGCAACCTGCTAGTAATACAGTATTTACGCCAAAATCAGCTAGGTGGTTTGACATTAATCCCGTAATAAACGCGCCACGTGAAAAACCAATCAAGGTAATGTTGTTGGCGGGCACCCCATTTTTAATCATGTTTCGGATTGTCGCGCTTTGCGCTTTTGCATAGTCAAATGGATCTGTGTTCTTTTTACGATGAACCGCAACTAACGTGTAGCGATCATCAGCAAGCGCTTGCTTTACCTTTGGAAAATCATACAAACCCCAACCATTTTTCACTTCAACGGGCGTTGGGTTGTCTCCTTCAACAATATAACCATGGGAGTAGAAAACAAATTTATCGCTTGGCTCAAATTGCTCGGGTAACTTCTCGACAACCTCAGCAGCATTTACAAAACTTGAAAGGAGTGCACAAAGAAAAAAGAAAAGGCGTTTAAGCGAGGGAAAAGCTGCATATAGATATTATTTTTATTTTATAAATTATGCGCTTAGTTTATTAATACAAAAGCTGTTTGTATATCGCCAATTTGTAAGAAAACGAAACAAGACCAAAAAGTGATACGTACTTAAGTGTACAAAGCGCGATTGTGAATCGCGCTTAGTTCAATAGCTAAAAAGATTATTAACGTTTCGATTGTGCATTAAAGTAATCGGTGGTGCCGTGCGCTTCAATGGCTTCGGTTAAAGCACGCAACGCTACGTTATATACACTGTCGCGTAGTGTGATGTCTTTTTCTTGATAAATTTGCCAAGCGTTTTCAAACGCTTTTTCAAGCTTTTGATGCAGCTTTTCTTCCACTTTATCGAGTGACCATTGCTCGCCTTGTCTGTTTTGCAGCCATTCAAAATAACTTACGATAACACCACCAGCATTTGCCAAAATATCCGGCACCACTGTTACGTTATTTTGCTGCAAAACACTATCTGCCTCGCTTTCAACGGGACCATTAGCAATTTCAACAATGTACTTAGCGCGCACATCATTGGCATTATCACGGGTGATCACACTATCGAGCGCTGCAGGGATCAAAATATCAACATCTAAAGTAAGCAATTCTTGATTGCTAATGTGTTTAAACTCTTGCACTTCGCAAACCGATTGTTCGCAGTACACCGCAGAGAGTTTTTTGCTGCGCTGCTTTTCTTGGAAAATACTATCGACATCCAGTCCTTGTTCTCGATAAATCCCCCCTTGCGAATCGCTTATAGCAACGATATTAAAGCCTGCTTGCTGCAGCAATTTAGCGCAGTGGTAACCACCGTTACCAAAACCTTGTATCGCCACAGTGAGCTCTTGTGGGTTTAAGCCCAGTTTTTTAACCAACATTTGCGTACAAATAAATGCCCCGCGACCTGTTGCACTTTCGCGCCCTAAACTACCGCCTAATGATATCGGTTTTCCGGTGATCACCGCAGGGGCTTTACTGCGCGTTATTTTTTCGTATTCATCCATCATCCAACCCATAATACGCGCGTTGGTATAAACATCGGGTGCTGGAATATCGGTATCGGGGCCAATAAAATCGGCCATCGCGCGCACATACGCACGCGATAATCGTTCAAGCTCCATTGGCGATAACGTTTTCGGGTTCACCGTAACACCGCCCTTACCACCACCAAGTGGTAATCCCACCACTGCGCATTTTAGTGTCATCCAAAACGCGAGGGCTTCTACTTCGTCTTGATTCACCGCTTGATGAAAGCGAATACCGCCTTTGCATGGCCCTAAGATATCGTTATAACGGCAACGATAGCCTTTAAAATAAGCTAAACGACCACTGTCTAAACGTACGGGTAAATTACACGCTAATGTGGCATGTGGATGACTCAGTGCTTCAATCACTTGCTTGGAGGTATTTGCTTGCTCTCCAATTCGTTGCAAGCGCTCTATTGCACTTACCAATACAGAATTACTCATACACTATCCTTAATTATGAACACTTCAATTAACAGCCATTATTGTTACGTGGCTAGCCTAATACTAGAGCGTGTTGAACTTTACAGTCTAGGCTACTTTAGGGTAACAGTAATAACTCACCTGGTTAAACCCATCACGTCGTTGCCAATCGACTTTGGATAATAAATTACGTTACACTGTTTTAGGTGAGTGGCCCTAATCGACACGCTGCTATTTATATAAGTGTTTGGTTTTATTACAGACCTTATCCAATACACTGTTTTATAACGTTACGATCAGTTTGCCTGCGCACACTGTGTATTAAACCCATGTTAAAGATGAGAAACGGATGTTCGAGATAGATTTAGATTTCACCTTAATAATGTTTCACTTTAAACAACTTGGTATCGCATTTTTGCTGTCGTTACCGATTGCATTAAACCGTGAATCAAGAGAAAACGGCGCTGGTCTTCGAACATTTCCACTCGTAACCATTGCCTCGTGCGCTTTTATGCTGGTTGGTATTAATGTGTTTGAAGGTTCTGACGCCGAAGCAAGGGTAATGTATGGCATTATCACAGGTATGGGATTTATCGGTGGCGGTGCTATTTTCAGAGATAAAGACAGCGTAAAAGGCACAGCTACCGCAGCCGGGCTTTGGAATACGGGTGCAATTGGTGTATCAGTAGCATACAGTCGCTATGAAATTAGTATTGTGTTGTCGTTTATTGGGTTTTTAATCTTTCATTTTTCTGAAGTACTCAAGCCAAAACAAAACGCTAAATAACAATAGCGCGTTACTTTATTAATAAGCTGATAATTTTAATTAACTCGGAATGGGATGAACCGCATTTTTGGTTATCAGGATTATCCATTAATCCTTTTACAAAGCCCGCCCCAAAAGATGCCATAAGCCCTTCTTTTGACGATAAAATCGATTTCACATTCGTTTTTGCAACTTGTGTATTGTAGTCATCAAACGCCTTTACCGCGAGGTATTCAGCTTTGGCATTTTCAAGTTGGTGTAGGTCATCTTTAAGTAAAAACTCCATGTTAGTCTCCGTTTAAAAGTAAAGACGCACTCGCTTTAAACCCCACGCGATGCCATATACGCTTAAGCTGAATAAATAGCCATACAGCTAATGCACTGTTAAGAAGTAACAAACTTCCAATTACCAAGGCTAAACTGGGATACATTTTATACATAGTTAGCCCAACCACTGCGTTAAGCAAGAGCCAAATTACACTGACAATCACGACCAGTGTTAAACAAATCGCGAATGAGAGTAACGCAGCGCTGAGGCTAACTTTAGCCTCAGCCGCTACTAGATTTTTTGACGTAATGAGCTTGGCAACTTTACTTTCAAGCAATGCTGTTACGCTTTCGAATGTTTGCGCCAGCTTCGCCTCGTTTTCAGGCTGCTGATTTGGCTCGCTTTGATTGTTAAAACCGCCCTGCTCGGGACCTATATTGTCCATCGTCTCGAACCTATATTATTTACGTTTAATAATTGCAGACACCAACATACCGAGTGAAAATGCAATACCTGCTGTTGCTACTGGATTTTCTACTGCGTATTTTTTAACGGCTGACTTTTCCCACTTAGCTTTCATTTCTTGCTGCTTTTGCGCCAAACTTTCAGAGCTTGAATGCGCAGTTTCACGCAATGTTTCTTCAGCTGTGCCAACTTTTTCAGTGATGGTATCAACTGATTCATGAAGTGATTCGTTGAGCTTATCGGCAACTGGGTGCGCCTGAGTTGAATTTTGCTTTGCTTTACCATTTGTGGTGTTTTGATTTGATGTAGCCATTTCAAGGTTCCTTTTCCTGGTTAAAAATTTGTTTCTCATATTTCTTAAACTTACTAATATTCAAGCAACTATGATTCCAACAAAAAATAACCAATAAAATCAGTAAAATAACAAAATTTACTTTGTAGTCAGTCATAACAACCATGAAAAAATTACACCTTGTATTGTAGCTTTTGCATAACACAATTTACTTTTTACACATGGGCTAAATTAGCGTTAACAAATAGCCTTACATGCGAGTAACAGTACAAAAGCACTTCTCTAAAATAGTAGTAAGTAAACGAAGCTTATTTAGCACATACACTTTTAGCTTTGGTTTAAGCCGTTAAAAATACAAAATAGTCGCTATAAAAGGCTATTTATCAGTTGCCTACCCTAACTGCTTTTTTCTTTTTAGTACGGTGTGTTCATACTTCATGGTATTAATGTAAATCTTTCATAATTAATGTGTTTTTTACATTCATCAAATACTCAAAACACTCGCAAAAAAGCATTAACCTGTTGTTTTATTTACAATTTTAAATTTGGTCTAGGCTTTGCAACGCTTTGGCTGTATTAAACGCAAATAAACACAAGGAATTTTTATGAAAAGTAAACTACTTACAACATTATTCTTATCATCAGCTATTTTTGCACAGCCGTTACTAGCGAAAGATAACAAGCAAGTAGATCATCGCGGTGTTTATGTGGGTGGCGGTTATGGATTAATAAGTGCCAGTGGTGACGATGATTTTGATGATGACGACGACGCGTACAATGTATTTATTGGCACCCAGTTTAATCAAATGATCAGTTTAGAAGCGGGCTATTTGGATTTTGGTAAGTTTGGCAACGATACCTTTAACACCAAACTCGATGGTTATACGTTAGGACTTAAGCTTGGTTTACCTGTTACTGAACGTGTAACGCTGTTTGTAAAAGGCGGTAATTATTGGTGGGATGCCGATTTAAGCGGATTTGATAATACGCTATCACTTGATGGAAACGAGTTATTTTACGGCGCTGGTGCATCATTTGCTATTTCAAAAAACTGGCAACTCAATCTAGATTACACCCGATACGACTTTGAATTTGAAGATGATGAGATTGGCATTTTTTCAAATGTAGATAAATTTAATGGTGAAGTCGACTACGCAAGTCTTTCGGTGCAATACACCTTTTAATCAATAAAATCAGCGCTAACGGCCGCTGATGATTTTTAATATTTTCGCCCTTTTTACTGCTAATGCTGTAAAAAGGGCGTTTTATATTAGCTTGCTTCGCTTGACGACGCAGGTTTGCGCGATTTAGTCACCGCTTTTTCAACACTTTTACCGGTGACAGCCCAAATCATCAGGCCTGACCACGCAATGAGTGAAAAACCCGCTGGCACACATGCCGCTGCGATTAATTTTGCATGTTTGCGATTAAAGAAAAACGCCAGAACAGCCGGTAAAAACCATAAAACCAAGGTTGCTAATGCAACAGCTAATATAAACACCGGATCTGCGTTGGCAAAAAGATCTTCAAAAAAAGTAAGTGTTTCCATAATCGTATTCTCAATAAAAGTAACTGGGGCCAGACTACTTGGCTATGAGAAATAACTTGGCAAAAAATGCTAAGCGGCAAAATGCGGTGATTAATGGTTAACACCCAATGTAGTACCTAGGTACTACCCGTTAATTAACCAAGTGGTTTACTATTTAGCGCATAGGTTAAACACGTTACACGCAGCATTGATGCGAGATTTTTAACACTACCATGGCGTTCAATTACCTCTTGATACAAGGTGGAAATAAACTCCGGCACTGTTACTTTTTCATCGGCTGCTATACGCTCGAGAATTTGCCAGATTTTATTTTCTAGCGAAATACTTGTCACCACCCCCTGAATGCGTATTGAACGCTTGGTGCTATCGTAAGATGTTTGCGGCTCTTGAGCATATAATTCACACATAAGGTATTCCTAACAATGGCAAAAATGATTCACAGTATGATCCGCGTAGTAGACGAATCAAAGTCACTGCAATTCTATCAAAACATACTTAACTTAACAGAAAAACGCCGGATTACTTTCGATAGCTTTTGCTTAATTTACTTAGGTAATGATGAATCAGATTTTGAACTTGAACTGACTGTAAATTTTGACCAAAAAGCACAGTATGATTTAGGTAACGGATACGGCCACCTCGCAGTAAGCGCCGAAAATATAGAAGCACTGCATCAAAAAGCCGTTTCTCTTGGTTATCAACCAAAAGACGTTAAAGAGTTTTATAACGGTGATTCACTCGTTGCGAAATTCTTTTTCATCAACGATCCAGACGGTTACGCGATTGAAGTAATTGAGCGTTCAGATACGTTTAACTAAATCACAATGCGAATACAGAGTAAAACAAGTGCTTACGCTGTATTCGCGTCTTCTGATACACAAAATCGCCATTTTGCGTGTTCACTCATATTTACCAGCGTACTTAATGCTACATACAACAATATTTATCGCTTTAATAAAACCTAGGGTCTGTTGACCTTTCAAGTTCGTTTTTGCAGCAGTTTGATTGGGTTTTATACAAGGCAGAGGCTGCGTGGCATAGTTATTCTATGTGAGTCAGCCGATAACACAGTAGAAAACCCAACCAAGCGCTGCCGAACGGTTCTTTTGAGCGCACTTTTCTCATTGTTGCTCGATATTCGCTTAGATTACTAGGCCACACGTCGAGCGCCGCGATAAAAGCACGCTCAGAAAGAACAAAAATAGAACAGCAAAGATCAACAGACCCTAGTCGATTTAACCATAGAACAATAACTTACCCTATAACAGGAACGTATCAGGTAATAGTTTCGACAGTGCAAAATTAACAATAATTATTATCATTAATTATTCCAATTTTATTGCCACTTGCTTAGAATGCCCGCAACCTTTAAAGAAAATAACGTTTACTTAAAGCAAAATTAAACGGCTAACTTAAAAATACAGCTTGTCCGCCACATTTTGCCTCACTGAAGCGTTTAAAGCACATTTGGTCCGTCAATCAAATATGTAAAGCAGCGAGTTACACAAGCTTAGCTCGCCGCTACCGTTATAATGAGCAATAAAATATGAGTATAAGAAAAGCCTTTTTTTGGCTTCACCTAATTATTGGTTGCATCGCTGCCCTATTTATTTTTTTAATGTCGGCCACCGGTGCGCTACTTACCTATGAACGCCAAATTATTCATAGCGCAGAGCAACAAGATTATCCCCAAGCACCTTCTGCTAACACACAAAAACTGACGCTTGAACAAATAAAGGCTATTGCCAATACCTTAGAACATAAAAAGCCGTTAAGTATTGCGATTAGAAACGAACAAAACGCCTTTATTCAAATTAAAGAAGGCCGCAAAACCCTTGCCTATTTAAACCCATACAACGGTGAACACATTAACGAACCGGGGCTTGCAACTAAAACATTCATGCGTAAATTGCGTGCTTTTCATCGCTGGCTAACCCTTGATGGTAAGTTTAGTGAGACAGGTCGCTGGGTTAATGGCATCGCTAATATTATTTTCTTTGTGTTAGTGCTTTCGGGCCTTTATTTGTGGTTACCAAAACGCTTTAATAAACGTGCGTTTAAACAAAAACTTACGTTTGCTAAGTCTTACCCAAACACCAATGCGCGCGATTACCAATGGCATAATGTGTACGGTATTTATTTAGCGCCGGTACTTGCGGTACTTATTGCAACTGCGTTCTTTTTCTCTTTTAAATGGCCGGGTAACACCTTAAAAGAAATGGTATCTATCGATGCGAAAGTTGAGCAGCTAAAAGCGTCGCCATTAAATAACGGCACACCACAATCACTTAATGTGCTATTTGAAAATGCAATTAACTACACACCAGAATGGCAACGCGCACAGTTTACACTTGCTACTAAACCTATGGATAAAATAGCGTTTAGCCTTGATACTGGCACAGGGGGCGAGCCACAAAAACGCTTAACGGTAACAATCGATACCCAGTCTGGCAAGGTATTGCAAACGCTCACCTTTGATGATTTATCAAGCTACCGCAAAGCACGCAGTTACATTCGCTTTTTACACACTGGCGAAGCGTACGGCATTATCGGCCAAACCATCGCAGGCCTTGCTTCATTACTTGCATGTTTACTCGTTTATACCGGCATCATGCTTTCATGGCGCCGCTGGCAAAACTATCGCGCACGCAAAGCTAAATTAGCGCTAGAAACCGCTTAATAATTTTACTTTAAAGCTAACCGAAGGGTTAGCTTACTTTATTTACAACTCTCTCTTCCTAAAGTACTTTTACATTATCTGTTTGTGCAGATTTTAAATTCTGCATCGTATCCAAAGCCTAATATTTTTTGTTTCCAATAATTAGATGTGCGACGAGACCCAAATATGATAAATGGCTTTGACTGCTTAGCCAAACCACCCGTAAAGTTATACGGTGTCATTTCTAAATTAGCACTCACCTTATTGTTATGAAAAACAAAACTTGAATAAGATTTTTGCTAAACCAACGCTAACTATAGTATTGTAAACTACAGTATATAGCCTCCAAATCCCGCGATATGTATCAATGATTTCATTGAATTTGATAATGGAAGGAGTCTTATAATCTGTTAAGCATCAAAGATGCGAAGGATTCTACAAAAGGAGATTGAAAATGAAAATACAGATTTTATTAAAAACTATGTTAATGGCCATTGCTTTAGTCATAGTAGGCTGTGGAGGAAGCGAGGATGAAAAAAACGATGTTCCAAATCCAACGAACAACACACCACCAACTATTTCTGGTATAAACGAGAGCTATATTGTTCCCGCATTGGGTGAACTGATAATAAAAGCTAGTGTATCAGACGCAGATAATGATGCATTGAGCATTATCTGGGAGCAGACTTCAGGAACTCCTTTGTGGCAGGTGCAACCTACAGACTCTGAACTCTCCTTAAAAATGCCGTTAGACAATGGCTTAGAACAAATTTTTGAAGTAAAAGCAATTGTCAATGATGGAAAGGAGAATGTTTCATATACTACGACTATCACAGTTCCCACATCTACAGCTCAGATTATTAATGATGTATCCGAACATGATGGTTCTTATTCAGAAGAAGCCCCCGATTCCGATCTAATTTTAACAATTGAGAGTATTAATTCACGAGGTGTCTTAGAAGCATCTGCCAATAAATTTGAAATTAATTTTACATCCAATACAGGAGCAACTTTTAAGTTTGATGAAGAGACCGAGATTACTTTGCACTCGGGTGAAGCGGTGAAAATTACAGATTTTTTTAACTTTGATGAAACAAAGAACTTATTGTATGTGAAAGAAGAAAGTCTTTTTAACTTCACAAGCCTACTACAGCAAACTAATGATTTAATTGAGCTTGGCATTAGCGGCTATGATTCATATGGGTTTGATATTTCAAAAGAAGTTAGTTTTTATTATGGCTACGGCGTGATCAAAGGCACTTTAGTTGATGAAAATGGAAATGCTTATGGAGGATTGGAAGGCGAAACGATTGAAATCAGGGGAGGATTTAATAGCAAAACCTATAATGCCATTATCAAAGCAGATAGTACTTTTGAATTTATTGATTTACCTGCAGACACATATAATGTCAACCTTCTGACAAGCGACTTTAAAATTGCTGTCAGCTCTGTGCTAATCGACTTTAGTTCACCTAATATTGAAATTTCCCCACAAGTAATTGATTTACAAACCGCTGATACTAATTCTGGTGTTAAGGCGAAAAAATTCTCTGCTACCCTAAAAGCATCCCCAGAGCGCCTTCAGTATCATTACGCTAAAGAGCATTCTTTCGGCAAAAAAGAACTTCAGCTAAAAGCTGTTGATGAAGAACTAATTGGAACGATTACTGCGACAAGTGCGTCTCAAGGGGTGTCTGTTTCAAAAAAAGAAACATTCGTAATACCTAAAGAAATTACTGAAATTAAAGTTGTTTCGACAGTAACGTCAACTGAATTTCCTGAATGGACAACCGTGCAGAGTGAGTATAACGATGCTTGGCAATATAGCTATCTAATTGGAACCAGAACAAAATTCAAACAAGGAAACGTAAATTCTACACACGCCAGTGCTGGCACTATATCGAACTCTGAAGTATACGAAGTCAATAAAAACCCTAATGCTCCCGCAGAAAAGGTTACTCTATTTGCTAGCGCAACAAATATTGGCGATGATGTAGTTCCAACATCTGTGACATTAGAAATCTACCAAGCTGGCGAGGAACTATCTATTAAAGAGTTTAGGCACAAGGAAGGCCTGGGGTTAGGAAAAACTGGTCGTTGGCATATCGGTGTTGGTCCGAGTACTCATAAGCAATGGACGGCAACAATTGTATATTCTCCAGAAGAAAGTGATCTGAATAAAGCAGAATGTAAATTTAAGACTGCAACTCAAGAGTTTTTAATCGATAATTTTAATATTGTAAAAAAGAACCCTGGTCAAGCTGAGATTGAAATGGGGTTTTCAGGTATTACTGTACCTTCACTAGGAAACACACATGGAAAAATTGAATGTGATTTTGAAGCAATTAATAGCAAAAATAATGTAATATCAACAAGTCAGCCGTCAATCATGGAAATGGCAGCAGGTAAAGATAGTTTAATTCCTTTAACTCGCTATTCAACAGGTTCTAGATATGGTTCGCGTGATATCGGCCAAGATGATTGGATGCGTGCAAACACTCTTCAATATATGAGCAATAGCAGGCTAGTATATAACGATGCTTCAAGAGAACATGGTGGGTGCTATGTAAGTGATGCAAATTATACTTCATACAACAAGAACACTAGTTGCTCTAAAGCCATTCGTGACCATAATTCTCATAGAGATGGAACTTCAGTTGATACCCGTTACCCAACAAAAACTATGAATAATCCAATCATAAATCTAAGATCCAAGCTTGGACAGACAGTAAATAACCCTGCTGTTGCAAAAGAGGTTAAAGACTGGGTCATGGAAGCAAGAGGTGCAATTGACAATATCACTTCGAGTACAAGCGTTAAAAAGGTATATGTTGCCAAACAGATGTGGTTAAAAACTTTGTTGAATAAGGGAAAAGATGAAAATGGTAATTTGGTAGATGGTTTAACACCTTGGAGCACTAAGTCCCCCAAAGTAGAACATTATAAAGGCCATAGCAATCATATCCACATAGAGTTCTACCCTTAATAATCAACCCTAAAACACATCTCTCAGGAGCAGGTAAACCAACAATTTTTCTGGACTTAACTACCAAAAAGTCTCGGAAAGGGGCAACTGCCCTGAGATAGCCATTAAGTTTAAGGACGTTCTTAGAAACTTGAATGTTTCATTAATAAGCACCTAAGCTATTTGTGAATACTACTCGAAATGGCTGTGTTTGAGTCGAAACTCATCCTTTTTAACAAAAAAATACTGGCCCGATAGCTGGGCATTTTGCAAAATTAAATACAGGAGAATCTAATGCCACATTGTGTAATTGAGCATTCAGATAATATTGATGGAAATATGTTAATTGAAGCTGTTCATAAAGGGGCGTTAGCGTCTGAATTATTTGAACCGACGGGCAGCGATATCAAAGTGAGGGCGACTTCATTTTCAGAGTACAAAACTGGCGTTGTCGACCTTAAGTTTGTGCATGTGACACTTAAAATACTCTCAGGGCGCACGGTCGAACAAAAAACGATGCTATCTAATACCGTTTTAGATAAATTAAGCGGCCTTTCACTTACAAACTGCTCAATCTCAGTGGAAGTGCAAGATATTGACCGCGCTAGCTATGCAAAAGTAATTGTATAAGGCTTACTAGTTTTACAAGCGAAACTGTTAGCGTTTAGCCCATAAAACACGGCCGTCTCAGTTTCGCAACGTTAATACATCTCACCGCGTATCAGCTTTTCTAGCCATACCCTAGTTTTCCGACACCCTACCCGCTTACTAAGCTGTAACGAATAAGCATAAATAAAATGTAACCAAACATTAATATTAACAATGGGTTAAATAGCAGGTTACAACTCTTGCCTAGGCTTAAGTTGATGGAAAAATAACAATCAACGAGGAGTCTAACATGACCAAACACAAGGTAAATACGCATAACGCAGAAGTAGATATGAACCCAATGCTTGATATTGTGTTTATACTGCTTATCTTTTTTATTGTCACCACCAGCTTTAATCGGCCAACTGCGCTTGATTTAAACCGTATGAAAGAAAACAAACAAACGCTTACGCAAACAGCTACACCGCAATTTCATATCACCAAAGATAATCGGGTAATGCTAAATAATAAGCAAATTGACTCGCAATCAATTGCCATAAATCTGGCTCGGCTCGATGCCAATGGCGAGATTACCGCTATTTCAGTAACTGCCGATAAAGAAAGCATGCATAACACCTTAGTGCATTTATTAAATGAAATTAAAGGCTATACCTCAGCACCGGTATCACTGGGCAGCGCACTATAAAATTAAAAGGCTAACCGTATGGTTAGCCTTGTTTCACACAGCAAATATTACCCAAACGGTTAAATTAACCAAAAAGTGCTGTAAAGCGTTTTTGTTTGTTAATTGTTGATAAAAGTATCGATAAATTAGTTTGATGCTTCTCAAACATAAAATTTCCCATACTAATACGATTTACTCCTAGCTTCGCTAACGTATCAAAATCAGCTAGTTCTGGCATACACATCACATTTAACGGCAGTGATACACATTCACGTACTTTTGAAATCTCGTTAAGGTCAGTAATACACGGTACAAACAGCCCCGTTGCGCCAACTGCCTGATAGAGCTGCCCACGTTTAATGGTTTCTTGTAGTTTATCGTCGCACTCTAAAATATAGGTATCAGTGCGCACATTTATAAACACATCACAGTTATGTTGTTTTAATACCTGTTGAATGTGTGAAAGAAAACAGGCGAACTCATCTGCACTTTTGAGCACTCGGGTACCATTATTCACCTTGCTGTCTTCAATATTTATACCTACGACACCTAGGTTTACAAGTCGCATAATATTGGCTGCAACCGCTTCTGGATCATCGCTATAACCAGATTCTAAATCGACCGTCAGTGGTAAATCGGTATTTACTAAAATACGTTCAACAACCATTAGTAACGTTTCAAACGGTATGCTTTCGCCGTCGTCATAGCCAAATTGAGCGGCAACCGCAGCACTTGATGTACCAATAGCATTAAAACCAGCGTGTTTTGCTGCGAGCGCGCTAGGTACATCCCACACGTTAGCTATTAATACTGCTGTTTGACCAAAATGCAGTTGATTGAAGTGTGTATAAGTCATTATGTTTTCCTAACTAAATAAATGTTAGGCGTAGTGTGCGTAATGGAGTGTTACTAAACCAACGATATAAATCGACTTGTATTATAAGATAAACTTATAATACTAAAAAACGATAACCTAAAGTCATGTTTAAAAATCTGCCTAACCTAAAGTTATTACGTACGTTTGAAGCAGCTGCACGCCACCAAAGTTATGGCTTGGCGGCGCAAGAGTTATGCATTTCACAAGCCGCAGTTAGCCAACAAATGCGAATATTAGAGCAAGCTATAGGTATTACATTGTTTAACAGACAAAACAAAAACATGGTACTGACAAAACACGGTAAGCGCTTCTACACGGCCACATTTAACGCACTCAATACAGTGCAAACGGCACTTAATACACTTCGCGAAAACGACCTATTTGGTAGTTTAACCATTACTTCCACTGTGGCATTTACTAACTTATGGCTAATGCCTAGGCTTAGTAAATTTGCAAATTTATATCCCAACATTCAAATAAACGTGGTGCCATCACCTAATTTCGAAGACTTAGCTAACAGCGATATTGATTTAGCGATTCGATTTGGGCAAACAGTAGAGCAGCATACGCCTAAAAACTATCAATGCGAACAGTTTGGTGAGGATGAGGTGCTGCCAGTGTGTGCTGTGTCGCTTCAGCAACAACAGAGGTTTAGTAAAGCAAGCGACCTATTGAGCACTTGGCTTGTAAGTTTAGATAAACCCAACCCTTATGATTGGGCAAGGTGGTTTGAATCTCACGGTAATCTAGACTATCAAACTCATAATAAATGGACCTATGTGCCAAGTACCGATATGGCAATCAACGCTGTGCTAAACGGTCATGGATTTACCTTAGCAGCGGAGTACTTATGCAAAGAACTAATTGCACAGAACAAATTATGTGTGCCGATTAATATTGCGCACCCAAACACAGTAAAGCGCTATTTTGTTTACCCTACAGCGCTTAAAAGTAATCAACGACTTGCTGCATTTACAGCGTGGCTAAAAAGTGAAATGAGTTCAATGGATCACGACAACCCACCTGATACGTGAAATCCAATCTATGCGCCGTTAACTGGCTAGCCATTTTTTAAACTCGCTGGTGCGTGTTTTACTGGTGATCAGGGGTTCGTTAATGTGACTTACGTTTACCGCCAGCGTTTCTTTACCGTAATTTTCAAATGACGTAACAAAGTGAATATTCACAATATCACTGCGATTAAGCCGAAAAAAGTGATCGGGGTTAAGTTCGGCTTCAAGCTCGGTCATCGAATTGCCCGATAACAAATGGTGATTGCTCGCACTATCGTACGCCGAAAGTACGCCCGACGCGGCGCGAATGCACACCACATCTTCTACATTTAAAATGCTCACGGCATTGGCGTGTTTCAGTAAAAAACGCGATTTATAGCGTTTTTCACTTTGATTTTGAATTAGCTGCTTGGTTTGAGTTAAATTTGCTTTTAACGACTCATAATTTGTCATTGCGTTTGTAAAACGCTTATAAGTAAAGGGTTTTAATAAATACGCGATGCCTTGGTTATCGAAAGCCTCGGTCCAAAATGCGTTATATGAGGTCGTAAAAATAACGGGGCACGGTAAATCAATTTCTGCAAAGGCGTTAAATACCTGGCCATCGAGCAATTCAATATCAGAAAAAATCAGGTCAACTTCAGGTTCAGCCTGAAAAAACGCAATGACATCGGCGACCTTGTCGCATATTTTTAGCACATTGGCATTGGCATCAAAGCGCGTGATGTAATTAACCAGTTTTTCTGCCGCCAGCGGCTCATCTTCAATAATGACAATATTCATGCTACTTCAACTCCAAGAGGCAATGTGAGTGTAAAATGGTCGTCGCCTTCATTAACTAAAATTGATTGGTTAAAAATGGCTTGGCACTGGGCGTTTAAATGCGTCAAACCGATTTTGCTCGAGTGTGCTTTAAATTCTTTTAAGCGAAGCGGGTTTCTAATTACGATGCAATCGCTTTGAATATCTATTGTAATTTCAAGCGGGTTATCGCTACTTGCTGCGTTATGTTTTACCACATTTTCAATGGCAAGTTGCAGCGCACACGGAATAATTTCTAATGTATTTGTCCCCTCGCCTTGTGTCACATTGAGCGTGTAAGCACCATTAAAGCGCGTATTGATAAGTGCCATATAATGGTTAGCAAACGCCAATTCATGGCTAAGTGGCACTAAATTTTTTGACTTATGTTCAAGAATATAACGATAAATATCGCTGAACTGGGCTAAATATTCTTCTGCCTCATCGGGATCTTTCACAATTAACGCCGACAATACATTTAAGTTATTAAATAAAAAATGCGGGTCGATATGCTGTTGCAGAGTTTTTACTTGGCTATCGAGCAAGGCTTTGTCTTTTTTCGCCAAAATTAATTGCTGCCTTTGTAGTCGTGTTACCAACTCAAAAGCCAGCGAATAAGCGCCTACTAATGCATGTAACAAGGCATTCATACCAAGCGTTGCAACCATGTGCATGCTATCGACTTGCTGAATGCCAATGGCAATTTCAAGCGCTATAACAAGCGAAGTCACTACGGTACTAAACACTAAGTTACTGACAAAAAACACTTTAGTAATGTGCGCCGTTATTGAGCTGTTACCTTGTTTTACAAAGCGATAAACCCTAAGGGTTAGCCACTGGGCAATCACGCACTGCAAAAATATCCAAAATGGCGCATCTAAATGAATATTAAGGCTTTGCCCATTCGGGGTTGTTAATAGTGCTGCGTAAAGCACTATTAACAATGAAAATACAAATAGAACCAGATAATTAATTGCCTTTGGCACGTGCTTATTCCTATTATTATTGTTCGGCGGTTTCTGGAAGGCGCATAATAACCTTTCCATTGGCATCTAAAAACTCTAGTTTGGCTTCACCGTCTTTCGTTACAACCATTTGAATACGTTTTTTACCATCCGCATCATTTAATTGCAGGCGAGAATCACCATTTAACGTGCCGTAAAATGCGCGGCGTGCACCGAGTAATTTATTCTCAACCATGTAGTTTTCAATTTCATTCATGGTTTTTGTATCGCCCGCTTTTTGCGCTTCCATAAAGCGGTTGGTCATGTCAAAGTCCATTGCGCTGTCTGGTCTATCCATCACGGTTAAGCCGGTGATCATGTAATCATCCATTTCGATGTGTTGCATCATTAAAGTTTGATCTTGGTTGTAACGGTCAAATGACATGTGCAGACCGTGATTTACTTTGTCATTTACCTTTTCGCCGCGAAACACAAAGCCACCGTTTTCTGTCCCTTCATCGTTGTAGAAAATCATACCTGGGCGCGGTGAATTGTGTTTAAACACTTCTTTACCTTGCTTAATGGCACCTGGCGATTTATCTGAGTTAGCGAGTACCATGCGGTTATAACCATTTTTCTCTACAATGTTTAAGCGCTCGACACTAATTTCTTCAAATTCAGCTACCGTTGGCTTAGCAAGGCCAACATAGCCCGCCAGTGACACTAAGCCAATGCTAAGAGCTGCGTTAATTCGTTTTTGTACAGTTAGTTGTTTTTCTACGTTGTTGTTATTCATGTTGTTATCTCGTTGTTAGTCGTTATGAGCTGATAGGGTCTAGACTAACCACAAAAACTTCGCGTTTTAATGCAAAAACAACAAGTGGGGGGAAAATACGAATTAACAGGGGGAAAAATCAAATAAATGATTTTCCCACCCGTAAAAGCCGAAAATTGGCTGCGTTATAAGCGGAAATCAGCAGTTTAAAAGTGCTAGTTAATATAAATAATCAAGAATTCACAGTTTAGAATATGTTTTTTTGACAATTGTGTTGTGGGTTTATACACATCAGCGGGGCGCGGGCCTAAATGCGTTTGTTTTTCTTCCTTTGCCAACTTAAACGTTTGGCTTATTTCTTTAAAATCCACTGTAAGATGTTTATCTGCAAAAAACCATTGGCCGCTAAGTGTGTCGATTTTATCGCTGCCATCGCCTAATAGTTCATATTCTAAAACCGCTTGTCCGTCTTTGTTAAGCGCGAGTGTGCCGTCGGCAACATCGCAATATTGCGTGCGTAAATAAGGCGGTAAATCAACTTGCTCTTTACTGCCTGGTTTTCGCAAATAAAGCCCTAAATGTGCTTTGGAATAATAATGATTGCCTTCGCTAAAGCGAAATTCGCGCGATGTTTTATGGCCGTTCGCCAAAAGCCAATTATCAAGCAGCGCAATCACATCTGGCTGATTGTAGGTTGGGTTTAAGGCAAGCGATGCATCAGGAAACATCGCAGGCAGTGGAATATCGCTTAACACCACATCAATTTTTTGCTTTACGAGTTGCTCGCTCAGGCTACTTTTTAAGGCAGCAACTTCATTTTTAGAGTAGCCCTTTGTCACTAGGTGCAATTGTGTATTGGCACACGCAGTTAAAAATAAACACAATAAGAGCGTTAAATATTTCATATACATCCTTTTAATTACAAATGTAATCTTAACCCTAATAATTACACATGTAATCTTTTGCTTCAAACAATTATTTCCACTCTTGTGATTCAACGCAAAAAAGTAGTCATTTTTGATTTAAAGCAACCCATGCTTAAGGTAGGCTATTACTTTACGTTTAGTTGTTGTGACCGCCCTTATGCTCAAGTATGTTTGTTTAGCACTGGTTCTTTTTGCATGTGATTTGTTTTCATGTGACATTACCGTGCGAGTTGAGCAATATTCTGCACAATCACAGAAAGTTACGGGCCGCTGGCAAGGGCTCGATGTTGAACTCGCCGAGCTATTATTAAATGAAGCACACTGTGAATTCGATTTTGTCGATTTACCTTGGGCGCGCTCGCTTAAGCTGCTCGAAAATGGTGAAATTGATTTGATGATGTCGGTTACTAAAACCGACGAACGCGAGCAGTTTGCCTACTTTGTTGGTCCGCAACGTTTTGAAACTTTGGTATTTGTTAGCCCGCCCATGAGTGAAGAAATCACTCAAGTAACACAGCTTTTTTCACTAAATAACCCCGTTGCTATTCAAACAGGGTCGTTCTACGGTGAAGCCTTTATGAACACCTTGGCACAGTCTGAGCGAAATAAAGATAAAATTGTTTGGGTGACAAATAATCAAACCAAAGCCATTTTATTAAAATCGCAGCGTATTTCAGGATACCTTGAGGCCAAACTCAATATCATGTTTGAACAACAGCAAGGCACGGCAATGCCAAACTTGAAAATTCATCCGCTTATTGTAAACAAGGCAGCGGTTTATTTTGCGTTCAGCAAGCAGAGCGTTTCACCTGCGCTTGTTAGCAAACTAAAACACGCGTTTTTGGTGCTACAAAAAAGCGGGAAAATCGACGCTATTTTGGCTAAATACGGCGCTAAGTAATCACAAAAACCGAAAACCTAAATCAGCTTTTATTTACGTGATGTGATTTTACATAGGCATTTGGGGCGACGCCAAAATAATGTTTAAATGCGGTATTAAATGCCGACACCGATTCAAAGCCGAGTTGATGTGCAATATCTTGCTGACGATACCCTGCTTCTAATAACTCTACTGCTTTAAATGCTTTAAGCTTTTGTTTCCACTGTGAAAACCCCATATTCATTTGCTTATTGAACAAGCGACTGAGCGTACGGCTAGATGCACCCACCTTTTCACCCCACTGTTCAATGGTGAGTTTATTCCCAGGGTTAGCTAAAAGCTCACTAATAATTGGCATTAAACGTACATCCTCACTTAGTGGCATCACAAAGTTAGTTTCTTTGGCAAGTTCAATACGGTCAATAAACACATCGATAAAACGCTGAGTTTTATCATCTAATTGATAGTCATCTTGCCACGTGCAGATCTCTAAAATAAGCGCACGGAGTACACTATCGACTTCAATTGATTTGGCAGATGTGCCTAAGCGCTCGGTATACTTTTCATCAATATAAACACTGCGAAATTTGCCGCCGTAGCGACAAAAACTCTCATGTTCAAGCTCTGGTGGTAACCAAAGTGCTTGTTGGGGCGGAATAATAAATTTGCCCTCGGGGGTAAAAAGCGTGAGTACACCATTACTGGTGTAAGCAAGCTGCCCCCAAGTATGTTTATGGGTTTTTACATGCTCCCACGGCGGCATATTGGTGGCTCTTGGCAACACTGGCCTACCAAGGGTTTTCTTTTTAAAACGAGAAGGAGTTGAGCGCCACTGGTTCATTAACGAGCATTATAAGTTTGTCTGATTTTATAAATAGAATGTCATATATTCGATAACATGACAAAGCTTTACTGCTTTACACTTTTAGCGTTCTTATTCAAAACCGACAGGAGCGTCACTTTGCTTAACGCTATCAAATCTTATAAAGCCAGTCCCTTTAGCTTTTTAGCTATTGCCGGTGCGGTAATGGCATTTACCTTTTCAACGTGGAATGCGCTGTTAAATAACTTTGCAATAGAAGCCGCTAATTTTAACGGCGCGAACATAGGCATGTTGCAGTCACTTCGAGAAATACCGGGGTTTCTTGCCTTTACTGCAGTGTTTGTACTATTGGTATTAAAAGAGCAAACCTTTGCACTTATCTCTCTTGCACTTTTGGTAATCGGTGTAGCACTTACTGGGCTATTCCCCACCGTTTACGGCTTGTACGCCACAACCGTGCTGATGTCGATTGGCTTTCATTATTATGAGACGATTAATCAATCACTGAGTTTGCAGTGGTTTAGTAAAGACGAAGCGCCTGAAAAACTCGGTAAGTTACTGTCTATCAAATCAATTGCGTCACTGTGTGCGTTTGCCATTATTTGGTTCTTATTTACCTTTATGGCAACTTCATATCAATTTGTTTATTTGTTTGTTGGCGGCATTGGCTTACTTGCTACTCTTTGGCTTTGGTTATCTCACCCAGAGTTTCAACAACACACTTCGCAGCATAAAAAACTGATTTTAAGAAAAGAATACACCCTCTTCTATTTACTTACTTTTTTCTCAGGTGCAAGGCGTCAAATCTTTATGGTGTTTGCTGGGTTTTTAATGGTAGAAAAGTTTGGTTATGGCGTTGCTGAAATTTCAGCGCTTTATATGCTCAATCACTTACTAAATATATTTATTGCACCAAAAATTGGCAAAATGATCGGTAAGATTGGCGAACAGCGCGCCTTATCGATTGAGTATATTGGCCTAATCTTTGTGTTTATTGGCTATGCTATTGTCGAAAGTGCAACCGGCGCTGCCGTGTTATATGTGATTGACCATATCTTTTTTGCGATGGCAATTGCCATTAAAACCTACTTCCAGAAAATCGCTCGCCCTGAAGACATTGCGGCAACGGCTGGGGTAAGTTTCACCATCAACCATATTGCTGCAGTCATTATTCCGGCAAGTTTTGGTTTAGTGTGGCTTTACGATAATTCACTGGTCTTTTACTTTGGTGCTGTGCTTGCGTTTTGTTCATTAGTTCTTAGCCAATTTATCAATCCGCACTTGGCAAAACAGCGTTTAGTAAATAACCCAGCTTAACTAATAGGGCTATCTATTAGCCCTTTATTTATATTCATTATCGCAACACCATTTATTGCGTTAAACGCATCAATATTCAGCAATCAAACCGAATGAATTATAACCAGCTAGCACTTTATAACTAGAAAAGCCACCTAATGTATCAATTTGTAAACAGCAGGCATATTTGCCCTTTTAAACTGGTCTGAACACCATTATATTGCGCAAAAATTAATCACCCTGGATTTTATTATGACAACGTTAAAATCGATTTTTCTTGCGGTAATTTGCTTAAGTGCACATGGTGTTTTAGCAAAAAATACACACACTAAACAAAATAGCAGCCAGGGTTGGGCTTATGTAAATTATGTAGTAGATGCATCAGGTAATATCACCAACATTGATATTTTAGATCAGTCTGAATTTAGCGATGTATCTAAAAACCTAAGCAAACAAATCGAAAAACAATTACGTAAACAACCTGCATCTCATGTAAGTAACACCCTGTTTATTGCTGCAAATAAGTCATCAAACTTACATGCGAGTAAATCGTTTTATAACGCCTATGCGCAAATTGAACAAAGCATCGCAACAAGTTCTGTAGCTCAGCTTAAAACAGCAATTGCTAGCCAATTAAAGCCGCTAGTAAAAACAGACGCAGAGCAAGCCTTATATTACTGGGTCAAAAGCCGCGCCTTTCACAAACACCGTGCTTGGGCAGATTACGATACGGCAATGATGGGTGTGTTTAATACCGCACAAAACTTACCAGCAGAGCTTTCAGTTGCCGCGCTAAAAAGTGCTATTAACTGGTTTAACCGCGATCAGAATTACCAAATGGCAAGTTTTGCATTAAATAAACTAGAAACTATTTTAAAGCAAAATGCGATTAATACCGATGAGCTACATGAGCAATACGTTAGCGATATTCAAACCGGTATTGTTTCGAATAAAACTCAGGCGGCACAAAAGCAAATTGCCAGTGATGCGCCGTTTTTTAGAAAGGTGTTTTTATCTGAAGGTGAAATTACAGTTAACCAAGGCAAAGTGTCAAACGCACAGCTACGTTGCGATGACAAAGTAGAAGACTTAAGCACAGCAAATAACACTATCGCCTTTTCAACCAAAGGTTTAAAAAACTGCCATGTGCTGGTTAAAACCAATACCGCCGCTAATGTAACCTTAGTTCAAACAGGTAACATCAACTTAATTTAATGTAATTTCGCTAGCCCTAACACATGTTGGGGCTAAAAATTAAAGATCATTCATCATGTTCGTGAGCGCATGCTAGCTGTTTACACAAACGATAATTTTGAACATGCCCAATAATCACAAAGAGCGAGCCAACCAAGGTTAACCCTTTTTCAAAGAGCTCACCAAAATCATGGCCAAATAATACTGCAGCAATTAAGAGTAATAACCCACTTAAGCCCCAGCCTAATACACGCCATGCTTTATGTCGTCTGCAGCCTATAAATAACGCGCTGCAACTGGTTAGTAACACTGCCACAACCAGCATTTGATGAAACGCCTCGTCAGCAAGCGTTTGTAAACCAACTGAAGGGATAAGCACAATCCCAATTGGCAGTAATAAGCAGTGCACTATGCACAGTGACGAAATACTAATGGCTAATTTATCTAAACGTTGCTGCACAAACGGACTCTCACAACAAATAATGCAACAATATAACATCTCTATAATTGTTATCAATACAGATTATGAGTTCAGCCTAAAAATCGCAACAAGACACTTACACAAAGCAACAGATTCTCACAAAGCCTCACTAACACTTACAGAAAACAGTCGCTGCGCATTTTATAGTCTATTTGATGTTACTTTTTATCAAGGAATATAGAATGAAACACACGCTCTCTTTAATTACATTTACACTATTACTTGCTGGTTGCGGCGGCTCATCAAAAAAAGACGATGATGTGGTAATAACCCCGCCCTCAGCTTTAATGCAACAAGCAGAACAAGACCGCATCAACAATAATTCGGGTGCAATTTCAGTTGCTATTTACCATAAAGGCGAAGTCGTTTTTGCTGATGCCGTTGGCAATAAGCAGCCAAATAGTAATGAAAAAGCGGATAAAAATACCCTTTTTCAAATCGGTTCTACCACCAAAGTACTTACCAACATAGCCACACTTCAACTTGTTGAACAAAATCGTTTAACGCTAGACGACAAACTTGTTGATCGCCTGCCCAATATAAACTTTCCTATTGAACACACAGATTTGTGGCAAGCAATTGAGCTTGAATGGTTAATGACTCACAAGGGCGCATTTGAAGATGACTATGAAGGCATTAGTGAAGATTCAGATTTAATTTCGTTTATGCGAGATGAATACACCATTGATAACGGCTTGCACAACCAACCTGGTCTTTTCTACAACTATTCTAACCCTAATTATTCATATTTAGGTGCCGTTATCGCGCTAGAAAGTGGGCTTGATTATGCAGACTATGTTGAGCAAGAAGTGTTTACACCACTTGCTATGACACGCTCAACATTTTCAAATGAAAAAGTAAAAGCCGATGGTAATTTTGCGCTTAGTATTGATGACGGCAATGAGAAAATCAAAAAACATACCAGTATTGATGAATTACTTAGCTCAGAAGTAGTATTACCTGCAGGTGGCAATACCTGGTCAACGCCAACAGAGATGCTTAATTTAGCAAAGCTCTTACTTAAAGGTAATGAGAACGTGCTAACGCTCGCATCTTCACAAACACTTACCGACAAACACGTGTTAATACCCAATCCGCTGCCAATTCATTATGGCTATGGCATGTTTTTAAGCGATGGCTTTATGTACGACAACAAATGGTACTCAATTCGGCATTTCGAACACGGTGGCAATGCCAATGCATATACCAGCTTGTTTTATGTATTCCCAGAACATGACTTAGCCATTTCAGTGCTCAGCAGCGGTGAATCAGATAACTTATCAGGTACATTGATTGCGGCGCTTAAACATGTAAATGTGCTGCCAGAACCAGAGCCGTTTGAATTACCAGCCGTTAATACAGCACTGTTTGATAAATTTGCTGGTGAATACACCGTTTATGGTTTGGATTTAACCATTTCAAATGTTTCGGGCAAACTACAGGTATCCATGCCAGCGCTTGATACACAAGGGGTAAGCTACAGTGAAACACTTACGCCTGTCTCTGCCAATATGTTTGTTTTAACACTGAATGAGCAACAATTAGCGTTTAATTTTGTCTCAACTAATGAAGGGCAAAGCTATGACTATTTTGTCAGTCGACAAGCCGTTGCAACACGAAAATCGGTTAGCACCCGTGTTGAGCTAAATTCAAATAAGATACAGGTAAGCAAACTTCTTAAGAACAAATAATATGCATTAATCATCAGCCGAGACACTCTCGGCTGATGATTAACACGTTAAAGCTTAAGAGCTACGCTCAATTAAGCTAACAGGCACTTGTTTTAAACTGTCCGGCTCATCGCCTTTTAAAATTTCGCACACCGCTTTGGCAATATCGTCAGCGTCAATTTTTACTGTACTTAGTGGCACACTCATTAGTTTTGAATCGTCTAAATCATCAAAACCAATGACGCCAATATCACGTCCCGGTTTAATATTTTGCTCGGCTAAATATTCCATCACACCATAAGCCACAATATCGTTAAAACACATCACCGATTCAATTGAAGGCACTTTTTCTAAGCACATCGACATCGCCAATCGTCCGCCTTGGCGGTTAGTCGCACTATTAAACACCCAAGAGCTTACATCTTTGTGTTCATTAATGGCGTTGTTAAAACCCAATAATCGTTGATGATAATCCGAAATCGCATCATCCCCCCCAATAAACGCAATTTGCTTATGGCCGCGTTTTATTAGTGCTTTGGTGGCGGTGTAAACCCCCTTTTCATTGTCAGGAAGTACGCAGGGTATAGTGCTGCCGCTTACTTGACGCATAATGCTCACCACTTGGGTTTGCATAGTTTGCAGCTCTTCAAGCCACTGTGCTTCAGTATTCGGCGCAGGGCAGATAATAAAGGCTTTAACGCGATATTCTTTTAACTTGGCAACAATTTGCGTTTGCGTTTCAACATCTTCACTGGTGTTAACCAGCGTTGCCATTAGCCCCAGCTGGCGTATATGTTTTTCAAGCGCCACCGCCAATTTGGCCGAATAGGGGTTAGTTAAATCGTTAATAACAATTGCCACTAAGTCCGATGATTTACTGCGCATGGCAGCAGCATCTCGGTTATACACATAACCGGTTTCTTCAATCGCCTTTAGCACTTTGTCTTTTGCTTTCGCACTTGCTTTTTCACTACCGCGTAAAACTAACGATACAGTTGATTTGGACACCCCAGCAACGCGGGCAACATCATGAACTGTAACGGATTTTTTATCCTGTTGAGGGGACGCTTTTAGTGATTTATTTAATGAGGAGGTGTGATTTACCACTCAGCTTACCAGCTATAAATTTCGTTATTATGGCTTGTATTCTAACAAACTGATCAGTATATTCAAATTAAAATTGGAACGTTCCATTTTTGTTTTATTTCGGCATGAGGCACACAATGAAAACAATAAGCCAGCACTGGCAACGTACAAAAAACACCGCTTTTTCCCTGTTTGCAAGCGGTGCAATGATGCTGACAATCCCTGTTGTATCGGCAAATACCCAATATGTAGACCCCTTTATTGGCACTGGTGGTGACGGCCATACATTTCCAGGAGCCGTTGTACCATTTGGCATGGTGCAGTTAAGTCCTGATACCGATTCAGTGTTTCGCGGTATCGACCCTCAGCCCGAAATTTATAAACGCTGTGCGGGTTATCACTATGATGACACCACCATTGTTGGCTTTTCTCACACTCATTTTAGTGGCACAGGGCATTCTGATTTAGGTGATTTACTGATGATGCCTATTACAGGAGAGGTCAAATTAGACGCGGGCACAGCCAAAAACCCCGATGCAGGATACCGCTCGCGCTTTAGTCATCAAAACGAAAGTGCCAAACCTGGCTATTACCAAGTATTGCTTGAAGACTACAAGATTAATGCCGAACTAACCGCCACCACACGTGTAGGCATGCATAAATACACCTTTAAAGAGCACGACAAAGGCAGCGTATTACTCGATTTAACCCATGGTATTTATAACTTTAAAAACAAAGTAATTTGGAGTGATGTGCGCGTTATCAACGACCGCACTATCTTGGCTTACCGTGCAACCAATGGTTGGGCGAACAATCGTCAAATGTACTTTGCTATCGAGTTTTCAAAGCCCTTTAAAGACATTGAACTGATTAACCTCGATAACAGCCGTTATCGCTGTAATGGTTGTTTAAGTGAAGGAAGCGGTAAAAAGCCATCAACCATTGTTAATTACAAAATTCCAGAAGCCGCAGGCAAAGCCCTTAAAGTCGTTGCTGATTTTGATAATTTAAAAGGCAACCCGCTATTGGTTAAGGTGGGTATTTCTGCGGTGAGCAAGTCCAATGCCCTTGAAAATTTGAACAGTGAAATTCCCCATTGGAATTTCGATAAAGTGGTAAAGCAAGCCGACGATGTTTGGCATAAATCCCTCGATAAATTTGACATTGAAGGCTCACTTTCACAAAAACGTCAGTTTTTCACCTCGGTTTATCATGCGCTGCAAGCACCAAGTGTGTATCAAGACGTCAACGGCCAATACCGTGGTGTTGATGGTGAAATTCACCAAGCAAAAGATCACACCCATTACACCTTGTTTTCGCTTTGGGATACCTACCGTGCACTGCATCCGCTACTAACGTATGTCGAGCCAGACAAAGTATCTGACATGATTGCCTCGATGCTTGATCATTACCAGCAAAGCTATGACAAAATGCTGCCTATTTGGTCATTCCACGGCCACGAAACTTGGACCATGATCGGCTATCATGCGGTGTCGGTTATTGCTGATGCCTACCTAAAAGGGATTCGAGATTTTGATGTTGCCCTTGCTAAAGAAGCGATTTTAGCAACCGCAAACCACCCGCATTACGATGCCATTCCTGAATACAAACACTATGGCTATGTACCACTTGATGTACTGCCAGAATCAACCTCGATCACCCTTGAATACGCTTACGACGATTATGCCATTGGCCAGTTTTTAACAGCACTTGGCGAGAGTGAACTTGCGGCTGAATACTATGAGCGTGCCACGTATTATCAAAATGTCTTTGACCCAAGTGTTAAATTTATGCGCGGGCGCATGAAAGATGGTTCTTGGAACCCAGATTTTGACCCAGAAGAAGCGAAATACATGGGCGCATTTACCGAAGGTAACAGCTACCAATACAGCTTTTATGTGCCACAAGATGTGCACGGTTTAATTAACCTAAAAGGTGGCGACAAAGCCTTTATTGCACGCCTTGATGAGCTTTTTGAGACTGAGCTTGCCTATGAAAAAATCAAAGAGCATGAAGACATTGCGGGGTTAATTGGCCAATACGCTCATGGTAACGAGCCAAGCCATCATATTGCTTATTTATACAATTACGCGGGTGAGCCATGGCGTACACAGGCGCGCATTCGCCAAATTATGGATACCCTATCATCAGACAAACCTGATGGCCTTGCAGGGAATGACGACGTTGGGCAAATGTCGGCATGGTATATCTTCTCTGCGATGGGTTTTTACCCTGTTGCTCCGGGTGATTTAAGTTATGCACTCGGTGCACCACAACTACCAAAAATTACCTTAAAACTTGCCAATAAAAAGCAATTTACTGTACTTGCAAAGCACCTATCAGCAGATAACAAATTTGTCAGCCAAGTATCACTTAATGGCAAACCATTAAATCGCAGTTACATTACGCACGACGATATTATCTCAGGTGGCACCCTTGAGTTCACCATGTCTGCAAAACCAAACAAAACCTTTGGTAATGCGTTATCGTCGCGTCCACCGTCACTGAGTAATCCGAAAAATCCAAATACATTGCATTAAAATTTTAATAAGAAACAACTATGAAACAGATTCTCTCTCGTTCATTGATGCTATTAACCCCGCTGCTGGCGCTAAGCGCCTGTGGCACGCATCACGCTGATACCAGCAAAAGTGAAAACAGCGCCACAACACAAACTGATTATGTGCAAAACCCAGCGCAATTTGTGAACCCGTTTATTGGCACCAAAGGCCCATTTAACCATCGCCAAGCCGCAAACGTGGTTCCGGGTGCGGTTAAGCCGTTTGGTATGTTTAACTTTGGCCCTGAGCACGCGTATACCAAAGAGCTGATGGCTGAAAGTGAAGGCATTAGTAAACGTATCAACGAAGACAATGTGCGCATTCCCGTTTCGCCCGGTGGCTATAACTGGCAAGCAACGCGCTTAAAAGGCTTTTCGTTTACTCGTTTATCGGGCACCGGCTGTTTAGGTGCCTCAGGTGATGTACCAGTGCTACCTTTTAATCAAGCGATTAAACACTCCCCTGCCAGCGATAAAATTAACGCCTACTATGGCGCTAATTTTAGCCACGACGATGAAACGGCTCTTCCAGGTTATTACCAAGTAGGGCTAGATTCAGGAATAGATGTGCGTTTAACGGCTACCGACCGCACTGGTATTGCTGAATTTACTTTTGCGTCAAAAGAGCAGGCAAAACTCATTTTTAGAACGGCTTACTCGCAACTTGGCAGTGGCGATGCATTTACCAAAGTAGATGCCGCCAAAGGCGAAGTGTCAGGTTATGTCACAAGTGGTAACTTTTGTGGCTACCTTGGCGAATACAATCGCCGCGATTACTACACACTGCATTTTGTTGCCAAAATTGATGCGCCAATTACCGGTAGTGGCGCGTATGTCGATGACACAGTTTCGCCTAATGCGACCTCAAGTAAAGGCGGTATGGGTTATGGCGATACGGGCGTGCCAAAATGGGGCAAAGGCTCTGGCCTTTGGGTTGATTTAGACGTAAACGCTAACCAGCCTGTCACCATGCGCGTGGGCATTTCTTACGTAAGCCTTGAAAATGCCCGTGAAAACCTAGAAAAAGAGCAAGCAAGCCAAAGCTTTTCAAAAGTAAAAGACAACGCCTATGCCGCATGGAATGATGCCCTAGGTCGCGTAAAGGTAAAATCAAACGACAGCGATTTATTAACCACCTTTTACACGGCGCTCTTTCACAGCCAATTCCACCCTAATATCTTTAGTGATGTAAACGGTGAGTACCGCGGTTTTGATCAACAAGTTCACACAATTAGCGCTAACCAAACAGCGCAATATGCCAATTTTTCTGGCTGGGATGTCTATCGCTCACAGTTGCAGTTAATTAGCTTAACGCACCCAAATGTAGCAAGTGATATTGCCCAATCGCTGTTTAATCAAGCCAATCAGTTTAACGGCATTTGGGATAGATGGACGCACAACAATGGCCCAACAGGGGTAATGAGCGGTGATCCCTCAACCATTGCAATTGCCAACTTTAAAGCCTTTGGCGCTGATAAGTTTGATGTCGCAGGTGCTTATCAATCGCTTTATAAAGCAGCAACAGTGCCAACCGAATATGATTTATCAAATGTCGGCTGCCCGGTATTTTGTCGTGGTCAAAAACCATCACTCGATGAGTGGTTAAGCCTTAATTACTTATCCGATCAATCTAATTCGTGGGAAGGTGCCAGCGAAACACTCGAGCAAGTATCTGCTGACTTTGCGCTTTCGCAGCTGGCAGCTCGCCTTGGCAAAACTAAACACAGCCAAACACTGCTTGAACGTTCAAGCTACTGGAAAAACCTTTATAACCCGAAAGCCACAGAGCAGTTAGGTTATATTCAAGGGCGCAATCAAGACGGCAGCTGGAAAGACAAATTTGACCCATTTAGCGGCCACCTGTTTGTTGAAGGCAGCCCAGCACAGTATTTATGGATGCTACCTTTTGACGGTCAAGGCCTAAACGAATTACTGGGTGGCGATGAGGTGATGGCATCACGTTTAGATAACCACTTCCGTAAGCCCGATGGTAGCTGGGTGCTGTATCGCGATTCAGCCGAATATGCTGATGTTTCAAACCAGCCATCAATTGCTACTCCGTGGATGTATTTGTATACCGGTAAAGCCTACAAAACGCAGCAAACTGTGCGCGAAACCATGAAACAACTTTGGCATAACACGGTATCTGGTATTCCAGGGCAAGATGATTTAGGGCAAATGTCGTCATGGTATGTGTTCTCAGCACTTGGCATGTATCCGTTTTATCCAGGTCGCGCCGATATGGTGCTTTCAAGCCCAGCGTTTGAAAAAGCAAAAATTGGCAATATTACCGTAAGTGCACCAAACGCAAGCGCGGATCACATTTACATTGATACGCTAAAAGTAAATGGCCAACCGTCAATGCAAAGCTGGATTAACGAAAACCATGTAAACGCGCCACAGCACCTTGAATTTACCCTTAGCACTACGCCAAATAAAGCGTTTGGCCAAGCTGAAATGCATCGTCCACCGTCGTTTTCAACATCATCAACAGTTGCAACTAAGCTTGTTGGAGATAAACCGTAATGGCCAAGCAAATTAATCAAACCATGGCGTTTTACGCCATGACCAGCTTGTTTTTTATCTGGGGTTTTATTACCGCACTTAACGATATTTTAATCCCGTTTTTAAAAGCTGAGTTTTCGCTTAGTTATACTCAAGCCATGCTAGTGCAGTTTTGCTTTTTTGGCGCTTACTTTTTAGTATCACCGCTGGCGGGGCGCGTTGTTGCAAAGTTTGGCTATCGCAATGGTGTATTTATTGGCTTATCAACCCTTGCCCTTGGCTGTCTGCTGTTTATTCCGGCAGCCAGTATTAAAGAGTATGCGCTATTTTTAGCAGCACTATTTGTACTTGCAGGCGGTATTACCGTGCTGCAAGTATCGGCAAACCCTTATGTGAACTGTTTGGGTGAGGAAAAGCATGCTGCAAGTCGCTTAAATCTGGCACAAGCAATTAACTCCCTTGGTCATACTGCAGGGCCATTGTTTGGTACTTACTTTATTTTGTCGGCAACATCACAAAATGCAGGTGCCGAACAAGTACAACTACCGTATTTTTTAATCGCCCTTGCTGCGATAACCATAGCCTGCTCCTTTAAGTTTATTGAATTACCAAAACTTGATTTTGAAGAGCAAACTTCTGCTCAAGCTAAAGATTCGATTTGGCAACATAAGCACCTTGTTTTAGGCGCACTTGGCATCTTTTTGTATGTAGGTGCCGAAGTGTCGATTGGCGGCTTTTTAGTAAACTATTTTGAATCACCTGAAATCGGTGGCTTAACCACCGCACAGGCAGGTCATATGGTGGCCTATTATTGGGGTGGCGCGATGATTGGCCGCTTTATTGGCTCAGCGTTAATGCGCCAATTCTCGCCAAGTTATGTACTCGCCTTCAATGCCATTATGGCGGTTGTGCTGTTAATTGTTACGGTATTTAGCAGCGGCAAAATCGCGATGTGGAGCGTACTGGCTGTTGGCTTTTTTAACTCGATTATGTTCCCAACCATCTTTAGTTTAGCTATTCGCGGTTTAGGGCAACTTACTGCAAAAGGTTCGGGGCTACTGTGCCAAGCTATTGTAGGTGGTGCGGTGTTCCCGTTAATTCAAGCGGTTGTTGCCGATGCTTTTTCAGTGCAGCTTAGCTTTTTAGTGCCCGTATTTGCGTATCTGTATATTGTGTTTTTCGCCATTAGCCAGCACCGCGTTCGCGCTCAAAAGGAATTACCAGCATGAGCAAGGTGATCTGTTACGGTGAAGCCTTGATTGATTTTCTACAAATACATCAACAATCACAAGATGGCATTAGTTTATCGGATTACCGCCAGTATCCGGGCGGTGCACCGGCAAACGCAGCGGTTGCCCTTGCAAAACTCGGTGGTAAAGCGCATTTTGTTGGGCAAGTCGGTGATGATCAATTTGGCCATTTTTTAATAAACAGCCTTCGTCATTATGGTGTAAATACCGACTGTACGCTAATTCATAAAAGTGCCCCAACACCACTTGCGTTTGTGCATTTAGATGAGCACGGTGAACGCAGTTTTACCTTTATGCGAAAAGACACCGCAGATTTAAAACTGCGCCCAGATGAAATCAAATCACAGTGGTTTAAACAGACTTCGCTAGTTCATTTTTGCAGTAATACGCTCACTGAAAAAAACGCTGTAAACACCACAAAAACGGTACTAGAACACGCAAGCGCAAACAACTTAACCATCTGTTTTGATGTCAATTTACGCGCTAATTTATGGCCAAATTCAGCACTTGATGTCGCGCTTATTAATGAATTTGTTGAAAAATCAGATGTCGTTAAATTTGCCCACGAAGAGTTCAAACTGCTTTGTCAAAATAAGCCAGAAGATTATATAAACCGCTGCTTTAACGGCAATTGCGAGCTGCTACTTATCACAAATGGTGGTGATGACATTGAATACATAACCAAACATTGCCGAGGCAGTATTAGCCCAGCCAAAGCAGAAGTAATCGATACCACCGCAGGCGGTGACGGTTTTATAGGTGCAATTTTGTATTTATTAAGTGAGCGCATCACCCTAGACGCACTTTTAAACGATGAAAACGCACTTAAAAGCGCCATTGCATTTGCCAGTTGTGCCGGTGCGCTTGCCGTAAGTCGTCAAGGCGCATTCCCTGCACTGCCTTCGTTAAACGAGGTAGACACCCTTTTTAACCAGCAATTTAGCGCCCTCACCGGCGCATTTTTTTAGAGAACGCACGTGAACTTTTATAACGCTGATTTTTTAACACATCACAGCCAGTCGATTGTTAACTTTTATACCGAGCGCGCTGTCGATAGCGACCTTGGCGGCTATTACCAAAACTATTTAGACGATGGCACCTTGTTTAATACAGGGTTTCGTCAATTAGTAAGCAGTACACGCATGGTAATCAACTTTTGCCGCGCAGCTAAGCACTTTAAAAACAACGAGTATTTAAACTTTGCTAAGCATGGCCTTGATTACATTGAAACCCATCACTGGATTGCAAAAACCAAACAATACGCGTGGACGCTTGACGATAACCAACCACAGGATATGACCCAGCAAGCCTATGGTTATGCCTTTGTGTTACTTTGCTACGCCCACTGTTACAAAGCAGGTGTGGTTTCATCTGATAGAAAGATTAATGAAACCTTTGAACTGCTCGAATCGCGTTTTTGGCAAGCCAATGAAGGCATTTACGCTGATACCATGTACGCCAATGGTGAACTATGCGAATACCGCGGCCAAAATGCCAATATGCATATTTGCGAAGCGCTTATTAGTGCCTACAGTGCAACCAATGAACGCCGCTATTTAAAACGTGCAGAGCATCTTGCTGAGCGTTTTTGTTTTGAATTATCAGCGCATAGCAATGGCTTAGTGTACGAGCACTTTACCCCTTCGCTTTTGCCTGATTTTGATTACAACAAAGACGATGCTAAAAACCTGTATCGCCCTTGGGGATTTCAACCCGGCCATCAAACAGAGTGGGCAAAACTATTACTGCAGATTAACTATTTTGAAGAAAAACCAAAGTTTGTTGAAAAAGCGCAGCACTTATTTGATGTTGCCTTTGCTAACGCATGGGATAACGCCCATGGCGGCTTAGTCTATGGCTTTGATACGCATTACGCCACCTGCGACAGCGACAAATACTTTTGGGTGCAAGCCGAAAGCTTTGCAGCTGCTGCATTACTTTTTGATGTAACACAAAACAATGCTTACTTAACCCATTACAACGCCCTTTGGCAGTATTGCTGGCAGTATTTTGTCGACCATGATCATGGTGCATGGTATCGCGTACTAAAAGAAAACAATCAAAAATACAGTGCTAAAAAAAGCGAAGCAGGCGCTAAGTGCGACTATCACACGCTCGGCGCGTGTTTTGATGTATTGGAATTTACCACCAAGCCGTTTCCAACCAATTAACACATTCCCCCAATGTGCCTCAAAGCCAAGCATTGTGCTTGGCTTTTTTACGCCTAATAAGTCGTGATTTTTAGGTGTAATAACACGTGATACACCCAATGCGCACCTTATCCTATTCTTGAATGCATAAGATTTATGTCTGTGAGTAGGTTACTTTGCAATACGCTATGCATTTAAAATCATTAGTAAAACAAAATATTTCAGGGCAGTGGCAATTTTTTGTAAGTTCGTTATTTGACACCTTAGAAGCATCTTATCCCGCACAAGAGCGAGTTTCGTTTTTAACTAAAATGGGCAAACATGCCAGCCGCTCGTTAGACATTCACCCTGAGCTAACATTAGTAGAACTCAATGAACGCATAAACCAGTTTTGGTTTGAACGTCGCTGGGGTCACTGCAATATTTTTGAAAAAGACAATGGCTTAGTAATTGAACATTACATTTCACCGCTCTGTGCTATTTTAAAACCCGAACACCAAGAATACGGTGACGCGTTTTTAACAGGGCTTTATTCCGAGTGGCTAAAAAACGCCAGCGCACCATACCAAGGCATTATTAAGAAAGTGAATGCTGAAAACATTGATGACATTGCAGTGCGTTTAAGCTACCACGTCATTTAGGATCCATTATGAACACCCATTATACGGTAATTAACGACACCCTTATTCAGCTGACATTCCCAAATAAATCAACGCAGCAATCTGCACCATCAAAGCAAGCTGAAACCTTGGCGCAAATGTTTAAACGTCACAAAGTGTTGGTACCATCAGAATTGATTTTCAAATATAAGTAAAGAAAATCAATAAATTGCCGTTAATGTTAGGTGTTGTATAACAACTTAACGATATAACAAAAAACATTGAATAATAAGGACGAATTTTATGAGTAACCCTACAGTTAACGTACTCGTTGACCTTAATGGTATTTTTACAAATATCCAAAATCAAACGGTTTATTGCAAAGATAATTTTGCAATGGTAGGTGACACTTTCATTAACTATGAAATTGCAGAAGGTACTGATCCACAAAACTTAATCGAAATTATCGAAGCTCCTGCAGGCTCTTTTGAACCACCAACAATTAAGATTAAAGCAGGTACAACGGTCGATTTTGTTATCAACCCAAATGAGCATGCAGGTCAACCAGTTTACTTTGATTGGTTCCATGACCCAGCGCTTAAAGCATTACGTTTAGGTGTTGCTTCTAATGCTACTCGTTATCAAGCACTGCCACATGTGCAATTTCCGGTAGATGTGACAATGACTATCATTGCTCAATTTGATATTCAAGGCCAATCAGAAGAGTTTACGATTGGTTGGGATCCGATTATTGTAGTTAAAGATGTTAATCCGCAATAATTGACCTGAGCTCACGCTCATTCCAGTTTTTCCAAAGAGGAGATGTTATTGCCTCCTCTTTTGGGTAACCTTTTGCTATCGCCAACTTTAATTTTTTAAGTGCGCTTTTAGTATCATTCAGCGTATCATAAGCCTGCGCGGCAAGATAAAACTCGGTTGCATTCTCACGATGCGATAATGAATCTAGTATTTGTAACGCATCCGCGCTTTCACCGATGCGTGCTTTATAATAAGCCCAAGCAAGTTTAGCAAGGCTGTTTTGTTTATTAATTGAAAATACTTTTTCTGCTAAATCAGCCGCTTGTTTGTAAGCAGAGTTTGTATCTGGGTGTTTAGTTAACCAATACGAATCCGCCAAATTGCCCCAACTGACGTAATTTTGTTTATCTATTGCAATTGACATTTTATAGGCTGCAATTGCCTCTGAATATTGACCCAATATAAAGTGAAATCCGCCAATATTAGAATAACCGTCAGCCGTGGGGTTTAAAGTATTACCCTCTTTTGCATAGCTTAATGCCGATTGCAAATCGCCTTTACCATAGAAACTTGCCGAAAGACCAATATAGGCGCTGCTATTTTTTGGCGTTAAGGAAACTAATTGTTGATAGGTTGCAATCGCTTTATCGTATTGTGCAGTTCGGTAGTACAAGCGCCCTAACTGATTAAGCCCTTTCCAATGATTAGGCACGATTTTAAGTGCTGCCTTATAACTTTGCTCAGCTAACGTATTTTCTTTTAATTGCTGATAGGCACGCGCCAATTCAAAATGCAGATATTCATTTTCGTGATTTTCATTCACTAAAGCTTTTAACAATTTACTTGCTTTTTCAGCCTCGCCACGCCTTAATGCAAGCGTATGTGACAAATAACGAACTTGTGTGTGTGTTGGTTCAATTTTGGCAAGCTGATTAATAGTTTGTTCATAATGTAATAACCATTGCTCACTTTTGGTGTCATGAAATTTATTCAAATACGCATAAGCTAGGTCCACATAGGCATCAACATAATATTTATCTAAGTCAATGGCTTGGTTAAACTGTTCGATGGCATTATCGATATAATTTTTTTGATCAGAGCGAAACGAATATCCAATCGCCGCTATGTAATGTTTATAAGCACCATCAAACTCAGTACCCTTACTCGCCATATCACTTTTTGGCCACTTCAGCATGGTAATGGCTTTTTCAAATACCGCTTGGTTTGAAGCAAATAAATCTTTTGCATTTACCTTAAATTGCTGCTGATTAAGCGATACACCAGATGCGCCGTCTATTAATTCTAAATTGATTAAACGCTGAGAGCCTAAATGCTGAATACTGCCGGTTAATACTAAATCGGCACCATAACGAGTATGTACATCGTTAACGGTTAAGTTTTTAAGTTTGGCTACTTCGGCGCTTGGAATAACCCAGCTATTGGTTTTTTCTCTACCCACTTTGCCAAGCTCGGTGCTTAACGTTACCGCTAAGCCCTGGCTAAACAGTTGTACTTGCGGGTCGTCATTAATATTTTGTAGTGGCAATACCGCGATACGTTTATTCTCGCTAATGCGCTTTTCAAGTATCTGCTGATTGCTAGGCGGGAATAAAATAGGCTGTAAAAGTACTGCCATTACACCTAAAAACATCGCCGAAATACTGACTTTTTGCCATGGTGCGCGTCGCTGCCACCAATTGGGTTTTTGCACTAAGGCGTCGTTTAAATCGGTAAATGCATCGATTAAATCTGAAAGTGGCGGTCTTTTTGAAGGCTCAACCACCAGCAGGTTTTGAATAAGGGTGATTAACGTTTCAGGTAATTGTGTGTGTTTATCAGCTAGAATTTTAGCTTCACCGGTTGTGATTTGTGCTTTTATTACTTCAAGTGATTTTCCATCAAAGGCTTTTTCACCCGAAAATAACTCAAACAACACGGCGCCAAGGGCATACAAATCGCTTTGTTTGCTGGCGTTTTGCCCTAAATACAGCTCAGGTGCCAAGTAAGCAGGCGAGCCGATTGTTGCTGCCTGTGACTCACCACCGAGTACAAGAGATAAACCAAAATCGAGTACTTTAAGCTGGTTATGTATATCAAACATAATGTTATCTGGCTTGATATCACAGTGCAAAATGTCGTTTTTATGGGCGTAATCAATGGCATTGCACAGCTGCAGCGCAATATGGGCTTTTTCTTTTAATGGTAGCTGTGTGGCGATTTTTGCTTTTAGGTTATCGCCGTCAACCCACTCCATCACGATGGCAAGCTGTTCATCATTTTGAATAATTTCATGAATGGTAACAATATTGGGGTGGCTTAATTTACTGGCTAGTTTGGCTTCTTGCACTAAGTCGCTTTGCTGGTGGCTGTTTGGTACAAGTTTGAGGGCGACAATACGATCCAACACAGGATCTTTAGCTTTTAAAATTGTTGCAAAACCACCTGAAACCGTGCCTAAAACTTCAAAGTCACTGAGGTTTCGCTGGGTGACAATAGCAGCTTCTTTTACTACATCACTTGCGGGTGTAATAACTTGTGTTATTTCTAAATCACCGCCCGTGTTAGTTTCGTTACAACGAGTGCAAGTAGCGGTTGAAACATCTAACGCGTTGCCACAGTGATGGCATAATTTACTCATAGTGCAAAGCTTTTATTATTGATGATTGTAATTAAGCAAAGTTACACCACATAATAACGGCAAAAGATTCCAATACCAAGCGTTGATATGAGGGAAAAATGGGTACATTTACAAATTCGGTTACAGAGCAAACAATTCAGCTGCGAGACCACCACATTATTGGCCGTCACCCAGAAACAGCACACACCTTAATTAGAGAAACTGCGGTTTCACGTAGCCACTGTTTAATTGAATGGCAACAAGGTAATTGGTTTTTACAAGACATCAGTGCCAACGGTACTTACATTAATGGCAAACGCGTTGCTAAAAACATCAAACACGACTTAAAAATAAATGATGTTGTGCAGTTTGGCGATAGTGAAAGCGTAAAATGGCAAGTTTCGAGTTTAGAGCAGCCATGCCCATTTTTAAAAAGCACCAATGAAAGTGTGAGTGACTTTGCCCTTAACCACCACGTGAACATGCTTAATTGCGATGACCAAGAACAAATGATCAGCCAAACGCTCTCTGGGCAATGGTTACTTGAGCAAGAAGGTAATGTTAAAGCCATTCATAACGGCGATTTAGTGCGTTACCAAGGCAATCAATATATTTTAATTGCGCCAAGCGACATTGACGCGACACAAGAGTGCGAACAGACCGCCGAGCACACAGTAGATGTAAACTTTACAGTAAGCCAAAACGAAGAGCACGTTGGTGTGCTTTTAAATATTGACGGTCAATCAATTGATTTAGAAGACAGAACGCACCACTACTTGGTGTTATTACTGGCGCGTAAATACGTGGAAGATAAGCAAAACAACGTACCCGAAAGCGAAGCGGGTTGGCTTGATAAAAGCCTGTTAATGCGCCAAACACGCATGGAAGAAACCCATATCAACACGCAGTTTTATCGTTTTAGAAAGCAGCTGCATACCGCGGCGAAAAAACTAAATTTAGACGTTGATATTATTGCTAGACGCCGCGGCGAAATTCGCTTGCAGTGTAACACGATTAATATTGCACAAAGCAAAGTAGCTTAAAACCGTTTAACGTGCCCTCGCACTGCTCAATGTGAGCAAGCGCAACTAATGAATCGCCCCTTGGTTGCGCTTTTTTGTGGCTGAAATTTACTTTTCGCTAATCATGCATGCTACGCGGAGCGTGTTAACACTGCTCACTAAAAAGCTGTTAAAAAAGCGCGTTAAAAACCTTGTCAATGCGTGGCAGCCACATCATCATCGTTGCCGCCCCTACCCCAATTAATGTAATCGTTGCGCCAAACATCGACAAAAACGCAACCGGCCATTTTACTGCAAGATTATTTGTACGTTTTGCCCAAAATACGAGTTCTGCAATGAGCATAGGCAACAAGTAACAAGCAAAAGACATTGCGATATCCGCAGGCCCATCAAGATTACGTGAATTACCAAGCGGTCCCTGATTTACTACAAACCAGCCCATTAAGTACAAACGGAACGTCCAAACTCCATTTACCAACAAAAAGCTGTGCACAGCAAAACGCTGATGCACGTTAAATTGCTTTTTACACGCGGTACGCCACGCAAAATAGATAAAAATAGGAATTAGAATACCGTTTAGCGTAATGCCCATTGAACCAATATCACTAAAGCGCATGCCCGTCACCCAAGTAAGGTATAAACCGGTTACCGCACCACTAATACCCAAAATAAAGAAGATGCGACCATTGATCCGGTGAAAACGCGGATAGTTGTTTCTAATTGTTGGTACCAACTGTGAAATACCACACAGTGCCAAGATAATTGCTGGTACCACATGAGAGAAAAACACCACGCCATCAAACACGCGTTTATCTTGCACCCCTTGCCCTGGTAACAAATTATGTGTCACCTCGCTGTTACCAGCGATTGTGGGCATGACATATAAAATAAGAATGTATAACGCGAACATCCACTGCCCAAAAAGAGCGGTAACAAACCAGGTTTTAACGCTTTTATCTAAGATTAGTTGTGGTGATAAGCCGTTTTTCACACCATCTGCTAGTAAACTTTGCATAACTGCCCCTAATTTTTAATTTATTGATTTAGTTAATAAATTGGCATACTAAATATTTAATTTCGCGCCGAGTTTGAAATTCGGCATACAAAAAATACGAAAAAGTTACTTACAAATAGCAAATTGATTGATAGGTGCGGGCTGGTTACACTTAGTGCTAGTTTAATTCTGGTTTTGACATGTTGTTATGACCCTTTCGAGTTTTTATATTTTAGTGCTTTGCATCAGCATTGGCGGTTTAATTTCGCAACTGTTTGTACGTGAAAAGCAACTACCGCACATTTTATTTGCAGTATTTTGTGGCTCAATCGCCATGACACTGACGCAAAAACTAAGCGGCGATGCTATTGGCGCTTATAAATATTTAATTGGCTTAGGAACCGTAGCGACCTGCAACTGCTATTGGCTATTGTCGCGTAGCTTTTTTCGCCAACAAAAAGCCATTGAACGGCACCACTTGGCCTTTGCGCTTGTCATTTCATTTCTTATTTTTGTTAAACAAGGTTATTTGTTTGCAAGCTCCACCGCGTTAATTAATGCAAGTGAGCAGTCGCTATTTCGCCATGCACTGTCTGAAATCACCATATTGCTGTCATCGTGCGTGTTGGTTTTATCATTTTGGGAAGGCTGTCGCGGCTTTAAAAGCGCTACAAAAAAAGAGCAACTGCAACGCGTGTGGTTTTTATCAACCTTTGCATTAGCGGTAGGTATTAGCAAGTTGAGTAACTACATCTTTGCCGGTGATGTAGCAGCAAAGCAGTGGGTGATCACAGCCATTATTTTAATGGTAGTTGTTAATACTCACATTTTGCTTATCTGGCGAAATAGACCCCATTGGCAACAACACACTAGTACAGAAAATACGGTTGAAGATGTATTGGCGGTAACAGCACCCCGTGTTTTACCATCTGACAATGACGTGTTACTTGCCGCACAAATTAGCCAATTAATTGAAAACGAATCCTTATTTTTACAAGCTAATCTCAAGGTCGCAGATGTGGCTCGTCACTTAGATGTGCCTGAATACCGTGTTAGCCGTGCGTTAAAAACGCACATTAGTGATAAAAATTTCAATCAGTACATAAATGGGCTGCGTATTGCGCACGCCAAAGAACTGTTGGCCGATACGACTAAACAAGATTGGTCGGTATTAGTGATTAGTCTTGAAAGCGGTTTTGCTTCTGTAGGGCCATTTAGCCGCGCGTTTAAAAACGAAACAGGTGTTACTCCCAACCAATTTCGTCAAATGCATTTAAGTGATGCGTTAGTTAACGCAAGTTAACAAGCACGATTGTTGCTGCGGGTGTTGCTAATAAATCAAAAAGGGCCTGAGCCCTTTTTTAATTACGATAAAGCAATTGAAAATAACGGCCGTTGTTTTACCAATACAATACGAATAATAATCGCGCTTAACGCAAAGATTTGCCAGTCAGGTACATCCAACGCAAAGGTATAGCGCATCAATGCCAGCAAACCAAAATAACCAATCGCCGCGTATTGCAGCCACAACCAAACAAATGGCGTATTGTTTTGCCTGCACCCTAAGCGCTTGCCAACTTTAAGCCCAGCAAGGGTAAATAGATACACCACAGCGCCCACCACAAGAAATGATGTCCAGACAAACACGGTTTGCCACTCTACTACTTGTGCCGATTTTGCAGGCCCCGACCAAAGCGCATCCCAACTTACCGCAACAATCAACGACCACGAAATGGTCGCGACCAGCGGATCGGTTTCATCATCGGCAAATATCTCGTGATACAAATACACCGCAATAAAGCCAATTGCGACAATACCCAACATCGGCGTTAGCCAAGGTAGCCATTTGATACCGTAAAAACTCAGTAAATAGCCACACATAGGTAAAAGTGTGTGTGAGCCAACCACGCCGGTGATCCATTTCGTGCGTGTTTTACGGCACGTAAGCTTGGTACTGTAAAGCGCTGTTACTAGGGCTACATCCATGCCAATCGCAGCACCCATCAGTAAACAGGCAATAAGGTATTCAGCGGCGAACTGCATTGTCTTCACCCATTAACCAAGCAAGTCTAATATCCCACTTATGATGATGCTCCGGCGCAAGTGGCGCTTGCTTGTCATCAACCTGTTCAAGTACATTTTTGGCTTTGCTGATATTGGCATCGCGACCAAATAAGAAGCTTTGCTCTTGCACTATGGTTTTATAGGCTTTGTTGAGTTTAAGCGCGCGCTCTTTTGACGGCATAATTAGTTCATAAATGCTGCTAAGGTTAGCAACTTTATCGCGTTTTACTGTGCCATCACTGTCGAACCAACGCAGTAACATTTCTTGATTTTGCCTAAACTCATCACCGCCGCCAACGCGTTGTAGGTACGTTAAAAATTCGCCTTGCGATTCGCCTAGCGTAGGAACATCTTTTTGCGCTTTTAAGTCGATATAACGCCAACCGAGTTTGCCTTCCACTTTGCGTGGAAACGAAAAGGTTTGGTCGATAGTCGTGCCAACGGTTTTATGACAGCCATTACAATACATCAGCTCTTGATAATGTTGTGGGCGAAGTTTGCCTTGTTGGTCTTCAATATAACCATTAATGGTCCAGCTAAAGCCGTTATCAATACCGCGCTCGCCAATCGAAATCGTTTTAGGTAATTGCTCAAATTCTTTTTCTTTTGCCTCGAGCGTGTACGCACCGCGCAGCTTGTTGGCTGACTTGAATCCGTGCTTTTTCATATAACGCACTTCTTTCATGCGCGGGGCATTGTAAATTTCGCCTTGTTCATCAACCCCTAAATAACGCACTGTGTGTAAAAACTCGGTGCCTTTCGGGTACAGCATACTGTGAAGTTGCACTTGTTTAGCATCACCCAAGTAGTGGCTTTGTTTGTTAATTTGCGTGACTTTGCCAAGCGTGCCGTCGTTATTTAAATCAACATTAATAGTGCGCTCGTCAATTTCTGGGGTAGAAATTGTTGGCAGCTCTTTAATTGCCATTTCTACCAAACTTAAGTTGGCAAAATACACATCAAGATTAAATTCGCCGTTAATTTCACGAAAGGCGCTAGGCAAGCGGATCATCGCATCACCGGTTGAGCCATTTGTGGGCCAAAAGGTACTTGGAAACGGCTTGTAGTTAAATGCAACCCAATGACTGTTATCTTTTGCAAGCCCTTGCTGATTAAAGGCTTTTTCAGGGTACGCCAAATTATTAATAAACATTGCATTGGCTTGAGGCGACGTAGGATGAGTGTGTGCAAACTGACCATAGTTATCTTGATTAACGTAGGCCAAAATGGCGTCATCACTGATACCTTTAATTAAGTCAGAGCGATCAATAAACAGGTTTTTCCAACTGTTGTTCATGCCTTCATCTGAAAACTGATAATCGCCCTGTAAATCGCCGTCATTCATAATATTTGGGCGTTTTTCACTGTGCTTATAGGTTTGGTGACAGGCATAACACGGGTTGTTTTTGCCTTCGGTTTTGGTGTAACACTGCGGTGGGATCACCGCCTCAGGGTTATAAATTTCATTGTGTTTAATGTAATCTAGCGCGTTATGATTGGCATTTTGTTTGTTTGCAAAAACACAAAAACTCGCAAACGTTATAAACGCAGCAAGTACAAGGTTTAGGTATTTCATACTCATTCTTCCAACTAAATGAGAAGTGCTTATACCAATTATGTTAAATATGTGATCAAGAATAGAACTGGATAAATGAAATGCTAACAAGGCAGAATTTTTCTTATGTAGTTGTTCTACATTGATAAATTCTAACGCAGTTAGCATGATATTTAGTCCGCTAGGATGATCCGCTATTTAAGTAAATTGGTATTATTCACTTCTCTTAAAACAATTACTTACTTTTTCACAGGCTCATAAAGCCAAAGCGTATTGTTTTCTTGGAAACCGTCTTCACCAATGATGATGCGGCCGTCGTCCATTACGATAACGTTATCTGGTTGTGAAAGTTGGTCAACATCACAACGTGCTGCACCTGATAAGCTGCTGCGGTATGTTGAACCCATTACTAATGGTTCGATGCGGCTGATGTTATACCCTTCTTCTAGTTTTGCACGATAAACACCACCACAATCTTTAACACGGCTTGATAGCTGAATATCACCTTCGTTATCAATTAGCGTGTTATCTAAATCGGCAATTGCAAGGTACACGTACGCATCACGCACATCTTCACCATCAATGGTGTTTACGCCTTCAATTGCTTCTTGTGCACGCTTGGTATTAATTGAAATACCTTCAAGCTTACGCCATTCTGCCGTTGCCCCTTTTAAACGTGCTGCTTGACGTGACTCTAGGAATACCGCTCGGTTATCCATCGGCTCACCTGCAGTCACTTTACCGCCGCCATTGGCAACTGTTGGGTAAGTTGCCGCGCCATTTGCCCAAGCTTCCACGTCAGCCATGGTCATGTAGTTTGACTCGCCGTCAACGTATTGATCGGTACCAATACCGTCAAAATCAGCAATCCATGCTTCAATCATTGTGTTGTCGCCGTGGCCAAGCTCAACCCAAGCAACATCAAAACCCGTTGTCGCTGGGTCATTCTGACCAACATCTTGGGTTAATTTAGCACCGTAAAGCGTACCTGCACTTAAATCTTCTGGTGTATCGGCAACAAATTTAAATAACACGCCACCGGTATCATCTTGCGATAGGTACACAGTTTTACCATCTGGCATTACCGTTGCGTTTTCATGTTCAAAACGACCCAATGCGTAGTGCTTAACTACCATTGGCTCATTTGCCGTTGGGTTTTGTACTTCGGCAATATAACCATAGCGATACGGGTTTGGCGCATCCGGAGCAGTAAGTTGCCACATGTAACCAATCATATCGCTGCTAACAAGCGCTGGGTTGTTCCAATTTGGATTAGTTGTTGTGTCTACTTTTGAATCTACAATCCACTCTTCAGATGTGAGCGGTGTATTCCAAGGCGTTACTGAACCAAAACAGTTTGCCGCTGTGCCTTTTACACCATCAAAATCAAGCATCATGGCATCAGTAACTGTCCAGCTACCTTGATTATCTTTTTCAAGCGCCATACGGCTCATACCACCCGGGTACATTTCCCAGTTAGTGAATAAATAGCCTTTACCCGCGCCTGTTTGAATAAAGCCGTTAAAATCTGGCATGTCGTTTTCAAGAATAAGCTCATCGCTTACCATCGAATAAATATGGCCTAAGCCTTTTGCTAACTTGCCGTTGTACGTATCGCCCGTTTGGCCGAGGATTTGATATTGGCCGTAAGCGCTCATCACCGTTTGGCGTTCTTCGTCGCTCACAGGTACAGGTGAATCAACCAGCGTTTCTGGTAGGTTATTAAAATTAACACCAGCAAGCACACCCACAGTACCTGTGTGGAATGTTTTACCTGCAGCATTCGTTACTGTGTTGCTGTCTGATGGGTGCTGGGCGTTGAAAAATAAATCACCTTCTTGTGATAAAAAGATACCCGTCACTTCAGCGCCTGTTGGCACTGTTGCTAGGCGCGTTAGTTTACCAGCTGAACCATCGCTACCATTTGTGCCATCTAAACCATCAGTACCATTTTGGCCTGCAGCGCCTGTTGGGCCTTGTGCGCCATCATCGCCATCTGAACAGGCCGTTAGCGCGAGTAATACTGACAGCGCAAGTGCGCTCATTTTTATTTTTTTATGTTCCATTTTATTTTCCATAAGTGACGGTAATTAAATTCGCGCCCTATGGTGTCGCGTTAATATGAAAAATAAGTTACTGAATAATTAATAAAAGAAGTCGGTTTGATTACGTTACATGTTTAGCGAACCCATCAAGGTTTAATTTAGGCGTACGCATTAAACTCAACGTGCCAGCCTTAGATACAACACAGAATTGTGCTTGAAGTAGGTGTAAAGATGAGAGTAGCTTATGTGGAATGATGTTCTGTTTGTAACTAGTCTAAATACCCATTTATCTGGAATGCAAAATGAGACTCTTTCGAGCGGATATTAGAAAACTACTTTTCAGCACTTATTTTATATCTAGTCACAATGAGCAAATATCGATCGTTCACATACATTCAATTTATTTCTTATAACTTAATTAATTTTTCAATAGATTAAGATTTTGTTATTTTGCTTTTTCGTATTTTACAAGCTAAGCAACTTTGTAAAGCCTGATTTGTGCACTTTTATATGTTTGAGGGATAAACAGTGAATGATATTGAAAGAAATAAGCTAATAAAAACAAGTTGGCAATTGCATAGTTTGGTAGAAGATAGTTACCTCAATAACTCCGCTACCAAGGGAGATGAAGAGTGGCTAGAAAAGCAGCGTATTCTTTTAGCAGATATGGCAATTCATTTATTGCAAACAGCTATGAAACCAGGAAGTATCGAACTTGATAAACTAAAAAATAATCTTCACTCCATTTTGACCATCACCGATCAGTTTTTACCGCACTCTGGACTCAAAGAAGCAACAGATAAGCTTTACGAATAAATATAGAAGTTAATTAAACTAAGTTTGCTTATATTTGCCGCTATTAGCCTTCGCTTATATGCGAACAGGGCAATACTTAAAAGCAAAAGAGGGGTTTTCACACGCGCTAACGCTGTATAAAAAAATGGCGGTACTGATTATACTGTGGTCGATTTTTTAAATAACATGATTAGTGACGCAAATACCAAACTAATGCATTAAGTTAATACAAAAAAAGCGCCAGATGTCATTGGCGCTTTTTTTAACATTGCGATTTACCTAACTATAAGTACCATTAGTTAAAGGTAATTGACCAACTGTTTAGCGTGCCCGTATCTTTACGATAGTTGTCTTCTACCCGTAGCTGCCACTCGCCGTTTGCAACCGATGAGGTTGTTACTGTGTATTGCGCTTTTACGTCATTAGCAGAGTCTGAGCCATTTTTACTTTTAAGCGTAAACTCGCTGCCGTCGGGAGCAATTAACACCAAACTAATATCACCGCGATAGGTATGGGTTATATCTACATCAACCGTAATAGTGTTGGCACTACCAAAACGCGTTACCGCTAAGTTTGATGTTACTGACGCGTTATCTGGAATTGCCGTTGCTGTCGTATTGGTAAATACTGACTGCGCAGGCTCAGTTGGTGTTGTGCTACCACCTTCAAATGTTTGACCTGAATTTACTTTATTTGATGTAGCCGATGCCAAGTGCCAACTAAAGTCACTATACACTTTGCCTGTACCTTTAAGCTGTAATGACATGCCTACTGCGGTGCTGGTATTTTCAGCCATACCAATATCTGTCGATGTTAATCCATTAGCCGGACCATCTGTTGCTGTTAAACTGCCTTCGTAGCTTAAAAATTGCACCACTTCGTTTTTCGAATTTATCAATGCAATGCCATCAGCCGCGCCATTTTGCAAACCTGCAATCGCAAAAAATTGCGTGCCGAAACCGCCCTGCTGATCTGCAAGTACACCCGATAAACTTATGGTTTTATATGCGCTGCCGCCATTGCCATTGTATGCCACCAGCGACCAACCGCTCAAATCAATGCCCGCGGCACCTGCAATTTCAACACCTTCGTTTACGTCGGTGCCGTCATTGTCATAATAAAGCTCGTTAATCCAAGGCGTGCTGTCACTCGGAGTGGTCGGTGTGCCAGTATCAGGGCCTTCACCTGAACAGCTGCTTTCAAATACACATGCAACAAATTCTGGGTGGTCAATAAATGGATTACGATTGCCTTGATGCTCAAAGATTGCGTCGTTTCGGCGCGTTTCAAAACTGTCTACTGGATCGGCTTTATGCCATGCCAGCAAGGTTGATTTTAGTCCCATGTAAGCAATCGCTTCATTGCCACCTGTTTTTGAGCCCTCAATTAACATGCGATCATCGGTCAGAATAAGATCAGGTTCTAACACCCCAGTGACTGAGTGACTACCACCTTCATAACGCACTACTAAATACATAAGTGCACGCGCTACATCACCACGGCGTGCAGGCCATGTTTGCCATGCTCCCGTCGCACCCGAACCCAGCGTTAAGTTAATATCATCTGAGCCACCGCCGCGATTATTGTTAAGCTCCGTTGCTTTTACAATGCACGCTGCATCGCTGCACGTTGCATACGGTTTATTACTGCGGCTTGAGTTATAACTGCTATCAGCAATAAACAAATGGTGCAAATCTGTGTAAGGGTAATTATTGCTGCCGTCACTTGGAAAGCCGTACGACTTTGGCCAACTGTGCTCGCGATTATACTGAGTGTTGCCGCCGCCAACTTTTGCATAGCTCGCGTTTTTATACACGTCAATCACGTTATTACTATTTGCTGGATCTTGATCCGCAATTTCCAGTACATCCCAAGTGTCGGTGCTTGATGAGGTATACGGAATTTTAGTATGCCCTTTAATGATGTTATGTAGGCTTTGTTTTAGGTTAGTTGGCGAAGATTGATCAGCCGATTGATAGTAATTTTCAGGTGCTGCTGCCAGCGATTGTGTTGCATAACTTGCAACAATAATTGATGTTACGATTTTTAAGCGTGAGAGATTCATGGTTATCCATTTGTTTTTATTAAAAAATTCAAATCAATACCATCCTTTGTATACTGCTTCCTGTGCAACTTTTTGAAATTATTGCCGCGCTACTTTAAAGTATTATTTTTACAATTTCCTTACATTTAGAGTCAAAACTCTATTTAAATCTCGATTTAGCCTGCTGTAGGCCATACAGAGCAAGGGATTTGCAGTTTCGATAACAAATGTAAACAGAAGGTAAAAATAGTTGTTTAAAATTTCTTCAAACTGTGTCATTAATTTGTAATCAAAAACGGGTAAACCAAAAGATGAGCATATAAATCATCGGTGGCAATATGATGACAACTAAACGATACCTAATTGAATTTGCAATCAGTGAAGATGACAGCGTGTCACGTTATGTGGCAGGGCCTAATCTATCACTTGATGGCGTAACCGCGTGGGCAGAAAAACTAGAGCAAGAAGAGGAGATTTTTGAATCGTTTACGATTAAAGATGTATCTGACTAGCAAAGACAACTGCCCTAGCGCGCATTGAAAGCATTCTGAACTTGGCTAAACTTGAAGTATGCCAATATCACGTCGTTATTTTATCAAATCGTCGAGCGCGCTTGTTGCAAGCTCGCTTTTTCAGGTTGGCTATTTAAACGCAGCAACAGCGCTGCCAAATACCGACGATTTGGCACAAGACAACGAAATTAAACAGCGCAGTGATCACACCTTAGTATTCGCATCGCCCTATCACACCTCAGATGCCTCATTCGTTCCACATTTACACATCGAGTTTAAACGTAATATTCAAGCCCTGTCACAAGGCAAGATATATGTTGATATTCAAGGACAAGGGGCTATGGGTATTGGCACCGATCTTATGGCTGCGGTATCGCGGGGACGCGTTGATGCAGCACTTATTTCGGTTGCTAATTTATCGCGCGCGTTACCACTTCTAGATATCTTAAACATTCCGTTTTGGGCAGGTGACAATCAAGCCTTGTTAAATCTCATCAGCTCACCATACTGGCAGCAAAACGTCATTGAAAAAATAGTAAAGCAAGGCAAATTAGCTATTTTATATCACTACATTACAGGCGGGCGCACACTCAGTACCACAAAACGCACAAACACAGTTATTAAGGTCCCTACCGACCTTAAAAATAAAGTCCTGCGCATACCTGCAAGTAAGGTACTTAAACACTTTTACAGCATGACCGATGCACATATTGTTGAAGTTAATTGGGCAAACGTGGCAGCAATGGCACGCGTAGGCAAGTTTCACGTGCTCGACCCCGGTATAGTTGGCCTGTATGCAGGTCCAAATAATTTACGTGACGAAATCGCCACCATTACGCAACTTAATTCTGTGCCAGATACCTGGGTCAACGTAGTCAGTCAAAAATGGCTTAACACCTTACCGCGAACGCTGCGTTTAGCTGTGAACGATGCCGCTGAAAAAACCTTTTTATCTCAGCTAAGTAATATCAGTCATATCGAATCAAGCTGTGAACAAGAGTTTATAAAGCGCGGCTGCACCGTGTTTAAGCCAGATCAGCCAACGATTGCCTTATGGCAAGACCAATTTGGTCATCATCGCCATGAATGGCGCGAAATTAAAGAATCACTGCTTGGCTCAAGTAATGAGTTTTCTAAATTATTAGACGCAACTAAAGTCTCGAGTAAACATAATTTGGGATAGGGAAACACAGCTTTTTATTTGCCGTGCTTTTTACTTAATTAATAAAAAGCTAAACGTTTAGCACGCCAAAAGGCCTAGATTAGTGAGTACCTACTCGCGCCAAGGATTGGCTTTCAAGCATCTGTTCAAATTCATTTTGTGGCAAAGGTTTAGCAAAATAATATCCCTGATACATATAGCAACCTTCGCTGTTTAGCACATCTAACTGTGCCTGTGTTTCTACGCCTTCTGCAATGGTGTGCATACCTAAGTTATTGGCTAATTGAATAATGGTTTTAACCACCATATGCGCTCTTTCACAAGTGGCGCAGTTATCAACAAAGCTTTTATCAATTTTAAGTACGTCGATCGGTAACTGACTTAGTTGACTTAATGAAGAGTAAGCCGTACCAAAGTCATCAAGAGAAAGTGTAAAACCAGCCTGCTTTAATGCGCTAAGAACTTGAATATTTTCTTGCATATTGTCCATCAGTGCACTTTCAGTTTGCTCAATTTCAATAAGTGATGGCGGGCAGCCTGTTTCGTTTAATGTTGCAAGCGTTTGCTCTATAAAATCATCTTGTGCCAGTTGAATGGCCGATACATTAACCGCAATACGTTCAAAATGTGCGACCTGTTGCCACTTTAACGCTTGTATGCTGGCTTCTTTAATCACCCAATTACCAATTGCGATTATTTGGCCTGTTTGCTCTGCAATTGGAATAAACTCGCAAGGACTGATAAAACCCAATGACGGATGGTGCCAACGCAATAATGCTTCTGCCGACATAATCACGCTGTTTTTTGCGCATACTTTAGGCTGATAATAGAGTGACATTTGGCCATTTTGTATTGCACTTTTAAGGTCCGTTTCTAGCGTGTAACGGCGTGTAGCGCTTTCGCTAAGTGAAGGTTGGTAAAAATAATAGGTATTTTTACCCTCTCGTTTGGCTTTATACATCGCCAAGTCGGTATACGAACAGAGCGTTTCTGAATCTTGCGCATCATTTGGCATAATCGCGATGCCGATACTTGCGCTTAGCGTGTATTTCTTTTCTTTACACACATAACGCGATTTACTTTGCGCAATAATTTGCTGCGCAAGTGATGTTGCGTAAGGCTTTACATCCTCTTTCGGCAGACAAATAAAGGCAAACTCGTCACCGCCTGTTCGAAAAACGCGATAATCATCATTAGCTAATGTAGCAAATCGATTCGCTACAAGTTTAAGTGCAGAATCCCCGGCGATGTGACCGATGCGGTCATTTAAGTTTTTAAAGCCATCTAAATCAACCACTAACAGGGCAAAGTTTAACTGTTGATTGTGTTCACATTGACTGATGCAACGCGCGAGTGTTTCTAAAAAGTGTTTACGATTAGACAATCCGGTGAGGTAGTCGGTGTAGCTTTCTTTACGGAACAACTTCATTTGATCGCGAGATCGTTTTTGAAAAAACGCCATAATCGTTGCAAAAATCGTAATAAATATCAGTTCAGCGGCATCTTCAAGTACATCTGCAAATATTGCACTGCTAAAAGAAGGAATATAAGCGGTTAACAATAAAAACGCCGCTAAGATAGGAAACAGTGAACCGGGAAACGTCATCACATAAAGCAGCGGGATCAGAATGTAAACTTCTTCAATAACCTCAATATCGAGCTGAAAAAGCGAACCAACAAGCACCATGCTCGCCAGAGAAATACATGCAAAGGCTTGTTTTAGTTTGGTACTTTTTGCTAAGTATGCTGCCGCAGAAAATCCCGCAAACAGTGTATAGCCAAATTGTGCCAAAACCGGCTGATCAAACCGGAAAATAACGAATACCGTTATGCACCAAATCGCGAAAAATACCGTGGTTAATAAGGCTGTAACTGAAAAAAACCTCATTGAACGTAACTCGACCCCTAAAAACAATACAAAAGAACTAATAAAAACGGAGTTTCTATGAATTTTTCAGTATTTTATTGTAAATGAATATAAAAATACAGCCGTGCGTTAGTCTAATAATTTATAACATGCCACGACTTGCACAAAAAGCAAACACCTTAGTACTAAGCATTCAAAAACTGGTGCTAACGTGCAGTAACTTATTCAACAAGTAGGTGGGGAAATCTTGTTAAAGCATCGTTCTATCGTCCTGCTCACGCCCCTTACCTACATCCCTGTAGGCAAAGCTTCCGCGTCCTGCTCACGCTCCTTACCTACGTCCCTGTAGGCAAAGCTTCCGCGTCCTGCTCACGCTCCTTACCTACGTCCCTGTAGGCAAAGCTTTTATTGGTGGATGCGGTGTTAAGTTTGCTCTAAAAAACAACGGAGCTACGCCAAAGAACAATAAATGCAACTCAACAGACCCATAACGTATTGCAATTAATAGTTATTATCATTAACATCCGCACTAATTTTTTACTCAAGTATCGGATAAACCATGTTAAAAACCTCCCTCAGCCTAACCGCACTCTTTGTTTCTAGTGCCGTATTTGCCGACGCACCCAACGCCGAGCAGCAAGCCAAAGATATGGAACGCATTATCGTAACGGGCAGCCGTGTTGAAGAACGTTTAGATGAAGTAACAGCATCGGTAGTGATCGTTGATCAGCAAGCACTACTAAGAAACATGGAAGTAACCAATGAATTGCAAAGCATTTTAGCCATTCAGGTACCAGGTATGGGGCCAAACACTGGCACTAACAGCAGTTCAGGTCAAAACTTACGTGGCCGTAGTGCGCTTGTATTAATTGATGGTTTACCGCAATCTACTCCTCTTAGAAATGGTCGTTTAGCAATTCGCTCTCTTGACCCTAGTGTTATTGAACGCGTTGAAGTGATTAAAGGTGCTACCTCAATTTATGGTAACGGTGCTGCGGGCGGTATCATCAACTACATTACTAAAAATGCCGACAGCAAAGACGGCTTTAACGGTAAACTTAATCTTGCAACTAATTTTTCCGCAACCGACTTCGACGACAGCTTAGGCAAACGTGCCGATGTAACGCTGGATGGTCGTAACGATAAGTTAAGTTTTGTTGCCAATGTCGCTTATGAAGATAACGGCATTATTAAAGACGCCGACGGCGACCCGCTTGGTTTGCTTTATGGTATGTCTGGCTTTGAATCAAAAAATGCATTTACTAAAATCGGCTACGACCTAACCGATCAAAGTGCGCTGTCGCTTACTTACAACTATTTTGAAGGTCAGCAAGAAACCGACTATATCAGCATCAACAAAACCGTTAACGACGGCGAAAAAAGCTACGCTGAGAAAAACACCAGCGGAATCAAAGCGCCGGGCGATCCGCAAGGGCCGCGTGGTAACCACAACTTAAAGTTACAATACGAGCACGCTGAAATCTTTACCGATACCTTGTTTACCGGTGATGTTTACTGGCAGAAACTTGAAAATGTGTTTTTCTACAGCACTAAATTCCGTGATCCTGAGCTAGGTTTAGCGGGCGGTCAGTCTATGATTGAGTCTGAAAAAACCGGTATTCGTGCAAACTTTAATACTACAGTTGATTTTGATAACACTGCGGCCAGCTTCACTTACGGTATCGATTTACTCAACGATGTGACAGCGCAAACCATGGTAGATGGTCGTGATTGGACGCCTGAAATGGACATGGATAACGCCGCGCTTTATTTACAATCAAAGTTCGTAATTAATGATGATTGGGTAGTAAAAGCGGGTCTTCGCCATGAAGAAATTGATGTATCGGTGAATGATTTTCAAACTCTTATGGTGTGTCGCAAAACTTGTAGCGACGTAGTCAATGTCGCTGGCGGCGATATTGAATACAGCGCAACAACCTACAACCTTGGTTTACGTTACAACGCGTTTGACACCTTTATGCCATTTGTAAGTTATTCTGAAGGCTTTGATGTGACAGATTTAGGACGTACCTTACGCACCGCATCTGCACCAAGCATCAATAAAATTGATACAGATGCGTCAATCATTAAAAACTATGAAATTGGTTTTGACGGCTACTACGGCATTTTCAACTATCAGTTTGCCACTTTCATCAGTAAATCAAATATCGGTACCAGCCTTGTAGAAGATGCAGCAACAGGCAAATACGAAAGCGTGCGCTCGCCGCAAGAGATCTACGGTTTTGAAGCGGCACTTGAAGCAAAACCAAGCGATCCCCTTACACTCGGTGTTAACTACAGCTGGTTAGAAGGTAAAAACACCGATACCGATGAATACCTTAACGGCAGTACAATTAACCCGCCTAAATTTGCCGCTTATGCCGATGTCACCATCACAAATGACTGGCACGCATCACTTACCATGATGCATGTTGGCAGCCGTGACCGTTTTGAAAAAGTAGGTGACGTATACACAGGCACCAATGGTCCGGTAAGTAGCTACAATGTTGTTAACCTGAGCACTTCATACCAAATAAGCCAAGATTTCAAAGTATATGGCGGTGTAGAAAACTTACTTAATAACGATTACTACCCTGCTCGCTCTCAGTCTTACACAGGCAGTGGCTACAATGTGAAAGGCAAAGGCGCTACGGTTAATTTAGGTATTAACTACCTGTTTTAATCAGTAATTAAATTAAATAAGGCGCCAATAAGCGCCTTTTTTATGTACTTAAAATACCATTATTGTGAATGTGCTAAACGTTTTGTAAAAACCCGATTTAGCCAAAGTGCCAATAGCATAATTGCCCCGCCAAGCGATAAACGAAGTAAATCGGCATCGCGATTCCAAATCACTAAATTTACAACAATACCCGCCGGAATAAGCACATTATTCATTACCGCAAGTGTGCCTACATCAACCGCTACTGCGCCTTTGTTCCATGCAAAGTAACCAAAGCCCGAGGCGATTAATCCTAAATAAGTTAAAACGCCCCATTGCGTAACTGTTGTTGGTAATTTATTAATATTGCCAAATAAGGCAAAGCACGTTGCCGCAACAATTAAAGCACCCACAAAAAACCAGGCAAATGCTGTTTTATGATCAAGCGATTGTTCGCTCATGACACGCTTATAAAATACTTGTCCGCTGGCAAAGCAAATATTAGCGCCTTGCACTAAGCATAAGCCAAACACAAAATCGCCATCAATGCCCTGATAGCGAATCGCCACCGCGCCAATAATGGCAATAATGGCTACCAGTGAAAACTGGGCGTTAAAGCGCTTTTCTAAAACATCGTTTAATAGCGTGATATAAAGCGGTGTCATTACCGTAAACAGCAGTACTTCAGGCACACTTAAATACAAAAAACTGTGGTAGTAAAAGCCATACATAGCGCCTAATTGAATCGCCCCGATAGCAATTAATTTAAGCGCGAGCGGTTTAGCAATACGGGTAATGTTTAAAAACGGTATAAACACCACTGCGGCAAGCGCAACACGCATTAGCACACTAAACCAAGCGTCGACTTGTCCTGCCAAGTACACACCAATTAAGCTAAATGAAAATGCCCACAAAATAGTGACTGAGATTAAGTAATTCATGAATAAATATGGATGGTTAATAAAGCTATGTTATTCCAAAGAGTGTAACCAATTCCCCATCACAATGGTATTAAAGACGCGTTTTCGGCTGGTATTAAACTGATTAATTAAAACGGTACTTGAAATTAAAACGGTGTTACAAAAATTAAAAGTGATATGGTAGCACCATATCACTTTTAAACGTATTGCGTGCTAAATAAGTATTTACACCCTACTAGCCAATTAATCTTTTTCAAGCACAATACGATAACGCGCATTTCCCGACTTTAAATGCGCCAACGCATTGTTCACATCACTCATTTTAAAGGTTTCAATGTGCGGTTTAATATTGTGCTGCACCGCAAATTCCAGCATTTGGGCTATTGTTGCCGGACTGCCCACAGGTGAGCCTGATACTTGTTTTTGCCCGCCAATTAAACCAAACGCACCTAAATCAAGCGGCTCTAATGTAGCCCCTACAAAGTGTAAGCGCCCTTTTGGTTTTAATGTTGAAAGGTATAAATTCCAATCCAGCTTTACATTAACTGTTGAAATCATGAAGTCGAATTGATTTGCCGCGGCCTCAATTTCGCTGCTATCTCGCGAGTTCAGCGTATAGTGTGCACCAAGGCTTTTTGCTTCGTCTGATTTTGCCTCAGATGATGTAAATGCGGTAACTTCACACCCCCATGCATTTAAAAATTGCAGCGCTAAATGCCCAAGGCCGCCAATGCCGATTACCGCAACCTTATCGGTTGGTTTTATATCAAATTGCACCAATGGGTTAAATACAGTAATACCGCCACAAAATAACGGCCCCGCAGATTGCGCATCCATGCCATCCGGTAGCGCAACAACAGCCTTTTCATTAGCTCGCACTTTATTCGCAAAGCCGCCATGGCTCATTATCGTAGGCGTTGCCGCCGCGCATAAGTTTTCATCACCGGTATTGCACGAATAACAGGTTTGGCAATAGTCTGAATGCCAGCCTAAGCCGACTAACTGGCCTTGTTGTAAACTATTTACGTGACTGCCAGTTTCTACAATACGCCCAACAACTTCATGGCCCGCCACAAGCGGGTATTGTGAAAAACCCCATTCATTATCGATCATTGAAATATCAGAGTGACAAATGCCACAATATTCAACTTCAATTTCTACCTCGTGATCGCCTAATTCACCTACTTCAATCGTATGTTTTTCTAATTTGCCACCGGGCTCTTTTGCTGCGTAAGTTGTAATCATGATTGGTTTCCCTTAGTTTTTAAATTTACTTAAGTGGGTACTGAACAACACGGTGTGGCGATCACTTAAAAGTCGCAATCTAATAATTTCATTGGCTTATCTGCCGCCATCACACACCCTCTTGCATCATCGCTCGCTGCTTTACACTGCTTCAACATTTGTGAACTGCTCGGTGCTTTATCACCTAAAACACGCTTTGCATGGCTTACCACTGCTTTACATTCAGTTACGGGAACGGGGTCGGCCTTTGAACAGCCAGTTAACAATACAATGGCAAAACTACAGCTTAGCGTAAGAGTAACGCTAGACGCGGGGAATTTAAGATGGTTCATAACAAGTCCTGAGAAAATAATCGTTCACTCAGTATAGTCATAAATTGGGGTGGTCAATTTGCTGTTAACGAATATAAGCCCACTTTGCGTTTGCTATTGAGTGGGCTTAGTTACAGGTTAAAAGTTACAGGTTAAAATTTTGCAAGAAAGGTTTGATAAGCAACTTGCACATTTTTACTTTTGAACATTTCGCCGTGACCGGCATTTTCTGCAATTACCAGCTGCTTTTCAGTACTTGTACTTGCGTTAAATAGTTTCTCTGACAAAATTGCAGGCGTTTGTTTATCATCAGCGCCACCAATCACAAGCAGTGGCCCTACATAGTTTTCACTAAGTACTTGTTTATTATCAACCGAGTAAAACGCATCATCAATTTGCACATCAACAAATACTTTTGAATACCAAGGCATCGCTTCGTCTACCCAATCATCCACATTAGTCGCCGAGCCTTGCATGACTAACCCATCGACCGTTTTATTTTTGGCAAGTTGCGCAGCAATAAAGCTGCCAAGTGAATACCCGTGCACAATCACTTTGTCGGCTTTAAGGGATTGCTTGGTATAGTCGAAGGTAACATTAGCATCGCTGATTAAATTAGCGATTGTGGCAGTGCCTTCGCTCGCACCTAAGCCGCGACGGTCAAATATCACGATGTCGTAATCGTATTCGGCAAGCTCAAGCAAGGCGTTGGTGGCCGCTTTTTCAACGCTCATGCCATTGCCGGGAATATACAAAACTGTGTTTTGTGTTTTCTCATTATCTAAGAAAATGCCGTACAAGGTAGTGGTTTTATCTTCTGACGGGATTGAGATCACGTTGACATTATGGCGCGGTGTTTGCGCATTCAAGGTGTTGATAAAGGTATCGCTATAAAGCGTTTTTTCATCATCTTGTGCAATAAAGCGTGATTCTTTAATAGTGGCCGTACAGCCGGTAAGCGCTAATGCAGATGCGAAAAAGACCAGGCGTTTCATATTTATATCCTTATTATTATTTTTAATATAAGAACATCTCCAATATGAAAAGTTCAACATCTTCATGTATTTAGTTAGTAGCTTAGTGGCTGTTAAACTCTACTGTTGTAAACCCACTAGGCGCAACTAATCATTCCTTGTCGCAACGCGAATGCCATTTTTATAAAAATAGCGTTTATCTTCTGCATCGTATTTTTCGTAATTGCGATGGCTTCGCATAAAGGTGTTCACATCTGCACCTTCAACTCGTGATCCATGCCAATAAACAAAATTTGCGTCGCGAATTGCCATATCACGATTAATCACAACCACAGTATTTAAATCAACGCCTTCAATTTTTTTATCTTGAAAATAAACCGCATTACCATCACTTGCATAACTTGCAAAGCGTTCCAATAAGGTGAAATAGTCAGCATTGGCACCGTCTATTACTTTACCTTGAAAAAATACCTTGCCACCACTTACTAAATAATCATCATTACTCAGCACTTTTAACGGTGTTTGTTTTTCACCAAGTAATTGGTTTTTGTAGTAAATACGCGAATTATCACGACCGTAACTGCCGTGCTCTAGCAATAACGCATAACTGTGCGCATCGGCATTCGATAAGCGGTGTTGTTGATAAAACACCTGACTGGCATCTTTGGCAAAGCCGGCATTATTAATAATCTGAAAGGTTTTAGCATCAGCGTGTGCTACACGGTTTTTGCCAAAATAAACGCTGTCATCAAGGGTAAAATAGTCGTCATTAAATTGCGTAAAAGAATCGATATTTTGATAAGCAACCGACTCTAACCATACACTAGATTGCGAATCGCCATTATCGTTTTGCTGATAACTGGCATCAAACCAATACAGCTTATGCTCGTCATAAATAAACTGTTCATTGAGTGCGTTAACATGTAGGCCCGCAACTTGGGTTTTAATAAAACGATCATCGTGTTTAATAAATACCGAATGCGCATCTTTCACTATGTATTCATTTAAAAGCGCTAACGATGCAACATCAACTGCTTGCGGTACAAAATAATAATAAGCCTGCTTATCATCTTTCGTCCAAGCATCATTTATTATTTCAAAACTAGCTGGATTTGCATCACTAATGATATGCAACGGGGAATCTGATTGCTCAGCTAAGGCACTTTCAGCAACAGATCGCGATGGCACATAAACGTGGTTTTTATCGCGCGCAATTAGCTCATTAATAAGTGAAAAAGTCATGTAATCAACTGAACGGGTGATCACGTCTGATTGGTAATAAATATTGTTTTTGTCTTTAGCGAAATCGCGCGCCAGTACTTCAAATGTCTCAACATCAGCCCCTTCAATTAGGGTATTGCCAAGTTCAAACCAATTCCCCATGGGCGAATAACGAATTTGCTGTTTATCGTATGAATAATAATAAGAATCTGATTTGTCTTCGTCGACCGCACCAGAGAACCAAAACGACGGATTAATAAGGTAACTTAACCAAGGTCGGTCATCGGCGCGTAATTGTGATGCAAAACCCAAAAGTACCGCAATAAACACGGCACTGAGCCAGAATTTGCCATTAAACAAGAAATCCATTGCTTGATTAGCCTTTATTTTTTTATTTTTATCCTAATCTAAAACGTAATTTATGTCAGTGTTTATTATGACTAATTTGCATATTTAATGCGCAACTTAGTCGCTTGTTACTGATACTGAAACACGCTTTCTAAAGGCAAATCAAACACAGCAGCAATTTTAAACGCGACCTCAAGCGAGGGGGAATACTTGGCAGCTTCAATTGCCATAATGGTTTGGCGCGTAACGCCTACACGATCGGCTAATTCTTTTTGCGTCATTTCGCTATTCATAAAACGCAGCATTTTAATTTGATTAGTAATTTGAAGATCAGCCATATACTGCACTCATTCGGCCTTTAACAAGCTGCATTATATAGTTAACCGCCTCCGACACAATAAACGACAAAACCATAATATGCAGCGCTAAAAATGGCAGTTGGTCCCCTTTAGCTGGCAGCCAATTTTGCGCTTCAGCAGTGTACTGAAAAATAGCAATGCATACACCGGCTTGCAGCACCCACAAGGCATGTTTATTACCAAACAAATCAATTAACTTCTCACGTTCATCAAGTGGTTGCTCTAACTCTCCGTCGCTAACCACTTGCAGTAATACTCTGCTCGCAATAGCAACCACAATCGAAAATACAATTGCCTTAAGCAATAAGCTTGAAACAAAACCAGCATCAGCTTGCATTTCAGGCGTCGCAGCAATCAAACGCGTTAAATAGAAATATAAAATGCCAAGTGTTGCAACTAAATCCACCGTTAGCGTCAACTCACGAAAGCTAATCGAATTAAGAAAATCCCGTAACTCATTTTTAGTCATGTTTGTTATTCCTTACATGAAGTTAAAAATATTTAACATTAACAAATATAAACCAACACTTTTCCATGTCAAATATTTTTTACTTTGAGTTAACTAAAACTAACCTCAATCCATTTAATTGATCTACAACATAATCATCTTGTTGTGATTTAACGGTATTTTGATTAGTGTATGATTTGCTGGAATTTTTATAGCTTTGTTAGTGTGACTAAAGGTTATCTTTGACCTGATAAGTTAGTGGACCTAATAAAGTTCCATTAAAAAGCGGCTAGCTAGTAAAGAATATCTAAATTGACAGCGTAATCTTGAAATAAAGTTTGATGATGCGAGTATATATGCATGCGTTATCCGAAGTGAACTATGATGCAATTCTTTTCTTGAAGATGCGTCTTGAGCATAGTGGAATCGAAACAGCTAAACGTTTAATTCATTCTTCCGGTCATACCGCTCTATGGCAACTAGGTCGTTTAGATTTAACCGTCGAGGCGCTAATAATTGATATTCCAATTTGGCATTCGTTTTTTAATAAAGAAGCGCTTGTTATTTGCGAGAAAAGATTGAAAGACTATCGATTTAAGCCCCTTACTAGCTAACACGAAGCGCTATATACACCTCTAAATTAGAGTTAATTCAAATTAAAGGAATAATATGAAACTTTATCCATATTCAAAAATTAAAACAGAAAATCTTAAAGGCTTGCTAATTTTATCTAGGTTTCTCGGTTTGTTAAGTTATGTATTAGCTATAAGCACAATTTTTGTCGGTCTTTATCTTACTTTCGGTGGACCAGGGGGAACAACAGAGCTTGCTAACGGAGCTACTTTGACCATTCAGAGGAGTAATGGCCCAGCAATTTTGATTACCGTATGGGGAGTAGTTGCTTCTTTATGTATTTTAGCTGTTAGTGGATTATGTGCAGCAGTTGTTTCCTGTGAGTACAAGTTCACAAGAAATACTGAGTCATAAGCATATACAAGCGTAACAATGAATTGATGTCTAATGCTTGACCGCCGCTAATTTTAGCCAAGCTTTAGACGTCTCGCCCTTTACGCCGCGTACAATCTTCCACATTTCCATTGCCTTACCGAATTTGCGCTTCACCATCTCACAATTAAATTAACCAAAACTAATATCTCAACATCTGAAGCTTTGTGCTCTCCATTTACATAGTAAAAACGTTCTTTTACATCAATCACCACCACACGCAACAACAAATAATTATGCTCTTATCGTATCAAACACCTTCCCCATATTTATAATGAAAACAATTACTGTTATCATTTGTTGTCTCTAATTTTATTTCTCGTTTATTTATGGAACATGTTTCGTCAAAAAGCAGTTTTAAAAAGGAAATCTGCTACCGCATTTTAATTGCCGTGTTTTTAGGTTATGCACTAACCATCTCAGCCAGTGTTTTAATTTCTTTTCTATTGCCACTTTCACAAAAAGACGCCGTTGCTGCCAGTTCAATGCTGAGCTTTGCTCTTTATACGGGTTACATCATGTACGTATTTTCAGCAAAACGTTATCGCAGCGTTTTCATTAACAGCCTGTTAGTACTCGCCGTTAGCGCGCTGGCCAACGCGCTTATGTTTTGGCTGAGAGGTTAATATGAGAAGTGGATTTCGCCAGTCTATGGCGTGGCTTCATACCTGGACCGGTATTTTAGTAAGCTGGCTGCTTTATTTTATTTTTGTTACCGGCACCTTAGGTTATTTCGACAGTGAAATAGATGCATGGATGGCGCCCGAGTTGCCAAAAAACACCGCCAACATCGAAACATCGTTAACAACCGCGCAAACCCATTTGCAGCAATACGGGCAAGATGCAAAAGAGTGGCGAGTCTACTTACCACTGGTACGCAGCGAGCCCCACCTGCAAGTGAATTACCAGCAAATAAATGAACAAGGTAAGTTGAGTCGCGTTAGTAAAACACTGGATAGTGAAAGCGGTGACGTACTCGAGCACCGCAAAACAGGTGGTGGACAAGCCTTGTATCGCATGCATTATCGATTGCATTACTTGCCGACCCGCTTTGCTTATTATTTAGTGGGTATTTTCACTATGTTTATGCTGCTTGGCCTAGTTACTGGCATTGTGGTACATAAAAAAATCTTTAAAGAGTTTTTTACGTTTCGTTCAAATAAAGGCGCTACATCTTGGTTAGATGGGCATAATTTAATGAGTGTTGTAAGCCTGCCGTTTCATTTAATGATTACCTACTCAGGCTTGATCATGTTTATGTTTACCTATGTACCGTTTGTTATGAACGCCAGCTACGGCCTCGATGAACAAGGCAAAAAGCAATTTTTTGATGAATATTATCAACGCGGTGCACCGAACGATGCAGCTGGAATAGCTGCCGCCCAATTACCACTGTCTGTACTTTATCAAAAAGCGCAAGATGTATTAACGCAGCATAACGATACACGGCAAAGTTACGCGATGCGTATTTATCACCCTAACGATCTAAACAGCTTAGCGGTGTTTTCCCTTGAACAAACCTCACCAAGTGATGACGGTGCAAAACTTATTTTGAACGCCACTAACGGTGCAACATACGCATATACACCACAATTTGAAGGCACGCGTCATGTGCAATCTATCTTTTTAGAATTGCATGAAGGGATTTTTGCCACGCTATCGGTCCGTTGGTTGTACTTTTTTACGGGGTTAACGGGCTGCGCCATGATTGCCTCTGGCATGATACTTTGGACGACAAAACGCCGCAAAAAAGCGCTCTCAAACCCTGCTGGTTTACCCTTTAATTTTAAATTAACCGAAGGGTTAAACATAGGTACAGTGGTCGGATTGCCCGCCGCTATTGCTGTATATTTTATTGCGAATCGTTTGTTGCCTGTAGAAATGGCATCGCGCGCTAATTGGGAAATGCACTGCTTGTTTATAACTTGGTTAGTGTTTTTGCTGCATGCGTGTAAGCATTCTTGGCAAAATCGCGGCGCAGTTGCCTGGTACCAGCAATGGCTTATGGCTGCCGTTTTATTTGCGCTGGTACCAATTACCAACGGCCTAACCACCGAACGCGGTTTAATTACCAGTATCAAACAAAACGATTGGGGTTTTGCTGGTTTTGATTTAGTTAATCTTGCCGCTTCTGTGCTTTGTGTCTGTATTGCAATGCTTGTGAAAAAACACCGTTTAGTAAACGCTGAGATAGCACCAAAAGAAAAGCAACGCCGCGAGGTAGTCGCATGATTTTACTAGTTTCAAGCTTATTGATTTATCAGGCGCTTTGCTTATTTATGTTGGCGATGCCTAAATACACTAAAGTACTCGGTCGTGAATTCAAACCGTCGCCTCAACAAAGCACCTGGTTCCGCCTCGGCGCGTGGCTTTTAATCGCTTTGAGTATCACCATATTAACCCTTGAAAATGGCTTTTCAAACGCACTTGTGCTGCTTTGCGGGTTAGTTACTGTGCTTGCGTGTTTATTGAGTGTGTTATTTGAAAAAAAGCCTTTTTACGCGTTAGTGCCGGTTATTCCAAATAAACAGCCATTAAGCGTAGTATTCGCGTTAATGCTGGGGCTAGAACTAACTGGATGGTATTTTATATAACTCGCACTTGGGTTTTCAAACCGCCTAGTCGTGCCTTTTTATGCGCTTAACGCAGCATAATAAAGGCACCTTTAACTCAATTAAGGACTGGTTAACGTATTACTTGCAACTAAACTTGCGCCACGATTCTTTCTGATATGCGCTAATAACCGCTGCTGATTATTGGGGAATTCATCGGTAAAAGTGCGCGCGTGGCGGCATCCGTTAAATTGCCAAAATTGGCTGTTGTTGCCAGCTACTTGATAGAGCGCTTTGCCACGAGTAATGGGGATCAATCTATCATCATTACAATGGGCAATAATGGTATCAATATTCACAATTTGCTTAATGTTACTGGCAGGTGAGCGTTCATCACTCACAAGCGCAGGAATACGGCTACTAAACCACTTTGCGATAGGTACATTTGCTACGACATCTCGCGCAAGGTTTTGATAACTTTCAAAGCTTGAATCTATTACTAACAAGTCGAAATAACGCTCAAGTTTGCTTTTAGCTAAACCATCAAGGGCAATTGCGCCGCCCATAGATGTGGCGACAATCACTTTATGCTGATGGGCTAGACCGTGACTGATTTCAAACACAGTTTGTGCGTCTAACGCTAAGTTTTCACGGGTCGGTTTGCCGTTTGATAAGCCGTAACCGGAATAATCAACCAGCATCACATCGTAACCTTCATCAACCAGCCATACTACTTTCTCAACGGTTTGCGACAAATTACCACGATTACCATGGAAGTGGATAACGAGCCCTTGAGGGTTGTCGCTTAAATGGTGTTGTAAATGTAAAGTGTTGCCAGAGCGAGAACGAATAAAACTGTCTTTCACTGGGTGTGAAAAGTCGTCTTTTGAAAAGACAATTTTGTCATTTGGACTATATAAAAAATAGTTACTGCTGCATCCTTGCAAGAAAAGTAGTGCGCCAAGTATTAACCACTTCATACACACCTCTTAAACTGTGTTGATGTAGTTAGTTTTACGCGCTGCTGAGTCTGTTAGTTCACTTTTAGCGTTATTTATCCACTTTAATGCTGCGCGGTGCGCCAAGTAAAATGCCCAAATGGCACACACACACCGAGAAAAACGCGCTTAAACCAAGGGCACCGCCGTAATCTTTAATAAACGGTACCAAGTTTTCAAACAATACTGAAAACAGTACCGCCGCAATCACCTGAGTATAAATCCCAAAGCGTTTAGGAGCGCTCATGCCAACAAAGGTGCTGCCAAAAAACACTAAACTATAAAGCGCAACATCCCATTGTAAGGTGTAAAAAAACAAATAAGCAATAATCGAAAGCGAAGTAGATGCTCTTATGCCGTCAAACCGATTGCGCTTGGCGAGTAAATAGGTAGCAAGTGAGCCAAACAGTGAAATAAGCATTAAATCTAGGCTCATAACACACCCTTAATCAATACAAACAAAGCACTACAGGTAAACGCGATTCCACCTAATCTGCCGCCAAACCCTTCAAATAAGCTGATGCTTTTTATGTACAAAAATGTGCCAATCAAGGCAACAAATATTAGTTCCCACAGTGAATTAATAGCCGCGGTAGAGCACATTCCGGCGAAACAGCCCGTATAAATTGCAGCATAAGGGTGATGTTTAAACTCAGTTTTAAACGGGATAAAGCTGCCAATAAGTGCAGGAAACGTCGCCGCTAACACAATTGGTACTGCAAAAGAGGAATGCAGCACGTAGCAGCTCACACTGCCGAGCAAAAATAAACTATAGATAAGGGGAGTAAATAAGGTCATCACAGCTATTTTAATCAAAACGCCGTTAGATAAATAGTCATACTTTTAGCCATACACAATAAACGTAAATACTTTCACGTAATTGTTACTAAATTTGTTTTTCACTAGTAATAAAGCCACTGCCTGATATTCTGGATTTTGGGGCAAATTACAAGGAATTCCATGCTAACCTTTACTCAAAAAATCACCATTGCATGTTCAGCAATGCTAGCATTTGTGTCATTTAACAGTACTTCAGCTGAACGTGAACTGCGTTCACCTCCGCGCAAATTAACCACACAACAAGCCAAAGTCGCTGCAGCTAATTATCAAAAATACTGTGCTCTTTGCCACGGCGAAAACCGCGAAGGTCATAAAAACGATCACGCACCGTCACTTCGCAGTAAAAGCTTAATGGAATCAGGCATTGCCCATCAAATTTTACGACCAATGCAGTACGGACGTGTAGGTACAGCAATGGGCGGGTATTTAGATGAGGTTGGCGGTCCAATGACATTGGATGAAACCTGGGATCTCACCTATTGGCTATTTGAACAAGCGGGTTACGATCGCTTAAAATTTACCACTAACCCTGTTCACGGCGATATTACGCGAGGTGAGCAAGTTTACCAAAAAGAATGCGCTAGCTGTCATGGCGATAAAGGTCAAGGGATCACCGGCCCTGCCATAATGAACCAATCGGCGCTGGCTCATAATACCGATGAGTTTATTCGCTATGCCATTGAAAATGGAAGGCAAGATACGCCAATGCAAGCGTTTAAAGACAAACTTTCAAGTGCTGATATCGACAATATTACTGCGTTTTTGCGCAGTAAATCGCTCGGTTGGAAAGATGAAACGCCGGTACTCAAAGCACTGCCTACGCCAGAAAATTACATCGTAAACAAAAACGGCGACGATCCAAATTTTGATTTAAAAGATGGCATGTATGTGCTGTCAAAAGACTTAAACAAAGCGCTTGAGGCCAAAAAGCGCATGGTGCTGCTCGATACGCGAGTTACATCGGTTTGGCAAACCGCGCACATTGAAGGGGCGATTCCTTTCCCCTACTACGCAGATTTAGATGAGACTGTGGCGGGAATTCCAAAAGACGTGCAAATTGTTGCCTATTGTTCATGTCCGCGTGCCGCCGCCGATCACACGATTAATCGCCTAAGACAACGTGGTTACACCCGCACAGCTGTCTTGTGGGAAGGTATTTTTGGGTGGATGAATCAAGGCTATCCGGTAAGGCGTGGCGATATTGACGGCGTTAACGATTAACGCACTTAAAATTAAAAGTCGGCGCAATCTACGCCGACTTATTAAAGCAATTCACTTAGCCTGTGAATGCTGCTTTAAAATGGCTATAAAGTTATGATTTAACGGGTTGAATGCTGGCAAGCGCTTGGCTAAAGTCAGTCACTTCAAGCTCAACAATATCGCCTTCTTCAGCCCAGTTTACACCCACAACAATGTCATCATCTTTTAAATCTTCTAGCCAATAATCTAACCAGTCGTTAATTGAAATTTCGCTTGGTGTAAATGCTTGCCATTCCTGTACACAGTGTGTTTCGGCCAACGACTTGCTTGACCAAACCGGCATCACCTCTGCATTTTCAAAATTAGGAGAATCTAATACAACCCAATCTTCACTTTCTTTATCTTGCAGTGCCCACACTGATTGGCTTGTTTTACTTTGCGCTAAAAATTCCGCTAAGATTTCGCGTTGGTTGGTATCACTCATAGCATCTCCTACTGTCTGTGTTATGTGTGTGAGATTATACCTTTTATGTGACAAATTTATCGCATAGAAATGTAACTCACACATTTTAATTGCCGATTATCACAAAATGTTTGAATCACTTTGTAACAGTTCTGCTGTTCCTTTATTGCATCATTTTTTTTACTCTAATGAAAGTTATCAATTTAGGAGAAAGCAATGAAAGATCTACAAAAATTAGTTGGCAGCCTAAATAAATCAGGTGCACTAAGTGGCTTTTTAGGTGGTGTAGCAGGTGGCGGCTTAACCAGCTTGCTATCAGGTAAGAAGTCAAAAAAAGTGGGTAAGAAAGCGGTAAAGTATGGCGCACTGGCAGCCGTTGGCGGACTCGCTTGGAAAGCTTATCAACAATACAGCGAAAAAAATAGCCAAACTCAGCAAGCCGCTGATAGGCAAGCGTTTGATAACGCAATGCAAAATCGTAGTAGCCAATACCGCGTTGAACCGACACATATGCAAGAACAAAGCTTTGATGCGGTAGTAGAAGACGAAACGGGTAACGGCCAGTTAATTTTAATGCGCGCCATGATAGCCGCCGCGTATGCCGATGGCCATATTGATGAAAATGAGCGCCAAACTATTTTCGCTCAAGTAGAACAAATGTCACTAACAACACAAGAAAAAGCCATGTTGTTTGATGAATTACGTGCGCCAATGAGTTTAAGTGAGCTAGTTGCAACCGTGCCTAATGCACAAACGGGCATTGAAGTGTATGCCGCAAGCGCCAGCGCAATTGATTTAAACCAAAGTGCATCACAGCAATATTTACAAACTTTAGCTAATCAACTGTGTTTACCACGCGACTTAGTTAACAATATTCATCATCAACTAAGCCAAGCTGATTAGCTAGAGCAACAACAAAAAAAACCAGAGTCGCCTCTGGTTTTTAGTGTTACTGCTTATACGGCGTGTAATTATATTTTTGCCCAGCAAGTGCGGCTTCGTACATAAAGCCGCCTTTTGCCAACGTCATCACCGCCATGCCTTTACGGTATTTTGCTTTATTTTGCTTGGTGGAATTTGCATCGGTGCCGACACTTGAGCTAACGCCCGTAGAGCCTGCCTGCGCTTGAACCGCTGCGGTAATAGCAACCGCTGACGCCCCTGCACCAAATTCAAAATTGCCCGAGGTAAATTCATCAAACGCGCGTTTGTCTTTTAAAAAAATGATTTGGCTGTAGGCTTGCCCACCTGCTTGAAAGCCAACCGATAATTGACTAACACTTGTTTTACCCACCGCTTTGCCTTGCTTGTAAACCTGACCTTTACCAAACGCCGCGCCTAACCCTAAGCCACCTTTACCAATCGTTGGAAATACCACATATCCATAGGCACTATTAAAAAAGCGCTTGGTTTCGTGAGATTGTTTAAAATTTTGTAGCGTAGTTTGATATTCATCGGCACTGGCAAACGCACTGATGCTAACAAGTAGTAGTGACAGTATTGGTGTAAGAAACTTTCCCATATTCTCTCTCCTTTTACATGTTTAATTATCTTTGTAACTGACCGCGTATATAACTGTGCTGCTCAAATGGCATGTTACGCAAAAAGCAGCACGTTTAATCGATTCAAACATCGCCCTTTTTAGCAGGCGATTAAGGTTTATGTGAATTCGGGTTAACTAAACAATTAAAACTAGTTAATCACTTTTTCGATTTTGCCTTTATAAAATGCGTATTTTGGCTTTTTAAAGCCGCTCCCCGTTAGGTTACCGCCACGTAATTTTGCAATTAACACGTTAAGGCCAATAAACATCATCATGGTTAGCCATAAAAATAACACTACAGGCAATAAAAATACGCCAAGCCCAATAGCGGCTAACAGTGTTAATGTAAAAGATAGCTTATTTTGAAAAATTAAATTGCTCATAACTTTTTCCTTCTGTGGAGTGTGTATTGTTCAATTATTTCCCTTAATCCAAGCTTAATATTCAGCTGCTGTTTTATTTTTGCGCTATTTGAGCAACATTTAACTATGACGCCTGATTAGTTTCCTATTGTGTTGCCCGCATTGGTGTGGGAAGGTGATTTTGCTGGGCCCAAAGACGTTATCGGCAAACTCACATAACATAGCGTTTCCACCTAGCCTTTTCCTGGTATAAAACCAAATCAAACTGCTGTAAAAAAACGAACTTCAACCGTCAACGGGCGCTAACTTACGACTTGTTTCATAATTGAACGCAGCCAAATGTGCTTTTCATTAGCCCGCGAACGTTTTAACCACAACATAGAGATATCAAAATCCGGTACCTTAATAGGCGGCGTGACGCTTTGAAGTGCATCGTTAGGTAATGAGATTTCGGCCATGCGCTTTGGCACAATCGCAATAAGCTCTCGCTCCAACAGCAAACTCTGTACGGTTAAAAAGTTACGACTAGCCACAGTCACCCTGCGTGTTAAACCATCTTCACTCAGCAAATTATCTACTTGAGTGGTTAAACTACCGTCAGGGCTAACAATCGCATGTTCAATATTAGCAAGAGTATGCTTTGTGATTGGCATAATGCGTGTAGCAAACTCTTTATTTAGCAAACACATGTGTTGCTCGCGATACAGTAACTCGCTTTCAAACGCATTATGTAAGTTAGGAATGCTGCCAATCACCAAATCGAGTGATTCTTGCTCACTAAGCTCACGGTAATTCACCCTATTTACGTTAACGAAACTAATTTGCGCATTAGGCGCTTGCGTTCTAATTAAATCGAAAATAGCCGGCGCAAAAATATACTCAGCGTAATCGGTTAAGCCAATTCGACAAACCCCTTGATAGGTTTTGGCATTAAAAGTGTCACGCTTTAGTACCTGCTGTTGCACTAATTGCAGCATAGACTCAATACTCGGATAAACCGCATGAGCAAAGTCTGTTGCCACCATTTTATGGCCCACTCGCACAAACAGTTCGTCATCAAGTAATATCCGTAAGCGCGATAAACTGTGACTCATTGCCGATTGACTAACAAAGTTCTTTTCTGCCGCTAAGCTAACGCTTTCAAAGCGATACAAATACGAAAAAGCCACCAGCAGGTTTAAATCGACATTGCGCCATTTCGTTTCTTCAATCGAAATCATCAATAAATCCCATTTAATTCATATTTATTACAAATAATATTAATTGGATTAATTGTATCGCTTTTTTTAAGCTTTGCGCAGATTTGATGACACAGATATTTATGCGCGTATGTTCAGTATTTTTAAAACGTTCTTTTTACTCGGCTGGGTCAGTTTTGGTGGGCCTGCCGCCCATATTGGCTACTTTCGCCAAACCTTCGTCACTAAATATAAGTGGTTAAGTGATGAAGAGTACGGCCAACTGATTGCGCTTAGTCAGTTTTTACCCGGCCCTGGTTCGAGCCAAGTGGGCTTTGCATTAGGGTACAAACGTGCCGGTTTACAAGGTGCGATCGCGGCGTTTGTTGGCTTCACTCTGCCATCGGTGATTATTATGCTGGCGCTTGCTATCACCTCAAGTGCACTGGTTAATAACAGTATTTTTGAAAGTATTGTTCACGGGTTAAAGCTACTCGCTGTTTTAGTAGTGGCAGACGCCACATGGGGAATGTTTAAAAACTTCTGTAAAGACACTAAAGCCGTATTTTTGTGCATCGCCACAGCGTGTGTGTTGCTTTTAAGCCCTACCCTTAGCGCACAATTTGCCGTGTTAACTGGCGCAGCGCTTATTGGCACGGTTGCATTAAAAGGTAAAATACCGACGACACATCAGCACACATTTAAACCTAACCTAATGCCATTGCTGTTGTTTATAACCTTGTTGCTTGGGCTGCCTTTAACTGCATCTTTTGCACCTGAAATAAGCCTATTTAATGACTTTTATCAGGCCGGTAGTTTGGTATTTGGCGGTGGTCATGTGGTACTGCCTTTATTACAAAATATTGTTGGCGACCAATTATCACAAGACGCATTTATAACAGGCTACGCGGCGGCGCAAGCGGTACCTGGGCCTATGTTTACCTTTGCCACCTATATTGGCTATGAACTATTTGATAATGCGCCAGTTATCGGTGCGCTAATCGCTACCTTAGCGGTATTTTTACCAGGCTTTTTACTGTTATTAACGGTGCTAAAAGACTGGCAAATACTTGCTAACAAACCAAACGTAAGTGGTGCGCTGGCGGGCGTTAACGCCGCGGTTGTAGGATTGCTGATAGCGGCGCTTTATACGCCTATTTTCACAAGCGCGGTAACTGCGCCAAAAGATATTGCTCTTGTATTGATTGGCTTTTTTATTATGAAGCAATTAAAACTACCCATTATCTGGTTAGTTGTTAGCTTTATGCTAGGCGGATTAGCGTTAAGCGCTATTTAGCAAAGTAAAGGGTGCAAACGCCACTAATTGAAATTTGCGTTAGTGTAGTATTTTACTTATGCTAACGCTTTTTTGCGCCAAATTATGAACTGTATTTCTTGCCAAGCCCCATTCAAATGCGAAAGCCAACAAGGCAGTTGTTGGTGTTTTTCGCTTCCCAATATTTTACCAGTCACTAAAGACGCCAATTGTTTATGTAAAGCATGTTTAATTGATAAAATTAACGATGAACTATCACGTCTTTACGAAACGAAATCAAATAGCGAATTAGTTACGCTTGCTGCGCAATATCAAAACCAGTTTCCCGTTGAAAAGTTAGATTATTATTTAAATGAAGACGGTTATCGTGTGATGACGAAATGGGCGCATTTAAAACGCGGTTATTGCTGTGGTAATGGCTGTAAGCATTGCGCTTACTAAACAACCTGAGTTTAGGCTTTGTTGAACAGCCCAGTAACTCAAAATCAATGAGCGATTGATAGCTACTGGAAAAGTGCACCTAAAAAGGTGCACTTTTTAGCTTAACGGTAGAACGCTTCAACCGTGCCTTTTGATTTAATAAGCATAGGTTGGCCGTAACGATCTAACGCTTTTGGCGCAGCAGTTTTAATCCAACCTTCACTGATGCAATACTCTTCAACGTCAGAGCGCTCTTTACCGTTGAAACGAATACCAATATCCAGCTTTAACACTTCTTCAGAGTAGAACTTGCTGCGCGGGTTAATTGAAAGACGATCCGGTAATGCTGGTAAATCTGTTTTATCGTTCATAATTATTTCTTTATTACGTATTTAATTTGCGCCATTGTAGAAAATTGACCGTATACGCTCAATAGCAAAGCACTAAATTAATCGAGAATTGTAAAAAGCGGTGCGGTAATAATCATTTACACAAAACAATTTGTTAGCAATGTGCTTTTGCTTCTATAGTAAGCATATTGGCCAAATAATTTAAAACCTCAACGTGGCCAATAATTTGAAGTAAGGGAGTGTGCGTATGAGAAAACTCATTAAGAATAAATGTGTCTCGTTTTACTTACTAAAACCCGAAACCTACCTGTTTGGTAAACACCACTTTATTCGCAATAAAATTAAAGCCGCGGGCTTTAAAATAATCGGTAAACAGAAAATTCAACTCACCTTTTCGGATTTAATGGCACTTTATCCCAATTTAATGGCGCGCATTACTATGTCGCTACGCGTACCATTTTTGATGGATTTGGACATGTACTTTGTTGAAGGCGACAACGTGGTACCACGCTTAAACGCGCTAAAATACGATATTAGGCAAGAATTATCTGGCGCAAAATTAGGTGGCTTTTTACATACTCCAGATAGTCCTACAGAGCTACAACAACATTTATCTATACTGTTAAAAAATCAGTCTTAATAAACGTAAAAAAGCAGCCATTTGGCTGCTTTTAACTTTTCATTTGTTCAGTAAATTACGCGGCGTTATCTTCAATGCCTACGATAACCCAAGGTGCATCTTGCTGTGACAAGCTGCGCTCTAGGTGCCAAATTTCATCAATTGGCTCTTCTTGCTTATCGCCTAAATCGCGATATTTACCACGAAAACGTACACTGATTTCCCATAACATAGGTGATGTATCAGCACGTGCTAGTTCTGCATCGATAAACATAACTTCAGTTGCTACTTCTTCAACCTCCGCTCGCTCTTGTTTTAGTTCAGCTAACAGTTGCTCACTTACGTACTCAGAAATCACCGTAAAGTCGTTATCATTCCATGCTTTTTGTAAAGTATGGTAGTGCTCACGAGCTCCTTGCAAGAAGCCGTTTAAGTCAAAATTAATCGGTAAATTCATAGGTACCGATTGGCTTTGTTGTGCAAAGCCTTGATTGCTAAACTGTTGCGGCGCAGCCTGTGACGAAGGAGCTTGTTGCATTGGCGGTACGCCTGCAAACTGCGGTTGGCTTTGCGCCTTTTTCATCATAAATGCTTTAAACAACTTAAATAATACAAACGCAACGAGCGCAATAATAATGAAGTCCATAAATTGGAAACCTTCAAAATCGCCACCTAGCATTGCTGCAATTAAGCCACCGGCAAGTAAACCACCTAAAATGCCACCCATTAAGCCTTTTTTAGAAGACTTTTTAGCGGGAAGCGTTGGGTTATTTGTATCAACTTGCTGTTTTTGTTGTGTTGTTGTGGTTTGTTTGGTTGTGCCTTTGCTTTTGCTGCCAAACTTTTTACGTGCTTCAGCATCAAACGAAAAAGAAAACACTAACGCAACAAGTGCGAAAAACCATGCGAATTTTTTCATTAAATTTTTCCATATTATTAAGCTGCGAGCATTCTAAAAGCGGCACTTTTAGAGTCAATAGGTTAAACCAATATAAAGTGGTTAATTTTATTGAAAATTTCATTAAATTTTTTCTAAACAATAAGTGTAAAGCTCACTATATTGTGAGCTTTACACCGTTCGAATGAGTAATTACCGAACGCTCTATCACGTTGACGAGAGAATATGCGTTTTTAGTTGTTGATTTAACTCATCGACATTTTGTTTGCTGGCCTTTCGTTCACTGTAACGGTCTAGCAATAATCCATCATAGTCACGCAATAAAAAAGTAAATCGCATTAGCTCTTCCATGACATCAACAATGCGGTCGCGAAAGCTCGAAGGGTTCATCACGCCATGACTATCAAATTCTTGATAAGCTTTTGCAATCGACGATTGATTAGCAATTGTAAACATGCGCATCCAGCGCCCTAACACGCGCATATTATTAAGGGCATTAAAGCTTTGCGAACCGCCTGTCACTTGCATTAGTGCAAGTGTTTTTCCCTGTGTTGGCCTACGTGCACCAGATGACAAAGGTAACCAATCAATCTGGTTTTTAAATACCGCGGACATATTGCCGTGAATTTCTGGAGAGCACCAAACCTGCGCTTCAGACCATAACGCGAGTTCTCGCAGTTCTTGCACTTTCGCATGTTCGGCCGACCCGTTGTTATCAAATACAGGCAAGCCGGCGGGGTCAAAAACTCTGACATCTGCCCCCATATATTCAAGTATACGAGCCGCTTCTAGTGTAGCGAACTTACTGTACGAATTTCCTCTTAACGAACCGTAAAGCATTAAAACCTTTGGTTTATGTCTGCTCATCTCTTTATTTTCAGGTGTTAAGGTGAATGTTTCGTTTTGTAAAAAAGACATAATTACTACCTAATTCAATTAATTTACACACAGTAAGACGCTTGGCTGTTAAAAAAGACGAAATAAACTTCGTCTTTATATGAAAAATAACGTCTTATTTGTCACACTTTGTAGTAATGATAAAAATGGTAGTAACTGTCGTGAATATTGAAGAAATATGGCTTGAATATCAGCACGCATTAACGCGCTTTTTAAAAAAGAAGGTGGCGAACAGCGCTGATGTAGAAGATTTAATGCAAGAAATTTTTATTAAAACCCATAAAAACCTGCATTTGCTAAATGATATTAGCAAACTCAAGTCGTGGCTTTTTCAAATCGCTAACAACACGATTATTGATTTTTATCGTGCCCGCGGAAAACAACATGAAATAACTGATTCGCTTATAATTACTGATGATGAAGAATCAGTACAACAAGATTTAATCGATTGTTTAACGCCATTTATTCAACGCTTACCTGAACCACAGCGCACGTTGCTTATCGCGGTTGATTTAGAAAATGCCCAACAAAAAGTATTAGCCGAACACATGGGAATTCACTACTCCACGTTAAAATCACGTGTACAAACAAGTCGAAAAGCCCTTAGAGAACTGTTTGACGAATGTTGCCATTTCGAATTTGATACTTTTGGTCGCGCTATTGATTATCAACGTAAATCAAGTAACAACATAAAGCCAGAGCAATTAGAGTAAATCAGCGCATTACAAAAGGATATTGCATCAGTATGCTGTTACGCCAAAATACCGCCCCATTACTTTGCCTAACACTTTGTTTAGGACTCGCTGCCTGTGCAAAATCCCCCTCAAACGCTACAACACCTGTGCCTAATAACAAAGTAAACGAATCAAGTAATAACTCTGTGGCGAATGCGCTTTATCAACAGCTAGATGCTTGGCGGGGCGTGCCATACAAACTGGGGGGTACATCACAAAAAGGCATTGATTGTTCAGCGTTCGTGCAAACCACCTATATTGACCGTTTTGGCTTTTTATTGCCGCGCACGACCCTTAAACAAGCTGAATTTGGCAACAACGTGAGTAAAACAGAGTTACAAGCGGGCGATTTAGTGTTTTTTAAAACAGGTTTTCGTACTTATCATGTTGGTATTTATATTGAGGATAATCAGTTTTTACATGCCTCGACCAGTCAAGGCGTTATTGTGTCGTCGTTAAAAAATAGCTATTGGCGAAGCGCTTTTTGGCAGGCAAAACGTATTAACTTTTAATAAAGGCCCTCAAGTTCAAATAAAAAAGAGTTACCGCACTTACTTTAACATAAAGCGTACGATAACTCTTATCGGCTAGGTTATTAAATCACAATTGATTAATTGAAATTAACCGTTACTTCATTTGAGCAAACATCGCCAGCCTGACAAACTTTATAGGTAAAGTTTGTTTCAGTTACGCCACGGCTGAAGTCACGATAAACACCCACATTTTCTACTGTTTCATACAATTCACCATTACGGTAAACGTCGACAGTACCTTCTGTTGCGCCATCGATTAATAACTCAACACGCATAAAGCCTGTGCGCGATAAGTTTGCACGTTTCACATCAACTACGATGTTGGCGTCTGAGATCTGAACATCTTTATTCGCAGTATCACTTAAGCCTTCTGCATCAGTTGTGGTTAACGATACGCTGTAATTGCCCGCCGCCGCATACGCATGAACTGGGTTTGCTTCAGTTGATGTATTGCCATCACCGAAGTCCCACAGATACGACACAATATCATTGTTGCGATCACTACTTGCGTTAGTGAACATCACATTGTAGCCATCACGCTCAAAGGTAAAATCAGCAACCGGTGCTACTGGCGCAACATCGCCAATTGCACTGAAGGTTAATGACCAGCTGTCTAATGAGCCTGTGTCTGCGCTGTAGGTATCTTCAACATGTAGGGTCCAATCGCCAGCTGCATTTTCACCATTGAAAATAACCGCTTCATACGTTTGATTAATATTGTCACTCGAACCGCCCGATTTATTGTGCAGTGTTGTCACAGTGCCTGTCGGTGAAGTAAGGGTAACAATTAAATCACCAATGTAGGTGTGAGTAATATTAACCGTCGCGAGTGTGTTAAAGATGGTGATTTCATCTGGCACAGTAATGACAGACGATACACCCGCAGGGTCATTGTCTGGAATTGATACTGCGTCGCTGTTGTCGTAAGTGAAATCAGCGAGCCCTTGTGGGTTAACATATAAACCAACTGTACTTGATTTCTCTAACGCGCCACTTTGACCTGTTACTATGAAACTATAATCACCCCACTGCGTATCAGCGGCAGTAGGTACAGTTAGCGTAACAATCTGACCCGGTGTTGCTGTGTCAGTTGACAGTGCTGCACCAGCAATTGATGAGTCTAAAGTAAGTGTTACTACATCATCCCAATTCGCAACAGACGCAATTTCAAACTCATACGTTGCTGTTTGACCTGCTGTTACGGTTTGTGATGTTGGGCTGGTGATCAATCTAAATCCAGGCTCTGGATTAGACTGTTCAAGTGCGCTGTATACGTTTAGTCGTGTACCAGCAACTGTTTTACCTTGCAGTGCCGCGTTTGCATCACCTGAGTTCATTAATAACTCTTTTAACTGTAATGCGCTCAGCGTTGGGTTTAACGATAATACTAATGCTGCAGCACCTGCAACATGTGGTGTTGCCATTGACGTACCTGAGTAAGTTGCATAGCCATTGCCTGGCACAGTAGACAAAATACTTGAACCTGGTGCACCCATATCAACGCTTGTTAAACCCCATTGTGAGAAATTCGACATATTGTCTGAGTGATCAGTACTTGCTACAGCTAATACGCTGTCATGCTCGTAACTAGAAGGGTAATGAGGGTTTGCGTCGTTATCTACCGCGTCGTTACCTGCCGCGGCAACAAATAAGATATCAGCTTGTTCAGATGCAGTGATCGCGTCAGATAGCGCTTGGCTAAAGCCACCGCCACCCCAGCTGTTGTTTAGTACCTTGATATCGACACCAGCATTTTTTAAGCCAACCATGTAGTTAATACATTTAATTGCATCTGAAGTTGAACCCGTGCCTTGTGCTGATAAGAACTTACAACCAACCATAGAGACAGTGTGGTTAACACCCACCACACCTTGGCTATTGTTACCCGTTGCACCAATTGTGCCAGCAACGTGGGTACCGTGACCTTGGTCGTCCATTGGGTCGCCCACATCGGTGATTGCATTAATACCGTGAATATCGTCAATGTAGCCATTGCCATCGTTATCGATGCCATCGCCTGCGATTTCATTTGGGTTAACCCACGCATTTGCTTGAATGTCTTCGTGTGTATGGTCAACACCCGTATCGATAATGCCTACGACAACGTCGCGACTACCGGTTGAGATATCCCACGCTTCTGGTGCATCAATATCGGCATCATTGGTGCCACCGGTTTGACCTGTGTTGTGAAGGCCCCATAAATCACTGAACTGTGGATCATCAGGTTGTGCATTAATCGACACAATATGATCAGGCTCTACATATTCTACTGCTGGGTGGTTTTGCAGTTTTGATATTGCGCCTTTTACATCGTTATCGTTCAACGTGTATTGCGCCATACGACCTTTAAGAATGTGGTTATAACGGTCATCTATTTCATCAAGGTTTGCATCTGAAATAGTCGCAGCTACAAGCTTACGTGCAGCTGCTTTATCAGCTGCGCGAGCATGTTGTTTGTACACAACAATAACTGAATTATTTTTGTAACCGTCAGCGCTTTTAACCGCTGGTGTCGTTGTTGCTGATGCGCTTGCCACCAAAGGAAGCAAAGCAAGTGAAATTGCAGAAAGTTTCGCTTTCATTATTGAAATTCCATTTTTTATAAAATGTACGCTCGACAATCGAGCACCTATCTCAACAACTCATCAATCTAAATTTTTAAGCAACCTTTTTATCAAACACAGTTCCCAACAAAGGCGCAAGCGTTAATATAAATAAAAATCAACAAAACCTTTAACAAGCTGATTTTTATTGGAATTAATTTCTTTGGGGTGTTTTTAATCAATTAAATATGACTTTTTTATGACTAGCACTTTTTTGGTAGCTGGCCTTTCACAAATATTTAACGCCACCGTAAAAAACAACATAAGCTATTGTTTATTAGCTGAAATTCAAGAAGCACAAATTTGGCTGATAGCGCTCGCTTTCGTAAAAATAGTAATTTAATCGCTGTCGTGTTCTTACTCTAAAATTCTGTGATGAAAGCAAAACTCTGTAAAACTCAATCTGGTATATGCAAATCGTTAGGTACGGTTTTGCGCACCTCTGTATTTTACTTAGCGGCGCTTAGTAATTCTCACTTAGCATTAGCGAAGGACCTACAAGAATCTCCTCTTTCTCTCAGTCTAAATACTTCCCTGCAATACCGAGTAGGTGCGCAACAGCATCAAGTGGTTATCACTCAGTACGGGATTTTAAACAAAGCAACAGTTAATCAAATAAACGAAACGTCCAATCAAGCGCATGTTACCCAATACGGTACTAACAACGAAGCTGCGTTGTTTCAGTATGGCGCAAATAACGTTGTAAACCTGTTACAACAAGGAAATAACAACCAAGCACACATACTGCAACAAGGCGACGGCAATACCGCCAATATCTCTCAAGCTGGCGAACAAACCTTTACAGTTCAGCAAATAGGTAACGGTATTGAAGTGAATGTGACGTTTTACAAGCAATAATTTTACAGGAGATACTCCGTGAATAAGAATAAATCTTTATTAGCCTTAGCTGTAGCACTGGCTGTTGGCTCTACTTCGGCAATGGCAAGTACAAAAGACGACAGTAAATCGGTTAAAGCAAATAACACTGTGCAAAATGTCGCAAACACTATGGTTGTAAACCAAACATCTGAAACCGGTGCTGCATTTGGTAACGATTTGGTTGCACTGCAAGAAGGCGATTTAAACTACCTTAAAACTGAAACGCAAGGTAGCGCGAACAGCACGCAAACCACGCAGGTGGGCACTTCTAATATCTTGCTGTTAAACACACAAGGTAACGACAACCTTGAATCGTACGACCAAAATGGCTCATCACACATTGCGCTAACTGAGCTAACAGGCGACGCAAACCAAATTACGGTAAATCAATCTGGCGCAGGCTTTTTTGGTATTTCTAATGAAGCGGTAAACATTGTGACAGGTGATAATAACGATATCACAATTGAGCAAGGTGACGGTGGTCATTGGGCTTATAACCAAGCAATGGAAGGCAACGACAATACGGTTTACATTAACCAGTCGGGCGTGTGGAATGAAACAAACCTAGAAAGCGTGCAAGGCGATGTAAACGATATTGAAGTTGAACAATCTGGTTTTTGGAATGTGCTTGGCGTTCAAGAATTGGTTGGCCACAATAACGAGCTAAGCGTTAATCAACAAGGCGATGTGCAGCGCGTTGCAATTGGCTCAGTTACTGGCGACGATAACGACATCAGCATTGTACAAGAAGGTGCTGAGAATGATTTCACAGCAGCCATTGTTGAAGGTTCAGATAACACTGTTTCAATCGACCAAGAAGGCACAGGCAACAAGTTTGATAGCACTTACATTATTGGTTCTGATAACGAATTAATCGTTGAGCAAAATGGTGACGGCAACGAATCAAGCAGTGACATTGTTGGTGACAACAATGATTTCCAAGTAACACAACTTGGCAATGACAATAGTTCGTATGTTGGTGCAATTGGCGATAACAACGAACTAATCGTACACCAAGACGGTGACGCTAACGCAAGTCACCTAGCACATTTCAATGGTAGCGATAATGACGTTAACATCACGCAAGTGGGTAACGAAAATAGCAGCTATGTTCAATCGTCTTACCCTGATCAATCACTTACTAGCTACAACAACGACATTAACGTGCAGCAGCTAGGTAATCAAAACGAATCAGCAGTGACATTTAGCACAGCGGTAGACAGCAATGACAACACGCTTGATATTGCCCAAAACGGCGAAATCAACTCGCTTGATCTACTAATTGAAGGCAGTGGCAACACGCTTAATATCGCGCAAACAGGTAACTACAACATGATTGGCGGTATGGGTACCGGCGGATTTGTAGTGCAAGGCTCTGATGTTGAACTATCAATATCACAAGTTGGCGATGGCAACTTAGTGGATGGTGGTATTTACAGTGCATCAGGTAGCGTAACTGTAACCCAAACGGGTGATTACAATACTGCTACGATTATTCAGCAGTAACAAAATGGTTGGGCCGTTCGCGGCCCTTTTCTAATGCATTCAATTATAAAACTAATCATAACGCTAACGCTTTTAGGCGCCTCTTTTAGCCCGCAAGCAAATGGCGAAGATATTGAAATTAGTGGCCTGTTACTCGACAGAACATTAAGTCGCTCGGGTAAAGAGTTTTACCACTCGTACAGTTTGTTATGGCAAGACATGCCAAGCACTACTGGCATTAATGTCGTAATAAAAGAAGCGGTTGTACCGCGCGCTGGTACTAAATTGTTTGTTGAAGTTAATAGCAAAGCAATTTATGCCACTTACATGGGTCGTCGTATCGAGCCAGTTAAAGATAAAGTAGAACAAGCGATTTTCGCGACAATTGACGCAATCGCTAAATCTAAGTTTTCTGAGCAAAGTGAAGACTTAGCAAGCAGTGGATGGTAACCATAAAAATGATAAATAAAATAATAGTAAGCAGCGTTTTATTGGTATTTTCAAGCTGTGTTGTCAGCACCGAGTTAGTGTATACGCCGGTTAATCCAAGTTTTGGTGGCAGCCCGCTCAACGGCGCAATGCTGCTGAACAAAGCACAATCACAAAACAAACACCGTGCGCCCATCAACGAAAAAACCTACGCCGAAAAATTTCAAGAATCATTAGAGCGTTCTTATATTAACCGCATGGTGCGTGAAATCACCGATCTCGCGTTTGGTGAAGGTGTAGAAGACAGCATGTTCAATCAAGACTCCATTTTCACCAGCGGTGACTATGAAATTCAAATCTTAACCAGTGGTAGCGACACCATCACGGTGCAAATCACCAATATGGTTACGGGCGAAGTTGTGGTTGTTGAAGTACCGAGGTTTGGCGAATGATTTGGCGTGTATTTATTAGTATTGTGTTGGTGTTATTAGCAGGTTGCAGCACCATCAAAAAAACCTTACCACCCGAGCTTGAGGTGGCACAGCAGCTTGCTCAAACAAAAACTTTTAGTGAACTGAGTGGTCTTCCTGCACCTGCTGGCAGCATTCCCGTATCGGTTTATTCTTTTCGCGACCAAACCGGACAATACAAACCGCAAACCAATGTCAGTTCATTTTCTACTGCAGTAACGCAAGGGGCGAACTCGATTTTAGTGCAAGCACTGCACGAGTCAGACTGGTTTATTCCGGTTGAGCGTGAGGGCCTGCAAAACATTCTCACCGAACGAAAAATTGTGCGTGCAGCGCTATCAAACAAAGAAGATGAAGCAGCACAATTACCGCCACTTACCACAGCAAAAATTATTCTTGAAGGCGGTGTGATTAGCTATGACTCAAACGTAAAAACCGGTGGTTTAGGTGCCGAATATTTTGGTATTGGTGCATCTGAGTTATACCGCGAAGACATTATTTCAATTTACCTGCGCGCGGTTGATGTACGTACCGGGCAAGTGTTGCTTTCCGTTGCAACCACCAAAAAGGTACTCAGCGTAGAAATGCGTGCAGGTTTTTTCCGTTATGTAAGCTACAAACGTTTAGCCGAAGCGGAAGCAGGCTTCAGTGAAAACGAACCAATGCATATTTGTGTCAAACAGGCGATTGAAAAAGCACTCTCTGAATTGGTGCATAAAGGTATTGATAAAGGGGTGTGGACAACTAAACAGCAAAGCATTGCCCTTGCTAAAGCCCGTCAGCAAAAACAGCTGCAACTTGCCGCGTTAAAAGCAAAACAGCAAAAAGCACAAAGTGCAAAACGTAACGTCGCACCAAGCATTTCATTTATGGTGCAATTTAGAACGGCAACCGCTGAAATCGAGCCGCTATATAACACCCAATTAGAACAGGTATTAGCGTTATTATCACAGCAAAAATCTGCTCACGTTGAACTATTTGGTTACGCCGACAAACGTGGTGACGACCAGAGCAATCATGCGCTCTCGCTTGCTCGTTCAAACGCCATCGCCAACTACCTCATTACTAACGGCATTGCCAAAGAGCGTGTCAGCATTATGGCCCGTGGTGATGATGATGCGCAGTACGACACAGCAGATAACGAAGGTTTGTTTTTTGACAGACGTGTGATTATAAATTTAAAGTCAAGCTAATTGCGCGAGGCGAAAATTAACACGCATCATGCCGACTTAAACAAGGTAAAGAGTTGGCATGACTACTTTTTTGACTTGACCTAAATACGCGCTAGTTGGAATAACCAAAAACCGATTCGAAACTTTCACCTTCGTTTAACCGCTCAATGCCTTTGTAAAACGTTTTAGGGTCTACGCTTTCAAATGCAACGCGTGATGCTTGATAAGCCCTTGTGTCGCTTGGCGAAAAATCGGATAACATTGTTATTTTTTCAACTATCGCATTATCGATCGCAATATTTTCTAACTTTAGGGCGGCTCTGTAATCAACGTATGTGCCAGCCCCTTCCAGCAACCATGGTTTTATTTTGAACGTTTGAGTTATAAAATTTGCGCGATAAAACACTTCTGCATGAGACGTTTCGTGGGCAATAACATCGACATTGAAGCCTTTAGGACCAATAAAAACACACTCTCGTGTTAATGAGCTTCTGGCCATGCCTGTTGGGTTAAAGCCAAATTGAGCACTCTTTTTTGTCACTATATAACGAGGTGTTGAACTCATATCACCAAAAGCTGCACTCACTCTTTCTTTCGCTTTATCAACAAAGGTTATCAGGGCGTCTCGTTCTGTTTGACTTACTGTTGCATCAACATAAATTTCCGCATCAATTTGCTCAAACCCAAGCAGCGGCGCGGCCTCGCATGCAATCCCATGCTTATTGTAAAAAAGCATAGATGACAGTAACAAAACACCTGTAACGGTCATCGCTATTTTAAATAACCTCATCTATCCTCCGTTAAACACTTTTTTTGTTTCTAAGTAATAATTTTAACATCATGAAGTTGGTGTATTGCCCTAGAAATATGCATAAAAAAATCCGATGCCATTAGAACATCGGATTTTGCTCGTTTTATGCTAAATGTCAATCACTTAAGCGATTGCCATAGCTATCCAAAAGCGCTATTTCTTGGATTTAACTTTGGTGACTAATATCAATGCCGCTTTTAACCAGCGAAGGCAAAAACTGTTGTGCCCAGTTAACCAATTCAATGCGGTTTCGCGCTTTAGTTTTACGAAACGCACTGTAAAGGTGGGTTTTTACCGTATGATCACTAATATGCAGCTGCTCAGCAACGTCTTTATTTTGTGCGCCTTGCGACACCAAGCGAATAATTGTGCGTTCGCGGTTGGTAAGCTTATCTAACGCTTCGTTATGCCCGCAGCTATCTTGCCGTTGTAACTGTAGCGCCAAGAGGTTTGAAAATGCATCACAAATTGCACCGCGTTGAAACCACAACTCGCTGTTCAGTACTTTTTGTATGCCTTTAAACAATACATCGGGTGTATCGTTTTGGTAAAAAACACCTTTAACATTAGCGAGCAGTAGTAATTGTTCGCAAATATTATCTTTATGCGCGTCATAAATCACTACTTTATGATGACGCGCCAGATTAATAAGTGCGCTAGGCAACATATCATTCCACGGCGCATCTTTAGCGCAAATTAAATACAGTTCTGCACTGTCCGATGAATCGATTATTGCTGGAAAAAACGACTCTACTTTTACGTTTAAGCACAATGTTTCGAGTACTTTAAGTAGAATTTCCGTTGTGTTTTGTTGTTGCGCATTAGCGGCAACTTGTAAGTAAACTTGAGATTTCGTCCTTGTCACTTATAACGTCCTTTAGTTAATTGTCATAAGAATGCCATCTCCAGATTATGTGATTTTACACCGCAAGTAAAACAATAAGTTATAACAATATGTAATTAAAACGGGTACTAAAATTCTTTTCATATTGAGGTAAATTAGCAACTTTATACTAGGAAAGCGTAAGGCTTAAAACGCAATTAAACGTTAGTTGTAAATTGTCGATATTTAAACGTAAATAATGACGCTTAAAAATGATAAAAGCACCTCATTAACTTTGGTGTAAGCATTTGATAAGTTAAAACTTAACTATTTATTCTTTGTTTAAGTTACTTGTATTATCGCGTTTCAATTTGTACTTAAGGCAAACAATAAAGACGTCCAGACATCATTAAATCTCAACATCTAGCCAGTTAAATTTTTAACTTTCAATAGAGGGTAACTTTATTTTATAACCGAGCCCTTTGCTTGCATCGCGGTAACACTCAATACTGCCATTAAGGTCTTGGGTTACGTTATTGTAGGCAATGTGCAAACCAAGTCCTGCATATCCGCACTGCCGTTTTCGTGTATAGAAAGGCTCAAATATCCGTTTTTCATCGCCAACCTGAATGTTTTTACCGTTATCATAAAAATTTATTTCAGCACCTGAGCCTACTTTAGATAGTTCACAGGTTATTTCTACATACGGTACCTCAGCATGCAGTAACGCATTTTCTACTAGAATATTAAATACTTGCGCTAATGTTGCCGTAAAACTAACTAACTCCACATCACCACTGATGGTTAAGTTGGCAGTTTCGGGGTCACGTTGCAACGTGTTTAACGCCACTTTAAAGCTTTCTAATAGTAGGGTCGCAAGGTTTATCACAGTCGGCTTTTGTGCGCTATTTTTACCGGCAAGTAGTTTAAAGCGCTCTACCAGTTCGCCCGCCTTACCAACCCCACTTTCAATCAATTCGCTACTGTTATTTACATCATTTAAGAAACTCTCAAACGCTTGGCTTGATAAGGTTTTACTTTTAAATTGCGACTCTGTGGTCACTGTTTGCATTTTAAGATGGCTTACTGCGGTGATCGCAGTGCCGAGCGGCGTATTTATTTCATGGGCAAGCCCCGCAACCATACTGCCTAGTGCTGCGTGTTTTTCGGCTTCAATAATGTACTCTTGAGCAACTTCTAATTTTTCAATTGTATGCATCAGTTGCTGATTCATAGTTGCAAGTTCAGTCGTTCTTTGCGCAACGCGCTGCTCAAGCTCGCTGTTCAACTCTAATAGCGCAACTTCTTGTTGCTTTAGTTTGGTAATATCTCGTTGTGTTCCGGTAATGCGCAATGCTTTACCATGCTCATCGGTATCAACTACTTTACCCCTATCAAGCAGCCAGCGCCATTCACCTTGTTTGTCTAGCACCCGATAACTCGCTTCAAAAAACGGCGTTTTATTGCGAATATGGGCGTCAAACGCATCGGTAAGTGATGAATAGTCGTCGGGGTGCACAAATTCTTTCAGTGCTTTTGCATCAAGCCCGGATGCATTTGATGAAAAGCGCGAGTAAGTCGGTAAGTTTTCGCGCGTAATTTCGCCACTAGTTAAGTCCCAGTCCCAGAGCGTATCGCCGCTGCCCCAAAGTGCAAGGTTGAGTCTTCGTTCGCTTTCTTCTAATGCTTTGCGCGCTTCAATCTCTACTTTTATACGATTATGCTGCTGCACTTTTCGATAAATTAACCAGCTAATAACAAAAATAACAACCAGGGTAAAAGCGCTCCAGTTTCGGTGTGTTTCTACCCGCTCTAACTCGGCCTGCTTTAACTTGCCCTCTTGCTGAGCAAACTTTAGTTTCTGCTGGGCATTAAATAATTGATTTTCTACAATTAATGATTCAAGTCGTTGTTGGCTTTGCTTATCAAATAAGGCCGATTTTAACCCTTGATAGACAATTAACGCGTTAAGTGCTTTTTGGTAATTTTGCTGTTGTTTTAACGCGTTCACTAAGCCCTCATAGGCGGCAAAGGTCACGACATTTTTTTGCACAGCCTGACTTAATTCAATCGCTTGTTGATAGCTATTTTCAGCTTTTACAAAATCGCCTTGCGCGAAGTAAATATCGCCATATTCAACCCATGCTTCCGATATACGTGCTTTTGAATTTCGTTTTTGGTAAATCGTCATGGCATTGTCTAGATGCGTTAACGCTTGCTCTAACTGCTTGTTTTGTTTAGCTATGCGTGCTCGATATAAATAAGTAGAACCAAGTAACATAGTGTTATTAAGCTTTACCGCAAGGGCTTGTGCTTCATCTAAGTAGCGCTGCGCTTGTACTTTATCGCCTTTTAGTCGATATGTTTCGCCCAAGTTATTGTAGGAATACACCATGCCACGCTGATAACCAATTTTTTCTTTAAGATTGAGCGATCGTTTGTGTAAGTTAATCGCTTCATCATAGCGGCCTAAGTCTTTATAGATAATTGCGGTATTGTTGTAAGTAATTGCAACTCGCCTTTCAGCCTGAGTACCTTCTAATGCTTTAAGTGATTTAAGCATATTTTCAAGGGCTTTATCGAAATCCCCAATTGAACGATACACCGAACCAAGGCGACCATAGCTCACTGCGAGCATGGTTTGATCTTTCATTGCCTTAAAAACAAATTGGCTTTTGTATAGCGCATCAAAGGTATTTTTGTAGTCATTTATCAGTAGATACGTATCTGCGAGGGTTTGATAAGCCTTACCAATATTTTTGTTATTACTGTCTTTGGGATAAAGTGCAATAACTGCATTTAAATCATTGAGTGCTTGTGTATATTTTGTCGTTTCACTGCTAATAACAGCGCGCACAAACAAGGCAATTGCCTGTGTGTCAGCTGATACTGAGCCATTACTGATTATGGTAAATGCTTCTGCTAGCAGGGCATTGGCTTTTTCAATTTCGCCTATAAATTGATTCGCCTGAGCGTAATAGCTTAATACTTTAATTTTCTCTTCATTGCTAAACGCTTTTTGCGTTAGCTTGTTGTCTTCTATATAACTTATGACTATTTTTGGACTGTTGATGGAATTCTTTTTAAGAAAATGGATCACGTCAGAAATATCGGCGTTATTTTTTGGCAGCAAAACCTCGTTGGCATGCACAAAAAACGCTAAGCAACACATAATAAAAAACCATAATACACAACGTGACATAGCATTAACCTACGGCTGATCCATCTAAAGTGTAGACCACTTTTTCACCCTATGATGTGCACAAAGGTAAAGTATAGAGGTAGATTGACGGTTTTTTAGAAGGGAGATAAGGGCTTGGCAACTGTGTATTTGCCAAGCCCAATAGCCGTGTTACTTCACATGAAAGCGATTTACTAGACTGCGTAAATCTTCCGACAATGCAACGAGTTGCTGAGAGCCTTCCGCTAATTCATCGGCAGAGCCAGCAGTGTATTTTACCGAATCACTAATACCCGTGATGTCTCGGTTAATCTCATCGGCAGCATCATATTGAGACTGCGCAGCATCTGAAATTTGTGAAATCAGTTGCTTGACTTTGCTCACCGCACTACTAATGTCATCAAACGAGTTATGTGCTTTTTCTGCCTTTTCGATGGCGCCTTGTGAGCGCGTAACACTGCTTGCCATTTTATCTGACATCAAGCGGGTTTGCTCAATTAAGCTGTTGAGAACTTTATCGATTTCTTCGGTTGATTCGTGTGAACGTTTTGCCAGTGTACGGACTTCATCAGCGACCACCGCAAAGCCACGCCCTTGTTCACCTGCACGCGCCGCTTCAATCGCCGCATTCAGTGCCAACAAGTTGGTTTGTTCTGCAATTCCACGGATCACATCAAGTATCTTGGTGATGTTTTCACTTTCTTTTTCAAGCTGAGTCATGGCCTGTGATGATTCGCTTAACGAGTCGTTTAAACTAGTTACTTCATTCACCGCGAGCCTAACATCATTATTACCTTCATCAGCAAAGTTTTCTGCTTGCACAATATCACTCATAGCAATAGTGCAATCATCAGAGACTTGTTTTGCTACGTCAGCAAGTGTCGCCGTGCCTTTTGCAGCTTCTTCACTGCTGCCTTCTTGTTCGTGACTTGCGTTCATAATCTCTGTGACTTTTGCGCCCGACACAGTGGCGGCATCATTTAGAATTTGTGATTTATGATTTATATCTTTAACAAGATCGTTAATTGTAGATAGGAATTGATTAAACCACTTTGCTAACTGGCTAATTTCATCGTTGCCAATCACATCAAGGCGTTTCGATAAATCCCCTTCACCTTGCGCTATTTCTTTAAGACCTTCGGATACTTTTTCGATTGGGTAAACAATGCGATTAGCTAAAATAACGCCAACCACGACAAATAGTGCAATCATTATCAATGCGATAATGCCTATAAATACTTTCATTTCTGATGCAGATTGCAGAATTTCATCTTGCTCTATGACAGCCACAAAACGCCAATTTAGATCATCTGAAAAATACGTGGTTGCTTCTAACGTGTTGTTACTGGTTTCTATGGTAAATGATTTGCTTGATAGGTTATCCGCGAGCGATGTATAAATCGGTGACGACAATTCAGAAATAGCTTTAAAATTGTTATCAGCATTTTTAGGGTCAGCAAGCACAGTGCCCGAGCCATCAACCAAAATTAAATAGCCTGTTTCCCCAATATTAATGCTCGATACAATATCGGTCAGTGTGGCTAAGGTCACATCAAGGGATTGCACACCAACAAATTGTCCATTGTCGTTACTAATCGCTTTAGCTACTGACACCATGGCTTGCCCTGTTACACCTTGATAAGGTTCGGTAATAACGGTTTTGCCTCGGGCGCTTTGTGCTAATTTATACCACGGGCGTTGGCGTGGGTCGTAATTTCCAAGTGGTTCTGCTGGGTATTGAATAAACCCGCCTTGCTCTGTGCCCAAATAAACAAACAGCAACTCTTGATGGGTTTTACCAAAGGTTTCATACAGAGTAAATATGTCCGCCTCGCCGGCCACTGCTGCCAGCGGATCCATCGACTTTTCAGCGCCCATATATGTGGTGACATCTGTTGGCACACTTTTTACAACATTGGCCTGTGCTAAAAAGTCAGCATTATGTTTAACTTGTTGAAAAAATAGGTTAAAGCCTTTTTCTACTTGACGGATCTCAGCATGGGTGGTTGCTAAAAACCGAGTGAAACCATCACTTTTCGCCTGCGAGAGTGCAAGCATAGCGATTGCCAGAATAGGCACAATTACGGTGATGGCGAATCCCGCAATTAACTTGGTGCGCATTTTCATAATACTGCCTTTATTATTGTTTTGTATAACAGGTTACAAATTTAATATACCTATTTGGTATCGGTATTAACACTCAAAATGTTAACGATATTTACACCTGAACATAACATTCAATAAATAAATATTAGAGCAAACGATTGCATTACGATTTATGTATTAGCAATGCAGCAAACGAATTGATATGAAGTACTGGGGGACTGCTTATCTTTATTGATATTTTAAGCATTGATGATTTATTCTATTAACGAAACAGAATGAGTATGGTTTGCTGCTCCAAATCAATGAAATTCCAATACAGGCAAGGGAGGAAATCACCATTGCCCTCGGGGGTAAAGCTACACTATTATTCAAACCTTAAGGTTTTTTAATCGCTTTCGCGTGCTTTCGATTAGGATAACAAGTTGTGCAGATCGGGCATACTAAACCGTGGCACCCACGGGCTGTGCAAAATTCACGTCCATAATAGATAATTTGCAGATGCAAATCGTTCCAGCGCTCTTTCGGGAAAAGTCGTTTTAAATCTTTTTCGGTTTGCGCCACATTTTTACCATTGGTTAGCCCCCAACGTTGTGCAAGGCGGTGAATATGTGTGTCGACTGGAAACGATGGAACACCAAATGCCTGCGCCATTACAACACCCGCTGTTTTATGGCCCACTCCTGGCAGCGTTTCTAAAATAGCCATATCTTGTGGCACTTGCCCATTGTGATTTGCAACAAGCATTTCAGACAGCACTTTAATGGCTTTGGACTTTTGCGGCGATAGCCCACAAGGTCTTATAATTGCTTGAATATCCTCAACCGTTTGCATTGCCATATCAAACGGGTTATCGGCTAGTTGCCATAGTTTTGGCGTGACTTGATTAACTCGTTCATCGGTACATTGCGCCGACAAAAGAACTGCAACTAATAAGGTATAAGGATCGCTGTGATCAAGTGGGATTGGAGGATTTGGGTAACGCTTTTCAAGTTCATCTAAAATAAACGCGACACGTTCAGCTTTTAATAAATTTTTTTGCGTCACAATGACAACATCCCTAACGATCTAAAATAAAAGGGGTAAAATACACTGCTTTGCAGCTGGCTGCCAGCGTAAGCAGTGCATTATATTGTCGCAATTTTCAGTTAAGCGATTATTTACAACATTGGTCGCCGTAGTAATTGTTCGGGTAATTGCATACCTGCTTTGGTGCCGTCGCTGGTTGCGTCAGAGCTTGTTTTAACGAATTGATTAATGTACTCATTTTGTTCTCCAGTGTTATCTAAGTAACAAGGCTATTATGAGCAATTCGCCGCTAACAATAAAATTAATTAATACGAACTTTACGTTCACTTTTATCAATCAAAAATAAAACTCAATAACCCGTCTCGCTACAATTCATTGCGACCATCAAAATAGGTAATTGTTAATTCACGCGGTTCAAGATTATCAACACAACCCAAGTTCAAACGATACTCGCCCGGTTGGTATAGGGTGTCGTGGAACGGATAAATGCCGCAGTGTTTACAAAAATGATGATTTACATCGTGATCACCCCAGTGATAGGTGTTCAAATCATCCTTGCCAGAAAGCAATGTAAACTGCTGCGCGCTAACGTAATGTTTAGACATTATGGCATTTTTACGAATGCAAATTGAGCAATTGCATTGCAACGCATCTGTAATAGGTGGACTTTCAAATTCAAATTGCACCGCTTTGCAGTGACAACTACCTGTATATTTCATAATCGCATTCCTTTTATTTTTTACTGTATATCTGACCAGTTAAAATAGAAAGCGATTTTTACAGATTAATCTGTAAATATTGTTGTAACGCGTTAACGTGAAACTAATTTTTGGTTGCTTATAGCGCTTTATACATAATGTGTTGCGGGCCAACAGGACCACCTAAATAAAGGGATTCAGCCTCAATAAAGCCGCTTTTTTGATAGCAACGTTGTGCAATGTCATTTTTACAATTAACGGTTAGGTAAAGCCAATTATAATCGCCGTAGTTCTGCGTTAAATATTTAAGTAATGCAGCAATCGCCTGCTTACCTAAGCCATTTCCTTGTTGCTTCTCATCAATTACAAACGATCTCAGCCCTAAACCGTCAGTTGGGCAAAAATCGTAATGCTTGCTGTAATGGGTATCGAGTTTAAAAAAGCCAATGATCTCATCATCTTGTTTAATTACATGTAAATGCACCGCTGGATCGACTTCTTGAATAAACTCCTTAGCACTGCAAGCAAACTTTAATTGCTCACTTGCCAATGTTACGTTAGCAAGTCGATTAAGATGGGTTTGGTTTAACGTTTCGATTGAAACCATTTGGCTTTACTCTCTTTTGCCGCTATGAACCGCTCGAGTCCAGTTGCTGTTACTTTCTAATTTTAAATAGGCATTTTCACGATCAATACATGTAGGCGTAACGCTCGTAAAATCAATATTGCCGCGTGGTGTTTCAAAATAACGTTCTACTTGGTTGTCCTTAATAAAAACTAACAGTGTCACGCCGTCATTAGTTTTGATACGGGTTCGTTTTGCAACATCAAACCTAAACCCTAACACCTTGCGCGCTCGTTGATTATCAGTGTATGGCGTAATAAAACAAACCCGCTGCCACGACCCTTCAACGACATTGGCTAAATTTAGCTGTTTATCCGTAGAATCAAATTCGCGCACGGGTGCACCGAAATAACCACATCCAGCTAACATAGTTACAGCCAATGCACATACCCAATTTTTCAAAGTGATATCCTTATCAATATCGAAAAGTACTTTCACGTACTACAATTCTGTCGAGAGGGTTACATTCTCTTTACGAGCGACTAATTTGCCAGTAGCGCGGTATTCTTTTAAGCGCGAAAGCGCTTGCTGTGAACTCATTAACGCATAATCTACATAAAACTTAATTTGTTTAAATTCGCGCTCTACACCGTCTAAGTAACGTTCATTTAAATCGCTATCTGAGAATTCACTCAAATCGTCATGGCCTTCAAAAATAAAGGTGTTCACCATATGTTTAGCTTCGGTATTACTACGATTGGCAAGATCAAGTGCGATTAACAGCTCAACAGGTAAGGTATTTAACTCCTCACGACTTTGTGAAAAACGCCATGCGCCTTGATCAACGTTGAGCATTTTTAATACAAACTCAAACCTTGGCGATTCACCGGTTTCTTCGAGCTCAGCAACATAACGCTGCGACTTAATAATGTTATCGTTATAAGCACTTGCAGCATTTTCTAATCGCTCTATGTTTTGCGTTAGTTCATAAGCAATTTTACCCAATAACACTTCAGCTTGTTGTCGTTGTTGATAAGTGTTATACCAAGCGTTAATGCCAAGTGCGACCAACACACCTAAGGTGATCACAATTAACTCAAACGCCACCTTACTTATTATTTTTCTCACAGCGCTCATTTTACAACTCATTAAAATTTATCATGTTTTTATTGTACCGAGTTTTTAAACTAAAGCCATGATTTGCTCAGGCAAGAAATAGAGACTGTAATTAAAAGGTTGAATACAATTCACCTTAAGCGTAAATTAATTGTGCTAATCAATACGTTCACATGGTGTTTTCGATGAAACATAAATACCCGCCGCTTCATCTACTGAGTATTTTTGAAGCAGCGGCACGTCACCAAAACTTTAAAGCGGCCAGTAATGAGCTATGCATTACGCCCTCTGCGGTAAGTCATCAAATAAAAGCGCTTGAGCAGCAATTAGGGTTTAGTTTATTTCAACGCAAAAGCCGTGGTGTTGAACTAAACGCTGCAGGAGAAATGTACTTAAATTACGTGCAACAAGGGCTTGATTGCTTTGAACTTGGTACGCGTAAAACCCGCAACCGGTTTTCATCGCAAGCATTAAAAATCTCGTGTTTTACAACCCTAGCAAGTAGCATCATTATTCCAAAATTAGGCGCATTTCAAGCAAAACACCCAGACATTGAACTTAGAATAGAAACCGGTAACCACGTCGCTGATTTACGCTACGACGATATTGACTTAGCAATTCGCATTGGCCAAGGTAATTGGCCCAATACCACACACCAAAAACTACTTGACCTATCAGTATCTGCGGTTTGCTCGGCGCCATTTTTTGCTCAACATAAAATCAATAAATTAGCGCATGTTAACCAGTTGCCGTTAATTGATTTAGCCTACATGGACGATGTATGGCAGCAATGGTCTCGCGCCGTGGGCATTACTTTATCCAACACAAAACGCGTGCTTACCTTTAATGATTACGACTCTTCAATTAATGCGGCAACTCAGGGATTAGGTATGGCGTTGGCCATTTTCCCACTTGAAAATCAACGACTGGAAAACAAATCATTGATTGCACCGTTTAATGAATTTGTTCCTTTTGAACGTGGTCTTTACGCCGTGTACCGAGAAGAAGACGAAGGTCGTCACGATATTCAGTGCTTTATAAATTGGCTAACTACATCACCTGAGCTCTACGCCGAAAATAGATGAATGATATTCACCTATAGAGTGAATATTATCCTTTTGTCATGACCATTTTTTGGCTCTAAAGTAGCAATTACGCAAACAGCTATACACAGAGCCATTACCATGTTTCAGATATTTCTAATTTTCTATCGTTTACTTGCTACATTGGTCGTTTTAACGCCATTAATGATCAACTTAACCATTAAAGGTGATGTGATTGCATCACTTGTCTATGCCCCCTCTTTAACGATAGTTGCACTGGTTTTAGCGATTTACTTTGATAGTAAAGTAGTCGACTTTTACGCCGCGCGACGCAAACAATCGCTATTAAAAAAAACAACACTTAAATTCACACATGCTCCATTACTCTCACGTTTTAAAAGCAAACAATGTTGTTTGAAACATTAAGTCCTTAGCTCGAAATCACAAATTACTCTCTAGCAGCACTTTTTACATATTACTGCATTAAACTTGATGCAGTAGACTCGCTTTTGACGCACAAATTTGCCTTTTGCTAAGAAAAACGATCAAGCTAGCGCTATAAAACAACATAGCTCATAGGTGCCTGTGGGCATTACACCTTAACCCGAGTGCAGGTTAAGCCTTTGCGTTTGCAGCTACAACTTGTTATAAGGTTGAAAAACAATAAAAAGATAATGGATTATGTCTAAGGCTTGGCTCGCTTTTTTTATTCTAAGTTACAGCGTATTTTGTACCTTTACTCATGCGTTACCAACGCAAAAGCCCGAACAGGTATGTACAACGTGCCACCAAAGCCAAGTTGCAGATTGGCAGACTTCACACCACTTTCATGCCATGGAAGTCGCCAGCGACTCGTCAATTTTAGGTAACTTTGACAACGCAAGCTTAGCGTATCAAAACCAAACAGCACGCTTTTTTAAAAAAGACAGTGGTTTTTATATTGAAATGCCAAACCTTACTGGCGAATTAACAACTTACGCGGTGACATATACCTTTGGCTATCACCCTTTGCAACAATATATGTTTGATTTTGGTAACGGTCATTACCAGTTTTTTCCATTTGCATGGGACAGCCGAAGTAAACAGCAAGGGGGTCAACGCTGGTTCGTGCTTCATCCTGAGCAAACTGAAACAGACGCCTTTCACTGGAGCCAAAAAGGGCAAAATTGGAACCATATGTGCGCCGATTGTCACTCCACTGACTTTCAAAAGAACTTCGATTTTAAAAGTAACACCTTTAACTCAACGTTTTCCGCTATTAATGTTAGCTGCAACGCATGTCACGGCGACAGTGAACAACACTTAAAGTGGGCGAGTGGTAATAACAAAATTAAAAACAAAGGCTTTACCCATGCTATTGGGCAAAAAACCCCGCTATTTCAAAGCCAGGCTGATGGCACGATGAAAAGCGTGTCGCCTTTAAAAGAATCCAAACAAGTTACTATGTGTGCCACCTGCCACGGCCGACGTTCAAATTTGGCTGACCGCCAAGGACCCCATGACTTTTTCAATGCATTTCAACCTGCATTATTAACCCCAGAACTCTACCAAGTAGATGGTCAAGTATGGGATGAAAATTATGTTTGGGGCTCATTTGTGCAAAGTAAAATGTACCAAGCAGGTGTCACCTGCACTAACTGCCATAACCCGCACAGTGGTAAGTTAAAACTGCAAGGTAATTTAACCTGCACCCAATGCCATGCAAGCACCACTTTTGATACACCAAAACATCATGGCCACACAACAAATGAAGTTGGCAGCCAATGTGTTGATTGCCATATGCCCACCACGACCTATATGCAAGTTGATGCCCGTCGCGACCACAGTTTTAAAGTGCCAAGACCCGATTTAACGATTAAAACGGGTGTCAGTAATGCGTGTAACCAATGTCACCAAGATCAAACGGCAAGCTGGGCGGTTTCGCAAATTAAAACGTGGCACCCAAATAGTAAACATATTGGCAAAGCACACTTTGCCACCAGCTTTCACCGCGCCGACGAGCGTGCGCCAAACGCAGCTGAATTGCTAACCCGTATAGCGCAAGATAAACAGTACTCGACCATTGTTAGTGCTTCAGCACTTGCACGTATGCGCAATACCCCCGGCAATAACGCGTTAGTTGCGATTGCGCGGGCGGTAAAAGACCCATCGCCACTCAAACACATCGCCGCAATTAATGCTGCTACGCCCTATCCAGTGACCGACCGCTGGCGTCTTTTTAATGTTTTATTAGATTCGACTCACCACAGTGTGCGTATTGAGGCTGCTCGCTCACTAGCCGGCATGTTGAACGCGCCCTTTCCAAATGAGCTGTCAAAGCAAGATAAGACACGTTTAAACGCCGCACTAAACGATTACATAAAAAGCCAAGAATTTAACGCAGAACGTGGATTTTCACACACTAACCTAGCCTTGTTAGCGCTTGAGATGGCCGAGCCTAAAGCCGCAGAAATGCACTATTTCGATGCGATAAAAGTTGAGCCTATTTTTATGCCAGCGTATGTTAACCTTGCGGATTTATATCGCCAGCAAGGTGATGAATCAAAAGCGCAAAATATTCTTAAGCAGGCACTTAGTGTCAATCATGAGGCAAGCGATGTGTACTACGCATTAGCAATGAGCCAAATACGCAGTAATGAAAAACAAAATGCACTTAAAAGCCTAGAAAATGCCACTCTGTTTGCCCCTGAAAATGCAAGTTACTTATACACTTACGCGTTATTGCTACAAGACCAAAAGAATATTCACCAAGCAATTCGTTATTTTGAAAAGGCCTATGCGATTACCCCGACAAATCCGGATATTAGTTATAGCCTGACGCAAAGTTACATTGCATTAAACCAGTTTAAGCAAGCGTTATTTTATGCCGAAAACCTTGCACGTTTACTGCCGAACGACCGGCAAATAGCGCAAATGGTTAATCAGCTAAGAATGATGCAAGGGGTTAACTAACTTTTGAGCTCAAGCAAAGGCTAATGGAAGAGTACCGTTTAAGAGGCTAGAGAAAAATTGCTCAAACTGAATTGAAACGCTATAAAAAAACGGCAAGCTGTTACGCCTGCCGTTTTTTATGAATATTGTGAAACGCGATTATGCTTTTTTAACGAACTTCGCGGTTACCATCATTTCGCCAACACCATCAACTTTACAGTCAAGCTCGTGATCCTTTTTATCGAACACGCGACGAACTTGTGCTTTGGTGCCAATTTTAATCACTTGCGAACTGCCTTTGATTTTTAGGTCTTTAATTACGGTAACTTTATCACCTTCAACCAATAATGCGCCGTTCGCATCTTTTACCTCGATAAGGTCCTCTTTTGCTTGCTCCTCAGGGTTCCACTCAAACGCGCACTCTGGACAAACAAGATTATCTTGATCTTGATATACATATTCTGATTTACAACTAGGACATGGAGGTAACGACATAACAACTCACTACTGCGAAAAAATTTGCGATATTTTAATTGATTTAACCCTATTAAGCGAGGGGCTTTTAATTAACATTTAAGTTTTTTTTAGCTAATACCAATCCAATTTAGAATAATAATTCTCATTTAAAAAATTAGTTAAATAATTATGTGGAAATAACTTGATCAAACACATAAAAAATACGCTTTTCACAATCAAAGTTTTATAAATGCACTGATTTTTTGATTTAGTGCAGTTTTAGCGCTTGCCAACAAACATAAAATATCGTCATTAAATCAATTTGTTGGAACACCCGTCGTGACCAAATTAGCAAGCGCTTCACAGCAAATTCATTTTGCTGAAGACGAACTTATCATTAGCAAAACCGATATACGTGGAAATATTACTTACGCCAATCGCACCTTTATGCGGGTAAGTAACTTTCCTGAATCAAAACTCATTGGCCAACCACATAACATTATTCGTCACCCAGATATGCCAAGAGGTGTGTATTACGGCATGTGGAAAACCCTAAAAGCCAAGCAAGAATTCTTTGGTTTTGTTAAAAACCTCACCGCCGATGGCGATTATTATTGGGTATTTGCAAATGTCACACCTGATCTGGTTAACGGCGAAATACAAGGCTTCTTTTCTGTAAGGCGTTCTCCGCCTGACGCCGCAATAAAAACAATTAGCGAGGTGTATCAAAAAATGCAGCAAGTAGAAGCACAACACGGCAAACGTGATGGGGCAAACGGCGCATGGTGTTGGTTAAATGATTATTTGCAAACCCAGCACAACACCAGTTATGAAGCCTTTGTATTAGATCTTTACGCCGCAGAATAAGGAGATTTTTATGCCAAATCATACAAGCAATGTAAGCAAAAACATCCCTTTTTTGAGCCAAAAACTGTTTATTGCCTGCGTAACCTTTGTCGCCTTAAATTTACTGGTTGCCATTAATAGCATAGTCACCAGTGGCATCAGCTTAATTAATATTTTGTCGCCGCTACTGGCCATGGTGTTTGCCTTTTTTGCTTACCAAGACCAAAAACGCCCACTTAACGCGTTAAAAGCAATACATCTTACTCTCACTGAAGCAATTGCAGGCAAAACACATGTGCGAGTAACTCGCACCAAAGGGCTTGGTGAAATTGGTCAAGTTGCATGGCAGCTAAATGATTTTCTCGATATCGTAGAGACCAATTTTAAAGAGTTTTCGAACAGTTTTTCGCGCGCCGGAAAACGCGAATTTCATCGCAAGGGATTAGTGCAGGGCTTGCCCGGAGAATTCGCTTACATCATGAATAATGTTAATGTGGCGATTGAAGCAATGGAACAAGCCGATAACTTTGCAAGACAAAATCGCCTGCTAAGCGAAATGCACCACCTTAACACCAGCAATTTACTTGATAACTTAAAAGACACGCAACACCAAATGGCGGCATTATCAACCGATATGGACGATGTTGCGGCGATGGCTATCGAAAGTAAGCAAGGCGCTGATTTTAGCCATAAAACCGTGGCAGAATTAAAGCATGCCATAGAGCAAGTTAACGAGCGCATGCATACGGTAGAAGAAACCGCCAATGTATTAGCGAACGACAGTAGCCGTATCGAGCAAACAATACGATTAATTAGCGATATTTCTGAACAAACCAACTTATTGGCGTTAAACGCAGCAATTGAAGCCGCACGTGCTGGTGAATCAGGCCGCGGATTTGCTGTAGTTGCCGATGAAGTGCGTCATTTAGCGGTAAAAACACGTGAATCAACCGACGAAATTACTGCAATTATTTCAGGGCTAACGTCACGCGTAGAAAGCATGGTGCAGCAAACCTATGAAGTGAGCAACAGCGCGAAACAAATTGGCGATGAAATGACGACCTTCTCGGCCGAATTTGACACTATAGCCACATCGGCCGAGCGCACTATCAATGTTGTGGGCCAAACCAAAGATCGTGCATTCGCCTCACTGGTTAAAATTGATCACATCATCTACATGCAAAATGGCTACATTGGCGCTGAAAAAGGCGGGCTTGGTGCAGAATCTGATGCCGTGCAAGAATCTCACACTGAGTGCCGTCTTGGTCAGTGGTATCATCACGGGGAAGGCAACGCTGTATTCTCGCGTCTAGCTTCATTTAAAGCGCTTGATAAACACCATAAAACGGTGCATCAGCATGTACGCCAAGCGATAGAATTGGTGCAGCAAGACTGGCTTAGAGACGATGGTATTTTTGACGGCATCATACATCATTTCGAGCAAGCGGAAGTGGCAAGTGGCAATGTGGTACATTGCTTAAATGAACTGGTGTTACAAAAACACGCACAATAATCAAAGCCAACGACGCGTTTTTAAAGGCCGTGTGGCTTATTGCTATAACGCCGCATCATATTGATGTAACATACAAAAACTTCACTTAGGTGAGGTTTTTGTATTACAAACAATGCTGAATAAGGACAATCATGCGTTTTTTCTTTCTCGTTACATCACTGTTACTCGCTGCAAGCCCTCTTTATGCAAACCCATTTTTAGGCAAATGGCATGTTACTAAAGTTGAAACACCAAACACTTACTTTGGTGAAATTAAATACCCTAAACACTTTGAGTTAACTCAGCAAAACGGACAACTTAGCGGGCTGTATCACGACCAATATGGCTATGAGTGCAACTTTTCCTTAATCGAATTAATCAATGCTGGTAATGAGCTGTTATTAATCGGTTGTGGTGTAACTAAACATGCCAACTCTTGGATGCCAGTGCACAAGGTAAAGCTCATCAATGATCGGCTGGTCGGTAAAGTGATCACGCATTCAACCCAGTTCACTTGGTATGCAGAGGCCGTAAAACCCAACTCACAATAAACCACAAACTTCACCATAAGGACGTGTTTATGAAAAAATGGAAAGTGCTGTTTTTTACAACCTTGTTCGTGCTATTTACAAGCAACCTGTTTTGGCTCTATGTGGTGATTGATCAAGGTGTAAGCTACACCTATTTAAGTCAATCATATCAAGATGCAAACCACACTATTGACCACTTAAGCACTTTAATCGTGAAAGGCAGCGCGCAATACAGTAAAAGCGATATACTTCATTTGCTCAGGCAAGCTGAGTCCAATATGTTGATTAGCGAAAGTGACAATACCATCACTACTGAGTTTGCGACATTTACGTTTAACAACAACCAACTGGTCGCCATCAAACAATCCCAATTTTAATCAGTCTGTTGGCAATCATAGCGTTAGATATATTAAGCATTGCCAAAAAATACTTTTTAACGCGTTGTTCTAAAATAATAAATATTATTCCCATTAACTGGGTATGTAATTCGCCAGAATCATCAACTCTCAAACTGAGTTTGTCTTAGCAAAATACAAGATAAATTAAAAAGGCCAGATTACTCTGGCCTTTTATTCGTTTGCTATTGGGCATAGCAATTAACTCAGCGATGAAACCACTGATAAGTACTGTTCTGTTACTTGTTAAGCTGCTCTTTTGCGGCTTCAACCTTAGAAAAATCAAGGCCTAGTTCTGCGACCGCTTCTTTAATAAGTGCAGGGTTTTGCATCACCTGCCCCATCACTAGTTGCAGTTTATCTTGCGGTAAGCCTAGTTGACTAATGGTTAGCATTGCAGCCATTGGGTTTTCAGTAAGCACCTGAAAAATTTCATTAATACGCTCATCGCTAATGTTGTTTTCTTTTAACAGTGCAATAATTGGATTCATTCTACTACCTTGAATAACATTATTTGTGTTGCAGTGTAGCAGGTGATTAACATGCTGTTAATCACCAAGCTAAAAATCTAATAGACTCTGCGCTGTTGTTCTAATGTAGTTTCATTTTTGGCCTGACGCTACGCATTAGCTTTTCACACAGCCAAAGCGCCATGGTTTTTAAAGGTCCGTGAATGGCATTTTGATGCATGCGATACAAAGACACGTACATTAAGCGTGCTAATTTGCCCTCAATAAACATACTGTTATTGGTTAAATTACCCATTAAACTGCCTACCGCACTAAAGCGCGATAAATTCACTAGCGAACCATGATCCTTGTACTTAAACGGTGTTTTGGCTTTGCCGTTAAGCTCTGCAAGAATATTAACCGCCAAATTACTTGCCATTTGATGCGCTGCTTGTGCACGCGGCGGCACAAAACTACCATCAGATTGCTCACATGCCGACGCATCCCCAAGTACATAAACATGCTCTACTCCTTTGGCTTGCAAATACGGATCAACCAGCACTTGGTTGCTCCGGTTAAACTCTAGTCCGTCGATGCTTTTTATAAAATCAGCCACTTTTACACCCGCTGCCCACAGCATTAGATCAGCCGCAATCTCCTCGCCCTCCGCGGTGACAAAACCATGCTGATTGGCTTCGCTAATACGTGTGTTTTCAAGCACCTGAATGCCTAAATTGAGTAATTCACGTCTCGCTGCATCACTGATGCGTTTTGGCAGCGCGGGTAAAATAGTTGGCCCAGCTTCGATTAGATGAATGCGTAACTGCGTACTTTTAAATTCGCTTAAGCCATAGTGCTTTAACAAACCAGAAACATGAATAAGTTCAGCGCTCAACTCAACTCCAGTTGCGCCACCACCGACAATAGCAATTGAAAGTGAGTTTGACTGGGAGCTTTGTTCACCACTTGAGTTTTGATGAACACGCGTAAAGCTATTTAGCAGCGCATGCTGAAAACGTTCTGCTTGCTGTTGAGAGTCCAAAAAGTAGCAATGTTCGGCAACACCTGGGGTATTAAAATCGTTACTAATGCTACCAATTGCAATAATGAGTTTATCGTAATGAAGGGTACGTTCAGGCAATAATACTTTGCCGTTATCATCATTGTGTTGTTTTAAACTGATAGTTTGGTCGTTGGTATCGAGTTTTATAAACTCGCCCAAAATGAATTGAAAACCATGAGTTGCTGCGTGAGCTGAATACGACACGCCATCTAAACTGGTGTCGAGCGAGCCTGTTGCTACTTCGTGTAGCAAGGGTTTCCATATGTGTGTGCGGTTTTTATCAATTAACGTAATGTTTGCGCGTTGTGACTTTCCTAATTTTTGTCCTAACTTACTTGCAAGCTCAAGACCGCCTGCGCCACCGCCAATAATAACGATATTAGGATGTGTGTTAATCATAATTGTGCCCTTTAAAAGTTATAAAGAGCTGAATACATAGATTTTTATCGTGGTTATTAGGTTGGCTATCAGAGCCGCATAATCAATAAAAATGGGTATCATCAGGCATTCAGGTCATTATAACCTGACACAATATCTTTATGTTACGCCGCAACGTACCTAAGTGAAAGCCATAAAGTATTGCAAAATATGTCGTACGCGTGACAGCGTATTCAGTTAATATTCATGGCGTATTTTCTATGTTTGAAACAATTACCCAAAACTGTGAAAGATTATGACCTTATCAACACTTTATAAAACAGCGAGTCTCGCCGTTATTTATGTATCACTTAGCGCTTGCGCAGCTATTTCACCAGAAAAATGTAAAACCGCTGATTGGTATAACCTCGGGTACAGTGATGGTCAGAGCGGCTATAAGCGCAGTCGGGTCAATGAATATCGCCAAGCCTGCGCGGAAGTAAACATAGATGTAAATACCAAAAAATGGCAACAAGGGTACGAACAAGGCAACCAAGTGTACTGCACGTCAGAAAACGGTTATCGCATTGGTCGCGCCGGACAAACATACAACGGAGTGTGTTTAAACGAGTCGTTCGTTAAAAACTACAACAAAGGTAAACGACAATATGATATCGACGAGGAAATCAAACAGCTAGAAGACCGCTTATACCGCCTCAAAGAGCAATATCGCAATGAAACAAACGATGATATTAAGCGCGAAATTCGCCATGATATTCGTGATTTAGAACGCGAAATTGATCGTTTGCGCATTCCACAAGTCATTTACCAAGTCGTATTTTAGTTACGATGAAGCAAGTGCTAACTGCTTTTTAACACCTAGCATCACACCACCAAATGCCACGCTAAAAATGCCTGCCAGCATTGCCAACGACGATAGCGTGGCGTTAGCGATGCCCGGACTTGCCAAAATGGCTAATGTGTTAATAAATACCAACATCAACGCTGAGAGCAAATAGCCTTGATAGCCAATTACACCGGCAAATATCAAAAACAAAAAGGTAAAACCAAGCGCTGGCGTAAACGCCGCAGCAGCAATCACCCCAACTACCAAAGAAAGCGCTATTACCAACCCGATTACGATTTTATACATCTTTGCCTCCGTGCATATTTTTTTAACCAAGTAATTTTTCAAATCGAATTTTATGATCTTGAAAACTTGGCGCTTTTTCAAGATCAATTATTGCATAGTTGTTTTTGACAAGCATTGCCAACATCGCACGAAAACGATTCATGGTTTTTACCTGAACAGCAGTAAACCCATGTTGTTGTAGCCAACTCTCTTGCTGCAATAGCATTTTTTGTGCAAGACCTTGACCGCGATGATTTGGCACCACAGCACCTAACCAGCTGTAAAACGTTGTATCGTTTAATGCATAACCGAGTTTATAACCTATCGGTTCGCCATCGTGATAGGCGATAAGCAATAAATGGCGTTTATCAGCAAGGCGTAATTTAATATCGGCGAGTTTTTTTGGCGATGAAAATTCAGGAATCGCCTGCTCGATTTGCACCATTTGCTCAAGTTGCCCAATTTCAATTGTATACATAGTTCTTGCTTATTTGGCTTTAAACTGCCGCCAGTATAGAGAATTTAAAAATCTGAATCGATCTTCCTTCACGCTTTTTTCACATCTGGCACGTTAGTGTAACGACAAACAACGCAACAGGAACTAAAACTATGATTAAAAAATTAGTCATTACAATAGCTGTCATTGCCGCGATTGGTATTGCTTCACTTTACGGCACCAAAACTTGGCTTAAAAGCTTACTGCCGGATAAAGCCCACTTTACGGCGCTAAAAAATACGCAAGTCACTGATTTACCTTATATCACCGAAAACCCAGCGCCCTATCGCGGAAAAATCCTCGCAGTTGTCACCAGCACTGACAAAATGGGGCAAAATAAACCAACTGGCTACGAGCATACCGAGCTTGCCAGAGCCTATTGGGTGTTTACTGCCAACGGTTTTGAGGTAGATATTGCAAGCCCTAAAGGTGGTAAGCCGCCAGTGGTTATTGATGGTGAGGATATGGGGGCTTACGATTACGCATTTTTAAACGATAAAACCATTCAAGCACAGGTAGCAAATACCTTGTTACTATCACAAGTTGACCCAAATGATTATCAAGCGGTTTATTTTGTTGGTGGTAAAGGCACTATGTTTGATTTTCCCAATAACAGCGATGTGAAACGGATCACCAAAGCCTTGTATCAAAACAACAAGGTTGTAAGTGCTGTATGTCACGGCCCTGCGGCACTGGTAAATGTTACCTTGGACGATGGCTCGCATTTACTTGAAGGCAAAACGGTATCGGGCTTTACCAATGAAGAAGAGTTATTTTTAATTCCCGATGCAAAAACCCTCTTTCCGTTTTTGCTCGAAGATAAGCTGATTGCACGTGGCGCAACATTTCAGCCAGGCCCGCAATATCTAGAGCAAGTGGTGCAAGATGGCAAACTTATAACGGGGCAGAATCCATGGTCAGTGTGGACCTTGGCTGAGCGCGTAGTTGCTGAATTAGGCTATACACCCAAACCAAGAGTGCTCACTGGTGAGGAGCACTCCGTTAGGCTGTTAAAAACCTATCAACAAAATGGCTTAGCCGCAGCGAAAGCAGATATCGCAAATAACCCAAAAGCACACCAACAAATATTAGTTGTAATGCATGCAATATTGGCGTTTATGCAGCTAGATATAGGTAAAGGATTTGATTTATTGAGCCTCGCCAAAGCAATTAAAGCGCAACATGCTTAAATTGCTTAGTAACGTAACCCTTCACTAAAAGTGGGGTTACGTTATGTCCGATACTACTCTATCACGCCCAAGTTCTTTGGCGTCGTAAAGCAAATCGTCAACACGTTTAAACATCATTTCAATTGCTTCACCGCGTTGGTATTGGGTAACACCAATACTCGATGTGATTGTAATGCTGTTTTCATCACTCATTTTTATCGGCTCTGCTTTTAGCGCCAATGCAATTTGCTCAGCACATCTAATTGCTTGTGTGGTTTGTGTATTCGGTAAAATTGCCACAAACTCTTCGCCGCCATAACGTGCAACAATATCATTACGTGTTAATTTGCTTTTAATAATGTACGACGCCACCTTTAACACATTATCGCCTGCAAGATGCCCATAAGTATCGTTAATTCGTTTAAAGCGATCGAGGTCAAACATCACCACACTAAAGCCAATATTTTGCTGTTTAAGTTGTTCAATACGACGCAACATGACACGCCGATTAATCAGTTTTGTTAGCGGATCAACCGTTGATTCACGATACAAATTCATCAACATTGAAAGCTGTGCAATTTGCAGCCACAGGCTAATACCGGCAAACAAACCAAATAGCCAAACGCCATTAAACAAATGCCAATAATCACCGTTAAAAAAGTGCGCTTGTACGAGCATAAATGGAATAAAAATCAGGCTAATTAAAATCACACCACCGCGAATAGTCAGTGGAAATAACCCGATCATCGCCAATGTTAAATACGGCATCATGGTAAAAATTAACGGCACACTATCAAGGCTGTTAAACGTCAGCATAATGTACAAATAAAACAACGACGGACACAAAAACGACAGTGCAATCACATGTTTTATTAAACTCACCGAAGACGACCGTTTTACGCGATAAGCCATAATAAACAGTGCCACCGAGAGCGAAATACGCGCGACAAGTAAGGTTTGTGCATGTGCTTGCGGGAGTGTTAGAAAATCAAAAAAGCCAAATAAGGGCACCGAAAATGCGAAAAACAAACACATAATCCATAAACGTCTACGAATATAATCCGACCGTTTATGCGTAAAATCAGTTGAATGGGAATGCGATGAAATAAGCTCGACGAGAGGATTGTTTTCTAAACGAAGGTAGGTTTTGAGTTGTAGCGATTTAAACTTAGATAAGGGCTCTTTTTTGTCACTATACGGCTCGCTTAGTGCGGTTGGCTTCATACTTAGTCTCACTTACGTCTATTACAACGCCAAATAATGTTGACGCAATAATCATCAATTCGAAGCAAGTTTAACCGTTGAGCACATTTACGTGATTATTCTAGATCAATAAAAACACAGTAAACATAGTACCGAAATTAAACACTTAGCCTTTAATTTAATACACCCCTAGGGGTAAACGAATGCAAGAATTTGCTAAGTATAAAATGCACTTTAACGCAAGCTTACAATCTCTTACAAAAGCGATAAAATTGAGCGGTAGCAGTACGTTGCAATATCTGGTACAACTATAAATTGTTAAAGCTAGCTAATTACACAGGGATTGCTGCCATTTACACAGTGTAAAAAGCACAACGGCATTTGAATCATTGTTTGTAACGCAATACTTGCAAGGAGCGCGAATGAAATACCTGTTAACCTTACTTTTAAGCATATCCGTTTCCGCTCAAGCAATAATCATTAGGCACGATGTTGCTGATGCACAATACAAAGTACCAAGCACTGAGTTACCTCAATTAGCAACATTTTATTTTGACGGCGCACACGGCACGCTTATAGCGCCAACTTGGGTATTAACAGCAGCCCATGCGACATTTTGCGTAAAGCCTAACTCCTCAATACGCCTTAACGCAAAACACCACACGGTTAAGCGTGTTTATGTTCATAAAGATTACACTCCTGGGCGAAGCCACGATATTGCCTTAATTGAATTACAGCAACCTGTTTTAGGCGTAACGCCTTTCTCACTCAACACAAAATCTGATGAGTTAAACAAAAACCTGTGGTTTATTGGTATCGGCGGCACAGGAAATGGGCTAACGGGTCAAACAGTTGATAATTTTGAAAACAAAGGCCAAATGCGCAAAGCACAAAACACAGTGACATTGGCACAAGGTCCGCTGTTAAAGTTCACCTTCGATAAAGGCGATAACGCGCTGGCCCTTGAGGGCGTATCCGGTGGTGGTGACAGCGGCGGCCCCGCATACACATTTCAAAATGATACAGGCGTTATTTATGGTATTAGTTCACGCGTCGAGGGCGGTAATATTGGCAAATACGGTGTTAGCGAGGTTTACAGCCGAACATCATTTTTTGCGCCTTGGATAAACAATATTATAAATGGCAAGAACATAGACGCGCTTTCAGACGCCAAGTTGAAGCAGTTGCCTGCAGGGTTAACAGAAGACATTTTGCCACGTGTCTGTAACGACATTCGTATTAAATAAAACAATTCTAGTACGGCACATATAAATGTGCCGTATCACCTTACATTTCAAACAAAAGAGGGATCTTATGAAACGAAATTACATCTTAGCACTAGCGTTATTGACGACTACTCACACTAGCTTGGCCTTTGATTTAACCGCCAAATGCTTAGAAGTGAAAGAAATCTTCAACAAGCAACCTCACACTGCAACAACGTGGCAAAACTACTCAGCTGGCGCTGCAACTCCCTTTAAGCAAATAAACGCAAACGGTTTTGGCGCGCCCGTTGTGCTTAAAAATGATAAACAAGTTACCGTTGACCTATTGGGCCTGCATCCATTGTTAGTGTTCAACTACGCTGAGGAAGAAAAAGCAAACACGTGGCAAAAAGTCGACCTATACGCTCACAAAACCTACCAACAACATACCGACGTTACTAAACAGACAAATATAGTGACTGTGTTAAAAGAATCGCTCGATTTGTCACCAGAAAGCATTAAATGCAACTATGACACTAGCTCTCCAAAGGACCTACGTAAAAACTTAAATGAACAAGTTTCATGGTCAACATTACTGACAATTAAGTCGTTTATGATGCCAGAAGATGTGATTGGTGCGATAAAAATTAAAAATCGAAATGCAGTGATTATTCGCAGTAAATCGGGGTTTGAATATTACGAATCAAACGACGAGAAAGCCATTAAAATTACGGTGAACAGCCAAGACAAAAGCGATCTCGACCGCTTTATTGCCACAGTTGAAAGTAACCCACCGTTCACAACACCAACAGAAATTACAGCAAAGCTCATTAGCGGTATTCACAATAATAATATTGCAGACTGGCAAAGTGCACTTACCTTAATGAAACGTGAAAAATACACAGTACCCGCGATGGAACCCGTACACATACGCATTGTAACTATCCAACATCAGCTTTGATATTCGTGTATTTTTTATCAGCCCAAAGCAAAAGGAGTCATTAGATGTTCGAGTATTTAGTTGGATTAGAAGTAACTAACAACCAAATGTATACGCAGTATCGAAATGCGATGACGCCCATACTTAAGCAGTATGGCGGCGGGTTTGGTTACGACTTTGTGGTATCTGAGGTTTTAAAGTCCGCAGTAGATGTGCCGATTAATCGCGTGTTTACCATTTTTTTTCCAACAAAACAAAGCGCTGATAGGTTCTTCTCGGACGACTCGTACTTAGCGGTAAAAGCCGAATATTTTGATTCTTCTGTTGCGCATGCCACGATTATTGCCGGTTATGAAAAGGCGTAAGAATAGCCGCTAATCGTCACTTTTACGGCACGCTAGACTTGCGCATTCCGATTATATCGAAAAGGTAAACCCACTTAGCAAACGCCAAGTGGGTTTATTTAATTATCGTGTTGTCGATACCGATTTTGCTTTTTTAATCGCTTCATTAATATTTAGCGACGCTGCTTCTTGGCGCGGTGGGAACTTTTCAAATGTTTTAATATGCTCCGTTAGCATCGCAATTGCAGGTTGAAATACCCAGCTCTTTTTCATGATTTGATGAAAGCCTGTTACGCCATCGTAATGTTCCATTGGATCTTTACGTAAGTTAAACAGTTTAGGCATGGTATGGGTAACCAAATCTTCGTAATAACGACCACCTGGTTTTGATGCAAAGTGCATTTTCCAAGGGCCAACCCGAATTGCAGTTAACTGCGACTCGTAATAATAAAAGAAGTGATTACGTGCAGATTTCTTGCTTTTGCCACGCCAATAATCAAGGTTGTTTTCACCATCGATATAAACTTTAAACTCTTTTTCCATTGCTTTACGTAAGTTTTTCTCACCCACTGCTGCAGCAATAGTTGGGAATACATCTTCATGCGAGGAAATACCGTTCAGCTTTAATCCTGCTGGAATTTTCTTAGGCCAACGCACCATAAACGGCACACGCACACCGCCTTCCCATGTCGTCATTTTTTCGCCGCGGAATTTGGTTGTACCCGCATCAGGCCACGAACTTTGCTCAGGGCCGTTATCTGTGGTGTAGATTACAATCGTATTGTCAGCAACTTTTAGCTCATCGAGTTTATCGAGAAGCTGCCCTACATGACCATCGTGCTCTAATAAACCGCTACCAAAAACATCTTCTTCAGAGCTAATATGAGTCGCAAGATGACGGCTCTCTGGTTTCAAGCGCGTGTAAACATGCATACGACTTGGCGCATGCCAAATAAAGAAGGGTTTATCTGCTTTAACCGCGCGCTCCATAAAATCTAGGCTTCGCGCCAACACTTCTTCATCGAATGTTTCCATGCGTTTACGCGTTAGCGGGCCTGTATCAATGATGCGGCCATCGGCGTATGCTTCAATCACACCGCGCGGGCCAAACTTTTTCTTAAACTCTTTTGTTTTTGGGTAGTCTTCCTGCTCAGGTTCTTCTGACACATTCAGATGATACAAATTGCCATAAAACTCATCAAAACCATGGCGCGTTGGCAAGTGCTCATCAAGGTCGCCTAAATGGTTTTTACCAAATTGCGCTGTCATGTAGCCTTTGTCTTTTAAAAACTCAGCAATCGTTGGGTCGGCTTCTTTAATACCCAAAGGGTTGCCGGGCTGACCCACAGTTGTCAGCCCTGTGCGCACTGGCAACTGCCCCATTAAAAACGCAGCGCGTCCTGCGGTACAACTTGGCTGGGCATAATGGTCGGTAAATAAGGCGCCTTCGTTGGCAATTCGGTCGATATTGGGGGTGTTGTAGGTCATGCCATGTGAATAGGCACTTAAAGAAACCTGCGCCACATCATCCACCATAATGGCGAGAACGTTTGGGTCTTTCGCATGGGCCGACAACGAAAGTAGCCCAGCTAACACACTGACTAATGGTAATTTCATTACTTCTCCTTGTAGATTATTGAAGTATAAGTTGAATTTGTTTCTTAAAAGCACTCACACAGTAAACCTTGATTACGAAAAGCCAGCATGGGCAGATGTTTAACATCCAAAAATAAACACCATTTTTGTAACTAACCAAGATTAAATGCTCACTTTCCAAGCATTTCTCAATTTCTACCTTACAAGAAAATCAGGAACAAGCACAGTAAATTACGCTACACATTACTATTAACCCGCTGACGTTTTTATTTAAAAAAGCCAGTGCGATATAACCGCTAAACTCGTATTATTAAATATTGCGCATTGCCCATGTAATTTTACGTTATCCACTGAACTCGAGCGAAACAATAAACCTGCGCGTTAAATATAACCAGCACAATAATGCAAGGTTTATTAAAAACCGGCTTGACCTAAACCAAACTTGAGGTTTTAGCATGCCATTTTTCACAGCAATAAGAACAAAATAATGAACAGTGATATTTCAACTTCTCGCTTAAAGCAGTTTCCGCCATTAATGTGGATTATGTTATTTGGCTCATTTATAACGCGTGGCAGCTTTTATATGGTGTGGCCATTTTTGGCAGTGATTCTGTATAAAAAATTTGCTCTTTCGGCAACTGAAGTCGGTTCGGTATTGTCGCTCGCTGCGGTTATTTCGGTGTTTGTCAGTTTTGTTGGTAGCACCCTGTCAGATAAACTTGGTCGCAAGCCTATGATGTACGCCACAGGTGTGCTTTATATTGTCTCGTTTAGTTTACTTGCCATCGCCGACACAATCTTAACGTTTACCATTGTGATTACGCTCTGCTCTATTGCCACTTCACTTTGGCGGCCGCTGGCATCGGCTTTAATCGGCGATATTATTCCAGAAAAAGCAACTCGCGAACTTGCGATGCAATCGCTCTATTTTGCAGTTAATGTTGGCTGTGCGGTAGGCCCAATGCTAGGGGTTTGGCTTGGCTTAACTGGCGAGCAATCGAGCTTTTTTATTACTGTTTACGCCTTTGCCTTTTTACTTGTGTTACTAACCTGGGGGTTTAAGCATCAAGATAAAAGCCACACAAAAGTAGATATAGATAACCAAAAGAGTGCACCCAGCACCGAAACTCCTGAAACAAAAACGGGCTTTAAACAAACCTTTAGCGTGCTAGTCCAAGATAAACTGTTACAGTGCCTTATTTTGGCGAACATTTTGTGCTTTTTTATTTATGGTCAAATGGATAGTTCACTGGTGCAATACCTCACCCGTGCGGGCGCAAATAACTTGCTCGAACTTATTTCATCAATGATCTTTACCAACGCGTTAGTGATCATTACCTGCCAATTTTTACTGCTTAAATTAATGGCGTCGCGGCCAATTTTAGTGCGTATTCGTTTTGGCTTGGTGCTACTTATCATCTCGCAAATCTGGTTTGCTTTTAATCCACTTACCTTTTTTGCAGGTTGGTTAGGTGCGGTTGTAATTATGAGCCTTGCCGAGGCCATTTTATTTCCTACCATGAGCGTACATGTTGACCGCATTGCGCCAACTAACCTTCGCGGCGCATATTTTGGCGCAACCGCATTTTACGATTTAGGCTATGCCTTTGCGCCCATTGGCGGTGGTTTACTGCTTGATATGTTTGACGGTCGCACCTTGTTTTTAGTCTGTAGCGCCATTGCTGTTGTGGTATTTTTACTTTACCTCATTATGGATAAATTAAAACGCCCAGCATTTATTACAGAGCAGCTTGCAACTGAACAAACGGCTAAAACAGCGTAAGCATCTTTGTTTTTTTACAGTCAAAACAAAAAAAGCCAGCATTCACATGCAGGCTTTTTACTTAACAACTTAAATACGTTAATCGCGTTTATACACCGCCTCGATCGTTGCTTTTGCTAGTGTATTGGCATTTACCATATACCCTGCCACCGCGCTTTTGGTATTTTCTTTTAAACCAAGCGGCTTTGCTAACGCAAACACCGTAAATTGATAACGATGAATACCGTGCCCTTTTGGTGGACACGCGCCACCAAAGCCATTTACCCCAAAATCGTTATTAATTTGTACTGCACCTTCTGGCAGTTTTGAACTTGAACTATTGCCCGCACCAGCAGCTAGTTCAGAAGTGTTCGCGGGTAGATCTGTAACCTGCCAATGCCACCAGCCGCTGCCAGTTGGCGCATCAGGATCATAGGCAAAAACAGCAAACGCTTTGGTTTCTTTAGGTGCACCGCTCCACGCTAAATGCGGCGAGATATTTTCCCCTTCACAACCAAAGCCATTAAAAACATGCTTAGTTGAAAGCATTTCACCGTTCGCAATATCATTACTGGTAAGTGTAAAGGTGTTAGCCCAAAGTTGCGCGGCTGATAACAATAAAGTACCGCCTATAATTTGTTTCAACATGATTTGTCCCTTTTTTGATTGTTGCCCCATCTTAATCATAAACACGTTTAAAATCATAGTGTTTTAAAGTGGGTGATTGTTTTATCTGATTTGTTAATTTAAGAAACAAGGCGTTAATTTAACTATGTGTGTTGTTGTTATAATTAGACCACTTACACAAGAACTGTAATGGTTCTATTATAAAATATCTGTTACAAATAAAACCTGAGATAAAGATATTAAGTAACCTAAATTCGGCATAAAAAACTAGGAAACTAAAATTATGGATGAAGTCGGTAAAGTTAGAATTTACCTGTTAAGGGCAATGTATGCATTTATTGCGTTTGGTTTAGGTGTCACCACTTTGCCCGATATAGTTTCTGGTTCAGGTCAATCTGCCGATTCAGATACTGTTATCAATGCCATATTAATGGGGTTTTGTCTTCTCTCACTGCTCGGCGTAAAGTACCCACTTAAAATGTTACCCGTACTGTTGCTTGAGCTTATTTGGAAAGTATTTTGGCTTTTAGTTTATGCCTTACCTATGTATTTAAATCACTCTCTAGATGAATACGCACAAGAGCTTGTACTTGCGTGTGCTATGGGGGTGATTCTTACACCACTCGTTCTGCCATGGGGCTATTTAATAACCCATTACCTAAAAGCCCCTGCAACACAATGGAGGTAAACTCTAGTCATCAATAAAGTGAGGATTAATTTTGGCGGTGAGAACGTGATCTTGCCATGTGCCGTTTATTTTTAGATAGCGTTTAGCCAGCCCTTCTTTTTCAAAACCTAAACGCGTTAATAACTGGGCACTTTTTGTATTATGTGGCATATAGTTTGCCATCACACGGTGCAACTTTAACTCATTAAAGACATAATCGAGCCCAGCCTCTACTACCTCAGTCATAATGCCCTGCCCTTGATATTTTTCAGCAACACAATAACCTAGATAGCACGCTTGAAATGGCCCACGCACCACATTAGTAAAGTTACACATTGCCATTATTTCGCGGCGCTCAAAATCAAAAGCGGCAAAATGATACGCACTTTGATTATTAAGGTGCGTTTGATAACCATTAGTTAGATTCTGCACATTCACTTTAGTGTAATAGTGCTTATCGAGCGTTGGCTCCCACGGTGTTAAGTGTGCTTTGTTCTCGGTAATAAACGAGAGCAGGGCTTGTGTATCATTACTGTTTGGCACGTCAATCAGTGTACGTTTGGTTTTGAGTATCATTGCCTTTGGTCAAGTGCTTGTTTGTCGGTGGCATGCTGAATTAAATTGACCAATAACCGACCATGCATTGGGGTAAAACCGGTTTTTTCGAGCTTTTTCTCAAGGTAATTAGCAAAGTTCTTTCGCTTATCGTGATGAGTGCGAAGCGTAAACAATAGTTCATTTTGCTTTTGGTTTATGAGTCGTGTGTTATAAATTGGGTCTTCATCAGGCCAATTTTCTACAGGTACGCCTTTGGTTTGATATACATAATTAGAAAGAGTTTGGTTGATCCGAGAGTAATCACTTTGACCAATAAGCAACTCTAATTCTTTCAATAATCCGCGATACAATACGCGCGGAAATAAGCTGTAAAAATCTTTATTTTGAAACGCTTTGCCTTTTTCGGTTTGCTGCCAATCGGCAAAACTTGATTTAAGCGCATGGACAAAAATACGCCCAACAAAATGTACTTTTAAATAGCTGCCACCTTGGTTATCTGCGCTTTGTAGCAAATTACTTAAACGCTTACGATAACTGCGGTTCTCTGCTTTTAAACGGCTCACTTCGGCTTCTAACGCAAGTTCATTTTCGCCTTTTTCAAGCTGCTGTTTTTGCAATTGTGCAATACGCGATTGGGCGCTTTGTAATACATCGCGAGTGTCTTTAAGCTCTTGTAGCACACTGCCATTTTTAATCTTGAAGTTTAAATTATGCGTACTGTGCTTTGTGGTTTGAGTTACTAAAGGTCTGGCTGCTTTGGTAAGCGCTTGGTTTAATTTTTTTTCTAAAATTTGGCCTGACTGGCTGCCTTTTAGTAGCGCAGTTAATTGAGTATTTATCTCATTAAGATACCAAGTATGTAACTGCTTACTTTGCGCCGTGCTTAACCCATTAAAAGGATTGCTATTTTCCTTATCAAATTCAGACACCTACTGCCTCAAATCCATTAATTCTAATTATTTATTCTGAGCCGGATAGTAGCAGAAAAAACCACTAAAACTCTAGCTTGATAATGCACTTTTAGCACTCACTTGCGAGCGCTCTAAAATGGCCACGCCTTGCTCTTTCATAAAGGCTTCAAACGCACTAGCAAGCAAACTTTGCTTTCTGTCTTGGCGTTTCGCTAAAAACCACGTACTACGAATAGGAAAACCTTTTACATCTAATTTTACCAATCCCGGTACTTCGCCATAATCGAGCGCATGACGGCTTAAAATAGATAAGCCTAAACCTGAGGCAACAGCGTATTTTATCGCTTCGTTACTTTCGATGGTCATTTTTTCATTCAAGGTTAATTGTTGCTCTTTGCAAAATTGCTCAATTAAATTACGTGTACCCGAGCCTTTTTCACGCATTATAAACGGGTAATGCGATAAACGGTTTAAGCTGACTTCTTGTTGTAAGTGCAATTCATGCCTGGCAGGAGCAATTACCACCAGTTCGTTATCGAGTAACGGTGTTTTAATAATTTCGGGGCGCTCAGGGCACTGACTAAAAAAGTAAAAATCATCTTCGTTGGCTTCTATGCGCTCTTTTACTTCTTGGCGGTTACCTATTTTTAAATTGATATCAACTTTTGGGTGCTTTTTACAAAACGCCCCTAAAATTAGCGGCAAGAAATACTTAGCAGTTGAAACTACACATAAATTAAGCGAGCCCGATGTCACGCTTTTAAGCTCATCAATCGATACCGACAAATTATGAAAGCTAGTAAATACCTCATTGGCGCATGTTAGTAGCGCTTTTCCCGCATCGGTAAGCACAATGGTTTTGCCATGCTGGCGATACACCGGCATATCCACCGTTTCGCTTAATTGCTTTAACTGAATCGACACCGAGGGTTGCGATACATGTAACTGCTGCGCCACCAAAGAAATACTTTTGTATTGATCAAGCGCTTTTAAAAGCTGTAACTGCCTAACTGTGGGTAGACGCATAATGATATAGATTTTTATTTATAAATATTTATAAAAATATATATTAGCGTTTACTTAACTGCGCGCATAGACTAATTTTTGTCTTATAAATGCATAAAATACAACCTGCATCTCAGAACAACAACGCAGGTGGTGACGCTTTGTATTGGGGAATGAGGAAGTTATGTTAGAAACCATATCAAATAATGTGCGTGCGTTAGGTGAAGTACTTGGCCAAACAATTGCCGAAGACAAGGGCGATGGTTGGGTTGATAAAATTGAAGAGGTACGCCTTTTAGGCAAGCGCATTGTGGCAGGTGAAAACCATGCCGTTGAAGACCTACAAACAATTTTTGCAAATAGTAACGAGCAAGATTTATTAATTCATGCTCGTGCATTTAGCCAGTTTTTAAACCTCGCAAATGTGGCAGAGCAACAACACACAACCAGTGAGCAAGGCTTAGCAGAGCTTGATTTGCCGCATCCGCTTGATTCACTGTCAGAAAAATTAACCGGTATTGATGCAAACGCGTTTAAACAAGCGCTTAAAAAACTGCATATCGAGCTGGTGCTAACTGCACACCCAACCGAAGTTAACCGCCGCACTTTTATACATAAATACAACGAAGTGGCCGATGAACTCAGTAAAGGCGAAGCCCCCCTGAGCGAACGCGTGCAAGAAATCATAGAACAAGCGTGGCACACCAATGAAATTAGGCAGCAGCGCCCCACACCACTTGACGAATCACGCTGGGGCTTACATGCCATTACCGATAGTTTATGGCATGCGGTACCACAATTTGTACGCGAATTAGATGAGCTTTCACAAAACTTGATTGGCGAACCGCTGGCTGAAGATATAGTGCCAATAACTATGGCCAGCTGGATGGCAGGCGACAGAGACGGTAACCCGTTTGTTACCGCTAAACTCAGTAAACAAGCCATTTTACAAGCGCGATTAATTGCGGCAGAGCTCTACTTAACTGACTTTGAATCACTTTATTTAGAATTATCGATGCACAAAGCAACCGATGATTTAATTGAAGCGGATATTAATAATATTGGCCCATACCGCGCGGTGATCACACAGTTAATTAACGAATTTAAAGAATCAATTACACTGCTACGTGATGGCAAAACTAAAGGTGCAATTTCATCTTCAGAAGATTTACTTACACCATTAAAAGCATGCCGCAATAGCTTATTAGCAGTCGGTCTTACCCGCGTTGCTAATTCACAAGTGCTCGACTTAATTCGCAAGGTGCAATGTTTCGGTATTTCACTGGTAAAACTGGACATTCGCCAGCACAGTGAACGTCACGATGAAGCCATTGGCGAGATTGTTAGCGCGCTCAATTTAGGCGACTACAATACTTGGGATGAAACACGCCGTGTTGAGTTCTTACTCGGCGAAATAAATAACCCACGCCCGTTATTACCAAATGTCACTTGGAGTGAAAACACCCAAGAAGTGCTCGATACTTTTGCAATGGTGGCTAAGCAACCGCGCGAAGTGCTAGGTATTTATATTATCTCAATGGCGAGCAAAGTAAGCGATGTCCTGGCGGTAAACCTGTTAATGAAAGCTACAAGTTTTAATTGGGATATGCCAATTGCACCGCTCTTTGAAACATTGGATGATTTAAATAACGCGCCAAAAGTGATGGGCGACTTGCTAAATATAGAGCAATATTTAACGCGCTGTAAAAAGCAGCAGTACGTGATGATAGGCTACAGTGATTCGGCAAAAGATGCGGGCGTGTTAGCGGCCACATGGGCGCAATACCAAGCGCAAGAAGCACTCGTGCAAGTATTTAAACAATTTGAGGTCGAGCTAAAATTGTTCCACGGCCGTGGCGGTACCATTGGTCGCGGGGGCGGTCCTGCACACGATGCAATTGCATCGCAACCGCCGGGCACACTCGATGGTGGCTTACGTGTCACCGAACAAGGTGAAACCATTCGCTATAAGTTTGGTTTGCCAAACCTTGCTGTGCGTAGTTTACACTTGTATGCCAGTGCGATTTTAGAAAGCTTAATTCACCCACAACCTGTGCCACCCGCATCATGGCGAGAGCTTATGAACAATATGGCATCGCTTAGTTGTGAAATTTACCGCAGTTATATCCGCGAAGAACCAAATTTTGTGCGCTATTTCCGTCAAGCAACGCCAGAGCAAGAGTTATCATCATTGCCACTTGGCTCACGCCCAAGCAAGCGCCGCTCAGATGGTGGCATTGAATCACTGCGCGCAATTCCATGGATATTTGCGTGGAGCCAAAACCGTTTAGTTTTACCAAGTTGGTTGGGCCTAGGCCAGGCGATTAAAGCGTTTTATCAAGAAAATGCCGCGCTGATGAACGAAATGCTGGAAAACTGGCCGTATTTTAAAGCCCGTATTTCATTGACTGAAATGGTGTATTTAAAGTCCGATCCAGAGCTATCAGCACTGTATGACGCAGCCCTTGTTGAACCTGAGCTACAAGGCTTAGGTGAGCAACTGCGTAGCCAATTACAGCAAGACGAACAAGCAGTACTGACTTTGCTTAACCAAGCACACACACTTGAGAGTGATCCTTGGAACTTAAGCTCATTTAGGTTACGTCAGCCTTACTTAGTGCCTCTACACTTGTTACAAATTGAGGCATTAAAACGCTTACGCAATAAGCCTGAGCACCCTGAAAGCGAGCAAGTGCTTATGGTCACCATGGCAGGTATTGCTACGGGAATGCGAAATACAGGGTAATGTCGATACCAACTATTTAGTGCAAAAAAAAGGCGAGGTTACCCTCGCCTTTTTGTTTCTTCTCACGTTCAGTCCATTTGAAATGGGTAAATTGAACCAAGCTTTAAAATTTGGCTTAGTTCGTCAAGGGCTGTTTGGCTTTCTACAAGTAAGCTTGGGTCGGCTAAATCATCTTCTGAAATCGCATCTCGATAATGCTTTTCAACCCAGGCTGTTAAGGTGTGGTATTTCGCTTCATCCATTAAACATTCAGGGGCAACGGCGCTTAATTCTAACTCATTTAGTGGCACGCGAAGACGTAAACACGCTGGACCACCGCCATTTTTCATGCTTTGTTGCAAGTCAAAATAAATGACCTGAGAAATAGGGTTACTCGCCTCACGAAGGGTCGCAAGATAAGTCGCCACTTTATCGTTATTCTGGCATTCAGTGGGGGCTACAATGGCCATTGTGCCGTTTGGTAATGTAATTAACTGACTGTTAAAAATGTAGCTTGAAACTGCATCTTCAACACTCACATAATCGCTGCTGACTTCAATTAAGTGAAGTGGTTTATCACCTTGGTATTTTGTGTTTATAGCTTCAACCGCATGTGCGGAGTGATAAAATGCCATTTCATGGTATAGCAGCACATTTTCGTTACCAATTGCAATTACATCATTATGAAATACACCTTGATCGATAACGTCAGGGTTTTGCTGCACAAATAAGCAGTTTGATTCACTTAGACCATGTGCGCGAGCAACGGCCTCGCTGGCAGCTAAGGTTTGTCTGGCAGGGTAAATCTTTGGTTTGATATCTGATAATGCATCTTCACCATAAACAAAGAGCGATAACCCTTTTTCGTTGTGCGAGTTGGCTAAACGAGTGTGATTTGCCGCTCCTTCATCGCCCAATAATGGATGATGTGGTAGTGGCGAATGATGGGTAAAATACTGTGCATTGTTAAAAATGGCTTTAAGGGTACGGCTTGTTTGCTCGGCTTCTATGGCGCGGTGTAGTTTGTTACTTAAATTGGCGGGTGTGAAGTGCACTTTGCCATCGTCACAATCCAAACTGTTCGATACTGTTGCCGCATTTGCCGACCACATGGATGATGCAGAATAACAGGCTTTTAAAAACTGCGGCGCGTTTTTGGCTGCTTTTGTAATTACATTTTTATCGCTACCTGAGAAACCTAATTTTCGTAACGTGTAAGTATCTGGGCGAACCTGAGGCGGTAAAATACCCTGCTTTAAGCCAAGCTTTGTCATCGCCAGCATTTTTTCAAGGCCTTGTAGCGCAGCTTTTTTCGGATTGGCGGTTTGCTTTGCGTTATTTTTAGATGCGACGTTACCAAACGATAAGCCGCTGTAGTTATGGGTTGGGCCGACCAACCCATCAAAATTCACTTCGTACACTGTCATCTTTGCATCCTTTTAGTGCAAGGTTGCACTTTTATTAGGCGTTTTTCGTGTTTAAAACCAAAAAAACGTGAATACAAAGCTGAGTTGCTAAATACATGCCAGATACTAAAAATTAAGTTGAGTGCTGTGTGCTCCAGTTTTTAATAATACGATGAATTTGATTTATGCCATCCGTTAGCGCGGCCGGACCTGGCTGCAGAATATCGCTCGAATTAATTTCATAAACATGTTTGTTTATCACTGCTGGAATGGTTTGCCAGCCGTCGCGCGATAACATTTTCTCAGGCACAAAAGGGCGACCACACCAAGCTGCAAAAATAATATCCGGCGCTTTTTCGATTACGTCGCATGGGTCTTTAATAATGCGATTTTTGGCAAGGCTTTCACTGGCAAATTCCTTGTAACAATCAATGCCACCGGCGATTTCTACCAATTCACTGACCCAAGTAATGCCAGTAATAAGTGGATCAAACCACTCTTCAAAATACACCTTAGGTTTTACTGTAAGCTGAGCTGCACTTGCTTTAATCGTGTTTAGATTATCCACCAATTGGTTAACTAGTTTTTCGCCTTTTTGTGGCTCGCCAATCAATGCCGACAGCGTTCGGATCATTTGCAACACCTCTTGAATACTGCGGTGATTAAAACAGTGCACATTGACGCCTTGTTTTATTAAATCACGCACAATATCAGCTTGAAGATCAGAAAACGCCAATACTAAATCGGGCTCTAACGACATAATTTTATCAATGCGAGCGCTTACAAACGCCGAAACTTTAGGTTTTTCACGTTTGGCTCTTTCGGGGCGCACAGTATAAGCAGAGATGCCAACAATACGGTGTTGCTCGCCCATTAAATAAAGCGCTTCTGTGGTTTCTTCCGTTAAACAAATTATGCGCTCAGGCCATTTTGCTGTTTTAAAATCACTCATCCCGTGTTATTTCTCCATTAAAAAACCTAACAAAAAACGCCATATTGCTAGGAAAATACCAATGCATATAAGATGCGAGTATTTTGTCACATGCATAAATTGCCTCAGCTTGCGTGTGACGCGGGTAAAACTGTGAATACGCTAAAGCGGTAAGGTTAATTTCGGCGCTAGAATAATGAAAGCTGTGCCCTCGCACTTCACAAGGTGCAGCAATATTTGGATAAACAGCACTTAAATCGACATATTGTTGACCAATGCTAGAGAGGGTTTTATTCATTGTGGCTTTGCCGTTTAACACGCCACACATAGTGAAGTGTGTGTTTTCACTTATTAATTCATCCAATAAGTAGAGCATACCGCCACACTCCGCTAAGACCGGTTTATTGCTTTTAGCAAACTGTTTTACGGCTTGTTTAAACGCATTATTTTGGCTTAATTGCTGCGCATAAAGCTCAGGGTACCCACCTGGAATATAGAGCGCATCTCCCTCTGGCAAGGTTTTATCCTGTAATGGCGAAATGTAGCTTAGCTCTGCGCCAAAATCTGCCAACATCGCCAAATTGGCACGATACAAAAACGAAAACGCATTGTCTTTGGCAACCAAAATACGTTGCCCTTTAAGTGGTTTAGCACGTTTAAAATCTGCGTATTGCTTTGCATCATCTCCCTCTTTTGAGGGCCAAAACACCACATCTTTGGGTAGTTGATTAAAGTGTGAGTTAGCAAATTGCTGTGCGGCTTGTTCTAAATACACGTTGATATTTTGTAACTCACCTGCTTGCATAATACCAAGGTGGCGCTCAGGCAAACTAATATGGGAATTTCGTAAAAAATAGTCTTGCGTTAATGCCTTTTCGTTTATGGATTGCAAAACCATTTCGCCATGTCCTTTACCTGCGATCTTATTGGCTATCACACCGTAAAAATTAAGGCTTGGTTGGTAATTTACTAAGCCATGAACCAAGGCACCAAAACTTTGTGCCATGGCTGAGCCATCAATCACCGCCAAAATCGGAATACCAAATAGGTCGCTTAAATCGGCAGTATTTGGGGTGCCATCAAACAGCCCCATTACGCCTTCAATCAAAATAAGATCTGCAACGATAGCTGCTTGGTAAAGCATGCGCTGACATTCACTTTCACCCACCATCCACAGATCCAATTGATATACAGGACGGTTTGATGCCGCTTCTAAAATCATGGGATCAATAAAATCGGGCCCAGTTTTAAATACCTGAACCGTTTTGCCCATATTGGTAAAATAGCGTGCCATAGCGGCGGTTACTGTGGTTTTGCCCGCCCCCGAATTTGGCGCACTAATTACAAGTGCAGGGCAAAATACCGGAGAATTAACGGCCATGATGGGTTGTTTTTAAAATGCTGGTGTGTGGTTTTAAGTAATAACAGGCAAGGTACAATGCCAACGCAATCGCCACGTAGCCAAACGGGCTAGTAACATATGGCGCGTAATACTGTGCTACACGCTCTGAGTAAGTACTTAACGACATATCGCTAAATTTACCCGATAGCCAATAATAGCTCGCGTTTGAGGTTAAAAATGCAATTGAGCTTGCAAGCCATAAGTTAACCAGTGCCATTACCGTTTTTGCAGCAACCACACACTTTGTTTCATCGAGCTTTAGTTGCAAACTTTTATGACCCGCCCACCACAGCACATAGTAGCCAACAAATAAAAATGGGTATGAACGCGTAATACAATCGCCAAAATCACCGCGATAATAGCTGCTGGTTAAATCAATCGACACACTTAGTACCACAAATACGGCAAAAGTACGGTGCTTAGACGCCAGCAAGCCTAAAATAAAGAAAATTGCTGTACTGGCACTTGGCAAATGGAGCGCAGACGCAAAGTGATACGGTCGGGTGGCTATCATCAATAGCGCTAACAACGCGTAAATCAGCAACGAGAATTGCTGCACTTTGATTGGGGTAAATAAACTTGAACGATCTGTCATTATAATGTTTCCGCATACTAGAATTGATGCGATAGGAAATGACAAGATACAAGGCACACTCCTTTGCCTGTTACAGCAAGGAATAACAATATCATTCAGGTAATTAGATGATCCATTGTCGCGACCACAAATTACTGTAATTGATATAAAAGCGATTGTGTTCTCGTTGCTCACCGCCCACCGCAGTACTCGAGTGAACTAGGCCGGTCTCCGGACTCCTGATCATCGCTTTGACAGCACCTTCCCATCATAAACAGACAGTGGTGGTTGTCGCTCACAGTTACCGTTGCGGGGGCAGTTCCAGATTTTAACTGGATTCCCGTTTAAACATTGTTTATAAAAAAACAATAGTCACCTAATTACAACGCAAATATATGTCAGCTAGCATTGTTAAATCAAGCTAAGACATTATTCTTATTAAAACTTTTTGTTTGTTGATATAACGAGGCACTGCCAAAAATTACAAACTGCGGTATGCTAAGCAAAAAGTTAATCTTTAATTAGCAATGTCAAAAGTAAAAGCCAAAGTACTTCGTTTCAAGCAAATCTCAGTTGAAGCAGTTTTTGAAAAAGAAAATGAATTAATTAGCCAACTGCAAAACGGCAATTTAGACCAAGCACTGTTACTTTGGCAAAGCGATAAGCCAACTTTGGTTTTACCGTCGGGTAATAAATGGCAACAAACTGAAGCGCTCGAATCAAAGCTAAAGAAAACCGGTTGGCAACTACACGCCCGCAAAACTGGCGGCGCCCCTGTGCCACAATGTGAAGGGGTAATTAATGTATCTTATATGTATGTGTTAGAAGAACATATTCCCTACTCTATTCCAAACGCCTACAAAGACTTTTGCGCTATTTTATCTTCTTTTTTTGAGCAGTTTAATATTAAGGTTGAAACTCATGCCACCCCTGGCAGCTATTGCGATGGTGATTACAATCTTAATATTAAAAATAAGAAAATCGTCGGCACAGCCCAGCGTGTATTACTAAAAAAAGGCGGTGGTAAAATTGTACTGGCGCAGGCCTGCATTTTAGTAAATGCAAATATGCCAACCTTAGTTTCACCTGTAAATTTATGTTACGAACATCATCAGCAAGGTGATCGTGCAATAGCCGATGTGCATACCAGCTTGTTTGAACACACCCAAGAGCGACCCGATATCGACGAATTATTTCAGCGCTTATTTACCAGTTTTATAAATCATCAAAAACATAAATCGAGCTGACCGTAAAACCCTTTTTTTAGTGTTCAGTGGTGTTACACTTGGGACTTATTTCACCTTTAATTACCTCGGAGTGCTCCCTTGAAATTCGCTCTTCTTCCATGCGCCGCGTTACTGGCAAGCCATGCGTTTGCATCTGTTAGCCCATCAACCGATGAGTTGGCACAATACGCCGTAGCAGAATACCAAAATGCGCAAATACATACGTTAGCCAATATGGTGTCGTTTCCAACCGTTAATAACAAAGACATCGATACACCGCAAAATCCGGACTTTATTGGCTTTAAATCGCTATTAAAAATTAAAGCGGCGGAGCTTGGTTTTGATTATCAAGATTTTGGGCACACCGTATTAATTGGCATGGGTGAACAACAAGAGAAAGTAACCATAGTAACCCATGGCGATGTGCAACCGGCAGACCCAACAAAATGGCAGCAAAGCCCATTTGTACTTGATAGCACCTCAGAGCCAGGTAAATTAATTGGCCGTGGTACCGAAGACGACAAAGGCGCAATTTCAACAGCTCTTTATGCTATGAAAGCGCTAAAAGATAATAATGTTACGCTAAACAATCGTATTGAACTGATGGTGTACCTTGCTGAAGAATCAGACTGGGAACCACTAAAGCGCTTTATGAAAACCTACCAGCAGCCAAAGTATGCAATAACTATTGATGCATCTTACCCTGTGGTTGTTGCTGAAAAAGGCTGGAGCTTAATTGCCCCGACATTTACAGGTTCATCACCACAAACCGGTGTTTATGTTAGCGAATTAAAAGGCGGTGCATTTGTTAGCCAAATACCTGAAGATGCCAGTGTGGTCCTGCATAATGCGGATGCGCAAGCGTTTAACATACTTAAGCAAAACATAAATGCACTGAAAGATGTGCAAGTAACACTTACGACAAAAGGCGATAGCGTGCTTGTTAGTGTTAAAGGGGAATCAGCGCACTCATCTGAGCCAGAAGCAGGACACAATGCCATCGCTCACTTGGCAGAAGTGTTCAAAGGTATTGATCTAGAGAATAACTGCGATGGTCAGGCCATTGAATTTATTAATCAACTTATCGGCCTTGATTTATACGGCGCGAAATTTGGTGATATTGCCTACCGTCACGATTTTATGGGGCCAATGACTGTCGCGCCAACACTGCTAAAACGCAGCGAAGAGGGTCTTAAATTATCGGTTAATTTACGTCGCCCAGTTGGCAAAACAGAGGCACTATTAAAATCACAAATTGATACCGCGCTTAACAATTGGCAAGCTAACAACAATGTGACTTTAAACAATGTGGAAATTCATATTGGCACGCCAATGCTGCTTGATGATGCACCGCACGCTGAAGCGCTTTTAGATATCTTTAAGCATTTTACTGGCGATGAAGATGCAAGCTTTGTTTCGATTGGTGGAGGCACTAATGCTAAGCTATTTGATAACGCCGTGTCGTTTGGCCCGTCTATGCCAGGCAAAAAATACACAGGTCATTCTGAGCACGAGTATTTAACACCAGAGCAAATGGCGCTTAACTTAAAAATGTATACCGCCATGATGGTGAAACTTGGCAATATGTAAACGGCCAAATTTAGAACAACCATAATTTATAATGAGGCGACGTTATGCTTTGTGACAAAAGTATGACGTTCCTTAGTACCTTGATTGCATTTAAAAAGTAGCACTTTTAAACAGACTTACACACCATTTCTGGGGATAACCTTGATACCCAACTACCATTCGTATTTACGCCTTATCTAATACCCCTTTAAAGATTAGTGGGTAACGTCTTATGCGGTTACCAATGTAATCATCTGCCATTATTTGTTGGCAAAACTCATCAATGGTTAGGTTTGCTTCAAAAAGCCATTCCATTCGCTCCAGTGCACGCAAAAAACCACGTTTTAAATATGCTTGGCTTTGATAATGCGCAATATTCTGCTTAATGATATTGAGTTTCTCGGGCTCAGCTTGCAGCGCGGCGATCACTGATTTTAAGTATTGCTGCTGTTGCGGATGTGCTTTTTCCTTGCGAGGGCGACCTAATGACACGTATTACTTCTCTTAATTAACCTTTAGTAAAAAACCTGAGTTCGGGTTTAAAATGGTAAGTTAACTGATTAATCCGATCTCACATTCGTTATATGGTGTTACCATTAAGTTGGATTACTTTTCGTGTTATTTGTTGAGAAATAGACTCGGGAAATTAGCATGCTCATAATGCTCACCAAACAACTCAGCTAACGCCTTTGAGTGATAAAGTTGTTCAAACGCCAGTTCAAACTGATTTTTAAGTAAGCGCCCCCGTTCATTGTCATGAAAAACCAACCAAATTGGTGTTTTTCCTTGCAACTCAAGGGTTTCAAACATCAGTTTTTGCCGTTCGCTAAGGTTATAAATATGGTCTACAACTACATCCACTTTACCTGATTCCAGTAACATAAGCGCTTTATGAATATCAGTAAAACGATAGCTCTGCGCATGCTCTGGCACGTAACGGTTATACGCATATTCTTCAAACCACCCAACAGTTAAATCTTTAAAGTCTTCACTGTGGCGAAGTTTTGTCGTGCGCGGGTTGTAGATAGCAACTATCGGAAATTCCATATCCAAATAATATTTAGGATAAGTTACGTCCCCCAGCAACGTTTTATCATTTTTGTAGACACCTACTAACACATCCGCTTTGTGATTTTTAAACAGACGCTTGGCGCGTGCATAGCTACCAACATCAAATTTTAACTGCTTACCTGCTAAAGTTTGCTTAACCAATTCAAGGTAAACACCCTCACCTCCTGGCTCTGAGAATTCGCGCCAATGCGCCGCTGCAACAGTGATTTGTTCGGCTTTTGTAGGTAATGCACCTAACAAAGAGATAAGGCAGATTATATAAACAATAAAACGCATAAAACCCAGTTTGTTTATTAAACCAATATCAAGAAAGTATAGATAAATTTTGTAATTGTGCAGTAGCTACTTTTATTATTGCCCACAGCCATAGCGCGCTAAAAACAGTTCGACGGTTTGTTCAATTAAATAGGCTTCTTGTTGTTCACTGGGCACATCGAAACCGTATAAGCGTGGGTAAAAGATATGAGATTTCAGCTGATAAACAAACTGCTTCGCCGCGAGTTCGTTGTCATCAATCTGCATTTTATGTGCTGACACTGCATCAGTTAAAAACTGTTCTAAATACGTCATACAGCCAATTGAATTGGCGCTCAGTTGTTTTGCAAACTCGGGCGCTTGCAACATTTGCAAAAAAGCGATTTTAGCAACACGTAAAAAGTTGTCGGAACGAAACAGCGAAACTTCATGCTCCGCGATAGTTAAAAGCTGTGCTTTGAGCGACTTATTTTCATCAAATATAACTGTTTGAATATTATTAAGTTGCCCCATCATGCGTTCAATAATGGCGTAAAAAAGCGCATCTTTTGTTTCAAAATGGTTGTACACAGTACGTTTAGATACCGCAGCCGTTTTAGCCACTTCATCCATACTGGTATTCGCTACCCCATTTTCAAAAAACAGCTGCTCTGCAGCATCTAGAATGTGAATGCGTTTTTGCTCAGATAATTTCATAGTTTTCTCATTAACAGTCTCGCTCATTTTAAACTTAATTAAAAAAAACTGCACTACACAGTTTACTTTTTTATCATTTAATGAAAAACTACACCGTGTAGTTTACATTTTTAGAAAAACTCGATGAAAACGATTAAGTGGTTAAGCCTTTTACTCATTATTTTATTTATTGGAGCCTGCACTGTGAACAATAACTTAGCAACTGAGGGCACGAAAAAAGCGCCCAATCAAAGCCTATACAAAAATGGTAAGTTCTATAACGCCGACACCATGACGCCTAATAGTTTGCGCAAAGTTGCCGGTATTTTTGTCCGTTACTTTACGGAGAAAAAGCTCAATGCAATACCAGAACAGCCACTACCGATGAACACCGTTTCGCGCGAACAACTTGAATTACTTGGCGATAACGAGATCCATATTGTAAAACTTGGTCACTCATCTATTTTGCTTAAAGTATATGGTGAATTTTGGCTACTCGACCCTGTATTTGCAGAGCGCGCATCACCCTTTACATTTATGGGGCCAAAGCGTTTTCACCCAACACCAATTTCGATAGAAGCGCTTCCTCCTATCGATAAGGTACTAATTTCCCATAATCATTATGATCATCTCGATAAACACAGTGTGAAGCTGCTTGCAGATAAAACTAAACAATTTTTAGTGCCACTGGGTGTTGCGGGTGATTTAGCAAAATGGGGGATCAGCCCAACAAAAGTAAAAGAGTTTGATTGGTGGCAAGAGTTAGCAACGACACACGGTTTTATTGCCTTTACGCCCACTAAGCATTTTTCAGGCAGAGCACTGAATGATGGCAACAAAAGCTTATGGGGTTCTTGGGTAATTTCGGCTAACGCTAAAACCTTATATTTTAGCGGTGACTCTGGTTATTTCTCAGGCTTTAAAGACATTGGCGAGCGCTATGGCCCATTTGATATGACCTTTATTGAAACAGGTGCCTACGATAAAGATTGGCCAGATGTGCACATGACACCAGAGCAAAGTCTGCAAGCGCACCTTGATTTAAACGGCAAGATAATGACGCCAATCCATAATGGCACATTCGATTTAGCGTTTCACGCATGGTACGAACCACTAGAGCGGATCTTAACCCAAGCAACACAGCATGCTGTTAGTTTAAACACGCCAATAGTGGGTGAAATTCAGCAGCTCGGACAAGCGGCCAATACGCACGCGTGGTGGCAAGATTATATGCCATCTACCAAGCCAACAACTCTCGTTGCAACGAACTAGACTGTGATGTTTTGTTATTTAATAGCGCACTGCGCGCTTAAATAACAAACAGCGATAAATAGCGTTTAATTCTTACCCTGTTTGTCAGTTGATTGTTTACTGTTTGACGGCAATTGACTGACTAACTTATCAAAAACCCCATTTCGTTTTATTTCAGCCAAGCCTTTATTAAATGCGTTTAGATACTCGGATGACGCTTCGCGATCTTTTTTAAACAGTAAATGGGTGGTGTCGCTGCGCAGCGGTTTTTTGCGATAGGCCAGTCGCTTACGTTGACGTTTAGAAAACTCTTTTTTCAACATGTAGTTAGCGGGAATAAGCGACATTGGAAAAGCATCAATCCGACCTTTTATTAATCGCGCTAAATTTTGTTTATCGGTATTCGCCCAATCGAGTGTGAGCTTTGATTCATTTCCCGCGGCTAATAATTCTTTGGTATAGCTATAGCCAGTTGTAACGCCAATTAACTTGCCTGTCAAATCATCAATGTTTTGCCAATCCACCAGCGGATTTTTGGTATTGTAAAAAAGGTAGGTAGTTTCGGTGTAAAGTGCTTCACTGCAATAAAATTCTTGTTGTTTTTCCTCGGTGCAAAACCAATAGGCAGCAACATCGAAATGACCTTTTTGCACTTCTACAAAACTGCGTCCCCACGGGAAATAACTAAATTTTACGCGATAACCTTGTGTTTGAAATGCGGCGCGAATAAGCGCAGGTACGAAATTAAACTCGCCTTTGGCACGGGTTGAATAAGGCGGATATTCGCCGATAGCAATGCTCAGAGTTTTTGCTTGGCATGGCATAGCCAACAAGCACATGGCAATCAATATACACGCTATCAGTTTTAAAGAAGTGGTCACATTTTTATCAAGCTAACACGCCTGAACCATAAAAACCAAAACAGGTACAAAACAGTAACCCTAATCGCCTTTATTGGCAAGTTGAGATGATTTAAATCTACGATTTTTTACGTGCTTTTATATAAAGATAAAGCATAAATAGCCAAATCGTATTCGCACCAATTATATGGAACCAAAATGATACCGGAGACTCTTCTCGTAAAATTGCCTCACCGCTTCGCCCCGCAGGAATAGCGCCGCTTTCAATATAAAAAATAGTGGGAATGAGAAAGAGCAACATAATGATAATCACCCAGCCAAGTGTTGGCGCTTTTGCGTTTTTAATAAGCGGTGGCATCTGCATCCATACAGTAACGTGTTAATTTGAAGAGAATTATACTGGCAAGGTATGAGGCTAATTACAATATAAACAACTATTTATTTCATATACTCCGATAAACACAAACCAATTACAGTGTCTTCATCTGAAACGTCAGCTCATAAAAAAGCCAGCGAATACGCTGGCTTAACTTCAGAGAACTTAATGTTTAATAACTTGCTGTTAGCGTAACGCCTGCGTATGCAGAGTAAGCGTTAAGTAAGATGTGGTAGGTTCCACCCGTTGCACCACTGCTTAAACTACATGACTCATTATTGCCCCAGCGATAAGGACGACATTCATAATCAGTTGTCGTTGGTTGAGCACCTTTTTTCACGTACAGATCTACGTCGCCGCTACCATCCGCTGTGGTTACCGTAAGTGTTTGGTTTGCTGGTACTTCAATTTTGAAGAATACTTGACTGTTGGCATCGCCCGATAAGTTTGCCATCGGTACGCCGTTATCTAGGCAATCCGTACAACCACCATCAGCACTATACGTAGCGACTAAACTTGCGCCTGAATATGCAGAGTAACCTTGAAGCATCACGTAATATTTGCCAGCCGCTGGGGTGTTAAACTCACAACTTTCGTTATTGCCGTTTTTATATGGGCGACAATCATAGTTACCTGTGGTGGCAGCTGAGCCTTGTTTCACATAGAGATCTGCATCGCCCTGACCACCCGAAAGTGAAATAGATAAACTCGATTGTCCCGCTGGCACGTCAACAAAGTAGCTGGTTTCACTGCCCGCAGCACCTGCAGCCGATACGGCTTGATCTTTAATCAATTCTGTTACAACCGGCGGCTCTGGGTCAACTGTGCCTTCAAGCGCATATAACAACTCGTTAGGTGAACCCGATTTAGCATCCGATACTTTGTTTTTGCTAGCACCAGCTGAAAGTTTACTGTCGATTTGCGCTGGCGTTAAGCTATTGTCTTCATCAAGGTAAAGTGCCACCACACCCGCAACATGTGGCGATGCCATTGATGTACCACTGATAGTATTCTCAGATGAGTCTGAGTTATACCACGCTGATTTGATACTCGAACCCGGCGCATAAATATCTAAGCATGTGCCATAGTTTGAGAAACTTGAACGACTATCACTTGACGTAGTCGAGCCAACAGTAATCGCCGTTGTTGCACGTGCAGGAGAATAGTTACAGGCATTGCTGTTATCATTACCCGCTGCAACCACAAAGCTTACGCCCGAAGCCACCGCCGCCTCAACCGCTTGGTCAATTGCCGATGATGCCCCGCCACCTAAACTCATATTCGCAACCGACGGGCCGCTAGCGTTGTTTTTCACCCAGTTAATACCATCAATAACGCCCGACGTACTACCTGAGCCGTTACAGCCTAATACGCGAACACCCACAATGTTAACGTTCTTTGCAACACCATAGTTTTGACCACCAATGGTGCCAGCTACGTGCGTACCATGACCATTACAGTCAGATGCATCCGAGTCATTATCTACAAAGTCCCAACCACTGCTTGCACGGTTACCAAATTCGTTATGCGTATTACGAACACCAGTATCAATTACGTAAGCAGTCACACCTGAGCCATCAAAGTTGTATGAATAATTGCTATCCAATGGTAAATCACGCTGATCAATGCGATCTAAACCCCAAATCGCATTTGATTGGTTTGCATTGCTAGATACGATTGGGTCAACCGAGATAATTTGCTCAGGCTCGATAAATTGAACAAGATCTTCTTTTAATAACTGTTTTAGCTGACCTTTCGACAGCGTATACTGTGCGCCGTTTAGGGTATTACCAAACAATTTATTGGCATTAACGCCATATTTACCACGAATTTTGTCGACATTTTCTTTAGCTTGTTCAGCGATACCGCCACTCGCTAGACTTTTTGGTACTGAGTTAAATACTACAACATACTTGTTTGGTACTTGTTTACTGGCATTTACTTGAATCAACTTATCGCTATTTGCATGGGCAAAATTAGCAGAACACACCGTTGCTATGAGTAACATTGTTTTTGAATATTTAAACATGACGTTTCCTTGTTGCTTTGGGGTTAAGTACTGCTAAAAAACCTAGCTCAAAAAACAAACACATCAAAGCTTCATTTTCATTTTATTAACATTTGTACCGATAAAAGGGTGTTGCATGATGAATTATTTATACTTAAATAAGATTACTAATCACAAATATTAGATACAAAAATCTAAATGGTAATTATTTCTAAATAGTTTATGCTTTGTAAAAGTTTGTAACCGAGGAAACAAAATAATAAAAAAGAATGAGTGAAAAAACTTAAAAAACAATACCTTTTGCTTTATAAATTTACGATGCAGTAAGGTTAACTAAAAACCCCGATTTTGCCTTACATTGCTGATCAAGTCGAAAACCACATTTATATTGCGATATGCAGCGCCCATTTTTTGCAAATCAATTAAAACCCGAATGTAAACAAAATGTAAATTAACTAAATAATCATTTCATATGCGTATTTATATATTCAAGCAAGTAAACATGAGCTTTAGTCTAAAACCCTTATATTCACTCACGTTTTATTCAAATCACAAAAAGTAGGTAACTGTAGGTCTTGTTAATTTTGACTGATCCATGCCTGTTGTTTTTGCTTGTTATAAAAGCGAAAGCGGCTGCTCTAAACAGCGTAACTAAATGATGTGGTTAACTGAATTTATTGATGTAACAACACAAAAAAGGCGCCTAAGCGCCTTTTATCTTTGCTTTTTACGTAACCTTAGGTTTGAGTTAGAAATACTTTTCGCAATGCGCTGTTACCGAGTTAACGTTACAGCGTAAGCACAACCAATATTTCTAACCAAAAGGTTAATCACGTAATAATTAGAATGTCATTGAGTAACGTACACCAAATTCGCTTGCGTCATTACTCTTAATTACTAATACGTAATCGCCAGTATTTAAACGCGCATCATCGTAACGTTCGTCAAAGATGTTACGACCATATAGGTCAACGCGCCAGTTTGCATTTGCCGGAGAGTAGCCCACGGTAAAGTTAACTAGGCTACGCGCTTCAACTTCAGTTAAACGATTTGGATCTGAGCTCGGCTCACCATACATGTCGCTGCGGTAAGAGTAATCAATACGTGTATTGATTATTGACCCATCAGACAGCGCAAACTCATAGCTTGGGCTAATTGACGCCGTTAAATCAGGTGTAAGTGGTGCAACAGGTTTCACACCGTCTTGTTCATCTACATCAACATCCATATAACCTAAGCTAGTGTGTATGCTAAAGTTATCAGTGATATAAGCGGTACCTTCCCACTCGATACCGCGTGACGTTTGTGAAACCACTAAGTTTCGCGTATCAAAACCACCTTCCGAAGTCGTGCTAACTTGGTAAGGTAAGTCATCGTAGTTAGTGTTAAATAACGCAACACTCATGCTAAAGTTGCTTGTAACTTGACCTTTTAAACCCACTTCGTAGTTAACCGCAGTAATATTGTCAGTCGCAACAAAACAGCTTGCATCACCGAATAAACAGTAAGGACGCGCTGGGAACTGACCACCTTGGTAACCACTTTGAATGCTACCGTACACGTTTAAGCCATTTTCAAGGGTGTAATTAGCCGATAAATCGTAGCTTACTTGGCTCCAATCATCTTCCGCATACGTTGGACCAATACCTACATTTGCCGTTGCTTCTTTTTCATCTTGGGTATAGCGCAAACCGCCCGATACACGTAAATCGTCTGTCATGTCGTAGCCAACATTCACAAATACCGCTTTACTTGTTGTTGTTTGGTCTAGCTCAAGTAAGTTTGCACCGCCATTGAAGCGTGAATCAGCACCTTGACGGTTGCTTCCTTCTTCTTCAAACCAATATAGGCCCGATACAAAATCAAACTGACCTAAATAACCATTTAGCTGTAGCTCAACAGATGTTTGGTCAGCTTCACCGCGCTCTGGGTAATGATCAAGTGCATAAATTGTACTGTCATCATCAAGGCCCGCTTTATATTCAGACGAGCGTTTGCTTAAAATAAATTTCGCACCAAGGTCGTTTGAAATGTCGTAATTAGTGGTAAGCGACACGCCGTTTGCTTTATTGGTTACTTCCGTTACTTCAATCGAGCCTGTTGCGTTGTCGTATGGGTCTGCTGCTACATCAGAGTTACGTAATGGACCCGTTGGTGTTGGGCTGCCAAAACGCATGCCTGTGTAATATGCGCCATTTGGCATTTCATCAATTAATGTCGTGTACGGGCGAAGGCCGCCTTCTGCATCATTTGCATCAGCTGTTACCACAAAGCTTAAATCATCGGTTGCATCGTACTTAACCGATACACGTCCGTGGAACTCGCGGTTTTCACCTACATCGTATTTTGCTTCTGGCAAATTAATAAACTCACCTAAGCCACCGCGTTGGTTGTAGCCTGCGTTAAAGTTAAAAGCTAAGTTGTCAGTAAGACCACGGTTAATAAATACATCACCTTTAACACGTTCGCGCGTACCCACTTCAGCCGAAAGTTTAGTAACCGACTCGCTGTTTGCTTGTTTGGTGATGATGTTAATCGCACCGCCAATTGAGTTACGACCATAAAGCGTACCCTGCGGGCCGCGTAATACCTCAATACGTTCAATGTTTGCTAGGTTCCAGTTTTGACCTACTTGGCGACCTAAATAAACACCATCTACATAAACACTTACGCCAGGATCCGTTGTGATCAGGTGGTCTTGTAAACCAATACCACGAATAAACGGGTTAGCCGATGAGTTATGACCTGCTGAAAAACCAGTGATGTTTAGGTTAGGAACAAATTTACCTACATCAGTAATTTCAGAGATACCTTGTTCAGCTAGTTTATCGCCACTAAACGCACTCATCGCAATAGGCACTTCATAAATAACCTGCGAGCGCTTGGTAGCTGTTACCGTAATCGCTTCGATATCTTTTTTAGCTGTTTGCGTTTCGTTTGCTTCATTCGCCACAGTGGCAAAGCTTGAAGCTGCAATCAAAGAAAGGGTGATTGAATTTAACTTGCTAAAACGCAAGAAAGAATTGGATGTTGTCATTAAGTAGCGCCTTTTTGCTCATACCGAGTAATTGCTAATAATGGATTAGCACGACAGTTAATCGGTAATTTATAATCGTTTCGCTTCAATTTTGCGCAACAATAAGGGGTTGTATTTTAACCACATCATTATTTTGCAATATCGAATTAATATGTAATCTTGGTAAATCAAACAGTTAACAGCTGCGTTACCAAACGATTAATACACAAAAAGCAATATTAGCATTTATTTCATAAAAATATCGCAAAAGTTAAATAAATTTCGTGATTATTTCTCGCCATTAGGATGGGTTATCTATAAAACGGATGCTTGTTTGTGTAGAAAATAGCGCCAAAACGATTATGAAAAACAAGTTAATTGGCGCCACAGCTATCAATTTAAAGCAGATCAAGACGCGTCATTTTTAGGCCATCGCCATGCAAACCAAATGGTCGCAAGCGACAATATAATTTCTAACGCTGTTAAATAAAGGTAAAAAATCCACGTAGTTTCTAGGTTTAGCCCTATTAATAAAAGCACAAATAATGCGGGAATAATAATATTTAACCAGCGGTTAACAGTGGGTTTTAAGACTAACGATAAAAATACCATCACACTTGGAATAGACATTAAAAACGCTACTGCAAAAAATTTTGCTTGTAGCCCTTCACTATTGGCACTTACCGCCATCGCGTTAGACATAACCCCAGGCACATACACCTCGATGTAATCACCATAAACATAACAAAACATCACAGCAGCCCAAAGTGCTGCTAATTTAAGCTTTACATTTATGGTGTCGTTTACCAAACCACTTGGCATCTGGTTAGTTTTACTCATGCTTACTCCATTATTAATTTATTGCGCCCATTTTTATGGACGCGTGTTGTTCTTATTGCGTTGCCCCTCGCTTGACTGAAATAAACAATATAATTTATAAAGGGTTAAGTCGTCCGAGACTAAAAGCGCGGACACTTTTTTGCTGTAAAAATGGATATTTTTCAATAAAAGGAAGTAAACAGTGACCGACCCAATAGTACTAGTGCTCACCATCATAATGGTGGGGCAAATTAGTTTAAGTGTGCCACTATTAGTTTCTCGCTGTCACGCTAACGCCACTTTTATGCCTTTAGCAGTATTTTTATTAGCATGCGGATTACTTGCTATGAATTCTATTGTGGCAACCCTGTTTGAAAGTGCGTATTTGATTTATACCGCATTGGTATTCCCCACCCTTTTTGTACTTTGCCCGTCACTTTGGTTTTATATTGAGGGGATCACCTGCAATACCCCATGGAAATTCACTAAAAAACATGCTGTGCACGGTGTGTTAGTTATTCCCGCACTGGTGGTTTCAGTGATGATATTAATGCTGCCAAGCGATGTTCACCGCGCTATTTTTATTGACGATGTAACTGCAAATCACCCGCTTGTTGGCACATTGTTTACCACCATGTTGATTATGATGGTGCTTTGGCTATTGCACTGCGTTTATACCTTGTATTGTATTGTTCGCCGTTTGAGCGATTATCGAAAAGAGCTAAAAAATGTTTTTTCTAACAATGAAAACAAAGAGTTAAAATGGGTAAATTGGCTGCTCTTTAGCGCACTGTGCGTTTGGCTTTTTTCTCTCACCACATTATTTGCATCAAGCTTATTTAATAATGTGCTGTTTAATGCCAGAGTTGAGGCGCTGCTATCGCTCCTTTTACTTTGGAGTTTGGCGCACTTTGGCTTACAACAAAAACCCGCACTGATAGGTGAAAACGCGTTTGTGTTAGGCGATGCCACAGCAGAAATCAAAGACCAACAAAACCAAAAACCACATCAAGGCGATAACTGCCAGCAAAAATACCAACGCTCTGCACTTAGCCAAGCGCAATCAGCACGTATTGCCGAAAAAATAAATGCGGTAATGGAAAATGAGCAGCTTTACTTAGACTCAAGCTTATCTTTACAAAAGCTGGCTAAGCATACTGCTATTTCGCCCAATTACATTTCACAAACATTGAATGAAACGTTAGGCCTTAATTTTTTTGATTATGTAAACCAATGGCGCATTGAGGCTGCAAAACCACACATTATTGCAAACCAAAGTTCGGTGCTCGATATTGCCTTAGCAGCGGGGTTTAACGCGCGTTCTTCTTTTTACAAAGCATTCAAACAACAAACTGGGGTAACACCGAGTGAATTTAGAAAGCAAAACGCCATCGCTTAACTATTAGCAATTGGGTTTAATTTGGCAGCAAGAATTAAGAGAATGTAAGAGCTGTTTTTCATCAAGAAACAGCTAGCGTATGTTGACCTTTACACTTTTGATATTCCAATAAAAATGTTTGTCATTACAACAAAAATAAATCGTGATAAATCCCACCTATATTGCTTGCTGAGCCCCGTTTGCCATGACACACTCACGAAAATTTTTGCAAGACTTCAGTGCGCATAAATAATTCTATTCGCACCCTATTTTTTAAAATAAGTGGTGTGCTGCAACCGTCAGTTTTGATGTGCCAAAGCATCATCCACACTACTTGGAATGATCCATGGTGAAAACCTTAATTGTGGTTGATGACACTCAAACCACATCACATAACGATATTAAAGCAATTGATTTTGCAACTTACCTAAAAGACTATCCGAAGCGTGATGAGCCTAAAACGCGTGTTATAAACCTTTGCGAAAGCAGCCGCTATTTAAGCCAAGGCTACTACTGCTCATTATTAGCAGAAGCCCGTGGCCACGACGTTTTACCGAGTGTAAAAACGCTTAATAACTTGCGCGCGCCAACCCAAATTTTAGTATCGAGAAAGTACCTAGATAAAACCGTTTGTCACGACGGCGAAACCTGTTCGCTGTTAATTTGTTTTGGTCGTATGCAAGATGAAAAAATGCAAAAACTGGCAGCGTTGGTTTATCAAGAATACCCGGTGCCGGTTCTACGTGTTGCCATTAAATGTGGTGCAGAGCAGCTCACACTCACCATTGAAATGCTGAGCTTTTCCGTTTTAAGCGACACAGAAAAAGAGTTTTTTAATAGCGTGGTAAGCGAGCTTGCAAACACTGCGTGGAAAAAACGCCAAGGCATTAAAAAAATGCGTTGGGATGTTGCTATGTTGGTTAATCAACAAGAAGCATCAGCGCCGAGTAACAAAGGTGCGTTAAGTCGTTTTATTAAAGCAGGCGAAAAGCTCGGCATTGCAGTACATACAGTGGAAGCTAGCAGCGGCGTGAATTTAGCACATTACGATGGCTTATTTATCCGTGAAACCACAGGTATTGATCACCATACTTATCGCTTAGCGCAACACGCCGAAAAACTTGGCCTAGTGGTTATGGACGACCCAACGTCTATTTTACGTTGCTGCAATAAAGTGTTTTTACACGATGCGTTTAACTACCAAAAAGTGCCAAGCTTAAAAACACATATTTTGGCAGATCAAAGCCCCAATACTATCGCTATGCTCGAGAGCACTTTTGGCTACCCATTAGTGCTTAAAATGCCTGAAGGTTCGTTTTCTAAAGGGGTATTTAAGGTTAAAACCCATGACGAACTAAAAACACGTTTAGCCGAATTATTTGCAGAATCAGCGCTGGTGCTGGCGCAAGAGTTTATGTTTACCGATTACGATTGGCGCATTGGCGTCATTAATGGCCGAGCACTGTATGCTTGCCGCTATTATATGGCGCGCAATCACTGGCAAATTTATAACCATAAATCAAAACGCAACTTTTCAGGCGCGTTTGATAGTTTACCGACATTTGAAGTGCCTAAAGCAGTGCTAAGTAGCGCATTAAAAGCAGCTGCGGTAATTGGCGATGGTTTTTATGGCATTGATATTAAAGAAGTCGATGGCAAAGCCTTTGTACTTGAAGTAAACGACAATCCAAGCATCGACCATGGTGTTGAAGATAAATACCTCGGCGAAGAGCTGTATATGCAAATTATGTCGGAGTTTTTACGCCGTTTAGAAAGCCGAGGCAAATAACCATGGCATGCCGTATTCGTGATGCAGTAAGTAACGACCTTACTGCATTACTTGCCATTGAAAACCGCTGTTTCGATAGTGATAAAATCAGTCGGCGCAGCTTTAAACGCTATTTAGTGTCGGAGCACAGTAAATTATTAGTTGCAGAAAACGACAACTTAGTCGTTGGCTACGTATTAATTTGGCTACACAAAGGCACCCGCCTCGGGCGCATTTATTCGTTAGCGGTATTACCTGAAATGCGCGGGAAAGGCATTGCTGAGCAATTATTAACGGCGATTGAAAGCCTTGCTAAGGCACACAAGCGCTTTTACATTCGCCTTGAAGTCGCAGCAGAGAACCAAGCGGCTATTAATTTGTATGAAAAGCTTGGCTACCGTGTGTTTGGCCGGTTTGCAGCCTATTATGCTGACAGCAGTGATGCACTCAGAATGCAAAAACGCATTCGCGCCAATACCGAGCAAGGGGCGCACTTAGCTGCGCCTTGGTTTAGACAGACCACAGAGTTTACTTGCGGCCCAGCAAGCCTAATTATGGCAATGTCAGCGCTGGCGCCAAATAACAAAAATTGGGTCGAGCAAGAACTGGCAATTTGGCGTGAAGCCACCACCATTTTTATGACCTCAGGGCATGGCGGCTGCCACCCATTTGGTTTAGCGCTTGCGGCGCATAAACGCGGGTTTATCAGCCAAGTTATGGTAAATACCAATGCACCGCTATTTATTGACAGCGTTCGCGATTTCACAAAAAAACAGGTGATTGAACGGGTTCACTATGAAATGCTAAGCGACTGCCAACAATTAGGCATTAATATAAGTTATCAAGAGCTCAATTTTGAGTGGTTGCAAGCGCAATTACAGCAAGGGCATGCGGTGATTGTACTCATTAGCACCTACCGATTTGACGGTATGAAAGCGCCCCATTGGGTATTGGTTACAGGCATCGACGATGAATGCGTTTATGTGCACGACCCTGATGTAAACGAACCTATTCAAAGCGATATTGATTGCCAACATTTACCCGTTGCCATCGAGGCATTTCAATCAATGGCCGCCTTTGGCAGCCAACGTCTTAAAACAGCGGTAGTTGTGTCAAATCAAAAGTAATACACTGAACTTATAAAAGCGAAAACACATTTCACAAAATAAAGTAGGTATATTCGTTATTTTTCTCTAAATCAAAATGAATAGACCTTACTTAGTTGTTTTACGGACAATTACTTAGGTAAACTTGCCAAAATACTCTTTAAGTGTGTTTGAGATAACGCATTGTTGTTTTTATCGTGTTTTAAGAACTCATTGGCCAATAGCCTAATCACAGTCTCATATCTTTTTTCATTGAACAGTATTTGTGTATAACTATCGAAGATGGTCCAGTACTCATCAAAAGGAAGGTAGCTTGAAGCAATCAAAGAATTAAATAGCTCATCAACGCGAGCCGACTGTTTATTCTCAACATAAAGTAACTGCACAAGAATAAACTTGTAGTAAGCGCGATCCTGCTCGGCTAATTTGGGTTGCTTAACCAATTTGTCGAGTTCAGCTAAAGTACTCTCAACATCATTATTTTGATAAAATTTCAGCACATATGCTATATCGTGGGCTGCTTCTTGAGTTAAGGATTTTTTAGGCTTATCTTTTTTGGGACGCATAAGCTGATATCGTGCCACGTATTCATTAAACAGTGCATAAGCAATTGAAGCCAGATTGTTTTTATTCATCTTTCCTGTAGCGAGGGACATATAGCCACTTTTTAAACAAGGTGTTTTTACACTCTCAAACTCACAATGGATGCCATATATTTCCGACAAACCGATAAGTCTTAAGCTTGGATTAGAAAAAGTATAACGATGCAAACACCGTTCAAGATATCCCATGTAAAGTGTTGCTTTTTCCTCACCAATTAGTGTAACGGGCATGTTTTCAAGTGGTTGCTCACACACAGGTAAGTACGTTTGATAGATGTTATCGAGCATTTCTAATTTTGACTTTACTACAGGGCTCCACACTTGATTAGGCTGCAGAATTGTCTTTGTCGTTTCGGGGAAATATCTTTGCAACAGCGCTTTATGGTTATCGAAAATGGCATATGATACATAGCCTAAATCACCGTTACTTTCTAATAACGCTAACAAACGAATCGCGGATATATTATTGTTTGCTGCTAGCTCTTTTAGAATTGGCAATGCTTTATGCCTAAGTTCTGCACTATAGCTTTTTACGTATGCATCAATAAGCTTATTTTGCTGTTTAGAATTTGTGAAAGGAGCGAGTACATTTCGTTCTTGTTCAATGGCTTCTTTTTGAAATGCAGATCCGGGTACAGACTCGCGTACTTCAAAAGCAACTAGCTGACAAGCTGTCAGACATAATACGATTATGATTAACTTTAGTGGTGACATTTATTCCCTTAAATGCATATTTTTAATTGATGTATTCTATATCAGAGTAACAAACAAAAAGGGTTAGCTACAATCACCAACAACCCCACAATTAAGATAACCGCGCTATAGCCAACAAAGCCACCCATTATAAATACGTTTTGACCTTTATTTACTTTTCACCACTTCCTTGTCAAAGCGCGCTTTTAAATACGTTTCATCTAAGGTGTTGTGCCAAAGCTGTTTAGTTTGCCCTTTGTCTTTTGCAATTTCGCCAATGCGACCGGGGTTGTATTTCATAGTGCGCTCGGTTTGGTAGCTGGCAATTGGGTCTTGGTAGGCTTTTTCTGGCGAGATAACTTGCCATCCTTTTTCGCGAAAAGCATCTGCTAAATCACCAACAAACAGGGCGGTAATATCCATTTCATGCAGCAAAATAACGTGTTTTGGCGAGTGACCAAGGTATTTTATTGCCAATTCATCGTAGTATTGTGCGCCTTGTACAATTACATCAATGTAAAACTCTTTTAGTTTATCAAAGTCGACTTCTTTGCCATTTTTTAGCGCATCTTGAAATAAGTTTTCAATGTACCAGTCGTAGTTATTAAGTGTGATATATGCATTGCTGTAATCATTTTTAGCTAAATAAGCACGTACTCCGTCACGCTTTTGTTGGGTGTCACCTTCTCGCAAATAGGGGAAGCGAAACCAAGCTTTAAAGTTTGGGTAGTCTTTAATCTGGTTATGGGCGGTTGTAATTTCCTGCAAATAATCTACTAAGCTGGTTTTGTTGATATCAGGATGGGTATGGGTGTGATTGGCAATAATATGCCCGGCATTGGCGTATGCTCTTAATCGCGCTTTACCCTCTTTATTTAAATGGCGTGTGGTTGCAAAAAATGCCGCTTGTTTTATGCCGTGATCGTTTAGTTCTTTAATCAGTGTTTTCGCGCGCGTTGGCCCATCAAAATAGCCAGTTGCTTGCCTCGGTGCGTCATCAAATGTAAAGGCGATTTGCTTTGCGCTTACGCTGTTTGAAAATAACAAAGTAACAACAATAGATGTGATTAATAAAAAAGGCTTCATAAATAAAAAAGGTGACTAGTGTTATTTAGTCACCCTAACATTGGTATTTAATTTAAACAATGCAACTAACTGTTATTTATAACATTAGTGGTTATACAGTTTAGTTAAATACTGCTCGATACTGCTTTGCCAACTAAAGCGGCTGGCTTTAGCGGTGTGCACCAGAGTTTGCCATTGTGTGGTGTCGTTCATGTAACAGTTTAGTGCCTCGTTAAATACGCTTTGCAGCGAGTGTACTTGCTCACTAATGGTATTGCCCTCAAACACAAAACCATTTTCGCGGTGTTTGACCGTATCTTTTAAACCGCCTACTCCATGTACAATACACGGCTGCCCTGCTTTTAACGCAAGCATTTGGCTTATGCCACATGGTTCAAACGAGCTCGGCATTAAGAAAAGATCGCCAAGTAGATATAGATCGTCCGACAAACTTTGCCCATAGCCATTTAAAAACAAAAAGTTACTATGCTTTGCCATAAGCTGCATTAACAAAAACTCGTAATGGCTGTCGCCACTGCCAAGCATAATAAAACGACCGCCTTTTTCGCTTAAGTGATTAAGCATTGTACTTAGTGCCACTTCACCATCAGCGCGTTCAAGTAATAAACGCACTTTTTGCTCAGTTAACCTGCCAATACTCGAAACAATGGGGCCTTTAAACTGAGGGCTATCTTGCCATAGTGAAATTTGCTCATTGGCAAGGTAATGCACGGTTTTTAATTGCTCAAAACGACTCATCCAGTTTCGAAGGCAAGTTTTACTACTGCGTAAAAAGCAATCGAGCGTGACCTTAGGCTCAGGCTCATTGCTGTATTCACACCCGTTTAAAATGCCTACCAGTTTGTCGCTATTGTCTGCAAGTACCTGTTCAAGCCCTTCGCCGCCATAAATGCCATTTTGATGGTCGCTAGCACTTAGCACCTCTTCGGCATAACTGTCTGATACAAAGTGTACTTTATCAACCAAACTGATTGCTGCGCGCATTGGGTTATAACAAAACGGATAACGCGGGTCACATAATTGTTGGCCGTCGTAGCTTAAACTTGGAAACCACGCCTCTAAGCTTGAATCATCGCCGTTAAATGGTCGCGTACCTTGTAGCGCTAAATTATGTACTGTGTATACCAGCTTAGTATTGGTAAAGTCGCGATAGCGTGTATCAAACTTCAAAAGCACAGCTAAAGTTGCCGCATGCCAATCATGCAAATGAAAAATGTCTGCCGCTAAATGCCCTTGTAAAATACACTCGGCAATAACATTACAAAAAAGCGCAAACTTGGTGGCATCTTTGGCAAATGGTCGGTTATCTTCATCATGACAATAAACCCGGCTTTCTCCAGCTTGTTGAAAGAGCGGATGCACCACTACATACTGGGTTACTTTGTCGCTTGAGATTGCGTGCAATTTATAAAGATAAGCAATGTGCTGCTGGTGAGCGAATGAAAAGCTCGCTTCTGCGACACACTCGCCGTTGTAATGGCTGTGGTAATAACCATAATCGGGGATCACCACATCCACATTAATATTATGCTCTGCAAGTGCCTTTGGCACATCACGAATTACATCGGCGACACCGCCAACTTTCGCGCCCGAAATACAATCGTTTTCGGCCGCTAACATCAAAATTCGCATACAGTCCTCTTATGCAATCGCCGCTTGGCTTGAAGATTTATTCGTTTCGGTATCTGCTTCTTGCGACTTTTTTGCAAGCGCAGCAATCATATCGCGCGTAACAAGTACCACACCGCCACTTGAAATTCTAAAGCCATTGGCTTCATCTTGTTTGTGGTCAACGCCGATGCTTAACCCTTCAGGAATAACACAGCTACGATCAATAATGGCTTTTTTAATGACGCAGTTTCGGTTAATCACAACGCCCGGTAACACAACGGTTTCTTCCACTGTGCAATACGAATGCACATGCACATTTGAAAAAAGCAGTGATTTGCGAATGGTTGAGCCTGATATAATACAACCACCTGACACTGTTGAATCCACTGCCATGCCGCGACGTGTTTCGTCATCAAAAATAAATTTAGCGGGCGGTAACTGTTCTTGGTAAGTCCAAATTGGCCAGTTTCTATCATATAAATCAAGTGAAGGTGTTGGTGACACTAGCTCCATATTGGCTTCCCAGAACGAATCTAGTGTACCAACATCGCGCCAGTATGGTGTGCCTCCTTGGCGGGTATCTCTAAATGGGTACGCATACACATTATGCTCTTCAATGATAGATGGGATGATATCGTGGCCAAAATCGCGGCCAGAACAGCTGTTTTGCGCGTCTTTTTTCAATTGTTCAAATAAAAACTCAGTATTAAATACGTAATTACCCATCGACGCTAAACATTTAGTTGGGTCGTTCGGTAATGGCGCAGGATTCGCTGGTTTTTCTTCAAATCGTTGAACACGTTTTTCGTTGTTTACGGCCATTACACCAAACGCGCCTGCCGCTTCTTCCACGGGCACTTCTAAACAACATACCGTCATATCCGCGCCCGTTTCTACGTGCTTAGCAATCAACTCACCATAGTCCATACGATAAACATGGTCACCCGATAAAATCATTACGTACTTTGGTAAATCGTGGCGAATAATATCCATATTTTGATACACCGCATCGGCCGTGCCGCAATACCAATCGTCACTGTAACGCTGTGATGCTGGTAAAATCTCAACTGAATCACCTAGTTCCTTTTTAAAGTGACCCCACGCGCGATTAACATGGCGAATTAAGCTATGGGATTTATATTGTGTTGCTATGCCTACTTTGCGCACGCCCGAGTTAATGCAATTCGACAGCGGAAAATCAATGATGCGAAACTTACCGCCAAAATACACCGCAGGCTTTGCGCGCCAATCGGTTAATTCTTTTAAACGCGAGCCCCGGCCACCAGCTAAAATCAGTGCATAGGTGTCGCGGGTAAGGTTACTTATATAACGATTTGCGGAATTAGGCATTACGTTCTCCTTGTGCCTTGTTGAATTCGATTGCCTTAACTTGCCAAATATCTGAGTTGTATTGGCTTATGGTGCGGTCGCTCGAAAACATACCTGATGCGGCCGTATTTAAAATACTTTTTTGGGTCCAAGCACTTTGGTCTTGGTACAGTGCAGCTGCGGCTTCTTGCGCCTTAACGTAACTGTCAAAGTCGTAAGCAGTGAGCCATTGTTCATGGTTATCACGGATTGAGTTGATCAGCGGCTGAAATAAGTCTGGGTCAAATAAGTTAAAATGACCACTTTCAATCAATGTAATCACACGTGATAAGTTTGGTGAATTTGCAATGATGTCATTGGGGTTATAATGCTCACGAATTTGCGCTAATTGCTCAGCTTTGGCACCAAATAAGAAGAAGTTATCAAGGCCTACAGCCTCTGAAATCTCAATATTTGCACCATCTAATGTGCCAATGGTCAGTGCTCCATTCATCATAAACTTCATATTGCCAGTGCCCGACGCTTCTTTGCCAGTCGTCGAAATTTGCTCTGAGAGGTCGGTTGCAGGGCAGATGGTTTCCATCGCCGTAACGTTATAATTAGGCAAGAATGCGACACGCAAATAAGGTTTGGCAGCTGGGTCATTGTTAATGGCATCCGCCACATGATTGATTAAGCGAATAATCAGCTTCGCCATAAAATAACCAGGCGCTGCTTTACCACCAAATAACACACAGCGTGGTGTAAACCCTTCAAGTTCCCCTTCGCGAATGCGTTCATAAAGGTGAATAACATGCAAAATATTGAGTAACTGGCGCTTATATTCATGAATACGCTTTACTTGCACATCAAACAGCATGGTTGCATCAAACTCCACGCCAGTTTCACGTTTTACTAAATCCACCAGCGCTTGCTTGTTTTCAAACTTTACTTGTTGCCATTTTTTATGCAGCGTTTTGTTATCAAATTTTGCACGTAACGCATTAATTTTACTAAAATCGCTGACCCATTCGTCGCCAATTTGTTGGTTAATTAGGTGCGCTAATTTAGGGTTACAATGCGACAACCAACGTCTTGGTGTTACCCCATTAGTTTTGTTATTAAAGCGCTCTGGCCACAGCGCATAAAAATCGCTAAATAAGCCGCTAGTGAGTAGCTCGGTATGAAGCGCTGCCACACCATTTACCGAAAACGAACCAACAATGGCCAAATATGCCATACGTACTTTGGGCTCTGGCCCTTCTTCAATTAGCGACATATCGCGTTGTTTTTGCGTATCACCCGGCCAGCAGGTGGCCACTTGCTGTAAAAAACGCGCATTAATTTCGTAAATAATTTCAAGTAAACGAGGCAGTAAACGCTCAAATAACCTGACTGGCCATTTTTCTAATGCTTCCGGTAACAAAGTGTGATTGGTGTATGCCATGGTACTTGAGGTAATTTGCCATGCTTTATCCCAATCAAGCTGATGATCATCAAGTAAAATACGCATCAGCTCTGCCACTGCTATGCTTGGGTGTGTATCGTTTAATTGGAAAACATGGTATTTCGGGAAGTTATGGAAATCTTCTCCGTATTGTTTTACCCATTTTGCGATGATGTCTTGCAGTGTTGCGCTTGATAAAAAGTATTGCTGACGTAAACGCAGCTCTTTGCCGTTTTCGCTGGCATCGTTCGGGTAAAGCACCATAGTGATTTGTTCAGCTTGGTTCTTCTTGGCTACCGCTTCTGGGTAACTGCCCGCATTAAACTCTCTTAAATCAAATTCTTCTGTTGCTTCGCTTTTCCAAAGACGTAGGCGATTAACCACATCATTGCGATAACCTGGGATCGGCACATCATAGGGCACAGCTAACACATCTTGGGTATTTACCCAGTTGCGATGCTCGCGGCCATGTTTGTCTTTATACACTTCCACATGACCAAAGAATTTCACTCGCTGGCTTTGCTCTGGTGCAGCTATTTCCCACGGATGACCTTCATGTAGCCAGTGATCGGGCTGTTCAACCTGACGCCCTTGCTCAAGTGATTGATTAAACATGCCATATTCATAGCGTAAGCCGTAGCCAACCACAGGTAGTTTTAGTGTTGCGCAGCTATCTAAAAAGCACGCCGCTAAACGTCCTAAACCACCATTGCCAAGGCCTGCGTCATGTTCAGCCGCAGCAACTTGCTCAAGTTCACTGCCATATTGGGTAAGCGCCTCGGTTACTTCAGGTGCTAAATCTAAATTTAAAATCGCGTTATTTAGCGCACGACCCATTAAAAACTCGAGCGATAAATACGCCACTTGTTTATGTGGTGCGCTATCGCGCTGTTGGTTGGTTTGGCGGCACTTTGCCACCAACCTATCACGAATGGTAAGTGCTAGCGCTTGATACAAATAACGCTGCGATTTATTGACCTGATCGCGTCCTAAGGTGTAATAAAAATGGCGATATAAGTCTTCGCTCAGATCTGAATTTTCAATAATGCTTGAAGGTAAAGGCGTTTTTTTATCGGCTAAATTTGATTGCTTGTTCACACTAAACTCCTTGCTTAGTTAAATTGAACGTTTGGGATGTATCTGTTGCATGCTGCTTATTGGCGGGCATTTTAATGTGGCTTGAAAGCACCCATGCGCTGTAGCTACTCAGGGTGAGCATTTGTCCTGGGCTTACGCATTCATCATCCCGTTCGTTTGAATGCGATGACAGTCGAATACGCCAACAATGATGCGCTTCTTGCTCCGGCAACTTAAACATTACGTTATTGCTGGATGCATTAAACAGCAGTAAAAGTGCTTTATCGTCTTGAATATCTTCCATTAAATAACCAAGGCAATGGCCGTCTGGGTTATGCCAATCACTGTCTTGCATTAGCGCACCGTGTTCGTTTAACCAGGTAACACTAAATCGCGGGTCATCATCGTGAATAAAGTGGCTCTGGCGATACAACGAAAATTCACTGCGTAGTTTTAGAGCGCGACTAATAAACTGATACAGCGGATGCTGTTGCGGCTCGTCTAACCCGTTAGCGTGCCAATCAATCCAGCTTATTTCGTTATCTTGGCAATAGGCGTTGTTGTTGCCACCTTGCGAATGTGCCACTTCACTGCCGCCACACAGCATTGGCACACCGTTAGATAAACATAAGGTTAACAGCAGGTTTTTTTGCGCACGCAAACGCAATGCATTGATTTCACTGTTTTCGGTTTGCCCTTCAACGCCCCAATTGGTCGATAAATTATGATCGTGACCATCGCGGTTTTCTTCTTGATTGGCTAGATTATGTTTATTGGTATAGCTGACTAAGTCGGCCAAGGTGAAGCCATCGTGGGCGGTAATAAAGTTAATACTAGAGGTAACCGAACGTCCTTTTTTCTCAAACAAATGGCTTGAGCCGTGAAAGAAACGAGCAAACTCAGGCAGCATGCTGGTATCACCACGCCAAAAGCTGCGCACTGTGTCACGGTATTGGTCGTTCCACTCACGCCACGGAGCAACATAATTACCGAGTTGATAACCATCAATCGCTAAATCCCAAGGCTCTGCGATAAGCTTAATGCCTTTTAATACGGGATCTTGCGCGAGGGTTTGAAAGAAAGTGTGGTGTTTTTTAAAGCCATCTTGGTCACGGCCTAAAATACTGGCTAAATCAAAGCGAAAACCATCAACCCCATACACTTGCACCCAATAGCGCAAGCTATCCATTACCAGCTGTAAACTTTTAGGGTGTGAAATATTTAGCGTGTTACCGCAACCAGTATCATTTACATAATAGGCAAAATTATTTTGCTGCAATCGATAGTAAGTTTGGTTATCAATGCCGCGAAGTGACAAGGTTGGCCCTTGCTCGTTACCCTCAGCGGTATGGTTAAAAACCACATCAATAATAACTTCAATACCCGCTTCGTGTAGTACCGATACCATTTGCTGGAACTCTCGTTCTTGCTTAGTATGGGCATAAGCTAAATGCGGCGTAAAAAAGTTAAGGGTGTTGTAACCCCAATAGTTACTAAGGCCTCTTTCTGGTAAAAACGCTTCACTAATAAAACTATGCACTGGTAACAACTCGATGGCTGTAATGCCTAAACTTTTTAGATGCCAAATAAAGTTGGGGTGAGCTAAACCCAAGTAAGTACCGCGTAATTCCTCGGGAATAGAGGTATATTGTTTAGTGGCGCCTTTGGCATGGCATTCATAAATAACCGTTTTATGCCACGGAATATTCGGTTTAGTACCCGTGTAATAAGGCAGTGTTGATACTTTACATTTTGGCATATCCATTGCCGAATCAAGTTGCCAAAACACTTCATCTGCACTGTGCGCATTGCCCCAGCTAAACTCACCAAACAATGATTTTGCATAAGGATCTAACAGCAGTTTGTTGGGATTAAAGTAACATCCTTTTTTCGGGTTGTATTTGCCATAAACTCGGTAACCGTAGAGCTGATCTTGTCCCACACCGCGAATAAAAATATGCCAAATATCTTGCTCATCGCGATAAAGTGGAATACGCGCTATCTCGCTGTGACCACTTTGATCGAACAAGCACAGCTCAACCTTAGTTGCGCGTTCAGAAAAAATAGCAAAGTTAGTGCCGTTTTCACTTGGGGTTGCACCCAGTGGCGAGGTGTTTCCCGGGCGAATTGCAAAACGGGCTGAGACCATTATTTTGCCACCAAATAATAGGTCGCAAGTGGCGCAAGCGTTAACGATATACTGTATTCGAAGCCATGATTATCTTCTTTGATTACGGGTAATTCGTTTTCAACTAATACGCCACTGCCACCAAATTGCGTGTCGTCGGTATTTAATACCAACTGATACCGTTTTGCTTTTGGTACACCTAATTTAAAGTTTTTATGCACCTCGGGCGTAAAATTGCATATCGCTATTACATTTGGTTCGCTGCTACTTTTACGAATAAAACTAAATACGCTTTGATCGGTGTTGCCGCCATCAATCCAGCGAAAGCCCTCGCCGCTATTATCTTTTTCGTATAGTGACGCAGTGGCTTTATAGGTTGTGTTTAACGCTTTTATAAGGTTAGAAATACCTTGATGTTTAGCCTCATTAAGTAAATGCCAGTCTAGGCTCTTATCATGATCCCACTCATCATATTGAGCAAATTCACCGCCCATAAACAGTAGTTTTTTACCTGGATGTGCCCACATAAAGCCATAAAATGCACGTAAGTTCGCAAACTTTTGCCAGTCATCGCCCGGCATTTTATTAATTAGTGAGCCTTTACCGTGCACCACTTCATCGTGCGATAGCGGCAGAATATAATTTTCGCTAAACGCATAGACTAATGAAAAGGTCATCTCGTTATGGTGATGGCGGCGGTATATGGGATCTTTTTTCATATACTCTAGGCTGTCATTCATCCAACCCATATTCCATTTAAAACCAAAACCTAAACCCGATTGGTCAGTGGGTTTGGTCACCCCCGGCCATGCAGTAGACTCTTCAGCAACCGTGACAATATTTGGGTTTTCGCCATAGACACTGGCATTAATTTGCTGCAGTAAACTAATGGCTCCGAGGTTTTCGCGGCCGCCATAACAATTTGCTACCCACTGCCCTTCTTCGCGGCTGTAATCAAGGTACAGCATCGATGCCACTGCATCGACACGAATACCATCAATACCAAACTCTGTTAGCCAATATGTGGCGTTTGACAGCAAAAAGCTGCGCACTTCAGCACGGTCGTAATTATAAATATGGGTATTCCAATCAGGGTGGTAGCCTTGGCGTTTATCGGCATGTTCATATAAATGAGTGCCATCAAACATGGCCAAGCCATGCGGATCATTTGGAAAATGCCCCGGCACCCAATCAATCAATACGCCTAGTCCCGCGGCTTTAATTTGACGAATAAACTCGGCAAATTCATTAATATCGCCAAAGCGACTGGTTGGCGCATAAAGGCCAACGGGTTGATAGCCCCACGAGCCATCGAATGGAAATTCACTGATTGGCATTAATTGGATATGGGTAAAACCAAGATCTAACACATACGGGATCAATTGTTCGGCAAGTTGTTGGTAGCTCAAATAACCGTTACCTTGCTCAACATTGCGACGCCACGAACCTAAGTGCACTTCATAAATACTAATTGCTTGATTGAATTTATTAATTGGCGAAATTGGCGCAGGAGCTTTTGGTAAGCTAGCTACCCGCGAGGCCGTATGGGGCGGCAACTGCATTTGCAGCGCGAATGGGTCGGCTTTTTCTATGCGTTGGTCGTGCTCGGTTAGCAGGCTGTATTTGTAATTTTTATCGCTTAAATCTTCCCCGATAAAAATTTCCCACACCCCAGATGCTGGGTGAAAGCGCATTGGGTAGCAACTGGCATCCCAATGATTAAAATCACCAATTACTGACACCGCTTTTGCATTGGGTGCCCACACGGAAAAACGCGTGCCTTTAACCCCTTGCTGGGTTACAAAATGTGCTCCAAAGTGACGATATGCATGTGCCAACGTGCCTTGATTAAACAAATACATTGCTTCGTTATCAAGGCTCGATTCAAAACTATATGCATGGTAACGCTGCACCTGACAATCACCATAATCGATATCAAGTTTAATTGGCTCGGCGACTTTATTGTGACTTACTACCAACTGAAAAAGCGCGGTATCTTGATACTTTTCTAAAGCTAATTGTTGATTTTCACTACAAATCGCGACTTTTTTAGCGCCTGGTATATAACAGCGAACTACCGCTAATTCATTATTAATAGTGTGTTTACCCAAAAAGCTAAACGCATCGATAAAATCGCCACGGTGCAGCGAATGTGCTTTTTCTAACGTGTTGTGTGCTTCGTTAAGTTCATTGAACGAAGCAAAGTTAGCTACTGACATTATTTCTCCTAGCATTTAGCAACTGCCAAAATCGCTGTTGTTGCACGCTGGTGTGTTGCTCTTCATGGGACATTGGGCCAAAAATAGTAAGCAAATTGCGTGATAGGCGACGTCGCCAGTTAGGGTATTCTTGATCGGTTCCTGGAATATTGACTGCGAAGGTTTCGCCACTAAGATCATCCAGTTGTAAACATAAAAATTGCGAGTTTGATGCGCTCAGTGTCGCAACAACTGCGGCATAAATAGCACTCGCATCATCTGTATTTGGTAATGTGTTTGCCGCTTTTAGCCATTCGCGCAAGGCTAATTTATCTTGCTCACGCTGCGTTATATCGTAGCCAAATTGTTCAGGGTTTGAGTAAAGTGAAAACGATTTTCGTGTTTCGATATCACGCTGTTGCCACCACGCATAAAATGGCGCGACATCGTGATTTGCTATCATCAACATTGCATGTTTGCGATGCGCTTGTGGCGCGATAAATTGCCCGTTCTGATCTTTTTCAAAATAAAAAATATCATTACCATAAACATGCGCCTTGTCTAAGCTTTGCTTAATCTGCTGTGGCACAACCCCCAAATCTTCACCAATTACAACACATTGATTTAGATGACTTTCTAAGCATAAAATCGCCAGTAACTCATTAAATGGATAATACACATAACAGCCTGCTGGTTGCTCATCGACAGTGACACACCACCAAAGCCGCAATAACCCCATAACATGATCAATACGCAGGCCGCCGGCGGTCATATTGGCGCGAATTAAACTAATAAAGTGGGCAAAATTAGTTTCTTTTAGTTTCAACGGGTCGGGCACAGCCAATCCCCAATCTTGCCCATCAAGGGCCCATGGATCAGGCGGCGCACCAATATTTGCATGTTCCACAAACAGCGCTTGATTACGCTTATACTCTTCGCCATCGCGGGTACAGCCTACGGCTAGATCTAAAATAAGCCCGATCGTCATGCCTTTGGTTTTGGCATAGCGCTGACAGTAATCCAGTTGCTCTTTGGCAACCCACTGCAAATAATATTCAAATTCAGAAAGCTGCCAGGTTTGATAGCGATCAACAAACTCGCGGAACTCGTTCGCTCGTTGCGTTGCGTTTGCTAATTCCAATTCGCAGAAATTTAAATACATCACTTTAAAGCATTTAAATTTATGGGTGGTTGCTTGGCGATAATCGATGTGCGTTGCATTACTTCGATACTCACCGTTTGGCAATGAGTAATCAACGCAAAGCCTTGGGCTGATATAAAGTGGATTAATTTGGTTGCGGTCACTTGGGCTATAAGGGCTAGCCCGCTCTGGTTCAGTGACAAACAGTTTGTGCAGTGGATTAAGCAAAATATAATCCGCGCCTTTTTCACTACTGCGCTGAATAAGCTCTTTCAACGACGAAAAATCGCCAAAGCCACTTTCTCGTTTATCACGAAGGGTATAAAGCTGACACGAAATGCCCCACACCTTTTGCTGCTCAGTCAATGAGTAACAACTCACAGGAGCAACTGCCAGCGTGCCATTAAAAGCTTGCGATGTGGTTATGTTAGAGCGATAAATTAACTCAACCTGATAATAATTAGGCGTTAGTTTTGGCAACTTAATGCGGTACTGAGAATAGCGCACACCATCTAATACGTAATTGCCCTCTTCCATACTATCGTTAAGTGATACCGATAAACGGCAGCACTCTTGTTGGTTGTCTGCAATTACTAATTCGAGTTGCTTTTCAGGCTCAAACGTCTGTGCACGTACTGTCAAAAACGCGTTTTCTGATGATGTAACTTGAAACTCGCTCAACACCTGCTGCCAAGGTAAACCATCCAATTTACGATTTTTATCGCGGACATACTCGTTATCGTGCACATGGTGACCACATGCCGTAAGAATGGCGCGCCTTACGTTATCGTCAATACGCTTTTGTTGGCCGTAATAGTCGACATAATCGAGTGCTACCCCTTGTAGATAGCACAATTGTTCTACTTCATTCACGCACGTTAAGCTCGTGTTGTAGAAACAACTGAATTATCAGTGCCGAACTCGTTTAGTAAATAGTGGTCTGCAGCATGGTCATTTTGCCATTCCTGCTCATTAATGAGGTATTTAAACTGAAAGTCTTGCTCTATAGGTAAGCGAAGTTTGGTACGAAAAACCTGATCCTTTTTAACGTACTTCATACTAACAGGTTGCCAGTCGTTAAATTCGCCCGCCAACGACACATGGGTGTCAGCTTCTGCTGCAAATTCAAATGTTACTTCTGCTTCTTGCTTGGTCTTAAAAAATCGTTTAGTTAACATTGTTTTTTCCTTTCCATTTAACTAACACGCTTCAAACTGCCCAGCGTATAAACTGTGATTATCTAAACATAGGAATATTTACGCTTCGTGACAGTGCATAAAAAACTTTTTATGCACAAAATTGATGCAGACAATCTCAAATAAGACGAAATATTCGCTATATATCCTTTTAACGCAAAATATAAGCCAATTGAGTATAGAAGTTATTAATAAAGGTACAAGCGAATAAAACTAATGCGAATGTGAATTAATTTCATATATTAATAAACAAGTTAACTGTGAGCGATCATCGCTTCACAGTTAACAAATGGGTTAAAACAAATTCAAGCCAAACACCTCTTTTACATCAAACAAAACCTGCTGCGTTTTACGGTCGGCGTGTTCGCTGCCTTTACGTAAAATATCAATCAGTTGGGCTTTATCGTTTAAATACATCGCCCGTTTTTCACGAATAGGGGTAATGAGAGTTTGCAAGCAATCTTCTAAAATCTTTTTGGTTGTACCATCGCCTAAACCACCTTGTTGATATTGCTGTTTAAGCCCAGCAACATAGGCGGCGTCTGGGTGAAACGCATCAAGGTAGGTAAAAACCACATTGCCCTCAACTTGCCCAGGGTCTTCTACACGCAAGTGATTTGGATCGGTGTACATGGACTTCACCGCAGTACGAATGTCTTTTTCGCTTGCGCCTAAATTAATGGTGTTGCCCATGGTTTTAGACATTTTGTTTTTCCCGTCGGTACTTGGTAAGCGCGGCGCATTACTTAATAATGCAAGGCATTCATTTAAAATCGGTTTGCCCGCAAGTGAATTGATTTTTCTTACTATTTCATTAGTTTGCTCAAGCATTGGCAGTTGATCATCACCCACCGGAATAAGCGTGGCGTTAAACGCGGTGATATCTGCTGCTTGTGAAATTGGGTACGTTAAAAACCCCGCAGGTACACTGCGATTAAAGGCTTTGCTTTGAATCTCACTTTTCACTGTAGGATTGCGCTCTAAGCGTGAAATAGTAACTAAATTACTGTAAAACATGGTGAGTTCGGCAAGTGCTGGCAGTTTTGATTGCAAGCAAATAGTGGTTTTAACAGGATCGATCCCCACCGCTAAATAATCAGCCACCACATTTAAAATGTTTTCGCTGACTTTTTTAGGGGTGTGGGCGTTATCGGTTAGGCCCTGCATATCGGCGACTAAAATGGTTTGCTCGTGCAGATGTTGCAGCTGGGTGCGCTCTTTTAATGAGCCAACATAATGCCCTAAATGCAAAGGGCCTGTGGCTCTGTCGCCGGTTAAAATTATTTCTTTTTGCTGTGATGTTGTCTGTTTCATTGTGTATCTCCAAGATAAAAAATCGCTACTGGAGATACAAAAAAGACACGTTGCTTAAGCTACCTACCAGCAGCTTAAGAATGTAAAAATCCTGCGCCGCTCTATTGTGAGCGCCACCAAGATGTAAATGATGTGATAGTAGAAATATGTAATGTATTTTTCATAACGCCAACACGTTAGCAAACCTCTACAAATTTCACAATCAAAGATTTTGTTTATACCAATTCTGTTAAGTATGTGATCACAGATAGCGCTGGATAAATGAAATGCTAACAAGGCTGAATTTTTCTTATGTAGTTGTTCTACATTGATAAATTCTAACGCAGTTAGCATAATATTTAGCCCGCTAGGATGATCAGCTATTTAAGTGAATTGGTATTAGGGTCTGTTGATCTTTGCTGTTCTATTTTTGTTCTGTTTGAGCGTGCTTTTATCGCGGCGCTCGATGTGTGGCCTAGTAATCTAAGCGAATATCGAGCAAAGCTTCCGCGTCCTGCTCACGCCCCTTACCTACATCCATATAGGCAACAATGAGAAAAGTGCGCTCAAAAGAACCGTTTGGCAGCGCTTGATTGGCTTTTCTACTGTGTTATCGGCTGGCTCACATAGAATAACTATGCCACGCAGCCTCTGCCTTGTATAAAACCCAATCAAACTGCTGCAAAAACGAACTTGAAAGGTCAACAGACCCTAGTTATTTTGTAAGCGACAAACCATATTTAGTGAGTTTGCGATACAAAGTACGGCTACTGACACCGAGTTTAAGGGCCAACTCTTCGGTACTACCTTGGAACTGTTCAACGGCCTTTGCTAAGTAGTTTTTCTCGGTTTGCTCTAGCGATAGTACTTCAAATACCTCGTCATAATTTGGCTGTGCCAAATCTGCGTTAGGTTCTACTGTATGCTGCAAATTAGCTATGTTTTCGAAAGGAATGTCGGTGTCGTAAATTACATCGTCATCGGCCAAAATAGCTGCTTGCAATACGATGCTCTTTAGCTCTCGAATATTACCGGGGTAGGCATATTGCGCGAGCTTTTTAAGTGCCGCTTCACTAAATTGTTTCTCTTTAAATTCAGAGTGTTTTAAAAAGAACTTAGCTAGCAATGCAATGTCAGCTTGGCGGCTTTTCAGTGACGGTAAATTTATGGGAAAAGTGGCAACTCGATAATATAAATCTTTTCTAAACTCGCCTTTTTCAACCATTTCTAACAGGTTTTTATGGCTTGCGCAGACTAAGCGAAAATCGGTGCGTTTTTGTCTTAAGCTGCCCACTGCACGAAAGCTTTGTGTTTCAATTAATCGCAGCAATTTTACTTGCATATTAAGCGGTACATCACCTATCTCATCAAAAAAGAGGGTGCCGCCTTCGACAATTTCGACCAAGCCTTTCTTTTGGCTTGTGGCGCCAGTAAACGCGCCTTTTTCGTGACCAAATAACTCAGACTCGAATAACTGCTCGGGTAAACCCGAGCATTCAATAACAATAAACGGCTTATCTTTACGCCTACTTGCATCGTGCAACGCGCGAGCCACCAACTCTTTACCTGTGCCGGTTTCGCCTTGTAATAATACTGAGATTTCAGTTTTCGCCGCGCGGTTTACTTTATTGATCAGCGCTTTAAAGGCATCAGACTGACCGAGCATTTTATTCTTTTGCGCTTTTACTGAGGCAAAGTCGATTTTATCGAGGATCTCAACAAAGCCCATTAAAACATCGTTTTCGTCAAAAATAGGCTTCATCACAATATCGCAATATTGCTTACCTAAATGGGTGTCGTGAATATGCACGACACTGGTGGGCTTATTAGTTTTTTTGCACTCGAGCATGGGGCAAGCTTCCCCCATTTGATCGCAGGGTTTATTTGCCTTATGCGATATGGCAAAGCAGGTACTTTTACCCAGCTCAATTGGGGTTTGATAGGTATCGCGATAGGCGTTATTCACCGCCACAATGGCATAGTTTAGGTCAATAAAAATTGCTGGTTTATCAATAATATTGATTAAACCTTGGATCACCGAATTTGCCATATTGCACACTTGCCCAAATTAGTTTGTTACCGTTTAACTAAAGCGAGTGTACTGCAAAAATACAGCTGTGACAAAAGCGTCTTTTAATCTCATTTTGTCTGTCAAAAATGTCAATTAATGATTATTGTTTTTATCGAATGAATTTTTGAAATGTAAAATTAACGATTAAAAACAATGCTTTATTTTATTTATCGACTACAACTAAGGTTGGTATGTTTTCTGCGATAACAGGAAGTAACCTAATCTAAAGGAGTTCGAAATGAATGAAGCATTGGTCGAATTGTCACGTTGGCAATTTGCACTTACCGCCATGTTCCACTTCATATTTGTACCGCTGACCTTGGGCCTGAGCTTTATGCTGGCCATTATGGAATCGGTATATGTGATGACGGGCAAAGAAATCTATAAAACCATGACTAAGTTTTGGGGGAAGTTATTTGGTATTAACTTCGCCCTTGGTGTGGCTACGGGTTTAACCATGGAGTTCCAGTTTGGTATGAACTGGGCGTATTACTCGCATTATGTCGGTGATATTTTTGGCGCACCGCTGGCAATTGAAGGGTTAATGGCGTTTTTCTTAGAGTCTACGTTCGTTGGCTTGTTCTTTTTTGGCTGGGATAAAATGTCAAAGGTCAGGCACCTTATGGCAACTTGGCTTGTGGCGTTAGGTTCTAACTTTTCGGCGCTTTGGATCTTAATTGCCAATGGTTGGATGCAGCACCCTGTAGGTGCAGAATTTAACTTTGAGTCGATGCGCATGGAAATGACCAGTTTTGCTGAGGTAATGTTTAACCCCGTTGCCCAAGTTAAATTTGTGCATACCGTATCTGCAGGTTATGTCACAGGCGCAATGTTTGTGTTAGCCATCTCAAGCTATTACCTGTTAAAACATAAGCATATTGCCTTTGCGCGTCGCTCATTTGCGATTGCAGCAAGCTTTGGTTTAGCGTCAATTTTATCGGTGATTGTGCTAGGTGATGAAAGTGGCTATGAACTTGGCGATGTACAAAAAGTAAAACTCGCAGCAGTTGAAGCCGAATACGATACCCATCCTGCACCTGCACCATTTACGCTTTTTGCTATCCCCAATGATGAAAAAGAAGAAGCCGAATATGCGGTTCGCATTCCTTGGCTGATGGGTATTATCGCGACGCGCTCGCTTGATGAAGAAGTGATGGGCATTAAAGAGCACAAAGCGCTGCATCGTGAGCGTATTTTATCTGGATTGGTTGCTAAAAACTTACTCGATACGGTGCGCAGTGGTAACGCAACAGAAGCACAAATGGCAAAGTTTGAAGCACATAAAAAAGATTTGGGCTATGCCATGTTATTAGAGCCATTCACCAATGATTTTGTGAATCCAAGTGAAGAAGCCATCGAAAAAGCGGTCAACTACAGCATTCCACCTGTTGCACCCCTTTTCTGGAGTTTCAGAATTATGGTGTTCTCGGGCTTTATTATGCTATTCGTTTTTGCCGCTGCATTTTACTACAGCACTAAACATCAAATCACCAAACCAAAATGGCTGTTAAAACTGTCGCTGTTCTCTTTACCTCTGCCTTGGGTTGCCTCTGAAGCGGGTTGGTTTGTCGCAGAATTTGGTCGCCAGCCGTGGTCAATTGCCGAGGTACTACCTGTGCATGCTTCGGTATCAAACTTAACCGTGGGTGAAGTGTGGTTTACCTTAATTGCTTACACCAGTTTTTATGCAGTGATGTTTGTTATTGGCTTCTACTTGATGAAGAAATACGCCAAAAAAGGGCCTGTACCAGAAAAGCAAAGCACGCCTTTCGATGGCAATGCGCAACTATCGGCTGAAGGAGCACAATCATGATTGATTATGAATTTTTACGCTTAGTGTGGTGGGGTTTAGTAGGTGTATTGCTGATTGGCTTTGCCATTACCGACGGGTTTGATTTAGGCGTAGGTGCACTGCTTACGTTAGTTGGAAAAAGCGATGAAGACCGTCGCGTGATGATCAATACAATCGGCCCTCATTGGGATGGTAACCAAGTGTGGTTTATTACTGCTGGCGGCGCAATTTTTGCGGCTTGGCCGCTGATTTATGCAGCGGCATTTTCGGGGTTTTATATCGCTTTAGCGCTGACACTCATTGCCTTATGGATGCGCCCAATCGGCTTTGACTACCGCAGTAAATTGCCCAATAAAACCTGGCGCACAGCGTGGGACTGGGCACTATTTTGTGGCGGTTTAGTACCTGCGCTTATCTTTGGTGTGGCGTTCGGTAATTTACTACTAGGCGTACCCTTTGAATTTGATAACACCTTGCGTCCGACTTACACCGGCAGCTTTTTTGGCTTGCTTAATCCGTTTGCCATTTTAGCAGGGCTGGTATCGGTCGCTATGTTGCTGACCCATGGCGCTAACTGGTTGCAACTTAAAACCGAGGGGAATTTACTCGCTCGCGCACGCATTGTGTCGTTCTATTTGTCATTAGTGACTGTGTTGCTCTTTATGTTAGCGGGTGTGGTCGTTGCCAATATTGACGGTTATGTGATCACCTCAAGCGTTGACCCTTTAGCAACATCAAACCCACTGACCAAAACGGTTGAAGCAGTATCCGGGGCGTGGCTTAACAATTACAGCACTTACTCGTGGATGCTAATTGCGCCTGTACTTGGCATATTTGCGGGGCTTGGCTCTGCATGGTTTAGCAAACAACAGCGCGGTGGCTGGGCGTTTTTAATGTCGTCATTGATGATGGCAGGCATTATTTTAACCGCAGGCGCTGCCATGTTCCCATTCCTTATGCCAAGTAGCAGCATGCCAAACGCGAGTTTAACAGTGTGGGATGCCACATCGAGTTATTTAACGCTCAAAACCATGTTTATCGTTGCCTGTATTTTTGTGCCAATTGTATTGAGTTACACCGCATACAGCTTTTATGTGATGCGCGGGCGTATTAAAGCGCAAGATTTAGATAAACCACACACAATTTATTAAGGAGTGGCTTATGTGGTATTTCACTTGGATTTTAGGTGTTTTATTAGCGTGTTCTTTCGGCATTATTAATGCGATGTGGCTAGAAGCCACCGAAGACATGGACAGAGACGACACCAGCGATGATTAAACACAATCACGCAGTAACTGGCGACATGGAGGTCGCCGCTACCGAGCTGTTACATAGCCAGCAGCACAAAGTAAAAAATGCGCTGCTGGGTGTGTTAGCTTTTAAAAGCGGTGCTTTTTTATGCCAGCTGACGGCTTTCGCAGCATTTAGCTTTTTAGTGGCCAGATTGCTCGCAAGTGATGCAAGTAGTCTGGTTATGAGTCATTTTTTTAGCGCAAACACACACTATGAATGGACGCTCAATGTTTTAGTTGGGGCACTGGTTTCAAGCTTAATACTGAACCTTTTTGCTCATAACCGCCTAATGGCGTTACAGGCAAGCAGCTTGGCCGATTTAGAAGCGCAATTACATGGCGCTTTTAAACAAGGGCAACACGCGTTGGTTCGTCAACATGGTCATTTTTACTGGCAGCAACTAAGCACCGAGCACCTTCATGCGATGGTGAAATTTATCAGTGAATTTCAATTGCAAAAATGGCTTGCGGTGGTTACGCCTTTGTTATTGCTTGGCGTGATTGCTTATGTGAACTGGTTTGTATTTATTATTTTATTAGTGTGTTTGCCTGTGGTACCGCTATTTATGGTCATCATAGGCAAAGGCACAAAGCACTTACATAACACTTATTTTGTGGCATTTGAGCGTTTAGGCAGTATGTTTGCCAATCGCCTTAGCAACATTGAATTGATCAATGTATTTTCTGCCAACAGGCAACAAACACTGCGGCTTGAGCAAAGTTCAAATACGCTTAATTCCAGCACCATGAAAGTGCTTCAAGTGGCCTTTTTAAACCAAACTGTGTTAGATTTTTTTTCAACGCTGTCGATGGCGCTAATTGCCGTTTATGTCGGGTTTAACCTGTTAGAAGAAATAAATTTAGGGCCCAAACTGGTGTTTGCCGATGGCTTATTTTTACTCATCGCTGTGCCTATGGTGTTTAGCGAACTTAAACAGTTGGGCAATTTATACCACCAAAAAGCCGCAGCTCAGGTTGCAGCATCAGAGCTGGCTATTGTGCTTTGTAACAGTCAACAAAGTGCTGATGTACAGCAATCTCCTAGTATAGATTGGCATGACTTTCGGGTTGCAAATACCGCGGTATTTGCAAAACATTTATTTGTAGAAGATGGCCAGCATATTTGGCTAAGCGCCCCCTCAGGTGCCGGTAAAACGCTGTTATTTGAAGCGCTTAGCAAACAGCGACAAGCAAGCCATGAAACCACACAAAAAGTAGCGCTGCTGACACAATCTCCCTGTATTTTGCGCGGCACTGTGCGCGACAACTTAGCACTCAATAACCCACTCTCTGATAAAGCGCTTTTTGCAATGTTAGAAAAAGTTGAGCTAATGGCTTGGTGTAAAAATTTAAAACAAGGGCTTAACACGCCGATGGATGAGTGTCCGCCACTTTCTGGCGGTGAAAAGCAGCGCTTAAGTTTAGCAAGGTTATTACTGTGCGATGCCGACCTGTATTTACTCGACGAACCCACCGCGTTTTTAAGTGACGCGCAACATCAGCGTCTCTGCCGTTTAATTGAAACGGTTTTAAAAGATAAAACCGTTATTTGGGCGTGTCATAAGCCGCAGTCAGAGCGCTGGTTTAGTTATATTTGGCACATCAATGAGCTTGGCGAGGTGCTTTGTCATGCAAACTAATACATTAAAAACCAACTTATTGGCGCTGCTACTGAGTGTGGCTTATAGCCTAGCGGCAATGGGGTTATTGCTGGTTTCAAGTTGGTTTATTGCAGCGGCAAGTGTGATGGGCAGCAGCTTAAATTACATGTTACCCGCCGTTATTATTCGGGCCTTAGCGCTTATTCGCATTGCATCGGGTTATGCAGCTTTGTTGGTTGGCCATAGTGGCTTTTTCAAATCGTTACAAACCAAACGCATGGCGCTATTTGCAACCAGTTTGAATAACTTAAGCTTGCTTGAGCAAGTTAAAAGCAGCGCGCAGGTTGAGACGATGAGCACCACCACAGAGCAACAAGCTGCGCTTTGGATTGCTTGGGTAAATCAAAATGCTGCGATGTTTATCACCTTGCTGCTGCTAAATATCAGTGTTTACTTGCTTATTCCAAGTCATCTTATTTATGTGTTGTGTGTAACATTTGCTTTTATTTTAGTTTACGGGCTGCTCATTGTGTTTGGCTTAAAACAAGCGGTCAAAATTGCCAAACAAAAAGAGCGCTTTGTCACTGAATTCGACGATAAGTTACACAGCTCACCACTTTGGCATCTTCAAACTGAGTTTTTAGACAAACATATACAACAAAAATACAGTCAATTCGCATCAACCTCTCAGCTGTTAAACGCGCAACAATCACAGCAAAAGGCGGTTTTTTACGGCCAACTCTGTTTGCAGCTTTTCGCCATTTTAGCTTTGTATCTGCTTTTTACGCAGTATGCTGGCGCGGCATCGCAAAATGCATTGTTTATTTTAGCGCCCATGTTATTGCTAAGCATTAACGATTGGCTTGGCAAGCTACTGCATTCACAATCTGGGCTAGTAGATTTTATTCAAGCCAAACAAGGTGGTGCGGAAAAAGCTCTTATCAATGCGGTCAATAAAAAGGCGCAGCAACAAGCGCAGTCATTGTCACCAAAAATTACCCGACATAGTCAAGCAATTCATGCGTTGAGCCTTAATACTGTAACCGCTTGCAGCGTGCAACGATTGCCCATTTCAATCGAAATAAATAATGCTGGTTGCTATTTATTTGAGGGCAGCTCAGGAGCTGGTAAGTCTTCGTTATTAAAAGCAATTGCAGGGCTTCAGCCATTTCAGGGCGATATTTCGTTTAATCAACAATCCATCGTCCAACAATTTGGCAAACTACATGAGCGCATTGTGTACTGCGGCCAATCAGCACCCGTATTAGATGGCACGTTGGCTGAGAACCTTTCTTTAGGTCATAAAATAGAGCAAGACACACTACCGCAGGTACTCAATGACGTTAATTTGTCTTACCTAGGCGCATTAACGCAATGGCTAGGATCAGGTGGCAGACAGCTCTCTGGTGGAGAAAGACAACGCCTGAACCTTGCAAGGGCATTGTTATTTAAGCCCGATGTGGTGCTACTAGATGAACCATTTGAAGCGCTCGACGAGCACAATATTGCACTTATGGTTCGGCTTATTAATCAATTGAGCAAAACCTGTATTGTGCTGATTGCTAGCCATATTGTGCCGCAAACATTAATGCTAAATCAGCGTATTGATATTGAGAACGATCGTGTATTTTATGAAGAAAATGGCGCTAAGGAAAAGTGCTATGGCTGAGTCATTAGGTGTAATTGAGATAGTTTATGATAACCAGCTAATTGCCTATCTAATTAGAGATACGTTAACGCCTTATTGTGCGGTGATTGCATTAGGTATTTCAGATCAGAAAAAACACGACTATATGGTTGAGCGACTTGAAAACTGCCCGTGCGAAACACAGTGGTGGTTAATCGCTTGCGATGCCAACACACAACTGAGGTGGGTGAACCAGTTAGTACAGCGATTTACAGGGCAATTGATGCTAGCAAAAGCGTATCTAAAAAATACACCAAACGATACCGCGCTAGATTTAAGTAATGGTGACATGCTTGAGCATAATGAGATGCTGCACTTAGGTCATCTCATGCTCACCATCAAATATGTCAAAGCAAATAGCTCGAAAGTATCGCTACTTGTTTGTGAAAACACGGTGTTCTGTTTGCCATCTAATGTACTTGAATTTTCAGCCGCTTGCATGGGCAAGGTGCTTAAACAAAGCAGTATAAAGTGGGATAAATTCAGTGAGATTTACTGCCCTACGTTCACAGCAGAACAGCCTTTATCGACCTCAAAGCGCACTTTTTGGCAACTCGAAACCCTGCTAAGCCATAATAACTTAACCGACACTTTAAAAAATTAGATAGGTAGCAAGATGACCGAAACCAACCATTCAACAATACAAACAGCGATTAATGCCTGTGTAATATCTTTAACAGTATTTGCAGGGTCCGTTCATGCTAATGATGCAATCGCGCAAAAAGCACAGCTCGATATGCAAGCCAATAAGATCACCAATGCATTTGCAAGCGAGCTAAAAACCACTTTAATGGCAGCAGTAGCAAAAGGCGGGCTATCTGCTGGTGTTGAGGTATGCCAAGAGCAAGCCCCTGAAATTGCCAAAAAATACTCGAGTCACGGTTGGCAAATCAGCCGCACAAGTTTGAAAACTCGCAATAGTCAGAATACCCCCAATATTGACGAGATGGCGATATTACAAGATTTTGCTAAGCGCTTGGCCAGCGGTGAGCCTGCAAAAACAGTGTTCTATTCAAACTTAAACCCACAAAGCGGTGAATACCAATTTATGAAAGCCATTCCAACCGGGCAAGTGTGCCTTGCTTGCCATGGCGAAAACATTAGCGATGACTTACAGGCAAAAATCAGAGCGCATTACCCAAAAGATAGCGCCACAGGCTTTAAACTTGGCGAGTTAAGAGGCGCGTTTAACGTGTATTTTAACGCTTCAAACGCGCAGTAATTTGTCGTGTTATTATTTTACTTTGGCGGCAAAATTATTGTTCCGCCAAAGCAAAGGCTGGATTAAAACAATTCAGTATGATCTTTTATTAAAGTAACCTCACCTGCCACCTGATGAGACAGTTGCGTTAATTGTTCAACCACTTCAAAGCTTGCTGATTCCATTAGAGCAAGATGGTGAGCAGCGGTACTTTTATCGCCTTTAAGATTTGCATTTAGTGCAGCTAGACCATTTTGATGCACTTCAGCATGGGGCTTTTCGAGTTTTTTAAATGCCGAAAAGTCAGTGTACTTACTCTTACCCTCACCTTCGTAGTACCATTTTCCTAAACGACACATAGTATGATCCGCAAAATCCTCTGGTGATTTATTAGATAACCCTAACATTACTTGGTACACGTCCATTTTCCATACAACATGATCCATTTTTACTGTTTGTAAAAATGCATCGGCGGTTGAATTGGTAATAACGGTGTACATATTTTGCGAAAACTCAACAATACGGTTAGCAGTTTTATCAATACACCCTGTACTGTCTTTGATTTTGATACTCTTTTCACCAACACCGCTAATGCTAGTCACTACATCTTTCATTTGACTGTTTACTTGTTCAATCAATACTGAAATTTCGTTTGAGGCTTCGGCAGAGCGCTGGGCAAGGGTTCTCACTTCATCCGCAACAACGGCGAAACCTCGCCCCTGTTCGCCCGCGCGTGCGGCTTCAATTGCGGCATTGAGTGCTAACAAGTTCGTTTGATCAGAGATCCCTTTAATAATATTAACGAAATCATTAATGCCTTTGGTCACTTCATTTAATTCGTCTACTGAATTTGACGCATGCTGTGAGTCATTAGAAATCACCGAAGTCGCACTAATGGTCGAAGCCAGCATGTCTTTTATTTGACCAAATAATTGTTGCGATGCGTTAAAGTCATCGCGGTGTGCGATTAATTCGGCTGAAGAAGCCGCTAAACTTTCACGAATTTGACTGAGTAATTCACCTGATTGCAGCGACAATTTACACAAAGATTCTTGATGTTGCGCGCGCTCCGATAGCATGTCTAAATCACTGGTGATTCCCAAACTGTCCTGTTCAGAACGTGCTATCACTTGGTTTAATTCGGCGTTTTCTTGTTTTAGGCGTTGGTTTTCTTGTTGTAGTTTTTCTAGTTCGCTTTTGTTCACCCAATTTAAAAACATTAAGCACCTCGTTTAATAATGAACAGATAAACACTGCGAGCCTCAAAATAATGCATGCTATTGCGCATTACACTGTTTAAAGCTAACTCACGCAGCGTGTAAAGAACCTAGTTATCGGCATATAAAAATAAAACGCCACTATATTAGGAACAGTTTATTAGTTTTAGCAAGCACATTTAAGATGCGTTGCCGTTTTCAAGCAACAAGATGCACAATTCGTGTCTAGGCCATAACAAAATTCTAGTCGACAATCACAAAAAAAACACGTTTAAACAATAACAAAGCTAGTGCCTTGTATTTCTTTTGCTCGATAAACTGCTTGGTCTGCTTTCTTGATAAGCTTTTGCGGGATTAAGGTTACATGCTCTTCTTTTGAGGTCGAGACAGCGCCTATTGAACATTTTATTTCAATTAACTGTTCATTTAGTTGCTGCGGCTGCGCTAAACACTGCACCACTTTTTGACAAAACTGCGTCAGCTCAGATTCTGGGGTATCCGGCAGCAACAAGGCAAATTCATCACCGCCAAGTCGCGCTAACGTATCAGTTTCTCGGCTAACCGAAGAAACAATTTTAACAAATCGCTTTAATAGCTCATCACCTATATCGTGGCCGTAAGTATCATTAATCGGTTTAAAATCATCGAGATCAAAATACAATAAACTAACCGCTCGCTTATTGCGCTTTGCCATTTTAAGCGCTTGCTTGCAGCGGTCTTGAAATAATAACCGATTTGCAGCGCCCGTTAATGCATCATAGTGGGCAAGCTTTGTTAGATCTTGATTGAGCTTAAAGTCTTGAAACACGGCTTTAATACTATGTTCAAGCAAACCAATAGTAGCTGCAGGTAATGGCAACAAATCGATAGTTAGACGATTGGCGTTTGGCACGCTAAAACCATTAAAGTCGCGCGTTACTACCAGCACAGGCAGTAAGGTGTTTGCTTTATTCAAATAATTGTAAAGCGCTCTGAATTTACGCTCGGTAACAATGATCAGCGACGGGCTATTTTTCGCAATATCACTCGATTTATTGAGAATACATATACTATCAAACGACAGCGTTGTAAGCTTGAGTGTGCACTCTAACCAATGGGTTATTTCTTCTGACTCGGTAAAAATACCCACTTGACGGATTTTAGGATTATTCATAAAGACGTTAAAAACGATTTTTGTTTTTGCTCATTATTAAATAAAAACAAAACATTGCCTACGAAAAAAATAAGATGAAAAAAATCTTCAAAATTTTGACTTTAAAACGGTTAACTTACAGGCAACAATAAAAATAAATTTTCAATATCTGATTTTTAATAAATTAAATTTATTGAACATTCCAGCTTACAAATTAGTTGCGCACGTATGGGAATAACATAAGCGCATCTTGCACCAACTGCTTCTTATGACTTTTCGCAAGGTAAATAGCATAGATATCACGGCTATATTCAGGTGCACCCTCAACCGCATGTAGTTTACCTTTGCGAATATGCTCAAAGCACATTTGTTTTGGTAGGTAGGCACAACCTGATGCCTCTAAAATAAAGTTTAGCGCGATCCGCGGTTGACTCATATGATGGCGAATAGCATTTAACTCACTGTAATCACGTAAAATTTGACTATTTACCGACTCACCATAATCAACCATAACCATATTTTCAATATTGTCTTGCGTAACATCGCGGTCAGTCGACACTAACTGCAAAGGCACTGTAGCTACTTTTTCATTTACGATATCTTGAATAAACGGTGGTTCAAACAAAAAGGCAATATCAACTAGTCGGCTAACCACTTGTTTTCTAAGCTCTAACGGTGAGTATGTTTGTGTAAATAAGTGAACATCGTCTAGATTACGATGAATTTTTTGCAGCCAATCCTGCAGTACAATGTCCCAGATTGACATCATTGAACCAACAAACAATTGATAAGCGTTAGGCTGAGCAACGCCGACATCTTGTTTCAACTTTTGCCACATAATTAGCATTTCATTGGCATGTTTAACAAGGCGGTGGCCTTCTGCGGTAAGCTTTAAACGTTTTTGTGTGCGATCAAATAACTGCACACCGAGCTCTTCTTCTAACTGTTTAATACGGCTACTAACAGCGGCTTGCGTTAGGTATAAGTTATCGGCTGCGACTCGCACATGTAAGGTTTGGCTCACTTCCAAAAACGTCGTTAAAAGCTCGATTTTCATTCGAAAAAACCCCTTTTAATAAAATTATTTTATCAACTTGTAATTTTTATTTTGTTTTTCTTTTTAGATATTTTCAACTAATTTTCCTAACATAAATTTGATTGGACAAATAAACGCCAAAATAAGGATGCCAAATTATGAAAATTGCTATTTTATCTCGAAATGAAAACCTATATTCAACCCGCCGCTTAAAAGAAGCGTGTATCGCACGTGGCCACGAGGTTGACATTATCGACACATTACATTGCTACATGGATATCACCAGTAGCCGCCCTGCGGTGCGTTATCACGGCCAAGAGCTACCAAAATACGATGCGATTATTCCGCGTATTGGTGCATCAGTTACGTTTTATGGCACTGCGGTTGCGCGTCAGTTTGAAATGATGGGTACATTTAACGTGAATGAATCGGTAGCGATTAGCCGCTCTCGCGACAAATTACGCTCACTACAGTTACTGTCGCGTAAAGGAATTGGTCTGCCACGCACAGGATTTGCAAGCAAGCCAGACAACATTAAAGACTTAATTAAAAATGTGGGTGGTGCGCCTTTAGTAATCAAACTACTAGAAGGTACCCAAGGTATTGGTGTCGTACTCGCTGATACAGCAAAAGCAGCAGAAAGCATTATTGAAGCGTTTATGGGCTTAAAAGCTAACATTCTCGTGCAAGAGTATATTAAAGAAGCTGGCGGTGCTGATATTCGCTGTTTAGTTGTTGGTGGCCGTGTTGTTGCAGCGATGAAACGCCAAGGTGCAGAAGGTGAATTTCGTTCAAACTTACACCGTGGTGGCAGTGCTGAACTTGTTAAATTAACCAAAGAAGAACGTGCAACTGCGGTTAACGCTGCCAAGGTAATGGGACTTAACTTCTGCGGTGTCGACTTACTGCGCTCACATAATGGCCCTATGGTAATGGAAGTAAATTCATCTCCAGGCCTTGAAGGCATTGAAAACGCAACGGGATTAGACGTAGCAGGTAAGCTCATTGAGTTTATTGAAAAGACAGCTAAGTCTGGTTCAACAAAAACCAAAGGACAAGGTTAATTAACGCGATTGGAACAGTTATGAACGAATTGATTATTGGTGAACACACAATTATGCCTGGCGAAACAAAGAAAATTGATTTGCCAGTAGCCAAATTGTACACCGATGCTGATGTGCACTTACCGGTACATATTATTCGCGGTAAAAAAGCAGGCCCAACAATGTTCATCAGTGCCGCGGTGCATGGTGATGAACTGAACGGCATTGAAATCATCAGACGCCTTATCAATTTAAAAGGCTTTAAAATTTCAGCAGGCACCTTGATTGCTGTGCCTATGGTGAATGTATACGGGGTGATCAACCAAAGCCGCTATATGCCTGATAGACGTGATCTTAACCGCAGCTTTCCAGGTTCGGCGAAAGGCTCTTTGGCAGCACGTGTCGCTAATATTTTCTTAACAGAAATTGTTAGCCACTGTGATTATGGTATTGATTTGCATACAGGTGCTATTCACCGTTCAAACTTGCCACAAATTAGAGCGCAGCTAGCGGATGAAGAAACCTTAGCACTTGCTAACGCATTCGGTGCACCTGTAATTTTAAATTCGGAAATAATCGATGGTTCATTGCGTGATGCTGCGGTTGATAATGGTACCAAGGTGTTGTTATACGAAGCGGGAGAAGCACTACGATTTGATGAGTTTTCAATTCGCGCCGGCATTAAAGGCATCGTTAATGTGCTGCGCCATTTGAAAATGACTCCAAAAGGCAGAGCACGCAAAAAAACGGTTAGCCAATTTGTCGCCAATAACAGTGGTTGGGTACGCGCAACCAGCAGTGGCATTGTCACCCATTTATTTAACTTGGGTGACCAAGTTAAAAAAGGCCAAGTGCTTGCTGAGATCGGTAGCCCCTATGGCGAGATTTTAACTGAAGTGCTGGCAAACAAAAGTGGCGTCATCATAGGTAAACAAAATATACCCTTGGTGCAAGAAGGCGAAGCCATGTACCACATTGCTTACTTTAAAGAAGATGATGAAGAGATTGCCGAACATATTGGCAGTGTTGAAGAAGAACTTGTGAACCATATTGTAAACAGTGAAGGATTGCTATGAATAACAGAATAATTATCGGCCATGTAGAAAATATTGATCTACCCGATTTAGGCATTACGCAAATGACAGTGCGCGTAGACACAGGCGCACAAACGTCATCGTTGCATGTTGATAATATTCAACGAACTAAATTGGATAAAAAGCCAGCGGTATCGTTTGATATTCACCCTGAAATTCATAACGTAGACAAAACCGTACGCTGTACCGCTATTTTGCATGATATTCGCAAAGTAAAGTCATCGAATGGCATGACCGAACAGCGCTATGTAATTAAAACGCCTGCGATACTTGGCGAACATAAATGGAATATTGAAATAACATTGACCGATCGCTCAGATATGACCTATCTAATGTTATTAGGTCGACAAGCGATGGGCGATCACTTTTTCATTGATCCTGCAAACGGCTTTGTCGCCTCGCAAAGTTAACAGTAATGCAGTTAGAAGTATGCGCCTGTGGCGCTGCGTGCTAGCTGCAAGCAACACGGATTGTAAATTTTCCTGTGCATACTGATTACTGTAAAATAGCAAAAAACTCCCCCTAACAAGGACTTATTAATGTTAGAACAAGTTAAATATTGGCTCAATTTCCCACTATTTAAATTTAATGAGCGTGTTGTCACACTGATTGAAGTGCTCGCCGTTCCGCTTTGGTTAATCGCCAGTGTTTGGCTTTCCCACTTCATTATAAAAATGATTGGTAAACGCCTTACTAAGAAAAATAAAGATCCTAATATTATTCACTTAGTACAGCGTATTTTGTATGTGGTGGCGCTCGCGATTATTTTTATGACAACCCTTTCGATGATCAATGTACCGATCACTGCATTTGCGTTTTTATCAGGTGCAATCGCGATTGGTTTTGGTTTTGGGGCACAAAACATTATCAATAACTTTATTAGTGGTTGGATTTTAATGGGCGAAAAGCCAATCCGCATTGGTGATTTTTTAGAAGTTGAAGGCGTAAAGGGTGTGGTTGAAGAAATTAATACCCGCTCAACACGTATTCGCCGTGTTGATGGCGTTCACATGCTGATCCCTAATAGCAAGCTATTAGAAAACACGGTGACTAACTGGACCTTACGCGACAAATTAGTGCGTGGCACCGTAGCTGTGGGTGTTGCCTATGGCACTGATTGTCAAAGTGTAAAACGTATTATGTTAGAAGTCGCCAACGCGCAACCAGAAACACTAAACGAAGATGGCCGTGCACCGTTAGTTTTTTTCCAAGACTTTGGCGATAACTCACTGCTTTTTGAAGTGTATTTTTGGATTAACTCGCAAGTTGAAGGTGGCTTACGATTAGTTGCCAGCAATATTCGATTTGAATTAGACGAAGCGTTTAAAGCAGCAGATATTACGATTGCATTCCCGCAGCGTGATATTCACCTTGATGGCACGCTTAATATTGTTAATACGACTAACAAAACTAACAGCTAACTTAGGAAATAACCATGAAGCATGATTTTATAATTGAAGGTTGGCAACTCAATCATAACGACAGACCTAATGCTGTCACGTCAGAACAGCAACTAGCAGAGCAAAATTATTGGGTGCACTGTGATCGCTCATCGGCTGAATTTGAGCATTGGTTAGAGTCCCTTGGTTTTGATGAATCAATTATTGAATCACTGCTTGCCACCGATACAAGACCGCGTTTTCAGCAAATTGATCAGAACAGCTTTTTCCTTATTTTAAGAGGTGTAAACCTAAATGCCGGAAAAGAGCCAGACGATATGTTAACTGTACGTTTGCTTTACACGCCAGAGCGTGTTGTTACGTGTAGCATTCAGCGCTTACGTGCAATTGAAGCGGTAGCATCTCAATTAAAGAAGAATAAAGGACCCGATACCCTTGAATCTTTGGTAATTGAGCTATTAAGTCAACTAAATGCCAAAATTGAATCTGTAATTGAGCCCATTGAGCAATTTATTAACGCACAAGATAACGATGCGTTTAGCTCAGACGCCATTGCTGAAATAAGTGTTAAGCACCGTAAATTACTGCGTTTAAATCGCTTTTTAAAGCCGCAATTGTATGCGCTATCAGCATTGAGTAAAAACAATGTGGCGGCATTTAATGACTATCATGTAGAGCTTGCGACCGAGCTTGATACCTTGTCTCGTATTGTCGACACCATCGATTTCTACATTGCGCAAATCGACGTAATTAACAATCGTATTGCGCAAATTAACAGTGAAGTGATGAACCGCAATACCTACATGCTGTCGATTATCGCCGGCATTTTCTTACCACTTGGTTTTTTAACCGGGTTGTTCGGCATTAATGTGGGCGGCATGCCTGGCGTTGATAACCCTCATGCCTTTTATTGGTTTTGCGGTGTGTTAACAGGCATTGGTGTTGTTGCATTAGTGATGTTTCGCCGTTGGAAATTCCTATAGCTAATACGCTTAGCTATTTGCGAGTAAATTACAAAGTTCATCTGTCAGCGCCGAATGTGGCGCTGATTTTTTATAGGTTAAATAAACTGGTCGCTTTAACTGCATGGCGCTGTCTATATTAAATAAACGCCCTTCTACGATATAGGGTTTGACTAGATCACTCGGTAAATACGCAAAACCACCATTGGCCAACATCAAATCTAACGCTATGGTTGCTGCTGAGGTGCGATGACTCGGTTGCACTTTATGCTGAGCAGCATGCTCTTTGGCAAACGTAATGCCCCAATCAACATAAATATAATTGTCGCATGTTTCACTGAATTCAGCACAACTGCCAACCAGCGAAATATCAAAATCACCAACATGGGTATTAATAAAATCACTGTCTTTAATGGGGTCTGTTAAAAAAGCAAGCTGCAAACTTTTATCATCAAGTTTACGTTGGATTGCCTCTCGCACTGAAATTTCCGTACCGACCACAACCGAGTCAAATACCGTGTTCATTTCATTCATACGAGAACACAAATATGCATCCCATACATTGGGTGTTGCTGCGATATTAAATACCGTTTTTTGCTCACTGGCTAAGCCCACCATAGCTTTTGATTGTGCGATTTGCTCAATCACCAGATGAGCATAAGGCAGTAACGCATTACCCGCAGGCGTTAAGCTTAGATTATTTTTATCGCGAATAAATAACGGCGTGGCATAAAATTCTTCAAGTTGTTTTATGCGTGCACTCACAGCAGCTTGGGTAATGTATAACTGCTCAGATGCTTTGCCAAAATGTCTGTTTTCCGCAACCGCGATAAACGTCTTAAAAACCTTAATATCCATACTTTCACCTAGTAAACCAATTCGCACTAACACTTAATCTCTTAGAGAGATAAAACCCGCAGCCACTTGATTTAAAATTTACATTAAAAACAAATAGATAACAAAATAAAAGTCGTTACATCAACGATATTTTATTGCCGCAAAACAGCGTTATTAATTAAGCAAATTAGTATTAAAACCGCAGCCAACAATTTAAAGATTTTTTGTTATATCGACAATAATTATTTGCTTTTCATTTCCCTTAACAAGCCCTAAATTTAGCGCAGAAGTTAACCCAGAGGACTGGCAATGAAACTCACTAAAATGGTCGCGCTCGGTTTGATTGTATCACTTAGCTCGACGTTTGTTATCGCTGAAAATAGCACAAAGGCACCGCCTTCAATTGCGTTAAATTACTTGGAATATTGCCAAGATATTCTAGCGGAAAATGACGGCGAGCATGAGACTAACTTATTGAACTGTGTGAATACCGAGCTTGAAGGGTCAGGATTTGACACATTCGCCACATACAGTGAATTACTCGCGTATGTGGGTTTAGGTGAAGACTAATGGAAACGGCAATCCGACAAGGCAAAATACCGTTTTATGCCAGCGACACATTTCCTTATGGTTTGTCACGCAGCGGCTATTTCAGTATTGGCGAATCAGAAGAGCTGATTAAATACGGTGATACCTTATATGGCCTGCATAACGGCTTGTTATCGCCAGAAAATGCCGAAGAGGCGATGTTTGTCGCAGAATTAAACAGCGATGAAACCGCCACCCTTGACGCTGTAAAGTTATGGAAAAAATTTCTATTGGCGATTACAAAAAGCAATAGCTTTTACAGTTTATCGCCAAGTAAAAAAGCGGCTTTTTAGCCGGTATTATCAACCTTAATCGTTGTTAACAAACACGAAGCAATGAGATAGAAGGTAGTAAAAAATGGATATTGACGTATCTGATTTTGACTATGATGATGAGTTGGAAGTTAAATATCAAATCTCCTACACATCGGGTAAACCAGCGCCAATGAAAGTGCACCGTAAAAAACGGTTATCACCTTGGCAGCGTATAGAATTATTAAAAGACGAAGCTAGGCTCAACAAGCAAATTGCCGATAGCCACTTTGATTATTACGATTAAATTGAATTAGCAATACGTTCTAGGTAATTAACAACTAACCTCCAAGACTGACGTTTTATCAGTAGAGCGTCACCTTGGCGGTTATTTACCGTTTATTTCTGACCCATCAGCAAGCACTTTAATTAATCGTGCTTACGTTTATTTTTATACATCGCGGTGTCCGCAGCTTTAATAAGCTCAGCAACGGTGTAGCCATCTTGCTCATACAAGGCAAAACCAATACTCGCAGAAAGTGCAACCTTTTGTGCCTGACCATCAACGTCAGTAATATAAAACTCATCACAAATGGCATTGAGTTGCTGTTGGCTTGCTTGCTCAGCATCAGCAGTGCTTTTAACGTGCGGCAGCAAAGTAACAAATTCATCGCCACCGAAGCGCGCAACAAAATCTGTGGAGCGACTAAATAGCGTTAAGCGATTAGCGACATGCTGCAACAACTGGTCGCCCGCATCATGGCCAAACTCATCATTAATGGGTTTAAAGTTATCCAGATCGATAAATAAAATGGCGAACATTTCACCGTAACGCTGTGCGTGTTCAACCAGCTCTTCAAGTTTTAAATCGAGTGCTTTACGGCTATATAATTTGGTTAGTGCATCACGATTTGCTGAATTTTCAAGTATTTGTAAAAGGTGATGACGTTCTTTAGAAAAGCGAATTACGCGCTGCAATAGCGACGATGTAAGCTCTGATTTAGGCACATAATCTTGCGCCCCAAGTTGAATCAAACGGTCGCCCATGGCTTCATCGGCCACACCAGTCACCACCACAATGGGCACAGCTTGTGCGCTGTGTTTTACCGTTAACATGGTATTAAAACCATCACTGTCCGTGACGTTCAAATCCATAATAATTAGGTCTGGTTTAAAGTTTTCGAGCGCTTGAACTAGTTTCGTCAGTGAATCAAAAGTCATAATTGAGTGACTAATAATTTTATCACTCTTTAATGCATTCCTAATCAGGTAAGCATCATCGCTATCATCTTCAAGCAAGTAAATCAGATGATTAGATTTATACTTTTGTTGATCATTCATGTTTTATTGATCCTTTGCCAGTAATTCAACAGCGAGCTTAAGAATTCAATGGTTTCATTTAAGCCTTGTGGCTTTCGAACGTAGGAATTAGCGCCATACTGATACGACAATTCAATATCATGAGGGCTATTTGAATTAGAATATATCACTACCGGTAAATTAGTCGCGTGTTTATTTTGTTTAATTAACTTTAGTACGTCAAAGCCGCCGCATTGCGGCATATTCAAATCGAGTAACACTAAGCTGTTTGTATTTGCAAAAGCGTCAATGGATGCAACAAACTCTCTACCATCATCAAAATGCGTAAGTGTTTTGTCATCATCGACCTTTTTTAGCGCCTGACGCATGATGTAAGCCTCATCGGGATCATCATCAATTAAAATTAAATTCAGCATTACTACACTTCTCTCGGCAAATTAATAATAAACTGGGTGCCCATTCCCTCAATGCTCTCACAGCGAATTTGCGCGTTATGCACTTTGATTATTTGCGCAACAATCGCAAGACCAATACCACTGCCCTCATATTGTTCTCGCGTATGCAGCCGTTTAAACGGTTCAAAAATGCGTTTTGCGTGGCTTGGATCAAGGCCAATGCCCTTATCTTCAATACTAATTTCAACTGACGATTCACGCGCAGTTAACCGAATATTGATTTCAGGTATGTTATCTGGCTTAGTAAACTTAATTGCATTAGCGATTAAGTTTTGCAGTACCTGTTCAAATAATCCCACGTCAGCGGTAATTAATTGCTCTGGGTTGTCACACTCAATCTCTGCTTTGGTTCGAAAAATACTCAACTCAAGGTTTTCAAGTACTGGTGTTAACACCGTATTAAATGACACGGTTTCAAGCGACAAAGCATTAGTGTTAATGCGCGATAGTTTGAGCAAATCTTCAATCATTTTGCTTAACCGTTTAGCAGCTAACTGCAATCGCTCAAGTTCAAATTCACTGTCTGGGTCCGATTTGAATTGACCTTGCAATCGCTGATAAATCGACTCGCTAAATGCCGATATTTTTCTCAGCGGCTCTTGTAAATCGTGTGATGCAATGAAAGCAAACTGCTCTAAATATTCGTTTGATGCTTTTAATTTACCTAAGAACTCATTTTTGTCGCTTACATCAACAAATGTACCTAGCATACGTTTTGGCTTGCCAAACTCATCTCGCTCCAATACAGAATCAACCGAATAGCACCATACCCAATGACCATTTTTATGGCGAAAACGGTATTCTAAAAAGTACTTTTCATTGCTGGTTGATTGGGCAATCAGTTCCATATGTTCGATCATGCTCGCACGATCGTCTGGGTGAAACTTTTCCATCAAATCAATATCATTTGCAAAATCATTTAACTCGTAGCCGAGTAATTCTGTGTAGGTTTTATTAATTCGCTCATTTTGCAGCGTGTCTAAATTAAAAATATAAAAACCACACACAGAACCATCTAATAAGCTCTCTAAAAAGTTATGACTGTCAGCGAGCTGACGCTGTGCTTCTTTTTCCGAAGTAATATCTACCGCACTACCAATAAGATATGTACTGCGTTTTTCTCCGGTTTTTTTAACCGGATAAAGCGAGGTTTTAAACCAGCGCGCATCCCCCTCAAATGGAATATGCTCGACATATTCGAGCGGCGCGTCTTGCTCAACACAGGTTAAATATTTTGTGTGTAAATGCTGCTTAACTTCATCAGGGAAGAAGGTGATTTCTGATAGTCGTTTATTTAAAATCTGCTGTTGCGAAATTCCCGTCCATTTAAGTGCGGTATTATTATAGGTAGTGAATTTAAAGTCGTTATCTATGTATTCAACCACCCAAATGCCATGATTTGTGCCCATGTATAAGGCATCTAAGAATTGTGTGCGCTCATCAAGTAAACGCTGCGCTTTTTTCTGCTCGTCAATATTTCTAAGCGCACCCGACATAGTGATTGGAGTGCCGGTACTATCACAAATGGAATCCCCGCGCGTTAAAAACCAACTGTACTCACCTTTAGCATCACGACCTAGGTATTCAACTTCATAACGTTCTTTTTTTTCTAAGTGCGCGTCTACAGCGTTTTGAACTATTTCTTGAAAATCGGGGTGAACGTGATTAAACCAAGTTTCATAATTCGCCTCTTGGTTTTCAGGCACACCGATTAACTCAAATAGTTTTGGCGACCACACTTGCTTGCCGGTTTGAATATTCCAATCCCAAATACCATCATTAGTGGCTGAGGTCGCTCGCGCAAAAAGCGCATTTGACTCAACTAATTGTTGTTTTAATGCCGCCACTTCTTTTAAATCTTTTAAAGTAATGAACAGCTGCACTTCACCTGCATACTCTTTTTTGGTCAGAATAATTTCAACAATTTGGTTTTTCTTGTCCGTTTTGATTTGGCCAACAAAGCTAGCATTTTCGTTAAGCTCAAGGGTTTTGCCACTCGATTGGATAATGGTTTCAAATTCTTGGCTATTTGCTTTTAAATAAGTACTGAGCTTGCCATTTATACCGCCAAACTCTGATTTAAAATACTCATTTGCAAACACCACATCACCCTGCTCATTTGCCAATAAAAAATTAAGCGGCAGCGAATCCAGCATCCATTTCGTTTGAATATGACCTTCGAGTAAACTCGTTAATTTTTTGTTTTCTTGGCGGGAATAACCATACTCCGACTTAATGCCTTCGTATTGCGAAATAGTGGGTACTTTAAGTAGTTCAGGTAACAGTTTGTACAGATAAAACGCAGTGGTCATCGACACTACTGCCGTCACCGCTTTTGCCATGCCATGATAGCCATACACCCCTTGCCAGATAGTCCAAATGCCAAATAAATGAGTGATACCGCAAAATAAAATAAATAATGAGAACAGTAAAAACACATTGTTATAGCCAATATCATTGCGCTTTTTCATAAAGATAACGAGTGCAACGGGAATTGAAAAATAGGCGGTCGCTATTAGTAAATCAGAAACGACATGGGTCCATAAAATATGAGGTTGCCATAAATAACAGTGACCATGAGGCATGTAATCACCGCGAAAAAACTGCTCTGTCATCGTGCTCAACGGAAATCCCTTACATTTGCAGTAGGTTTACATTTGAGTATGGCAGATAGCCTTACAAATACAATTTGAAGGCGGGTTTTTATACGTTAAATCAAGGGTTAAATTAACTGTAAAGCGAAGCGAAAATGTTGTTATAAACGCTTATTCCTTATCAAAACTATCAACGATAATCGCGCCCATTGACGCTGGCATTGAAATCACCACAATGCGTTTGAGGGCAACAAGGGGTTCTGTAAGAAGTGGCAGTTTGTTAATGCTTAAAAGTACTAGTGCCACAATAAAAAACGTAATGACATAGGCAAAGATAATACGCGACACAAACAGTAAGCGTCGCGTTCGGATATTGCGTTGAAATACGCTTTCAAACGTATATAAACTTAGAAATAGAAACGATAAACTCAAAAGCAACAATAAATTGGTAAACGGTAATGTTTGTGCAAGCTGCCACGCTTCCTCTGAAAATGAAATCGGCACTGCAAGTGCAAATGCCCCGACACAAATCTGAATAATATCTTCAAAATTAAAACTGCTTTTCATCATTGTTTTATCGCTGCTGTTTAATGGTAATTCTATACGCTTAAGTTCAAAGTAAATAACTCATATACAGATAGCAAGGGAAACCTGTCTGCTGTAAACGTAATTTGTGTTTTTTATGAGCAATTGCAATGTTATTTTCAGCCATCTGTTTAAAGCTATGTTTTGCACGTGGCATTTTTGATACCATCACCCAATAATTTAAATTTCCCGTTCAAAACGCGAGTTACTACTTTAGCCATGGAAAAATACGAAGAACTGTTAGTGTCAATCCGTAAAGTGATTCGAGCTATTGATTTACACTCTAAACAACTTAATAAATCGTCTGGATTAACCGGCCCGCAGCTGCTTATTATGCAAGAAATTGCCCGCGTAAAAGGTATTACCGCAAGTGCTGTTGCAAAAGAGATTAACCTAAGTGCCGCCACTGTAACGAATATATTAGACCGTCTAGAATCCCGTGATTTAATTGAGCGTGTGCGCAGCAGTGAAGATAAACGTCGCGTTAGTCTGTTTTTAACCAACAAAGGCAAAACATCATTAATTGATGCACCGCAACCTCTGCAAGAACACTTTATTCAAAATTTCTGTGCACTTGAGCAATGGGAACAAAGCCTGCTGCTTTCTTCAATGCAACGTATTGCTAGCATGATGGATGCAACTGACCTTGATGCAGCGCCAGTACTTGAAATTGCCCCGATGACAGTAAGTTCTGAAGGCGAAAATAAGAATTAACTTAATTTGTAGCCAAATGCATCGATCACTTGGCTACGCAAATCCTCTTTTAAACATTCATTATTGCTATCTGAAAGCAAAAACACACTCTCTAAACTTTCGCCTAACGTAGTCACCTTTGCTGAATGAATAGACAAGGTTAAGTTGCGAAACACCGAACAAATTTTATCAACGTAAGTCGGGTTATTAAGCGTCGTGACTTTGAGCAGTGTTCTATCGCGTTTTGGTGTTGGAATAAACTCCACCATAGGCTCTGAATCAAAGCTTTTAATCTTTTTAGCAACCGGTAATTTACAGCTTTTATGACCAGATTCGATAACACGTTCGATTTGGCTAATAACCCGTTTAATGCGGTAGCTTTCACTCAACTGTTCATCGTTTACATCAAGCACTCGAAAAACTTCAAGCACGTTGCCGTCTTTGGTTTCTAACAGCTCTGCATCTTTAACGTTCACTTTCGCTTGAGTAAGCGTGTTAAAAATATCAACAAACAGTTTTTGCCTATTGGGTGTATACACCACCAAGGTTGAACACCCAATTTGCTCACTTTGCGTTAAAAATACCAAAGGAAATTGACTGGCATTAACAACTTTAGCAGTAATTTCAGAGAGCTCTTTGGCACTGGTAAATGTGAAAAAACTATTAGGCAAGGTTGACCAAAACTGAGTGACATCCTCAAGTGCAACATCACTGTTAGATAGAATAGTTTGTGCCTGCGCTTTATTTTCGCGGATCACTGTTCGCTGCTCGAAAATACTTTGCCCATCGGTTTTAAATGCTTCGCGACTTGCTAAGTAAAGTTGTTCTAATATGGCGGCTTGCCAGTCGTTCCAAGCATCCTCATTAGTCGCCATAATATCTGCTACCGTAAGCGTATACAGGGCATTTAAGCGCTCTAACGATTTAACCTGTTTGTTTAAACTGCGAATTGTGCGCGGGTCGTAAATATCTAAAGTGCGACTGGTGTTAATTAGCAACTCTTGGTTTTCAATCAACCACTCAATCAACTCCACCGACGCATTTTTTAAATTGTGGAATGCGGCAAACTCTCTCGCCAAAATCGCGCTGGTGCTATGACTTTCACTGTCCTGTGAACCGGCTAAATGATGACAAAACGCAGCAAGCGATAACGCTAATTTATTTTGCACACGGCCATAAGCAATATGATAGGTTTCGTGATCACCTTGATGATTTGCAAAGTCAGAAATATACGACACCGTTTTATACACATGTTCGTCAACCGTGTAGGCATTATGAATATCAAATTGCATACGCCCTTCGGTTTGCGCCCATTGCGTCGCATACATTTCTAAAACCCCGTAACGGTGCATTAAACCCAGCACTTTTTTAAGGGTTTTAGGTTGTTCAAACAGGCGAATAAATTCTTCGCGGCAACTTTGATAATCTTGTAATTCACCCAATAAACGATGCCTTACTTTTCGCAGCAACTTCAAAGTATTTGACGATACCCCTTTGGCTTTAGGGTGATTTGCCAATAAGCCAAATAACTTAATCACTTGAGACTTATCAATAAACACACTTGATGAGTTTACATCGACTAAGCCATCAACAATGGCAAAATTTTCGTTAACTTGCAGTACTTCTTTTTCGCTATCGCGCGAAATACATAGGCTCACATTCTCACAGAGAATTTGATTAAGCTCTTGCAAGCGGGTCATGGCACGAAATAGTTGCCGCATCATGCGTTCGATTGCTTGCTGTGCGCTGTCTCCACGACCAAACTTTAGAAATTCCGCAACATCAGCTTGGTATTCGAATAATAATAATTCTTGCGGGCGATTAGCCACACAGTGCAGCGCCCAGCGAATACGGCAAATAAAGTCGTGGGCTTCAATTAGCTCAAACTGTTCATCTTCTTGCAGCAGTTTGCCATGCTCAAATAAACCAGCACTTGATAACTTTAAATGTTTGCGCGCAACCCAGATAATGGTTTGAAAGTCACGTAACCCACCGGGGTTAGTTTTTATATTTGGTTCAAGGTAGAGTGCGGTGTTGAGTGCCTTTTCATGGCGGGCTTGTTGCTCTGCGAGCTTTGCCTGAAAAAAGTCAAAATCGCTGAGTGTGCTTTCATCGTACAAAAAGTTTAGTAACGACTCTGCATGCTGCTTATTGCCATATAAACAGCGAATATCAAGTAAATTAGTCGCTATGGTAATATCTTCGGTAGCGAAACGTTTAGCTTCTGCTAAATTGCGAACGGAATGGCCAATATCCAATCCTAGATCCCAAAGCCCAGTAACAAACTGCCTAACTTTATCTTCGGGAAATTCACTCGCATCATCTGGCGTGATAATCGCAATATCAATATCGGAATAAGGGTGTAATGTTGCACGGCCATAACCGCCAACGGCATTGAGTGAGCAAGACGAATTAACTAAGCCACATTCACGCCACATATCAATTAGCATTTTATCCAATTCATCTGCACGTTCATGTAACAACGAACTGATAGAGCTAGAAAAAAAACGCTCATTTTGCGAACTGGTTAGTTTATCTAATTGATCTTTGTATATCGTTCTCATTCCTTGCTTCCTCTCAGATTAATTACGTTTAATTAAACTGATATCAAAGCTTTTGAGACCACACATTCATTGACACCAACTTGTTATTGACTAAGTTATTATTGATTAGTCTGCCACCATATTCAAAGCCTAATCGCGCAAATACCTTATTTATGGCAAAAGACGACGCGCGACAAACCGAATAAATAAACTGTACATCGTTATTTTTTAGGTATTTGCTCGCTTCAAAAATAAGCGCTGAGGCAATCCCTTCATTGCGAAATTGGCTTAATACAACGGTATCGTAAAGCCTTGCATTTGGTGCATCTTTCTCATATTCAATACGCACACAGGCAACAATCGCATTCATGTATTCAACACAAAAATAGTCAACGCCGCTGTCAATACTGTTTTTAATGTAGTTTTCATCACCGATTGGCGAGCCATAACTTGAAAATGCGAGTTGATAAAGTTTAGATAACGCACGCACATCGCTTTGATTACACTTGCGAAACAACACTGGCTGAGCAAACGAACCGGGCTCCCACGAATCAACATTTTGTACTTCGTTGATAATACCGTCGCTTAAATCCATGTGATCGCACGAAGCACGCTCTTCGTCGAAAAATCGAGAAATAAAAATAGCGTCTTGCAAACCAAAATAACCAGGCACAGTCGCCTCAATTTGGTATCCGCGTTTTAAAAATGGCAATACTTGTGCGTCTTTTACTTTGGCGATTATCTTGCTGTAACCGCCTTCTTTAGCAAAGCTTTCTACTTCATTATGAAAGGTGTTTGGTACTTCAATTGTGGCATCGGTAATGTAAACACGGTCATTTAATTTTCCGAAACGGATAGTGTTACCTGTTAGGGTAGTTTCACTATCAAATTGCGTCGCTTGCATGATTTATATCCTTGCTGTTAATTCGTATAAAAATATTATTCAATCTGTGCTTTATTAAAATTTATTCTAAAAGGCACTGTATATTTAGAGTTGATAGCAATATAAATATCGTTTCATAGGCGGGACTGACTCAATAAAATCAAGTTATTAGAACGATTGATTGTTCTATACAAAACAAACCACTTCAAAAATAATTAGAATTCTAATCAATATAACATTAGTTAGAGCACTAATCAATTAACTGAACATTTGTCAAACAGCAGATCACAGCCACGCACGATAAGGCGCATGCCAAATCGTGGTTTAGTAAAGATAAAATGAGTAGAAATGTAAAAACGGGAGTGAAGTTGGCAGCTAGCTAAACAAGCGGGTTTGCAAGATATAAATCCATAGCGGAATAGTTACAACACTCATTAATGTGCTGAGTACCACGGTTCCTGCAACTAGGCTTTGCCCACTGTTTTGCTGACAAGCAACAATGTATGCATTTACGCCAGTTGGGCATGCTGTCAGCACAACCAAAATAAACGTTATTTCATCACTTAAATGAAAACCCAAACGCGCCACTAACAATACCGCCAAAGGCAATACAATCAGTTTAATAATCGTGGCACTTACAATTTGCTGATAATTACCAGCCAAGCGGTATTGATACAGGTTGGCACCCAAAATAAATAGCGCAAGCGCTAATGCACCTTGGGTAATTAAATGTAAGGTACTTGCGATAAAACCAGGTACATCAATACCCAACATATTCACCATTAACCCACTGTAGATCCCGATTAATAATGGATTTTTTAGCAATCCTTTACAAAAGCGCGTCAATTGAAACGAATTGCCCGTCGCAAAACTCGAAAAAATACTGGTCGCGCCAAATAAAACAGCACTATGAAAGCTGATGATTAAAAACACCAGCGCCGCAACAGACGGCGACAACACACTGATTAACACAGGCAAACCAACAATAATGGTATTTGAATACGTACTGCCTAGCGCAAATACAGCGCCACCAGCAGACTGCATCTTGAAAAGTCGCGGTGCGAGCAAAGTCGTTATTATAAAGGTCGATATAACAACGGCATAAAACGTTAAAAACACTGAATACGAAACAATACCCGATAAATCGGCTTGCGCGATATTAATAAATAGAAATAAAGGAAACAGTAAACTAAAGGTAATTTTACTAAGATCACCAATGGTTTGGGCAGACACATAATGGCTGCGAAGCGCAAAATAACCAAGCAAGGCCACTATGACTAACGGAAAAAGAGACGAAAACATGGATTGAGTCATGCGATAAAAAGTGTCGAGACTGTAATCAATTACGTGCAAAACAGCAACCGTTTGGCGCGCCTTGGCTGTACAAATTTTACACAACCAACAGAGCACACTATAGTTAAAGCATGCAGGATTTTTGCAGGACCTCGTTATGTTTGAACGCAGACATCATACACCCAGCTTCAATGAGCACATGAGTTTACTGAGTGATGAACAGCGGATCGCTATGTATGATCTCTATAACTTTGGCTATGATTTGGCGTTTGTGCGTACTACAGCGCAAGGCAAACTTGCAGTACTAACCCAAGGCGAAAGCGTTGCAACAATTGACCAGTTTGGCGATGTTGCTGTTAATCCAGAGATCAATATCAGATAAAAAAGGCGCTACCAAGTAACTTGGTCGCGCCTTTTTCTTAACTAATGCTTCTAACGTACTGCAAATAACTGTTCAGTTGGTTTAACACGTACTTTTGCACCTTCTTTTAGCATTTCACTGCCGCGTATTGCCACTTTTTCACCTAGCGCAAGTTCACCTTTCACTTCAATAAAGTCATTGAAACCGCTGCCGGGGACTACCGTCACTTGTTTTACGGTTAAGTCATCGGTTACTACATTCACGTATACTTTATCTTGGCGTAAAATTAACGCATCGCGATGAACCGTTAACGCATTATGCTTAGCGCTACTTGCAAGGCTCACTCTTACCGCACTGCCGATAGGTAAAGATTGCTCAGTTAACGACGCGCGTACTTCCATAGTGCGGCTTAACTCGTCTCCTACAGGTACCAAAGCACGTAGCGTTGAACTAAAACGCATATCTTTATTGGCAATTAATACACTATCACCCACTTTATTAAATTGCGTATGGGATAGCGGTGCATTTGCACGTACTTCCAAGTCATCTAAACTCACTAACCGTACTGCAGGTGAGTTTGTTTGACTAAATTCACCCACTTGCTTGTAGCGCTCAACAATGGTGCCATCAAAGGGTGCGATTAACTTTGTTTTATCAAGTTGCAATACAATGCGCTGTAAACTGATCTTTGCCTGTTCAAGCTCTTGCATTGCCATCATTAACTCCGCTTCTTTTGCTTCAAGAGCATCTAACGAGGCGTTTTTGCCCAATTTTTCAATACGAGTAAGTTGGCGTTCAAGCAAGCTAACGCGCGTGCTAAAGCTTTTTATGCTGGCACTGGCTTGTTGTTTTTCTAGCTGTAAAAACGCATCGTCCAACAGTAAAATCGTATCGCCTTTTTTAAAGCGCTCACCAACTTCTGCAATGCGCTTTACAACGCCCGAAACTTCAGTGGTTAAACGCGAATCAAAACGACTCACCACAGTACCTGGCACCCACATTTGTTCAGCGATTTCAGCTTGCTCTACATCACTTAGAGCAACCAAAGGATCTGGGCGTTCATTGGCTGTTGCAAAACAACTAAGTAATGTCAGCACAGCACATATAATTGTCGAAATAACGTATCTCATAACTAATTCCCTTCCAGTTGCGTTTGAGTAGAAGTAACAGGGGTTGGTTGAACACTTTTACGCGTTGAAAATTGTTTTAGTAATGCCGGGAGCAGTACCAAAGTAAATAAGGTTGAAAACACCATACCGCCAACAATAACCGCAGCAAGACCGCGATAAATAATACTGCCTTCGCCTGGCATAATAAGTAGCGGCAACATGCCAAAAATACTGGTTAATGTACTCATAAAAATAGGGCGTAAGCGCAGTTTAAGTGCCTGCTCTACAGCCATTTCGCGGCTTAACCCTTCGCGCTCACCCTGGCGAGTTTGGTCGACTAATAAAATCGCATTATTTACAACCAATCCAAGTAAAATAATAAAGCCAATCATGGTTAATAAATCGAGCGGCTGAAATTGAATAAGGTTCATTAACTGCAATGCCACAACACCACCAACGGTTGCCAGTGGAATGGATAGCGTTACCATTAAGCTGTCTTTTAACGATTTAAAAAGACCAGCCATCAGAATAAAAAGTAGCCCTAGCGCCAAAATAAAATTTTGCCCCATGGTTTTAATCGATTGTTTTAAGCTGTCGGCACTGCCGCCATAATTAATCGAACCATCGGCAGGCATAAGCGCTTGAATTTGTGGTTCAATCTCAGTTTCAATGATAGCCATTGCTTGCTGTAACGACATACCCTCAGGTGGGTTCACATTAACTGTAATAGTTCTACGACGGTCAATTCGCTGAATACGTGATGGGCCAACCGTTCGCGTAACATCAACTAACTCACCTAACTGCACTACAGTGCCGCTTGGGGTAGTAATCGGCATTGCCGACAATTCTTCAGGGTTTTGCCATCCTTCAGCTTTGAAAATCATATCAAGACGTTTATTACCATCGAAATATTCGCCAACATATAGGCCTGTGCCCATTGCTCGGGTAAGTTGTGCTAAATCACGGCGATTAAAGCCAACTTCCATCATGCGACGGTCATTTGGCAATAAGCGTAGTTCAGGCTCTGCATCTTGAGTGCCGGGATTGATATTAATGTTACTGTCTTCAAAACGCGCTTGTAAGATTTCACGTGTTTTATCGGCCACATCAGCCATGGCGCGCGTATCGCGGCTTTGTAAATGAATTTGAATACTGCGACCTGAGCCTAAGCCGCCAAATAAATTACCTTGCTGTGAGAACACGCGGGTATCAGGTAAATCAACCAAAATCTCTTCACGCATTACGCGTTCAAGTTCTTTCACTTGTGATTGATCTTTAGCGCGCACACCTAAGTTTGCGTTGCCAGGAAATGATAAAATATAGTAATTTTTAAGCGCTGGTTGTTTCGTGCCATCCATATAGGGCTGTAAACGCTCAACCAAAGGCTTAATATACTCGCGCTCAACAAATTCTTGGTTTGAGCCCGTTGGTAAACGCACAAATGCATCGACTGCGTCACGTTTTACGGGTGGTAAGTAGTCAAGCGGGGGTAACAACCACACAGTCAAGGCAACTGGTGCCGCCATCAAGGTGAAAATCACCGCAAGGCGTTTTTTACCTGAGTTAGTCAACACCATTATTTTGCGCGTGATTGTTTGCCAAAGGCCCTCTAATCTATCTTCTTCAACTGTTTGGTTTAGCCACATTTTCGCAGCCACAGGTAAAATAGTCAGAGCCACCAGCAAGGAGATAAATACTGCAATGGCGATGGTCAGCGCTAAGTCCGCAAAAAATTGCCCTGCCACATCGCGTAAAAATATCACCGGAATAAAAATCGCAATGGTCGTGGCAGTAGAGGCCATCAACGCGCCCGACACCAACTGTGTGCCTTTCGCAGCTGCTTTATCAGCACGCAAGCCCTGGGTTTTCAGCCTAACAATATTTTCAAGCACCACAATTGCCGCATCAAGCACCATGCCTGTGGCAAATGCCAATCCAGCAAGTGAAATCACGTTAAGCGAACGGCCTGTGATATTCAACACAATAAAGGTGGTCATAATTGAAATAGGTATCGCCATTGCCACAATTAAGGTCGCGCGGCGCTGGCGTAAGAACCACCAAAGTACGCCTACAGCAAGCAGGATCCCAAGTACTAAGTTGCTCGAAACAAGGTTAATTGCACGATAAATAAATACTGAGGCATCAAACGATTGGTGCATTGTCAGTTGCTGTGGTTCAAGCACTTGGCTGCGAATTTTGTCGACCTCAGCTTTAACACGCTCAAGCGTTGCTAACACATTGGCGCCACTTTCACGGTCTATGCGCACCGACATTGCCGGATTACCATTTTGCACCGCACTACCATTGTCTGAATCGCGAGTGACTTTAATCTCGGCAATATCACTGAGTTTAATTGGTTTGCCGTCACGCCATTCCAGTACCAAATTGCCAAGCTGAGTAGGGTCGAAACGACCAGCAAAGCGCAGCGTATAACGGCGACGACCAATATCGGCGTACCCACCCGATGCATCATTTGCTGAACCAATTAAATTGCTTACCCGTGTTAAATTAATGCCAAGTTCTGCTGCGCGGTAGGCATCAAATTCGATTTGTAATTGCTCACGCGAGTTACCCGTTTGCAATTGCACGCGAGCAACCCCCGGAATACTCTCTAACCGAGGGCGAATGGTGTCATCGAAAAATGTTGCATATTCGCCGATCGGTTTTTCATTGCCCGGCAACGCTTGTAAGAAAAAATAGGTCAGGGCCGGTGCTCCACCATTAAAGCCACCGAGACTTATCACCGGTGGATTTACATCGCGTGGTAATGGCGGTACCCGATTCATACGGCTGATCACTTCGATCAGGGTTTTATCCATGTCGGTATCAAGCGTAAATGTAAGATTGATAAACGATGAACCTGAATTTGCAAAGGTGCGTAAACTGGTGAGCCCTGGCAGCCCCTGCAGTACGTCTTCTTGAGGTTCTAAGATTTCTGATTCCATTTCGGCTGGTGACGCCTGTCGCCAGCTAGTGAAAATAGTAATCTGAGGTCGTTCAATATCTGGAAAGAGTTGAATAGGCAGTTTAGTAAAGCTCACTACCCCTAACACCAAGCACAGGGTTACAAAAATTGCCACCCCCGCCGGATTTTTTAAAGCCCGAGTTGTAATGTTCATTGCGTTCCCTATTTTATTTTTTCGCAAACAACGTGCTTGACTATAGTTAGAAATTAGTCGCAAGAAAGTGGGAAATAGTTTAACCCTCAAAGAAACAAGACGGGCTGCAAAATAGGCTTTTTAGGTAAGTAAGTGTGTTTTTGGTCACATTTTGACACACCAAGTTGCTCAATTGTTAACCATAAGAAATTTAAATGTATCACATTAGGTAAACTAACAAATAATTGCGATAAAGCGCCCAGTTAGGCGCTTTATCATCAACATATTTCGCAACAAGATCAGTGAACGAATACGTTAAAGATATAACGCCATTCTTTTTCGTAGGATTTTAACTTCTCGATAAGTGTTGGGGTAATTTCAGTGCCTTGTGTTAATACCACTGCACCTTGTTTGTTCAGTAAGTCTTGACTCAAATGCATGCCCGGTTCCAACATATTGACACCGAGGCATAGATCAATATTGTGCTGATCGAGCGAAATTTCACTATTGAGCAGATTTACATAGGCTTTTACGACCTCTGGGTCAAAATAAGTTTTACTTTCCTTTTTAAGAAAATCAATAGCTTGCTGCTGTGAAAGTTTTTGTTCACTAATTCGCCCTAGCACCAACTTATCAAATTCATTTACTACGGTTAGAATGCGCGACGCAATCGGAATATTGGTGCCAATTAAATGATCTGGCACACCGCTGCCATCAAAGCGCTCGTACTGATGCTTTACCGCCGTGCCAATCGCTTTTAAATGCGGTACCGTCTGTAATATTTCAGCGCCTTTTACTGCATGGGTTTGTTTTTCTACCAGTTCTGCCCGAGATAATTCATTTTCAATACTTTTTGCTAGCGTATCTGACAGCGAGACCTTACCAATCTCATGCATCAAGCCTGCAAGGTACACTTGCGTAACTTGGTTCTTCTCAAGTCCCATGGCTGTTGCGAGCGTTCGACAATGACTAGCAACACGTTTTACATGACCTTCACCGCCTCCGGTTGTGTCTTCAATGATCAAGTTGATCATTTCGATGACATCATAAAACAAGCTACGTTGGCGGTTGTTGGCTGATTTTAACTTATCGTTGAGTTTTGATAATGATTGTGTGCGCGCTTGCACTTTGCTTTCAAGATCTTGGTTTTGCTTACGTAGTAATTCGTTTTTAAGTTGCAACTCATTTTCCAAACGCATTACGGATTGCTTCAATTGAAACTGCTCAGATGCTTGCAATACCACATTTTTAAGCTCGTCGTTGCTCCATGGCTTACTCACGTAATTATTAATCTTACCTTGGTTTATCGCCATCGCAGTAGAATCGATATCTGAATAACCGGTCAATAAGATGCGGGGGGTGTCGGGGCAAACGTCAAACGCCTTAGAAAGCAGCTCAGCGCCACTCATTTTAGGCATTTTCATATCTGAAATAATCACACTATAAGTAGATTCAGATAACTGTTGTGCTGCAGCTTCTGGATCACTAAATGACTCAACCTCAAAGTCTTTTCTGAATAGCCTTTTCAGTGCATTAAGCACTTCCATTTCATCATCGACGATCATTAATTTTAACTTATCTGTCATAGTAATCCTCGAACGAAGCCAATACGCTATTTACTCTAAAAACATTGCCTTAACTAAAAAGTGACACTATTTTTTAAATAGATCAACCTGATTATGTGTAAAAAAGGAAGCGGTTATGAAAGGCGCGATATTTAATGCATTACAAGAATTTGTTGAGCAAGGGCACGGATACCAAGTTTGGGACGACGCACTCAGTAATAACACTCTGCCCTCGCACGGCATTTACACATCCACAAAACAATATGATGACAGCGAATTATTTACGATAGTAGGCTACTTATCTGAGCGCTTAGAGGTGCCAATTCCGGATTTAGTACGTGCTTTTGGCGTTTTCTTATTTCCATTATTAATGCCGCAAGCGCCACAAGAAGCGCAAAATGCGCCTTCGTTACGTGCATTTTTAATGATGGTAGACGAACTCATTCACGTTGAAGTTAAAAAGCTTTATAAAGACGCACAACTACCCGATTTTAGCTACGACGACCATATTGATGACAAACTAACCATGATTTACCAATCACCACGCAAATTATGCTTTTTATCGGAAGGATTAATTTTAGGTGCGGCGCAACATTTTGGTGAAACCGTAAGCCTTTCTCAACCCGTGTGTATGCATCAAGGTGGCGAGCACTGCGAGATAGAAGTCGTTTTCAATGGAAAATAATGAAACACTTGCCAAATTGGCAGCGCTAGAACGTATTTTAGCCCGTGAGCGCTTGGCGCGAAAAGAAGCGGAAAAACAGCTAGAGGACTACACCCGTGAGCTCTACCAGCAGGAAGAGGCGGTTAACCAAACGCAACAAGAAGTGGCAACCCAACAAGGACAGCTTGAATTCCTTACGGGCTTATTAGCAGAAACTTGGCGCCAACCTAGCTTAAATAAAATTGTCGCAAATTACCTTGAGCGCACCAATAACTTTATGACTAACGCCCATAATCTGTTTGTCGAAATACACGCAGATTTGTCATATCACCAATTTCAATACTACTGCCAAAGCACAAAACAGCATGCTTCAACTTTGCCCGATTCTTATAAGCAAGTATTGCGTCAATTTAAACGTGATGAGCTGTATCAGCAAGTAAGCAGTGAATCCGAATCACAAATTTTTGAAATCGAAAGCATTAGTAACAGTGCCGATGCACAGTTTAGTGATTGCGTTTTAGTGCCCTTGTACAGTTTAGATTTGCCCTCGGGTAAAGGTGTGGGGATTGCCATCTTATTGTATGAATCACAAGACGACATCAATATCGTTAAGCTGCAAACACTTGAATCATCGCGCAGTATGTTATCAGTTGCAATTGAACGTAAACGCGCAGAAAAAGCGCTACAAGAACGTCTTGCCGACCTTGAAACCAGTAATAAAATGCTGGAACAAACACAACAACAACTTGTGCAACAAGAAAAATTGGCATCACTTGGTCAGCTTGCGGCGGGTGTAGCACACGAGATAAATAACCCTGTTGGCTTTGTATTAAGTAACCTAGATACAATGCGAGAGTACTTTTCTGATTTTGCTGAAATTATGGCGCCACTCAACGCAGACAACATATCTGAACAGGAAAAAGTTGTTGCGATGCAAGCCAAGTGGCAGTCATTAGATGGGGATTTCTTGTTTGATGACAGCCAAGAAATATTAACGTCGTCAGTACAGGGGCTTGAACGCGTTAAAGACATAGTGTCAGATCTTAGCACCTTCTCACGCATGGATAATGACGAACTTGATAGTATTGATCTAAATGTAGTGATTGAAAAATCATTGAACGTGGTCAGTAACGAGTTCAAATATCACCATGAAGTAATAAAACACTTACTACCCGAAGCAAATATTCTTGGTAATGCTGGTAAATTACAACAAGTGTTTATTAACTTATTTGTTAATGCAAAACACGCCATGCCAAATGGCGGCGCACTGACCATTAGCTGTGAAAAAGACCGTAATAAAATTATTGTGCGGGTGAAAGATCAAGGACATGGGATTGAAAAAGACCATCTCGCCGATATTTTTACGCCATTTTTTACCACTAAAGCGCCCGGTGAAGGTACCGGCTTAGGCCTCGCTATCTCTTATGGCATTTTGCAGCAACACAATGCCAAAGTGAAAGTACATAGTGAAGTTGGCGTAGGTACTGAATTTGAAATTGCGTTTTATGAATCAATTTGAGTCAATGTTTATATTACGCGCTAAGGCATACGACTTATTTCACGCCAAACCACTTCGCATTTTGCAACGCAATTTTCATCAACAACCCGGATGCTATTAACTTTCGCATAAATTTCAATATATTAAATTTGGTTTGTATCTTGCTGTAATGTTAGTGAGCAAACATTTGGAGAAACATTATGCGAAACGGTAACCAACCATTCTCAATTGACCAAAAGCTGCAAGCGATGAGACCTTATATCGACCTCGAGTTGTTTAATCGCTCAATTGATTATCGCCGCAAAGTGATTTTTAGCTTTAAAGAGCAAGAACGCGCTCTGCAACAACTGAAAGACGAATTTGCTGAGCCAAGCGTACGTGAAGATTATGATTGTGTTCTTGGGTACAACTAATGTTGGCAACTTGACTCGGTTGGATCCCTGTTTCAAAACGTCCAACCGAGCTTTTTAACTCACCTAACTCGTGTTCAAAAGTTAACTAAATACCTGAAATATATAAGCTATGTTAATTGATACCTGCTAGCTTGATAGTTTTTCACAGTAACAAGGCAAATTTGTGCGTCTATAGCACCTATTGCAAACAAATTTAACGTTTTAATAAGTACAAGTAGCTGTCAAAAAGTAAATTATTATCCCAAACTCAGGGGAATTATGAAAACAAGGCTTTGATCTTCTCATCAAGCAATGCACTATTAAGTGGCTTTGTTAGCACATCTTGCATACCCGCATTTAAACATTTGGTTTTATCAGCAAGGCCTGCATTGGCGGTTAGTGCAATAATAGGCGGCGCTAATTCGCCAAGCTCAGTGCGAATTGTTCGCGCAGCAGTAACCCCATCCATTACGGGCATTACCATATCCATTAAAACTAAATCAAAACGGGATTTTTTCACTGCCGCAACAGCACTTTCACCATTATCAGCAAGTACAACCATATGATTTCGCTTTTCCAAAATCGCTTTAATTATAAACTGGTTTGCGGGGTTATCTTCCGCAACCAAAATGCGATAACTGGGAATGCTATTTTCAATTTCCGCGTCTTTCACATGTCCATCAGCGCTGATTAGTGGGATCAGTGGAATAGTGACAACAAACTCGGTGCCAACACCAATTTCACTAGCGCATTCAATTTTACCTTCCATTAATTCCAACAAACGCTTGGTAATGCTGAGCCCCAGCCCAACACCTTGTTGCCTACCAACTTGTTTATCATGCAATTGTGAAAATGGCTCAAATAGGGTGTGAATATGCGCTTCATCAATACCTACCCCAGTATCTTTAACTGTTATAAACAGTTCAGTATCACTGCGGTTTACCAACAAACTTACCTCGCCTTCTAAGGTAAACTTAAATGCATTACCGAGTAAGTTAAGCAAAACCTGCGACAAGCGCACACCATCAGTATTAATCTGCTCCGGCACGCCACCACCTAAAATAGCGTTAAAATGAATGCCTTTTTTAACTGCCTGAGTTTCAAATTGTTGGACTAAATTTTTAATCAGCTTATGCAAATTAATATTACTATTCTCAAGGGCTAAGGTGCCAGATTCAATTTTGGCAAAATCTAAGGTATCGCTGATCACTCCTTGCAACAACTTGGCGCTATCTCGCATAAAATCGATTAACTCAAGCTGTTTTTCATTCGGCTGAGTATCTTCTAACAACTCTAAAATGCCTAAAATAGCATTCATTGGGGTACGAATTTCATGAGACATCACGGCTAAAAAGTGCGATTTTGCTTTATTGGCGCTCTCGGCTTTTTCTTTTGCAAGTTTTAGATCATATTCACGCTGCTTAGCAAAGCTAATGTCTTTTGCAATGCCTAAATATCCAGCAAAGCTGTTGTCTGCGTTAAACTTCGCTTTGCCGCTAATTGACACCCAAACGCGATGTCCCTGATTATCAATCGCTTCAAACTCAAATTCGTGAATTTCACTGTGCTGCCTCACAAGGTGTAAGAAATGCTCCCACTTTTTAAATTGCGTGCTTTCACTGTCGCTACGAATATTTAACGGGCTTTTGTGCAAAAAGTGTGAGAAATTGCTTGGTTTGGTTTGTTCTAAAAACGACAAATAGGTAAAGCACATGCTTTCATCAGTTTCCCAAAACCAGTCTGATGCAAGCTCTGCGTAGGCTTGAAAGCGCTGCTGGCTTTGCGTTAACGCATAAGTGCGGTCTAACAACATTTGTGACATTTGATGCTGCTGATCAAGTTGTAAAAATGCTTGGCGAAACAAAGTATCGACTGAACTCAATGCATTTTCCATTTGCCCAATATCATCACCATCTTTAATAAACAGAACAAAAACACCTTTTCGTTCTGCAAAGTTATTAGCAACAAAAATAACCGTTTCGTGGCAGTGGCTAGGTAGTATCCAATCATTTGGGAGCTGGCAAATATTAGCGGCATAAACGTTACGCTCGAACACCTTTTTAACAAAGGAGGGCTCAAGTAGGCACACACCGCATAATGGTTCAAAGGTGCTGGTTAACGCACATAACTGGTTTGCGTCTTGGGTTAGTACCAAAATATCGCTAATTTCAGCAATTGGCTTTAAACCTAATTGCAGTTTCACTAATAATTCAGCTGCGTTTTTGCTGCTTAGTAGTTCGTTAACCACTCGCAGCATGTCGTTCGCATTTAGTCTTTCCATGACACCTCTTTAAAACAAATTAATTTGCTTAGGGTCTGTTGAGCTTCGCTGTTCTATTTTTGTTCTTTTTGAGCGTGCTTTTATCGCGGCGCTCGATGTGCGGCCTAGCAATCTAAGCCAATATCGAGCAAAGCTTCCGCGTCCTGCTCACGCCCCTTACCTACATCCATATAAGCAACAATGAGAAAAGTGCGCTCAAAAGAACCGTTCGACAGCGCTTGATTGGGTTTTCTACTGTGTTATCGGCTGACTCGCATAGAATAACTATACCACGCAGCCTCTGCCTTGTATAAAACCCAATCAAACTGCTGCAAAAACAAACTTGAAAGGTCAACAGACCCTTATGTTATTCAGTTTAGCGAAAGTACCTGCAAGCTGCATTGCAAAATGCAAATAAAGTCATATTTTCACCCATTTTTGGCTGGTACATAACTTGTATCACTTTCTGTAGAGAATTTGGCGAGGGCGTATTATGAAAATTGTATGTATAGGTGGTGGTCACGGTCTTTCACAGGTGCTCGATGCGCTAAAAAATATGCCATGTGAACTCACAGCAATTGTAACTACAACAGATAACGGCGGAAGCACAGGCCGACTGCGTCAAGACCCAAGCCAAATTGCCTTTGGCGATATTCGTCGCTGCGCTGAAACACTTGGCAACCCTGAAAATATGCTCACTATTTTGAGCGAACAACGTTTTGAACAAAACAACGACTTAAATGGTCACAGTTTTGGCAATATATTATTAAGCGCGCTAAGCCAAGTCACGCATAACACCAGCGACGCCATCAAGATTTTTTGTGCCATGCTGGGGGTAAAACACACCATTTTACCCATGGCTAACGGCCCAGTAGATTTAGTGGCAACAAGTGAAAGTGGCGAGCGTGTTTTTGGCGAGTGCCACGTCGATGCGCTTTCAACCTTTCCTAAGCACTTAAGTTTGTCTAAAGCTGTGGTTGCCAATCAACAAGCGGTAGAGGCAATTCTTCACGCAGATTTAATTTTACTCGGCCCTGGTAGCTTATTAACAAGTGTTATGCCTCCGCTTTTACTGAGCGATATTCGTGACGCGTTATGTCGCACTTCTGGCTGTCGTATTTTTATTGAAAATTTGGTACCTGAACACAGCGCTGTTGACTCAATTCCGGCAAATGAACAAGTAACGAAAGCCGTGGAAATTCTTGGTTACAAGTTTTTTGATGTGTGCTTAACCCCGGACGCATTTGAAGCGATGGACTTAAGAGCAATTGAAAAAGAACAGCACAGTAGCACACATAATAAGTCGCAGTTAAAACACATTATTGAGCAATTACTGCCGTATCAAGATGACACACAGCCGAACTACAGTATTAAAGTGCATTAGGAAATGGGTATTGCAGCCATGGTGGCACTGTGTATTTCGGGTAGTAATGCACGCTCAGCAAAAAAGGCAGTGTCATTATTTTTTGCATGGGCCTCAAGGGTTTCTGCAAGGGCACCAAGTTGGTCTGCACCGTAAGAACGAGCACAGCTTTTTAAACTGTGGCTAAAACGCACAGCGTCGTTATCGAGGGTAGTAACGGCCATAATCTGTTCGGTGAGTTTGGTTGCTTCACTTTTAAATACTGCGAAAAGTTGGCCTAAAACATCTTTACCAACGTCGGCTTCAAGTTGTTTTACAGTTGTTTGATTAAACATAGCATTCCTTATTGGGGAGGTATTTATGCGAAATCTTGTGCTCTTCTTAGATTCTAGCCTATTTGGCGGCATTGAATCGCATATTGTTGAATTAGTGAAACTAATGCAGCGTAACAACGTACCTGTGTCAGTACTGTTTTACCAAGATCATCACAATATGCAACTCTATAAATTACTTGAAGCCTTAAATTGCGCTTACCAATGTTTAGATGGCAAACCACTTAGCTTGCATCATTATTTAAAACAGCACAGCAACACAGTGTTGCATACCCATGGTTACAAAGCGGGCATTATTGGTAGACTTACTTGCAAAGTAACCGGAAACTTATGTATTTCAACATATCATGCCGGTGAAAAAGGCGCAGGCCGAGTAAGGCTATACAATTGGCTTGATCATCTCACCAGTGGCTTTTCGCAAAATCTAGTTGTTGCCCAACATCTTAAAAACACGGTTAAAAACAGTGAATTTATTGCTAATTTTATCGTGCCAAACAACCCTAAACTTAAACAGTCCAATAGCGTATTGAATATTGCCTTTGTTGGCCGGCTATCATATGAAAAAGGACCTGACCGTTTTGTCGCACTGGCGCAACATTTCACTCAGCAACCGCGTTTACAATTTCATGTCTATGGTGACGGCGATATGGCGTCTGAGCTTAAACGTAATGCACCAAAGAACATACAGTTTCACGGTCATCAAAGTGATAAGTCACTTTGGCAATCAATTGATGTATTGGTTATTTGTTCACGTGAAGAAGGGTTACCAATGGTGCTGTTAGAAGCCATGGACAATAAAATAGTGTGTATTGCTAACCGAGTAGGCGCCATCGACAGCGTAATTGCTCATAATCAAACCGGGCTGTTAACCGATGACCAAACCCAAGTCGCACTGGTTAATCGCTTAAAAACCTTATTGTTTATGTCGCAACAAGAACGTAATTACTTAATTAAAAATGCCACCAGCAAATTGCACCGCTTTTACTCAGGTCGCGAGCAATTTACTCAACTCAGTAAATTGTATTTCAAACCGTAAAGGTCAACTCGTTCTCGTTAACTAATAACACCTTGCTCTTCCATTTGCTCCCAAGTTTTCATTTTTCGGTAGATGGTGGAAGGGCTAATATCTAAAAGCGCTGCGGCTTTTGGCACATTATCGTTGCACGAGGCTATCGCTTTTTCGATATAACGCTTTTCAACTATCCACAAAGGTTCAATATCGGAGCTGCGTAAAAGGTTAGTGGTTTCGATACTCGCGGCAGTTGATTGCGGCGTCATATTTGCCATTGGCTGCGCAGCAACCACTGGCTCTGTTGACATACTACTTTGTGGAAATGGCGGAAACATGCGCTTTTCTATCCATGGTTCGCTATTCAGTACCACGGTGTTGCGGATCATATTTTCAAGCTGACGTACATTGCCAGGCCAACTGTAGGCCATTAAATGTCGTTTAGCATCATCACTTAGCCCTTCGAACGTTTGACCTTCTTCTTTAGCAATACGTGAAAACAACGCCTCGGCTATTTGAATCACATCAGTACCGCGCTGACGCAGTGGCGGCAACTGAACAGGGATCACATAAAGTCGATAATACAAGTCTTCGCGAAAACGCCCTGCCTGCACTTCAAGCCATGGGTCGCGATTGGTTGCGCAGACAAATCTTACATCAACCTGTTGTTGTTGCTCACTGCCGACCTTTTGAAAGCAGCCAGTTTGAATAAAACGCAGCAATTTACTTTGTAAATTGAGATCCATTTCACACAATTCATCAAGAAACAGGGTGCCACCGTCGGCCATGCCTGCGGCACCTTCTCGAGAGTTTGTTGCACCGGTAAACGCGCCTTTTACATGACCAAAAATTTCACTTTCAATCAAATCTTTTGGAATCGCCGCACAGTTTATCGCGATAAATGGTTTTTTACTGCGTTCACTGCATTGATGAACCGCGCGCGCGCATAGCTCTTTACCGGTACCACTTTCACCTGTGATAAATACCGTCGCTTTGCTGTTAGCGGCATTGCTGATGATTTGATAAACCGATTGCATTGGCGCTGAGCTGCCAATCAATTCACAAAATCGACCGTTTTCAAAACGTGATTGGTATTTTTCAACGGTTTCACTTAGCGAGTTAAGCTTTAATGCGTTATTAACTGTGATGCGAAAACGCTCAGCATCAACGGGCTTTTCAATAAAATCGGCGGCGCCGTAGCGAATAGCATCAACTGCTATTTCTTTACTGGCATGGGCGGTTAGCACCACGACTTTTGGTCTATCGTTAACGGGAAGTTGCGCTAAAATGTCCATACCGCTCATATCGGGCAGCATAACATCTAGCATGATCAGATCAGGTTTGTTGCTTGCTAAATAATCTAAGGCCTCTTGCCCTGTGTACGCTACATCGCTGTGCATGCCAGTGGGAATAAGGTATGACTGGTACAACAGCGCTAACGATTCCGTATCTTCGACAATTAAGATCTTATTTGGCATAGGCAAACTCCTGATCACATTTAAGTATTTCCTTATTCTAATTAAGTACTAGTAGAGACGAATCGTCAATTTCTTTTGATAATCTTGGCAAACATTTATACCAAAGTTGACTTAAATCAGTGCCTATTGCGCTTATATTGGCAGTGTTAATCGCCTCAACTAACTGCTGTAGCTCAAAGCAATTTTCATGATTTTCAAACAAACCATCAGTTGCCATTACCAGTGAATGGCCGTGCTCGAGCTGATAACATTCGCTGTGATATTCATAGTCTCGGTCGAGCCCAAGTAAGGGTTGGCTGTTGCCGATGTTTGCTACTATTTGCTGCTGAGATAATACAATCGGTAACGGATGCCCTGCGTTAATCAGTGAAATATGCCGCTCGCTAATCTCCAATGCGATAAACGTGACAAGACTCTGCTGCATAAAATCTTGGTTAGGTAAGCTCTTTGCCAATCCGTTTACAAAATCAGCAAGTGAATCAAATGGGCAGTTAAGTAAACCCAGTATGTACCCTTTTAGTTGCAGCGCAACGCGGTTTGCACTTTCGCCATGGCCCATAACATCGCCAAAGAACACATAGCTGCGATCTTGTTTGTTTACCGATACTAAAACATCACCGCCACTACCTGCGGCAACATTGCCAAATGAAATTGCCGATAGCGCTCCGAGCTCAAATTGATCTTTGTGGGCTGCCAACTCGTCTTTTGAAACATTAACCGAACGCGAGACACAACGGCTTTTAACTCGCTCACAAACAATTTCTAATTGCTCTTTTTTTACAGGCTTAACTAAATAGTCATCAACACCACATAAATGGGCCTTTAGCATGGTCTCTCGACTACCATCGCCCGAAATCACCACAATACCAATATTGTTTAGGTGGCTAAGCTGTTTAATATTAGAGATAAATTCATCGGCCAACATGGCGTTTAAGTTCATATCAATTAATAGCAAATCAACGTTATGCGCCATCAAATATTGATACGCTTGATGCTCGTCCGTAAAAGCGTGACAGTCATAATCACGCTCTAAATAGGCGTTTACTAGCTGTAAGCTGGCGTGTTCATCATCAATAATCACGACACGGTTTTTCACTTTTTTAAGCGGTAAGGCAAAGCTAAAATGATTTTTACCGTGTTTTTCAAAATAACGAAAATCAGGAAAGTAATGTTCGATTAACGCAAGTCCCATTCCCCCCTCGCGCAGTTCGCCATCTGCGAGGTCGGTATGTTGGCCTTTTGAATTAGCTGGGTGAAAATAACTAGTTGGATCGATTAACTCAATTTTAATACTGTTGAGCGTGCGCCCTATGACTAAAGTAACCGCTTCGTCTTCCCCTTCACTGTGACGAATAAGATTAGTTAAATATTCGGTGACAACAAGGCCGGTGTTATCAATATCGTCGTTTTCAACATCCATAGTTGCAAGCAAGGTGAGTAAAATTTCACGCACTGAATGTAAGGTCGACCAAATTAAGTTAAAGCGCCTGTAAAACAATACATTCATTATTACACCCCTTGAAACAGCCACTGCTGACGATTAACGATATTGATCAAACGATGTTTCACTTTAGGTAATCGTCTAAAGCGACGATTGATGCTATCAATCAAACGCTCCCCAAGTGGTGGCATATACATTTGACTCACCACTATTTCAAAGCGCCTGCAGTGGGCTGATTTTAATTCACTAATTACCGCATCGAGTGTCTCTTGTGTTGTTTTACCAAGGGCAATATCTAACAGCAATAAATCGGTTACCGACATTAATAAGTGAAGCGGAAAATTCGCGTGATTGCGTTTACAAATTGGCGACATATCAAACAAAATATAGTCGAACTCTTGTTTCAACATCAGAATCGCCATATCAAACACGTCTTTTTCGCGCACTAGCGCTAAGTCTTGTAATTGCGTGATGCTTAAAAAATAAAAGTCATCTATCGATTGCGCATTTAGCTGACAGCTAATATCACCAAATGACCATTTGGCTAATGCATTTGGCATACTAACAAGATCTTTCCCTGTTAGTGGGTTACAGGTATTCAGATCAATCACCAAAACCCGTTCATTACGCCCGCTTAAACGTTTCGCCACACTGATTGCCAAAGACGTGGCACCTGAGTGACCATTAGGTGATGCAAATGCAATACAACGCGCTTTTTCACTATTAATGGACTCAAAAATAAGCTCAAGTTCTTGATACTGTTTTGGAATAATTCTCATAAGCTCACCGCCAATGCAATTACTGTTAAAATGTCGACTAATGAGTTTTTAGCACGCTGAGTAAAATCTTGACCTTGATCTGGAATATATACCGTATCACCTGCGCGCAGCAGCGGAATATTCGCTGAATTAGGCTGTTTGATAAACTTCTCTAAATCGAAGCGGCGCGATTGCTCTTTGCAACAGCCATGGTTAATTACCACAATTTTACTGATTAAGGCATCGGAAGTCGGTCCACCTGCCTCGGCTAATACGTCAAGCAATGACATTGAATCATCAAAGCTATAGCGACCTGGCTGTTTAATCGCGCCCATAATGCGTACTACTTGGTCTTTTGGTTGACGTAACCAGTCTTTGCTTTTTTCCGGTACGAAAATCGTATCGCCCGGTAATACGCGAGGGAACAAGGTTTCGTCACCAGTTTCAAAGTATAGTGCTAAGTTAAGTTTACTCACGCGCGATTGCGTACCGTTGCGATGCGTCACACGAATATTACGTAAGTCGGCATCATCCGTAGGGCCATCTGCCGCTGAGATAATATCAAGAAAATGTAAAGACTTATCAAATGCATAGCGACCCGGCGCGCCAACCTGTCCTAACACATAAATAGAACTTTTCGCATCTTGACGCACCCACTGCGACTTATTATCTTTCGGGTCGTGTGGTAACTCTTCAACAATAATGGTATCGCCAGCAATAATGGTTGGTAGTGGGTAGCTGTCACCGTCGCTATTTGCATATTCATCTAAACTAAAGCGCTGTAACAGCTGGCCTTGGCGAATGATTTTAATATCGTTTACATTAGCACCTTTTGTTGGCCCCCCTGCATGGGCAAATAAATCGGTAAAGTCCATCTCGTCACTCCATTCGTAACGACCAGGGTGATGAATTGCGCCCATAATTTTCACTGCGCGGGTCGGCGCTACTTTTAGCCAACTCTTTTCATTTAAGTCGGTTTTCTCGGGCACAAAGATCACGTCTCCAGGTGCAATATCAGGGATCGACACAGTTTGATAACCTTCGCTATAAGCTTGTAAGTCGAACAGAATATTATTACCTGCTGGGGTTAATATTTTGATTTGGCGGGTTTCCGCAAACCGCGTTGGACCACCAGCATTGGCGAGAATATCTAAAAAGCCAATTTGATTACTTGCCTCATACGCACCGGGTTTTTGCACTTCGCCCATAATGTAAACGGTGCGCGCTGTGGTGTTAACATCATCTACCATAATCGGCACAAAAATAGTGGTGCCCGCGCCAATTTTTGGCAGCAAGCTAGTATCACCTGAATCCAAGTACTGCTTCAAATCAAAGATAGTTGGCGTGTTGTTTTGAATAACGCGAATTTTAGTTACATCGGCGTAACGCGTTACGCCCTCAGCACGCATTAACGCATCAATAATATTCATATCTGGTTTATACGAAAAACTACCAGGGCTGTGCAGTTCTCCAAATAATGTTACTGCTTGACCTTGGCCGTCGGCATCACCTGCGCTTGAAAGTGTTTGCGCATCAAAGTCTATTTGCACATTACCTAAAAGCGGTGACACAGGTACAAACACGGTATCGCCTGAGCGTAATTTAGGTAATAAGGCTACATCTCCGCTATCAAGATACGCTTTGTAATCGAACGTTGTAGTGGTGTCATCACGGCGAATTTGCAGTTTATTAAGCTGGGCACCTGGCTTAATGCCATCGGCTTTCGCAATCACCATTTGAATATTACCATTAGCTGGAATACTTACTTGCGACGGGTTATTTACATAGCCAAGCACGGTAACCAGTAAATCACGTGAACGCACTTCTAAATAAAACTTACCAAGCGCTTTGTACACACCAGCAAGCTTAAGTTTAACTTCTGATTCAGCGCGTTTAGGCGTTTTACCAGCAAGTTTTACTTTGCCAATTTCAGGCAGTTCAACAAAGCCTTTATCGTCAACTTCAAAGGTGCTCTCAAATTCAACTTCACCCGGTACATTAAAATAGATTTTATTACCTACTTCGATTACCGCTTCGTCGTCGTTAGCAGCAATCGAAAAGCTTAAAAACCAACACAGTAGCATTAAATAAATAGTGAATTTCATGACGATCACTCCTTATCTTCCAAAGCGCTTGTCCATTCGGTCAAAGGCTTTACCTTAGTGAGTTCTGCGGCTTTTGCCGAGGTTGCAAGAATATAGGCATTTACACGACGATCTGAGTGCTGCTTTTGCACTGATTCACCCTCGTTACTAAATGGCACTTGTGCACCTTGCGCTAACGTATTGACCTGTTCAGGATTCACACCATAAAGAGTTAACCAGCTTTTTACGCTTTCAGCACGTTTGTATGCCAATTCAAAATTACTTACTTTGCTGCCTTTAATATCGGTGTGACCCACCAGTAACACTTGTGTCGCAGGTAACATTTTCAATAATTCAGCACTTTGCGCTAATCGCACACGGTATTTTGGGGTCACTTCAAAACTGTCAAAAGCGAACTGATTATCGCTATTAAGCAAATCTTCCAATTTCGTTAATAGTTTTGGGTCATCATTTTTGCTTTCAGCAATACAATGCGTATTGCTGATAACACGCTCAAAGTGATTCTCTAGCTGTTGTAACTGATGATAAAAGGTACGCATATCTAATTGCGCTTGCGAATACATATCCGCAGCTATTGTGCGGTTAATTCGCGTCAACATTAACTCTGCCTGATACAGCTGCCCTGGCATACAGTGCTTGATACCACGACTTTTTAGCCAGTCGAGCTTTAAAGAAAGGTGCTCGAATTCATTCATCACTTGAAATGGCAGCGCATTTTCAAAACCATCAATATTTTGTGGTGCATCAGGATGGTAAAGTTCTGCCCAGCCACCTCGACCTTCTTCAGGCCATGTAGTACATCCAGAACAAATACCAACAACACAGGCAATAGGCAGTAACTTATCCATAATGGCATTCCTTATTTAAGCAGCAGCTGAGCTAATAAATGGAATGGTGGCGTCAACACGTAACAGCTTCATTAGCTTTTCCGGTTGACCTGACACATCAAGCAGCAACATTGAAATGCCGCGCTGTTCAATGCGTTTGAACAAAAACACCATGGCACCAATACCTGACGAATCGATAAATTCGGTGTTACCAAAATCAAGCACCACCGAATCATGTTGTGTCGCAGCAAAACACTCAAAATGCTCGCGATATTTATCTACATTTAAGCCCGAAAAATCATGCGGAAGCTCAACCGTTAAGGTGTTGTTTTGCTCTTTAGTGGGAAGTAAGTTGTTCATAATCATATCCTCTTTTGAGACTATGACTAATAACAACCAAATAGAATGCCAAAATTTATTTACTTAAATTTCAGCAGGTTAAGTTTTAAAAAATATTTAAAATAGCAAAATGCAACAAGCTAGATGCGGCCCGTTGCATTTTGCAATGCTATTGTCCTTTACCGAGTACCACTACCTTAATGGTTTTAAATAAGATGTCGCATTCCATTTTAAGCCAGGTTGAAAACCGCGACATTGATAAAACGTACGAATAATCCCACGCAATTTTGTTGCGTACATCTTCTACACTTTCATCATAGCCATTCATTACTTGAGCAAGCCCCGAAATACCAGGTTTAATGCCATAGGTACGCTGAATAAAATACGGAATTTCACGTTCTAATTTAGTGTAAAAGCTCGGGCGTTCTGGACGCGGGCCAATCAGCGACATATCACCTTTGAGTACATTCCAAAATTGTGGTAATTCATCAATGCGGGTTTTTCTTAAAAAGCGACCAACACGCGTAATACGAGGATCGTTACCCTGAGCCCATACGGCACCGGTTGCTTTTTCGGCGTCAAAACGCATGCTGCGTAGCTTGTAAACATAGATTAAATCAGTTCTATCTTCGTTAATACGCCCGACACGTAATTGCTTGTAAATTACGCCTCCTTTTGAATCGAGTTTAATCGCAATACCAGCAAGCAATATAATTGGCGAGAATAAGGTTAAACCAACCACTGCTCCGAGAATATCAATACTGCGTTTGCAAAACGCAATCATTGAAACTCCCGGTTTAGATGACGACACTCTGCGCCAAGCTGTTTTGTATCGAGAAAGTGACACAATGCCAATCAAGCCCGCTAAGTAACTGGTTATTACATAGTTAACGGAATCAATTAATGGTAAGGCTGTACGCCATTTAAACATCGCTTTTATCACTCCAATTAGGTTGATAAACAGCATGCTACCAAGCAGCAGCTGCGCCGCGATATCACCTAACACAGCTAACATAGTTAATGCGGCAAGTGCGCCAAACAGCATTACAGGCATGACTCCACGCAGTACTTTGTTAGAAAAAAAGCTGAATGTTTGCGCCAAACTAAACTGGTTTACACGCTTGAATATGGTGTTTAATTGCTGCCAATTTCCCGCGCCAATACGAATACGACGGCTGAAATCTTGTGTTTGATTGTCTTGTTCGCATTCGATTATGGCAATCTGATCGTTAAAACTGGCGCATTGCTCTTTACCAAGCGCTGACACCAACTGCACAAAGTCATCGTTAATGGTTTTTGATAAAAGTGGTGTAACCTTGTCTGCACGCATGGCGAACATGGCTCCAGCAAACCCATTCACTGCACCAAGTTGCCCTTCAAGTCGACGTACGGCGTTTTGATATTGCCAGTACTTATCTAAACAGCCATGCGCTGAACTCTTTGGTAAATAGTTACCTGAAACCGCAACAACGTCTTTATTAACCATTGATTTAGCCACTTGCTCAAGGCAGTTAACACTCATCAATGCGCTTACATCAGTGAAAACAATAATGTCGTACTCATCGCGATAACGTTTTATTAGGGTATTGAGCGCATTCACTTTACCCGCGTTCACGGCAATTTCATCGTATGTACAATAAATAAATTGCTCGTGTAAATGCGCGCTAACACGTTTTACAACATCAGCCGTTGCATCAGTGCAGCCATCACCGACAATATGAATGCCCATTTTATCATTTGGATAAAGCTGCGAAGCCAAATTATGCAGTTTTTCTTCGATGTAATCGGCCTCATTGTAGGCCGCGATAAAAACCCCAATCGACGGCGTTTCTCGATGGCTAAGCGGCGTGTCGTCAACCACCTGTTGCGGCGCTTTTGCCGCCAACATCGCCAGCAACTTAGGATAAATAAAATGATGATAAACAAATAAAACAGCAACAAATATTATGATAAACCAAAGCATAACGAACTCCTTATACCATCGCGTGTTGATAGATTTTGTTGTAACGATTTGCCATCACTTTTAGTGTTGCTTGTGATAACGCATATTGACGAATACGAGTGCCATAATTCAGTGAAAGTGCTTTTAATAAATTTGGCGCAAGTAACTGTTCTTCATTTATAGGTAATACAAACCCATGTGGTGTATTCACAACCTCGCTAATCCCCCCCACATCACTGGCAACCACGGGGCGATTACAAGCCATCGCTTCTAAAATCGATAGTGGCAACCCTTCACGCTCTGAGTACAAGCAAAACACATCAATGGCCGAGTAAAAGCTTGGCATATCTGATACACACCCAAGCCAGTAAACCCTATCTGCAACACCTAGTTGTTCCGCATACGCTTTCATTTTCTCAAGTTGACTGCCGCCACCGGCAAACACCATATGTACCTTATAAGGTAGCGTTGTGAGCGTTCGCAACATGGACTTATGGCCTTTGCCCTCTTCAACACGGGCGGCACAGCCAATTAGCGTGTAATTATGTGGCAGCCCTAATTTGTTACGAGCGCTGTAACGAGAGATTGGCGTAAAGTAGTCTGTATCAATACCATTGTGCACCACATGATCTGGTTTAATTTTGGCCTGTTTTTGAGCAAGCTCTGCGACCGCTTTTGCATCTGCCACTATGGTAATTGGAGTACATTTGCCAATCACTTTAGTGAACATGCGGTATTTGAAATCCGTTAAATACCAAGCATCATGAAGGGTATGAATATGCTGTATTTTAGGTCTCAGCATTTTGGCTAAACTGGCGTACAACATGGGGCCAATATGGTGGCTGTGAATTACGTTAATATCAAACTTATCAATAAGAGCAACGAGCTTTTTAACTGTTTGCCAACTCACGCCCGGCGCTTTATTTAAACAGTAAAAGTTGTTTAATTCTTCGAGTTGAGGCCATGCTTTAATCGCCCCTTTTTTAGTGCCTTCCATCGCTACTAAAAACATTTTTGAATTTGTTATTTCACTACAGCACAGGCCAAATGCCATTTTTTCAAGCCCGCCCACCTGTGGGTGCTGAATCAGTTGAATAATGTTATTCATAATGCCTCCAATTAGTCGATTCGATGTACAGTGACATCGTTCACAATGGGTATTTTGGTTAATACGCGTTGCCCTGCAATCGTTTCTATCGTTGCTTCATCGCGTACACGTAAATCGGTGATCATGGCGACAAATGTGAGTGCCGCAGCGCTAAATAGGCCAAGTACAATGCCCAGAATGATGCTTACCACCAACGACTGATTAATCGGTGATGTTGGGCTGTATGCGCGTTCAATGGTTTTTACTTTATCAGGGCCCTCATAGCGTACTAATTGCCCTGTCACTTTTGACATTTCATAACGCTCAAGCATTTCGGAATACAAGGTTTGCTTCACTTGATAATCCCGTTGCAGTTGGCGCAGTGCTTTATCAATTTCGCTTGAACTTGAAAGACGTGTTGAGACAACCGATAACTGTTCGCTTAGCATCTCAATTTCATTATTTAGCTGTGCGACATTATTTTCAGCTTCTTCCAAGGTAATAAGTTGCGCAACCAGTAATGCGCTGTCTTTGGCGTTAGCACCTAACGGTAGACTGTTGGCGATTTGCCACAGTGAATCTAAATCAGCCTCTTCAAATGGCTTTGCTTGACTCTCCATTTCTTGCTTGCGAATTTGTAAGGTTTCGAGTTCGCGTAATTTTGCCTGAACCTTGCTGTGCTGGTCTGTGTAACGGGTGCGCAATAGCGCAATATCTGCCTCAATACGCATAATGCTATCAACTAAGCGACCCTTAACTGGATTCGCTTTGGCAAGTTGCTTTTTGAGTGTTGCTAGGCGTGCTTTTGCGCCACTTAGATCAACTAGTTTTTGCTGTTTTTCTTGCTCTAAACGCGCCAGGGTATCTTGGTTCACATTTAATAACTCAGGCAGCGCTTCACGGTTATCACGCTTAAACTTTGCTAATTTATCTTCAGCGAGTTCAAGTTGCAGGCGCAGCTCTTCAAGTTGGTTTTTCAAAAATGTTTCTGACGTATCAAGGGATGCTTTGGTTGGTGCTAACAAACGCTCAATAAATTTCTCTACCAGTGCTTCAAGTACTGGCTTCATTTGTTCGCGTTTGTTCCATTTAAAGTGAATACGCACTAACTCATCGCCCACCAGTGAAATTGAAATGGCACTGGCTAATTTTTGCTGCATTTTTTCAACTTCAAGTTGATTGGTTAAGTCATCCACTAAACCAACCTCTTTTACTACTTCAGTTAAATTTTTACGACTCAGTACCAAAGTGCGTAGCGCATCCATACGGGCCGATAATTCAAATGAGAACTCAAGCTCATCTAAGAAAGGATTTAACAACGCAGACTCTTCAATCAAAATAGTCGCGTGATTGGTATATTGCTTTTCACTGCTAAGTGAAATTGCAATCACAGCAATCGGCACAATGATCATCGGTAACGCAATAAGCTGCCAGCGCTCATACATGGTGTATAAGGCTAGGTAGATAAGCTTTTTAATTTGCGCAATCGTAAAAACCATTTCTAATCCTAATTCGCAAATTGCAACGCAATTTAGCGATTTGCTATATCAAAATGTGAAAAACACCGTTTTTTCACCCCTTTGATATAACTATCGCAAGTTCAGCGCCAACTATTGGCAAACATAAAAAAAGCGCCATATTGGCGCTAAAATCGAGGGAGTAAATTGAATATTTAGTTAATTAACCAGCTTTGCTGTGATTGGCTTTCATCAAACTGCCATTCATAGTTAAGCGGTGCCATGCTCGTATCGTAAAACCAAATTTGCGCTTTTAGCTTCTGATCCTGATGGGGTACTACAAACGAAAGATCCAGCCCTTCGCTATCAAGTGGTGCTCTTACAAAGCAGGTATCGGCATTAATTAACAAGGCATCTGCTTGGCAAATATTTATAAACGCTCTTTCATTTACTAAGTTTGCTGCAACATTAAGCGCTACATTTACATCTGTTTTAAAGTCAAACTCTGGCGCCACATTGAGTGCTGCAGTTCCCTGAGCTTCGTTATCATCTGAATTAGCTGTCGCAGCTGGCGGCGTCACAGATGTACTATCACCACCTCCACCACATCCAGTTAAAATAAAAGCAATTGATAACACTAATAACTGTTTCATATCATTCTCCTAATTCTGAACCGAGTGTTGACCAACTGCTGAACGAAACCAATTTGTATTGGCACTGCCCGCACTTTCTGCAAACCCGCCAAACTCGGGATATGCCAGTAACATATCAGTGCTTTCTTTAGGGTGGTTCCAGCTGGTACCAATAATCAATGCCCAAGGCAAGCCATTAGCAGTTTGAAAATTACCATAGGTGCTCGACATATCATCGCCTTGGTCAAAGTAACCGGTGTTAAAGGCTTCTGTTGGTGTGTGGTTTTTGAGATGTACTTCCCATGCACGTGCATTATTACTATCAACGAACGGCCCATGGTCAAAACCATTTACGGCAAAGATAAAAGGGCTAACTCCACTTATCAGTGAGGCACTGTCAGTGACAGTATTTTTGAACGGTAAGGTAACGCTAAATGGAATAGGTTGTTGGTTCAAGCAACCCGATTCCGTTCTAAAGTACTTACATCCAGATTGCGTATTTGCAATCACTTTGGTGTCATCAAGCGCTATTAATATCGCTTCATTGCGTCCTGCTTCTAATGGGTTTTTAGCAATTTGCTGGCCATTAATTGTTAAACGAACAAGCGGTTCATCTACCTGGTTTCGCGCAATATTCGCAAAGCGAAATGCAAACGCATTATGATAGCTTGCTCCAACCGCAAGTAACTCTCCATCAATTTTTAAACGCACCACTTGGTTGCCTATCTGGCTTTTGAAAATACGGTATTTCACCACTACGTCATTAAAGTCATAGTCACCTTGTTGCGGCCATAAATCTTCAAATGCAGCTGTTTGCCATGCAGTTGTTGTTTCGACAACACCACTGGCGACAATTGACACGCTTATATCTTCGACCTCCCCACTATCAACACCACCTAAAGGAGAGATTGATGGGGTATTTGATACTCTAAAACGTGCCCAAGTTGTTCCTTCTCTTGCATCTATTGGTACTTCGACTAAGACACGATTTTCACCCACAGTGCCTAGGTGCTCTGTAATGATTTGTTCAGATTCATCAAATTGGCCATTGCCGTTCCAGTCAACCCACGCATTTACATAGCCAGGCGCTGAAAGGCGATAAGAAACTAAGGTATCTAAGCCGGTTTCAAGTCCTGTTACAAAATTAACACCGTCATCGTCATCAAACTGATTAGGTGTGTGCTCAGCACTTACGCCATTACCAAAGTACAGATTCCCTTTTCCATGGCGTGCGCCATTGGCACTTATAGACGTTGCATAAGTATCGGGTGCATCACCATAATCAAGGGTTGGTGCTTCGCTTTCGTCAATTATTGGCGCAGTAGCACAACGGGCACCATCGTTATTGCCTGAGCTTGGTCCGTATGCAAATAAGGTTGTTGAAGTTGGGTCGCTAATATCAATACGAAAGATATGTCCATCACTATTGCGGCTAATATACAAGTAACCTTCTACATCAAAATAAACCGCTCCAAATGTACCTGTTACGCCAGTAAATCCCAGGTTAGTGCTGTTACCAAAAATCACATCAATGGCAATCAAGTTGCCTCGGTTATCGACACTATATGCAAGATTTTCATCAGGATGAAACGCTAGGTCAAAAATATTCAGATTAAGGCTACTACCGTCAATAACCTTTGACGCAACAAGATAATCACTGTCGTTTTCATCGAGTACTATTCGATATAAACCATAATCTGCTCCTTTTCGATAAACGTAATACGCATTTTGTTGCACAGACACATCACCTACGTAAAAGTTTGTGTTTGGCAAACCCGACGCGTTCAGCGGCTCTAACGCATAATCTTTACCAATGCGACCAATATTGCCTCGGCTATAATCCCAGCCATATAAATACCTGTCGTGAACACTAAAGCCAAACCCATTTACTTTTTGATTTGTGCCTACATTATCTGCAAATCTGTTGTACGAGCCTGATACTAGATTCACGCCAAAAATAGTTGCTGTAGTGCCTTGAACTAAAAATGCTTTTGACGGACAGGTATCAAACGGTGCCGCGCTACTTCCTGCGGCAATAAATAATAAACTAACAATTGAGCTTTTCATTTATGACTCCTAACTTTGAACCTACTGAACGTTGAGCTGCAATTTAGAAACCAGAATTAATAAATTGATTTATATAGAAAAAAACAAAAGGGAAAACAAAAAGCGTTGCAATATGCAACGCTTTAATCCAGTTGCTCCAACACAAATGCAGCTTTTTGTTGCCAGCTGTGTCTTGCGACGTGCTGCTGTGACGGTGTGCGCCAATCGAGAAATGGGTTTTTAGATATCACCATCGCGTGATCAACTCGGGCAATAAACCCAGCGTGATCTTTCGCAATGAGCACCATGTCTTTATAGCGTTCAACTGCGGGAAAATGGGTTGATACAATCGGTTTGCCAGCGGCTAAATATTCTTTTAATTTTAGTGGGTTACACGCTTTAATTTGACCATTATCTAAAAACGGTAACAGCGATACTTGCCAATGCTGAGAAAAGCTCGCTAATTGATGGTGAGCAATTTGCGAAATATAAGTTACATTCGGTAAAGCAACGAGCGCGCTAATATCAATGTCAGCCTTTCCAATCAGTACCAAATGATAATTTGGCCTCGCTTTGGCAAGTTTTATTAACAAATCGACATCTAGCCACTTTGAGATTGAGCCATAAAAACCAATTACATTACTCAAGTTATGAAGTTGTGAATGTGGCTTTTTGATATCACTAAATAAATCATAATCAACGCCGTGTTCGAGCATTTGCGTTTTATGTTTGGGCATTTTATCGAGCAGCACCTTACTTACCACATAAATATTATGTGCCATGTGAATAAGGCGCTCTTCGCTGGCTTTTACCAAGTCATAATCGACTCCTGCCAAGCTGGAAAAATCATCGCCACAATAATAAATTAAGCGGTCTTGTGGGCGCAGTTGAATCATATTAATGGCGGTAGGCACACTGACCCAATAGATAATTGGTTCATGTGACGACAAGTCGAGAGTTTTGGCAACTTGACGCTTATTAAAACGCGTCGCCCACTTGTTATCATGCCAAGGCAAAATTAGGGGGTTACACGCTTCAACCGGAAGTTTGTCGCTCGGTGCTTTAACGTTTCCAGCCATCATCAATTTAACCTTACCCAACACACGCTTAATATCGGTAAAATTAATTTTAGGTTTGCGCATGCCTACGGAGTTAAACCAAGTTACATCGTATCGCTCGGCAATCACTTTAAAAATATGCTGGGTACTGCTTGGATGACGCCCCCAGTCTTCTGCAAATACGACAAATTTCATAGCTTGCTCCTTAATCTACACGCTTAATCACTTTGGCCGGATTGCCAGCAACAAGTGTAAAGTCGGCTACATCTTTGGTGACGACCGCATTTGCAGCAACTATTGCTCCTTTGCCAACAGTAACGCCTGCCAAAACCGTTGCACCGGTGCCAATCCAAGCACCTTGTTTAATAATGATATCGCCCGCTTGCTCTGGTAAATCGGGTTTACCTTTGGCGCGCTCGGCACAATTTAACGGGTGACCAGGAAAGCCTGCTAAAAATACTTTTCCAGCTAAGCGCACATCATCTTGTAACTCTATTTTTGTGCCTACGGAAAAGGCGTTTTGCCAACCCACATCCACATTATTGCCAATAATTAGCTTTGCTATACGACCTGAGTGATAGCGGCCACAAAAGGTTGCAATGCCCGACATTCTGACATCGTCACCTAAGCTAATTGCAAGTGCACCAATAACTTGTGGCATACCGCACTGTAAGGTTAAGCGCTTTTTACTGCCGCTTACTTGGCTTTTAAACATGGGCGTAAAATAAATAAACTGCAGTGTATTGTGCCAAATCGTTTTACTGCTTCGATGAAGTGCAAACAGTATTTTGTAAAGTACTGGCACAACCGGCATTTCAATATGCTTAATTGCATAAAAGCTACCGCGACAAAATTTGCCAAAGCCTGAGTCACTGCTTTTCACCCAATTTTTAACATCAGCTATCATGACGACTCTCCTGCGTATCTTTACTTAACGTTTGCAGCATTTGTTCCAAAGCAATACTGAGCGATAAAATAATGTAGATAGGCCAGGTAAACGCCTGAGTTAAAAAGGTGCCAGACACCACAAAGCCAATTAATCCCGCCTTTAGCGCTTGTACGTTAACAAGCAAATTAGCTTGATGACAAAACTTCACTTTGGAGCCACTGCGCTTCAATGTGCGATAAATCGTTGCGATTAGCGTTGCAAAAAGCGAAATTCCGACAAATCCGGTTTCACCAAGCACTTGAAACCAGGTACTGTGCACCGCGTGATTTTTGCCATCCCAGTGCGGACTGTAAAAGAAGTAGTTAACGTAAAAGTTGTTTACCCCTACGCCGGTGAATGGGTTTGATAGCGCCATGTTGATTGCCGCCTGCCACGCATAAATCCGTCCCATGGCTGATTCATCAATACCGCTTTCTGCTGCACCGCCACTTTGTCTATCGCTGATCCCCGCAGCGACCAAGAGCACCGCTAAACCAAACCCTAAAATAGACACTAATACCACGGGGTTTTTGATGGTACGCGCCAAAAAGTATGCAACAATCGCCATTACGCCTAATAATCCGCCTCGGCTTTGTGTTGCAATAATGCCGTACACCACTAAGCACAGTGCAATAAACGCAAATACACGGTAAATCGTTTTACTTTCTTTGTTAAAAAGCTCGGCACACAAAAACGAGACCGGAAACAAGAGCACCAAGGAAAGATCGTTTGGGTCGCCAATTTGTGATTGTAAATGACGCGAAATCGTAACCCGTGAACCTTCTACTAAGCCAATACCATTAAGCTTGTTAGAGACAGCAACACAAGCAATTAACGCCCCACTCACCATAATACCAAGCCGGGCAATGCCGAACGCTTTTGGCGTATTGATCCACCAGCTTATAACAAACACCATAATCAATACTTTGGTTAGGGTTGAACTCCAATACTCAATCGCCATACCACGATTTGTCGCCATCATTACGCATAAGGTTAACCAAGCAAAAAAGAACATAAACGCACTGTGAGCTGGGTGCCAAAACGGTGTGAGCTTTTTACTTAAAAACAAATGCCACGCAATGCCGAACAGTGACGCCAAAGCCAATAATTTTGGGATCTTGAGCGGCATTAATACCGGGAATGCTTCGTGAATACGAAAATAGCTAAATAGAATAAATAAAATGACAAAAATAACGCTAAATCGCACGGTGAAATACAGCGCGAACGGCAGCATCAATAGAGCAAAAGGTGCTGCAGGCCCCGCAACTTTAAACAGCCCGATTATGGTGACACTGATTAAAATGCCGAGCAGCGCGAGTTTAATCGGCGATTTTGATAAGTGCTGTTGGCTAAGAGTATCCATACTTGCCTCCCAATTTATTGGGCTTTATCGCGCCGCACTTTATTGCATATTTAAATGACAGCAGTAATGCGACAATTAGCAAGATTACATTTAGCCAAATCGCATTGCCCACAATACCGATTTGCAGTAGCAATAAGCCAAAACCAAATAACACCGTACCGAGATGATATTTGAGCGGCGCGATACGCTGACTAATAATATAGAACGCTAAAAATCGCAGTGTGTGCCCAACAAAAAGCCCTGCAAACACGCCGCTAATGCCTTGGCTTGGGGTCAAAAACGCTATAATTAATATTGCTACTGTGGCACATATGCCGTTTATAAGTGGTACGTATTGCGCGTTTTTATCTAGATAACAGCCTAAATTCAGCAACTCCGCATAACTTTTAATAACCAACAAAATGCACAGCAACCCAATGTATTGGCTGCTGTTGTGATAGCTTTCTGGTAACAACCAACTAATAAGGTAAGGGGCAAATATCATCATTGCTAGTGCCAGAATAGTGATGATAAAGCACCCTGTAACAGCCCCACTCGCTGCTAATTCTGTATTTTCAAAGTAACGTTTGAAGCGGATTGGGAACCACCATAAGCGAAATGGCTCAAACGCTAACGACAATGCCAATGAAAATTGCGTTGCAATAAAATAATATGCCAGCTGCGATGATCCTAAATAGCTCGCAATAAACCAATTTTCAGCGCCACCGAGCCCGTATAAACAAAGTGCTGACAACGCAATAAAGCCGCCGTAACGAATATGTTCGCCTGTTAATGGCTGCTGTTTTAGCAATAACAGCGAACGATGGTAAATCACTAAAGCTAAGGTAATAATAAAACTGGTGACACAACCACTTATTAGTACACCTAAAATACCGTAATCATTTAACAATAAGGTGTAAGTAAGCAGTGCTTGCACAACGCCTTGGGCAAGGGCAACATACATGTAGGGTTTTGATTGCTGCAATACGCGATAGCGCGTTAAGTAAATGGCCTGCAATGTAGTGAGCGCCAAATTAAACATCAACAGGCAAAAGTACGACTTGTCGATTGGCAGCGGCATTAGAGCCAACCAGATATCCGCGCCAATGATTGCAAAGAGCAGAAACACACAACTCACCAAAAACGTAAACTTAATACTACTGGCAATAAATGAGTCAAGCATCTCGTTTGGCAGCTTTACGGCAAAGCGAAAAATCACTTCAGCCATGCCAAAACCCAAGAAAATACTCAACATGGCGCCAATGCTGACGAGAAAGTTAAGCATGCCGTAGCTATCTGGCGCCAAAAAGCGCGTCACTATCGGCAACATCAGTAGGCTGATCCCTTTTAGCCCAGCAATAGCGATACCGTAATGAACAAACGCAGCATTAACTTTCATACGCCACCTGCTCAATTAAGCGCGATAACTTAACACCTTGTTTTATTGCATTAAAATGCCTGTTAACACGGTCTCGTGCAGCATTGCGCATTTTTATACGCTCGTTTTCAGGCAGTTGGCAAAAGGTTAAGATGGCTTGTTTTAACGCATCGCTATCTCTACTTGGTACAGTGTAGCCACAGCTACCATCGACAATTTCAGTACATCCCATAATATTGGTTGTAATTGTAGGTAACCCCATAGCCATAGCTTCTTTGAGTACCACCGGGCCGGTATCTTTATCGCCATTATCAGCAATACAAAAAGGCGCAATAAACGCATCATATTGCTTTGAAAGCGCGATAATTTCGCTTGATGTACGCTGCCCTAAAAAGCGCACCCAATTGTTAAGATGCAATTGATTCACCAAACCAACTAACTCCGCCAGCTTGGGCCCGCTGCCAATAATATCAAGTTGTGGTCGTTTCGAAGGTGGAATATCAGAAAGCGCATTAAGTGCAAACTCAATGCCTTTTTTATCAACCAAGCGGCCAACAAATAGCAGTTTTACCGTGCTGTTGTTTGGGTTGTCATAATGCTGAAACTTGTTAACGTCTACACCGCAATGCAACAAGTGCACAGAATGGGTTTTAATATTTTGCAGCAGGTTGTACATATCTTGGCAAACCGCCACATTAAAATCGCAAAACGCCAGCTTAGCGTTCAGGTCGTTCGCGTTTACATATACATCATGTCCATGTCCGACACTCGACACACTAATTCCTGCGTACTTGGCAGCAACAATGCCGTACGCCAAACTGCTGTGCATAAAATGGCAATGAATATGTGAGATTTGCTGTTTTTTAATCAGATAATTAATCTGAAGACCAAAATAAAGCAGTGATAAATTGCGTATCGCGTGCTGACTTGAGGCAGCTTTGTACGCATTCGCCACCCCTTGAATACTAGTGCAACATAACCCTTTAAGTGTGGTTGTAATGCGCTCGCGCTTTAGTTCGAATACGTCAAAATCAAAGTCACTCTCATGGTCTAAATGCTCCATCGTGATCACGCTAACTTTGTGACCTGCAGCACGCAACGCCTCAATTTCGGTGACCACAAAGGTTTCAGACGCGACCGGAAACTGTGGGACATAAATAGCAATGTGTTTCATAACGCTCTCCTCACATCTATGTAAAGAGCACATCGCAATCTTTATGCCGATAAAAATACCATATTAACCCCACTAAATTTCCGATTTGCAATCAACCATTCGCATTTTGCAAAGCAATTTTGCTTTTTGCGTGCATTTTGACCCTGTTTAGCGCGGCACACACTTTGCGTAAGTACTCCATACTATGGAGGATTTGTTATGTGTAAAGAAGTGTCGATTATCATGCCTAACTACAATTGTTTAGAGTATTTACCAAAAGCCATAGACAGTGTGTTGCAGCAACAAAATGTGCGTTTTGAACTGATTGTGGTGGATGACGGTTCGACTGATGGTTCGCTTGAATGGTTAAAAGCAGCTGAGCAAAAATACAATCAGTTACGCGTTTTAACCCAGCCTAATCAGGGTGTTATCGCTGCACGTAATCGGGCAATTAAAAAAGCGAATGGTCAGTTTATCGCGTTTTTAGATGCAGATGATTACTGGTACCCCAACAAGCTGCGCAAGCAAGTAGACTATATGCTAGCGAACCCCAACTGCGGGCTAACTTTCACCAACTACCAGCACGTTGATACTCAATACCAAGAAATCATTGATTGTTACTCATATTGGCCTGAATTTGCAGCCCATCGTACTCAAAACAATGGTGATTATCAGCCTTTGCACGATGCCCTTGGATTGCTATTAATTGCCAACGTAATTGGCACATCGTGTGTCATGGTTAATAAAGACATTATCGAACGTGCAGGCGGGTTTGACCCGAGTCTTCGTAGTGCCAGTGATTGGGATTGTTGGCTTCGTATCGCGCTGATTAGCGAGGTTGGATTTAGTGAAGACATCACGATGGATTACCTGATGCGACCCAACTCAATCACCGCCAATAAACAAAATCGCATTGATGCAATGGCCGAAATCACCGAACGCACCTGTACCTTAGGAAATGTCAGCCAAACCGTTCGCCGTAAAGCCAATGCCCGTTTATTGGAGTCGTACGGTGAAATGCATCGAGAGAATGGCGATTTAACCACTGCGATTTCATTTTCGTATAAGGCGTTTAAACAGTATCCACATAAACGCCATTTAAAACATCTGTGTTCTGATCTCAAACGGTTGGCGATTTTACGCGTGAATGCATTGTGCCAAGTATAAAAAAGTGTTTTATTATTAATAGGAAGGAGTGATGTATGGCCCATATTTTACTGGTAGACGATGAACCAGAAGTAACCAATGCAATTGCGCGTTTACTGCGTAAAGACTACACCATCACAAAATGTAGCGAGCCAGAAAACGCACTTGAAATTGTAAAGCAAAATGACATTGATTTAGTGCTGTCTGATATTCGTATGCCAGTGATTGATGGCGTAGAGCTACTGTCACAAGTAAAAGCATATGATCCTGATATAGGCCGTGTGCTGCTCTCGGGGTATTCGGATATGGAGCTTTGCCAACGTGCGATAACTGATGATATTGCGTCAATTATTTTGGCAAAACCATGGGACAACTTTGAGCTAAAAAACGTACTGCGCTTAGTACTGAACGCACGTCAGTTACAAAAAGAAAATACCGAGCTTAGGCAAAAACTCAATCAACTTAGCCTAACATCACAGTGAGCGCACGTACGCTCACTGTAAACGTTTATGTTATTCTGGGCGCTCGATGCCAAATGCTGATGTAATGCCAGAGTATTCGCCGCCCCCTAAACGCGCCAATGGATTTACCTTATCGGCGTCAACTTTAATGCGCTTCTTATGATCAAGCGATACAACTTCATCGCCTAAAAATAGGGTTTTAATTTCAACAAACACTAACGTTTGTGGCACGTCGCCCATTTCTTTAATTTCATAAAGCTCGCAACCATAGGCAATATTACAACCTGCCACCCGCGGCATAGAAAAGCCTTCAAATTCACACAGCGCAATATCATTAATTGCGACTTCTGACTGCCCATGATCTAAAGTTGCTGCGGTTTGCGTTACCAAATTGGCATCATCTACTGACGCAATATAGATCACACACTGCCCCGTTTCGATAATGTTTTTAACGGTATCTTTTACTTCACCCGTCGGCTTTTTGCCAACTGAAAACATCATTAAAGGTGGGTTACTCGATACGGCCGTAAAATAAGAAAATGGCGCTAAATTAAAATTACTTTCGCCCGAATCAGTCATAACCCATGCAATTGGACGCGGAATAATGGTTTGCGTCATTAAGTGGTAAATTTGCGCTGGTGAAAAGTCAGAAAAATTAAGATTCATAACAAGGCTTTAAATTAGGTTAAGTAATCTTGGATGGTGCCATAAATAATAGAGCGACAAAAGAGTAAGTAGCAATTACGCGTGACCATTGACGCTTTGGCGCTAATTTAGGCCCCATTCGTTCAATTATCCGTGACTGGCTAAATATAAAGGGCAATTAGCTGCTTTATTTACGCTTCTATCGTAATGTATATAAACAGTCTAGCCACAGCGAGCAGACATCACCGTTCAATTTGTTTACATTTCAATACAATATAGCTCCAATAAGCAATACGCCAACTGGTTGTACCAATTTACTTAACAAGAAAATTAGACAATAATTACGCTGATTAAACTATAACTTTGCGTTTAAACGCATAAAGTTAGATTATTTACTCATCTCATAAAAGGAATAACAATGAGAGTTAAAAGTTTAGTACTTGGCGCATTATCGCTACTATCAGTGTCAGCTAATGCAGCAAATGACGTATACGGTACGGTAAGTGAGTTAATCACCCGTTCTGGTGATAGTGGTGATACATCACTTTATTTTCGCTTAAACGTAATCAGCGAGAATTCATCATTTGAAAGCTGTATAGTGGATGGCAACACCCTTACTTGGGCGTTAGATTTGTCATCGCCTGTAGCCACATTCCAATATGACATCATTAAAAAGTCATTTGTCGATCAGTTACCTGTAAGGATAATTGGCTATGACAATGTATGTGATAATGGCAATACCGATTCAGACAAGATTTTTGAGTTAAGCCCTTGGTCTTGGCATGCTCAAACAGAAGAAAAAGAATAAAATTCAAGTTGAGTCGTTAAAAGCCAAACACATGTTTGGCTTTTTTATATTAGTAAAGCGTATTAATGCGTTTTCTTCACTCCGTAACGCACCATATCTTTACCATTCTCATACACTTCTTGGGATACCCAACGACCTAGCAATAATTGATGCTTATCATCTAACACCGCAATAAATGGGCGACCATCACTGTTATTTGTAGCAAGTGCCACACCTTCAACATTTTTAAGGCCTAAGCCACCATTTTCAACTAACAGTAAAAACGCTTCTAGCTCGTCTAATGTATTAATCAGTTCGTTATCTTTAATCATGTTTGCTGCTCTAGAGTATCAATGCGCGTAGGGTAACAGGTTTGTGCATCAGGTGAAATTACATAAAGGCTCACAAGCAATACTTGAACAATTAACATACAAACCAGTGCAAATACATTACATCAGTTATTCGGGTTAGTCGTTGTAAGCGCTTTAGGTAATGTGATGGTAAATTCAGTAAACGCATTTACCTCACTAGTGCATTCAATTGAGCCGTGCAATTTTGCTGTTACTAAATTGTAGACAATGCTCATTCCAAGGCCACTGCCACCATTACTGCGATTGGCGGTGTAAAAACCTTGCTCAAAACAGACTCGCTCATTCCAACCCCATTATCACGAAAAGAGATCACATCCTGTTGCTCATTATCGGTGGCAGAAATGGCGATTTCACCATCACGATTACCTTGCTCAAAACCATGAATAATTGAATTATTAACAAGATTTGTAAAAATCTGCCCGATTGATCCAACTTCAACCTGCAATAACAGATCATCGCGGATCAAATTGCGAATAGTAATGCCTTTATTTTTAAATAGCGGTGTAAGCGACGCAAATACATCATCAAGGTACGATTTAAGGTTAATAGTGCGTATATCCTGATGAGATTGATCAACCGCCACTTGTTTAAACGACTGAATAAGCCCTGCGGCACGCTGCAAGCTTGTTGTTAAAAGCCGCACCGATTCGCTCATATTTGAAAAATAACGTATAATATCATCTCGCGACAGAGTCTCGTTGCCAAACTGTGTTTCTATAGTACGGGTTTCATTTGCGATGTAATCTCCAGCCGTTACTGCAATACCAAGCGGTGTATTTACCTCATGAGCAACCCCCGAAACCAAACTGCCAAGCGATGCCATTTTTTCGGCTTCGACTAATTGTTCAAATGTGTCTTTCATTACTTTGGCATTTTCAGCCAAAATCTCATTTTTTTGCGTCAATAAATCAAATTGACCATCTACCGATTCTTTCAACAAATTAATAAGCCGTTTGCTATACAGCTGCCTAAAATAGGCATATGCAATAACAGCGAAAAAAAGCGTTACAAAGCTTAGCAGCACAAATAACGTCGCAACCTTGTTCACTTTACCTGCATCGCGCATGGCCGCTTCAGTTCGCTGACCTTGCAGCTGCAAAAATGTGTTTACTTTCGCCATTATATTCGCCTTAGCTTGCAAGTAAGTTTCGCTATAAAGTAAATCTAGCGCCGCTAAACGTTGCTCACTTTGGTTGTAGTTAGGCGTTTGTGTTAACCCTCTCTCAACTAAAGCGAATGCCTTTTGCTCAATTTCAACCAGCTTATCAGATGCCGCTTGTGCTTCATTCAGCATTTGCCGTTCACTTTCTGTAATGCCTGCATTTTGCAGCATCGTTTTTAACGAGATCGCCTTGCCGTTTTCACTTGGCGCAAGCCCATGTTCAGGCATCAAAAAATCCCAGTAAACACGTCCATAGTGTTTCGGCCTTGGGTGTTCACCATTACGGATCGCTAAAATTTGGTTAAAGAAGGTAAGGTATTTGGTTTTTCCAGTTGCGGCATAAGCGCGCGCCATTAGCGTTAGGTTATCGGAGCTTAAACGTAATTGATTGCTCAGCTGTAACATTTCATAGCGCTGCTGCTCGGTTTTCTCAAGTGTCGATAGAGATAAAAAGGTATAATACGCTGATAATCCGGTAATTAGGATTAATACAATAACGAGTATAAATAACCATTTTGATTTGCTGAGTAAATTAGCACTGTTGGATTCAACTATTTTAAAAATTTCTTCTGCTTTGCTAAACGCCACTCAGTTACCTCGAACAGCAAAAACACACTGCAATTGAGTATAGTCAAGAAGTAGCTATTTTGAGTGGTTACTCTATTTATTAACGTGGTAACAACTCTGGATTTGTAACAACTCACAAGCCAGTGTTACTTCAATCTATTTATCACACTAAAAGCGTAAGCAGTTAAGCTTACGCACATTTCTTTCGCGTTTACCGATTGAGATAGGTAAACGGTTCATTTTCATATGCATTATGCAGCAACTTTTGAAATGCTTGAGACTGTGAAAATTGCATATTGGCAATTTTGTTAACACTCACTGCGGGTGTCCAAGAGTTCATAACGACAGCGCCCGTAAAATTACGCAAAGTGTGCAATGAAATAGTCATGGCTTTTTGCGGTATATTGAGTGCCGTTAATTGCCTTTGGATAATGCCCATCATAGTGCCTTTGAGCATATCGGCTTTTGGCCAAATAACACTTTCACCATCCCAAAAAGCTAAATTCCAAATAGTTGCTTCACTCAACACGCCGGATTGGTTGATAAAAACAGCATCATCAAATCCTTGCTGTTTTGCTAAATGTAAACAGTGTGTTTTCGCTATTTCGCCTACATGTTTTATGTTTGCTAACGTGCGCTGATGTTCAATCGCAGCTAAGGTGAGTGGCCCAATTGGTCCATTTGACGGCGCATTTGTTCTTATCAGCATGTTTGGCGTAACGTTCATACTTGCTGTATTAAATTCACCTTTCGGAGAATACATAGTAATGGTTAATGATAAATCGCTATCTGAATGGGCAAGCACACTGGTTAACCCATTGATAATATCCTCATCCGCAAGATGATTGTTAAATAACAGTTTCGATGCGTCGCGTAATCGCGCCAAATGTAAATCGAGCCCTTTTACAGCCTTATTACGCACTTGCATTGCGGTAAAATGGGCAAATCCTGCAAACGCCAAATCGCTAATTTCTGATTGTTCAATTAATTGACCGTTAAAAAATGCCTTGCTCATGTATCGTCTCCATCAGCTATTTAATATTGAAAAGGTAACAATGAGCCGCTAGCATAAACCCTCACAGTACTGTTAAGGTCAAGGTGTAAGTTGAAAATAAGTGAATTGGCAAAGAAAACAAATGTCAGCGTACGCATGCTGCGCTATTACGAAGAGCAAGGCATTTTAACGCCTAAGCGCACAGATACTGGGTACCGAGTCTATTCGCAGCAAGATTACCAAACCATTGAACGTGTAAAATTACTTAGCGCAGCAGGTATGACATTAAAAACAATGTTGCTATTTTTACCTTGTATTCGCGCTGAACGTCCAATTTTTGAGCCATGCGATGAACTGCGTACAGTGTTACAACAGCAAATTTCGACAACCAATAGCAAAATGAAAGAGCTTGCAAAAAGCAAAGCCATTCTTAGCGAGTTCTTAACCGAAATTGAAAATGCTTAGCCTTTGATTTTAACACTTTTTAACTTGTTTGAAGTGAGTTCTACGCTTAAGGTAATAAACCAAATTTAAGTTAAATTTAGTTTTAACGTGTATTTAGGTTACATGGAGTAAGTGAGATGCAACAAAGTACCTTAAAATCATCAACGGCAACCATTCAAAATGGTGTGACAAGAGCTGATGGCCAGTTTTCAGTGTCACAATACGGTATTTGTTTTAAACCATTTAACGAGAAATTAGGTTTAGGCCCGTATAACGTTGAACGAGCTTCAATCGCTAAAGTAGAAAAGTGCGTTGGCAAAGGGGCTGGCATTTTACCTATTACCTCAGATGCAATTCGCATTACGTGCACAAACAATGAAACCTATGAATTTATCATCAGTAATCCTGATGAGTGGGTGAATTTACTCTCGAACTAGCATTAACATATTTCAGCAGCGCCTTTGCTTTAGCTGCTGAAATACTTTTCCTTTAATCTCATTTTGAAACGACTTTCCAGCGAATTGCCTTAGCAACTGATCAAATACGCTTTTATCTGCGTACTCAAAATATTCATTTTATAAATTTACACACCAATGACTGAATCTGAGCAATCACGCATTATCGAAATGGCATGGGAAGACAGAACCCCATTTGAAGCCATCGAAACACTCTATGGGTTATCTGAGAAAAACGTAATTAAATTAATGCGCAGCGCGTTAAAACCCGCCAGCTTCCGTTTATGGCGAGCGCGTGTAACTGGCCGCAACACTAAGCATTTAAAGCTGCGAAACCCGGGCATTTCACGTGGATATTGCAAAACCCAGTACAAACATCGCTAAGTTAACAAGTTTTAACCATGTATTCGCAGTTTTCTAACGATATGCGCGTTGGGTACTGCGCTTTAATAAAACCCGATTTTTGATAGGCCGCAACTGCAGGTAAATTATCCGACAAAACAAACAATGAAGCGCTATTTAACTGAAGTTGAGCTTTCCCTTTTTGAATCAAACTATTAATTAAACGCTCTGCGATGCCTTTACCACGAAACGCTGGGTTTACCACCAAGCGCGCAAGGTGAATTCGATCTAGGCGATTATAAAATTGTCCAAACGCAACAAACTCACCTTGTTCGCAAAGCAAGCAAAATGAAGCTAGCTTCTCTGTGTTTAAATCTTGAAAGAAAGTGTCTTCTGTAAAAGGGTAACGGAATCCCGGGCCTGACCACTTCGCAAGGCTAACTTCATCTTTAAACCAGCTCGCTAGCTGTTCTATGTGGGCTTTTGTAAACGGTACTAACATTATTGATTTTTCACATCATTATTTGCTTTACAATGTTTATCAATAAATGCCTGATGACTCAAACAATTATTCGCAGCCGCAGCAATTTGCGCTTTCATTTGTGCCAAGTTTTCAGCAATCGCGCTTGAATTAAAGTGATCCAAACGAACATCGTAACGTGAAGGAGTGACATTAAAGCCATAGAACATTGAAAGCCAACTTGCTTGTTGGAAAGACTCGTTATCATACATCACCACATAGCCGCGATTTTTATACATGGCAATTTTGTGCTCAAGTGTTTTTGGAATGGGCATCTCTTGGCAATAGCGCCAAAAAGCGGTGTCGGTGCGCTGCGTTAATTTGTAGTGCACTAGTAAAAAATCAACAATGCGATCTAACTCATCATTATGCAAACGGTTAACTTCATCAATATCAGCTTGATTAAAAGACATATCTGGGAAGAAAGTCAACAGCTTAGCAAGCGCGGTTTGAATTAACGAAATGCCAAGTGACTCTAACGGCTCTAAAAAGCCAGCAGCTAAACCAAGGGCAAAACAGTTTTTATGCCAACTTACTTTGCGCCTGCCAAGTGGGAATTTAAAGGTTTTTACATCGGTAATTGTGCGCCCTTTTACACTATCGAGCAGGCTTTGTTTCGCCTCTTCATCTGTCGTGAATTTGCTTGAATAAATATAGCCATTGCCCATACGGTGCTGCAGCGGAATACACCATTGCCACCCAGCTTCTTTTGCAATTGCGCGGGTATACGGCGTGGGTTCACCCACCAGTTCTGTTTGCACTGCGACAGCGCTGTCACATGGTAGCAAATGACTCAAATCATCAAGGCCAATACCCATTGCACCTTCAATTAATACGCCTTTAAAACCAGAGCAATCAATAAATAAATCGCCCTCGATATACGTGCCATTATCAAGGGTAAGTGCTTGGATAAACCCGTTATCAGCATTGAGTTTAACTTCGCTCACATTCGCTAAAATATGGTTTACACCGCGTTTTATTGAAAACTCCGTTAAAAACTTCGCATATAACACAGCATCAATATGATAGGCGTAAGAATATTGTGCTAGTGGGTTGTTTTGATTGGGGTTTGGCTGGGCAAATCCGCCTTTTTTGGCAAGCTGAATTGGGAAGCTATAATCTTCAATATCAAGCTGTTTACCTTCTGCATTGAGCTTGTTGATATATTGGTGAAAATCTAAGTTTTCGATGGGTGCGCCATAGGCTGCAAAAGGATGGAAAAAACGCTCGCCTTTTTGCGACCATTCTTCAAATTCAATACCAAGTTTAAATGTCGCTTGTGTGGCTTTAATTAAATCAGCATCGTTAATGCCTAAATTGCGGTTAAAATCAACAAAATTAGGAATCGTTGCTTCGCCTACTCCAACTGTATTAATGTTAGGTGATTCGATTAGCGTGAGCGACATGTCTTTGTCTTGAATGTAGCGCGATAAACTTGCCGCTGCCATCCACCCCGTTGTGCCCCCACCAACAATAACGATTTTTTTAACTGCTTGTGCCACGTTTCGTCTTCTTATGCTTATTTTTATTGTTTTCAATATAAACTAAACGGGCTTGAAAAACTAAGCCAATAGTGGCCAATTTTTAAGCCCTAAATGCGTGATTTGTATTAGCTCTCAACCCTTTTTAAAGGTTTAGGCCTTATTCAATTAACGCTTTTTGAAAAGTAACGTCATACGGTTAGATTCACCAACTGACTGGTACTGCTCTTTATTTTCTTTTGCATTAAGTGAAGGCGGCAGCGCCCATACACCCGCTTCAACATTATCGATAATAATGCGGTCTTTTGCGTTGTTGTGGAAATACGCCTCAGCTTCTAAGTCAAATCCAGCGGCTTTTGCCACTGCAATTACATGTGATTTTGGCAAGTAACCTTTTTTCGCTGTTGCTACTGGGTCAAAGCCTTCAGGTGCTTGATGCTGTACGACGCCTAATTTGCCACCTTGTTTAAGCATCTGATTAAACTGACTAAATGCAGCCGCTAACTGATTGCCATTTTGTAAACCGTGCAAGCCTCTAAAGGTTAAAACTACATCTGCGTTTTTTGTTTTCTCATCAATTGACGCATTTGGATCAAAATCAGCGATAACAACATTGCCGTATACCTTTTTGTTATCGCTTAATTTTTTCTCAAAGTTTTCACGTGAGCGTTTACGGTATTTTGAACTTGTTGTAATTGGGTAGTGCGCTGCGACAAGCTGCCCCTCTGCTGCAAGCATTGGCGCAAGTACTTCTGTGTACCAGCCACCACCTGGCATAATCTCAACCACTTTTGAATCAGCTTTAACACCAAAAAACTCAAGCGTTTGGTATGGCTTACGAAATGTATCGCGTGCTTGATTTGTTTCACTACGGTGGCTGTTATCAATACCTGCAGGTGCACTGGCAACGGTAGAGAAAGAGAAAACCGCGGCAGCGATAAGTGAAAGGGGTAGTAATGTGTTTTTATAATTCATTTTAAATTACTCAATTAATAAACAATGTTTCTGTTATACAGATTTTTTACATAAACCGCTCACTTTTGCGAAATATATTTCATTTTATTAATGAGTTAGCACATATTTAATTTAAATTTACCTAATCAAATATTCCTTATTAAACACAGAAAATCGCATCATTGTTGCTAAAAAAACCACCTCTGATATATTGCATACAATATTCAAAATAAAAAGAAAGAATGTTATGACAACACACAAGCCTGTGCGCAGTCCATTTGGCAGTAGCTTTTACATTGCTAATATTATGGAGATATTTGAACGATTAGCATGGTACGGTTTTTTTACCGTATCGTCCCTTTATATGACCAGCCCAGTGCTACAAGGCGGTATGGGGTTTAGTGATGAGCAACGCGGTTTTTTACAAGGGCTTGTGCCATTTTGCATCTACTTGTTGCCCGCATTAACTGGGGCATTAGGCGATCGTTACGGCTACAAAAAAATGCTGTTACTTGCCTTTGCCATGATGACCCCGTGTTATTACTTGCTAGGTCAAGTATCAAGCTATAGCGCGTTTTTCCTAGCCTTTATGGGTGTTGCAATTGGTGCTGGCATTTTCAAACCATTGATCACCGGCACGGTGACTCATGCAACCAACGATAGCAATCGCAGTTTAGGCTTTGGCGTATTTTATATGATGGTCAATGTGGGTGGCTTTTTAGGGCCTGTTATTGCCGGTATTATGCGAGACACAAGCTGGGATATGGTGTTTATTATGGCCGCAGTGTGGATAGCCATTAACTTTATCCCTGTCACCTTATTTTATCGCGACCCAACTGCTGAAATTCGTAAAAACACGCCAGCCAAACCATTAAAAGATATTATGATTGAAATGCGTGAAGTTCTGGGCAATGGTCGCTTTGCGTTGCTTGTTTTTCCAATCCTCATTGCGTTTATGTTACCCGGTACAAAATTAATTTCTGAATCACTCGCTTACGGGTTTATTGCAGGTTGGTTAGGTTTAAACTTAGTCTGGCACATATTAGCGCCAAAAGCTGGAACACATTGGTATAGCAGCAAAATAAAAATGGGTAATAAACCTTTTTTGTTACTTATTTTGATCCTGAGCGGGTTTTGGCTGGTTTATATGCAAATTTTTATCACCCTTCCGCTTTTTATTCGCGACTACGTTGATAGCAGTGATTTAGTGATGTTTGCGAATTCAATTCATGCCGGCTTTGGCGAAGCCGCTTCGTTTGTTAATGTGCCCCAGCTAACAACTGCAATCACTGCCCTTGCAAGCCAATTTGATTACAGCCAAGCAAACAGCTTTCATAAAGCCTACCTTGAATTAACTAACTACAATGTGCGCATTCCAAAAGACGTATTACAAGCTCATTTACCAAACTTAAGTGCACTGTCTCAAGCTGAAATCAGCACACTCGCAACCCAGTGGGCAAGTGATTATCGTCAGTTTAAACCTGAATACATTGCTGCGGTAAACTTTGGCTCTATTGTACTATTACAAGTATTGGTATCAGCAATGAGCGCACGTTTTAAAACCTTTTATGTAATTATTGCTGGCGCTCTAATGATTGCCAGCAGTTATTTATTACTGGCAAATTCAGAGGCTGGAGCAATTGTAAGTGGCGCGCTTGCGGTAGCGGCTTTACTTATCTTTTCGCTCGGTGAAATGATGGCATCGCCAAAACAACAAGAGTATGTAGCCTCAGTAATGCCAAAAGACAAAGCAGCCATGTATCAAGGCTATCTTTACACAGCATCTGCCATTGGCTTTTTGTTTGCAGGCAAGCTCTCTGGTTGGGGTTACAACAAATGGGCTGTTGAAGCTAATGAGCCCGCGAATTTTTGGCTATTATGCGCCGCAATTGCCTTTGTAACCGCGCTAGCTCTTTGGCTATTTAATAGTTTTGCCGCTGAAAAATTAGAGCAATCACAGCATAATTCAAAGCTTGTTAATAATTTAGCTTAGTGATGTGTGATTAATTCGGCAGGGTTTAAGTAAAACATTTTCTTATAACCCTGCGTTTCTGTGGTAAACCGCCACGGGTAAGGTATTAATGTAACGACCGAATAGTGGATATGTGCAGGCTTACCTTTGGCATTTCCCGAATCGCCCAAAGTACCAATAACTTCTCCCTTCGCAACTAACCGACCTGTTCTACTATGGTTTTGCTCTAAATGCGCATAATAATGAACTCGCCATTTTGGTCCTAAAATCACGGCAACCTTACCGCCTTTAGGCAAAGTGCCAGAATAAATCACAATTCCTGCCGTAGACGCGATAACGGGCGTTCCTTTTTTGCCGAAAATATCGATACCTTTATGTACCCCTGAGCTGCCCCACGGCTCATACCAAAAGGTTTTTGCATGCCAATCATTGTGTGTTGCACCTTGAACCGGGATTATTTGAGATACGGGCATAAATAGAATGCCAAAAAACAATCCGGCTAGTATTAATACGCTTACTTTGGTTTTCGTCATAACTCATCTAGAGCGTGTTGACCTTTGCGCTCTCGTTTTTCTCCTGGCTTTAATAAGATGCTTACTAGGTTGTTATAGCGGTTTTACTGCTTATACCAATCAGAACACAAAACGTAACCATAAGTTCATTAAGATGAATACTTTAGATAAGAACAATTGCATAAAATAACACTATTAAGGTGAATTAAATTGAAGCGCTTTAAAAACTGTTCGCTTTTCAACCAAAAAAGCGGTAACGTAATGCGCTAAATTTAACGTCACCGATTTAAATTCAATAAAAACAATATCAAGGGAATGATTATGAAGTTTATTGTACTTCTAGGCCTATTTTTAGGCGGAATGTATTTTTATAGCAATGCAAGCTCACAACATATCGCCAACTACCAAGACCTTTTGGCAAAAGCTGAAACCAGCGATGTTAGCTTAGGTGAAATCAAACTCGGTTCTAACTTACTCGCATTACAATTTTGCAACGATGAGTCATACCAAACATCGGGCGGAAAAAGCGTAAAAGAGTGCTTAAAAACATACGCGAACATGCGTGGCATGTGTGAACAGCGTATTTTCAAAAACGATAATGAAATTATCGAATCTAAAGACAAGGTCGTTAAAATCGCCAAACGCTACACAGCCTGTGTCGGTATTGACTAAAGCGTATTAAAACAGCAGATAAGATGAAAACAACAAAATGTTATCAATTTAGGGCAGATAGGTAACTTCATTTGCTGCATTTAAATCGACAGATTATACACGCTCCTGTGAGCTCAAAATTACTGTTCAGTGCTGGCATAATTGCATTAGCTGCTGCCGCTTGGCATTTGCTCTGCATTATACCAATTCAGTTAAATAGCTGATCATTCTAGCGGGTTAAATATCATGCTAACTGCGTTTGAATTTATCAATGTAGAACAACTACATAAGAAAAATTCCGCCTTGTTATCATTTCATTTATCCCGCGCTAGCTCTGATCACATACTTAACAGAATTGGTATGGGCGGTCCGACCTGGTATCTGTTTGCGCGTGCGCCTGAATTTATAATCGCATCATCAAAACAACACACCCTGCTTGCACCTATTGCAACTACAGTAGTTGCATTGTTAATGAGTGCATGTGCGATATTTGCATTCTCAGCAATGGGCATTATTCGTAGAGTTCCTTTTTTAAAATCTGCGTTAGTTGTTATTGCTATAATATGCATACTGCGTGGTTTACTCGGTTTTACAATTGTCATTAAAGCAACACAAATCGACCTTTGGCAACTCGTTGTCAGTAGCGTTTGGCTCTATGTAGGTTGCTGTTTTGCAATAGGCTTTGTTTCGCTGCATCGTTTTCAATCTTCAACTCACCAAAGCGTATAAAATTTAATAAATTCGCTTCAATTAAACAGCCTGACGGCATTTTAGTTAGACTTATTGCTGCCCGTCTTTTAGCTGTAAAATTAAAACCTATTGCAAATCGGTTTTATTAAACCTATTATACCGACTGTTAATCGGTTTTTAGTTTAAGGTGATCACAATGAAACTCGGCGATTTAGAAAAGTTGCTTTTACACTACCTTTGGCAACACGGTTGCTCTGACGTAAAAACCGTTTTTGCTCACTTTGAAAATACCCGCGGTGGCAGTTTAAATACCTACCAAAGCACCCTTGAGCGCCTCTACAAAAAAGGTTTGTTATCGCGTCATAAAGAGGGCCACGCTTTTCATTATAAAGCACGCGTTGAGCGCCACGAGCTAATAGGCCAACTGATAAAATCAGTAACCACTGACTTTGTTGGTGAAGACGATGGCAGTAGCCTAATTGCCGCATTTAGTTCGATGTCGTCAGAGTTCAACGTTGAACAACTGGACAAATTAGAATCGCTGATCGAACAGCAAAAATTAAAACTTAAGCAACAAGGCTAAGTTATGAGCGCAGAACCCTTCACTTTATTATTAAATGTATTAGCCATTGCCGTTGTGTGCTTTGTGCTACACAACATTGCGGTGTCTGCGTTTGTCACATTATTGAGTACGCGATTTTTAAAGTTACAGGTTAAATCTCGCAAAATCACCTTGTGGTTTTTAGCAACCTTACCCTGGTTTAGCGCCTTTTCAACCGCCGCCTATTTTGTTTATGCTGCCAATGGCCTGTCACCGTTTGAAAGCGCCTCAAGTATGGATCACTGGCATCATATCGACAGTTTTTCATGGCTCAGTTGGCACGGCGCAGTGACTGCATGCGCACTTGGCTTTTTGGCATATGTAATTAGCTCAAGATTGTTAAAACTGCGTGCCCATCAGCATGAAATTAAAAGCTTAATGGCGCTTTCCCGTAAGCTTGATAACAATACCTTCGAAATCGATTCAAATGATGCCGCAGCATTTACTGCAGGTTTTATCAGCCCTAAGTGCTTTGTTACTAAAGGCATGCGCGAACAAATTAGTGAAACTGAATACCACATAGTAATGCAGCACGAACTTGCCCATGCAAACAAGCGTGATCCATTTAAAAAATGGTTATTTGCCCTGCTCGCGGCGTTTTTTATACCAAACATTAAACAGCGTTTAGTCCTGCATATGACCTTAGCAATGGAGCAAGATGCAGATAACGCCGTGGTATCAAACACCACATCATCGCTCGATATTGCGGGCACCCTTGTAAAAGTAGCAAGGCTAAATGCCACTGGCCGTACCCTTAAAAATACCGACATGGTGGCTAACTTTGGCGCCGATGTGCTAGAGCAACGTGTGTATTTTTTACTTGGGCAATTATCGCTAAAACCGGTTAATCACTTGCTTATGATGCTGCTCGCAATTGCCGCATTTTTCCTATGCTTGACCTCAGTCGATAGCATCCACCACTTTATCGAAACCTTTACGAGTCATTAATATCATGGACTTTAAAGGTATTTCTGCAAATTCAAAAAACCGATTAACAATCGGTATAAAGCCTAAATTTTAGGAGTAAATATATGCTTATAAAATTTGTCACACAAAGAAAACCGATTAACAGTCGGTTATTGATAGGGTTAAACCTTGTCGTTGCGAGTCTATTGCTCGCACCACAGGGTGCTAGCGCAAACGAAGTCATAACTTTAAAAACCGCCATCAATAAGACCATACAAAGCCACCCTGACTTAACGCCGCTAATTTATTTGCAACAAGCAAATCAAGGGCTTATTCAACAAGCTGGGGTTGCAAGCCCAGTTACCCTTGATGTAAGCGTTGAAGATGCACTTGGCACTGGCGATTATCAAGGCTTTTCCAATAGCCAAACAAGCTTGAGTATTGCGTGGCTGCTCGATGGTGAGCAAGTGGATGCAAGAGTGGATCTCGCCAAACAGCAAAGGTTGATTTATGCTGTTGAAAAAGAGGCCAAAGCGCTCGATTTAGCTGCCGAAACGGCCAATTTGTTTATTACCTTATTAGCGCAGCAAGCCCAGTTAAAACTGGCAACTCTGGCTGAAAAACAAGCCAAAAAAGCCCTATCAGAGATTACCAAACGCGTCGAAGCAGGCCGCGTAAACAGTATTGATAAATACCGCGCAAAGGCCGATTTAGCAAAGCAAACATTAGTAGTTGAAGATCTTTACTTTGAAATTGAAGCAACAAAATCACAGTTGGCAGCCCAATGGCAAGGCACTACTGAATTTGATGTCACGGGCGATTTAACCCAATTACCAAATGCCCTTTCACTGGAAGATGCCAAAGCAAAATTAAAAAACACACCGCGTTTTTCACTCTTTGCATCAAAACAGCGGGTAATCTCATCAGAAATTGCACTATCACAAGCTGAGAGCAAACCCGCTTGGCAAATCAATACGGGCATTACGCGCGACCAAGCGCTTAATGACTTTTCACTAAGTGCTGGCGTTTCAATTCCTTTAGGGGGGATGTCTCGTAGCGAAGGCAAAATTGCATCGCTTAACGCCAGTAAACAGCAGCAAGCAGCCGAGGCAAAAGCCTGGCTTGCGCGCACCCAAACCCAAGCGTTACTGCTTAACCACAAGCTAACCCACAATACCCATATTGCCAATGCGCTTGTGAAAGAATCACTTCCCGCCCTCGAAACCGCAAGTAAACAAGCCGAGCTTGCCTACCAGCAGGGGCGCTACCGATACACCGATTGGTACGCAGTAAAACAAGAGTTATTACAAGCCCGATTGGAGCTGATACAAGCCTATACCAATATTCAACGATTCAATGTTGAACTTGAGCGCTTAACCGGCGCGAGCCTAACAATTAAGTGAGATTGCGATGAAATTATCAAATCTATTAAATGCATTTTTAGTGAGCCTATTACTCATTGTGCCAAATTTTGATGCGGTTGCCGGAAGCGACCACGATCACCAGCAAGATGATAGCGAGCACAACGATGCAGCTACGGGGCCAAACGGTGGACGACTTTTCAAAACAGGTGACTTCTCTTTGGAACTGCAACTTGTTGAACAAGGAACAGCACCCGAATACCGCGTATTTGTAAAAGATCGCGAAAAAACAGTCGCACCCTTTAATGTAGACGTTACCGTTACCCTTAGCCGACTAGGTGGCAAAAAAGACACCATTTCATTTAAACCAAATGGCGCCTTTTTACAGGGTACGTCACCGATTAACGAACCTCACTCATTTAGCGTTGAAATAAGCGCCACTTATCAAGGTGAAGTCTATGAGTGGCATTTTGATAATTTTGAAGGACGCACTCAAATTGCTGCCCCCATTGTTAAGCAACTGGGCATTAACACCAATACCGTGCAAGCAAAAACCCTGACAAAAACTTTGACGGTGTATGGCAAACTCGCCCTGCCAGCAGGAGCTAAGCGCCAAATAAGCGCGCGTTTTGATGGTGAAATTACCAAACTCACTGCGCTATTGGGTATGCAGGTGAAAAAAGGTCAGCACATAATGACCATTCAAAGTAACGACAGCTTACAAAGCTACCGCGTTATTTCCCCGATTAATGGCATTGTAACTAAACAAAACGTTGGGCTTGGTGAGCAAACGGCTGGGCGCAGCTTAATAGAAATTACCGATATGACTGAGCTTGTTGCCGAGTTACAGGTTTTTCCAAACGACGCAGCAAATATCAGCCAAGGCGCAGCAGTAAGCGTTAATGTAAATGGCTTAAATACGCCAATAAATACCACCATTAAAGACAGCCTTTTTTCAGTTGCAGGCAATCAAGCAAAAACCTATCGCGCCTTCATCCCCAACCCCAATAACCAACTGCAAGTAGGCCAATTTGTTAGCGCCGACATCACCCTTGAAAGCTTTACAGTACCAATGGCAATTGAGAAAAAAGCACTGCATGCATTTCGTGATTTTAATGTGGTGTTTGCCAAATTTGGCGACCAATTTGAGGTTCGCATGTTGACCCTTGGACGCAGCAGCGGTGAGTGGGTTGAAGTGTTAAGTGGCATTGATGTAGGCAGCGAATATGCCACCGACAACAGTTATATCTTAAAAGCCGACATTGAAAAGTCAGGCGCGTCACACGACCACTAAAAGTGAGTAATTACTTATGCTAGAGTCCATTTTAAAATTCGCGATTGAGCGAAGTAAGTTAGTACTTGCCACAGTAATGTTAGTTGCAGCACTAGGGGCTTGGCAGTTTACCAAACTGCCCATCGATGCCGTGCCCGACATTACCAATGTTCAAGTCGTTATCAATACCGAAGTGCCCGGTTACACTCCGCTGGAAGTAGAGCAACGCGTTACTTACGTGCTTGAAACCGCACTGGCTGGCGTGCCCAACTTAAGTTACACACGTTCTATTTCACGTTATGGTTTATCGCAAGTGGTTGCCATATTCAGTGATGACACCGATATCTATTTTGCCCGCCAATTAGTAAATGAGCGCTTGGTTTCGGCAAAATCAGAGTTGCCCTTTGGTGTAGAGCCAGAGCTTGGCCCGATTTCAACTGGGCTGGGGGAAATTTTTATGTTTACGGTTGATGCCTTGCCAGGTGCAACTAACCCCGATGGTAGCCCAATCACCGCAACCGATTTACGCACCGTGCACGACTGGATCATTCGCCCACAACTTGTGCAAGTAGAAGGCGTTGTCGAAGTAAACCCCATTGGCGGCTTTGAGCGCGAAATTCAAATTGCCATAAAACCTGAAAAACTGTTGGCATTTGGCATATCACAACAAGATGTGATTGATGCTATTGGTAGCCATAACCAAAACCGAGGCGCGGGTTTTATTGAACGTGATGGTTCGCAGTGGCTAGTGCGCATTCCTGGGCAATTAAGCGATTTAACCCAGCTTGAAAATGTACCCGTTACGAATTTGCAAGGTGCGGTGATCCGCATTAAAGATGTGGCAGATGTGATTGAAGGTAAAGAGTTACGCTCAGGTGCAGCAACGCAAAATGGCCATGAAGTGGTGCTCAGTACCGTCTTTATGTTAATTGGTGAAAACAGTCAAAAAGTGGCAAAAGAGGTAGGCGCACGCTTAACAGAAATAAGTAAAAGTTTACCGCAAGGGGTGGTGATTAACCCTGCGTACGATCGCACAAAACTGGTGAATAAAACCCTCGATACCGTTAAAACCAATTTGCTTGAAGGCGCACTGCTCGTCATTGTGATTTTGTTTTTATTGCTCGGTAATTTTAGAGCAGCACTTATCACCGCGATGGTAATCCCATTTGCCATGTTAATGACCATTACAGGCATGGTACAAAGTAAAGTAAGTGCTAACTTAATGAGTTTAGGCGCGCTCGATTTTGGCCTACTGGTTGATGGCGCAATTATTATCGTAGAAAACTGTATGCGCCGCTTAAGCCAAGCTCATAAAAGTCAAAACCAAGCGCAAACCTTGCCATTAAACGAGCGTTTAGCCTTGGTATTTGATGCCACCCGTGAAGTGATCCGCCCTGCCCTGTTTGGTGTTTTTATAATAACCGCAGTGTATTTACCGATTTTTGCCCTAACCGGCGTGGAAGGCAAAATGTTCCACCCGATGGCAATGACAGTCGTAATTGCCCTAGTGAGTGCCATGGTTTTATCAATTACGTTTGTGCCTGCATGTATTGCTCTGTTATTTAAAAAGCCGGTACAAGAAAAAGAAAATATCGTAATGAAGGCAAGCACTGCACTTTATCAGCCAATCTTAACCTTTGTGCTAAAAATGCGCTGGTTAGTTGTTGCTGTAGCCATTGCGCTAATGGCAATTGCTGGCGCTATGAGTACCAAACTCGGCAGTGAATTTGTGCCTAATTTAGATGAAGGTGATATTGCTATGCATGCGATGCGCATACCAGGCACCTCGCTTACTCAATCGATAAAAATGCAAGAACTACTAGAGCAAAAAATTGCTGAAAAAGCCGAAGTGTTAAGTGTATTTTCAAAGATTGGCACACCCGATGTGGCCACCGATCCTATGCCACCAAGCGTTGCGGACGTCTTCATTATGCTAAAACCGCGTGCTGAATGGCCAAACCCAACTAAGCCAAAAAACCAATTGGTAACAGAGCTTGAGCAACTAGTTGAAACCATTCCAGGTAACCGTTATGAGTTTTTGCAACCGATTCAAATGCGCTTTAATGAACTGCTCTCAGGGGTACGTTCAGAGCTTGCGATTAAGGTTTTTGGCGATGACTTTGATACCCTTGCGATTGTTGGCCAGCGCATTGAAAGTGCAATTGAAAGCGTTGCTGGTATTCGCGATGTGCAAGTTGAAAAAATTAAAGGCTTGCCCATTTTAACCATCAATCCAATTGATCACATGTTAGCGCGTTATGCTTTAACCAAGGCCGATTTACAACAGCAAATCGCCATTAGCATGGGCGGGGTGGATGTTGGTAAGTTTTATCAAGGCGATCGCCGTTTTGATATAGTTGTGCGTTTACCCGATGATAAACGCCGTGATATCGATAACCTAAAACACCTACCAATAACCTTAGCTAACGGCGATTATGTTCCGTTGTCAGAAGTAGCAAGCATTGAAAAAGTTAACTCGGCAAATCAGGTTAATCGTGAAAATGGTAAACGCCGCATTGTGGTAACAGCCAATGTGCGTGGCCGCGATTTGGGCGGATTTGTTAAAGATGTGCAAATGGCGATTGAACAAAATGCAGATATTCCCGCAGGTTACTGGGTAGAATACGGCGGTACTTACCAAAAACTGCAATCAGCAACCAAACGTTTAACCTTAGTTGTACCGTTAACCTTGGCGATTATTGTGGCGCTGTTGTTAATCGCTCTTGGCTCATTTAAAGACTCAATGATTATCTTCAGCGGTGTACCACTGGCGCTTACGGGCGGTATTTTCGCGCTATTCCTTAGAGATATTCCATTTTCAATCTCGGCTGCTGTGGGCTTTATTGCCCTGTCTGGTATTGCGATTTTAAATGGCTTAGTAATGGTATCGTTTATTCGTGAATTAAGAGCCAATCAACTTGGCTTAAATGACGCCATTATTACCGGGGCGCTAACGCGATTACGCCCGGTACTTACCACCGCCCTTGTTGCCTCACTTGGCTTTATTCCAATGGCTCTAAACACTGGCATTGGCTCAGAAGTGCAAAGGCCGCTTGCGACTGTGGTTATTGGCGGGGTGATTTCATCCACCTTGCTAACACTTTTTGTTTTGCCAGCGCTTTATCGCATATTGCACAACAAGGACTGACTATAAATATGCTATGCCCTCTATTGGGGGCATCTTTGCGCCTAGCCTATAAACGTAAGAATCTGTAATAAATTTAAATACTTTCTTACACAAGACTAACGTGTTTATTGCCATCTTCACGCTTTTTAAACTAGTACTATGTTATTATCGCGCTAGATTTTTTTGGGGTAGATTGAAAGTAGGCATATTATGATTAAAAATTCAGGGAAGGTAGCACTTATTGTAAGTGCGCTGTGTTTTGGCGCAATTGGCTGTAGTGATTCAATCACAGATGATTTAGACGATGCATTAACCCATGAAGCAGAGTTTTCGTTTATCAATGCAATGGATTACAGTGTCGACTTTCATTTGCAAAAACGCACCATCACCGCAGGTTCAAGCGGCTTATTTGATAGTAAAAACCGCGTGGCTGGTAATGTTCAAGTTAATGGTTATTCAAGCGAATACAACTATGACTTCCCAGCGGTAATGAACATGGTAAACATTGGTATGCGCTCAGCTATGAGCAGTCAAAATGAAGTAAAAATGCATACAACACTAAGCGACGATGACGAACATTGGGTTATTGCTTGGCAAAATGGTGTTGAAAAACACATCACCTTACTTAAGAAAAAAGAACGTGATAACGCCAACACCTTCAACGTACGCATTTTCGCTAATGGTGTTTACCCCGTTACATTAAAAGGTAGCCAAGTGATGACCACTGAACGCGGCAAAGTATCTGACTTTTTAACTCTTGATAACTGTGCCCTAGATTTAACCATTAATGGCCGCGCAATCGATTTATGCACCGGCGACTTTGGTGAGTCTTACTTACTGGTTGTAAATAGCGAAGGCAAGCAAGTTTTAGTCGAAGAATAACGACGCGAATAAATAAGCGCTGAAAAAACCGATGCACCCGCATCGGTTTTTAATTGATACAACATTTAAAGTAGCAGGTTTAGTAACCGCACGTATGGCAAGTGCCGCCATCGAAAGTAGTGATGCCTTAATTAAATAGGCAGTGATAAGTACACAATAATTTCACGCATAAGACACGTAAAAGCTCCCATATATTGATTACTAACTAAAACGTCCAGTCATCACATGGCGTTTCTTAAAGCTTACACTTTAGCGCTAACCGCGCACAGAAATCACATACTCTCGCGCAATACTAAATTTTAAACGTATGCACTACCCGACTCAGTTTAACCGCCATTTCATTTAACTGCTCCGCTGTTTCAGAATTACTCTTAACACTTTCCGCGTTATCAATCGCTAGGTCATTTATCGTTACAATATTTTGATTAATATCGCCTGACACTTGTGATTGCTCTTCAGCTGCCGTTGCAATTTGCGTATTCATATCTTCAATCGAGCTTATCTCTTGTTCAATTTGCACTAGTGATGCGCGTGCTTCATCCGACTTTTCTAACGTCAAATCTGCGCTTAATGCATTTTCCTTCATTAAAATCACAGAGCGATTTGCTTGCGATTGTAACGCTTCGATCATCGATTGAATTTCATTTGTGCTTTCTTGCGTTTTCAATGCCAATGTCCTTACTTCATCTGCAACTACCGCAAAGCCTCTACCATTTTCACCCGCTCTTGCCGCTTCAATCGCTGCATTCAACGCTAATAAGTTAGTTTGATCAGCAATGCCTCTAATAACATCTAAAATACCACCAACATTTTCTGCTTCGTTTGAAACACCAGTAATTACCTGTTGAACTTGGTTAATGTTTTCAACAAGATTAGTAATATTATCATTCATCTGGGCTACTACATCTAAGCCACTTTGAGAGCTTTTAGTTGCGCCATTCGATGAAATTGACGCTTCAACTGCATGCCTTGCCACTTCAGAAACAGTTGTTGTCATTTCATTCATTGCTGTTGCAACTTGCTCTAGCTGAACAGTTTGCTCATTCGAAGAACGTGCAACCTGCTCTGACGCGCAGCCTAGTTTCTTAGATACATTTAGCAACTCATTAGATGAATGATTTATTTCAGTAATTACATCTCTAAGCTTATGCGCCATTTGCATTATCGAACGGTAGATCCCAGTGCTGGTATTATCTAGTTTGGGTATTTGGGTCAGATTCCCGTTAGCAATTGTATTAACTAACGCTTCTATTTTTTTAGGCTCACCACCAATCGGGAAATACATAAGTTTGGTAATTAGGTAATACGTAATAACAATGCCCACAATTATAAATATTAGTCCTACAACTAAGTTAGTTTTAACTGCTGCATTAGAAATTTTGTGAATATTATCCAGGCTTGTCCAAGCCCACACAGACCAGTTCAATCCCTCAATTTTATTCGACACTACAAAGAATTCTTTACCAAGTTCCGATGTGAACGTGTGTTCACTTTTAATACTGCGTGCATAAGGTTGATAACTCGGGTACAAAGAAAATACATTCTCCCCCACCAAATCATCGGAGCTTGCCGCCATTAAAAAACCATCTTGACGGGAAACATACACATTATCTTTGTTTGTCAGCGCTTTAACATAGTCGCTAATATCACTCACTTTTAGGCTCATAGATAGCACACCTACGACGCTGCTTTGATGTCGTATAGGAATCGCCAACACCATACTTAAGTCACCTGTTGTTGCCATAAAGGGAGTCGTTACAATACGATTTTGTCCCGACATTCCCTTAACAAACCATTCTCGATTACTTTGCTTAGCATTGAAATTAGGTATTTTCCCAACGTTTTGCGTATCAAATGTTGAGCCATCAGGAAGGCCGACAAACACATTTAGGCTCTTCATTTTGTCTTGTAAATCAGCCAAATGAGCATACGTTTTTGCATCAAGTAAAATTTGATTTTTATCGATGTTTAAAATCAATGAAGTTCCTTCTAGCGCGGTAAAGTATCGCTCAACTTTCTCTTCCAATGCTTTTGACACGAGGAAGGTTTGATTTGACATACGATTTCGATAATCAGAGGTGGAATAAGTATTAAGCTGGTTGTAACCAAAAATGGAAATTAAAAATACGATTGATGAGATCAAAATGCCAATTAACACTAGCAATTTATTTCTAGCACTCATAAAACCTTCTTGTATTTGAAAAAGTAAATTCCGTTTTAAATACTGATTAATAAAACAGAGGAGAAAAGCACCAAACCTTAAATAAAAACAATTTTAATAAACTCAATAAAATTCGATGCTCGCGGTTTAAAACGGTTTGGAAGATATCAAATAAGAACGTTCCAATCCATTTTAAATCAGATGGTTAGACCTCTTTTGATGGGTTGAGTTTGTATTTATTGTTTTAAATCAAGGAATGCAATTATTTCTTATAAGTGAATATTGTATCTGTAAGAGTGAACAAGTAAGTTAGTACTTTAAAGTCTAAAAATCATAAATATGCTTAAAAGCAAGAAATAAGAAATAAGAAATAAGAAATAAGAAATAAGAAATAAAGTTTGTGTTAAAAAACAAACTAATACATACGTTTTATTGGCTTAAATGTAACTTTTAACAGACTAGGACTTGATGCACTTATTCACTAACAGTACTCAACATTATTACTTAATAACGCTTATCGAAGTAATTAAAAACGAATGCAAATAAAGACACAGATTCAGTATCATTGATTGTAATCTCAGGTAATGCCTGCAATTCATCTGCAAAACTCTCAACATTCATCCCTAAATAACGCCAAAAATCACCGCGATTGACCAAACATCACAAAGCAAAAGAATCCTCTCCTCAATTGCCTATTATTTAACTCAAGCAACACACTTTACTCAAACTTATACCAATTCTGTTAAGTATGTGATCAGGGATAGCGCTGGATAAATGAAATGGTAACAAGGCGGAATTTTTCTTATGTAGTTGTTCTACATTGATAAATTCTAACGCAGTTAGCATGATATTTAGTCCGCTAGGATGATCAGCTACTTAAGTGAATTGGTATTAACTAGGAAATTGAACAATGAATACATCAAACGCAATCGAGATTTTAATGGCAGCTGGTTTAACAACATTTGTAGTAGCTGGTCTTGTAACAGCAGGCATGACAACCGCAATTATGGCAGGTGCAGCAATTGGCGGCACATACATGTTAACTAAATAACTTTAAAACTACTCGGAGATAAAAAATGAACAACGTATTTGATATTGTAATGACAGCAGCTTTAACCGCGTTTGTGGTAGTTGGTTTAGTAACCGCAGGTATGACAGCGGCGATTGTAACGGGTGTTGCTGTGGGTGGTAGTTACTTATTATTTAAGTAATTTAATCTAAGCCATAATAATTAAAGGATATTTGCCTATGACAAAAACCCAAATAATGTTCTATACCTTCAAAAAGCAAACAAAATAGCCTTTCTATACAATTACATAGAAAGGCTATTTTGTTTGCTTTTTCCGAACGTAAAAGCGCAAGCTGATAAGTGAAACCATGTGAGATGATTCACTGAGCAATTGTTTTATCATTGTTAATTTAAATACACGGATGCGATTTGGTAAGGTGTCACGTTAACTAAACTGCGGACGGCCTGTTTTTAACCATAAGAGTTGTCTCTCTTCCATAAAGCAAAACTTAACCTTCATTCGCTTTAAAACCCGATACAAAAAGTTGAAAAAGCAGCATATGCTAGGTTACAAAACACACAAAATCGTGTACAAAATATTGATGATTTTTAGAACGTGTTGATCTTTACACTCAAATAAATACTAAAACACCTAACACTACATTTTTAATTTAAATAGGGAATGTAACTATGAGCGATAAAACAGAAGAAAACAAAAAGTCGACCTTAGTAAAAGCTACGTTAATAGGCTTTTTTGTCGGTGTGGGGTTTATGCTAACAGCCGTGTTTGTAAACTTTGCAATGCGTTAATAAACAAAAAACATAAAAGCGGTCTAACGCCACATAAAAATAACATATCACTGGCACTCGCAACCTCCGTGGCTGGCGAGCATGCTTGAATGAACCTAAAACTAACTACGTTTAGCGCAATTATAAAACGCAACAAGGTGCTTTAGAGCACCTTTTTATTGTGACTTGCCTTTTGAAAAAGTATCGCAACATAGCAACTCTCCTTCAATTCAAAATCATTCATCACTTAATAAAACCAAATATCACCGCGATTGACCAAACATCACAAAGCAAAAGAATCCTCTCCTCAATTGCCTATTATTTAACTCAAGCAACACGCTTTACTCAAACTTAAAGGAAATTGAACAATGAATACATCAAACGCAATCGAGATTTTAATGGCAGCTGGTTTAACAACATTTGTAGTAGCTGGTCTTGTAACAGCAGGCATGACAACCGCAATTATGGCAGGTGCAGCAATTGGCGGCACATACATGTTAACTAAATAACTTTAAAACTACTCGGAGATAAAAAAATGAACAACGTATTTGATATTGTAATGACAGCAGCTTTAACCGCGTTTGTGGTAGTTGGTTTAGTAACCGCAGGTATGACAGCGGCGATTGTAACGGGTGTTGCTGTAGGTGGAAGCTACTTGTTATTTAAATAAAATAAAGTGAAACCAAAATTTAAGGAAACATGCCTATGGTAAAAACAAAAAAGTTAATTTATATCTTCAAAAAACAATTAAAATAGCCTTTCTATTCAATTAAATAGAAAGGCTTTTTTATTTGGCGAAATGCTAGCTTGCTAAATCAAAGCGATCGGCATTCATTACCTTATTCCATGCCGTTACAAAGTCATCTACAAACTTCTGACCATTATCATCTTGTGCATACACTTCTGCATACGCACGCAAAATTGAGTTTGAGCCAAACACTAAATCAACGCGCGTAGCTTGCCAAGCATCTTCTTTAGTCGCTCTATCACGCAGTACGTATTGATTATCGCCTGTTGGCTGCCACTCATAACGCATGTCTGTTAGATTGACAAAAAAGTCGGTAGTAAGTTGTCCAACGCGATCGGTGAACACACCGGCTTGAGAATCACCATAATTACAGCCTAATACCCGTAAACCGCCCACCAATACCGTCATTTCTGGTGCTGTTAATCCGAGTAGTTGAGCACGTTCAAGTAATAACTCTTCTGGGCTTGCTGCAAATTTTTGCTGCTGCCAATTTCTAAAACCGTCATGTACAGGCTCTAAATAAGCAAACGAATCTACTTCGGTCATCTCTTGAGATGCATCACCACGGCCTTTGTTAAAGGTTAGACTTGCTGTAAAGCCGGCTGCACTTGCCGCCTGTTCAATTGCAACATTACCCGCAAGTACAATCACATCAGCAACACTCACATTATGTTCATCTGATATTGCTTGATACACGCTTAGCACCTTAGCAAGTTTTTCAGGCTCGTTGCCTTGCCAATTATTTGCTGGTGCCAAGCGAATATGTGCACCATTTGCACCACCCCGCTTATCAGAATGACGGAAAGTGCGCGCACTATCCCACGCCGTTGTTGCCATTTCAGCAATAGATAAACCGCTGGCTTTAATTGCCGTTTTTACCGCTTGTTCATCATAAGCCGTATTGCCAGCTGGAATTGGATCTTGCCATGTTAAATCTTCTTTTGGCACATCAGGGCCGATATAACAAGCTTTTGGCCCCATATCACGGTGTGTTAATTTAAACCATGCACGTGCAAACACCTCAGAAAAATAAGCTGGGTCGTTATAAAATCGCTCTGAAATTTTGCGATATTCTGGGTCAACCTTCATCGCCATATCAGCATCGGTCATAATGGGATTATTGCGTTTGCCGTTGCCATCAACCGCGAGCGGCTTATCCTCTTCTTTAATCGCGACAGGTTCCCATTGCCATGCGCCTGCTGGGCTCTTTTTAAGCTCCCACTCATGGTTGAGTAGTAATTCGAAATAGCCGTTATCCCACTGAGTAGGATTAGTTGTCCATGCACCTTCAAGGCCACTGGTTATTGCATCTGCACCTAAGCCATTACCTTCTTGATGATTCCAACCAAGGCCTTGTTCATTAATATCAGCAGCTTCTGGTTCAGGGCCAAGTTTCGCGGCATCGCCATTACCATGACATTTACCTACGGTATGACCACCTGCGGTAAGCGCCACAGTTTCTTCATCATTCATTGCCATACGGGCGAAGGTTTCACGTACATCGTGGGCTGTTTTTTGTGGATCTGGCTTACCATCAACCCCTTCAGGGTTAACATAAATTAAGCCCATCATTACTGCGGCTAATGGGTTTTCTAAGTCGCGCTCACCTGAATAACGACTGTTGTCATTTTCTGATGGAGCAAGCCATTCTTTCTCAGCGCCCCAGTAGGTATCTTTTTCTGGGTGCCAAATATCTTCGCGGCCAAACGCAAAGCCATAGGTTTTAAGTCCCATCGACTCATATGCAATGGTTCCAGCATACGCAATTAAATCTGCCCAGCTTAACTTATTACCGTACTTTTTCTTAATAGGCCAAAGTAAACGGCGCGCTTTGTCTAGGTTGGTATTATCTGGCCATGAATTAAGCGGTGAAAAACGCAAATTACCAGTACCCGCACCACCGCGACCATCGGCAACGCGATAACTTCCCGCAGCATGCCATGTCATACGGATCATTAAACCGCCATAGTGGCCCCAATCAGCAGGCCACCAATCTTGGCTGTCAGTCATAAGTGCGGTTAAATCGGCTTTCAGTGCAGCAAAATCAAGCTGCTTTAATTGTTCGCGGTAATCATAGTCGCTACCGAGTGGGTTAGTTTTTGAATCATGTTGATGCAAAATATCGAGATTGAGGGTATTAGGCCACCAATCTGTGTTCGATTTTCCAGTTTGCGTAATACTTCCTGATGTAAATGGGCATTTACTTGATGACATCGCGCATCTCCTTTGTTTGTCTGACGGGTTCATTGAGACGACATTTTTTATTAAAACGACTAACGAGCAGCGTTTTTTTCACGCTTAAAAGAAACTGTGTGCCAATTGCCTATATGAAAAAGTGCTAGGCAAGAATGCAGGGGAAGCATTCTTAATTGAGATAACCGAACCACTCATACCTCAATTAAACGCATCAAAATGACTTTATTTCGCTCGTTAAAATCAGTTAACAATTCATGTCGGTGAACGTAAAAATATTTATACGCTCAATTAGTTATACAGGATCAAATGCTGTTTTGCAGTGCCAAGATCAAAAAAACATCAAAATTCATAATCTAGCAAATACTTAAATTACGGCCTTAACCCGCATAGCACTTGTCTTTTAATTCATTTTCAAAAAGCTGCTGTAGCAACACAATATCATTGGTTCTTACATAATTCGGCCGAACCACAAGCGCTATGGTGCGATGTGGGCCTGGCTCATTTAAATGTACCGCAGCAAGCTCACCTTCATTTTTAACGAGTTGATCAAGTGCCATCTGTGGTACTAAGGTTGTACCTAGTTTGCCGGCAACCATTTGAATTAATGTGTGTAAACTGGCTGAGTCTAATTGATTGTCATTGTTGGTATTTTCTAATTTACAAGCAGCAAGCGCATGCTCTTTTAAGCAGTGACCATCTTTAAGCAGCATTAATTTGTCGAGATCGAACTCATTGGTGGTAATTTCACGCAAATTTAGTGCACATTCGTCTTTGTGGCTCACCCAGTAAAAGTCTTCTTGCCAAAAATTAAACGCCATTAAACCATCAATATCGTATGGCAGGGCTAAAATTGCTGCGTCAAGCTCACCTTCTCGCAGTTTTTCAACCAATACATGTGATTGGTCTTCAACGATTTTCAGCTTAAAGTCGCTATATTCAGTGCGCACTTTCGGCAATACCTTTGGCAGTAAAAAAGGGCCAATTGTCGGTATTACACCAATTGTCATTGGGCTTGCTAGCGGCGCTTTATTGGACTTTGCCAGCAACGTCAGTTCGTCTACTTCAAGCTTAATGCGCTTGGCTTTTTCAAGAATTAGCTTGCCTTCGTCAGTAATAAACACATGTTTATTGTTACGCTCAAAAATAGCCACACCTAATTGTTTTTCTAGCTCATGTACCGCGGTACTAAGCGTTGATTGCGAAACATGGCAATTGTCTGCGGCCTTTTTAAAATGAAGCGTTTTTTCAACGGCTAAGGCGTAATGAAGCTGTTTTAGTGAAATCATTATAGTTCTTATAAATCGAATGTTTTTTTAATAATAATCAATTTATACGAAATGACCATATCACTCACTCAGTCGTTTCCTTCACTCACTACCAAATAAGAATAAAAGCAATTAAAAATCAAAAGTTTAAGCTATTATTCAAAAATACCGATGGTGATCATATGTTTTTTTGATTAGCGTTTTCATAGCCAATATGGCAGGAAAAATGTCTACATAACAACAATCTAAAAAAACGAATATCAACTTAGTTATTATCAAATTTAGTTATTTAAATTCCCTTCTATACTTAGCTGCGTTAATACACCCATAAATCATAAGGGGAATTCAAAAATGAAATCCGTTCAGATATTAAAATATACTTCTATTGCCGCTGTTGTAGCACTATCTTTAGGCGCAACATCTGCAATCGCTAAAGACACAATGAGTAAGCCAAAAGGCGCGATTGGCATGGGCAAAGTAATGCCTAACCAAGCGAAATCAAACCTATTTTGGTGGCCAAACCAACTCGATTTAACACCACTTCGCGATCACGATGTACGCTCAAACCCATTAGGTGAAGACTTTAATTATAAAAAAGCGTTTACACAGCTTGATATGGATGCGCTTAAAAAAGACATCGATTTTGTGCTTACTGACTCACAAGAATGGTGGCCTGCCGACTGGGGTAACTATGGCCCATTTTTTATTCGTATGACGTGGCATGCCGCAGGCACTTACCGCACGCTTGATGGCCGAGGTGGCGCGGGCGGTGGTCAACAACGCTTCAACCCATTAAACAGCTGGCCAGATAACGGTAACCTAGATAAAGCACGTCGCTTACTGTGGCCTGTTAAACAAAAATACGGTGAGCTTATCTCTTGGGGTGACTTAATTGTACTTGCGGGTAACGTAGCATTAGAAAACATGGGTTTCAAAACTTACGGTTTTGCAGCCGGTCGTGATGATGACTGGGAACCTGATATGGTTTATTGGGGTCCAGAAGTTGAAATGCTAGCTAGCGATCGTCGCGATAGCGATGGCAAATTAAAGCGCCCACTGGCTGCAGTTCATATGGGCTTAATTTACGTAAACCCTGAAGGCCCAGGTGGCGTACCCGATCCTCTTGGCTCAGCTAAAAATATTCGCGAATCATTTGCACGTATGGCAATGAACGATGAAGAAACACTTGCACTTATCGCAGGTGGCCACACCTTTGGTAAAATGCACGGCGCTCACAAAGCGAATAAGTGTTTAGAGAAAGAACCAGGTGCAGCGCCAATTGAGCAACAAGGTTTTGGCTGGAAAAACAAATGCGGTAAAGGCCATTCAGAAGACACAGTTACCAGTGGATTAGAAGGTGCGTGGACACAAGCGCCAACCAAATGGACATCACTATACCTATCAAACTTACTTAATTTTGAGTGGAAACAATCACGTAGCCCTGCTGGTGCGATTATTTGGGTACCTACCGATGAGTCGTTACATAAATCAGTTCCGGATGCGCACGTTAAGGGCAAGTACAATCCACCTGTGATGAATACGGCAGATTTGGCTTTAAAATTTGACCCAGAATATCGCAAAATTGCAGAGCGCTTCTTGGCAGATCCTGAAGAGTACCGCCTTGCATTTGCCAAAGCATGGTTTAAATTAACCCACCGCGATATGGGTCCACTTGATAATTACTTAGGTGACGAATATCCAAAACAAGCGCATATTTGGCAAGATCCTATCGACAAGCCAGATTACAAGCTAGTAAGTGATAAAGACGTTAAAAAGCTAAAAGCGCAAATTTTAGATTCAGGTCTTTCAGTATCTGAACTCGTCGCAACAGCATGGGCGTCAGCATCAAGCTACCGTGATTCTGATATGCGCGGCGGTGCAAACGGTGCACGTATCGCACTGGCGCCACAAAAAGATTGGCAAGTAAATAATCCAGCACAAACTGCGAAAGTTATTGCCAAACTGACTGAAATTAAAGATGAATTTAATGACCGTACTTTTGGTCGCAGCAAAATTTCACTTGCTGATATGATAGTACTCGGCGGCGCAGCTGCAGTTGAAAAAGCAGCTAAAAATGCTGGGGTTAAAGTAAGCGTACCATTTGTTGCGGGGCGTGGTGATGCGACCCAAGCACAAACAGATGTAAACTCATTTTCGCTACTAAAACCAAGTGCTGACGGTTTTAGAAACTACTATGAAAAAGGTTATTACAAATCACCAACCGACGCTTTGGTTGATAAAGCAGATCAACTCGCTCTAACGGTGCCTGAAATGACGGTGTTAATTGGCGGTATGCGCGTGTTAAATACCAATACAGATGGCTCAAGCAACGGTGTATTTACAGATAAGAAAGACACTTTAACCAATGACTTTTTTGTCAACTTGCTTGATATGTCTACTCAGTGGCAAAAAGCAGGCGATGTGTACCAAGGTAAAGACCGTAAAACTGGCGCTTTAAAATACACAGCAACACCGGTTGATTTAATCTTTGGTTCTTCATCTGAGTTACGTGCTGTTGCTGAAGTATATGCGTTTGATAATTCAAAAGAACGTTTTGTAAACGACTTTGTAAAAGCATGGACAAAAGTAATGCAACTTGACCGTTTTGATATTAAATAACGAGTGAAGCTACAATCAAACAAAGGCGCATTTAGCGCCTTTTTTCATGCTTAAAATACAGGATTCTGATAACAACACAGCCCCTATGGATTTTTAAATATAACGACTTAAAGATATTTTTTACCTTACTCAGCAAATTTAATAAATATGGCTAAACTCAAATGTAACGAGCTATAAAATTCTACTTACAATGAAACGGTTAGCACTAATATTTTCAATTTGCGTTTTCTTAGTTTCTTGCCACGAACAAAATACGCAAATACTGCGAATTGGCACCAATATTTGGTTAGGCTACGAGCCTTTTTACATCACACGTCATAAATACCCAGATCTAATGAAGCACATTAAACTCATTGAATACCGCAATGCGTCTCAAGTGCTTAATGGCATTATTAATAACTCGATAGACGTAGCGGCTGTTACGTTAGATGAAGCCGTTAAAATAAAAGCGCTCGGCTTTGATATTGAAGTGATTTGGATAGTCGATTATTCCAATGGCGCAGATACTTTGATTGCTAAACCAAGCATTACCAATGTAAATCAATTACGCGGTAAACGCATTGGTGCCGAAACATCCGCGTTGGGGTTGTATTTTCTATCTCGTTTTTTAGAGCTTAACAACTTAACAATTAATGATATCGACATTGTTAACTTAGAGGCTAATCGTCATGTGCAAGCCTATCAAAACAATGAAATTGATGCGGTTTTTACCTTTGAACCCAGCAGCAGTAAGTTACTCGAATTAGGCGCAAATAAATTATTTGATAGCAGCCAAATACCAGGCGAAATAGTTGATGTATTAGTATTAAACAAAAGTACGATATCTGAAGAAAAAAAGCGCTATTTAAACTCGTTTTTAACCTTAAACAACCGCACAGTGATGCATATCAGTAAAGATATCATGCCCTATATCAACTCCTTAAACCAACGACTTCATTTAAGTGAAACACAGCTCATTCAAGGTTATTCGGGCATTTCATTACTCTATGGGCAAGACGTCATTGATTGGTTGGAAGACAAAGACAAACATCAACAACTCATTAGTAGCTACAATTCAGTGTTGCTTACACAAGGAAAAATCGACAAGCCGTGTCATTGCCGCACATTAATCAATCCAGATTATGCTAAACAGGTGTTAAATGAGAATTAAACTCTGGTTATTTGCATTAATCGGCATTGCAGTTTCGATGCTAGTCGTTGGCATATTTTTTCTTACCGTTGTTGAGAAAGTGGCAATTAAGAACATAGTAGAACAAGAGCAAGCCTTACTAGAACATCAGGCTGAACTGATGGCATCAAACCTGAGTCATGGCGACATTGAACAAGTAAAAAACTGGGCTACATTAACCGCAGAGCTGCAAAATGTACGTTCGACTTATGTTGTCTCACACGACAAAGCGGTTATTGCATCAAATACGATTTCGCACGAAGGACAGCAATTGCTCGATATTGATAGCGCCACGTTTATTTTTCTAGGTAGCGATAAGCTGTATAAAATTGAGGATTATGTGTTGTACTTAGCTGCGCCAGTGCTTGAAAAAGGCACTAAAAACGCATCGCACTATTTAGTGTTAAAAAAATACATTTACCCTGAGCTGCATCATTTCGCCGTGCAGGTGCAATACACAACCTTAATCGCAACAATCATTTTTTTAGTTTTTTCAACCTCCTATTTTGTTGTGATGCGCAACGGCTACATTTTTAAACTTAAACAATTTTGCGCCGCAATTACGGGCTTTAACGATGGAAAAACCGCAATTCGAATTAGTGAAGATAAAGATATTTTTTATCGTTTAGCCTGCACACTCAATGACTCATTTGCACTAAATGAGCATTTAGGTGAAATGCTTGACGAAAAGGCTAATTTAGCAAATTTAGTAAGTGATCTTGCACCTGATGCGGTAATTGAAACCAACGAACAAGGTACTATCATAAAAGTTAATAATAGCTGTTTGTCTTTGTTTGGTTACAACACCAAAGAAGAGCTTATTGACCAAAATATCGCGATCTTTATTCCTCCTAAGTATCAAAAAATGCACCATGATTCATTTATGCAATCGCATAATTTAGAATCAGTACTCAAAACTATTCGCAATGTAGAAGCAATGCGACAAAACGGCACTGTATTTCCTGTAGAAATTACCATTTCGCGCTATCACACGTTAAAAAACAATCACTTTGTTGCATTTATTCGCGATAGAACCCAAGAGTTTGCCGATAAAGAAGCGATCGAACATCTTGCCTATTTTGACCAGCTTACTGAGCTTTACAATCGCAATGGCATAAAAGCACATCTAAAAAGTGCCTACTTTCCAATGCAAATTAGCGTAATTGAATTACTGTACCTTCGCGATATTAATGATATTCACGGACAGCATATTGGCGATTGCTATTTGCAAGCATTTACAAAAGCATTAAAAGAAATAGCGCTTGATAATATGCAACTTGCACGAATAGGCACATCTAAATTTCTCGTATGCCATCACGCCGGTGGCAAAGAAGAAATAAAGCAAATGCGTAGTTTAATTAATAAAGAACTAGTGATTCAAAATATGGTGCTAAAAGCCAAATTTAATCGCTGTATTAGTTCGCTAGATTGTGCCGACAGTTTTGATTCAATTGTCGAACAATCCGAGCTATCGCTGCGAGGCGCCAATGGTGAAGTAAACAAAGTAGTAAGAATCGACCCAGAATTCCATAAAAACGTAAAACGAGAAGCAACGTTAAAACGCGAGCTGATAAATGCGCTTGAAAACGACGGTTTATACTTTCAATATCAACCTAAATTTGACGCTAAGACCCTTAAAATAAAATCAGCGGAAGCCTTGATCCGATGGACACTCGACGGCAACTTTATTTCACCCGCCGAGTTTATTCCAATTGCCGAGAAAAAAGGGCTAATGCCATTAGTCGATAGATACGTTATTCACAGCGTGTGCAAACAGATCCGCAGCTGGATAAACCTTGGTAAACCCATAGTGCCCATTTCAATAAACTTATCGGCGCGCCATTTATTTGAGCAGACTACCATCGCTTACATTTTTCAAAAAGTGGGCGAATTTGATATTCCTCATAACTTTCTTGAGATAGAAGTTACTGAGTACGGGCTTATAAAAGACTACAAAAAAACAGCTATCAATATGATGCGATTAGAGCAAGCAGGCATAGAGGTGGCGATTGATGACTATGGTACAGGCAACGCCAACTTAGAAACCGTATTATCGCTGCCGATCAAACACCTTAAAATTGACCAAAGCTTTATTAAACTCGGTATGAAAACAGATAAAGGCAAAGTGGTACTCGAAAACATCTTCTCATTAGCCAAGTCGTTAAAAGTAAAAACCACCGCAGAAGGAGTAGAAAACCAAGAGCAACTGGACTACGTGAAAGAAGCACAATGCGATGATATTCAAGGTTTTTTACTTTCTAAACCATTGCCTCTCGAAGCGTTTGAAGCGTTAATCTGTGACAGTGAAAAAGCTAATACAACGATATTGCAAAGGTAATACCTAACCCTATTTCAAGCCAATACGTTTTTATAAGCCAAAAAAAAGCCCACAAAAGGTTGTGGGCAAATAGTGTACTTGTGTAAAACAACTACTTGGGAAAACTAACTTTGAACAAATTCTAAAAAACAATTCGTTGAAGTTGGGGCTAGTATGCCGATAGTAAACTTAACCTAAAATTAACGGCTCTCCGATCACTACACTTTTTGTAATAGTGCTATGTGCTTTACCTGCAGACTAAAATCACCCGCTTGTTTATTACTAATCATAAAACCAAGCGAGCGCACATCATCAAAACGAAATTGATAGTCCGACTCAAACTGCCTACCGCGAAACATTAAAACAAAGTCTTGTTCAGATAAATTAAAGGTATGCTCAATACCTGCCTCAGTTTTAAAGTGATAAACAAACGCAGGACCATCATAATACCCATCCACTCGCAAGCGCAGTTGGTATTGTTTGCCATCACCTACAACCTTAAAGCTGAGTAAATCTGTATTAGTATTTTCAAACGAAATAGGCGCTCGAAATGATGCAAAACCGCCATTGTTGGCAAGTGATACCTCACCCGTAAAGGTTAAGTTGTTATCACCAACAATAACTCGGCTATTTGAAACGCCTCCCATTACTGAGTCGTTTATCACCATCCATTCAAGTTGGTTAAGATTAATATTAGCGTGAGCGTTTGCTGCCATAACAAACAAACCAGTAACAAGAGACGATTTCATTAAACACCTAAGCTGTTTTAAGGGTAAATAGTAATACGCTTAAAACAGCTTTTAGGTTTAATAAAACAAACATTACCTAGCAAGAAGTAACCAAGCTAAATTTGTCTATTTGATATTAGGCAGTGTAAATTGGTCCGCATCGAGATGGGCTGGAAACTTTTCTTTAAACTGAGTTAACGCCGATTTCGTCAGTTCAACTGTGATTATTTGCGCTTGGTTATCCTCGGCGGCAACGAGCGTTTCACCCGTAAAATCATAGGCAGCTGTACCGCCGTTATGAGCAACACCATTGCCATCATCACCCACCCGATTAGCAGCAAGCACATAGCATTGATTTTCAATTGCCCTCGCCTGCAATAAGGTATCCCAAATGCGGCGGCGTGCCGCAGGCCAATTTGCCACATTAACCATCACATCATAATCGTTGCGACTTCGTTGAAATACTGGAAAACGTAAGTCGTAGCACACCTGAGGTAAAAACCTAAAACCATTTATTGTAATGATTTTGCGCTCAACACCCGCATTTACAAAATCGCCTTCATTACCTAAACAAAACAGATGGCGTTTATCGTAGAATTCCACCGTGCCATTTGGCCAACACCAGTAAAAGCGATTCGCTTTTTTGCCTTGTTGGTTCACTAACACTGAGCCCGCTACTACCGCATTTAAGCGTTTTGCTTGTGCCAACATCCAATCTAAAATTGGCCCTTTCTTTGGCTCTGCCACGTCTAAATTAATGGCAAAACCAGTAGCAAATGTTTCAGGCAGTAAAATTAAATCAACCGAATCTAGATTGCTCAGCTGTTCGCTTAAGCTATTTAAATTTTTATTAACGTCTAGCCATGCAATATCACTTTGCACTAAGGCGACTTTTAAGCTGCTATTTATAACTGACATAACTTCTCCGCAGCAGTGATTAGGGTGACGTCTTCCTTAGCAAAACATAAACGAATCACACGGTCGCCAGGGGCATTTTCATAAAACACGCTAAGAGGAATGGCAGCAACGCCAACCTCTTTTACTAAATACTCGCAAAATGCCACATCATCTAATTCAGAAATGGTGGAATAATCAAGCAGTAAAAAATAGGTACCTTCACTTGGTAACACTGTAAAACGACTATTTGCTAATGCATTACTTAACACATCGCGCTTGTGCTGATAAAACGCACTTAATTCATCAACATGGTTTGGCTGCTCTTTAAGCATATCGGCTAATGCTAATTGCGCAGGTGTAAAGCTAGAAAACGTCACATACTGGTGAATTTTACGAAACTCCACCATCAGCTTTTCAGGGGCAACACAGTAACCCATTTTCCACCCCGTGCAGTGGAAGGTTTTACCAAAACTCGATACCACAAAACTGCGGGCAAACAGTGCGTCATCGCCAAGTGCGCTTAAATGTGTGGCACCATCAAAGCAAATATGCTCGTACACTTCATCGCTGATGAGATACAAATCATGCTGTTCAAGCAGTAGCTTTAACGCATTAATGTCTGCTTGTTTTAGCGTTTTAGTACTTGGATTATGTGGCGAATTAATAATAATCGCTTTGGTTTTATCGGTAATTGCGTTGGCGACTTGCTGCCAATCTATTTGGTAATTGGGTGCCGTTAATGCGATATGAACCGCTTTACCACCAGCAAGTTCAATCGCTGGCTGGTAAGAATCATACGCAGGGTCAAACACAATCACTTCATCATTTGGGCTTACAAGTGCTTGAATTGCGACATAAAGCGCCTCTGTTGCACCTGATGTAACGGTTACCGATGCCTCTGGTGAAATAGTTAAAGCGTATTTACGCAATACCAAATCAGCAATTTGTTGTTGTAATGCGGGTACACCACTGGATGGCGAATATTGGTTAAACCCTTGTGCACTGTAAAAGTTAAGTTTGTTTTTTAGCGCTTCAGGCGTATCAAACTCAGGAAAACCTTGTGATAAATTAAGCGCTTGGTGCTCATTTGCCAATGCGGTCATTTGCGAAAAAATACTGACACCTAAATTTGGTAATTTACTTTGCACACGATACCTCTAATCTTGATGGTGCTTTGACAAAAGCGATGCTATCATTGCCCAAAACGGATGTATAGCCGTCTAAATGTTTTGAGTTTTTATTTTTGAGTAACCTATTATGCATAATGATGCCGCAAAAAGTGCATTGATTGAAGCGGGTCGTTGGGTCAGCGATAAAGGCTGGGTACCAGCAACGGGTGGTAATTTTTCAATTAAAACAGACACAGGTTTTGTTGTCACCGCAAGTGGCCATGATAAAGGATACCTTGCCCCTGAACACTTTTTAGAGCTCGATCAGCAAGGCGCTATTTGCAAAGGTCAAGGAAAGCCATCTGCCGAAACGGCACTTCATTTAAAATTGTACCAACTTCAGCCAAGCACTGAATGTGTATTACATACTCACTCTGTTGCCGCCACGGTATTATCGCGTTTTATAAAAGCTGATACCTTGGCAATTCAAGGCTATGAAATGCAAAAATCATTACGCGGCATCACCAGTCACGAAAGTACGCTTACTATTGCCATTTTTGATAATGACCAAGATATTGACCGCTTGGCAGAGCTTGTTGCAAAACGCCACGAACAAGAGCCAGTGATTCACGGTGTACTTATTCGCGGTCATGGTTTATATGCTATGGGCAACAGTGTGGCTGAAACACGTCGCCACATTGAAGGGTTGGAGTTTTTATTCGCATGCGAGCTTGAGCGCATTAAGTTGGAGTCATCACTATGATTAAAGCCATCATTACCGACATTGAAGGCACAATTACCCGCATTTCATTTGTAAAAGATATTTTGTTTCCGTATGCGGCAAAACATATTGCTGCGTTTGTTGAAGAAAACCAAAACGATGCCACGGTAAAAGCGCAAATTGATGCAGTAAAAGCGGAAATTGCCAAGCCAGATGCCAACCTTACTGAGGTCATAGATGCGCTGCAACATTGGATTGCAACGGATCAAAAAATTACCCCACTTAAACAATTGCAAGGCCTAATATGGCAAACGGGTTATCAACAAGGTGATTTTACAGGCCACATTTACCCAGATGCCTATGATTTTTTAAACCAGCAAAAAGACGTGGGCATAAGCCTTTTTGTTTATTCGTCTGGCTCGGTAAAAGCACAGCATTTGTTGTTTGAACATTCTGACTATGGTGATATTCGCCCACTGTTCAGCGATTATTTTGATACCCATGTTGGCGGTAAAAAAGACGCAAGTTCGTACACCAATATTCTAGAAAAGATTAGTTTTGCAGGCTCTGAGGTGTTGTTTTTAAGCGACATCGTTGAAGAGCTTGATGCCGCTAAAAGTGCGGGCATGCACACCTTGCAGTTATGGCGTGATAACCAAGAAAAAAGCGACCAACACCCAGCAATTGACGATTTTAACCAATTTGATGAAGCATTATTTGTATGAGCAAACTAACTATTTACCGTCACGACGATGCAGTAAGCACGCTGCTACAGAGCGAAAACTTTACTGAAATTCAGCAACAACTTAATCAAGTAGGTGTGGTATTTGAGAACTGGCAAGCAGCATTTGAAATTGACGCAAGCCACAGTTCAGATGATATTTTAAACGCCTATGACGCCGATATTAAACGTGTGCAGCACGACGGCGGCTACCAAACGGTGGATGTAATTTCACTTGCTAAAGGTAATCCAGCGGCGGCTGAATTAAGACAGAAATTTTTATTTGAGCATACGCATAGCGAAGACGAAGTACGCTTTTTTGTAAAGGGCCAAGGCTTATTCTGCCTGCATTTAGACGACAAAGTGTATCAAGTGCTTTGCCAGCAAGGTGATTTAATTTCAGTGCCGGCTAACACTAAGCATTGGTTTGATATGGGCAGCGATCCTGAGTTTACCGCAATTCGTTTTTTCAATAACGAAGCGGGTTGGGTGGCACAAAGCACCGAAAGCAAAATTGCCAATGAATTTCCAATATTGGAATAGAGCACCGAATGGTGCTCTTCTTATATTTAGAGCGCTTTTAACGCGCCATCTTTTACTTGCTGTAAATTGTAAACGCCCGTATCAAGTACCCAACCAGTTACTAGCTGTGCTGGCGTTACATCAAAGGCAGGGTTAAATACCTTGGCATTGTTTGGTGCCCATTGACACTCACCAAAGCTGCCACTGACACCTTTTACTTCAGCATCAGCACGCTCTTCAATTGGGATATGTTGGCCACTTTCACAGTCAATATCTAAGGTGGTGATTGGCGCAACCACATAAAACTCTACATTATGAAAATGTGCCAGCACAGCTAAATTATAGGTACCAACTTTGTTGGCGAAATCACCATTAGCTGCAATGCGATCTGCACCCACAAAAATCTTATCGACTTTACCCGCAGCCATTAAACTTGCGGCCATATTGTCACAAATAAGGGTGTACGGAATTTGCCAACTTTCAAGCTCAAATGCCGTTAAACGACCGCCTTGCAGTAATGGGCGTGTTTCATCCACCCAAACATGAATATCACCGTATTTTTGATGGGCGTGGTGTATAACACCCAGTGCTGTACCCACCCCTGCTGTTGCTAATGCACCCGTATTACAGTGAGTTAAAATATTATCGCCCGGTTTTACAAGCGCAGCACCTAGGGTTGCCATGGATTCACACAGCGCAACATCTTCATTAAATAGCTGCTCTGCAGTTACTACTAATGCGTCAACAAAATTATCTTGAGCTAATGCTTGGCGCATACGCTTCATGCAGTGCATTAAATTAACCGCAGTTGGACGCGTTGCCTCTAAATCATTTATTGCCTCTGCAAGTTGGCTATGCGATAGACCTTGCTCAGCTAAATGAGCAACTAGCAGGGTTGCAGCTAAACCAATTAGCGGCGCCCCACGCACTTTTAACGTCAAAATCAATTCTTGCATCTCAGGTACACTGTTACACACATGCCAATGCTGCTGGTGTGGTAAAAGGTACTGATCTAAAACGAATAACTGTCCGCCTTGATATTTAAGACTGCGTGCGAGCAAATTTTGCATGCTGTGAAACTCCAAACTATTAACGCGATCATTTTACACCAAGACACAAAGAAGTATAGACATCTAAACATTCATCGGTATAGAATTCCGTAATTATCTGTATTTTTGAATAGCGAACACCATGGCTGACTATATTGCTTTTGATAATGAGCGTGCACTTAACTATGTTGCACAGTTAAACGAATTTTTTGCCCCTAATGCTCAATTAACCTGTAATGAGTTTGGTGATGGCAATCTCAATTTAGTCTTTCGCATTGCTGATGAAAACGGTAACAGCATTATTTTAAAGCAGGCATTACCCTATGCCCGTTGTGTTGGTGAGTCGTGGCCTTTAACCCTTGATAGAGCGCGCATTGAAGCGGCGGTGCTTGAAAAACATGGTGCGGTGTGCGAACCATACACAGCAAAAGTGCTGCACAAAAATACCGAACTTGCCCTAACCATTTTGGAAGATTTAGGCCATATGACGATTTTGCGTGGTGAACTAAACCAGGCAACAACCTTTCCAAATTTAGGCAGCCAACTTGCAAACTACCTGGCAACCACCAGCTTTTATTACTCAGACTTTTATTTAACACCTGCAGCAAAGAAAGCCTTGGTCATTGAGTTCACAAACCCTGAGCTGTGCGCCATCACTGAAGACTTATTCTTTGATGATCCGTACCGCACATCTCTGCGCAATAACTACCCGGCGACACTTGAAGGTGAGGTAGAGAAGCTTCAGCAAAACACCGAACTTCACATTAAAGTGGCTAAATTAAAGCAACTATTTTTATCGTCGCCACAAAGCTTATTACACGGTGATGTGCATTCAGGTAGTATTTTTGTTGATGCGCAATCAACTAAGGTGATCGACCCAGAGTTTGGCTTTTTTGGCCCAATTGGTTTTGATTTAGGCTCGTTTATCGGTAACTTTTTACTTAATTATTGTGCGCAAAATGCCCGTATTAGTGAAATTCCTAAACGCCGCCAAATGCAAACCTACTTGCTGACGACGATTCAGCAAGTGATCAACGAATTTGCAGAATCTTGGCTGTCACTTGCTAAAGAGCAAACCCGTGATTTATCGCTTCAGGCACCAGGCTATGCAGAGTATTTTGTAAACCAAATCATTAAAGATGCACTTGGTTTTGCCGGCACTGAGCTTGTTCGCCGCACCATTGGCCTTGCCCATGTGTCAGATATTGATGGTATTGAAGATGATGCTGCACGACTGCAAGTCCAGCAGCAAACATTAATACTGGGTGAGCAACTTATTTTACATGCCGAGACCGCTCACGATAAAGAATCAGCATTTAATCTGATCATTAGCCTCGTTCAGTAAAAAGAAGCTCAGTGAAAATAAGCCTAATAAACTAAGCGTAGTAAACTAGCTGTAATAAAATCAGCTCTATAAATTTCAGCCTAAAAAGCCAGTAACCGTGTTACTGGCTTTTTTCTAAACTGCTTTAATTGATGTATCTTCACACTTTAGTACCTAACTCTAAACATCTTCATGTTCCTTAAATACCTCAACGTTTACCAAATAATCGCTAGCTATGGTTCTTTTTAAATAACCAATGTGCAATTTGAAGATTCAAAACCAAGCCGATTAAACGCCCATAACCGTGCATAAGTTCAGCTCCCACATTACCCATTAACATCGCAATAATTTCTAAAAATAGTGGGCTAACAACCGCTAAACTAGCAGCTGCTGCAAAATACACCCAACGCTGATGCTGTTTGAAATCCTTTTTAATTGCATACTTAACAGCAATAACAAACGTTAAGAAAATAGCTATCGCAACTATCACCAAACTCACATAGCGCGCGCCAAATTCACTAGGCGAAAATACATGATGCATCCACACGCCAGACGCCGCCATCACACACGCAGAAACAAAAGCAAAGTAGCCATTAATTTTATGATAGCGCGGTTTTGCTTGTCTTAACTTTGGTGAAAACTGAAATGGCATTGTTAAAAAAAATACAATACCTGATATGCCATGGCAAATAATCACAAGTGGCAAATCAAAATAGCGCGCGTTAATTATTTCACTGAGCGGTGATTCAACACCACTACCCATTACAACTAAGGCAACAATAAATACTGCTGGTATTGCAGGAATACCTATCATAATGAGTAAAAAGCTAACGCCAGCCCAATTAAATGGTGTTTTTAATTCATTTGGTTCTATCATCATTGCATTTTGGTATGTCATTTTTTAATCCTTACGCCATACGCTAGTTAAGTTAGAAACGATTATGTAAAATACCTAAAGCAATATCGTTCTAATCTGTTGAGCAGAACCAAAAAGAAACAACAAAAACAAATAAGATATTGTTTATAAAGAAATAAAAGGATTTAACTTGCAACCATCAGAGATTTGCTTATTTGCGATTAACATTGCAACAATGACCTTATTAGGCTTTAACGCAAGTTTACTTATTACTAAAAAAGGCCAAAATTTCGGCTATTTTTCCCTTTCTTGCTGCTTTATTGCCATTGCAATTGTGATATGCCAACCCAGCTTAAAATTGCTCGCGCCAGAGTGGCGGCAAACGCAACTTATCGTATCGTTACCTGCATTATTAATGATCGCCCCAAGCTTTTGGTTTTACATTAAAAGCCTCACAGCAGAATCAAAATGGACGCTTACCAAACACGACAAATGGCATTTTGCACTGCCCGCAATCGGACTATTTATTTCACTTTTCACATTAGTTTTACCTAACGAAATTCAACACGGACTTTTGGTCGACGGTGATGATGTGGTGCTTAAAAGCGCATCACCCTTCTTGCGATATAGTGTGTATGCTGGGCTAATTATCACCTTTTTATTGGTGATAGGCTGGGTATTACAATCGGCATTTTATGTGGTTAAAACCATCGTTCGTTTAAACCGCTACCGCACACATTTGAAAGACATCTTTGCTACAACAGAACAAAAAGAAATGGGTTGGCTTACAGCGCTAGCACTTTTAGTAGGTATTCCTTGGGGATTATTTGCCATCAATTTAACACTCAATAATTTGCTGTTCCCAAGTGAAATGTATACGCCTTTTTCAAGTTTATTATTACTGATTACAGTAACCTTTTTAGCGACTTGGGCGCTTCGCCAAAAGCCCGGTTTTGAAGAAATATTTGATGATAATAAAGATGATGAACCTAGAGTGTTGTCAGCAACGCAGAATAAATATAAAACCTCGGCATTAAGTGAAGATAATTTACAGCACATTGCAAACAAATTGGAAAACGCAATGCAGCAAGAGCAAATCTATTTAAACGCCGCCTTGTCACTGCCTATACTTGCAAAAAGTATCAATACTTCTTCCAACTATATTTCTCAAACATTGAACGAGCGTTTAAAAGTAAATTTTTTTGATTATGTAAATGGCTACCGTGTAAAACACGCTAAGAATGAACTCACAAACAGCAATAAAACGGTACTCGATATTGCAATGGATGCAGGTTTTAACTCTAAGTCGGCGTTTTACACCGCCTTTAAAAAATACACCGGGAGCACTCCAATGCAATATCGCAAGCAGCACACTAGCCTCTAACGCATCGAGGCTGTAGTGCTTAGATTAGCTCGTGCTATTTTACCACCCGCTGCTGCCCTTCTCACCATAACTGACAAACAAGCATTAGGTTTTAAACTTTTTAACCAACGCAGTTAAAGCGGCTGAAAGCGATGCCAGGCTATTGGCATTTTCATCGGCGTCATTAGCAAGCCCTGAAATTTCATCCGCACCGGTTTTAATATCCACAACGTTGCGATTAATCTCTTCCGCTACATGTTGCTGCTCTTCTGCTGCGGTCGCTATTTGCGAGTTCATATCACTAATAAGGTCAACCGAATGCGTAATGGAATCAAAACTGGCTTGCGCTTGTTTTGTGAACTCAACGGTTTGCGAGGATATATCGAGGCTTTGTGACATCTCTTTTGAAATCGCTTGGGTCATATTTCTAAGCTTACCAAGTTGCTGTGCAATTTCTTCTGTTGATTCGGATGTACGTTGTGAAAGCGCCCGTACTTCGTCTGCTACCACCGAAAAGCCTCTGCCTTGCTCGCCTGCGCGCGCTGCCTCAATTGCGGCATTAAGTGCTAACAAATTTGTTTGCTCAGCAATGCCACGGATCACATCTAAAATTGTGGTAATGCTTTCACTTTCACTGTCTAAATCACGCACATTTTGCTCTGTACTTGCGATAGTGTCTGACAGTCCCGACACACTTGATACCGTTTTATTAATTAACGATTGCCCTTCAATAGCTGATTGTTTAGTTGAATTGGCTGAATCTGCTGCCGATGCGCAACTTGATGCAACTTCGTTGGCGGTTGCCGCCATTTCATTGATAGCGGTAGAAGCTTGCTCAAGTGCTAATTGTTGCGTCATTAACGATGAATTCATCGACGTAACTAAACGTGAGCTAATTTCCGATGCGTTGCTTACATTAGCAGAAGAACCATTAATCTCACGCACCAAATCAGCAATCGAATTTAAAAATTGATTAAAGCTATTAGCCAGTTGTCCAGTTTCGTCTTGCGTACGAATTTTTAAACGTTGGGTTAAATCGCCTTCACCTTGCGAAATATCTTCAAGACCACGGGTCACCTCAACAATCGGACGAGATATTAATTTTGAAATATACACCGAGAGTACGGAGAAGGTACCAATCAGAATTAAGCTCACCACAATAATTATCACCATCAGCGTATTTGCTTTCGCCATTACTTCCGATTTTTTAAGCAGGCCGATAAACTTCCAATTGAGTTTGGGCGAGGTATACACATTGGCAAGATAAACATCGCCATCAATTTCAATGGTGGTATCGCCAGATTCTATGCGGCTTAATCCAGCGTATAGATTGCTTTTAACACTCGCAAATTCTTTAAAATTATTTTCAGGGTGTTTGGCATCAACCAAAATTTTGCCGGAATCTTCTATTAACATTAAAAAGCCCGACTCACCCATTTTGATATTTTGGATCATGCTCGTTAACCCTTTTAACGACACATCCATGCCCGTTACACCAAAATTGCTACCCGCACTATCTTTAATAGACATTACGGTGGAAACAATAACCGCGTCATCTGGCTCCCAATAATACGCTTGAGTACGAATCGGTTTAGTTGTCGCGCCTGTGCCTGTTTTAAACCAAGGACGCGGTCGTGGGTCGTAGTTGGCGCTTACACTGCCTTTTGGCCATTGTGTATAACCACCTTGTTGATTACCCATGTAGATATAAGAAATGCCCTCGTGTGATTCACCAAATTGCGAAAACAAATCGAATACCCGTTGTTCAATTACGTCGTTTTGTTCTGGCGTAATTTGACTGGCGGATGCGCTATTCATATATGTTTTAATACCGCTTTTGGCCGCCACTAAATCGGGGTGTTTCGCTATGTACACAACGTCTTTACTGATCTCCTCGAAAAAAAGCGAAATCGCTTTATCTATCTGCGTAACTTCTCGCGTATTGGCAATAGTAAAATTATCGTGCGCTAAATTGCGGGTCTGGTTAATCATGATCACTGCAATCACAATAATTGGCAGTGTCATAGTGACTAAAAAGGCAATGATGAGTTTTTTTGAAATGGACATTGAGCTAACAACATATGGCTAGTATTGAATTAAATATGGTTTGCAATCTAGTGCTAGTCAACTTCATAAGTTATGGTCTAAGCTATTTTAAAGTCATCTATTTACACGGTATTTATGTTGAACTCTAAACCCCTTTTATTTACCTCGCTGTTTGCACTTACAATTTCAACGCAGCTCGCAGCATCGCCCTCATTGGCAGGCGGCTTTTGGGTTAACTATAGCTTTAACGAAGACACCCACGAAACCGACTTTGGCGACCAAGCAATTATTGGTTACTTGGATGGTGCAAAATCAGATCAGTCACCTTGGTTTTACTCTGCAGAATTTCGCCTAGGGCCCGGCAGTTTTACCGACGTTGATAACAATTCAAGCGGGCAAAAATACGTGATGCACAAAGCATGGCTAGGTTATGCTATCGATGACAATAACTCACTGACCTTTGGCAAAAGCCAAGTGCCATTTGGCTGGAAAACCGCTAATTTTTGGCCAGGGGATATGTTTTTAGCCGCTTACGGCGACCAAATGGATGTCGGCGTAAAATACCAAGGCGGCGTTAACCAATTCAATTACCAACTTGCCTATTATTTGGCTGATGACTGGGCAAGTAAATCAACCGACAGCACCGATGACAACCGCCACTGGGGCAGCAGCTCAACCTACCGAAAGGTAGACACCGCCGTTGTTGATTTTTCTTACACGTTTAACAAACAACACACCTTTGCCGCCTCCTACCAAAACGGTAAATTAGAGGAGCTTATCACAGGAGACCGACGTACCGATGGCGATCACAGCGCTTATGTAATTTATTACCAAGGCCAATTTGACCAGCTTACTACTAAGCTCAGTTACATTGACGGTAAGCGCGATTTGCCACAAGCCTATCTTGCGGCAAATCCCGATGTCGCTAGCACAATCGACAACACCCGTTACGCAGGTGAACTTGGTTATACGTTGGGTGATTGGTATTTTGTAATAGATGTGACCTTAGCTAAATCAAACACCAATGGTGTAGACAGTGACACAGTTTATGCGTTTGCGCCGGGCGTGCGCTACGACTATGGCCCGGGATGGCTGTACCTTGAATACCTAAATCAAGATGCGTATTTCGACCGCAATATGCAAATCAATCAAGGGGACTTTGCGGCGTGGTACCTCACCTTCGATTACTACTGGTAAATACTAGAGCGTAACTTAGTACCAAATTACACCAAGGCAGATAACCAATATCTGCCTCAGCGTTTATTTTAACAATTCAATGCAAATAAAACTAAAGTGCGTTCTTTATTGCGGCAACCACTGAAACACAATCTTCACGTGTCACATTTTTATGAAGTACCAAACGAATTTGCTCACCAGGGCAAATATTAACGCCTTGACGATAAAGCGCGTCGGCAAATTCAGTAACTGGCTTACTTGCCTGATATTGCAAAAACACCATATTGGTTGCTTGCAAAACAACACTTATACCGTCGATATCAGACAGCTCTGTTGCTAAGAACTCGGCGTTTTTATGATCTTCAACCAAACGGTCAATATTGTTTTCTAGGGCATACAAACCTGCAGCTGCAACAATACCTGCTTGGCGCATGCCGCCACCAAGCATTTTACGCCACTTATGTGCTTCATGAATAAAGGCTTTTGAACCACAAAGCACACTACCAAGCGGCGCTCCGAGGCCTTTCGATAGGCAAATCGATACCGAGTCCATTTGCGAGGTAATGTCTTTAATCGCAACTTGATGATGTACCGCAGCGTTAAATACCCGCGCGCCATCTAAGTGCAAACCTAAACCATGTTCGTCACAAAACTTGCGGGCGTCAGATAAATAAGCCATTGGCAGCGGTTGACCCGAAACCGTATTTTCAATCGACAAAAGACGCGTGCGCGCGTAATGGTGATCGTTCGGCTTAATTCTTCGTTTAACTAATTCGAGTGACAAGCTGCCATCTTTTTCAAACTCTATTGGCTGTGGCTGAATGCTGCCAAGCACTGCTGCACCGCCACCTTCATATTTATAGGTATGGGCGTCTTGACCAACAATGTATTCATCACCACGCTGACAATGGGCCATAAGAGCCAATAAATTACTTTGCGTGCCACTTGGCGCAAATAATGCGGCCTCGTGGCCGGTTAATTCTGCGGCTTTTTGCTGCAACGCATTTACCGTTGGGTCGTCACCAAACACATCGTCACCCACAGGAGCACTGGCCATCAGTTCGCGCATTGTTGCACACGGTGTGGTTACGGTATCACTGCGTAAATCTATCATATTTTCATTGCTTTAAACTGGTTTAGAGAAGGCTTCACTGTAGCGTGGCAACACAACAAAGACAATTACATTGCGCTAATCACACAAAGCGTAATGCGAGCGATTCTCATCGCACAAATGTTTACTTTACTTTAATGTTATAATATAACATACCTAGATTTTTCTCAGTAACACTAAAACACTTGTTATCTTCAGTCCCGTTTTAGTGCTGTTTCATTCATTAATAACTTTTGGTTGTACAAGCATTATGCAAAACAACACTCTTAGTGTTTCGGCCTTAACCAAGCAGTTTGGCAACAAAACCGCAGTGAGCGAGTTAAGCTTTAACTTACATTCAGGCGAGGTTTACTGCCTGCTTGGTTCCAACGGCGCCGGTAAAACAACAACATTTAATATGCTTTTGGGCAATACTCATCCCGATGCAGGTGAAGTGCTGCTTAACGGCGACTCAATTTTTGCCAGCAATTTCAAATTAGATCAGCATATCTTTTATCTACCTGAAAACGTTAGTTTATACCCAGAGTTTTCAGCAGTAGAAAATCTTGCATACCTTGCCTCATTAGCATCGCTTGATGTTGATGACCGCACCCTGTGCGATGCACTTATCCAATGTGGCTTAAATCAAGAAGCGCTCGATAGACCAACGCGTTTTTACTCAAAAGGCATGCGCCAAAAAACCGCTATCGCATTGGCGCTATTAAAAAATGCCAACCTAATGCTACTTGATGAACCAACTAGCGGCCTTGATCCGGTTGCTACGCGCGAATTTGTCGCCTTAATTAAACAACTTGGCGAACAAGGGGTAATGACCGTGATGATCACACACGATCTCAGTTGTGCTCATTTACTTGCAGATCGCATCAGTATTTTGCACCAAGGTAAACAAGTTGCCGAACTGCCGCAAAGCGAATCGTTCGAGTCACTTGAAAGCACCTATTTATCCCTTGTTTAACTGTTTATTTTCGGAGTAGTTTGTGAAAATCAGCCGCCTTCCTTTATCTCTGAGCGCTATATCGATTGCACTTTGCGCTCAATTCGCTGTAGCAAATCAAGACAAGTCACTTGAATCAATTGTGGTAATTGGTAAATCGTCATCGGTTAGCTCATCTAACCTTGCGGGTTCATTTGATTATATGGGCCGTGAAGAAATTAGTTATCAACATATTGATGATTTAAAAGAATTATTTACCAAAGTGCCAGGAGTTTATCTGTCGCGTTTTAACCAAGGCATTGTGAATACCATTTTATCAATTCGTGGTTTTGCCGGAGACGGAGCCAGTCCTCACGCTAAATTATTGATCGACGGCATTCCAGCAAATATGCACGCAGGTTACGGTGAACTCGATCAGTTATTCCCGATTGCCATTGATCATATCGAAATGTTTCGTGCCACCAGCGATCCCCGTTATGGATTATTTAATATTGCCGGTAACTATCAAGTAAAATCGCGTAGCGACAGCAGTGCCGACCTAGAGCTGACTCTAGGCAGCTTTAATACCCGTGAAATTCAAGGTTATTTTGGCCAAGAAGGTGATACGTTATCACATAGCTACTCATTAGGTTATCGTAAAAATGAAGGCTATCGTGACCATACCGATATTACCAAAAAAGCTATTTCGGGCCGGTGGGACTGGCAATTAAATAGCGATTCAACACTTGGCGCAATCGCGCGCTATAGCCGATATGAAGGTTCGGCTCCAGGTTATTTGAGCGAACAAGAAGCAAGAGATAACCCAACCATGTCGGCTGATTATGCGAGCCAAGATGGTGGCGTTAAAGAAAATCATCACATTAGCCTGCATTACGATACCGCCATTAACAACCAAGTTGATTGGGCAGTAAAAGTTTATAGCCAAAACTTTCAGCGTAATCGTTGGGTTCGTTTTTCAGCGCACAGTGATATTCAAAACCGCTTTGATGATCAAGATATGCTCGGCGCAATTTCAACGTTAACATGGCAAATTGACCCAAATTGGGCGCTGCTATGGGGCGTTGACCTACAAAACGAAGAGATTATTGAACAACGTTTTGGCACAGTTGGTCAAACGCGAGAGCGTGATGATCAAGTTGTTAAGCGTAACCGTCAGTTTAGTTACGACACAAAAGGCAGTTACCTGCAACTTCAGCATCAGCCAAACGATAAACTAAACTGGAATATAGCATTACGTGTTGATGACCTTTCGGGTGATTACAGCGAGTTTGCCGCCGATGGAACACGCAGCGACCGTGAAATGTATGATTTTGGCCTAGTTGTCCAACCTAAGCTTAATGTGATTTACGCACTTACCGATAACACAGCGGTATTTTTCAATACTGGCAGAAGCTTTCAACACCCAACTGGTAAAGCCGCGTTTACCAGTGGCGATATTAACGCCCGCGAAATGACACACAATGACGGTGCAGAAATCGGCTCGCAGTGGAGTGTAGATGCTGTTGAACTACGCGCATCGTATTGGGTGCAAAAAGCCAAAAACGAGTTTGTATTAATCGATGGCGAGCAAAAGAACGTTGGCGAAACAACGCGAAACGGTATTGATTTAGCAGGTAACTGGCAGGTATCTAACGCATTTACCGTATGGGCAAACTACTCGTATATCGATACTGAAATTGTCACGCCAAGTGATACCGCAAACGTAACTAAAGGCAATCAATTAAGAAGTATTCCTGATTTTACCGCATCGCTTGGCGCAAGTTTCGACGCCACAGAAAAACTCGTTTTACGCGTTCACTTAGATGCCCAAGGCGATTATTACGTTAATGAAGAAAATGCCGGCAAAAAATACGGTGATTACACTTTGCTCAATGCCAGCGCCGATTACCACCTAGATTGGGCCACCATTAAATTGCAGCTTAATAACCTCACTGATGAGTACTACGAATATGTATACGATTTTGGTGGTGTAGATAGCAACGGCGTGTACCAAACTGACACCGTTCATTCACCTGGCGATGGCCGTAATGCCAGCCTTTCCCTCTCTATGAGTTTCTAAATTATGTTAACAACAATAGTCAAACAAGAATGGCGGCGATTACGTCGCCACCGTTTAGCACAAGCCGTGTTAACTCTGGTTGTTGTATTGGTAAGTGTCATCGTACTGAGTCATTGGCAACTACAACAAAATGCCATTGATGCACAACAAACATGGCAGCAAACCGCCGATGAATTTTGGCAAGCACAACCTGAGCGCCATCCGCACCGCGTTGCACACTATGGCCACGTGGTATTTCGCGAACACGCACCGCTTAGCTTTCTCGATGTTGGTGTAGCGCCATTTAATGGCAACTTCTTATTTTTAGAAGCACACAAACAAAATGCCAGCGCAATCAAAAGTTACCCGGTAAACGCCTCTAGCCTCGCAATAGGTTTTCCGTCTGTTGCCACCTTCTTTTGGTTTGTATGGCCATTGGTATTAATTATCTTGGCGTACGGCGCAATTAGCGACGAAAAACAAATGAATCGCTACACTTGGCTGTTAAGCCTTGGCCTCACAAAACGTACATTAATGTCTGCCAAAGCGGTGTTTTACATCGTATTAAGCACGATTATTGTGGCGTTTATTGCCTGTGTTGCTGCACTGTTTATTGCATTAACCGTACATGTATCTGCCCAGCATTGGTTCTCTTTTGCAGCAATGATGGTAAGTTTTTGGTTATACAGCATTATGTGGGTGCTGATCATCGTTACTGTGTCGGCAGTTGCCAAAAACAACCTGCAAAGCTTGTTAAGCAGCTTAGCAGTTTGGCTATTTATTTGTGTGCTCGTGCCAAAAATGGCTGCACCAATTGGGCAAAGCTTAGCACCTGTTCCTGAGCACGTTAACTTTGTCAGTCAGCTGAAAAAAGATGTTAAGGCAGTCGGCGACTCACACAATCCAAACGACCCATATTTCAATAGTTTTAAACAATCCGTACTTGATCAATATGGCGTAGAGACGATTGAAGAACTGCCCGTTAATTACAACGGTTTAGTCATGGCCGAGGGCGAACGCATCACAAGCGATATTTACCAGCGTCATTTACACACGTTAGAGCAAACCTTCGCAGAACATGAACGCACCCATCAATGGTTATCATGGCTTTCTCCTACCCTAGTGTTAAGCAAAGTATCGGTATTACTAAGCGGTAACGACCGCGCCAGTATTGATGAGTTTGCAAAACAAGCCGAGGCCTATCGTTTATCACTGATCCAAGCGCTCAATAAAGTACATACTGAGCAAATTGATCACCATAACGATCGCGCGCAAAAAATAAGTGGCGATGTATGGCGTGATATGGCGCTGTTTGAGTTTGAAATGAAACCTGCTCAGCTCCCGCTTATAAACTTACTGCCGTTTTTAGTCTGGCTAGTGCTTATCGCTGGCCTGTTTTACCGTGTAGGAGCAAAGCAATCATGAATTTAGTTAACTTAGAACTAAAGCTGCTATTTAGAAATCGTGGATTTCTTTTGCAACTGGCGGTATACCTTGTTTTATCGCTTGGTGCGGTTGTCATTGGCTTTAATCATTACAACAAGCAACTTAGCGAAATCGAAAAACAACATCTGTTTGCTGCGGCAGACATAGCTCAGTGGCAAGCCGCTGGCGATAAAGCAACACCAGGTGGACTTGGTTACTATTTACATAGCCCTGCGGTTAAAACACCGAGCCCATGGTCAATTTTATTTAAAGGTGAAAGCCAAGAGTTACTCACCATCAATCGCATTCGTTTATTAGCACTGCAAGGGCAGCTCTACAACGAACCAATAAATAACAGCGAACATTTGCGTCTTACATGGTTAGATTTAGGCTTTGTATGGGTTTATTTATTGCCATTGCTGATTGGCTTTATCACCGTAACGCGACTTGCTGAAGATAAACAAACTGGGCGCTGGCAGTTATTTTCTGCCAACCTATCAACTGGCAGTAAATTATTAATAACACGTATCGCTATTAGCGTAAGTGTGCTGTTTATCTTAAATGTATTGGTACTATTAGCGGCTACTGCTTTTACGGATATTACGCTATCGCTCGATACCGTGTGGTTACTGACCATTTTGTTTTGCTATATGCTGTTTTGGGCAAGTGTCAGTTATTTCATTAGCAAGTTGGTAAAACAAGCTAATTTATCGGTGTTGGCTTTTGTTGTGAGCTGGCTGGTACTCGCAATTGCCATACCTTCTGCGCGCTTTTCAAGCCAGCTAGACGTAAGCCAAAGTAATACTGGCGTATCACTATTAATGACGCAGCGCCAAAGTATTAACGATAGCTGGGACCGAGATAAGCAAGCAGATCTCGATACCTTTTTAGCGGCTTATCCAAAATGGCAAGAAACCAGTAAGCTAGGCGAAGCATTCGACTGGAAATGGTATTACGCCATGCAAACGTTAAGTGACGATGCCGCCAAACCAATGGCAAATGATTATCTAACCCATATTGAAAACGCCAACAAAGCGCCTGTTTTTAGGGCTCTATCGCCTGTGCTGAATGTGGATTTATTGCTAACCCGCCTTGCCAATACCGATAGGCAAAGTGATTTAGATATGAAAGCGCAAGTAACCGATTGGTATAACGCACTAAAAGACCACTGGTACCCTTACCTATTTTTTAATAAAACGTATTCGCCACAAGCCATTACCGATGCACCAAAGTTTAGCTATTTGGCAAATACAGCTAAAGATGCGCTGCAATTGCTGTGGTTGTTGTTACTTACTGCGTGTTTAATTGCGCTAAGTTACAAACGCAAATCCTAGTTCCAATTCTAGCCAAAAATTGGATTCTGTTGTCACACCCAAAGGAAGCATTTGCTTCCTTTTTTTATTGCACTTAAACCTTGACTTAAAGCTGACTTGAAGTTGCAAAATTCCTTTTTTGTTGAAAATTAGGGATAAAATGATGACTTCAATATTATTAAATAGCCTGATAATTGGTGTAGGCGCTACGCTTGTAATGGACTTAGCCGCTTGGTTATGTTTGCGATTATTCGCTATTCAGCCATTAAATTTTGCTTTTGTCGGGCGTTGGTTAATCGGTATCACGCGTGGAAAACTGCGTCATAATCCGATTATGGCATCACCAAGTGAAAAGCATGAATTTGCCATTGGTTGGTTTTGCCATTATGCAATTGGGATTATTTACGCATATATGTATTTGATACTGGCGAACATACTCACGCTTAACACTAGTAATATAGCGTTATTATTACTGTTTACGCTCTCAACACTGGTAATGCCCTTTTTTATTATGCAACCGTGTTTTGGTTTTGGCATCGCTGCCAGTAAAACACCACACCCGCTGCAAGTCAGACTGCCTGCTTGCACATTTGTCATTTGGTGCTGGGCTTTACATTATGCTCTTATTGCTGCTCGGCTAAATGGTAGCAAGCACCTAACTCTAGAAACCCCATTGACAGATACATTGGCAGGCCAGCTTGCGAGGCCTGCAAACTAATAAAATCGCAACTATTTTGCTCTGCAAACCACAGTAAGTGCTGCATTATTGCCTTGCCAATGCCTTTGCCTTGGTAACGTTTTGGCACGCCAACTTGATGAACACCTAGCGTGTGATTAGTGATATAGGCGATGGCTGTTCCGCAAATTTCACCATTTTCAATGTAGGCGAAAATTGTTGCATTGCTATCACAAAGTAATGGCCGTAAGGTTTTATAATCAATCAAATAACCAAAAGCCTCACCGCATATGTTGGCCCACTGTTTTAAACTCTCTTCTGACGTTATGCGTTCAATATACTTATTCGAGATAGCGAGTTTTTGCGTACCTTCAAGACCCATGGCAATCAGTTTATTACGGTAGTTCTCACGTTGAAAATCATTAGGTTCAATGGTTACACATACATGTTGCTGCCACGCATTTTGGTCAATTGCCTTAAAATCGCTGCGCCATACTTTATTTGGCCAGCTAGTGTGACGATGCACATTCGAAGCTTTAGTATGCGCTAATGTTGACCAAAACTGGTGTAAGTTTGCGAGGTTCCTATCTAATAACGTCATCAATTTAATCCTTATTTATCAATACAATGCCAGCAATCAACAACACTGTGCCCAACGCTTTGGTAATACTAATGAGCTTTTGTGGGCTATCAAATAAGCCAAAGTGGCTAATTAACATAGCGAAGATAATTTGCCCGGTTAACGCGTAACTCATTAAATTGCCTACGCCCATTTTGGGAATAAGCCAATACATGCTACCAACGCCTAAAACACTTAATACACATGACCCCCACAAGTACCAAGGCACATTGCTCAGTTGTACATTTTGCAACGTGACCGAGAGCGTTTTTGCATTGATAACCAAAAGCACCAGCGAAACCAAAATAAAACTGGTTAAAAAAGCATAACTCGTTGCCAACCATGAGCTTTTTAATAGTTGCCCTAAGCGCGCATTCATCGCAGCTTGCATTGCAATACACGCGCCTGCGATAAAAGCGACAGGCCAAAGGGCGTTCATAATAGACTCACTAATTGATTTATTGGCTTACGATATTTTGCTCTCAGCGCACTGTGGTCGTCTATGCTACGAATGCCTACAGGGCATAATATTTCAGCGTTTAACCCACGCTTTGTCAGCCCAAGGGCATCACTTACTGCTTTTTGATCAAAGCCTGTCATTGGGCACGCATCAATGTGATTGATTGCAGCACAACTAAGCAATTTGCCAAGCGCGATATAACATTGGTTGGCACTCCATTTTTGTTGCTCAGATGGTGAGAGCGATAGCAAATCACCACTAATGGTTTGCTTGTAGCCCGCTAGTTTTTCAACATCAATTTGCTGATTTTCTGCCAGCGCCGAAATATAGCTATCAATATCATGCTGTGAAGTGGTAACACGGTTTGCTAACACCAATAAATGTGAGCACTGTGCAATTTTATCTTGCCCGTAACTAAACGGCACTAACTGTTGTTTAATGTGTTCCTTGCTTATCACAAGTAACTCATAGGGCTGCATACCATAAGAACTAGCGCTTAAATGTACGCTATCGATAAGTGGTTGCAACTGCGCTTGTGAGAGTTGTTGTGAAGAAAATTTATTGACCGCGTAACGCCAATTGAGTGAATTAATAAAGTCCATTGCCTTGCCCTTGTTTAAATTGATAAGGCGAGGTTACGCTCTCTTTATTCTTATCTCCTTTACATATGTTGATAACCCATCATTATTTTAAATCTTTTTTAATGCGGCTTAGCTGAGTCGGCGTAATACCTAAGTAACTGGCGATATGATACTGCGTTAAGCGGTTGATTATTGGGTTAAACTCTTCCAAGAAATTTAAGTAACGTTGTTTTGCTTCAAATTGCAAATAGCCGATTTCTTTTGGCTCTTTTTCAAGTAACCAATGGGTTTCAAGGTAATTAATATGAAATGCCATCAACTCATTATTTTCAAATAGCGCCTGACGAAACTGCTTAAAGCCTATTTCTAAAATCTCGCTTTTTTCGAGGGCATCAATTGCCATAAAGCTTGGCTTATTAGTAAGTAAAGCCGTCATACTGCCGGGAAAGCGCCCTTCAGCAAAAAAGGTTTTATTAAATGCATTGCCTTGCTCGTCAATAACATATGCGCGCATCAAGCCACGGTGCAAAAACGCAAAGTGGCTAGGAGTTTGGCCAATTTCATACAATACTTCGCCCTTTTCTACCGTGCGTAATCGCGTGCAATTTTTATAAGCTAAAAACGCTTCTTCGCTAAGAGGATAATAGTTGTTTAACGTGGTTTTAAGGTGAGATATTGCATCCAAAACAAATACAGCCAAATCGAAATAGTAACGCCAGTTTAACGCACTCACACTAGAGCGTTAAGCCATTGTTTATAAATAAATGACGCTTATTTATTTGTGGTTCCGTTACTTGTTAGCAATGCATTAAACCATCTCAATTCGCATCACTCCCCAACGCCACTCTTAACATTATTGTAACAAATTTCATTTAGCTTATACTGCTGGTTGATTTATCGTCAAAAACACGTTTAAAGGACACACTATGATTTACGGAAAATGGCAAAAGCTACTGCTTGCAAGTAGCCTAATGAGTGTTACAGGGGCGAGTTTCGCTACTGTAAACAATGGTGATTTTGAAACTTGGACAAGTAACACACCAAGTGCTTGGTCTACTATTGATAGCGGTATTACACTTGCACCAGAAAGCAATATTGTAAAATCGGGCAGTTATGCCGCAAAAGTAACGGTAAATACCGCATCGCAAAGTAGCACAGATATACGTCAAAGCGTTGCTGTTGAAGCGGGTCAAACCTATCAATTTTCTACTTGGGTTTATCACACTGAAGGCGGCATAAAAGCACGCTTAGTTGTTGATGGATATCAAAATTATTCTAATGCAGCCGTTACACAACAATGGCAGCAAATAAGCTACCAATATACTGCATCAACAACCACAAACATTGATGTGGGTTTGCGTTTTTATGATGTAAGCGGGTTCGATGGCAGCGAAGTGGTTTATGTTGATGCCTTTTTACCTTCTTCAGGCAGCACACCGCCACCAAGTACTGGCTGTAATGATCATAGCGTGTCACTGTCGCTACAAACCGACAGTTACGGTGAAGAAACAAGCTGGCAAATTACCAATAGCCAAAACAATGTAGTTGAATCTGGTAACGGGTATCAAGCAAACACCCAATACAACCAAGATATGTGTTTAGCATCAGGCGACTACAGCTTCACCATTTTTGATAGCTATGGCGATGGCATTTGCTGCAACCACGGTAGCGGCAGTTACAGTTTAACCAATGCAAATACTGTGTTAGCAAGTGGCGCAAGCTTTCAAAGTTCACAAACAACAGCGTTTACACTTGGCGGCTCAACCGACCCTGAACCTCCAACAACGCCAACAGGTTATTATGCATCAACCCAAGGGCTAACAGGTTTTGCGCTAAAAACCGAGCTACACAATATTATCAAAAATCATAATTCACGTGGCTACTCAGCTATTTGGGGATTTTACGATAGCGCATCACGCGATAAATATTTCGAGAACGACAACACCATTCTCGATAGATACTCAGAAAACCCAACTGGGCAAGATAGCTACAATTACATTGCTGTTACCAATCAATGCGGCACCTACAATAGCGAAGCCGATTGCTACAACCGCGAACACTCTTTCCCGAAAAGCTGGTTTGGTGGCAAAGTAGAGCCAATGAATTCGGATATTCACCATATTTTTGCAACCGATGGTTATGTCAACGCAAAACGTGGCAGCTATCCATTTGGTGAAGTCAGTAGCGCTAGTTTTGTGTCAAACAATGGCAGTAAACTCGGTAGCGCAGCCTCATCAACAGGCTATAACGGTACTGTGTTTGAACCGATTGACGAATTTAAAGGTGACTTTGCACGCGCCTATTTTTACATGGCAACGCGTTATCAAAACGTGATTGGCTCATGGCAAGGAAATAGCAGCAGCGCCAATGATGTGCTAAATGGTACGACTAATCAGGTATTTGAAAACTGGGTAGTGGCACTTTTATTAAAATGGCACAACAATGACCCTGTAAGCCAACTTGAGCGCGACCGCAACCAAGCGGCTTATGATTACCAAGGTAACCGCAACCCATTTGTCGACCACCCTGAATTTGTTGATATGATTTGGTAAAACGCCATTTTTCACGCAACAAGTAAAAGCAAAAAAAGCTAACGTATTCCGTTAGCTTTTTTCTTTAAAGTATGAGCACTAGCAGCTTGCATCCGCCGCTTTTACTGCACTACAGGCACTGCTGTCATCACTTTATTTGTTGTTTCTTGTGGCCCAACATTTGCTGCACCACCAAGAATGTAGAGATTACCTTTTAGCGTAACGCTACCGTGTCCATGAAGTGTGTTCGGTAAGCTAGCAAGCGCCGTCCACCTATCAAGAGCTGGGTCGTATTGCCATACAGAATCGAGCGCCTTGCCAGCGCGCCAATCACCATTATTTGCAAAGACTTCACCACCTGTAACAATAATTTTATCATCTACCACACTTGCCGAAAGCCCAGCAGCAGCAACGGGTAACGGCGCGACCTCAGACCACAAATCGGTGCTTGCGTCGTAAACTTCTACATTACTTAGTGCTTTCGCATCTTGCCCTGAAGTACGCCCACCAATCACATAAATTCTATCGCCAATTACCGCGCTTGCGGCCGAATTTCTGGCTATCGTGGGCGGTTTTGCTTGTCGCCAATACGCATTACTCACTAACACGTAATGCGATGTGCTATTGATGTGTTTGCCAGTGTCAGGTGACAGCGTTTTACCACCAATTACATGAATATTTTGCGAAACATTAGCATAAACCGACTCAGCCAATGGGATCGGCAGTGACGCACTCTTGCGCCAACGCTGCAAGTTACCATCTAGGCGAAATACCGAGCTCTGAATTTGCCAAGCGTTTTCTTTATTGCCAGTAAAACCACCAATGGCATATAAGTAATGATGATTACTTACCATACCGAGGTGATGTCTGGGCTCAGGTAAATCTGGGGCATTTTGCCAACGCGCTCGAGCAGGATTTAAAATAAATACCTTATCACTTGGCCCTAAACCAAAAAAAGAGGGTGTTTTAGAAGGCGTAAAACCGCCGCCAACCACAATACGTTCTTCAAATACCGCGGGATAAATTTCTTGTAACGCAATCGGTAATTCAGGCGCATCAAGCCACTGTATTTGCTGCGTAGTTCCAGTTGGAGAATCGGCTTGGTTTGCAGCAAGTGAACTGCTAAATAAAGCCATAGAAGTAAGTAGTAATAACATGTGACCGGCAGAAAAAAGACGCATCTAAATTCCTTAAAAAGTATTCTGTAGTTTGTACGTAAGCAACCAACTACAAGTTCATCTGTAATCAAATGATTAATAACTAGAATTAGTTATTAAAATACAGATATTTGTCACTTTATATTAAGCCGTAATTGAGATCTAGCTAAATCTAAACCCACTAAAGAAAGGTCATCAGTTAGGTACTCAATAAACACAAAAACGGCAATATTAGCGAGTGCGAAGCTCACTAATATTGCCGTCCAATTACACATTAACCTACAACGCGTGTTTAGTAAGATAGACTTTAAAGTCATCACAACCGCCAATATGCTCACCATCAATAAAAATTTGGGGAACCGTTTTACGACCACTTAACAACACCATTTGCTTAAACTCATGCGAATTGTGAGTGACATCAATCTCTTCATATTGCCAATTTAAACCATCCATCAATGATTTCGCCGTTTTACAGTAGGGACAATAATCTTTTGCATAAATCTTAATCTTGTTCATTGGAGGATTCCTGTTTGATTAAATTTCAATACCAAGTTTAAATAGAGGCTTACTCTAAGAACATGTCGCATCTGATTTAATTTATGTCTGAAAGTCCGAATATTTACCTAAATGATCCCGATCCGCTCAGCGTATTGCTAAAGCGTTTGTCGTTAAACGCCGAAGTGTATGTAAACGGTGATTTTTGTGGCACGTGGGCGGTCGATACATCAGGCAGTCGGCGAATACCATTTCACCTGATTGGTAAAGGTGAAGCGTGGCTACATATGGGCGATGAAAAGCACAAGTTAAACGCCCGCGATTTGGTTATTTTTCCTCATGATCATCAGCATATTATTGCCAACAGTGCAGCAAAACCTCAGCCGCATTTAATCAATGCGCCAATGAGTAATGATGGCGAAACCACCAATATGGTGTGCGGTTTTTTCGAGTTTAAAAACAGCCTTATTAATCCATTATTAGATGCAATGCCAAGTGTTATTCACTTGCCTGCAACACCCAATAACAGTAAAGCCCTTGCCCTCATTGATTTAATGATTGTTGAATTAAGTGAATCACGCGCTGGCTGCTACACGGTTGTTGATCAGCTTGCCTATTTATTGTTTGTTGAAGTGTTACGCGTACAAGTAGAAAGCGACAAACTGCAAAGCGGCTTATTGGTTGCGCTTTTTGACTCACGTATTGGTAACGCATTAAACGCTATTCACCAACAGCCAGAGTATAACTGGAATTTGGCACAGCTTGCAGAAAAAGCCGCCATGAGTCGCTCTAATTTTGCCGATAAGTTTAGCAAGTTAGTAGGCAGTAGCCCGATGAATTATTTAATAAAATGGCGGATGATCAACGCGCGAAAATTACTGATCACGAGCGATTTGACCATTGCCCAAATTGCAGAGCAAAGCGGCTATGAATCGGAAGCCGCATTTCGTAAAGCGTATAAACAACATCAAGGGCACGCACCTGGCAGTGTGCGAAGTGGTGCCCATTAACGATTACAGCTCACTAGGGTTAGTTAGTTCAACCGTTGGCCATAAATTATTCGCTTCGGAAATATGTTTAGGTACGGCTTTCGCCCATGCTTTGTAAACATCTTGGTTTTTATTTACAAACAATTTGCCATCAACAATTTCAAATGCCTTTCCGTCTATTTCAAACTTTTTACCAAAGGTCATGCCGTAGGCACAAAAACCACCATATTGTGGTGCGTATTTTTCTGGGTTTTGTGTAAATAAATCACGATTTTCGGCAGATTTAAAACGATAAATTGCATCGTTATAAACGGCTGTAAAATCGGCGCTACCTAATACCGGCTTGCCTTCAGTAAAATAACCAATCACATCGTGACCCGCTAAAATTACGCCGTTTTTGTCAGTTTCTGTGTCGTAGCCTGCTTCAGCAAAGCCAGAAAGGCCAATAAAAGCCACCGCCAAAATAGTTTTTAATGAATGAGAAAATGTCATAACACGTGCTCCTAATGCGTTTTTGTTAATGCATAGAAATGATACGTGCACTCATTTAGTCAAACTATATCCAAAAAAACTGAAATTATGTCCGAAAATCCGAACCTCACTTTCAGCTTTTTTGGCGGGTGGTTACTGTTTATTGTTGATTAAGGCATCAATTTTTGCCTCAAGGCGCAATATATCTTCTTTAGTGGCAAAGGTTTGCTCTGGCTTGCCTTCTTCTTCGTGCATTACTTGCATTGCATCAACAATAATACCAATAAACAAGTTAAGCACCGCAAAGCTGGTGATAATAATAAACGGCACAAAGAACAGCCAAGATTGCGGGAACAGCTCCATAGTTGGGCGCACAATCCCCATAGACCAGCTTTCTAACGTCATTACTTGAAACAAGGTGTACGCCGACGCACCAATACTGCCAAACCATTCTTGCATGTTCGCATCTGGGTGTTGGCCAAACAGCTTAGTAGCAAGTACCGCGTAAACATAAAAGATAATACCCAGTACACCAATTACCGACGCCATACCAGGCAGTGAGTGACCCAACGCACCAATTACACGGCGCATTTGTGGCACCACCGAAAACAGCCTTAAAACCCGTAAAATCCTAAACGCACGCAGTACCGATAACGCCCCACTGGTTGGCGCCCACGAAATGGCCACAATTAAGAAGTCAAACCAATTCCAGCCGGATTTAAAAAAGCGCAGCCGATACACAATCAGTTTAAGTGCCAGCTCTATGGTGAATATGATTAAAATAATAAAATCTAACGCGTGCAGTATGTTTGCGTTTTGCTTACCAAATTGTGTGGTTTCCAAACCTAACGTAACGGCATTAAATAAAATAACCGCCACTAAAAAGTTATTGAACAGCTTATTTTCAACTAAGGTTGTTAACTTAGAAAGAAAGGGATTTGTTGATTCCATTTAAGTGTAAATTTATAAACTAATTTATGATTTGCATAATCTGGTTTTAAAAGACGTTTTTCAAGCCTCAATCTAGCAATAACAAACAAATACAACCATTGCCACCAGCTTAAGTATGCCGAACATTTTAGGTATAGTAATTCCATCTTTCAGCATTTTGCAGTAAGCTGCTTCAACGCCAGAAATAAGTAACAACATTAGGAGTACGTGTTGAATAAACGAATTGAACCTGAACTATTTGGTAGTACGCCCGACCTAGGTCAGGTTGCGCAATCAAAAGAGCCGATTGCACAATCGAGTAAGCAAGCGCCAAGCGCGCCGCAAAACGTACCTGACACACCTGCCGTTAAAAAAAGTACCAATGTATTTACCTGGCTGGGTGCTATTTCCATCATTGCGTTAGCAGCAGGTGGATACACACTTTACCAACAAAATCTTGCAACCCAAGCTCAGCTTGCTGCATCAAATCAACGCATTGCTGAATTAGAAAGCGCACTTTCAGCAACAGGCGAAGAAATGGGTGAATCGGCAGGCGCCATTAAAGCCAAGGTAAGCGCACTTAGTAAGCGTACCGACGAACTTTGGACACAAATGGACAAGCTTTGGGCATCTGCGTGGCGACGCAACCAATCTGAAATTAAACAGTTAAAAGATCAAGCTAGCGACATCACTAAAAACCAAAAAACAGCGCAAGCAAATGTTAGCTCTGAGCTTAAAACACTGTCGCAAAACCATACTGAACTCACATTAAAGCTTTCGGTACTTGAAGAGCAGCAGCAAGCAACTAAAGCACTTAAAAATCAATTAGCTGCAGTGAATACCGAACTTGACCAAATAAAGTCTAAATCACAAGGCCGCGACGCCAAACAAGTTGAAATTGGTGGCAGCATAGCTGAATTAGAAATGACGCAAAATACACTCGCAGAGCAATTGCAACGCTTAGAGAGCAAACTTGCAGCAGCAAAGCCAGCTCAACTTTAGAGAATCAGGCAGCGAAAGGGCCAACGCATAGTTTGGCCCAGCTCTATAAACAAAATTAAGTCGCTTTAAAGGAATTACTGCGGCTCGCACAAGGTTGATACCCCTAACCTATACAAAACCAACTAAGGATAGTAACGGTGACAAATACGCTTACGGACAAGCCACAACACAGTATAAAAGTTAGCATAGTAAAACAGATTCCCACCATGCTGCTAGGCTCTTTACTGATAGGCTTGGGTATTTATTATCTTAAAATGGAGGTTGCTGTATGGGGCTTAATATTCATCGCCATGTGCATGATTAGCTACTGTTTTAATGCATGGCATTTTTACGCTGACGCTTTTGAGCTGAAAAAGAGTGTTATATCAAAGCGTATTAGAATAAATCATGCGGATTTACGCAGTGCAAAAGTAGTTGAAACCGATACTGGCCTTAAAGAATTACATTTCACCCATATTAAACACGAAGAACCTGTAAACGAGAAAATACCGCTTATGTCGTTTAGCAAAAAGAACATAGCCATTATCGAACAACACATCGCTGAGATAAGCCAAAAGCTAAATTTACCAAGCGCCATAAACTCATAACAAAAATTAACCGAGTTTAAAGCAAAGGTTTATCCGTTTTTATTCCGGCGAATTAAGTCAGCCCGCCTGGTAACGTGTTGTATTTGAGAGCAATAAAAATCAATTGTCTAACTAAGCCTTCACTTGGCCTATTTGCCTAGAATAAGATAATAAAATCAATTCTGACAGTTGCATATGTGCCACAAGCTGTCATTCGTAACGCCTTACTAATTGGCGCATAAATGCTTGGCTAAAATTAGCGACGAAGGAACACAAGCCAAGCGTTTAGCGTCCTTTTAAGTAACTTGTTAGGGTTACTTTTTGAAAATGAATTTATTAATTGCCCACAGGCAAGACAACAAAAGTGCGATTAAAACAACAATAATAAATACAGATCCAAGCTCTAGATGTAGTTGGTTAAAACGCCCAAAACCATTAAAGCTATTTTGTGCAAAAGAACATGCACCAGTTCCTAAATTATTCTGAGTAAATGTACCGCCACATAGGGTTATCGTAAGAGAGCTTACAACGGCGACACAAATTAATGTGACAATTGAAATAAACCTCTTAAATTTGCTCATTATGATGATTCTCGATGTAACCCTAAAGCCCGCATAAAATGCGGATAATGCTTGCCTATAATTAGCGAAGAATGAGCGCCAGCCAAGCGTTTGACGTCCATTCATTAATGCGTTTGTTATATGGCACTTACCTTAGATTTGAATTTAACGGGTTGCCATTTTTTATTAATGTAATGAGTTTTGAGCAATGTTGAGTTTTATCTTTATTCTCAGCATTCCAAAATAACCTTTTTTGCATTTTTAATAAGTGATCATATTCTGTTGATTTAGCTTTAACTCTATCAAGTAACCAGTCATGCTCGGCTAACCAGTTTGTAATTTCAGTTGGGTTACCACAAGGAATTACAGATGTTTCAATTATCGATAGCATCCAGGCTCCACCAGTACCAACTTTTCCACATTTTCCAGACTCAGTATCACAAATTTCATTTGCGTCAATTTGAGTTGAAAAGAACACTATGATGAAAAATAAACACCGAACCATATTTGTGCCATATAACGCCCTGTTAAGGGGTGAGCAACGCAATGCCGAAGCCGCCGCACACCACCTTAAACACTGAACTCAACGCATGGTAAAAATGTCACGCGTTGCGAATCCCTCTTGAACAGTTTGTTATGCGTTACTTTACCTCTGACAGCACAGAAATTCTTTGTAAATCTCTGCTCGGGAAATCAGGATCTACATACACGTACATGCGACTTATTAATTTTCCACTAAACTCAAATACACTACAAAAACGACCAGTGGATACATTATTGTCCGGCCAGGAAGTACCGTCACTCATTACACCTCCTTCCTGTCCTTCAACAATTACCTTGTTTCCAGCTGTTGTTATTTGAAAACCGTCTATGTCGTGCCAGATACTGTTCAATGAGCTACCAATTCTATTACCAAACTCCACTAAGGCATTCTTTCCTTTCGCCTGTCCAAATTTAGGAAAGAAAAAATCAACATCCTCTGAAAATAGATCCAGATAACTAGGATCACCCGCATCTACTTTCTCGAAATACTTAACTACTAGCTCTACTAAATCGTCTTGTTCCATAATTATTCTTACATCCATATTACTCTGACGCATAACGCCCGCATAATGGGCGGATAAAGCTTGGCTATAATAGCGAAGAATGAGCGTCAGCCAAGTTTTTGACGTCCATTCATTAATGCACTTGTTAGGTATAAATTTATTTACCCTCGATTTCTTTAGCCATTTTATTTATTTTTCTAGATAATTTTCTTAAAAAATCAGGGTCTGACGGAACTTCAATCTTTGCATATGATTTATCTGCATCTTCACCGCCGTATTGTATATAAGCACTTGAGGAATCATAGGTCATGTGAATACCACTTGGCTTAATCCATATTTTCTTTTTGTGGCCGACAACTTCCACTGAATAGCCTTTAGGTAGTTCTACGAAATGAGGTTTTTGAATTTTCAATTTTAACTCCTTTTAATTGTGACAAAATTTGATTTTATACCTAACGCCTCGCTTAACCGGCGCAAAATAGCAGGCTAAAATTAGCGACGAAGGAGCGCAAGCCTGCTGTTTTGCGTCCCTTGGTTAAAGCGTTTGTTAGCATTCAGCTTACTCCGAGCTAACACTCGGTAAACCTAACTTTTTAACTAACGTTGTAAACTGTTCTTTTGTATATGGCCCAAACACAAATTCGTCGTGCTCAGCAAACTTATGGTCTTTGGTTTTATCGATGTAATAAAAAGAACACGTTTTATATGGGCAAGCATAAACTGATATGTACTTTTTATTAGCATTCATATTTACAGGCTCATCAATACGCCCAATATATGAACCTTCACCAATGCTATAGCCTAACGTTTTTGCACCATCAATGTAATAGACTTCATACGGCGGTTCTTCCCAAACTGGGGAGCAACCAATGAGAGTTAGTGCCACCAAAACTAGAATTATTCTCACAAACTTCCCTGAATGCTAACAGTTTATTAAGAGGCAAGTTGCCTCTTTTTCTACCGCAACATCGCCTGTTTACATTCTAAAGCAATTTATAACACTAATAATTAGTTGTTACTAGTCAGGTAGTTATTTGGAAATTAACATTTTATAAGTTGCAGAAAACAGGCAAATTGCCTGTTAATTAAATTAAGGGGGAATAATTATTAATAAATGAAATACGCATAATTTTTACTTCTAAAAACGAAGAGTTTGATATGTGCATGGAGTAAGTAATTCAACGGCCGTTGTTCGCTCATTGCTACCGAGTACATGATTAAGTTCAAAGGGCTGCTTCTGCTAAGTACTAACTTGAGTGATTCTGCTACGGTTTAAAATTGCCAATAAAGCCTAAATAATAGGCTTTAATCGAACTCATATTTACGACAAAGGTTAGCTAAAAGTCCTCGACGCGACGACGTTATTTTTTGCTTCAACCAAATAGTATTACCTTACAGCTACAAGCGTTTGACCACTTCAACTATTCCAGACATTCCCTGGTTTATTTCTTTAAATATGCCATCTACACTGCTAATAAGTTGAACACCTTTTTTGGATTTTTCTTGTGCTGCTTCGATGTTATCACTCAAACGGAGGGTTAACTCTGTATTACTTTTTACTACATTGGCGATTTCTGAGGTGGAGTTAGATGTTCTAGCAGCAAGAGTGCGAACTTCATCAGCTACTACCGCAAAACCTCTTCCTTGTTCTCCAGCACGAGCCGCCTCAATCGCTGCGTTAAGTGCTAGTAAATTGGTTTGCTCTGCAATAGCGGATATAGTGCTCACAATCGCATTAATTTTTTCAGACTCATTATTAAGTTCTTTTATATCAATGAAGACGACATCGATATCGTTAGAAATATCGTCCATTGTAACAACGGTTTGCTGTAACATTTGCGTCGCTTCGGCGCTAACTTGTTCAGTTTCTGTAGATGTTGATTGAACTGCTTCAATTGTATCTTTAATACTTTGAGTTTGTTGGGTTACATCTGACACAAATTTAACAACCCTGTTGACACTACCATCCCTATTGAATATTGGGTGATAAGCGCCTTCTAACCAAAGGGTGTTTCCATTAGAATCTACACGCTCGTACAACCCACGTTGAATTTTACCTTCTCTTAACTCGTTCCAAAACTGCTTGTATTCTGGCGATGAGCTAATTGATTTGGGACAAAATATTTGATGGTGTTTACCAATTATGTCTTGCTCGCGATATCCAACAACATTTAAAAAAGCCTCTGTTACTTCTAGTATGTGGCCGTTTACATCAAAAGAGATCCCTGCCATCGCTCTCTCTATCGCTTCTAATAACCCTGCTTTTTTCATTTCCGCTTTTTGTAGCTCTGTAATATCAGTCGCTAACTTAACTACACTTGTAACTTTACCTTGTCCATCTAAAACGGGAGTATAAGAAGCTTCAATCCATACTGAACTGCCATCTTTTTTTATGCGCTCGAATCTATTTGAAGATGATTCGCCTCGTGCTAATTTATCCCAGAATTCTCGATACTCGTTTGAGCTGACTTCGTTAGGTGAACAAAACATACGGTGGTGCTGGTCAACAACTTCGCTCAGCTCGTAGCCAAGAGTAGATAAAAATAGCTCGTTAGCAGTAATGATCTTACCTTGCGGGGTAAACTCAATATAGGCAAACACTCGTTTAATTGACGTCATAACATTAAAGTCATGTTGGTAAGTTGGCGTAATGTTAGTTTGTTTGGCTTTTTCTTTTTTGTTCCAAAACATATAGTTCCCTATAATAAGTTAGGATCAAACTGGTTAACTTAATATTAGCAGCATTTTATTTTTTTAAGCCTTTTCTATCGTTTATATATTAAGCAAAATTTTTTAACGTGTTCTAAGGTAGAAATAAGCCTGATTTGAAACAATGTAATAAAAACTAAGGAGTCTACTTACCGCCTCTTAAACGCTCATATTGGTTTGTCAGGGACATTTAAACCTATTAGCCTAAACTGTCTGAGCAGATATTCCATATCAATCCCTTGAAACAGTTAGGTGTTATTGCGAATTGGTGTTAATTTTTCTCTAAAAAGTCTGGTTGGCCGTTATTATTTTTATCTTGTTTACCTTCTTGCTTGTCGGCAGTGCCGTCGCCGTCTGAGTCGTCATCTTGCCAGTTAAATTGGCCATCATTATCAGCATCAAGCAGCTTTACTGAGCGCGCTAACAAATACTCTAAGCCATCAATAATGCCATCGTTATCTTGGTCGTTTTTATTTACATCGCTCAATAGCCTGCGCTCTTTTCGGTCGTCAAAGGCATCGACATCCGTGTCGTGGAATACGGTAATTTTATAGCTTAAATCATCGCCACCCGCATAGTTGTTATCCATTACGCTTAGCTGATAACGACCCGCTTTAAACAATTGAAAGTGAACAACATAAGTGCCATCTTTTGAAAAGGGCTTCATAACATAGCTATCGATAACCAAGCCATCGGCATTTGAAATATACACTTGTGGAGAAAAGCGCTCTGCTTGTGTCGTAAAAAACGCAGTGATCATCGCTCCTTCTGACGCATCAAAGCCAAATTAATTACCCCTTCGCCATGTGAACAAAAAAAGCGCACTCATGTATGTGCGCTTTTTCATTTGTGGTTAATTTAAATCGGCTAATTGCTTACAAGCCGGTTTAATTACTGCCATGCATTACTGGTATTTGGTTGTTCGCCCTGATTCCACCATTTTGCCATGTAGGTTTTGCCTTCAAACACCGCTTTATCGCCGCCAACATAAACTGCTGTTGATTGCCACTGTGCAACCGTTGTTGGTGGCTCGACTGGCGGCTCAGCAGGCGGTTCGCTAGGTGGCTCTGTTGGCGGAGTTACCTCTCCAATTAATTGCCATGGACCACCCGCGTTTGGTATATCACCTTGTGTCCACCATTTTGCTTGGTATTCAGCGTTTTGATACACCACTTTATCGCCTTGCACATAAACCTTATCCGCAGACCAAGCGTTGCCTGTTGATGGCGGTTCGACGGGATCGGGCAAGGTATCAACTAACCTTACTTCAGGCCAATTTGCGTGTGAGGCATAGAAATTAGTAACGCATTTTTCATAATCGCCCGGTACCAACGCCGAATACGCCGTTTGATATGCCACTAATTTACACTCAAATGCATAACCACCGGGTCTATCTGCGTAATACGCCCAGTCGCCTTCCCAGTTAGTGTAAAGCACGTCGGTTGCGCCTTCTAAATTTAAGCTGCCATACGGGGTTTGTTGCCAACACGTATTTTCTTCATCCATTTCAATCGGTATTTGATAATGCGCTGAAAGCCCTTCCCAGTAGCGAATACGATTTACCGGCTGGCCTTTATTTTTATTTTGTGCACCACATTCAATGCCACCATTAATAATATTGATGGTAGTGCCAAAACCGTACCCGATCCCTGCAGATGTTTCGCGCTCTGACGGCGTCCATGTGCGATCTATCACATGTAACATTGCCGGTTTGGGTGCTTGTGGCGTTAAGAAAAACCAAATCGCCGAGGCTAAGTTTAACCATGAGTCTGCAACCAGTGCTGGGTTATTTAACAATACCGTGGCATCACCATCAAACATTGCTTCAGAGAAAGCGCCATAGTTAAAATGATACGACAGCTGTTTTGCCCCGCGACCAAAATACCCTTGATTTGGTGCACATGGCCAGCGGCGATTTTGCCAGTCATTTTGACCACAGCCCGTGGTGTAACCAGGTTGCCCCTCAGACCAGCCCATTTCTCTTACGTGTACAAGCGCTTGTTGCCATTCTTCCAAGCCTTGCGGGTTATCTGAGGTATTATCTTTTGCAATATGGCCGCCCGTTTCTTGGGCAAAGTGGGCAAATGCGGTAACGATTGATCGTTGACAAATCGCATCGGCATCACGTTCATCGCTATAATCACCACAAAACGCTGGGAACTTACCAATTGCGCGTAAAAAACGCGTGTAGGTATACTCAGGTGCAGCCATTTGAGTTAAAAAGTCCCATTGCGCTTGACCAAAAACCCGCTCTGCACGCTTTACATTGGCGGGGTTGCTAGCGGCATTTGGCACAATCGCCTCAACTAACGTGTTATCAGCGGTGCGCAGCGCATCTGACCAAATTGCGTACATTGGATTTGCGGTTTTAGTTTGTGCCGCAGTCGCTACTTCGCTTTTTAATAGCACATAACCATTGGGGTTTTGTGGGTCGGGTTGCACATTAAGTGCGTGCGTCGCAAGTGGCGTTAACAGCGCTAAATTTAGCGCCAACGCTAACTGTGTTCTTTTCATTTTTCTGCCCTTATTGGTTAACCTCAAGTGGAGATAACGAATGTGCTTCTAACGGTTACTTTTACTGGCTTAACCGTAAAAGGTGTTGGCAATAAATTCACTCTTAATGCGCGCTATTGTTTCAAGGGCTATACCTTGAACTTTGAAAACACTTGTCGCAAGCGCATTAAAACGACTTTATCTATTTCAAACTTATGTACTTTCACTATTTGTTATCTGAGCCTGAGATTAGTTATTCTTGGAAACGTTAACAATAAATTAACGTACCGAATACTGGTACTTTTTGACAGCGTTGTCAAACGCTGTTTTTAATAAGGGCCTTATCAGTAGTATTGGTTTAGCAAAACCATAAAAAAGGCTTACAGACTCGGGCAAGCCTTATCGTTATCACGAACGGTAAAATGAGTATGGGCAGTTACACGCAACATTGTTAGTTTTGGGTTTTCGCGCTGCAGCAAAAGCGCATAAGGTAACAGCGTTAAAAAGTAATTAATAAACAATAAGGTATGCGTTTTGAAAAGGTACCTTGTTTGATTATAGGGAATTCATAATCAACAGCTAAAAATACCATAAAAAACACTCATGCAAATTACACATGAGTGTTTTATGTCTCTCACTTAATTTCAGTGCTGGCAGTTAACAAACTAAGTTTGGTTAGCTGTTTGCTTCAACTTTGAGCGCTTAGCGGCAAATACCTGCGCTACCAGTTTATCCCATGTTTCACTTGGATACGCTTTTACCAAGTCATTATTAAATTCTCTAAGTTCTGGCATATTGCTAATACCTATTTCAGCGAAATAATGACCTTTTACCACCATAAATTGATGCTTAAACGGCACTAAATAACTGTGTTTCGTTAATGCCTGCTGCGCCTCTTGGTAACTTGCAAACCATTTATTTAAAAAACGGTCGCATGCACTTGAATGCAACACACTACCAAAATTAGTTTGCCCAGTATTATCAGCGATTTCTGCCGATAACAACTGATGCAGCTGTTGCCAATCAAATAGCCCCGCGTCTTTCGCAACTAGGTGCTGACACATTTTTAGCTTTAACTCTGTCGGGTGATTTTCATCTAACCTGTAATACTTTTTTAGCCGTTTTAATACATTTGTGTTACCACTTTTTGCCTCTTTTAGCAGCGTTTTCGCTAATGATTTGGCGTGTTTTAATGCATATTCCATTAAAGCACCTCCTTGCGAGCTTGCGCCATTTGGCAAATCGTCATCGCGCCTAAAACAGCCGTTAAAAACACTAAAAATGTAAGGCCATAATCACTTAATATTGAAAATAAAGTGACAAATGGCAATTCTAAAAACGCCACAAAGCCAAAGTAATTAAAGGAATAAATATAAAATAGTAATACCGCTAACGGCAGTGCTGCTCGAAAAGATTCATGTAACTTGGCAGATAACAACCCAAAATTACGGGGGTAAGATTGCAGATTCATAACAAATCAAAACTCCTAAGTTCTTTTGGTGTTCCGCGATTACCAAACTTATTTGTTTCGAATGTTTGAATGTATTTTGATGAGAGTGACATCGTCTTTAGCGGAGAAGGCGTCTCTAAAACCTTAACCGCATGCTAAGACGTGTTGTAAGTTATGTCAACTTACTCCAGCTTTTGTTCTTCCTTACTTTGTAACAAGCTTTTAATATGATACTTATCTAATGCTCATTTTTTTCTGATGGTAAAAGCGTTTTAAGGCCATTGTACCAAGCCAGCAAAGCAACAGTGCCATGGGTTTCGCTTTCAAAATACTGCTGCTTAGCAATACCATTTGAATGCTTAATTATTGAAGTGGCAAAGGCTGAACCCCACGCATAATTTGTTAAGCCTATATCACCAAGGTGGCTATTATTTGCAAAAGCAAAAAACACATTGATATCAAGCTTTGTACTTTTAGGATTAGCTAAATAAGCTCTATTTAAATAGTCGTTATCCCAAAGCGCGGTAGGGTCAATAATTAAATAATCGCTAAACATAGTTGGCGTAAATACAATCACATTAGATGCAAATAAACCACCAAATGACTCTCCCACTAACACACGTTTTTCAGACGCTCGATATGTTTTTTCAATATGCGGGATAAACTCTGTTTTAAGAAAAGTAGTAAAGTTAATCGCATTACCAGTTTGTTCAAACGCATCTAAAACGCGGCCTTTGAACGTCCACTTCTTTAAAGTAGAAGGTGTAAGGTCTCGTGAGCGATTTGTATTAGGTATTGCAACTACGATGGCTTCTTTGACTTGATTGTCTAACGTTTGGCTACTTAGCGATTCAAGTACTCCAACAAAACCTTTAAACCTATGAATATCACCATCTAAAAGATAAATAACCGGATAAGTATTACTGTTTTTTTCATACGAAGGCGGCAAATAAACCATGTAAGGTCTATTTTCATTCATCACCTCAGATTTTATAGATGTCGCAATACCTAACTCGATGATTTCCGAAGCATATACTGATGCTTGCAACAAAAGCATTAAGATAATCGAAATTACGCTTTTCATTTTCACTTCCCTGGTTTTTGTTCTAGTTTTAGCGAGCTAAAGTAATTTATAAAAATGAGTCAAAAGTATTTAATTAAAACATCACGACGGATAACCAAACCTTGCTAAATAGTGCCATATTTTTTTGATATCTTGTTCATCATAACCAAGTTTTGTTACTGCTTCGCCCACTATTTTTGCATTAATTTTGCCGTTTATAGCAAGCCGTTTTGCCAATTCAATAAACTGCAAGCCGCGATAATCTGGGTATTGCTGCATCGCCTCTATACTAAGCGAAAAACCTTGGTGCCACTTTACAGGCACATATAATGCGTTTGCTTGCAGCTCAATTTCAGTACCGCGAAAGATAGGATCGAGTACCACACATTCAACATCGTCTTGTAGCGAAATTTCACCATGAATATGCGCTTCAATGTAGTCATCAAGTAAGTCTTCACTTGCTACTGTTGCTTTATCTATTAGTGATTGAACATGACTAAATACGGCAAAGTCTTCAGGTTCAAAATAACTATCTGGATAACAGAAAGTAGTGCGGGTGAGTATATGTGGTTTTAACTGAAAATACGCAGAGCCAAAACGCGGTGATGCACCAAATTCATACTTGCGAAAGTTAAGCGCGCCATACTTTGGCCTTAATGTGTTTGCAGCGTTATCGTATGCGCCATCAAATACGCGCTGCTCCCAAAGCCAGCGTTCTCCGCCAGCATACGCTGTTAAACCGCCATTACTGGTGCCTGTTTCAAATTGCGATTGTAAGTGACCTGCTTTTTGCATTGCGAGCAACAGCGGTTCATTTCGATTAGTAAAACGATCTGGGTGAAAATTAATCGTCACGGGGCAGTCAACAACGCTCAACCCCCCTTTTGACTTTAAGCGAATATTTTCAATTGCTTGTTCAACAGCATTTTCCATAATTAATTACTTTGGCTAAAAATAACTGTTACCACTCTAACGGATTATTAATAGAAACAATAGATTAAGAGGCAGCAAATACAATACTTCCCTAAAAAAGGCAGTACCCTTACTCATTTTCAGCAAGGGTACTTTATTTGGAAAATAGTGGGTTAAAGAAAGCTGGATTCTTTTACCCATTGCTTATTCTGGAATGACATAATTTCATCTGATTTAGTCACACAAAAACGAGGGAAATATTCTGCATCGTGTAATATAAATTTACACTCACGTGGCGCTTCAGAAAAGTTATGCCATTTGTTCTTTTGCGCATCATATTTTTGCAAGAAAAAGCTCACATCAGCTAAATTAGCAGCAATGCGGTATGCTGTTCCATTAGTTGGTGATTCGAACAAAATACTGCCAATGGTGTATGGTGGTGTGCTAAGTTCTTGCCATGTTTGCCCTAAATTTTTTGAAACAAATAAATCAGAAAATGCACCTTGTTGGTTGTATAGCGTAATTACTTCACCTAACACATTAAAATTTGTGAATTTTTGAGGCACGTTTAAATTTTCTAACTGATGCGTATTCAAGTCGATAACATCGAGTAGCTCTGGCGATAAGCCAATATAGTATTTATTGTTTGAAATTTTGCCGTGTGCTCTTGCACCCCATTTTCTAAAATTAGAATAAATTTCTTTTTTGGATGCGAAATTGCCAGCGTCAAACTCATAAACTTTTAATGTATAGTTATTACCACCGAATGGGATATAGTTTACATCTTCATAATCAGCTGTGATTACATAAACTTTGTCGCCTAAAATATCGATATCTTGAATTTTTTCATTGTTTTCAAACTGGCTTACCACTTGCCATTGTTCTGGCGCTTCAACAATTATTTGCTGCGCTTCATTTGCCGCTAATAGCTTTCCATTTGAAAGCGTTCGAACAATATGAATATCGCTCACTTGATTTGTTTGAATAATGTCCCATTGCCCTTTTGCATCACGCTTTTTGATTACACCCAGCTCGGCACCATAATATAAGTTTTGATTATTATCACTTGCCGGAATTTGCGACTGTATTGGTGGTAACGCTTTGATTGCTAAATTATAAAATTGATCAGCATCCAATTCATCTGACAAACCTATCTTTAACGCACCTTCTTGAACACTGTGTACATAAACACTTATAAGATCAACCACTAAGCCTTGTCCTGAACTTGTCATTACACTTTTGCTAGGTAAAGGCATTTTTTTTGGTTGCCAAACAATACTATTTTGGTTCGACAAGTAAGGAGAATATTTTGCAATATGTGGGGCTATTAATTGTTCTTCGTTACCTAAACGCTTTGGAATCCAAATTTCTTGATCGTCCCCTAAATCAAAGTAAATCAAAGAACCCATATCAGTTAACGTACCTGTTTTTACGTTAATTGTTGGAAACCCTTTTATCTTGGACTGCATACCCATTTTGCTAATAGCATATTCACCCTCAGGTAGCCATAAACCTGAAGTGTTATTGATACGCGTGGTGAGAGTGTACTTCTTTTTAGTAGCTATATTTGTAACTTCCACATTGGGATGAAAACGTGGCAAATTTACAACTAAATAACCATGTGAGTTTGAGAGAAATTGGGCGTTTTGGTCTTTCTGTGTACTTTGACAACCAACCAAAAAGAAGATGATTGCAACGCAAAATAGGTGTTTTAAGTTCACTCTTTTTCCTTAAGCGAGTTTTATTATAATTATCGCCCGCGACTTTATTTTGAATGTAAATACCCTGCAATCAAAATATCTATATTCATTGTAGTAAATGTAAATCAATGTGAAATATTAATAAGTTAAAACAACTTATTACCCAACAAAATTAACGCATTGCCAATTGCGCCGAGTGCGAATAATCGCAGTAAAATAATCGACATGGTGCCGATACCACCGGCTGAGGTGTTTCTAAATTTCAATGGGTACTGATGAAATACTAATAAGTACAAAACGTTAAATAACCCAACACGCATAGCGTCGAGGGAGATGGTTTTACCGTCGTTTAAATGAATATCACAAGTATGCAAAACAGCACGTGTTTTATTGGCAACGCCACCGACTCGGTGCTTGTTTTTGCGAATATAGGTGTAGTTAAAAACCACTTCGCTTATATCGCTTTTATTAACTAACTCACTGCCACCTTTTTTGACCTTTTTAGCAAGTTCTTCAATTTCGATGTGATTTTGGCTAATGGTCATTACTTTTTTACTGCCAAAACCATACTTTTTAATTGTCACTAAGCGCTTAATTATGAATACCGTTAAAAAGCTGCCAAAACAAAGTAAAAAAGCGATGCCGCGTGGATAATGTTCTACTAAATACAAACTTGATAGCGCAATCGCCATTACCAAAAGGGCAAAAAACACTTCAGCCCAACCTGATAACACAGCTAATGCAGGCAAAGACTGAAGTCGCGTTACTGAATCTGCTTGTAGCGATGATTTACCCTGAAAGGAAGCGTATCTAAACCAATCTTTGTCGGTTAAATCAAGGTCGAGCGAGTGCTTTGCAATTGAGCGCATATTAAATCCATTTGTTCTAGCGATGGTTGTTTTGATTAACGGCCATTCCGTTGTTGCCTATTTTATTCGTTCCCAAATTTAAGTAAACAACATCATCCATAATGCTAATTTACGAAAATAATCTGAAATCCACGTAATAGCACAACCAATTGAAATATATAACAAATAAATATTATAATACTTATTGTATAATTATTATAGGGATATACTAAGATGAAAAAAATAACGCTTTTAGCCGCGCTAACGAGTACGGTACTAGTTGGCTGTGGCAGTTCTGATGATGCAGAAAAAAGCGAAAGTTTTCAGCTGCAAACTTACACCAGCTGCCTTCAAGAAGAAGTATACAGTAACGCTCAAGTACTCTTTCATAACAGCAATGGCGATGTTATCGCTCACCATAAAACCGATAATCAAGGCATTTTAAAAACCGCTTTACCAGAAAATGCTCAACATTTTAGTATCATGAGCGCTAACGCAAATTCAGAACTTGATATTATCACAATGCTCAACGCTGAAGATATCGATTATGGTAAGTTCTACCTAGCTGCACCAAGTGGCTGCAGCTGCACAGATGTCACATTAAATTTTGATAACTTATCCACCAGCTATGATGATTATCGCATCTTGCGCAATGGTTATGACAACGGAGGTCTTCCCATCGAAGTTTGTCAAGAATTAGGTCTGGTTGATGTAATTTTAGCAAACGATTCAACTGGCGATATTCGAAGTGCATTAATTGATGTTAGAAATACATCACAGGTTGATGTGACCGAGGATATGTTTTCAGGTCGTTCAACACTCATTGAGTTTCCATATCTTTATGACGATTTTACCAAGCAAGTGTCGGGTATTGTCAAAAATGTAAACAGAGGACGCTTTGTCAATTACACCTTTGATGATGAACCGCTTTATAGTTTTAACGACCACGCTGAAAAGTCGATAGCGTCAATTTACCGTTATCAATCACAATCGCAGGCAGGGATTGAGGTTAGATTTCTGACATTAGCGAACCAATTGGTACCCGACAACGGTGTGCTGGAAGAATTCACGATTTTGGATTTAGACGCGAATTTTAGCAATGCGTTTCAAGCGTTCTCTCAATCGTTAAATAATGAAAACGGTTTGGCAGATTACGATTTTAGTTCGGTGTCAGAGCAGCTTGATCAGGTCGATTTTTCACTATACCTGCCAGAGTCTAATTATGGCGAGGTATATTGGCAGATTGTAGGACCTGTCAAAGCACAAATCCCAGACTTTAAATTTAACGATACCTTTGCAATTGACGCTCTGCAGGCTAATCAGTTCAGACTGAACCTGCGAATGTACGCATTTCAGTTTAATGGCAACTATAGTGAATTTAGGCGCGCACAAACTGCGCGACAAAAACGCTCTAACCTAGCAGCAGCAACCACTGACTTCACTAACTACTCGCTCCTTAGAGTAACGGCCACCTATTAATCGCTTGCGCTTGCTTGAAAAAACGGGCGTTAATGCCCGTTTTACAAATAAATATCAAATACCACGCACACCTAACGAAACGATAACGCGCTGACCTGTAATAAGCCAATTTAAATCAATACTAAATTGCTCGAAATAAGCACGTGATGTTTTTCTCTAATTAACGGCGATTCCGTTGTTGCCTTGCCTATTTTATTGGCTTTAATAAATATGTAAATAGAACAAACTATTAGCTTGTTTAACACATAAAAATTAACGCTACTAGTTAATCTAATTTGAAATAGTTTACGTAATAAATAAAGTTATGATTTAAATAAGAATACAACAATGAAACTGAGCAAATTAGAAAAGTACTTTGAAGTTGAAAAACTTGTTTTTAATAGCCTTGATTTAGCGCTTTACAACGTAAGTGCCGTGGTTGAAGGGCAGGAATACATGATTACTGACGAGCGAGGTGAACGCATAAAACACCATAATTTATTAGCATTACAACAGCGTTTTCAGAATGTCAAAGCTAAAAAACAGGTGGTACGTCAAAGCAGCGCCTACGATGAAATGATTGGCGGCCCAGTTAAAGGTAGTAATGAAATGGAAGTGTCGCTAGGAGATAATAAGCTGTACTAAATAAGCTTACTTTAAAGCTAACAGCTTGTTATTTACGTGTTAGCGCAGCACTTACTTTTGAAAACACAAAACCACCTGCGGCACCAGCGAGTAATTGGGTATAAAATCCCCAGCCTCTTGCGCCCGCAATCACGTTAATTTTCATAATAAGTTCAAACGCGATTAACACAGTTGCAAGCGCTGCAATACCTGCAAAGATAAACCATACATCGCGCGAAATAGCGTATTTTTTGCTAAGCCAATTTGCAACCGTAAACGCGATTGCTAATGCAACTGCGATGATCACGCCATAGGTTGTGATCATGCCAAGCCAATCTTGCGCCATTACATTAAGACGATCACCTAATGGTACCACCACCCCAACATTTACTAACTGATTGACAACATATTGGCTATGGAACAAGCTAGCTATGGTAAAGCTCAGCAGCCATGCAACTAAAAACGAAGGTAATAAACGTGTTAAAAATAACAAGGTTAGCGCAACTCAACAAAGGTATATTCCCTCACACTAGCAAACACTTAAGTTGTAAACAATGGTTGCTTTATATCGCCTTTAGTTTTGTCACATCTGTAGGTGTTTCAAAAAACGCCATTGCAAGCGACACCACCTTACCGTTAGAAACTTACAACATACATACCCTTGCAACCGGATTAAACGCGCCTTGGAGCATGGTGGAGTTATCCGATGGAACTTGGCTAATTACTGAACGAGACGGCCATGTAGTAATGGTAAAAGGCAACAGCCAAAAACGGCTAAACGTTAACTTTGAAGGCCTGTACCTTGCAGGGCAAGGCGGCTTACTTGATATACTGCTTGCACCTGATTATGTGCAATCAAACACCGTTTATTTTACCTACGCTCAAGGCAACTTAGGCGCTAACCGCTTAGTCATCGCAAAAGCACAGTTTAATGGCACAGAATTTTCAAAACCTCAAATTGTGTATACGGTGGCTACCGATAAAGGCACACCTCAACATTATGCTGGTCGCGCACTAATACTGCCTGACAATACCTTGCTGTTTTCAAGTGGCGACGGCTTTGATTATCGTGAACAAGCACAAGTTGTAACGAGTCAATTAGGAAAAATGCTACGCATAAACCTAGATGGCAGCATACCTAACGACAACCCATTTAAAGATCACACAAACCCAAACGCTCATGCGGTTTTTTCTCTTGGCCATCGCAATGCACAAGGGCTTGTGTACGATTACGATGCAAAACGCATTGTAAGTCATGAACATGGCCCTGCTGGCGGCGATGAGCTAAATTTTTTAAGCGCTGGAGAAAATTACGGTTGGCCGGTGATCACCTACGGTAAAGACTATTCACAAGCGCGAATTTCGCCGTTTACTCAATACAAGGGTATGAAACAACCAAGCATTAATTGGACACCCTCTATCGCCCCTTCTGGCATGGCTTACTATGGCACACGAGATAGCGCGTTCCCATCACTGCAAAAGCACCTATTTATTACCACGCTCGTTGATAGAAAACTGTACGCAGTTGATATTAACAATAATCGCTTTAAACAAACCGCTGTATTCCCCGAAATAACCGGCCGCTTGCGCGACGTATTTGTTAGCAATAGCGGTAATATCGCCATTTTAACCGATGGTAAAGATGCCAAATTGCTACTTGTTTCTGCGGCTAAGTAACTAAACTAAATTCGATAGGCATTGTCACACATGATTGATGTTAGCAACGCAAAACATATTGCTTAGCTATGTTTTACACAGTTAACCAAATGTTGACCAAAATGCGTTTTGTAAGCTGCTTTTTTGCATAGCAATTTCAGGCAAGTCACATATAATTACCACTACTCAACGACAAAGAAATACTATGCTTTTAAACGCCTTACTCACATTTTTGCTTGTAGTTAGCTTTAGTATTAATGCTAAGCCTTGGCGACTTTGTCATGAAGATAAAGAGTACCCGCCTTATCTGACTAATTCCGTGCAAAACACTCAGCCTGAAGGGCTTGTAATTGACGTGTTATCGGGGGCAGCAAAACACGCTAATACACCGATTGCTTTTGTTGCTCGTCCATGGAAACGCTGCAAGCAAGGCGTTAAAAATGGTACATATGATGGCTTGTTTGTAATGCTTAGAACGCCTAAACGCACAGAGCAATTTGCATATCCAACAAATGAGCAGCACTACTTAAATAAAGTAGATTATGTAATTTTGTATAAAAAAGGCTCGCCGCTACATCGTGCCGAATCGAACGGCAAACTGTTTAACGAACAAGGTCAGTTTAATTTTAATTATTACAAACGCATACAAGAATTTGGCTTACAAGCACCCGCAGGCTATGTATTACATCAATTTTTAAAACAGCATAACGTTGCCGCTAACGATAACTATGATTTAGATTTGGGCATCAACCAAGTCGCTAATGGCAGGCTTGACGGTTATGTAGTTGAAAAACGCGCAGGGTTAAAACGTGTTGAAGCACTCAACAAACAAGGCATTGTTATCAGCAGTCAGGGAGTGTTAAAACGCACCTATTGGTACGTGCCGTTTAATCGGGATTTTTATAACAAGAATAAAGACGATGTGGCGCGTTTTTGGCACCACATGCAATTAAGCCGTGAGCAAATCTTAGCACACGACTAAAGGTTAAATTAAATATCGCGACCAAACCACACAACTTGACCAACAATACGTGCTTGTTCACCCGTGGCATGGGTGATTTCAAAGCTTGGGTATTCTGGATTGTCACTTATTACTTTTACGCCGCCACTAAATGGTTTTAAGCGTTTAGTTAGCAAACCATCTTCGGTGTGTACTAAATAAATATCTTCTTTATTCGCTTGTTTTTGCGACATATCCACTAAAATCATATCACCGTGTTCTAGGGTTGGTTGCATGCTGTCTCCGCGTACAGAAACAAACGCCAACTGCTCTGAATGCACACCTAATTGCGATGATAACCACTGTTTCGAAAAACCAAAATGGTCAGAAATTTCTTCCCCTGCGCCAACTTGGCCAAAGCCCGCACTGGCTTCTACATCAAACTTAGGTGCAAGTACCATATCGGGTTTAGTGTTATTGGCAACGTCGTCAATAGCGCGCTGGCCTGTAATTAGCCAATTTAAATCAATGCTAAATTGCTCACTTAATTGTTCTAAATAAGCAAGCGACGGGCGGCTGCCACCACGACACAAACGATAAATAGTTGAAGCCGAACGCCCGGTTACTTCAGCAAAACGCTTTTTGTTGCCTTCTGTGATTTGATCAATTAACGAAAGAAAGCGGCGAGAAAAGGCAGTGCTCATGGTAAGTTCAGCTCCAAAATTTTAGTGGAGGCTGACTTTACCGATATTCACACTAAATTCAACGTAACCAAGCTAAACTCTACGCTGTATGCCTTATTTTTAAACACATCGTTGGATTTGCAGTCAATAAACCTGAGCTTAGACGCGAATCCCCTCAACTTAACTACGCGCTAGCAGATAATCGCTTTTTGGCATAAAAACGCCACAAGCCAATAAGGTTACTCATTAAGAAAACACTTTCCATTAGTACAGCTACTGGCGAAAACACCAAGACATTGTGCGAAATCCAACATAAGGTGCCAACAATCATAAAACAACGCAAAGTAAAATCATTTGCTTGAAACGACGCATAGGTTTGCAGTAAAGCCGCAAGCAGCGCAATTAGGCTTATCCAGCTATGCCAAGTAATATAAACCGCAGCAATACTCATCGCCATAAAGCCAAGCATTACACGTGGATCTCGCGCAAAAATACAATAGCCATAACGTAATGCTGCCAGCAGCATTAAACATGCAGCACTTATTTTATCGAGCAAGAAAAAATGCACTGCGGTAAACAATACCGAAGTAAATAAGCAGGCTAAAATCGCACTGCGCGATTTAAATTGAAACGAGGCTAAATCAAGTAAAGTAGCGATTGCTACCAAACACTGCGACACAATAAACATAACGGCTCCTGTAAAAAGGGGCAGTCTAATCAGGCGCGAATGTAAAAACCTTAACTTAAGTTAATTGCCGCTAAAATGATTTGGTTAAATTTAAACGACGACGAATGCGCGACAATGATATTGCCGACACTCCTAAGTACATTGCCACTTCGTTCAAACTGAGCGTTTCTAACCAATGAGGTTTATTGTCTAGCAAATATTGATAGCGTTGTCCGGGCGTATTGAGCAATAAAAAGGCCTCTTTGGCTTCTTTAAATAATAACTGTTGGGTTATAAGCTGTTGTTTTATTGGCTGCCAATCTGCATTTTCCATTAACGATAATGGCACCTTAATTACGCGAGCCTGACGTATTACTTTGAGCTGATAAAGCGCAGGGCTGTGCGTTAGCCAATTGCCATACAAAAGTGCAAATTCATCTTTAAAATAAAACTCTTTGCATTTTTGCCCGCCATCGAAACTTGCATGCAAAGCCCCCAGCACCCCCGACAAAATTAAAAACCCCGCCTGTTGCGTTTCGCCTTGTTGTAATAGCACCTCGCCTTTGGCATAGGTTTTAATATCAAATTGCCCCGCTAATTTTTGCTCAAATAAGCTTGCAAGTTGTTGGTAACTATCACCTAGCTCAAGGATTTTTGGCGTATTCAATTGTGCCAACCTCGCATTAATAATTGAGTAATCTCACTTGCATTTACGCCATCACGCACCACAAAATGCTGACCACACCAAAGTGGCGAAAAATCACTTTTTCCAGCGGCTTCTGCACGGGCACGGAGCGCCGTCATCGCAATTGACGCAAACGGAAATGGCGGCACATGTGACGGCATGCTGCCAAGCTCAGTTATCGCACGGTTGACTATTCCGCGCGCAGGGCGACCAGAAAATATAGTCGTCAGCACTGTTTGGTGCGGCTTTTTTAGTGCCGCGCGATGGAGCTCACTTGTTGTGGCTTCATTACTTAATAAATAGGCACTACCAATTTGTACCGCACCAGCACCTAGCTGCTGAAATGCCGTAACGTCTTCAGGTTTACTAATACCACCAGCGGCAATAATTGGCACGTCTAAAGTGACACATTGTTTTACCAATTGCTTGGTTGTTGGCTGCTGCATGATGTTAGTCGATAAAAAATGGCCGCGGTGACCACCGGCTTCAATGCCCTGTGCAATAATGGCATCAACACCGTTTTCTTTTAAAAAACACGCTTCTTCAAACGTAGTCGCCGATGACCATACTTGCCCACCCCAGTTTTTAATTTGCGACACAATCTCCTTGGCTGGCAAGCCAAAATGAAAGCTCACTATTGGCGGTTTATATGGCGCGATAATCTCCAATACACTTTGATCAATTGGCGTGCGCGATGCACTAGTTGAAAACCCTGATGCATCAATATTAAACTCGGCAAAATAGGGTAAAAGTAATTGATGCCAATCCATTTGCTGTTGCTTGCTATAACTTGGCGTGGTGTGGCAAAAAAAGTTCAAGTTGTAGGGCTTATCTGTATGGCTGGTTAGGTAGTTTAATTCGCTAATAATCTGCTCTTTTGTCAACATGGCGCATGGCAACGACCCAAGCCCTCCTGCATTGCAAACCGCAACCGCCAATTTGGCATTTTGTACTCCCGCCATCGGCGCTTGAATAAGCGCAAGCTCAGTATTAAAAAACGTTTTTGTCATTGTTACAGTCCCTGTTGTAATGAAGAAGAGCCAAAGTGTTAGCGCATTATGCTATTCAAATAAATTAAAGTAACTGAGTTTGCGTTAAGGTGTTTAAATTACACTGTTTTTGTTAAGTGAAAAATAAAACTTCCGTAGCAGCACATTTTGCATACTCACAATTAATGGTTAATAACCTATTGAAATTTAATAATTAAACCCATTGATTAAAACTATTTTTTGATAAGACAAAAATTTTAAATTGACGCAAAACACAATCCTGTTTATTTTCGCCCTGATGTTTCAAGAAGGGCCATACTAAGCGCTGGTCAACCCAATATTAAGCAGATATCCGCATGCCTACTGCTGCGATTTACACCTTTAAAGGTAACCATAATATTGGAACCATTTGAATGACCGAGCCGAGCGTTATCAGCTTAATTCCACCCATTGTTGTACTGATTCTTGCTGTAGTACTTCGCCGTCCTATTTTAGCCCTTGTGTTAGGTGCGTTAGTAGGCTTAGCCCTGCTTGATTTTACGACCATTTTAAGTAATTTTGCCGAGGCATCATTAAAAGTGATGGCCGACGAAACCATAGGTTGGCTAATTTTAGTATGCGGTAGCTTTGGTGCACTTATTGCGCTATTGGTGCGAACTGGTGGCGCACTGGCGTTTGGTCGCAGCGCACTCAAACTTGCCAAAGGCGCCAAGTCGTCACTGCTTATGACCTATTTGTTGGGCGTGGTGATCTTTATTGATGACTACCTAAACGCTTTAACTGTAGGCGAAACTATGCGCCGCGTTACGGATAAATTTAAAATCTCCCGCGAAATGCTGGCCTATGTGGTTGATTCAACCGCCGCACCTATTTGTGTGCTGGTACCTCTGTCTACTTGGGCGGTGTTTTTTGGTGGCTTACTAGTTGATAACGGTGTTGCCGCAGAAGGACAAGGCATTAGCGTTTACATCGACGCGATCCCCTACATGCTGTATGCCTGGGTTGCCGTGTTTATGGTGCCATTGGTTATTTTAGGGGTGATCCCACTTTTTGGCCCTATGAAAAAAGCCGAACTTGCAGCAAAAGCGGGTAAACCAGCACTTGAGCAAGTCGATTTAAGCGAAGTGCAAACACCCGATGAATACGCTGCAAAAGCAATCGAGCAAGAATTCGAAAATGCCGATAATAGCGGTAAGCTCTACAACTTTTTAGTGCCGATCGTGCTCCTTGTAGGCTTTACCGTGTACTTTGATATTGATGTGTGGAAAGGCTTACTGGCAACATTGGCTGTGACCATTCCATTTTATATGGCGCAGCGTTTAATGCCGTTGGCCGATATGTTGGAGCAAATGATTGATGGCTTTAAATGCATGTTACCTGCCATTGGTACGGTTATCGCTGCATTTATTTTTAAAGATGTGTGTGACAAATTGCTATTGCCACAATATGTAATGGACACGCTAAGCCCGTATATGACAGCACAATTACTGCCTGCGATGGTGTTTTTATCAATGGCTATTTTAGCGTTCGCTACGGGTTCGAGTTGGGGTATTTTTGCAGTAACAATCCCAATTGTAATGCCACTTGCGGTTGCGGTTGATGCGAACATTCCGCTGGTGATTGGCGCGCTATTATCGGCGTCATCTTTTGGTAGCCAAGCGTGTTTTTATTCTGATTCAACGGTACTGGCAGCGCAAGGCTCAGATTGTAACTTAGTCAGCCATGCTGTAACCCAATTACCTTACGCACTGCTTGCAGCTGCAATCGCATTTATTGGCTTTTTGCTACTGGCATAAACTCAATAACCTGATAAAACAAAAGCGCCAGCATATGCTGGCGCTTTTTTATTGGTAATTAGCCTCTTTTAGAGAGGGCCATTAACACATTCAAAAAGGCTTCTACCGATGCGATTGAGCCTGATTCATCCATTGTGTGGTAGCTGGTTGTTGGCACTTGAATAGTAGTACCATCCACTAAACCATTCGAACTGGCGATAATACGACCAAGCTCAGTACTACCAATAGAGCGTGGCGCTTCCCCCCGCGCGGCAAGCTCTTTATTTATTTTTTCCATATATTCATCTTTATAGATGTAGCTTAACTGCTGCTCTTTACAGATTTTTTCCACTAACTTAGTTGCCGCTGAATTAAACGAAGCGTTGGCATCTTTTTTTCGCAGCACTAAATGTTGTTTATTGGCCGATTCAACATCGGGAAACGGACTAGTATCTACCACAAATAAGCGGTTAGTTGAGCCACCAAAACGACGAAACCATTCCAATAAATAGCGCCAGCTTTTACCTGCCTCTTCTTGCGCAGTGAAAAACACTGTGCCTTCAAAGCCCAAACTAAATAAATGCACGAGCGCTGCCGCCGACAGCACATTATCGAGCTGACCGGTTAATCGCTCTTCGGAAATACGCAGTTTGTCTTTAAACGCAACCGGTGTTCCGGCAACGGCACTTTCAAGGCCGTCAATTTCAAAAATAAGGTTATTTCGATACTCACACACATAAGAATGCTTGATCATGCCTTGCCCGCGATACGCACCAGACCAAGGTTCATAAGCATACACCGGGGTAGACTTATAGCGCTCGGTGATTTTAGTCATGAGTTCTTCAGACACTGAGTTATTGAGCAAATCAGTGCGGTTTGCAGCAATAAATGCTGCATATTGAAATTCGTTCGGCCCGGTGCAAATTAAACCATGGCGGTCGATATGTGCAGAAAACATTGCACTGAACGGCTTTTTACCCTGCGCAACTAATAGTCCTTCGTACCAAGTTACGGTGGCTCCTCGCTCTTCAAGCTCGCGCTGCAATACACGAAAAAACGAATGCTCCGCCCCGACTACACTCGGATGACGAATAATTTCTTTTAATAAATCGATATACTCTTGGCTTAATGTGCTCATTAATTTCACTCTAAAACACGCTAAATAGCCCCTACTAAGTTTAAAAGCCTAGCAAGAAGCCGTCATTTTTTGCCTAGTTCGATATCTTTGCACAAGCGTTTTATGGCTAAATTTAAAGCACCGAATTAACTGCAAGTATCTGCCTGAATCTACAAACTAGCAAGTAAAATCAAAGCCAAAATAAACACTAAATTATTGGGGTAATCTGCCCACTTCTGCCACAAAAATCTATCGCCCAATTTTAGAATAGCTACCTAGCTGTAGCGAAAAGCAAAGGCTTTTTTGTGCACATTTAGGCATCATAATTACTGCTTCTTGCAAATCAAAATACTCAACATTGGTAGCCCATTAAATCCTTGGTTATAATACCAATTCACTTAAGTAGTTGATCACATACTTAACAGAATTGGTATAATTGACGTTTCGTAGGCTGAACGCCCTGCTTTCCCCATTTGATATTTTCGTAGTGAGCATCAAAAAACAATGAAAAAACTCTCAAAAGTTCAACTAAAACAACAAGCTTTGGTGCTTAGTATTGCCGATGCGCTAGAGGCAAAAGCCTTAGCTGAAATTCCTGGCATGGTGCAATGCTGGTTTGATGTTGAATATCACTTGTTTCCAGGTTCGCTGTTACTGTGCTTTCAATTCGAAAATGAGCAAGCCTTAGCCGCTGCTGAGCCTAATCTGCTCAGTTGGCAAAAACGCTTAAGTGCAGCGCTGGTAAAAAAAGGTGTAGTGCTAAAAGATATGCGCAAACACTTAGTGTTTACCTTAAAAGGCCCTGACGATTAAGCTACTTGGTACTAATTTGCATTGAGCTACAATTAAAGCAAGATTAATATCAGGCTAGATGGCTGGAAAAAGCGCATACATTTAGGCAATGTGTGCAATGGGTTGTAATTGTTGTGTGTTCTTTATGAAAAACTCAGTTCTTGTATCTGTCATACTTATCGTCACTCTTTTTTCCAGTGTCACTTGCTCTGCTACACAACTTCGCTTTGTCGCTGAAGACTTGTACCCGCTTCATTTTAAAGATAAAAATAACCAGCCAGACGGCTTTTTAGTTGATGTCGTTAACGCGGTACTTGAAGACTGCGCGTGCGCTGGCAAAATTGAAATCATGCCGCAAGCAAGAGCGTTTCGCGAACTACAGTCGCAGCCGAATGTAGTTATGATGTCGCTGCTTAAAACGCCCGGTCGTGAAAAGAATTACTTATTTCTAGGTTCAGTATTTAACGCCCACGCTTATTTAGTTGGTTTAAAAAGCAATCAATTTGAGTTATTTAACTTACACAGTGCACGAGGGTTACGTGTTAGCACAGTGCGAGGGTATTTTAGTCAACGCTATTTAGAAAACGCTGGATTTTCACTTGAACGCGATTTAGTGCTTGCACCAGAGCCTAAAAGCTTAATGAAAATGCTTTATAAAAATCGTACCGATTTGGTGCTAACTAACACCTTACATCTCGATAAAGAACTTACCAGTATTGGCCTTGATCCAACAAAAATTGAGAAAAAACTGCATTTACCTGACTTTCCAAATGAACTGCATATCACAGCGAACAAAAAATTAGAGAATACGCTCGCGATAAAACTAACAAACTCGCTCAACGCCATTAAACACAATGGGCAATACCAAATGTTGTTAGCGAAATGGAACCTAAACGAAAAGGCGCATTAAATTCACTTAATAATTACGTGAATACGCGCCTTTTAACGATTTAACCTGAGCCAAGGTTATTTACAAGACATCGTACACTTTCACTCTATCAGAATCGCTACCGATAGATTGCAGGGCTAATTTAACCGTTTCAGTTAGTTGCGCTTTATGAGGTGATTTTTGACAAATATGGATCAGCGTTTTGCTTAATTCATAATCGGAGTCAATAAACTTGCTAGCTAATTCAATCGACTGAGCAGTAATTGCGCGGTCCATTGTTTGATACGGCAGCGAAAGAAAAGCCCTTTTCATTTCATAATCTGAATCAATTTGCTGCATAAAAGTTAGCATCGCTTCAAAATCATTTGGTGTTTTAACTTCACTCGCTAATGCATTTACGACGCGATAAGCCTCATAATCTGAACCAATATCAGCGCTTGCAGTAAACATATCAGCAATTGATAAGTGTGTTGATTGTGATGATATTTCACTTATTAATCTGAATTTTTCATAATCACTATCAATGGTTTTTGACACATCAAAATAAGCTTGATGAATCGTTTGCGTATTAGGCAGTTGTGGTGCTAGCTTGCTGAGCAAAACACATGTTTCATAATCTGAACTCATGCCATTTAATCCACGTAAAAACGTAAGCCATGCTTGATCTGGAAGCAGCTTTTGCTTATCTAAAAAACGCTCTGCCGTCACTCTTTGACTGTAATCACTATTTATTTGAGCAAGTATTGTCAACACTCGCTTTTGAGCCGGTAAGTCTAATTTATTGGCGCTAATTGCTGTGATATACGCCGATTTTGTATCGTCGTTATTTGCCCGTTCCATTTGGTTAAGTGCTGCAGATATTCCCTGCTGTTCAATTAACGCCTTCGTGCGCTCAACAGCAAATAATGGAGTATTATCAAACACGCTTGACATAAACTGTTCAATTTCGTTTTTACTTGGCGTATTTCCTTTTTGATCACCATACGTCACTTCACCATTTTTCTCGCTGATCATCAAAACGTCATCTGATTTGAAATGCTTAATCTTAACAAAACTGCCTTCACTCATACTTGCTATCGTTACCGCGTCTGGGCTTAAGATGATTGGTTCGCTAATTTCTGTAATAACCTGATATTCATCACCAAATTGCTGATAATTTTTTTTAATTTCGGTAATTGCGCCATTTGAGTTGGTTTTGAACGCCACTACACCCTGACGCAATAAGAACGGCGGCAGCTAAGCTTGCAAGGTGAAGCGATTTAAAAAGAGATGTGTGCATAAGATTGTAATCCATTATTGTTTTTAGAATATATTCGCTTTAAGGCAAGGCGCATACCAAAGTGTAACCCTATGATATTTAGTTATTTAATAATATACACGGTGAAATATACCAAACAAAAAAACCAAAAGTTAGCATTTTTAACCATATCAAGTTAAATCTAACTTACTGAATATGCTTGAATTTTTGACAGTGCTGTATAAATCAAATTCTTAATTTGCTTAAAGCATTGTATGACTTTTTCTATAAGAAAATAATTTCAGGTTAAGAGAAATTTAAATATGGGATTAGGTATAGATTAGTCGGTCAGTAACCATGCTTTATTTGCGCGACACCTTATTACGAATCATTTCATTTGCATACACTGGCTCACCATTATATTCAGTAAGAAACTCAGCAGACACTTTAAATCCATATGCTTTGTAGAGCTCCTTTGCGGGCTCATTTGTTTTAGCGACAAATAGGCTAGCCTTGCCTTTTATTTGTGACAATAGAAATTCGAAAATTTGTTTTCCAATTCCCTTTCCTCTTGCACTAGGGCACACAAATAACGCTCTGATCTCGGACTCGAATATTGCCCCATAACCGAGAATCTCACCATTATCAAAAACATATATCTTTGATTCTTTTAACGCTGACAGTCTCTTTTCATCGTTCTCTAACGGTAAGAGTTTAAACGCTCTTTGCTCAAAGCGAAGCTCATCCAATTTGGATTTCGCATAAATCTGCAAAACACTTGGGAAGTCTTTCTCGTTAAACTCTCTAATATGCATATCAAGCTAGCTCCAAAAAAAGGCTGATGATGCTCGGCTCAACTTTTTAAGACAATGAGGCTGAGCTTGGCCATTTCCGCTTACACTGCTTTTGAGGTGTAATTTAATAACCACGTACAGCCAACACAAAAATAGTAATAACAACCAGAACGACAAACCATAAAATAATTGGCACATAATTTCCATTTTTCGCTTCGGATGCTAGATATACATTAAATTCCTTTTTACTTTGCGTACGGCCATATTTAGATGCAAGATTGTTATTACCAAGTGTAGTTACACCATTTGTGACATACTCTTTGGCTAAAGTAAGAGTGGGCAATGGACCGAAGTCGTGATTGCCGTCGCAATTTAACACAAACCAGTTCGAGCCATCTTTTACAATATACCGGCCATCTGAAACTAAATATTGACCTGCTCGAATCCTTTTAATGGTAGCCATATTTCCTCGACACCTAGCAGCTTAATCAAAGGCAAGCCGCCTTCTTTCTAATGTAACTTCGCCTATTTATATTTTAACGTAACATATAACAATATTAATTAATTGTTACTAGTCAGATATTTAACAACTAATTTATCACAAGTTTTTTACGTAAACCGAAGTTATCCTCCACCTAACGCTCAGCAACTCCTTAAAAAAAAATCATTAATTCAAACAACTAACATGCAGAATCATCTTATCTATAAAAGCCCTATTTTGGTGTTTGCCAACAAATAAAACCAAAACTGCGACTTGTGTCACACTAAAAACACTGTTAAATTGCGACATCTGTCACACACATTGTAATTTTCCATATTCGAATAAACATTAAAAGGAAACTGTTTTGCAACTTACCGGCCCAGAACTCGAAATACTCAAGTCTTTATGGCAGCAACAGCCGCTAACGGGTAAAGAAATTCACCAACGGATGGAGTCACTCTACGGTTGGAGTTATTCATCTACCCGCAAAACATTAGAGCGCATGGCGCAAAAAAACTATGTCAGTGTAGAAACGCAAGGGAATAAAAAAATCTATTCAGCATTACTTGATAAAGTGCCTACGCTCGCCGCATTTGTAAAAGACTTCTCTGAACGCGTACTTGAAATAGACGGCAATTTACCCGTTGCCATGTTCTCTGGCAGCCAGTTATTTGAACAAGATGAACTCTCTGAATTGGAGGCTCATTTAAATACATTACAACAACAGAAAAACAACTAAGTTATGTGGTTAATCTCATTTTTATGTTGGCTAGTAATTAGCTTTTTACTTGCTGCTTTATTAAAAAAAATAGCGCAAAAAGAGCGCCTTTCACCGCTCTTTTGTTGGGCTGCACTCATCCTTCCATGTGCCGTATTTTTACCAAATTTCGACGTTTTTAAGGTGACAGAAGTCAACTTTATTTGGCTTAACTCTAGTGCGCAACAACAAATGCAATTTGTTGGTGAAGTGGCGAAGCAAACCACCAGTCAAAACGGCTTTAACATTAATTGGTTGCTTTTTGGCGGGCTTTTTATCCCATCTGCATATCGCCTAATGAGACTAACTAAACGGTATCGTAACGCTAAGGCCTTGATTGCGACGGGAACTCCGTATCACTTAAGTACTGTGCCTTGTATGGTGATGCCGATGAATCAATCGCCATTTGTTATTGGTTTTCATAAACCTACGCTTGTGTTACCTCAGTATTTTATGCATTTGAGCAAACAGCAGCAGGATATTATTCTCGCCCACGAAGAGATGCACATTGCTAACCGAGATCATTTTCATACTTGGCTGTGGTTAGTTTTGGTTGAAATCTGTTGGTTTAATCCCGCTATAAAACGTCTCAGCGAATTGTATGTAAATGCAATGGAACAACGCTGTGATTTACAAACAATCTCGCGCCATCGCTATATGCCGCAAGATTACGCTAATACCTTGTTGCTCAGTATTAAATTATCACAGCAAGGCGCGTTAAACCCATTTGCTGCTCATTTTACAGGGCAAACCATCAAGGTAGCCGACTACAAGCAACGCTTTACGTTTATTTTTAGCCACGCGCCAGTCCAAATTAAAAAATCACTTTATGTGTTCAGCTGCGCTCTATTAATTGTTGTACTGGCAAAAGGCGCAATATCGCAAGTATATGCAGGACAAGATAAGTGGCTGTATCCGGTCGCAAATATCGATATCAGCTCTCATTATGGCCACGTTACTTCGTTTCGCAAAAACCGGCCTCATCGCGGCGTGGACTTAGTTGATGCAAAAGGCTCATCCATTGTTGCCGCAAAAACTGGCAAAGTGATTATTGCCGACAACAAAACTATGGCAGCTGCATTTGGTAACACCATTGTGATCCAACACAGCAATGGCTGGCAATCGCTCTACGCGCATTTAGACGAAATTTCAGTTACTAAAGGTCAGTGGGTTAAAAGCGGCGAGCTGATAGGAAAAATGGGCGATAGCGGCAAGGTAACAGGCACACATTTGCATTTTGAACTAGCAAAAGATGGCCAAACAGTTGATCCACTCATTTATTTAAACGAGAAATAACATGCATTTTTCACGTATTATTTTAGTAGCATTATTACTCGTAGGCTGCGATGAACAAAGCCAATGTAACGATGAAACGCAAAACAAAAACATCACCAAAGAAGACACACGTAGGCAGGTAAGTTCGCAGGAAAAAGACAACACAGCTACGCATAACACTGAGATAACACGTCAAACCTATATCCTAAATAAAGGTGATACACTGACCCATTTATTACGTTTGGCGGGGTTTTCATTTTCAGAGATTTACGCCTTAGCCGATGCGATTAAACCACTCTATGATTTTAAGAAAATTCAGTCGCACACTCAGTTTGATGTAATTGAAACGCCAAACAGTAAAACCATTCGATTTGCAGCGAGTTTCGCACAAGTAATTAACGCAAAATTAGTAAAAGGAAATTGGGAAATTACGCAAAATGCAATCACAACCCAAACGGAGAAAATAAGTCGTTCTTTTGCAATTAATCACAGCCTTTATCAAGCGGCGAGCGATGCTGAAGTACCCAATAATGTGATTAACAGCGCGATATTAGCGATGTCACATTTTGTTGATTTTCAAAGGGAGGTTCGACAAGGCGATCAAATTACCTTAAATTTTAATAGCGTAAAACTCACGCAAGATGCACATTTATTTAGCACCTTTAGTAATCCACAACAGTTGGTTGCGATTTCCTTTATCAATCAAGGTAAACATTACGAACTTTACCATTACCAAGACACTTTTTACTTTAAAGATGGCAAGCTAGCACAGAGCTTTTTAATGAAAACGCCACTTAATGGCGCGCGATTGTCATCAAACTTTGGGAAAAGAAAACACCCTATTTTAGGCTACACAAGGCAACATAAAGGCATTGATTTTAGCGCACCAATTGGTACGCCAATTATGGCAGCGGGTAAAGGCAAAATACTAAAAGCCAGCTACAGCAGAAGCTTTGGTAATCGTGTGCTAATTGAACACGGCAACGGCTATCGCACTTTGTATGCACATTTAAAAGGCTTTGCTAAAGGTATCAAGCATGGTGCTCGTGTAAGCCAAGGGCAAACGATTGGCTTTTTAGGCAATACAGGGCTTTCTAGCGCACGCCATCTGCATTATGAAGTGCATAAAAACGGTAAGGTAATTAACCCATTAAAAATGAAGCAACCAAGCAATATTCAATTAACGAGCGACGAGTTACACGCATTCAAAATGCATATTAATGATATTGAAAAACGTTACGCGGCGTTAGTTTACGATAGCAATAATAAAAGCGCTTTAGACTAATCAAAAACCCAGTCAGGTAAATTCTGACTGGTTCCAACTCTATCTATCACCACAAAATTTATTTTGATTTTTTCAAAAAACGGAGTGCCTTTTTAATCTAAAAATGCAATAAAAAAACGTAACTAACTAATTTTTAGAAGAGTATTTAGTGCTTTGTTGAAACATCGCAAATCCCTCCTGATTTTTAAGAGATAACGCGTCCAATTTTAGGCATTTGTCTGTACGCAAAGAAGCGCAGATTGACTACTTTTTAAACGCGGGACACTCCCGAGCAAGGAATTAATTAAAAGGAATTCAATATGAAAAAACATAATCTATTAAGTCACCTGATCATTTTTGTATTTTTGTTCTCTGGGAATGCAAAAGCGGCTCAAGGGGATGTTGATACTAATTATGGTGTTGGAGGCATAGTTCATACGCCGTCGGGTGCTAACGTTATTGCTGCATCTGCCACTTCAAATAATGGGATTATCGTTGCAGGAATAGGCCATCATCCGAGCGACTTTAGAATAACCCAACTATTAAGTGACGGAACTGAGGATGCAAGCTTTGGCAGTTCTGGGCATGTTGAAATAAACCTACCCTCAGTACTCGGTATTAGTAACTTCAATTTAACCGATATGGCGCGCACCAATAATCAAGAAACAATTATTACAGGATATAACCTTGGCTCTATTGGTGGCGATGGCGTACTTGCTAAGTTAGATGCAAACGGTAACTTAGATAGCACTTTTGCCAATGGTGTAGGAGCCTTAACATTAAGAAGTTTCGCACCGTTTACTGGTCAAGGTCATATAATTCCTTATGCTCTTGCTGTTGATGCAAATAACCACATTTTGGTTGCCACAAGATGCTTATATGGCACATTAGTTGCGCGCTTTACGCCATCTGGCACACTTGATAATAGCTTTGCAAATAACGGAGTATTGGCCGTTTCATACCCACTTGGTGGCCAATTTCCTCATATGCCTGTTAGTTTAGAAATAGATCCGCTGGGTATTATTACATATGGCTATTGGGTGCTTACTGGTTCATCAACTGCGGTAACAACCAAAGTAGTGACACAATTAGATCCTAACGGAAACCTCGTAACTAACTTTGGTAACTCAGGCCATATAATTGTACCCGCTGCAAATGGTGAAGAGTTAGTCAGTGTAAAGCGCGATGTAAATAACCGCACTTTATTGCTTACCAAAAACTGCGTTTTGTCACGATATACGGCAAATGGTATGTTAGATACTTCTTTTGGCAACAACGGAGCAGCAAACGTTGTTGTGCCTAATGGCAGTTCGTCACTATGCTTAGGTCTTACATTGAGACCAACTTCAGCACCTATCGTTACAGGAAGTATTCAACAAAATAATAACCATCAACTTTTAGTCGCACGCTTTGATAACTCAGGTCAACCAGTAGCAAACTTTGCAAACGGCGGTGTTGCTATCGTTGGTCAACCGCCATTTGCCGGAATCGTGAATGCTTATGGCGCAGCCTTTTCAGTTTTACAATCAAATGGACACATTCAGGTAGCCACTACCGAACGCCCTTATTTAAACAATTTTGCTGTGACAGCTATTGAAGATACAGCTCTTAATGTATCCCCGCGTCCAGCAAGAATTGGACGCCGAATGTCTGTCGCACTTAATACTTGGACATACTCTATTCCATTTACTGTAAGTGACTTAACGTCTGGTGCCAAAGTTATGGCAACAATTGAACAAGGCGAATACTCCATAAATAATGAACCTTACACAACATCGCCAGGGTTCGTACAAAATGGAGATTTAATTACTGTGCGTCACCGTTCGGCATCTTGCTTCAACTGCAGCAAACGCTCAACACTTGAGTTAGGTGGTTATTACGACGCTAAAAACGGGGGGCAACGATTAGGTGGCAGTCGAACCTACAGTTTTAGTAGCTTAACCAAGGGGCTAATCGTTTCACCGCTTTAACATGCCAAGGGCTAGCATTTCAGCTAGCCCTTGCCGTTGAATATATACCCTAAGTTTTTTCAAACAACGACTTCATAAATTCATAAAACACCTCCGTTTTTCGTGTAACTAAACTGTTTTGCGGTTTTAAAAACCAGACTGGCGCGTCATCATCCATTAACGTATTTGGTAAAATCTCAATTAATTGTCCAGCTGCTAATTCATCCTGAATTGCCAAGCGCGATTTAATCGCAATACCCAGCCCAGCAACCGCCGCTTGTGTCATATTATCTGAGTTAGAGATAGTCAGTTGAGTGGTTACACTGTGGTTAATAACGCGGTCATTATCTTTAAATTTAAGCTGCCGTTGCCATGGTAAACACACCCATTGGTGATTACTAAGATCGGTTATCGATTTTGGTATGCCATGCTTTGCCAAATAAGTAGGTGATGCACACAAAATACGTGAATTACGGGCAATCTTGCGCGAAAGTAAGTTAGAGTCTGCCAATTGCCCTACTCGAATCGCCACATCTTGCGCGTCATCCACTACATTCACAAATTGATCAGTGATCATAAAATCCAGTTTTAAATCGGGGTAGTGTGATTCAAACGCTGCAAGTGCAGGCAATACAAATTTAGAAAACACCCACGGTGGCATAGTGACTCTTAGCACACCCGAAATGGCCGAGCCCCTAGCACCAATTTGATGCTCTGCATCGTATAGCGCCTCTAGAATTGCCACCGCACGCAAATAAAACACCTCTCCAGCAGGTGATAACCGCATACGCCGACTATCTCTAAAAATAAGCACCGTATTAAGCGCTTTTTCTAGCTTATTTAAACGATGACTGACCGTTGCAGGCGAAAGGCCTTGTGCTTTTGCAGCAACCACTACGCCTTGATTTTCAACAATGGCAATAAAGGTTTCTAAATCACATAAACTGTACATAGCGTTGATTTAATATTTTCGAATTTAGGTTTCGTTTTTCTATTGTATATCTAAAAAATTAAAACTCTATACTGAGCACATTGTTTACTCAAGAAGCGAAAGACACATGACATTAAAAAGCCAAATCGACGCGTTTGAAATCGAAAAGAAAGCCAACCTTAGCAGCGATATTTTAGATTTAATGGATATCACTACAGATAAACTAATTGCGGCGCAGTTAAGCCAGCATGCACTTAAAGTGGGTGATACGCTGCCAGCATTTATCTTACCGAATAGCGATGGCACTTTGGTAAGTTCACACGCGTTACTAGAAAAAGGCCCATTGGTGCTTAGTTTTTATCGCGGTGGATGGTGCCCTTATTGTAATTTAGAGCTTCGTGCGCTTAATGTAATTTCAGCTGAATTTGCCGCACATAACGCACAGTTAGTTGCTGTTTCTCCACAGTTACCAGACAATTCACTTTCTACTCAAAACGAAAATAAGCTTGCGTATACTGTACTTTCGGATGTGGAAAATACCTTAGCAAAAGCCTGTGGTTTAGTATTTACCCTTGATGAGCATTTAGTACCGGTGTATCACCAACTTGGCCTTGATATTCCAAAAGCGAATGGCGATAACAGCTATGAATTGCCTCTTCCGGCAACCTATGTCATTGATCAAAATGGCGTAATTCAATTTGCCTTTGCAAAAGAAGATTACACCTTAAGAGCTGAACCTAAAGACGTACTTGCAGCGGTTAAAGCGCTAACGAGATAAAAAAAGCCGGAGATTACTCCGGCTTTTTGCAATTTAAAAAACGTTAATTAGTTATTTAAATACGTATTTAAAAACTTAAGGTAAGCATTTGATGCTTCAATGCGGTTTTCTTTTTTGGTAAAACCATGGCCTTCATCATCAAATAATACATACTCTACTGGTACGCCATTGGCTTTTACCGCTGCTACCAGCTCGTCACTTTCCACTTGCAGTACACGAGGGTCATTCGCGCCTTGAATTACCATTAAGGGTTTAGTGATATTTTTAGCATGGAATAATGGCGAAATAGCGCGGTGACGCTCACCATCTGTTGCTGGGTCGCCCATTTCATCGTAAAGCGCTTTTTTAAAGCTCTCCCACCATGGTGGAATAGAATTAAGCGTTCTTACCCAGTTAGTTACACCAAAAATATTAATACCTACTTTAAATTCTTCCGGCTCAAACGCAAGCGCTGCCGCAGTCATAAAGCCGCCGTAACTGCCGCCCATAATGCCAATTTTATCGCCATCTACCCAATCTAAGCTTTGCAGGTGTTTTTTACCGTAAACAATGTCCTGTAAGTCATCGGTGCCGTGTTTTTTATCATCCAAATGGAAGAAAGTTTTGCCGTAGCCCGAGCTACCGCGGTTATTCACCGCAAAAATAGCATAGCCATGGTTTACCAAGTGCTGCTGCATGGCGCTATAACCGGTGCGGCTTTGTCCACCTGGTCCGCCATGCACCCACACAAGTGCAGGCACTTTATTATTGCTATTTGCTTGCTTTGGTTTGTATAACACGCCCGGGATTTCTAGCCCATCAAAGCTTTTAAAACGCACAATGGTACTTTCAACCAGATCATTTTGATCAATTGCAGCACTTAAACTGTTTGTTAGTTGTGATGCCTTTGATGATCCTACCTGCCAAACAAATAAATTGTTCGGTGACGTATCTGAATTTAAGTAAAACGCCATGGTTTTTTCATCTGCCGAGAAATTTACGCCACGTAAATTACCCGCAGGTAAACTTGGCATCGCAATCGATTGCCCAGTTTTTGTATCCATCACAGTGACTTTAGTGCTGGCATCAGCATTTACACCACTCACTTGGTAGCGCCCTGATTTAGAGAAGTAAATAAAGTTAACATCCCACTCATCTTTGAGTGCAAGGCGATGTTCACCCGAGGTTAAATCGTAGCGCCAAATCTGCGCAAATTCGCCTTTTGCATTGGTTGAATAATAAAGTGCCTTGCTATCTCGCGAGAAGGTTTCTGGGCCAAATGTGGCTTCAACACCTTTGCCAGCAATTAACTCTGGTTTCAGTGTTTTTTTCATCGTATCGAGAATAAACACGTCGCTATCTTTGTTTGAGTTGTTTTTAGAAAGCGCAATAAAACGGCCGTCAGGGCTAATTGCCCCCACATCTAACCCCATTTTATTTTGATAAACAGGGGTTACTTCGTAGCTTTTAGCATCAACACGGTATAAATCCATAAACTTAGCATCGCGCTGGTTGCTGGTAATGTAAAAATGACTACCATCTTCTGTGAAACCGGCAAAGCGCGCGCGGGTTTCTTCTCCCGGTGTTAAGTCTTTAACGCTGCCGTCAACTTCGCGTACATACACATGAAAACGCTCATTACCGCCTGAATCTTTGGTAAAGATCACGCGTTCGTCATTTGGGAAATAACGCACCGCGTAAGTACTGTCTTGAAAATCTGTTAAGCGTGTTTTTTTTGCGGTTTTAATATCAATAGCATAAAGGCTATAAATACCGCTTTCATCACTGCTCACCAGTATTTTGTCACCATTTGGTGAAAAGCTGCTACCCATAATAGAGGTGGTGTCAAAGAAAGTTTCAGCATCATATTGTTTTAATGTTTGTGCTTGCTCTACTTTTTCTACCGCTTGCGATGTACTGTTTGTTTGTGAACAGCCAGCTAGTACAAGCCCTAGCGCACAGGCAACTGCGGCTAATTGAAAATGCGTTTTCATTATAATTATTCCTTGTAAATTATCCGTTTTCGATTGTTACCTGAACAAATATTAGACACAAGTGTCACGTGAGAATAATTGTTTCAAAATGTTGAAATGCGTGACGGATAATGTCGCAGACCTGTTACTACGCACTTTCCGTATTTGCCATTAATCACTTAACCAAACCGTTAAACACATAACGTGGGTTATTAGCGCATGTTTGATTAAACTCACAAACATAATAAAAACAGGGAGTATTGAAATGAAACCTACGTGCCCAGAATGCAATAATGAAATCACTTTTTTGCAAAGTTTTAGAAATATCAATCCGTGGAATTATCACTGTCCAAACTGTAGAAAGCGTATAGATATCAGTAAAAAATGGAAAAATATCAGCCTAATTTCAGCTGGATTAGGGTTTATTTATGGTCTTTTCACTGCCGCCAACGATATACCTATGTTGCAGGCATTTGTACCTGTATTAATTATCGCTTTATTCGCACAGTGGTTTGTTTGGCAACGTATAACATTCCACAAATTTAATAGTGCAAACCAACAACAAGATACTTAATAATCACCAAACAAAATAGCTATGAGGTTGATGCCTAAAACTGCATCAACCGCGCTAAATACGTAGCGCCAGACATCATAAATATTCAGTAAGAACCTTTCTGCATAGCCACCTCGTAACAACCAACTTATAAGGTCAACAATTTACTGTTTGTATTTATGTAAAAGCGATTGCGGAATATGGCAGTAGTCATCAGGGCAGCGAGTAAGCCTATCTTGATGTTCTTCATCGCTTTTTACGTAATTGGTAAGGGGCAATACTTCTACTTTAATCTGTTCTTTATCATCACGAGCATTAATAAACGCAGCGGCATCGCCCAAATGTGCTGGGTTTTGGCTATAAACTCCCGTACGGTATTTCTCTCCAATATCTTGCCCTTGTTTGTTAATACTATACGGGTCGATAATTTCAAAGAAATACGTCATCAATTGCGCAATCGTGACACGCTCTGGATCAAAGTGTACTTTTACACATTCTGCATACCCATCGTATGGCGCATGTGTGCTATTGGCAGTGCCGTTTGCTCTGCCTGCTTCACTGTTTATTACCCCGGGAAGATGTCTTAAATATTCTTGCACACCCCATAAACAGCCTCCTGCAAAGTAGATAACGTGATCTAACGTGTTTGCGCTAGCAATGCAGCGCTGTTTGTTTTGTTTATTCATAAATGTATTAAGTTGAGAATGATTCGTATATGCCTCAGGAGTGAGATCATATACAATGCGCGCCAAATTAGCGATGTTGTTATATGGGAACTTCCCCTGTGTTTTATTTGAGCCAAGCTAGTTGGCAAGTAGCCCTTACAACAACTGAATGTAGTTACTTACGTCTAAAAGGAAATCACATGTTTCGCGTTGCAAACGCTTTGTTTTTAAGCACGCTGTCAGCTTACTCTTTCGCGTCAAACGACCTTACCTCTTCTACCGAAATCGAAAAAATCACCGTTCAAAGCGCCGCCACGGCAAATAACCGTCCTGTCGGCACCTTTGACTCACCTGTTTCAAATTTAGAATACGATCCGCGCGTTGATTTGCAATCGCGTAATATGGCTGAAGCGCAGGCTGACGTTACCATCCGCGGCGGTATTTTTGAAAACACAGGTTTTCGCATTGGCAGTGCAACCTTATACGACCCGCAAACAGGCCATTACTTTGCTGAAATTCCTATTGCACCTGAAATGCTATCTAAACCACAGGTATTCACTGGCGTAGATAACGCCCTTTACGGTGTTAATAGTTCCGTAGGTTCAATCGCTTATCAATGGAATACCATTAATAGTGGTGGCAATGTATCAGCAGGTGCTGGTAACAATGGGTTTAAACTGTTTAGATTGCACAGTGCATACAGCACACAGCTTGAATCTAACCGTTCGTGGACTTTAGGCGTGGAAGGTGAATACTCTCACTCACAAAGTGATGGTACCATCGAGTTTGGCGACCATGATTTTGACCGTGCCTCTGGACGCGTGCAACTCGCCAGCGAACATTCTCAAACCGATGTTTTTTATGGTCAACAAGAGAAATTCTTCGGCTGGCCAAATATGTATACGCCATTTAACGTGAACGAAACAGAAGCGTTAAAAACTAAGCTGTTTATGATAAATCACACGCAGCAATACACAAATGATAGTCACTTTGAGATAACCGCGTACCACAGAAAACATCAAGATCATTATGTGTTCTCAAGAGAAAACCCATCAATGTTTGAGGCGTTTCATGAAACGGAAGTAGATGCTTTTGCTTTATCGGGCACGCACAGTGTAAATAGCCAATTTAACCTATTGTATTCGGCACAAGTAATGGCAGATTCAATTGAATCAACCACACTTGAAAATAATTTTACTTCGCGTGATTATTACAAACTGAGTGTTGTACCTGAATACACCACCGCACTTGATGCAAACCAAAGCCTAACCGCTCGACTTGGCGTTGCACTTGACGACACTAATCGTGATGACTCTCATGTATCTGTGATCGGTGATATTTCATGGCTAACACGTGGTCAAGGTAACTCAACACGCAAATTCTACCTATCGTACGCTGAAGCTACGCAAGTTGCTGGCTACACCGCAATTGGAGGCAGCGAAACGGGCGGCCTATTTAGAAGTAATCACGATTTAAAACGTGAAGTAAGTAAGAACATTGAAATTGGCATGTCGCTTGATGCTCTTGATTGGCGCTTCGATTCTGCACTTTTTTATCGCTTTGATAACGATTTAACCGATTGGACATATAGTTTTGATGCAACTTCAGCGCGTGCAGCCAACGCCGTTGATATTGACACGCTAGGCTTTGAACTTTTTGCTATTAAAAGCTTTGGTAACGCTGACATTGTCGCTAGTTATACCTATTTAGATAAATCTGAAAACTACTTTAACGATACCGTAGACGCCAGTTTTTATGCGTTAAATTATCCACCGCATCGTGTAACGCTTGGCGCCGTATGGCACCTGCATGACAGTGTGGTACTGCGCATTGATAATGAATGGCGCAAACAGCAAGAAAATGCCCTGCGTAACGGCGATGACAACGCACTTTTCACCCATTTAACAGCTACCTATGCACCGAGCCAATTACCGGGTGTAAATTTGGTGTTTGCCGTTGATAATTTATGGAATGAAAAACTCGAAGAAGTACCAGGTACACCAGGTCGCGGTGAACAGTACTCCATTACGGCAAATTATACTTGGTAAGTATTTAAACCTAACTTGCGCTATTTGAACACGCCAAAAAAAGCCCCTTTTGGGGCTTTAAATTGGTTGGTTAAATTTATAGACATTTGAAGTTATCGATGCTTCTTACGCAACGTTTTGCCAGTAGATGATTAAACTTCGCATTGCCAATCAGGTGCTTTGTTACCAATTGAGATTTGAATATTGGTTTCACCATATTTGCTAATTGATGGCTGAATTGTCGCTTCAAAATCACGAGCGGTGTGCTCAAACTGACGCGCATGCAGTTCGAGGGCTTCAATATCTTTGCTATGAGAACGGACTATCGCTTCCATTTTTTCAGCGATTTGTTCGTGTTGCTTAATTAATTGTTTATTCACAACCACTGTATCGCCATCTTCAATAACCATATCACCTGATAAGCTATCTAATGCATGCTCATGTTTTGCAAGTTCACGTTCCATACTTTTCATCGGCATTTCAAGTGTTTTTAACTTCACTTCATCCGCTTTCATTGCATGGTAAGCGGTCAGTTGTGATTCTGTCATCGCGATAGTATCTAGGCGCTTACAATCCTTAAACACATAGATATTTGGTGTATCATTCTCCAATGTATTGTCTGATGTTGCATTTGCAACCGCGCAAGCGGTAAGAATAGCCGAACTTAACATAACAAGGGCGAACTGTTTCATAGCGTTTAATCCTGTTGAGTAAATGTATTGGTTTAAAAGCTTAGTCGCGAGCAAAAGGGAAAAGGTTTAATAAAAAACTAATTTTTAGTAATCAAAACAAAATGTAACAATTACTCATACTTTAAAATAAACAACTGATAATCGAGCTGCCACAAGCTAAACATCTATTTGTTATTGATAATAAAGGTGTTGTTGCACAAAAAATTAGACTATTTGCACGCTAGAATAATATTTGGGGAAAGTTTAAGCGGGGCAACCCGCTTTTTTTATGCATTGTAATCAGCTCAATGTGCCAGGGCCTGATTAAAGTACTCTTGATAAAACGCCTCAGCATCAATTTCAGACAGCGTTTGCCAAAGCTTATTCGCCAATAGAGGCTGGCGCTCAAAAAATTGATGGCTAAACATCAAATATCCAATACTTTGATTAATTGGAATGGTATTTTGTTCAAAACCAGTTGGCACATTTTCCATATGACAATTGCTCAGCGAAACAGCCACTCGACCTTTGAACAGTAACTCATGGGCTTTATTTATTGATGGTGATTCGTATATATCAAAGCCTTTTTTACGCATTTCACCAATAACACCGTAGCCATTTGGAATAGACATGCTCATTGGTTTGTCAAAAATCAGTGTTTCGCCATCCCAATTTATACTGCCTGCTTTATGTAACAAACACGATGCAGAATTCGAAAAACTTAAGCTATTGTCTAATTCGCCATCACTATTTTTTGGGTAACGGGCGATTTTTTCTCTAAGCGGATGGTACCGCCCCACAACAGCATCTACTTTGCCACTAGCGAGGTCGTTTAAACAACGCTTCCAAGGGTAGCGAACAAATTTAATGATTAAATCGGGATGATAAGTTGCAACTTGATTCAAAATATCAATTGCCGGACCGGGCTTAGACTCAGGTACTAATGGGCCTTCACCATAAAAATGAGGTAAAACCGGTTTGTTTTCATAACAATAAGTTAATGTGACTTGTTTATTGCTGGTTCCATGCGCGTGCAATGATAAAAAAATGAGTACTGTTAAAAACATATAATTAAATACATTTTCAAGCATAGCGCACCTTAATAATTAAATTACATCATGTTGAGTTTAGACCGAGATAAGCGAAGATTGTATTCAAACAATTTAAAAAAACATGTACCTCATCATGCTATTGAATAATTGATAACGCTTTTTATTAAAACTCCCCCCCTAATTCGTTGAGCTAGTTTAATAATTTTGACATATTATGCTAAAAACATAACGAGCAACCTATCTACAAAATGGAACTTGAAACAGAAAGACTTATTCTTAGATCGCTTTCTTCTGACGATTGGCAATTTTTCAAACATTTACATCAGCTGCCCGATGTGATGCGTTTTATAAGCGATATGCCTACGCTTGATGTAATTAAGCAACGATTTGATGAACGCTGTATTTCTTGGCAAAAACAATCTAATGATTGGCTTACACTTACTATGTTCGATAAAAATACCATGACACCTATTGGCGTTACCGGATTTTTATCACAGTGGCAACCATATCAGCAAGCCGAGCTTGGCTTTATGCTTGACCCTGAATTTCAAGGATTAGGTTATGCGAAAGAGTCAACGCGAAGAGTAATGACGTTTGCATTTGACGAATGTGATTATCACAAAGTAACTGCTACGGTTACACAAGGTAACGACGCATCAAGTCAATTATTAACTGCGCTGGGGTTTAAACTAGAAGGCGTGCTCAGAAACAACTACAAAATTAATGATAGTTGGTTCAACGATCAGAAATTTGGCATGTTGAAAAGCGAGTTTTCTTAAAACAAAACACCTACAACAGAAAGTAGTGGTAGGTGTTTTGTTTTTAAGCTATTTAGTTAAAGATTAAAGCGCGATGTTGCATCCAGTAACTTGTCTGATAAATCATGCAAATTTGTTGCAACACTGCGAACTTGTTCAAGTGAGTTTAATGTCGACTCAAACGACGAGTGCATATTTGACACATTATCAACCACGATTGAGGCGACCGACGTTTGCTCTTCGGTTGCCGTCGCAATTTGTGCGTTCATACCATTAATCGCCAATATTTGTTCAGCAATTTTACGAATTGAGTCACCTGTTTTTGCCGCGTTGTCTGAGTTCTGTTTGGCTTTTTCCATTGCTGAATTCATCGCTGTTACAGAGTCATTAGCAGCCACTGTTAAAACATTTAATAAATCACGAATTTCGTTTGTCGATTTTGCGGTACGCGATGCAAGTTCACGTACTTCATCAGCAACCACGGCAAAACCACGCCCTTGTTCACCTGCACGCGCCGCTTCAATGGCCGCATTAAGCGCAAGTAAATTCGTTTGCTCAGCGATAGAGGTAATCACATTTAAGATTTGCCCTACGTTTTGAGTGTCATTGGCTAATTGATCAATGGTGCCCGATGCCGCTTCAATTTCATCTCGAAGTGCATTTGATTCTGTTACCGAAGATTCAATTTGCTGCGCGCTGACTTCCACTTCTTTTTCGGCGCTTCTTGCTGCTTCTGCGGCACTTGCCGCCGAGTTAGAAATATCACCTACGCTTAATTTCATCTCTTCCATTGACTGGCGTACAATTTCTGCGTCATGTGATTGTTGGTTAGTTGCGTTTTCAGCGCGCTCCATACCTTGTACCAAGCGTGTTGAGTTTTCCATTAACGGGCTAACTACTGACACTACGTTTTCTACCGAGTCTTTCAATAACGATATAAAGCCATTAAAATTTTGCGATACTTGACCAATTTCGTCTTCACCTCGCACTTCTAACTTACTGCTTAAACTGCCTCCGCCATTGGCAAGCTGTTCAAGTGAAGACGCAACTTCTTTAGCTGATTGACTAATGGCTTGCGCAATATAGATAGCCAATAACGCAGACATAATGATAGCAACAACAATAATCCCAATGGTTACACTAATAGCGTCGCTTGAACGCTCTAATGTATCGCTAATAAGCGCCTGAAAGCGCTCATCTGACTTAGCTTGAAATGTTTCAAAATGACTCACTAACGCTTCATATTTTGAAGTTTTCTCTTGCGCTTGTTGCTGGATTTTTGAAAAATCGGCAGTGCCGTTAATCATACCTGACGCTATGTCACTCGCTATTTTGCTGTACTCTTGTAGCAGTTTAGTATCTCTGCCACTCGCATCTTCAGGCGATAAACGCGAAAGCTGCTCAAGGTTCTGTTTTATCTGCTCTCCGGTTTCTTTTGCTTTACCAATCAATTCTTCATCGCCAAATGTCACCGACTGAGTATAAAGCTCATCCAATTTTTGCACTAAATATTTGTTAGCCGTCGCAAATTTAACTACTTCGTAACTAACATTCGAAATTTCATTAATTGATTTTTCATTGTCTACCATGGTACTGCGACTAACCGCCAAAATGGCAATTAGTAGTATCACTGTTAGCCCTGTAATTAAGTGTATCTTCTTGTTTATACTTAAATTGCTAATAATATTCATTCTGCTTGTTACCCTACATTAAGCTATTGTTCTAAATAAGCCCTTTTAAGCACCACCATTAAATTGTCGTCTATTTTTAAATTTTTGCTAGTAATCTCGTTTATTTAACTATACTTACCTCGCTAATAACGCAAATTAAGCAATTTAGGAAACGATTATGAACAATAAAGTTTTATTAGGTTGTGCATTGTGTTTTGCGGCTTTTCCAAGCTTTTCAGATGTTAATATCTCTGGTTTTACTAGCATAAATGCAGGCAAAGTACTTAGTGGCACAGGTGTTCCTCACTACGGCATTAATGAACCCACCTTTCTCGCTGACTATCCTATAGTGAGCGCATACAACGAAGACATTACCTTTAAACCCGAATCCCTATTTGGCTTGCAAGTAAGTGCAGATGTCGGTGAAGGGTTAAGCGCAACAGCACAAATTGTTGCTCGCGGTGCAGATGACTTTAACGCAGAGTTTGAGTGGGCTTATTTGTCGTATGAAATCAACGACAACTGGACAATACAGGCAGGTAAGAAACGCCTTCCATTATTCTACTACTCTGACTTTTATGACGTTGGCTATGCTTACGTTTGGATGCGTGCGCCCGCAGATAACTACACCTGGCAAATTTTTAACTACAACGGTGTAAACGCCCTTTACACCGGATCAATTGGTGATTGGTCATTATCCGGTAATATCTATTTTGGTCGCGAGGACGACAAAGAAAATAAACTACTTTCAGAGTTTTTCTTTGGTGAACCAACCCGTGAGATTTGGAAAGACATTATCGGTGGCGTAATTCAAACCAGTAATGACTGGTTAGAAATTCGCGCAACAGCTATGAGCTATACCAACCAACGTTATATCGGTGGCGAGCCATCAACATGGAACGGTAAAGATGAGCGCGATGGCAACTTTTATGGCTTAGCGGTCAATGCTGATTTTGGTAACTTTTTTGTATTAAGCGAACTCAACCGTCTCGATCTTGATGGTAATTTAGATACCGCGATGCTGACATTAGGCTACCGTATCGATTCGTTCACCCCATTTGTCTCATATTCTACCTTCGATCAAAAAGATGGTGATGATGGCGAAGATCACAACACCACATCATTTGGTATTCGTTGGGACTTCCATTCAAACGCTGCATTTAAAATTCAATACGATGAGGTCGAAGACAACTCGTATGAATTGGCTGTAGCTGGTGATAGCAAAGCCATTACTATCGGCGTTGATATGGTATTTTAATTGAGGGTAACACAATGAAAAATTTAATTATTTTAACACTTATTTTATTCACATCTTGCTCATTAAGCGCTGCGGTAGATGTTATTGTTCACCCATCAAATGCAAATGCAATTGACGCGGGTGATATTAAGAAAATTTTTACCGGCAAAGCAAAATCGTTTGCCGATGGTTCAAAAGCACTACCCATTACTCAGGCTGATGGCAACCCTGCTACCGATGAGTTTAACCAAAACGTACTAAACAAATCTTCAAGCCAATTAAAAGCATATTGGTCAAAGTTAGTATTTACTGGCAAAGGCACTCCACCGGAAGAAGCGGCAAATGATGCAGAAGTAGTGAGCTTAGTATCAAAAAATCCAAATTTAATTGGTTTTGTTACAAAAGGCAGCGCCGATGGCAGCGTAAAGGTTGTTCAATCCTTCTAATTGAGGTGAAGCTAATATGAAGAAACGTTATTTAATTGCTTCATTACTATTAACAGGATTTGCAACATCAAGCTATGCAGATATCCGAGTTAATGGTTTTGCCTCTATCTACGGTGGGCAAACCCTTGGTAGTGATGATGCCTTATACAACTACTCAGATGAACTAGACTGGCAAAACGACAGTTTGTTTGCGGTACAAGTTAGCGCCGATGTGATGGATGGGCTATCTGCAACCGCACAGCTGTTAGCCCGAGGCAGTGATGATTTTAATGCCGAGTTTGAATGGGCATATTTAACCTATGAAGTATCTGAAAATTCACAACTCAGTGCCGGTAAAATGCGAATTCCATTTTATCGTTACTCTGATTTTCTTGACGTAGGTTACGCCTATCGCTGGGTAAGACCTCCGCAATCGGTTTATAACTTGTCGTTTTCGACCTATGAAGGATTAAGCTATCTGCATAACTCAACCATAGGTGAACTTGATAGCAGCTTACAGCTGATGGTAGGCGCGGTTGATACAGATATTACCGCAGTTACCTATTCCGACGCTGCAAAACTTAAAGACACAATTGGTATTAACTGGAGTTTATCAAACGGTTGGCTAACAGGACGGGTTGCTTATTTTGTTTCTGAAGCCAGTATTGATGTTAGCGGTAGTAGCGAACTCTCAGGGTTATTAAATGGCTTGCAAGCCTATGGCTTAAATCAGCAGTATAATAACTTAGCCATTGAAGAAGACGACGCTTATTTTGCAGCAATCGGTATTGGAATTGATTACAACGATATTCTATTCGACGCTGAATACACGCAATTTGAGATTGATAACAGTATTTTAGCCAAGCAAACACAATATTATGTATCGCTTGGTTATCGCATGGATTCAGTCACATTAAGTGCAACGTATGAAGGCAACGATGATGAAAATTCAAACGATCAATTTAACCAAGTACCACGAAGCATAACAGGCCCTGGCGGTGTACAAATACCTGTTGTTGCCCCTGGCACAAACCCACCATTGTATTTGCAAGATGCCACTAACTTAGCGCTCGCGTCACAAGCTGCTAAATCGAATGCATATTCGTTTACCGTACGATATGACTTCCACCCATCAGCAGCATTTAAAGTGGAATTTACCCACTTTGAAGATGATTTAAGCAACAACGACGCCGACTTAGTGACCTTTGGTGTGGACCTGGTGTTCTAATTATTATTTCCTTAAAAGCAAAAGCCCTACTCTTTTTAAGTAGGGCTTTTTTATGGAATCGGTTAAACCAACGTGATTAGCAAACGTCACCTTCAATGTTCAATAACTGTGGCTTTGTATTAGGCTTAGCATAACTTAATCGCCCTAGCCGATCGGTTGTGTGATAGCTATCAAGACCTGAAATCGCCACTGTATCAAGCGCTTCAATATCAATAAAACCATCTTTTGCAAGCGCCATTTGTGGCACAATAATATGAGTTATTTCACCAATGACCAATACCGTGCCGTTAATTTCGAGCGGTTTAATTTCGCGTAATTTAAGGGAAAATTTGGCTTGCGATTCACCAACAAATGGCGCATTTATGCCTTTCTCAAATTGCTCTGTCAGCGCTACTTTTTCAAACTCAGATTCACTTTCATCATAACGCGCTGATGTTTGATGGGCTTGTTGCCAAATCAATGAATTTACGTGATTTATGGTGTAGACACCCGTAGTTTTAATATTGCTTAACGTGTCTCTAGGCACGGTTTCCGGGCGGATGATCATACCAATTAACGCAGGATCAGCACCCAAATGAAATACTGAGCTGACGATCGCCAGATTGGTTATGCCTGATGCGTTTCGGCTACCAATTAAATTTGCACTTTTAAAGCCTGATAAACTATTAATTAACCGAGCGCGTTCGCGCTGTTCCATCGCTTTAATATCATCTTGAGTTATGTGTTTTATCATTGCATTTGCCTAAAAATCATTTGCTTTGCTATACGCTTAACCACGAGTTATCGATTACAAATTTTCAAGATTTTGCAGTAAAAAATTCGCGCGACTAAGTACCTTATCGCGATCATCCTGTGGTTTCTTAAGCCAGTTACTTAACACCATTTTAGTGCGTGGATTATTGGTAAAACTGTCTTTATGTTTATCCATAAATTGCCAATAAAGTGAGTTAAGCGGGCAAGCATCATCACCCACAGTGTTTGCTACGTTATAATGGCAATCACTGCAGTAATCGCTCATTTTTTTAATGTAATTACCACTTGCCGCATAGGCTTTCGAACCAACAATACCGCCATCGGCAAACTGGCTCATTCCCCGCGTATTTGGCATTTCTACCCACTCAAGTGCATCGATGTAAATGCCTAAATACCATTCATCAACCTCATCTGGGTGAATTCCCGCAATTAAACAAAAATTACCTGTTACCATTAAGCGTTGAATATGGTGAGCGTAAGCAAAATCAAGTGATTGTGTAATCGCATGAGACAGGCAGCGCATTTTGGTGTTTCCACTCCAAAACCAACTAGGCAGTGGCAATTTTGCATCAAGGGCATTGAGCGATGCGTAATTAGGCATATTGGCCCAATAAATACCGCGCACAAATTCACGCCAGCCTAAAATTTGCCTAACAAAGCCTTCTACCTGTGCAATATCTATGTCATCGTTTTGTTCAAAGGCTTCTATGGCAGCATTCACTACGCTATGGGGGCTTATCATTTTTGCATTAATGGCAAACGATAATCGTGAGTGATATAAACTCCAGCCTTTATCCTCACCAAACTCAATAAGTTTGCCTGTCATTGCATCTTGAAATTGACCGAACTTCGGTAATAGCGTTTTACAGAAAAAGGCGAGCAGCTGCTTTGCTTGACTGCGATTGATTGGCCACAGCAATTGTTTCTCTGCTTTACCCATACTTTTAATACCATGCCTTTCAATGCGCGCCAAAATGTCACTGACATCATTAGCAAACACCAGTGGCTCAGGGATATCGGCAAGATCACTTGCTTTTAACTTATTGCGGTTTTGACTATCAAAATTCCACTGCCCCGTAAGGGGTTCATCGCCATTCATCAATACATTAAATTCCACGCGCATTTTGCGATAAAAATGCTCTAACCGGTGTTTTTTACCATGCTTGAAATAACTGGCTAACTGATTATCAGCCAAGTAAAAATGCTCGGTATCAAATACCTTGTAGTCGATAGAAAGGCTTTTACAGTAATCAGTTAGCTGGGCGCGTAAACGGTATTCATCGGGCAATTGATAGCAAAAGGTATGAATACTGTACTGTTTGATTAGATGATTTAATAAGTCGGGTAAATCGGCGTAGTTTTGCGTGTCATCTAAAGTTAAGTAAATCACCTTATGGCCAGCTTTTTCTAATGCGCCAGCAAATGCCTGCATTGCCGCAAAAAACGCCGATATTTTTTGAATATGATGGGTGGTATAACTCGCCTCTTGATGTAGCTCAGCAATCACATACGTCACATTGTGCGACTTTTCTTTAAACCAAGAATGCTGTGCATTGAGCTGATCGCCCAAAATTAAACGAAGCTCACTGGTCATTATGCTTTCCTTTTTGTCGATTACCCGCACAGCGTTTTGAGCAGTATTTCACATTGTGCCAATCTCGCTGCCACTTTTTACGCCATGTAAATGGGCGTTCACACACTTGGCAAATTTTTGTAAGTAGTTCTGATTTTTTCACTAATTTGGCCTAACATGGCGATTAAGTAGCCGCTTACTTTCAATCACAACTTTTGGCTTTTTACGCCATAACCAAAGTAACGCTTGTGCATCTTTATAGCTTTGTTTTACATCAACAATCGGCTCAGGATAATCTGCACCCAATGTAAAGCCATACATCATTTGTTCCATTTGTGATAGCTGCCATGGGCTGTGGATCAATGGCGCTGGTACTTCGCAAAGTTCAGGCACCCACTTTCTAACAAAGTCGCCCTTTTCATCTTTTTCTTCCCCTTGTTTTACGGGGCTATAAATTCGAATGGTATTAATACCTGTCACACCCGCTTGCATTTGAAATTGACTGTAATGAATACCAGGCTCGAAATCTAAAAATAAACTGGCAAGATGCGCTACACCTGCACGCCAATCAAGTTCTAAGTGATGACACAAAAAGCTCACTAACATAGCGCGCATGCGAAAATTTATATAACCAGTTTCAATTAAACAGCGCATACAGGCATCAACCATGGGAATACCGGTTTGTCCGGTTTTCCAAGCGTGCAATCTTCGATCTGCTAACTCACCTGTCACCCGCGGTAAGTCGTCATACCCTTTGTTAACGTGGCGAAATTCCATCTCACACTCGCTTTCAAATTTCTGAATAAAGTGGCAATGCCAATGAAGTCGCGATGTAAAAGCAACAAGGCTTCTACGCCAGCCGGGAACTTGCCAGCGACTGAGTACCGTTTGATAAACTTGTCGTAAGCTAATATTGCCCCACGCCAAATACGGCGATAATCGCGAGCAATGAACTTGACTTAAACTTGGGCTTGAAAGGCTAAATGCATACTCTTTACCGCGAGCAGTAAAAAAATCATTTAGCACATTAAATGCTTCGCTTTCGCCGCCATTTTGAAACTGCCCCTGAATATTTTGAAAGCGCGTTTCAAAGTGTGGCAACAGACATTCAAACTCATTATTTTTAAACCAGTTAACTTCGTTTAAATCAAGATTCAAACAAGGCGCACGCATCACCTGCTGCCAGTTTTCATCCCAATGAGTGCGATGGGTTAAGCCGCGTTGCACCGCCCCTAAAGGGGTTTCATGCCAGATGACTTGATTGTTTTTGCACCATGTAGCGAACGCTTTATCGCGCGCAAAGGTGTTATCAAGGCCAATTTCTTGATGAGAAAACACCTGCGAAATAGCGTATTTAAGGTTAAGCGCTTGAAGTACCGCTAAAGCATCACCCTTTGCAACATACAAAGCGCCTGTTGGCAACTTGTTTGCCATATCGCGCAGTGACTGCGAGACAAAGCGCCAATGGCGCTCAGAATAGTGCGCATCGTCAAGCAATATGTCTTCAAAACAGTACACTAATAATACTGGTAGCCCTGTTTTTGCTGCTTCAAGCAGTGGGGCGTGATCAGACAAGCGAAGATCACGTTTTAACCAAACAACTGCGATACTCATTTAAGTTACATCGCTTAGAATTGGCCAATCTGCTGGATCATTGGCATCAAGCTGTGAGCCAACCGCTGAACCTTGCCACTTTCGAATAAATATGCCGTTTGCATCAAACAGTTCGGTTTGCTTTTCAATATTGAAATGCCGCCCGCCGCGCGGATCAACACCAACGCCTGCAATGTACTGCCAATTGCCCCAATTTGACGCCACATCAAAATCAATCAGTTGCTGTTGAAAGTAAGCAGCACCATAGCGCCAATCAAGCTGTAACTCATTTACAAAACAACTTGCCGCAATTTGCCTGCCACGATTTGACATATAACCGGTCGCATTAAGTTGCTTCATAAGTGCATTAACTAACGGATAAGGTGTATTACCGCTACACCATTTTTGATATCGCTCGGCAAAAAAGCTAGTGAGAGGTTTTGTATCACTGAGGCCTGAAAACGCATAAAGGCGCTCGCCTAATTTTACACTCAGCCACTGAAAGTACTCGCGCCATAACAGTTCAAACTTAATCCAATAAGTTGATTCGTTGGCGCCATCTGAATGTTCATATTGTAATACCGCATGCCAAATTTGCCTTGGCGATAAATTACCTATCGCTAAATAAGGGCTAAATTTTGTCGAGTTGTGCCAGCCATCAAGTTCATTGCGGGTTTCTTTGTAGGTTTTTGCCGCGCCACTATTTAAGTAACTTACCAAGTGATATTTACCCGCATGTTCCCCTGCAAAAAACGGCATATCATTGGGCGTAGTATAAGTCCCATCATAACGCTCAAACCAAGCAAGCAGCACACAATTGTTGTCAACCTTAATCGCTTTTGGCCAATGCTCTGGCGTCAATGTGCTTTCCAACGAGGTTGGTGCCGAAACTATTAATGGCTTTTTCTCAACTTTGTTGCGAAATTTACTAAAACTACCCGACATACAATCGAGCGTTGCAATTTGATGCTGTGTGAATAGTGTGTGTTGCCAAAACTGCACTACATTCACTTCTGGAAATGTGTTTTTTAAGTGAAGGACTTGTCGTTTTTCGTATTCACCTACTTGTTTAGCAACCACCAGCTGAGTAATCGCATGAGCTTCTAAAAACTCACTTACAACGTCTTGCGGCTTACCCTCTAACACTATTAGCTGATGACCTAGTGCTTGCAGTTCATCGGCAAGTTCTTGTAGAGCATTTAAGATAAATCGCGTTTGATGATCGCCAAGCAGTTGGCTGTGATAGTTATTGGCAATTTTTGTACTGGGGTCAAGCACATAAACAAACGCAATTTGTTCACTGTTTTTTAGCGCATATTCTAGCGCAGCGTTATCACTTAAGCGTAAATCATGGGTAAACCAGTAAAGGGTGTTAAGCACTATTTTCAACCGAGCGTGTTACGAACTATAGCGGTATGTACGTAACTCGAGGTTAAAAAGTTCAAAACAACAACCCGCCTTTTTAAATCGCCCCATGCCATTGTGCATTTATCACAAAGGGCTTGTTTAAACATTATTGTCAATTAGCCTTGGTATTGTTTGCTAGCGGTATGAGTGAGGAAGTAAACGTGATCACAGCGATTCTATTAGCCGGTTTTGCACAGAGTTTGGTGTTATCTGGCTTTTTGTACAATAAATCGAAACAAATTCAGCAGTTTAAAATCTTAATGCTGATCCATTTGGTGTTTGCTTTAGATCTCTTTTTAGTATTTGCCGGTCAGCTTAATTGGCTTTCATCGCGACTAAACGCATGTTGGGGGGCAATTTACGCCATTTTATTTTTTGTTTTTATTCGCAGCTGCATCGGTTTGATGCCGTCAAAACGAGAAATTATATATTACTTCGCGCCTTGGCTGGCACTTAATATCTCCGTTATTGATTTTCTTTACGATCCTAAAAGCACGGTGTTGTCTTTGCGTCACGAATTATCGGGCTACTTTTTACTGGTTATTTATCTTTATTTTGCCATTTGGGCCTGTGTAACGGTCAGGCGATACCGAAAACAACAAGCGCAGTTTTCAACAACACTTAGTAACGAAAATATTTTGTTGTTATGGGGAATATGCGCCAGCTTATTTTTAGCTATTTCTGTTATTCCGTTTCAATACATGTTGCAAACTAGCTTACCTTTACCGCAATTATTAATGTGCTGTGTGATGTATGGCATTACCTATGTGTTGTTACTAAAACCCCAACTACTTGACTTTAAAACTAAGCAAGTGGCAAACACTCACAAAGAAAAATTGCACGCGAGTGAAGATGCATTACTTGCCGAGCACATTTTAACCTCACTTGATGAGCAGCAGCTTTTTACCGATCCCAACTTGAGTTTACAAACCTTTGCCGAACACTTGGCGATGAAACCCTATTTACTCTCACAGGTGTTAAACCATCATTTGGGGATAAAATTTATTGATTTAATTAATCAACGGCGAATTGAATATGTTTGCGACCTAATTAAAAATCAGCCGCATATGCCAATGTTAACAATTGCGATGCAAGCGGGCTTTAATGCTAAATCGACCTTCAATGCGACATTTAAAAAATATCGCAATCTCACCCCAAGCGAGTATAAATCCCAAGTATTAAGTACAGATTAGCGAATCTGTACGTACAAAAACGCCAATAAGACGACACCAAACGCGAAACGCTGAACCATAAAGCCTTTAAATAAAAGGAAAACTTTATGAACTACAAAACACTTTTTGCGCTTTGTTTGTCGCTGTTATTAATTGCGTGTGATAGCGATGATGCACTGTTTGAGAACCCATCTGCGCAACACGTTTACCCCGCACCAAGCGGGCAATATCGGGTTGGCATTATGGAGTTTGATATTAGCGACTACCGCGAAGATAAACTGGCTCCAGAGCTTGGCGAACTGCGACAGTTTACCATTCGTGTGCATTATCCGAGCCAATTACGTTCGACTCTCTACCACCCGTACTTTGATAAATGGCAACACCAAGTCGATTACCTATCTGCACTAAGGCCACAAGATGCCCCAATTCACCCCGAACAACATGAGCTGCAAAGCATGTTGTCTTGGTCAAATTCAAAAGCGCCAATCGCATATCATCAGGAAAATGGCTGGCCGATGCTTTTTTACTCTCATGGCTTAGGACTTTTTAATGCTGACAACACCGAGCTGCAAGAAGCGCTCGCAAGTCATGGCTTTGCCGTGGTTTCAATTAACCATACTTATTTGGCTGGCGTTACCAGTTTTCAAAATGGCGAACAAAAAGGACTGTATTTACCAAGTGGCAAACACGATGTGCAAACACCTGCTGGCCGCAAGTATTTTGATAATCACGTTGCATCTGAAATTGCCAAAGACGTGCTCGCTACATATCAGTGGTTAACGCAAGAAAGCTGGCAATTTGAGCATCAGCTCAATTTAAACAATGTTGGCATGTTAGGTTTTAGCTTAGGTGCAAGTGCGGCAATGAATGCCTGCCAACAACTATTAGTATGCAAGGCCGCAGCAAATATGGATGGTATCGTATTGGGTAACGTGGCAATAAATCCACTAAACAAACCACTGTTACTATTTCGCTCGGAAAATCCTTTTTCACAGCTAGAGCCAATTTATCACGCGAATCAAAATGACAGCATTTTGGTATCAATTCACGGCAGTCAGCACAATGACTTTACCGACCAAAACCGCTGGATTGTTGGTTATCCAAGCGAGGTTGATACAAACACCATGCATAACATTGTGAAACAGCATATGCAGCGCTTTTTTAGTCATTATTTAAACGCAAAGCCATTAGTACTCGCCGAATTTGAAGGTGTTAGTATTCAGCAAAAGTAATTCGACTAATCTAAACTAGCAGCCAGTATCAACAGTAGAGGCTACTTTACTGGTCACTTGGCTGCCATTTTCAGCAAAAGCGTAATAGGCATAGCATTCGTCTTGTAGGCTGTAGCCTTTAGGGAAAATAAATAATCCCCAGCCCTGAATACTGCTATTTACATACGATGCCGGGGTTTGATCTATCACACATAAGCGCTCTTGACAGTTATAACTTGCAACTAAGCTTGAACCTAAATCAAAATACCCATTGCCCACATAACTGAAATCTCCGTCCATTAAATCACCCAACGCGTTATTCCAGATTTCTTGCGGCGCACCAAAATAGGTATTAACGGTAACCCCATTAATGATAACGGATTCATTGCTAACTTTATGTTTATGTTGCATCACTGCTTTAGCATAAATGCCATCGGTAAGCTGATCTAACCCAGCAGCCACTTGTTTTAGGGTTGCAATGTTTGCGTCGCGATTAAGTGAAAGGAATTTAGGCGCCGCCACAACGGCTAACACACCGAGTACAACAATCACTAAAATCAATTCAATTAAGGTAAAGCCGCGGTGAGAGGTCATAGCAGGTGTACATCTTTTAACATTAAACATTCAATGGATAAGGGAAACCCTTATGTATGCCTTACAGAGTAAGCCTTCTGGGGGAAATGTTCAAATAATTAAAATAGCGAACATCCTTGTTCCACTAATACCAAATGAACATTACACTGGCTTGGAGGAGCGTAAAGTAAATGCGAATTCAGTGCCTTTACCAAGTTCACTTTTTACTTTGATGTCGGATTTAATCAGCTGGATTAAACGGTTTGTTATTGCAAGCCCTAGCCCCGCGTGCGACTTTTTACAGCCTAGGCTGTTACTTGCACGATATCGCGCTTCAAAAATATAGGGTAAATCTTCGCTGCTAATACCCACGCCGGTATCGGCAACAACAATTTTGTACTGCTGCGACTCTAAACCAACCTTGATACTAATCGTTCCTCCTTGATTAGTATGACGCAGCGCATTTTCGATTAGGTTCGTTAAAATACGCTCTAATTTTGCAATATCTGAATAAACACTAAAATCGCATTCTTTCGGGTGCACTTTTAATTGAATGCCCGCTTTTTCAGCGCGTAGGGCAAACTTTGCCATTACATCGTAAATCAGCTCACCTAAGTTGAATACTTCCAGATTAATATTGGTTTGGCCGGATTCAAGATGAGCGAGTTCAAAAATTTGATCGATCAAGGCTTTTAATTGGCCGCAATTTTTAAGCGTTACATTTAAATAATGCGCGGCTTTTTCATTAGCATTGGGCGTTTCTTTGTTAAGTAACTCTAAATAGCCTTGCAGCGAGGCAAGTGGCGTGCGTAAATCGTGAGATAAATGCGCAAGTAATTCTCGGCGCTGCTCATCAAGCGCTGTTAGCTGCATCATTTGTTGATTAATGGTGATCAGCATGCGATTTACTGCCGCACCTAATTGATGAATTTCATTGTGGTGTTCTGGCCAATCTAATAAAGGCAGTTCTGAAATATCAAATTCGGTTTTATCCACTTTTTGAATAAAACTGCTTAAAGTTCTAAGTGGTTTAGTAATAGTGCGAAACACCACCAGCATGCTAATCAGCAAAAACCCTAAACCTAATACTAACCAGATACTGCTTACTAAAATTTGCTCTGAGCTTTTAATCGACGCAAAAATAGAATCATAAATCGACGAGCCAATAATCACGTACAAGTAACCTTGTAGGGTATCGCCGTTATACACAGGGGCCACTGAAAAAATCTTTTTGTGGTCGAAGTTACGCGGATCATCACCGTAAATGGGTAAATTAGATTGATCTTCAATTAAGGTAACAAGTGGCGCTAAATCGATAAACTGGCGTTTAACTTGCCCTGGTTTGGCTGAAAACGTCAGTAATTTGCCACTTGGGTCAACAAAATAAAATTCAAACGCAGGGCCAAGCACCATTAAGGTATGGAATAAATTTTCTAATGCCTTGTAATCGTATACTCCTTGTTTTAGCAGTGGATTATCATTAGCTAAATGTTCGGCCAAGCCCAAATGCAGCGCTTGCTCTGCCTGTGCACGGCTTACTTGCGATACGTTTTGTGTCCACCATAAAAAAAGGCTGGCAGTAAGAATGAAAATGCTCGCTAATGTAAGTGAGAGCTTAGTATAAAGCGAGTTTTTCATAGTGCCGCAACAGCCAAGGACTTAGCATTGAGTTTGTAACCAACGCCCCAAACCGTTTCAATCACGTGTTGTTTAGCATGCTTTTCGAGCTTGCCTCGCAGCCGATTGATATGTGAATTAACGGTATGTTCATAGCCACTATGGTCGTAGCCCCAAACTGACTCTAATAATTGGCTTCTTGAAAACACTTGGTTAGGGTGTTTTGCAAAAAACACCATTAAGTCGAATTCGGTTGCGGTAAGCGGTAAATCTTCCCCTTGAAAACGCACTTCATGACTAAAGGGGTCGATGTGTAGGGCACCAAAGTTAAGCACCTGCGGTTGCTCGCTGTTTTGCATGCTTTGTGCTTGGCTTTGCTGCAATAAGCGGATGTGCCTAATTTGCGTTTTGATACGCGCTTGAAATTCACGATAGCTAAACGGTTTGCAAATATAGTCGTCTGCGCCCATTTCAAGGCCGATAATCCGATCCATTTCACTGCTTTTAGATGTGAGTAATACCACGCTCACCTCGGGCATTTTGGTTTTTATTTCGCGGCATAAGGTTAGCCCGTCTACTGTGGGTAACATTATATCCAGTAAGATAATTTGATAATCTTGTTTTGCTAATTGGGCCAGTGCCGCTTCACCAGTTGTAACATGATCGACATGCAAGTTAAGTTCATTTAAATGAACTTGCAGTAACCCCGCAATATCGTGATCATCTTCAACAATCAGTACCGAGTGTTGCATCATCACACCTCTGCTTATTATAGAAATAAGATAGGCCGACGAAGACAACAACAAGGTACACTAAATAAGTGCGCTACAGTGTTTTAAAGTGCTAACTCGGGTTTACTGCAGCACACTATTCAACGTGGCAAAACAAATCGCCGGCCTATTTAACGCGTGTTACGGTGACAGCCAATAGCGGATTGTCGAATTTGTGAAGACTGGTTAAAACCGAAGTACTCAGTCCATCATCTTGTCCAACAACCCCAGGATGCATCGCAACTTTATTTATTTCTTCGCGTGCACTGTTAAAGCCTTCACCTCCATCAGCTGGCCCCGGTATGGTACCTGGCGCTTCAGAGTTGGCTTCTGTGCCCGCATCATAAGCAAAGGTTTTATAGTACTGCATATCCCCTACACTCATTGAAGAAACATCTATGGCATTAAGACCGGTAAAGCCATCATTTGTATTCACCATCATCGAAATTAATGATAATTTTTGGCCTTCCAGCATCTCGCTTGTGAGCATCAGCTCTACTTTTTGCCCCGGCATTAATACTGCGTCACTTGATGTGCTTGCATTCACCACATCTAAAGCCAAAAGGCCCGAGTTATCACCGGATTCTGCCAGTATTTCAAGTGGCTCAGATGCTATTTCACCAATTTGCCAAAATTGACCGGAGGTATGTAACGCACTGCCTAGCGGCGACATAGGTTGTGCCTGCGTTAAATTCACAGCGGTTACCATAAATTCATAAGTCATTGTGGTTGGCGGCGTGACTACTGGTGGCTCAACCGTCATTTTTTCGTTATCGTCGTCCCCGCAGGCAACAAGCGTTAAACATGCTGCTGGGATCAAAATTTTACTAAGTCTCATAATGACCCCCAATTACTTCACAGTGACTGTTACTTTCGCAACTGGGTTTAACCAGCGGTGAACTGTATTATGTAAGTCACTACTACCACCGGAAGCATTGTCATCACCAAGGTTTCCACGGTGAACATGGATCATTTTATTCTCTTCGCTTGTAGTAACGCCTGTGCCATTTTCGCCAGGAGCAACCCCAGGAGACGCAGGAATACCAAGTTCACCCGGTGCGCCAGATCCATTTTTTACTAACTCATTATTGGCTTCTGTACCCGCATCATAGGCATTTAAATAAATGGTGTAAGTACCCACTTCGCTTGGAATTCGCCAACTGTTTAGGCCAACAAAGCCATCATTGGTTGGCAGCATCATACCCACTATTGATAATTGGGTATTGCCGTCAGCTGTCATTAAGTTGGTCATGGTACTCATGGCTGGGGCAAGTAAACCACCCGCAGGGTTTGCCATGGTATCTGCACCAATACCATTTACCATAGCTACAAGCCCATCTAAGCTGCCGCCTTCGGCCATTGCTTGCAGTTCAGGTGAAGCCGCTTCACCTAATTTATATAACATGGCATCGCTAGAATGCGCCGTAACAAGTAACGGCGTAAAATAAATGCCTTGGGTTAAGTTAGTAATTTTTACATCTATATCTGCAGCACTTGCATTGCCAGCAGCAAGAAGTGCACTCGTAGCAAAAAGTGAAAGGATTTGTGTCTTCATAATTTGTTCTCGGTTGTTTTAGACCCTTTCACTATGAAAAACAAAGTTCTCAATGCCATCACCGAAATCTCACAAAATTATCACGATTTCATAAAAAATTTTAACTTGCGATAAATGCATAAGAATTGTTCAATTGAGCATTGGCAACCTATAAATTAACCTGTAACGCAAAATGCGCCTTGGCTAATATTGGTTATCACACAAAACATGAAATGGATGTTCAACATAATATGAAGTATTTTTATCTCGCTGCAGCACTTTTAGGCAGTATTGTTCCTTATGGTGCGTTTCTACCTTGGCTAATCGAAAATGGCGCAAATATACCTTTATTTGTTGAAGCGGCAACGGCCAATCCCATTAGCCTATTCGCTTGGCTTGATGTGTTAATCGCCGCAATTACCTTAATTATGTTTATTATTGTCGATGCAAAAACAAATAAAGTTGCGTATTGGTACTTAGCGCTTGTGGGCACATTATGTGTGGGCGTGTCATGTGGCTTACCACTTTATTTATATTTGCGTACCCGTGAGCAAAACACGCGCTTAACTCACGCAAAGTCATTTTAAGGAATTTACATGGATTACTTGCTGGCAGTGACGCTTTTTGCAATTTCATCATCGGTTACACCGGGTCCTAATAATATTATGGTGATGACCTCTGGAGTGAATTTTGGGCTGAAGAAAAGCTTGCCACTGTTGTTAGGAATTTGTATTGGTTTTAGCTTAATGCTGCTGGTTGTAGGATTTGGTTTTGCCCAGCTTTTTGCCCTTTACCCCACACTGCATTTCATTATTAAATGCGTGGGCGTTGGCTATTTACTTTATTTAGCCTGGCTTATTGCAAGTAGCAGCTCAGATGTTGAAAAGAGTCGTCAAGCAACGCCTTTTTCGTTTATGAAAGGTGCGCTGTTTCAATGGGTAAATGCCAAAGCATGGATTGTTGCAACAGGTGCTATTGCAGCATTCACCTCAAGTGGTGGCGATTTATTAACTCAGCAACTCATTATTTCACTGACATTTTTTATCGTGTCGTTCCCCTGTGTTGGTGTGTGGTTGTTATTCGGCTCTTTGCTGCAAAACGCACTCAATAGCCAAAGCCACAGGCGTATATTTAATTTATCTATGGCTGGTTTATTGGTGTTATCGGTATTACCGGTAATGCACGAGATCATTTCCCAGTTACTTAAATAATACGTTGGATGAACCGTCAAAATGCTCACTTATCAAATCCAAAACTAAATCGAAACGAGCAGGTAAGTCTCGCTGGTATTTTTTAACTAAATACCTTGGCTGTGAAATTGGTTTAGGTAATTCAAATTCACAAAGCACGTCTTTAAAAGGTGAATGAGCAATTGCTACTTGCGGTAAAACGGTAAAACCCAACCCTTTTGATACAGGTAACAGGATTTGATTTAGCTGGTTGATATAACCGCTAACTGGCATAAGTTCAATACTGCTAGGGTGTTTATCAAGTTGATTAAACACCATGCTAAGGTAGTGCTTGCCATCAGGGTGATTAATAAACCCGCGTTGGCATAAATCATCAAACGATGTAATCGTGCCCTGCCAAGTTTTTGCCATCACCACAGAAATTTTTTCATGACTTAAGCGCGTTGCGGAAAACCCTTTATCAGCTGAATAGTGGTTAACAATGCCTAAATCAATTGAGCCTTGCTGAATGTGCTCTAAAATACGTTCGTTTGGTGCAATTTCAAGCTCGCACACCAGCTTTGGCAACTTAACTTGTTGTGCAATAAGCTTTTCATACAAAGATAATGCATTTGCGCCAGAGCATGCAATACGACACACCCCACTGTGTTTATCATCAAAGCTAAGTTGCTCGAGTAAATCAATCTGTCCCTTAAACGTCGACAATGCATAGTCATATACCAACTTTCCTTGCTCGGTAATTTCAAATGCTTTGCCATAGCGCTTTATTAAGGCTTGGCCGCAATAACTCTCTAACTTTTGCAAATGTTGGCTAACACCCGGTTGTGTCATTGCTAATAAATCTGCGGTTTTGGTAAAACTTTTTGTCTCAACTAGGGTGATATAAGTTTTTAACCATATGTTATTTAACATCATAATTTTAAATTATAGGTTTTCTAAAATTTAATAATTTCAATTAATTTAGTTGATTAACTAGGCTTAGCACAAGTAATTTTTCTTGTTAAAAAAGGAAACACAATGTCACACACATACCCTAGAAGTTTTTCGCACATTGGTATTTCAGTACCTGACCTAGAAGCCGCGGTAAAATTCTACACTCAGGTGTTAGGTTGGTATTTGATTATGGAACCTACTGAAATTGTTGAAGACGATTCGCCAATAGGCGAGATGTGCACCGATGTGTTTGGTGCTGGCTGGCAGCGTTTTCGCATTGCCCATTTATCTACTGGTGACCGTATTGGTGTTGAACTATTTGAATTTAAGAACCAAGAAAACCCCGAAGATAATTTTGAATATTGGAAAACAGGTATTTTCCACTTTTGTGTGCAAGACCCAGATGTGGAAGGACTGGCTGAAAAAATTGTTGCTGCTGGCGGTAAAAAGCGTATGGCAAAACCACGCTATTACTACCCAGGTGAAAAGCCTTACCGTATGATTTATATGGAAGACCCATTTGGCAATATCTTAGAAATATACAGCCACAGCTACGAATTACACTATGCAAGTGGCGCCTATAACTAACAGTTATATTCCTGCAGGCTGATTATTTAACAGTTAGTTAAGTAATCAGCCCCTTTCACAGTCGCCGTCAAAGGCTTAAAAGTGCCAACAAATGTTATTCGTAACGCCCGCGTAATAGCTTTGAGCTAGCGGGCGTCTTGATTGACGCGTTTGTTAGCTTGTGTTGCACGAATAAAATCAAGATCACTCGTGATAACTCCAATACCCGATGCGACAGCGTCATCGTAGGATTGGGTAATCGATTCATGTCGAGACCAAAGATAAACATCCGAACCATAGCTCTGTAATCTTGATGCGAGGCGTTCAGGATAGCCCCAAAAAAACTTTGTCATCGAGGGAGGTATAAAAAGAATGGTGTTCCTACAGGACTCGGGAACTAATCCAGCCCATCCAACTAAAAGATAATTTAATCCGCAACTCTTTACACTACCAACGCTTGCTAACCGTAAAGACGAATCCTTGTTTCGAAACCACTCCATGCCTTTTGAAGAGGTAATTACAATATGGTTAGATTTTTTTCCAGCTAAATACTCATATAGAGTTTCGAATGAACGTATGTCGTTATTTTTTAGGTTTAGCCAAAACTCATGCTTTGGATACCGTTCGTAAAACGCCTCTAACTTGGAAATCCTAAAACCTTTTCCTCTAAATGGGAAAGTAGCACCATCATCAAACGTATATCCATATCCTGCATCAAGATTTTTCAACTGCTCAAACGATGTTTTATGTACCGGTCCAGACCCATTTGTAGCACAATCTAACGTCCAGTCATGAAAAACAACCAGTTGGTCGTCACGTGTTCTGTGAACATTTAGATGAATTACGTTTGCTCCCGCTGCAACGGAAGAAGCCACAGCTTCAAGTGTATTCTCAACTGAATTGCCCCTTGAAGCTTCTATTGAAAGGGAGGTACAGCCAGTTTTTTTTAATTTTTCATAGTTAACTGCACTTCCGCCTCCTCGATAGGCCACAATCTCGCCATGTCGCTGTAAGTCAGGAACGAACACATAAGCATTAAAAACTCCTAGAGTAATTATGCAAAACAGACAAATCAAAAACGTCTTAACTATTTTTATAAACATTTATTACCTGAATCCTTGATTGATGGTCGATGAAAACTAATTCCCGCATAAGGGGCGCGACTTGATGCGTTGTTATATGCCGAATGCCACAAACTTATCATTTAAGTTATCAATGAGCTGATTATTTACTTTTAAAGGTTATGTCATAAAAACCTCTTTTATATCAGTAACTCTAGACCGTTGCTCGGTTAGCAGATCGTCTTCAGAAAAAAGGAAAATCACTTTTCTAGCCAAAATTTCATCAAAGTATTCCTGTGAATTATTTGCTCCCTCACTGATTATTACAGCCCTTACCTTTAACAGTTGCTCAATATCATGGAGCCAAATTCTTTTTTTGTGAGCAAGATAACCGTTCGCTATCTCTTTCTGGTAATTAATAAAAGCAGATTTACATTCAGCCGGAGCAGCATTCATTATTTCAATTACTTTATCACTTGAAAAAGCAGGGCTAGTCACAAGGATTAAAAGTAGAGCAATTAGTCTCATAAGTACCCTACGCATATAACGCCTTGCTCATTTGCGCGGCGGTTGTAGTGGATTTTTGTGCAACAATGGCCGAAGGCCATGCACAAAAAGGAGCGTAGACCGCTGCGTCAAATGGAGCAAATTGTTAGGTGCCAACGACGACCACCATACCTTTCTCGTATTTGATTCTTTTAATATTTTCGGCATCAGATATTCCATAGTTTACCCAGAACTCACTCGGATCACTGGGATACCCGCATGGAAAGGCAAACAATTCCGTTACTTCTGAATTGGCATCCAATTTAATAGGGTGAGCTATATCACCAGGAAATTTTTCTATATCAGGATCGATTTCTATACCTGGCCAATCAATGCTTGCTTGAATCGCCAAATCTACTGCGCCATCATTGACAAATTTAACAGCCAAACCGCATCTTGATGCGTACGCGCTATTGAATGCAAAAACGGCCAGTAAAATTATAAGTATATTCTTCATCCGATTTCACCTAACAGTTTATTAAGAGGCAAGTTGCCTCTTTTTCTACCGCAGCATCGCCTGTTTACATACTGAAGTAATTTATAACACTAATAATTAGTTGTTACTAGTCAGATAGTTATTTGAAAATGAACATTTTATCAATTGCAAAAAACAGGCAAATTGCCTGTTAATATTATTAAGGGGGAAGTAATCATTAAGAATTGGAATAGGCAAAATTTTTACTTCTAACAACGAAGAGTTTGTTATGTGCTTAGAGTAATTTATTCAATGACCGTTCCTCGCTCATTACTGCCGGATACATAATGAAATTCAGAGGGTTACTTCCGCTTTGTGTCAATAACTGTCATTCGTACGCTTGCCGTAAACGGCACAAGATAGCAGTCTTAAATTGATGGCGAAAGAGCACAAGCCTGCTGTTTTGCGGCCTTGGTTGAAGTATTTGCTAGGGTTACGGAATAATCTCACCATCTTCGTCAACTTCCTTGCCCCATTTATTCATCATGGTTCCACATTTTTTGCACGTCCACCCACCATAGTTCTTTTGAAACTCATTCAGGGGGCGTCTGATTATAGGCATTTTTAGCTGACAATTAGGACAATGCACTCTATTTGAGTTTATCCCTAAATTAGACTTTCTCGCATTTTCCACTTTAAAAAATAGAAATAACCCTATAATTGGAGACAATATCTTCGCAATTAATATCCAGCTCAATTTGTAACCCTAACGCCTCAGTTAAAAGGCAAAATTTAGTTGACTATACTGTGAAGCGGAGCGAAACCAGCCAACTGAATTTTGTCCGCTTTTAAACTGTTTGTTATGAATACTTTTTAAGTACAATTTCTTTGCAGTTGTTATACAACTCTTTAGCTCTAGTTGGAATACTAAGCGATGGATTAAAATTTGGATTTAGTGTCCCCATAGGGTTGTGCATATGGCCGACTACATAGTCCATTTCCATACTCAATAAGTATAAAGTTCGCAAAGAGCTATAAAAATCTTTTTCAAAATCTTCGGTTGCTTTTTCTTGTTTTTCTATAAATGCTTGCGGATTTGATAAATCAATTTCTTTGGATTTACTATGAACAAGTTTATTACGTGCCGAAATTAACGTTTTTAAAGAATTAAAAGCAGCTCCTGATTTATCAAGAGACTTGCCACAAACTAAACGAGGAATTATTACCCACTTAGAGATAATATCTAAACTAGCAAGGTGCTGCTGATAATACTTGTCTCCAAGCTGCTTTCCTGCATAATCGTTGATGGCTGCTTCAATACACATAGCAGCAAATATAATAGCCTTAATAGCTAATTCATGAACGCTATTTTTTAAATCATAAGTTTCTTCTTCATTTAGTGCAGACGTCTCCGTAGATTCTAACTCCAAGCATTTACAAAAATCAGCCTCAGCAATACTAAAATATGTAAAGTGCATTGCATTTGTTCTTGCGAAGGAGTCTCTTGGGTGAGGAACATGAATTAATTGATTATTCACTAAACTTCCTTGTATTCATAACAATTTAATATCGACCCAATGGGTTGTTTTTCTACCGAGCCACGGGGTGTTTTTATCATTGTACCAGTTCTATCACACTAACTAACTTGTTGCTACATATATACTTTTAATCATTATAGAAATTATGAAAAGGATAAAAACGACCAAATGGGTCGTTTTCCTGAATATAGGAGAAACTCATAGCAACTGGACATATAATCGGTGCTGAAAAATAAATTTCTAATGACTGCTATTCGCTCTGAGCTGCCTTAGTGCAACTAAGCATGTTATGGACCTGAATTAATAATTCATCCATGAAGCTTGGTTCCATTGGTCATCTCAATAATCGCTCCTGCATTATTCTAATGCCCTACGACCATGTAGGTCACACACCTCACTTCCTCAAGCTGCGAAGCTCAGATGATTCTAGGCTTCCTGCCTTTCACTCTTAGGGCCAGCTACGCTGTTCAAAAATATTCCATTTATTTTTGTCGGTCTTTCGTCACCTCTTAAATCAAACCTGAAACTATCGCTTAAATGAATAATACGAGACAGTAAGCGGAGCGAGTCGAGTAAGGCATGCTAAGGTACGGGTGAATAGCGTCTTGAGACGAACGAAGTTCGGCTAGCTATGAACGCGTATAAAAAACGACCGCGAAGTACTAATTAATGACTTGCTGGCAAATATAAAAAGCGCACCTTAGTGCGCTTAAATTATTGCCCCTGAGCTAATTATTTACTTTGCTCTGCCAAGTAGTTTTTGGCTAGTTTGGCGGTATGAAGTAGTAACGATTTATCGCCAGCGCGGCCGTGCCCCGGAAATACATGCTTGATATTCGGATACGCACTGAGCGTATTTTCAATTGAAGCTGGCCACTTTGAAACAACCGCATCTTCAAGGTTGCCTAAATTTTTACTGTTAAGCCCCTTTACAAAACAACCACCAAAGAGCATTTGTGACTTTTCAAGCCATACCACAACATTATCAGCGGTATGCCCACCACCAGGATAAAACACCTCTATTTTGTCTTTAAGCAGTGAAAACTTATTCTCTTCGATAATATGTGTTGCCGACAACCCTTTATGTTTTTCCAATAACTGATTCGTTTTTTTATAGGCATAAGTTGGAATATTTCGCTTGTTTAACGCATCAAGGCCACCGCTTGCATCTTGATGAAAATGCGTAACAACAGCCGCTTTAAGCGTAAAACCTTGCTCTTTTGTCCAATTAATCAGTTTTTCGGTGTCACTGTTCGACCAAGGCGTATCAATCATGTAAGCCTCTTTACCGTCAACAACAACTAACCCGCGTGCAGCAACATTACCCCACTGACCAACGTGCTGATAGGAAATATGCTCATAAACCCCATTTTGTATTGGCTTTATCGTTAATTTCGGATCCGCGGCGTTAAGATTAAAGCTAATAATAAACAGCACGTATAGGGTAAATTTACCCAGCGCATTAATTGAACTAAACATGTAAAAACCAGTAACGAAAAATAAAGCTATTACCTTGCAAAAACAAACAACAAAGGTCAACTTATGTTGTTAACAGTTTATGCTTCAGGTGCTTCATTTATAAAATTTTGCCAAGGACCCGTAATTGCCAATGTGCGCGTAGGCGAATACAAATTAACAAATAACACCTCACCATTTGGCGAAAAACACGCCCCTGCAGGCTCTGTATTAATGTTTATTTTGGCAAATGGATAAACTGCCCCACTTGGCGTTACACCGCGTAAATAGTTATCAGGAAATAAACTATATTGGTCTTCACATACCAATAAATGGCTATTTGGCATCACCGTTAAGTTATCGCCAAAGTTATATAGTGATTTATCGCTACTTTCTAAAAACAGCTGTAATAACGCAGGGTGCTCTGCCTCGTTATCCGTGCCTTCAAAAGCAGACGGTTGATATCGCATTATTTGACCAAGCTGCTTTGTACCACCATTGGTGCAGCAAAAATAAAGTTCGTTTTCGCCAAAATGAATGCCTTCTCCACGAGCAAAAACCGCTGCACCCGCTTCATAGCCGCGTTTGCGCAGGTCATCTTCTGGGCTTTCAGGGTTATCAAGGTTTATCCATTCCACCTCAAACCACTTTGCAAGTGGCAAAGTGGTTAACTGCCAATTGCGTGTATCGAACTGTTTGCTGTGTTTAAAAACAAGTGCTTGTAATTGACCACCCAAGTGCAATTTTTCTTTTACTTTAGGAATAAAGCGATAAAACAAACTATCGCCTCTATCTTCTGTGAGGTAGACAATGCCTGTACGCGGATCAACTGCAGCTGCTTCGTGATTAAAGCGGCCCATAGCGCGGAGTGGCTTTGCCTCAACCAAACCCGCAGCAGTTGCCGGCACCTCAAATACATAGCCATGGGATTTATTTATTTCACCATCGGGTGTCGCCACCGACTCTTCACACGTTAGCCAGCTTCCCCAAGGCGTTGTGCCGCCCGCACAATTTCGAATCGTGCCAACTAAACTGTAAAACTCACGTTCTACTTTTTGCGTACGCAAATTGTAAATGATGTGAGTGGTCCCTCCGGGGAGTGCAACTTTGCTATGTTGCGAATCATAAGCAAGGTCGCTTACGTGATGTTTAATCTCATTTGATGCATCATCTAAATGCTTTGGGCTTAATTCATGATTGCGCACAAGCGCAACCCGGTTTTCATCAAGCGCAAAACAGCCCATACCATCGGCGCGATCGGGTACCGTTAAACCATCACTCATTTCATTATTCAAAGAAGATATAACGCGGTAACTAAATCCTTTTGGCAGATCAATTAACCCTTTTGGATCTTCAACTAAATCACCATAACCGCGTACACTGGGGGTGTTAGCACGGTTTGAATTACTCGATGGCGAAATTGCACAGCCGAGTAAACTACTGCTCAACCCCATAAACGCTAATGTCACGGTATTTTTAGTAAATTGTCTGCGTGAAACCATTATAAAAGCCTCCTTTCGTTATAAATTTTAGCCTACCCCATAAAGACGACATTTTCATTAAATCACTGTGTATGTTGCCTTTGGTTTATTTTGTTATATTATAACATCTCACAAATTCATAACAGGGGCGAAAATGTTATCAATTGAAAAGGAAGCCGAGCTGAAAAAGCGGTTCAAACTCGCAGGTGTAAAAGCAACACAAAAACGCATGGAAATTTTCCATACCTTAGTGCTGGCTAATCGGGCACTTTCACCTTACGAATTAGCACATTTTTGTGAGAACGATTTCTCGCTGTCTATTCCTGTAGTGTCAATTTACCGCACGCTCGATTTACTCGTTTCGGTTAACCTTGTTCATAAGCTCGACCTTGTAAACAAATACATTGCCTGTGCCCATTTAGAGTGCCAATCACATCATCCTCACAGCCAATTTTTAATTTGTAATGTGTGCCAAAAAGTCACCGAAATCCATATTCCCCACACCATCACAAATGAATTAAGTGAGCATATTGCAAAACACGGATTTCAACTCAAATCACCTCAATACGAATTTCAAGGCATTTGCCAAGCATGTTCGTCTTGACCCTTTAATACTGACACTTTTGCGGAATATAAATGAATTTAACCCTTTTAAAAAATGCCAAAATTGTTAATGAAAACAGCATATTTGAAGCCGACTTACGAATAAAAAAAGGCCGCATAGAGCGCATCGAAAAACACCTTAGTGCACAGCCAAACGAACAAGTCATCGATTTACAAGGTGATTGGTTACTTCCGGGGATGATTGATGATCAAGTTCATTTTCGCGAACCAGGTCTTGAGTGGAAAGCAAATATCGCTAGCGAATCGCGCGCTGCGGTAGCTGGCGGTATTACAAGTTATATGGAAATGCCCAATGTAAACCCTGCAACCACAAATCATGCGGCTTTAAGGCATAAACGCGATATTGCCGCAGCCAATTCACTGGCAAATTACGCATTTTACTTAGGTGCGACTCCTGACAACCTTGATCAAATTAAGGCGTGTGACCCAAAAACAGTATGTGGTGTAAAAGTATTTATGGGCGCATCAACGGGTGATTTATTAGTAGAGCACCCAGTTGCGCTTGAAGCAATTTTTAAAGAATGCCCAACACTTATCGCCACTCATTGTGAGAAGGGCGATATTATTGCCAACAATTTAAAAGGATTGGCAAATAAATCGCTAACGATTCACGATCATCCGATTATTCGCGATGTTGAAGCCTGTTATGCCTCGTCTTCTTACGCTGTAAATTTGGCTAAAAAATATAGTAGCAACTTGCATGTACTGCATATCACAACAGCCAAAGAGCTGGCGCTATTTGAAGCAGGCCCCATTGATAACAAACACATTACCGCAGAAGCCTGTGTTCACCACTTATGGTTTAACCAAGATGATTACACCCGCCTTGGCAACTTAATTAAGTGTAATCCAGCAATTAAATCAGAGCATGATCGCCTCGCCTTATTAAACGCGTTAAACGATGGCCGAATAGACATTATTGCCACCGATCATGCACCGCACACATGGCAAGAAAAACAAGTACCCTATTGTGACGCCCCCGCAGGATTACCACTAGTACAACATGCGCTGCTGAGTTTATTTGACCAAGTAAAACGCGGCGCATTAACTATTGAGCAAGTTGTTGAAAAAACAGCTCATAACCCAGCTAAACGTTTCAAAATAAATGAACGCGGTTTTATCCGTGAAGGCTACTTTGCCGACCTAACCGTGGTGAGTTGTAGCGCGAGCGAACCGGTAACACACGACAACACCCATTATCACTGTGCATGGTCACCATTTGCTGGGCATCAGTTTTCACATAGCATTCGCTACACCTTCGTAAATGGTCAATGCGTATACAGCCATGGCGACATTATTGACGACACCACCAGCGCAATGCCGCTAATTTTTAACCGCTAAATGTAGCGTCTATTAGTCATGTCTATGACACGCGATTTTTAGCAAATAAACCGACTTAACAGGGGCAACTTATGAGTAATCACGCCATTTTAGAAAACAACACCGCGCTTTTTCGCCGCGCTGCCATTTCTGAACAACCAAATATACTTGCGGATATTTATCAAGACGACGTAAACATAGCGATTTGGCAAAACGAATTGAGCGAACTCGCAACACAACAAACAAATGATTTGCGCCAAAGTAGCGAACACTTAAATATGGTGCTGGCGGCAACACCAGACAACGTTATGGCGCAATTAATGGAAAATCACGCCCTTGCGGATAAAACAGCACTTTGTCAGCATATTCAAATATTGCTCGATATGTTTTGTACCTTGTTTGAATTAAAACGTGCTGGGCTTCGCCTAACCTTGCTTGATAAAGCAATGTGTCCCAAATTCCACGTTGACAAAATCCCGTGTCGATTGGTTTCAACCTTGGGCGGGCCTGCGACTGAATGGCTCACTTTTGAAGATGTTGATTACACTAAGCTAGGTTTAGCCAGTGTTGGCCTAAGCGATGATGAGTCTGGCGTGTATTTGCATGAAAATGCGATACAACAAATGCAATCTGGTGATGTGGCATTGCTAAAAGGTTCAGGCTGGCAAAACAATCAAGGTGCGGCACTGGTTCATCGTTCACCTCACGTTGCAAATAATGAAAAACGTCTGGTAATCACACTCGATTTTATCGATTAGCGCTGCCCTGCCAAAGTAGCAGATTTAACGCGCCTAGCTCAGTTAAAAATTGGCGTTTAGCGTTAACCATTATGACAACCTATTAATACCATTTCACATTTCATCAAGAGAATTTTATGGAAGCAATTATAGTTATTGTTGGTTTTTTAGGAGCCGGCAAAACAACCTTACTTAAAAAACTAGTCGATAATGCACTTGCGCAATATTGGCAGCCGTTTATTGTGCTTAACGACTATGAAACTGCCGAGTTAGATATCGCTCAGCTTAGCGATAAACTAGACAAACAGTGGTTAAAAGCCTTAAGTGGCAGCTGCATTTGCTGCAGCGGTATTTCAGAGCTGCGCGACAGCGTTAATCGCATTCCTAAGCGCACTAACGGCATTACCTTTATTGAAGCAAACGGCACTACCGACGCATGCTCATTAATGGGATTTTTAGGTGTTGGTATTAACGAGCGCTTTTTACCACCGATTCAAATTTCAGTAGTTGATGTAAACAATTGGCAAAAGCGCGATGAGTATAACGAGCTCGAAGCAAATCAAATCCAAGTCTCGTCTATTTTAGTGCTCACCCATGAAGATAAAGTAGATGCAAATCGTGTAAACCAAGTTAAAACCGAGCTCAAAAAGATCAATTCAAGCGCTCACATTTTTAGCTTTGCTGATGTGGATATTGCGCAGCTGCCTGAAGTTACTCCATCGAACAACACAACAACAAAACTCGAGCATCATAAAGCGCATTGGGCATCGAGTTCGGCCGATTTACCACATTTACCCGATTACCTATGTGTAAAAGACATTTGCGATGCTTTGCCTAGCACCATTTTACGCATAAAGGGCTGTACCACTGTCGCCGATGAGCCCCATTATGTGTATTTTGAGCGCTGCCCAGACGGAGAAGTATATGTAAGACCTTATCGCGGAAAACCTGACACCGGAACAAAATTACTTACCATTGGCCCAGGAAGCGATAAAACATTGTTAGGGCTAGTAATTAAAAACGCTTTAATCGCAGCAAAAAAACGGGAAAAACCGGCGGTGTGTAACGTTTAACGCAAAGCCACTTTACGGTAATTGAAAATAGCGCGTAAAGCGCTATTTTTATCGCTAATCAAAAAACAACACAACGCTAACTATTTGCCGCAACCGCACTCAAGATACTAACTACCGCAAATAACATCCACGATAAGTGTTTGGCTTTCGAGCCCACTAATGCCACGATAAAATGAATAGCAAACGTCACTGCAATAATATAAAGCACCGTAGCCTTATTAAGGTTTGGCTCTGCAAGTGTCAACAAAATAGCGGCAAAACCAACCCAAGTTACCGAGGTTAAATGCCAAGCAAAACGCAATGTGCGTTTGGTAAAATCATCGTTACCAAAAAGCTTAGGTAAATTATCTCGCTTAAATAGCCTTATTAGAATGTAACGCTCACCTAGGTAAGAGTGTGCAAACGATACAAGTAACAGTAAGCAAGCAGAAATGTAGAGTAGAAACGTCATATCCTTATGTACCACTTTATAGATTAAATTTACTGATCAACTGAGTCAGTTGTTCGCTGCTGATTAGATATCTGTTTAATGGCGTTATTTAGCTCAGCCAAAAACGACTCAAAATCAGTAAAATGCTTCACATATTCTTTTGAAAAGCCAATATGTGCAGATTGGGAAGAAATGGTTTCCATAACAATAAAATCGGCATTATTTGGCATATCATTTTGCGCTAACGCATCTTTTAACACCAACAAGGTTGATGTTTTATCATTTATATAACAATCAATTCGCCGTTTCAGTAATTTTTCAACATTATGCTCAGTGCTCTTATTGCTTTCTAGCAAAATTGTGCCCAGTTTAACTGCTTTAGAATATTTATCATTGAGCAGTATATAACCCGCATTAATGCCTAAACTAAGCGGCTTTGAGTTTTTATTTTGAGAAAAATAATCAACTAATCGCACATTTTTATGGCACAACACTACGACTTCTTCTAATCCAATTTTTTCCGAATAATGAGAAATAAAGGGGCGTGTTTCAGGGTGTTTATAAGGAGGTAAAATGGCCAGCTCTTTACCTTGTTCCATAAGCATTAATGCACGCTTCCATGGCAGTGGCAAAAAACGAATATGATAATTAGGTGCAAGTTCTCGGCTCACTTGGCGTATAAAGTCGATATAGATGCCTTTGACTTTGCCATTTTCAATGTAGCTGTAAGGCGGGTAATCATCGTCAACTAAAATGCGTACTTCTTGACTATCTACCGCAAATAAATGGGCACTGCAAAAAAGCAGAAAACTCAATGCAACTAATGGGCGCAAACGTAAATAGTACTTAATTATCATGTGGTTTTAATACGCCCACTGCTGAGAGTAATCATAGCGAAAGCCTACCGAAATTGACTGAGTATCGTTCAAGGCATCAAAGTCTTTCGTTAAATATTCTAAATGAAAGCGTAGGTTATCGCTTGGCAGCCATTCAAATGTTAAGTTGGCTCCTTGATGGCTTTTAGTTTCAAGTTTTGAATTTCCATCGTCGAAATCAAAGAAGCCTAATTTAGCGCGATACAAAGGATGAAAACGATAAGCAAGTGAAACATCGAGCGTGGAGCCGCTTCTTGAGTTAACACGCTGATAATCAACACCTTGATACGCAATTGCTGCATAAAGATTGTCGCTAATATCAAGCGCTGCCATGCCCGCTACCACTTCAGTTTTACCAATTTTAAGTTGTTGCTGGTTATAATCATTCTGTCTTGAATAAGTTAACGCTAAATGCAGCCCATTTCGGCTGTAACCTAAACCGGTATTAATAAAGTCGGCAAAATCATCGCCACTATCACCGTCAAACTGTCCACCTACCATAAACTTAAAATCACTGATTTGATTTTCATAAGTGACAAGGTTATTAACAAAAAATGGGCTTTCAACATCGTAAGCAAAGGGGCTACTGCGATGGTTAAAAATATCCACATATTCAGCAATTAAGGTGTATTGCACTGGTCTTTGTTTACCAAGACCAAACTGACCAACTGGCGAATCTAGTGCTACATATACTTGTCTGGCCTTGCCAAAGTCACCATTGTTACCAAGGTCAATACTCCATTCACCATGAGCAATTGCCTGCCAACCGGGCTTAAATTGATAGGTAGATTTAAAACCAGCATGAGACAAGGCATCTTGAATATCCATAAACTCTTCATCTTGCTCTTCAATATAACCGTAAGTTGGCCGCAACGTCGCATACAGCTTAATACTGCCATCTTCGCGCTTCTTCGGCTGTAAAACTTCTGGGTTTTCTGGCATATCGTTTTTATTCGTAGCGCCTTGTTGCTTGGCTTTTGCTTCTAAATCTGCCAAACGTTTTTGCAACTCAAGTAACTGCTGTTTTATAAGCTCAATTTCATTTTCTTGGCTGGTATCGGCATGTGCAACATGACCAAAAAGTAACGGTGCACAAAGCAGTAAGTTAAAGCGTTTCATCGGTGTATCCTCACTATGGCTAACTGACTAAACTACTGTCCATTGATTAAACAGGCGATTGTCCGTTACACCTTAAAGCGGTCTAATATTTGCTTTTGCTCTTGAATACTATTGGCCTGCAATTCAATTGATTCGCTAGTTTGGTGTGCATAATTAGAAACATTGACGGAAATATCTCGGATCCTAACGGTGTTTTCATTAATTTCTTCCGACACCGAACTTTGCTCTTCGGCCGCTGATGCTATTTGCGTATTCATGTCATTAATTAAATTAATTGCAGCGCAAATTCTATCGAGAGCCTGCTGTGTGCTTTTTGCTTGTTCAACGGTTTCTTGTGCAGCGCCTTGGCTTACTTTCATCGCTTCTACAACCGTTTTTACGCCCGATTGCAATTGATCAATCATAGCGCGAATTTCAGTTGTGGAATCTTGGGTACGAGAGGCGAGTGTGCGAACTTCATCTGCCACAACGGCAAAACCACGCCCCTGTTCACCCGCCCTTGCAGCTTCAATTGCGGCATTAAGCGCCAGCAAGTTAGTCTGTTCAGCAATCTCGTTGATCACCTGCAAAATGGTTTCAATGTTATGGGTCGCATTTTCTAAAATTTCGACATTACCAACCGCATGCTCAATGCGCGTCGATAATGTATCTATCAATGAGGTTGTTTGTTCTACGATTTGCACGCCTGTTTGGGTGGCGTTATCAGCTTCTTTCGTGGCTTCGGCCGCACTTTGCGCATTATTGGCAACCTCGGAAGCGGTTACCGTCATTTGATTCATCGCGGTCGCAAGCAAATCAATTTCTTGCAACTGCGTCGATACCGCAGCATTCGAATCGTGTACGCCTTGTTGTGATACTCTCATACTGCTTAGAACATCATCGCCAGTCGACTTTAACAGCTTAATTTGCTCTCTAAGGTTTTCTTTAAACAGGTTAAATCCGGTGGCCAATTCAGCAAATTCTTGATCAGTATCGGTAGATAGCCGTCTTGTTAAGTCCCCTTCGCCAGTTGCGATATTCTCTATCGCACTGTTTAGTGCATTAAGCGGCGTCAATAATTTTTTCATTATAAACTGCAGCACTAACACGCTTACAATTAAGGCAACAATACTAAAAATGACAACTTGGTTACGCATATCGGTAACCGCTTTATACGCAATTTTTTCGTTGAGTAGCACGCCAATGTACCAATCTTGCTCAGGAATTTTGGCAAACCTTAGGTTAAACTCTTCACCATCAACGATTGGGTGTTCAATGTTATTAACCTGAATACGAGAATTTGGTAAAAACTCACTCATATTTTTGCCATTTTTACTGGCATCAGGGTGGGCGATTACCACGCCACTTTCAGAAACAATAAAAATGTAACCTGCATCAAATAATTGCACGCGATTAACCAAATCCGATAAACCAGACAGACTCAAATCAAAAAAGATCGCACCAATAAATTCGTTCGCTTTAATCAGCGGAGTGGCAACGGAAATCAGTATTTCACCTGTGGCCGAATCCGCATAAGGTTCGGTAATAATCAGTTGCCTTTCATTTTTTGCTTTTACATACCAAGGTCTTACTCTTGGATCCCAACCAGCTCCTGGCTCCCAATCAGGGTCACTTTTAAAGTTTGAACCATCGGATTCGTAGCCACCGCCAATCAATAAAAACTCTTGTTTAATTTCAGGAATACGAATGACATCAGTAATGTGCTGATGAGAGGGGTCTAGTTGTGCAAGCGATGTTGCATAACTGGCAATTGCTTTTTTACCACCAAGCTCTGACGAAACTGTATTTTTAACACCGTGCACAATGTCTTCAATGCTCTCTTCGATGGTTGTTTGAAGTTTTGATTTAACAGTGAAAAATTGAATGGTGCCAAGAAAGGCAATGGTGATAATCAGTAACAGTGAAGATGCAATTGCAACCTTATGAACAAATTTCATAACATTCTCAACCTAATGTTTGCTACATAACTAAAAAGCGTCTAAGTACGTGGGTTGCTTAGGCTCTTTTTATGAGATGTCTTTAACATTAGTTGATAAATTTACATTTTTCCTGCGCATTAATGGATAATGGTATACCCAAATAACTTGCCTAAAAACTCATTAGGCATTAATGGTTAGTCTTATTTAATGACTAAATTATGTGACTCAGACCACTGTCTCAGCGACTCTAAAATATCAAGCGCAGAGCGGCCAAATTCTGTTAATTCGTAAGTTACAGCTACTGGTCGCTCATTAATGACTTTACGCAGTACCATGCCCTCTTGTTCAAGTTCTTTTAAGCGTTGATCAACCATTTTTTTAGTTGCGCCACCTAACATTCTTACTAAATCGTTAAAACGCACAGGCTCGTCTTTTAAATGATAGATAATTGAGCCTTTCCATTTACCACCAATTAAACGCATGCCTTTTTCAATTGCGCACGGTTCATCACACACGTTAAAAACTTTTTTCCTGCCCTTAGCATCTGTTTTTACATAACTTTCCATTAAAAATATGCCTCTAAATACTAGGTTACTAAAAGTATACTAATTGAATTAGCATACTAGGTTCCTAAAATATACCTCATATACATTTTTGATGAAACCTAACATTAGGAAGCAACATATGAGCAATATTTTAATTATTAATGGTCACCAGTATTACCCGTTCTCAGAAGGTAAGTTAAACGCAACCTTAGTAGACGAAGCCGTTTCACTATTGACGCAAAAAGGTCACGAAACACACGTAGTAACAATGCAAGACGAAATCAATGTTGAGCAAGAGCTTGAAAACCATCAATGGGCAGACGTTATTATCTTCCAATCGCCAATTAATTGGATGGGCGTGACTTGGTCATTCAAAAAATACATGGATGAGGTATACACAGCCGGTATGAGTGGCGCACTGTGTAATGGCGACGGCAGAACTGCGGATGAACCTAAAAAACATTATGGACGCGGCGGCACACTAACAGGCACTAAATATATGATGTCTTTGACATTTAATGCGCCGGAAGAAGCCTTTAATGATCCAAGTGAATTTTTTAACGGGAAATCGGTAGATGATCTACTCTTTCCTATGCACATGAATTTTAAATTTTTTGATATGCGCGCATTACCAACATTTGCCTGTTTTGATGTGATGAAAAACGCAAATGTAGAAAACGATTTAGAACGTTTTAAAGCCCACCTGAATGATCACTTTTAACGGAGTAAATAATGCCTTTTGAATACACACAAAAATTGCACGCTGGTTCGGTATTTCCGAAATTTGATGCAACGCAGTTATCTGGTGAGACTATTAAGATTGGCTTACCAACTGAGAGTCATGATTGGCAATTAGTTTTGATTTATCGCGGTCGTCATTGCCCGCTTTGCACTAAATACCTCAATCAATTAGCAACCTTTAAACAACGATTATCTGAAATTGGGGTGGATATAGTGGCCATTTCAGGTGACAGTAAAGATCAATTAACCTCCCATTTGGAGCAGCTAGCGGTGAACTTTCCAATTGCTTATGGCTTAACAATAGAGCAAATGAAAACACTGGGGCTTTATATTTCTGATCCTCGCTCTGAACAAGAAACCGATCACCCTTTTGCTGAGCCCGGATTATTTGTTGTAAATGCAAAAGGCGATATTCAAGTTGTCGATATATCAAACAACCCATTTGTTCGCCCTGAGCTTGAAGCGCTCGTTAATGGTGTAGCATGGATCCGTAACCCTGAAAATAACTATCCAATTCGGGGGATGCACCTTTAATCGAAATAGCGTCAAAGCGAATTATCCGTTGCAGTTTAAGGTAATAAACTGCAACGTGTTAACGCTGCATTTAAGCGCTTCACAAATGCCACTGCGGTATCTTTTGCACACTCAACACTACTGTAACTAATGGAACGTCTTGTCATTATCAAAGCATTTAAACTAATTACTTATACTTCAAATAATTAAACTATCAGACAAGCTAGTCTTAAAGTAAGCATTAACACGCAACAACTGTTCACTTATCAAACAAAAATTGAGTAAAATTTTCCCAATATTGTCATTAAATTATCATTGACTTTGACTTGCATGCCAGTTAACTTGAGTTAGTAGCTAATAAGTTGAGTTACAGTATTATTTCTTCATTTCGTCGAATATGATGTACGTCGTCCTGTTGTGATTAACACTTTGCTTTATTTTGACGCTATTCACGCTCATTGTGAGCAATTGTTACACCCCTATTTATATACTGGATTTATATCATGTCAGAAAAAGTAAACGGCACTGTAAAGTGGTTTAATGAATCAAAAGGTTTTGGCTTTATCGAGCAAGCATCAGGCCCAGACGTATTTGTACACTTCAGTGCTATTACTGGTGACGGCTTCCGTACCTTAACTGAAGGTCAGAAAGTTGAGTTCACTGTAACGACAGGTCAAAAAGGACCTCAAGCTGAAAACCTAGTGGTTTTATAAGCAAAAATTCCGGAGGCAAGTAATCTATTTGCCTCAGCTCCCCTCCAATAAATTCGTATTAAATTCCAACTGATATCTGTCACTAATTCGGTTACAATTACATTTTTCACCCCTTATCACCGAAAATGAAAGTTAATTCATCAAGCAGCTATGGAAAGTTCACTGTGTCCCTATTAAGTGAGCGAATTATTTACGCTAAACTTATTGGCAGCTTTAGTGAGCGTGGTATTAGTGATTACATCAATCAGGTGAAAACAATAATCAGTGATTTTGCCGGCAAACCATTTGCAATGCTAATCAATAATCTAGAAATTGAGGGTGGCACGCCAGAGGCATACCAAACCCTCGATAACTACAATCACTGGTTAAATCAGCAAGCTATCGTTGCAAAAGCATTTATCATTGATGACAACGTCACAAAACATATTTTGCTAACGCGTACGCCATCATTAAAACAGCAAAACATCGCCTTTTTTAAAACAGTAAATGAAGCACAGGACTGGCTAGAAGCCGAATTGCATTAATTTTTCACTGCAATATTTGCCTGAGATAATCACTTCATAAGCAGAGTAAAAAAGGTAGCATCTAGTCGCATTTCACATTTACCGATGCAACTCATCACAATGCGCCCAGAATAAAAATCGCTTTCGCATCAGACAGGCATTTAAGCACGCTTTAAGACGCTTACCCCATTGCGTTTTACAACCAACATTAATTTTCCAACTAACACTAACAGCACCGCGCCAATCAGCACCGGAGTCACTAAAAAGCTCCAACCTTCTCCCGCCAACATTATTAATATTGGATTTGCTCCCGCTGGCGGGTGTGTTGTTTTAGTCAATAACATTGCGGTTACCGCAAGACCTGATGCCAGCGCCAAAGTGAGCGGTGAAACGCCAATATACAAGGTAAATATAATACCAATCGAAGCCGTAATGAGATGGCCGCCAATCACATTTTTCGATTGTGCTAATGGGCTTTCTGGCACACCGAAAACTAATACGGCGGTTGCACCAAACGGCGCCATAAGTAAGGCAAAGTCCATAACAGACGCATCAAAAAACGACAGTAAAGCGATGCCTAAAAACGCCCCCATACCTGCTAGTATCGGTAAAAATAATGTATTCATTTCAACTCCAAATAAAAGTAGACCGCTTTGTCTACATTTTTAGAGTAGACAAAACGGTCTACTTTTGTCAATATACTTTTCAGACAAAGCCATACAAAGATAAATATGAGTAAAAAACGTCAATTGCTTATTGATACCGCCTTAACGCTTTTTTATAAGCAAGGCATTCACGCTATTGGGATCAATGAAATACTAACTACATCTGGCGTGGCAAAACGCACTTTGTACAGTCATTTTGCAAGTAAAGACGCATTGTTAGAGGCGGCACTCGAAACGCGCCATAACACCTTTATGGCATGGCTAAATGATAAGTTATATGGCGCAAATTCGGATCAGCACACTATTGAACTGCTTTTTAACGCGTTGGCGAGTTGGTTTACACACAATGAACCCAAATTAGGGGATTTTAGGGGCTGTTTTTTTATTAATACATCAGCTGAATTTAGCGATACCCAATGTAATATTTATGCGCTATGTCAGCAACATAAAGCCGAAGTAAAAACCGTAATTGAAAATAAGTTGCAAGGCAATAACCCATTATTAGTTGATGCCATTTGTATTATGAAAGAAGGTGCCATTGTCAGCGCGCAAGTCTCTGGGTACAACCCAAAACACATAGAAAGCTGTATTACTGCCTTGCAAGGTATGCTCGACTAAAACACCTAGTTACTCGCGCAAATTAACCTAGTCGCAAGCGAGCTATTAACGTGCTCGCTTTATTAACTAGCAGATCGCAGATTTACATTTCGCCTTATTAAATTTGCAATCGGTCTTTCAAAGTATTGATACGATAAAAAAGCAACAAACACACTCAAAACCAATGAGAGTAGCAATTTAATCTCGATAGACAGTTGAAACTGATTCACGTTAGTAATAATCGGCATATGCCACAAGTACAATGAATACGATATTTTGCCAATAAAATCGCCAAACCGGTTTGCCAAAAGCACATTGTTATTCGGAACCAAAAATACCACACAGAAGAACACCGTACTCATAACAAGTAGCACTTCGTAGCTAAGCCACATTCTCACTTTATCGACAGTAGTAATAGGTGAAAACGCAGGATACATTAAAGGTATAAGCAAAAGAGCCAATACAAACCTGTGTTTTTTAAGGTATTCGGGCACATTAAAGGTGTGATAATGCATGCCAAAAAGAACACCAACAAAAAAGAATGGCAACGTTCTTAATATACTAAAATAATTGTATGGAACCCCATAAATATCGCCCGTTACTCTGGGAAAATTGGTAAAAAACAAGGCGATCATTACTGCCAAAATGGATAGGTAAATATACCCTCTTCGCTTGTGTGCAAATAGCCAAAATACGATAAATAATAAATAGAAATGTATTTCTGGAGGAATTGACCAGAGCACGCTGTCGCCGTAAACAAACAGTAAATGCCCTATTAACGTATTAGCGTCAGGAATATGATAAAGGCTGTCATCTCCCATTAACGTTAAAAAATACGACGCGAAAACAACAACAAAGAATAATGGTAACACCCTTGCTGCCCTCGCTAAAAAATAGCGAATAAGGTTATGTTTGTTAAAATCTTGCCCTAAGTACAAATACGCCATTAAAAAGCCGCTCAATAAGAAAAAGAGCATTACCCCGTAAGCTCCCGAGCCGCCTCCTAACGCACCATCAAGCCAATGGGTTATATCGCTAAAATGCGTAAAAAACACAATCAACGCAGCTAAACCACGCAGCATGTTCAGTTTTCGAATTTCCAAGAAGGGCTCCTACGGAGTATTAATAAGCAACACTTTGTGTCGTAAAAATATTAAATCGATTTGTTAATGCGAGTCTCTAGCATCAAATAGCCGTTTTTATACTCGTTGTTTAACGTGCATTAAGATACACATAACGGCAACATATCGTGCTCGTTATTCAATTATGAAGAAGTGACTAACGTTCGCTCAAAATACGTTCTCTTTTTGAAAACTAAAGAGCCAATCACCAGGTAAAGCACACACATAATTAGCAGCGATGTATACATGCCTTGCTGTGAAAATATCATATTGAGGGCATCTTCTCGCACAGGCAAGCCGCGCGCTTCTCTACTTGCCGCATACACATTGCGAACCGCATCTAAATCTCGAAGCGCAAGACAAAACGTAAATATATTTTGAGTAGCCGCAATCACTAACGCATTCATTGCGATGTAAAATCCCTTGGGATTAGGCCTAAAAAAGCAATAAACAGTTGCTGTATTTAGAACAAACACTATAAATGCAAAAACGAAAAATAACGGCGTTAGATTATTAAGCGAAAACACATAAAAATCGGTCGATAGCCCAAAGCGTACTATGGCATCAAGATCTTTCCCCGCCGCCCAAATAAACCACACTATGAGTAATATTATTGATTTACTCTTTCTCATTAATTTTCAATCCCTTATAACTACCATGCGTTCTAAAAGGCCGCATGAGATCTGTTACCTTACAAACCAAACTAACGCTGTAAAAAAGTTTCTATTACACTGAGGTAAATACTATAAGACCTAACTAAAGCCGACAAAAAGGCCAAAACTATGGGTATTTATGTGGTTATAGCTCTTTAACCATAAAGTATTTACAACCCTCTTTTGGGTAACCTTCCTGCACCCACTGGGTAACATAGCCGTGCTTTTTATAAAATGGCATCGCTTGAAAATTTAATGTATCTAACAAGCATTTTTTGCAGCCTCGCTTTCTCGCCGCTGTTTCAATTTTATAAAGCAATTGCGTACCCACGTTTTGGCCTCGTAATTGCTCAGAAACCCACAAAATATCGAGTAACAGCCAATCACCAAATGTGCGAGCCGACGCACCTGCAATAACCTCTCCCGACTCATTTTTTATTTGCGCAGCCAAAGGTAACCTTTCTTGTACTTCCCAATTCGCCCAGTTGAACTCTCTAATTCTGTCAGTAAGGTAATCCGTCAGCTCTTTTTCAGGGTTGTAAGAGCGTGTTAACCTTAAAGGTCTTAATTCTGTTCAAATCCAAACCGTTTTGATCGCGGCGTTGCTTTGTAGGCCTAGTGAGCTAAGTCAAAAAGTGACAACAAAGAGCATAACGGTTTGGGTTGAACCCTGCGGGCAGCGCTTGTTTGGCATTTATACTGTGTTGTCGCTCATTTATGTAGAAGAGCTACACTACAATCGCTCTGCCTAGTCTAAATGACAAACAAACTGCTGCAGAAATAGACAGCAAAGGTCACACGCTCTTATATTTCAATATCCAATTTCAACTCCAAAGCATGTTATAACCACAATTACGACACCAAGTTTAAGTAACTGATATTTGTGTATGAAACGTGGCAGAACCAAGAAAAGCACCATCAGTCCCGCACGTAATTCGAAAGTGATAAGCTCTTTACTATTTGCCCGCTTTTCCGGCTTCTAAAATGGGCAATCCGGCCTCAGTTGGAATATAGATGCGCTCACCTTTACCGTCCTGCAATCCTTTTATCCAGACATAACGAAGATATTCTTCATTGCCTTTCAAAGATTCTCCAATAATTTTATTAGCTTCAGCTGCGGCTTTTGCCCGTTCAATATCTGCTTGCCCTTCGGCTCTGGCTTGAACAATCTTAGCTTTACCATCTGCCTCGGCTAGCGTAACTCTAGCTTTAGCTTGCATTAAAGCAGCAGCTTCTCGCGCTTTGGCCTCTTCAATTAATATTTGCTTGCTCCATTCAGCTTCTTTTAACGCAGCAATGCCATTCATTTCTAATTTATATACTTTATATTTAGGCCACGCCCATAAGGCTAAAACAATTAATAAAACAAAAAACAATACAAGGCCGATTAGACCACCAAATGCAATAGCATTTCTATTCGGATGCATAAACTCTCCTTAGCTCTTGTAACACCATGATAAAACTTAAAAATATCAGGCTAAACGAAGTAAACGATTAGCGCAAGTCTACAGCTTTTGGTTTACTGATTAATTAGTTATTTGCTTAAAATTCTTGCTTTAATCACCTACGAGTGCAATACCAAAAATGGCATCAACTTTTTTAATTTGAGCCCTATCACAACCTAAAATGGTACTGCCATAAATAAAACACTTAAAAAGCACGAGCGCAGCTACTTGTACTATTAGGTTCCTGCATACCCCAAAAATAAAAAGAGGAAGTGCTCGGCTTCCCCTTTGGTTTAACGCTACAACTGGAAAAGTAAATTAACTAAGCACCATTTCTGGCACACACTCTGGCACCACTAACTTGCCTTGGGTTTTGCTGACGATTTCATCTACGCTAATACCCGGTGCGCGCTCTAATAAATGGAATGCACCGTCTTTTACTTCTAGCACAGCTAAATCGGTAACAATTTTATTAATGCAGTTAACCCCTGTGAGCGGTAGGCTGCAATGGCTGAGTAATTTAGACTCGCCGTGTTTGTTAGCGTGGGTCATTACACAAATAATGTTTTTAGCGCCTGCCACTAAATCCATTGCGCCGCCCATACCCTTGACCAATTTTTTGGGGATCATCCAGCTGGCAATATTGCCATGCTGATCCACTTCGAATGCACCTAACACGGTTAAATCTACGTGGCCGCCGCGGATCATCGCAAAACTTTCTGCCGAGCTAAAAATGGCAGCGCCTGTAGCTGCGGTTACGGTTTCTTTACCCGCGTTTATCATATCTGCGTCTACTTGGTCTTTTGTTGGATAAGGACCCATACCGAGTAAACCATTTTCTGATTGCAGCATCACTTCGATACCTTCAGGCACAAAGTTTGCCACAAGTGTTGGAATACCAATGCCAAGGTTTACGTAAAAACCGTCTTCAAGTTCACGTGCTACACGCTGTGCAATTTGTTCTCTGGTTAACGCCATTAGTTTTGCTCCTGTGTCACAACGCGCTCAATGCGTTTTTCAACTTCACCTTTAATAACGCGGTTTACATAAATGCCAGGGGTATGAATTTCGCTTGGCGCAAGCTCACCGGGCTCGACAATTTCTTCTGCTTCTACCACGGTAATTTTGCCTGCAGTAGCTGCCATGGGGTTAAAGTTCATCGCGGTATGGCGATAAATGCAGTTGCCATAACGGTCAGCTTTCCACGCTTTAATAATGGCAAAATCACCAATAATACTTGGCTCGAGCAAATAGTCGCGACCATTAAATTGCTTAATTTCTTTACCTTCGGCAACGAGCGTACCCACACCTGTTGCGGTATAAAATGCCGGAATACCTGCACCACCTGCACGCATTTTCTCAGCCAACGTGCCTTGTGGAGTAAGTTCTACTTCCAATTCACCCGCTAAAAGTTGCTGCTCAAATAAGGCGTTTTCACCCACATACGATGACACCATTTTTTTTATTTGCTTGTCTTCAAGCAAAATGCCCAAGCCAAAGCCATCAACACCACAGTTGTTTGAAACTACCGTAAGCCCTTTAGTTTGCTGGCGCTTAATTTCATTAATTAAACCTTCTGGAATACCACACAGGCCAAAACCGCCCGCAATTATGGTCATGCCATCTTCAAGCCCAGCCATTGCCTCACTGTAACTTGAAACTACCTTATTAAATCCTGCCATTTTAAACTCCTATTGTGCGGTCCAGCCGCCATCTAGCGCCAAGGTTTGCCCGGTAATATTGCATGCCTCTTTCGCCATTAAAAAACGCACTGTGTGGGCGATTTCTGCAATATCGATAAATGATTTTTTTGGCATTGGCGCGAGCATAATTTGCTCAATCACTTGTTGCTCGCTAATGCCATGGTTTTTTGCCTGATCGGCAATTTGCTTTTCAACGAGCGGGGTTTTTACATACGCAGGGCAAATGGTGTTAATAGTAATATCGTGCTCGGCGGTTTCTAACGCCATCACTTTTGAAAAGCCCACTAAACCATGCTTAGCCGCCACATAGGCTGACTTAAAACGCGACGCCACTAAGCTATGAATTGAGCCAATATTTATCACGCGGCCAAAATTGCGCTCGCGCATACTTGGTAATACCGCTTTGGTCATTAGTGCCGTGCCAGTAAGCATCACATCCACCAGCAAACGCCACTGGTTTTGCGGAAACTCTTCAAGCGCCGCAACATGTTGAATACCCGCATTATTAATTAATACATCAACCGGTGCAGGCAGCTCGCTAAGTAGCTGAATAATCGCAGCTTCATCGGTCACATTAAGTGCTACACCAAGTGCGTGATAGCCTTTGCTACTGAGTTTTTTTGCCGCCTCAAGCGCAGCCTCTTGGTTTAAATCCGTTACGGTAATTAAAGTGTCGCTATCGGCAAGCGCTTCTGCAATGCCCAAACCAATGCCACTGGCACCGCCGGTGATCAAAATATGTTTATTCATTATTTGGCCTCCAAAAACGCTTGAATACGTTCCTTTTGTGCTGAGATTGCAAATACCCCTTCTAAGTGCCCCCAATCGCCGGTGAGCTCAACCATATCAGTTTGTTTGCCCTGCGCTTTTAATGCGTTATTGAGGGCACGCCCCATTTCTGGGCGTAGCAATAAATCTTTGCTGGCAGGAATAATTAAACTTGGCGCGCTGATTTTGCTAAGGCTTGCTAAGTAGTCATCTTGATGGCCCGCTACAAACAGCTGTGATGCACGCACTAAATAAAGCACATGATTGGCATCTTGCGTTTTAGCGCGAAGCTTGGCGCGGCTTAACAGGGTTTGTACTACCTCAGGTTGAGTACGAATATCGTTAAGTGCGCCTTTATCCATCACTTTAAAATTAGGGAAGCTCAGCGCAAACATATTCGGGTGCATCGCATCTTGGGTGATGTTGAGCATAGTGGCAGTTAACCCGTCGATAGGCGCAGGTTTACCGTAGTAATCGCCGTTATTCCAGTTTTTATCTAAACGAATTGGCAATGCCCAATGCTCTAGCGCCGATACGCTCCACGCATCCATTTGGCCAGCGCCAATCACATGCACTAATTTGCCAACCCAATCTGGGTAAGTTACCGCCCATTCAAGCGCTTGAAACGACCCCATTGATGCACCCATCACGGCATGCAGTTTTTGTATGCCTAAACTCTCAAGCACTAACTTTTGCACGTTAACAAAATCGCGAATGGTCACTACTGGGAAATCAAGGCCATACGGTTTGTTTGTGGCAGGATTAATTGACGCAGGGCCTGTAGTAATGGTGCGACCATCATTTACATTGGCATTGGCAAGTGAATCCACACTGATTACAAAATATTTATTGGTATCAATGGTTTTGCCAGGGCCAATAATCGCATCCCAATAACCTGGTAGCGCATCGCTTTCAGCGTATTTGCCCGCAGCGTGCGAATTACCTGAGAAGAAATGAGTAATTAAAATAGCATTGTCTTTTTTAGCATTAAGCGTGCCGTAGCTTTCAAAACCCACCTTTACTTCGGCAATGCTTTTACCGCCAAAGGTTTTAAAGTTTTGTGTAGTAAATGTTTGTTTTTCAACAAGTAGCGTTTCGGCATTTACGTGCAAACAACATAGCAAAAACACCAAAGTAATCATTTTTATTATTTTCATAATCAGCCCTTAAAACCAAATAAACAAACACAATGCCAACACAACGCCAAGTAACGGTACCACCGCACTTAATGCTGCCATAGACCAATATGCCGCTTGATGGGTTTCTTTACAAATTGCGCGAATGGTGGTTACCACATACCCATTGTGTGGCAAGGTATCGAGTGCACCCGATGAAATTGATACCACACGGTGTAATTGCTCAGGGTTGACCCCTGCATCTAAATAATGCGGTGCAACTAATGGCAGCGCAATGGCTTGCCCGCCGGAGGCAGAGCCCGTCAATCCCGCAATCACACTCACAGCTACCGCTGCACCAATCAGCTCGTTGCCTGGAATTTGCGTCATTAAATCAACCGCCACGGTAAATGCCTCTGACGATTTAGCAATCGCACCAAACCCCACAACAGCGGCGGTATTACCAATAGCAATCAGTGCGCCATTAGTGCCTTCGGTGGTAGCTTTGGCAAGATTGTGAAAGTGTTTAAAGTTGATCACCACAATCGACAACACCCCACCTAGCAACGCCACAATCAATGCCGCCTGCTGTAAGCTGTCGTGCAAAATAAAGGAGAGTGCCAACACCACCAATAGCGGAATAAGCCCCGTTACTGGATGCGGATAATCGCGCTCTGGGATTTCTGGGTCGTCATCGCGCGCTTCAAACTGCTCACCATTTGCAACAGCTTTACCGATCATTTTTCTCAGCCACCAGTAGCCAAAACACGCCATAAAAGTCGCTACAACTAGGCTCACTTCCCACGCAGCATAAGGCGAAGTGCCTAAATACTTGATGGGGATCCAGTTTTGAATTTCAGGCGACCCTGCGGATGTCATGGTGAAGGTAACCGAACCAAATGCTAGCGTAGCCGGAATAAATCGGCGCGGTAAATTGGCGTCTTTAAACAGCGACAACGCCATTGGGTACACCGAAAACGCCACAATAAACACGCTAACACCGCCATAGGTTAATACGGCACAGGCAATGACAATTGCCAGTACCGCGTGTTTCATACCGAGTTTATCGACAATATAGCGAGCGACACTGTCGGCAGCGCCGGTGTCTTCCATAAATTTGCCAAACAAACTGCCAAGCAAAAACATAAAAAACCATGCACTAACAAAATTAGCAAAACCATTCATATAGCCTTGAATAAAGTTATCAGCGCCAGCGCTTGGAAAAATCGCCAAATTACTGGTGAGCGCCACAATCAGTGCACATGCTGGCGCGGCAATAAATAAATTCATGCCGCGCAGCGTTAACACAATCAAAAGCGCCAGCCCACCAATCAGGCCAAGCATACTTAACATAAAATCTTCCTATGTGAATCACTAACAAGGGTGACTTGGCTGCTAGTGCGTCAAATTACTGCTGACTATCAATTTGGCTAACGGTGGCGATTTAAACAATAGCACTATAGTTATACGCGTATGATTTATTATTTAAAAACAACAAATTAACAGTGGATAGTACTATAGTGCTAAAGCTATTTTAAAGATTACCCACTAGATTGGTAACTGACTTGGCTGTGCGATGTAACGTATAACAATAAAGATAGGAACAACATTATGACCAAGGCAAATATCAACAGCAGCAAACACGCTTGCCTGCGCTCACTGTCTGCAGTAAGTGGTGCTGTATTATTGGCATTAGCAACCCCTACATTTGCAAATCAACAGGAAAATGGCGAGAAAAAAGCAGAACTTGAACGTATTCAAGTAACCGCACGTAAAACCGTCGAAAACTTACAACAAGTGCCAGTGGCAGTTACCTCAATAGGTGCAACCGAGCTTGCTGAAAAAGGCATTGCTGAGCTTATTGAAGTACAGCAGTTTTCACCAAATACCACGCTACAACGTAGCCGTGGTACAAACTCGACCATTACCGCGTTTATTCGTGGTGTTGGCCAGCAAGACCCGCTTTGGGGCTACGAGCCAGGTGTCGGTATTTATATTGATGATGTGTATTTAGCGCGCCCGCAAGGTGCCGTGCTCGATTTACTTGATGTTGAACGCGTTGAAGTATTACGCGGTCCGCAAGGCACACTGTATGGCAAAAATACCATAGGTGGCGCAATTAAGTACGTAACCAAAGAGATGTCGGGCGACCCAACATTTAACGTATCGGCAAGCGTAGGTAGCTATAATCAGCGCGATATTAAACTCACAGGCCAATACCCACTTATTCGAGATACTCTTTATGTAGGTGTTGGTTATGCCAACTTAAACCGCGACGGGTTTGGTGAATATTTACAATCAGACCTGCCAAATCAAGATACCGAAAACTACAACAAAGAAGTTGAAGCTGCCCGCGTTACGCTCGAATGGCATGCCAATGACGATTTATTCTTTCGCTTAAATTGGGATAAAACCGACGATACGTCAAATGCCAAAGGCGGCTACCGTTTACTACCGAGTTTATTAACAGATGCGCCTGTGCCAAATAGCGTATACGACTCGTACACCAGCTTACCAACCTGGAACAAGGTAGAGCTTGAAGGCTACAGCCTACTTGCCAACTGGGACTTAACAGATGCCACCAGCGTAAAATACGTTGCATCAAAACGTGAAAGCTATTCACCAACTAATATCGACTTTGATAATACACCGCTTCGCATTTTTGATGTGCCAGCTGTGTATGACGACAATCAAACCAGCCATGAATTACAACTAAATCACGCAGGTGAAAACTACAAATTGGTTTCGGGTCTGTATTACTATGATGGCGAATCATGCGGCCAGTTTGAAGCCATTTTAGAAGTGCTAGGCAATGCGATTTCATTACCAAGCTTAACCCGTGAAGTGTCGGGTTGTAACAACTCATCAAGTAAAGCCGCTTATATTCAAGGCAGCTATTACTTTAATCAACAATGGTCGGCAACCCTTGGTGCCCGTTACACCCAAGACGAAAAAGAAGCCAATGTTAGCAACGGTTTAGTCTATGAAACGGTTTATCCGTATTCGGGCTGGATCCCTAGTTATGTTCGCCCTGAAGGCGAATTAGTACCAGAAGTACTGAACGATAACGAAGATTGGTCGCGCTTTACGCCACGCCTTGGTGTGGAATATCAACATTCAGATGACATGATGTTCTTCGCAAGCTATGCGCAAGGGTTTAAGTCGGGTACTTATAACCCGCGTGCCACAACCGCAGAGCCCGCTGCAAACCCAGAGATTGTAGATTCATTTGAACTCGGTATGAAAAGCGAGTGGAACAATAACCTACGCGCTAATATCACCTTGTTCTCATTGCTGCATAAAGATCGCCAGTATATTTCGATTTTACCGGGAGAAACCTCAGCAGATCTCAACCAGCGCCTTGGCAATATTGGCCGCTCAGAGTCGCAAGGCATAGAAGCCGAATTTACTTATGTTGCCACTGACAACCTTAATTTTAATGCCTCGCTTGGTTATATCGATGCTGAATTTACTGAAGTGATCGACACCGACCCAGAAACAGGCGAAGAGTTTGATAAATCAGACCAATTTGATATTGCCAACACCCCAGATTTAACCTTTAACCTAGGATTTGATTACTCAATTGAATCTACATTTGGTGACTTTGTAGTAAATGGTAACTACTACCACCGCGGCGATTATGTGCTGTTTGAAGAAGCCAGCTTACTTTCGCAAGATGCCTACGGCTTAGTAAATTTAGGTGTTACTTGGTACTCGAATGATGGCCACTGGAGCGCATCACTAACGGGTAAAAACCTCACCGACGAAGAATACCTGGTTGGTGGGTACCAATTTGTCACCCCTGACCCTACCGACCCAACGGATACAAGCAAATATACGCCGGGGTTAGGTGGTGACAATACCTTAATTGGTTATTACGGCGACCCGCGTACCGTTACGCTCACCGTTAATTACCGCTTTTAATTAACACTCCCCCTTGGGTCACCAACACCTAGTGCGGTGGCCCAGCTTTGGGGAAATGCTTGTAACCGTATTTCGAATACCTTATAACAGGAAGAATTGGAGTTAATTGGATGACAACGCAAGTGAAAGCCATTATCGCAGACGATCACCCGCTATTTCGCAGTGCTTTAAGCCAAGCGGCGGCAAACTATCTCGAAAAAGACAATATTCAAGAGTGTTATGATTTAGCGAGCTTGTTTTCTTTGCTGGAAACTCACCCAGAAACCGAACTCATTTTCCTCGATTTAAATATTCCTGGCGCCAAAGGCCTACAAGGGCTCACTCAAATTCGCAACCAATACCCTGATATTTTAGTGATTATGGTATCGGCAACGGAAGACGCCAAAATAATTAACCACGCCATGGAAGCTGGTGCCTGCGCCTACATTCCAAAATCGACTTCGCTGAGCAATATTGGCAAGGCCATTGAAGTCGTGATTGATGGCGACACGTGGCTGCCTGAAAACCTAGACCTAGAAGCGCACCCAATCGACAACGAGCAAACCGAATTTGCACAAAACTTAGAAAAGCTTACACCACAGCAATACAAAGTGCTGGCAATGATTGCCGATGGCTTGTTAAACAAACAAATTGCGTACGAAATGTCGGTGCAAGAAACCACTGTAAAACAACATGTATCCGCTATTTTACGTAAACTTGGTCTTAACAACCGCACCCAAGCCGGTATTTTATTTAATCAACTCAGCCAAGTAGATACTAAATCCGCAGAAGGCTTTGCTTAATTTTAGGGTTTGACACAGCGGGAATGAATCTAAATAACGATTGCAAAGTCGGTAATGAGCTAATTTGGGTATTAGACAAGCTATTTACAACTTCCTGTTTATCATAAAGTCCATCCATGGGCTTAATGTTACTTTTCTTTGCTTCGCCAAAGATAAAGTAACCAAAAGAAAGGCGACCGCTCTATCAAACTTTATCCTCAAAGCAACTTTGAATTTTTAGATAAACGCCATGAAGCGGCATCCATGCCTAAGCATGGCTTACTCGACTCGCTACGCTTCGTGTCTCGCATTATCAATTCAAAATTGATTTTCGGGTTTGATAAAAGCGGAAGAGTATCTCAGCAACAGCCTTCAAGGTCTCAATTGAGCGAATAGCGGTCATTGAATAAATTACTCCAAGCACATAACAAACTCTTCGTTGTTAGAAGTAAAAATTTTGCCTATTCCACTTTTTAATAATTACTTCCCCCTTAATAATATTAACAGGCAATTTGCCTGTTTTTTGCAATTGATAAAATGTTCATTTTCAAATAACTATCTGACTAGTAACAACTAATTATTAGTGTTATAAATTACTTCAGTATGTAAACAGGCGATGTTGCGGTAGAAAAAGAGGCAACTTGCCTCTTAATAAACTGTTAGCTGCAATAGGAAAACATTTAGTTATGCATCAAGGAAGCTGTCTTTGTGGCACAATAAAATTTGAAATTGCTGGAGAAATTAAAGCGGTAACTCACTGCCATTGTAAAATGTGCCAAAAGTCACACGGCTCTGCCTTTGCAACTTACGCAGCCACTCGAAACGAAGACTTTTTCATTCTTCAAGGTAAAGACGCATTAAAAAGTTATAAGTCTTCACCAAATCATGTTCGAACATTTTGTAAAAACTGTGGTTCAAATATCCAGTGGGCTCATGTGTCAGAGGGTGGAAGTAGTTGGTCTACGTTTGCACTGTCGCTGTTGGATACAGAGTTTGTTCCAGTTAAGCAAAAGCACATTTACACAGATTCAAAAGTGTCGTGGTTAAGCCTATGCGACAATTACCCACAACATGGTGGAGCAAGCAGCTAACAAAGCGTTAAAGCGGGATTGCAAACGCGTGGCATTTTCTGTTCCAATGGGGCTTTGTGGTTAAGGTGGTCTCATTGGCTTTTGGGTAGCGTTTGCAACCCCTTAACGCGACGTTAGCTGCTAGGAAAGCAAATGCCTAAATATGTTCTAGAGGATTTATGTTGGAGCTTCATCGGTGAGGCGTTTGAGCTGATAGATGAGTTTGAAGCTGAGTTGAAAGAATACCAATTAGATATAATTGGTGAAGACTTTGATGAGCAAATACTCAATGAGCTAGTTATTATTGAGCCCTCCATAAGAGTCAAATATTGGTGTTATGAGGGTGATGAACAGATTGAGCCGATTGTGACCATTAATGCGATAAATGCGCATGCATTTACAGCCACAGATTTAATGTTTCAGTTGCACAATGCTGTTGTATGCAAACTAGATGAGATTGATCATCACTTTTTCCAAGGGTTAGTTTTAGAAAAAGAGCAAGATGAAAATTTACCTACATTATACACGCTGCAGCAAGGCAGCTAACAAGTCAAATCAGGCATGGACGCGCTTACAGCGCGCCCCTGTTTGAGACGTTACGAATGACTGTTGTTGGCACTTTGCCGTCGTAAAAAACTATCAATGCGTAACTTTGATTTAACAATTCACCCATAAATTATTAGTTTCAACGCCACCCTTTATCTCAGTTCAAAGTACTGCGAAACGGCGTTACGGTTGTGTCTAATCTTTGGTAGATGTTAGAAGCAAAGAAAAATATCGCTAAATACCATATCAATAATTTGATGTGTTGGAAGAGTGTTCTTCATTCCACTTAAGCAGTTTAAAACCGATTCTTTAACGTTTTAAGGCGCTAACTCTAACCCTTCTTACCCAGATACAACCGCATACACATCATCTGCATAGGTGCGGCTTTGCTCTGCTAATTCAAAAATACTCGAAATGGGTGTTGCGGGTCTTACTTCTGCTAAAATGGATTCTGCTGCTTGCCAATTATTTTCTTCAATCGCCATCGCGATTTTTAATGCGCCACCGAGAAGACCGTCATAATTTAACAGCGCTCCACTTGAATTGCTGTCTAGTGAAAATTCGCTAATAACGGTATTTAGATCCATATCTAGTACTGCGCCTAAAATAGACATTAAACCAATCAGGTACCCTTCTTCGGCCATATCGTTACCACCCGGCGCTAGAAATAGCGACATAAACCTTGCTCGCATTAAGCCAAACTTGGTCAATTCTGAGGGCTTATCAACACCCAAATCACTGAGCGCTAACACACGAATAAATTGCCTTAGTGTGTCTTCTCCCAAATACACCACAGCCTGCGAAATTGACTTCATTTCTTGTTTATCAGGGCCAGAACGGGCATTTACGAGTTTTAACACGCGTGCAGTAAGGCTTAAGTCTTTTGCAATCTTACTTTCGATTTCTTTAAAATTGAGATTTGGTTGAGTTGTCGATTTTAATAAATCAAACACCACCAACTTTGATGGCTCAACATTGCCATGAGTTAACATTTCGGGTTTGGCAAAAAAGAAGCCTTGAAACAAATCAACACCCGCGCCTTTTAAGTATTCAAACTCGTCGTAGGTTTCGATTCTCTCAACAACAATTTTAAGTTTTGGGTATAAACGCTTGAGCTTTTTAACTAAGGTGGTGGTTTTTATAATTGGTTGTTCTAGTTCTAATTTAACGTATGACATATGCGGCAACAAAGGCTCCCATCTTGGATCTTTGTCATAGTCATCTAGGGCAAATTTATAGTGCTGTTTTCTGAGCGATTTCACAATTTCCAGCAATTCTTCGATATTCTGCGAGCGTTCAACAATTTCAAGCACAAGATTGTCGGGTGTTATTAATCGCGGAATTTCTTGCAGTAACGTTGTGTCAGATAAGTTTATAAATGCACAATGATTGGCAACCAACTTATCTTTGCCAACTAAAATAAGCGAGTTAAAAAACACGCGTCCTGTAGCTTGTTCATCGGTAACACCAACAGGAAAAGCATTATTGTCTGAATCTCGATACAGCAACTCATATGCAAATATTTGCTTGTTCCCATCGAGAATGGCTTGTCGCGCAATAAACTGGGTTACAGGTTTCGTCATAAGTACAGCCAATTGAGTAGAGCAGAATCTAACAAAATGTTTAAAATTATATCTACTACAGTTCTGAGTAAAATATCAACACCTATATTCAGATTACGTCAGCCACGCTGTTTGGGCAAACAAAACATGTTGATGAATTAAAGCCGTGTCGTAAATGACTCCTCACTCAGCTTGCACAATAGGGTTCAGATCTGTTCAGTAAAATATCGCGATAAGAAATCCACAAAAGCGCGGATTTTAAACGGGATATAGTCTGCATTTTTATATACTGCGTACATAGGTAAGGTAGTCTTTTCATAATCAACAAATAGCTCTACCAATGCACCTTCATTCAACTTATTTTGAACCATCCATTTAGGCATTCCCGCAATTCCACATCCTAAAAGCGCCATTTGCACAATAAACTCAGGGCAATCACTTTTAAGAAACTCTAAAACAGAATACTTTTGTTTGTCGATAAGCCAAACATTCGATGGCCGACTTAGCGAGTAAGTAATGCATTGATGGTGCGCTAAATCTGAAGGGGCCGAAGGATGGCCATTTTGTTCTAAATAATGAGGCGCAGCAAAATAACACAACTCGTGGTCCAATAACTTTTTTGCTTTCAGCCCAGAATCTGGTAAATGCGCGGCTCTAAGAGCAATATCAACATCGTCTTTATATAAGTCCACTTGCTGATCGTTTACAGAGACTTCTAACTGAACCTCTGGGTGTTGATTTAAAAACTCTGACACAGGCTGAGAAAGCATTTGCGTTGCAAACGCTGACGGTGCAGAGATTTTTAATTTTCCCGAAACCTTTGTCTGCTCACCTTTTAGCGTTTGCTCGGTGACATTAATTTGCTCAACTAATTGCACACAAAATGCTAAATAAGATTTTCCCGCATCGGTTAATTTAATTTTTCGCGCACTTCTTTCAAACAAATTAAAGCCCAGTTTGTACTCTAACCACGCAATCTTTTTACTCACTGCACTTTGTGTCACATTAAGCTCATTCGCAGCGCCGGTAAAGCTATTAAGCCTAGCTACCACGCAAAATAAATTAATACTCTCGAGTTTATCCATCTTTCACCCATACATTCCAATTGGGAATAGTATAAATCATTATATAGGTATTTATGAGTAAAAATAGGAATGATTAAATGGCACTATCAATTACTTAAGGAGTCACATTATGACAATAATTACTTCCGTGTTATTTGTATTTTTTCTATTTGCAAGCTCAATCAAAGTGCTAGGTTGGCAACCGTTTATCTTTAATACTCAATTAGCCTTTTTTGAGAAATATGGGCTTACACGTACCCATATGTTTTTAGTGGGGTTGATTGAAATGACTGCGGCTATTTTGTTAGTTGCATCACTGATACTGAACCTAGATTTATTACTAATACTGGGTGCGCTTGGTATTGCTTTCACATCTATTGGCGCGCTTTATTTTCACTTTCGATATGACACATTTAAAGATGCAGTACCCGCGCTAATCACACTCGCTTTATCTAGTATTTTATTAATACATCAAATATAGAATTTCGTATTTTTTACCTTTGGATGCTGTAACAAACAGCATCCAACCAGCTTAAATTACATAACCCGTTATACTAAGTGTAATGGGTTATTATCGTGATGAATGTGCACTTTTTGAAAGGCCACATAACGAATAGCCCTATAAAAATTCGTTCAATAAGGCATACGCTGACTTGCTGGCTGCTATATCACCCATTGAAAGTTAAGTACATATTGTTGAGCAAGGTATCGGGTAGTCACATGAATTTAAATAAAATACTGATTTTATTAGTAGTAACATACTTCTTTATGCCAGTAAGCGCACAGGCTGAGCCTGAAATTACCATAATTAAACACGCCAAAGTGCTGGAAAATAACGATCCGCAAAAAAACTTCTTTATTTATATATTAGATCTCGCTTGTAAGGCCTCAGAAGATAAATATGGCCCGTGCAAATTAGAAGCGTCAGATGTTCCAATGCTGCAAGAGCGGCAATTAAAAAGTTTAAACTCAGGATTACTCGACATCACTTGGACCGCGTCTTCGAATAAAAGAGAGCGACAAGCACGTGCAATAAAATTCCCTTTAATGGCCGGCATGTTAGGTTATCGCGTAGCCGTTTATAACAAAACCGTTAAAAAGCAGTTTAGTAAAACAGCTTCAACTAATGACCTTAAAAAACTAATACTTGTACAAGGTCTTGATTGGCCAGATACCATTATTTTGAAAAAGCATCACTTTAACGTTCACGAAACAAATTGGTATGAACACCTGTATACCGACACTGCAAAAGGGCTTTATGACTATATTTTGAGGGGCGTTTTTGAGGTCAAATCCGAACTAAACAACTATCAATCTCCTAATTTAGAAATGGATAAAAACCACCTAATCGTTTATCCGTTACACATATTTTATTTTGTTGCCAAAGATAATACAGCGCTTGCCGAACGCATCAAATACGGCCTTAATAAGCTCAATAAAAATAACAACTACATAAGCTTACTAGTGAATTTCCCTCCACACAAAAATAGCCTTCCCTTGTTAAATTTAACAAAGCGTAAAATTCATATCATTGATGACACTAAACGCATTTCAAAAGAAAGTGTAAGTGCAATGTTAGAAAAGGTGAGGCGGGCTTCACACTAATGTGTAACCCAACACGTTTGAGATTCAGCTTTCGCCATGTAACCAGCCTTATTTTAGTAATTTTTACATTTTTAAACTAAGTAGTAAGTACTTGCTCAAAACTAAAATACTGCGGCCTTATGCACATAACTTTTTAATTAAACGCTTTAACGCTGGTGCTTTAACTGGTTTATATAAAAGCGGGTATCCCGCATCGCTTATCAATTCGCGCACCGACTCATCATGCTCGGCGGTATTTATAATACAAGGCAAATGGTTTAAACCGCATTCTTGAAGTAATTCCACCCCTGTCACACCATCATCTAGGTGATAATCTGCGATGATCAACATAGGCAGTACTTTTTTCTCTTTAAGCGCCGTTAACTGAACTTTATTGGTTGCCGTTTGCACATTACAGCCCCACGTTTGTAAACGCTTGGCTAGGGCTTGTAACACCGTTTCATCGTTATCAATCAGCCAAACTGTTAAGCCAACAAAACTCGCTGTTTGCTCAGTATTTACAGGTGTTGGAGTAAACTCTTGTCGATTTTTATTTTCTACGACAAGTGGCAAAGATATAGAAAACTGCGCACCACGGCCTATATTTGACCGTAAAGTTAAGTCTAGATTAAGCGCATCGGAAATACGCTTTGTAATGGCTAAACCAAGGCCAAGCCCTTGCGCTTTATCATGTCCATCGAGCTGTTTAAATTCTTGGAATATCAGAGTTTGATCTTCACTAGCAATGCCAGGCCCGGTGTCTTTTACCGATAACTCTAAGTGCTCGCCTACTTTCTCAGCGCAAAGTGATACCTCGCCCGATTGGGTATAACGCACCGCATTGCTTAATAAATTTTGCACAACACGGCGCAGTAAAGTGCGGTCAGAGCTGACAATCACGTCATCAAATTGCGATGTAAAAACAAGGCCTTTTTCATACGCGAGGGCAGAGAATTCAGCGCTAAGAGGCGTGAGCAATTTGGCAATCGAGAATTCACTTTTTTCAATTTTTAAACTACCCGATTCAAGTTTGGTTAGCTCTAAAATACTGCTCAGTAAGTCTTCTGCCGAAGTAAGGGAGTTTTTAATATTACTGGCAAGCTCTGCGTATTCTGAGCCTTGCGACTTTTCTTCCATTACCGAGCAAAATAAGCTCGCGGCATTAAAGGGCTGCAATAAATCATGGCTCGCCGCGGCAAAAAAACGGGTTTTACTCTCGGTTGCTTGCGCTAATTCTAAATTGGCCTGCGTTAATGCATGGGTGCGTTCGTTAACCTTTTGCTCCAGGTTAGTATTGGCTTCTTTCAGCGCATCTTGAGTATTCACAAACTCAGTAACATCGCTAAAGGTTGTTACAAAGCCACCGCTTGGCAGCGGATTGCCTTGCATTTCAAATACCCGACCATTTTGATGAGCACGCTGGTATTTATAGGCACTGCCGGTTTTTAAAAACGCCAAACGTTTAGCGATTTCGCTTTCAATGTCGCTTGCCTTAAATAAACCACGTTCGGCATTAAAACGAATAATATCGGCAATGGGGCGACCAATATAAAGGGCGTTATCTGGGTAATTGAACATGGTTTGATATACGCTATTCCATGCCACTAAGTTCAAATCGCCATCTACCACGCTAATGCCTTGGTTTACGTTTTCAATTGTCGATTGCAGTAAATCGCGATTAAATTTAAGTACTTGGCTAGCTTCATCAACGATGGTTGCCACTTCGCTTAATTGCCCGTGTTTATTCTTCGCAGCCGTGAGCACCAAATTTGCTGACGAGCCGCCAATTACCGCAGCCATTTCTCGGGCAACCAAAGATTCTAACTCCATACTTGCGGGTTTTTGCCAGCCTGTTATCGCTAATGGAAAATACTGCTGAATAATTTGTTTACCGGTCGCGCCATCAACAAAGCGCAGTAATAAACGGCTCAATTCATCAACGCTTAGCTGATGTTTGCTATTGTTGGCATGTTGTTGCTCTACTGAAAATACAAACTTTTCAGCCTGCAGTTGCTCTGCCACTTCTGCGCCACGTTTTAATGAAATATACACAAACACTAAGGTATTAAAGGTAAGAGATAACAATAAGGTTTGTGAAATACTATCAAGACCCAGCCCTAAAAGGTCAGCTGGTGCTAGGAACTGTAATCCCAACGGGCCTGCTACTAACCACGCACTTTGCCAATTTAAACTAGTAGCGACTGAGGGTAAAAACAAGGCATAAACCCACACAGCAAAGCCCGTTAAAATGGCATATTTTGCTGCCTTACGCGACGCCCCACGCCATACTAACCCCAGCAATAACGCAGGGGCAAATTGAGCAACCAACGTAAACGACATAAGCCCCACATTTGCCAAACTATTGGTGCCACTGAGCAACTTATGGCAAAAATAGCTGGCAATAAGCACACCCAAAATAACCGCTTTTCGCGCACGTAAAATCCCTTTGGGTGAAAGCCCTGATGCGGCGCTTTTCTCTTTATTTTTAGTTAACAGTAATGGGTTAATAATGTCGTTTGTTATCATCACTGAGAGCACAATTGCGGCTAAAATCACCATGCTAATTGCGGCTGAAAAGCCACCTAAATAAGCCACCATTGCCAAAGTTTGATTTTCAAATGCAAGCGGTAACGCCAGTACAAAGGTATCTGACGCAACACTTTGTGGCTCGAGTAGCAACAGCCCAGCATATCCAATTGGCAGTGTACAAATATTTAGCAAAAGCAAATATATAGGAAATATCCAGCGTGCTTTTTTAATGTCAGTTTTATCGTCGCGCTCAACAAAACTAACGTGGAATTGACGTGGTAAGCACAGCATAGCCAGTACGCCTAAAATCATATGGCTAATGTACACATAATTGGCGCTGCCATGATCAGCAACTTGTTGTTCTAACCCCGCAGATTTAGCGCTATGCAGCAGCGCTTTAGGGCTTTCAAATAATTCAAAACATACATATAAACCAATCGCTAAAAACGCGAACAACTTAACTAATGATTCAAATGCAATTGAATTCATCAGGCCTAAGTTATGCGCATTAGGGCGCAGTTTATTAGCACCAAATAACATCGCAAAAATCGCTAAAACTAGCGTTATATAAAACGTTCCATCGTGCCAAATTGACTGCGTTTCAGCGCTACCGGCAATTAATTGCGTACTTTGACTGATGGCGCTTAGCTGCAGCGAAATATAAGGAATAATGGCAAACACTGAAATAGTGGTAATTAAGCTCGCCAGTGAGCTAGATTGCCCATAGCGTGTGGCAATAAAGTCGGAAATAGAAGTGATTTTGTGTGTTTGGCATATATCACTGATTTTTAAATATACTTGCCAACCAAAAATAAATAACAGCAAACTGCCTACATAAGTCGGCGCAAGCCACCAGCCATTATTCGCCGCTTGCGCTGTGGTGCCATAAAACGACCAAGAGGTACAATAAACCGCTAATGTTAGCCCATAAACCATGGGCTTAAATGACTGGAATTTATATTTTTCACTAACATAAGCAATCGCAAATAACAGTGCTAAATAAACAAATGCAATTGAACTAACTGACCAAATTGTAAGCATTATTTTCGTTTTTATTTATATGCGTAGCACTAGACTAAGTCATATTGCAGCAATTAGCTCGTATAACTTTAGTACTATCAGCGCATTCATTAATTGTGCTGCAAAAATCAAATCGTTTACATTTCAAACAACACACCCTTCATTGTAAAAACTAAAATACCGAACCCAGAAATAAGTGCGAGCATAATTTGATCAGAATCAATAAGCCTTTGATTTATCGATATTCCTTAATCAAGATGAAATAAAATAAATTTAAAATGAATTTTTAGTGAATTCAACAATGTACTTTTCTCAACAATAAACCATACTTAAAACTGGTTTATGGCTTGTTTTGTTTTTTACATTGGATAGGGAGGACCATATCAGCAAAACAGTAAGGTCGAAGGGTATATATTAAAGCCGTTAATCTGACTCGCTCAGATTAATTTAATAAGCCTAAAAGGTAATTACTATGCTCAATACCGTCAGTGTTAAAACTAGACTTACCATTCTAATAACCGTTCCCATTGTTGCTTTTATTGGCCTTGCCATTATATCGCTGATGATGACTAAGTCACTGGTGATGGGAATTCAAAGTATCAACAACGACCGTGTCGTCCCCCTAAAACAAATAAAAGTGGTGTCTGACAATTACGCCGTGAGCATTGTTGATAACCTGCATAAATACAACGCAAAATTACTTTCTAAAAGCCAATTACTTGCAGCCATTGAAAGCGCTGAAAACGTTGCTAATCAAAACTGGCAGGCTTACTTAAATACCGAGCTTACCAGCGAAGAAAAACGGCTGATTGGTGTGAGTGAATCCCTATTTAGCAAAGTAAAACAAAAAGTAAATTGGTACCAAAATCAGATAGCAATGGAGCAGCCTCTCGCCAGTTCCCCAGAAATGTTCGTAAAAGAAATGTACGATGTGTTTGACCCGTTTAGCACCAGTTTAAATGATCTTATCGACTTACAGTTAAACACATCGCAGCAATTTACCGATGATGCAACAGAAAACTACGAATCTAAGCAACTGAGCTTTATCATTGCCTGTATTTTACTGCTTATTGCCACCATAGTGATGGCTCTATTCATTTATAAATCAATTATTACCCCATTAAGAGCGATTGGCTCTACCATGGCAAATATTGCCAATAATACCGACCTAACCTTACGTGTTTCAGAATACGGTAATGATGAATTTTCTCGCACCGCGGTAAGCATTAATACGATGCTTGACCATTTTAAATCACTGATTGAAGAGCTTTTAAACGCGGTCAAAACCCTTAGTGATGAATCAGATCAAATGTCGCGTAGCAGTAGCCAAGTAGCGGCAACCACAGAGCAACAAGAACACCAAACCACCATGATTGCCACCGCTATTACCGAAATGAGTGCGGCTATTGGCGAGGTTGCGTCCAATGCGGTAACCACATCACATAAAGCCAACGAATCTGACGACACCGCTAAACACGGATTAGCAAAAGTTCAAGAGAACATTGATTCAATTAATCAGTTAAACGAAGTGATCCGTCACACCAAAGAAGATATTGATTTATTGAGTGAAAAAAGCAATGAAATCAACTCAGTGGTGCAAATTATTCAAAATGTAGCAGAGCAAACTAATTTGCTTGCACTTAATGCGGCAATTGAAGCTGCACGCGCTGGTGAATCGGGCCGTGGTTTTGCTGTGGTGGCAGACGAAGTACGCCAGCTTGCTCACAATACGCAAAAAGCCACAGAGCAAATTAGCTCTATGATCATCGCCTTACAAGATGCATCTCAACGCGCGGTTTCAAGCATGGAGGATGCCTCAGGTAAAGCGAGCCACAGTGTTGAAATTGCCGCGGCATCAGCCAGTTCAATTCAATCTATTGCCGAAGCAATTACCGAAATTGCCGATATGAATATCGTGGTTTCTACCTCAACTGAAGAGCAAACTACGGTTGCCGCTGAAATTTCGCAAAATATTAACGAGTTTAGCGATAGTATTCGCAGCGTCACAATTAGTGCATCTGATATGGCGCAAACTGGCCGTACGCTGTCGGAATTATCAGGTAAGCTTAATAACGATATTAGTATCTTTAAAGTTTAACGAATAGCTTTCAATACCCAATAAAAAAGGAGCGATATCGCTCCTTTTTTAATATTTACAGTAGCTCGCTATAAGCTCACGTTAAACCCAACAAATACATTGCGGCCAACCTCAGGTACACCTTCACCCACCATGATTTCGCTGCCCATTGCACGGTTAACACCATTTAAATGAGGGCGATAAGCTTTATCTAGCAAGTTGTTAACACCAAAGTTAACTCTTAGTTGTGCTGTTACATCGTAATCCAATTGCCAATCAAGAGTGCCGTAACCTGCCGACTCTTTCTCGTTGTTTAATTCGCTCACTTTTGTTTGTTTGGCATACCCACTCAGTATTAACTGCGAGTGCCAATCACCAATTTGATAATGAGCAGTAATCCGCGAGTTTAACGGCGCAATACGATAGAGATTATCGTCGATGTCTTCTCTCTCACCGGTGACGTAACTAACAACCCCAGTTAGTTGCCACATATCATTTAAGCGCCAAACTAGATTTACATCTGCACCAAATAAGTGTGCATCAATATTATTAAACTGAAGTGGCGCTTCACCTCCCATCATAGTTCCAACCATATTCGCAGCCATATTATTTGATGGCGTACCTTGAATATAATCATCAATTTGATGATAGAAAACCTGTGGTGAGATACTGAAGCCATTGGCTTGATAATGCCATGCAAGATTTAACTGATAAGCAGTTTCTGCATTCAAATCAATATTACCAATATAGGTTTTACCATCAGCAAGGCCACCAGTCGCTTGCATTGGTAACCATAAATAACGCTGTTGGTAAGATGGCGCGCGTTGTTTTAAGCCAAAACTGATTTCCGTAGAGTAGCGCTCTGAGTGCTGCGCCCTGCCCGAGTAGCTAATATCAACTGTGGTATCGTTAACACTGCGGTCGGCATTATTAAATTGCTGTTGTAACATTTTAATGTGCGGATTCATCATCGCCATTGAGCTAGACACAGTACCTGCATCTGCTTGATTGTACTTAACACGCGCACCCACACGCTGGCTAAAATCATTGGCTTCTGATTGCCACTCAGTAAAGATTGAATGGCGGTTGTCTTCAACTTTATTAAAGTTTTCAACAAAAAACATTGCATTATTTGGGTTGGTAATGCGTGAGCCATGCTCACTAACATAGCCCTCTAAACCAAATTGCCACTGAGCCAATTTGCCCGCAACAAAATAACTTAAATTCTCAACATCTGTTGTGTTGTAGCGATGTTTTTGCATATTTGCATTACTTCGCTGTGAGTAATTGTCCATACCATGCTCTGCTGTGTGGTAGGCAATATATGCATCTAATGCAAGCTCGTTAAGCTGCGTTTGATAATCTAGTTTAATGCGATCACTTTCTACGTAATCAATGTCCATTGGCAATGTGATTGTGCCGGTAGGTTTGGTGTCAGTGCGCTGCCAAATTAAGCCAACTGAAGACGCTTGTTTGCGATATGCCACATCAACGCCATACTGCAAGCGTTCGACTTTTGATGAGTGAACTTCTCGTCCATCACCATCTTCATAATCATCCGCATTCTGTAATGCGACATAGCTATTTAAGGCAAATTCATCAAACCCTGCGCCTGCCACAGCTGACACATTGTAACCCGCGTAATTAGATAAATAAGTACCGGTAAGTGCTAAATTACGCTCACCTGCATCAATATCAGCAGCACGTTTTTGATGCACCTTAACCACACCACCAAACGAATCTAACGCGCTACTCACCGGTGCAATACCGCGATACACATCTACCGAGTTAATTAAAAGCGGCGAAACATAACTCAGCGGTGCATCCATGGCATTAGGGCCTGCACCAATTTGTTTTACGCCGTCGATGGCAACAGCAACTTGGTCACCGTAATACCCACGATATTGAGCTATACCCGATATTTGACCATTTTTATTGGCATTTGCCCCAGGTACTGAAAGTAACCAATCTGATACATCAGGCAGTGATACACTGGCCTTGGCTTGCTCAGTAGATAGCGCAAATTGATTAATGTGAGACGAAACAGTGATCACCTCCATATCTGACTTAGCAAATACTAAAGATGAAGATAGCGAGAGAATACAAAGCGTTATTGTGTTAAGTGTGCTTTTCATAAAAAACTTCCATATACAAACTAAGGAAATTTTCTTAAAAAAAGCACCACATCACAAAGTAAAAACCGCAAACTGCGACAATATGTCACAGTTTGCTTGATGGTTGTAAATCCCCTTTACGTTTTTTTAAAAAGCGCATGGGTGAAAATCCAGTTACTAACATGGTACCTAGTAACACCGTAATAATGCCTACTAACACATTTAAAGTTAGTACTTCGCCAAGGACAACATAACCCCAAATTGCAGCAAATCCCGGAATTAAAAAGGTGACCGACAATGCTGACGCTGCACCAATTTCGGCAACTAAATCAAAGTAAAAAATAAGCGCGATACCAGTACACACTATGCCAAGTAATACCACCGCCAATATTTCATCTGTTGATGGCATTTGATTCATTGGGAAAAACGGCAATAGCGGCATCAATAAAATGACCGTTGCCCACAAGCTGCCATGAGATGTATCAAAACCCGGCACTTTGTGTTTTACATGCTTAGTGTAATTTGTCGCTATACCGTAACAAAACGCCGCAAACGTAGCGGCTAGTAACGCGACTAAACTTTCGGCATTGATCATTTTCGGGGCTAATCCAACCATTAAAACTACGCCTAATATACCCAAGCCGAGTCCGCACCAACCTTGCCGAGAAATTCGCTCACCATGCCAAAATCGGCCGATTAAACTGCCCCAAATTGGCGCGGTGGCATTTAGAATAGCTAACATCGCAACAGTTAAGGTTTGCGCCGCGTAGGCAAATAACATCCATGGAATTGCCGAATTAAATAGCCCGACAAAAAAGTAATGCCCAATTAGGCCTTTTACCATCACTTTACGCCGCATCAATAGCGCAATAATTGATAGGCTAAGTGCAGCAAATAATACCCGTGCCTCAATTAAAAAAACCGGTGCAAAGCTGTCAACGGCAATACGAATAAGCAAGAACGACGCGCCCCAAATTGCAGCGAGCAAAAGCAAAAGAAAAAACTGTTTATTGGTCATATTTATACCCAAATAGCGATACGTTTAGGGTGAGAAAAGCGATACTACGCTGCTTATTTAAAGCAGTAAGGTTTTGCAATAGGCTAATAAACGGAGCAAATAACACTCCATTGAGAAAGGAAAAACAAAGCAACATACACAATGCTAACGTTAAATAACAGGGGCCTGTAGCATATACTAAATCTTTGTTGTGTGTTGCACTTTTAAGCTCGTTTTTTCAGCTGTTAAGTTGACCGTTAGACGTTACGGCTTTGCGCCATATTTAGCGTAAATAGTGTCTATTTCACCGCGTTGTTTCATATCGGTCAAAATTTTATTTAGCTCTGAGCGCAAAACACGTAAATGTGGTTGAAACCGCATGGCAACTGGCAAATCACTCACCAATAATACCGGTTTAAACGAGGTTCTTTTGTTTTTATTTATATAAAACAGCGCACTTGCTTCGCCTAAAATGGCGTAATCGATATTGCCATGTTCAATTTGCGCCAATAACTCAACCTCAGAACGGGAATCTACTTTCACTATTTTCCCTGGTGCAAAGTGTTGTTCAAACTCACCGTAGCGATAACCACGTACTACGCCGAGTACTTTATGATACAAATCTAACGGTGTTCTTTCTTGACGATATTGCGACGCGACGACAATTTCTCGTGAGCTGGCATAAAATTCACTGTAGATACCCGGTACTTTGGTGTGGCTGCGCCATATTGGATTTATGCCCGGTTCAATATCAACTTTGCCTTGATCGAACAGCCTCAAACCACGGGCAACAGAAAATGTGACGAACGTAAACTGATGCCCAGATAATTCCGAGATACGCGCAAAGATATCAGGAAAAATACCTTTCATAATATCGCCTTCAAAATAACTGTAGGGCGGGTTGGCACCGTGATAACTCAATACCGTATAGCTCTCTGCGTAACTTGTATTAACATACAAAAACCCAATAAAAACCAATAACCGCAACATGGCTAACTTCCTCACTGATAACGCTTTAAGTATAGAAGCTCAATGTAATTACGCAGGTAAAAGTGGCATCACTGCTTATGAGGAAAATCCCATCACAAAACTATTTTTATGCCAAAACAAGTCGTATAGGTTTAGTTCACTACAACAAAGAGTTATTAGCCCGATTAAAATTTTTACGTTAAATTGAATTCGGAACAATAAAAAGAAGAATTTCTGATGACAAACAAAGTATTTATTGCAACTAGTCTCGATGGTTATATTGCTGATAAAGATAACAAAATTGATTGGCTACATCAGTTACCTAACCCTGACGGCGATGACTTTGGTTTCGATGCATTTATCGCAGGCATCGATGCACTGTTAATGGGCCGAAACACTTTTGAAATGGTGTTGTCATTTGGCGTGGAATGGCCATACAGCAAACCCGTTTTTGTACTTTCTAGCTCCCTAACACATGTTCCTAAGGGATACGAAGGCAAGGTTTTTCTGGTAAACGGTGAGCTACAAAAAATTGTCAAAAACTTAGCTGAACTTGGCTATCACAACCTTTATATTGATGGCGGTAAAACTATTCAAAGCTTTTTAAAGGAAGACTTAGTCGATGAAATGATCCTGACACGAATTCCTGTGCTGTTAGGCGGCGGCTACCCATTATTTGGCGATTTACCTGAGCCATTGGGCTTTAAACTCTTGGCAAGCAAAAAGTATATCGATAAAGTGGTGCAAAATCATTACATTAGAGACAGATAATGCAGTACCCAAATGCTCTAGTTACAGGCAGTAAAATCGCTGTTTGTGCATTTTCATCAGGCGTCGATGAAGCCTTTCACCCCCGCTTATCTTTAGCACTAGCGCATTTTAAACAATTGGGTTTTGAACTAGTTCTTGACCCAAACCTAAAACATAACCACCAGCATGTCAGCGCCAACAAAGAAGTTCGCGCACAGCAACTAATGCAATACCTGCTAGACGATAGTATCGATGCGATTATGCCGCCTTGGGGCGGAGAACTTGCAATGGAACTATTGTCCCTGCTTGATTTTGCGCAATTACAAAGTGCGAAACCTAAGTGGCTAATTGGCTTTTCGGATGTAAGTACGCTGCAAGTTGCACTGTCAACGCGGTTAAATTGGGCAAGTATGCACACAGCTAATCTAATGCAATTGGTTCCTAATCAATCTGATAGCACGACAGCTGCTTTTTATAACGCAATAACGCTGGAAAAGGGCGATAGCTTTACACAAACCGCATCAAGTCACTTTGAAGCAGACTACGCTGATGTGATTAACAACCCAAATGCTGCTTATAATTTAACGCAAAAAACGTGTTGGAAAACACTTAATTGGGCAAGTGAGGGTGTTTCTGGGCGTTTAATCGGCGGCTGTTTAGATACGCTTATTTTTACCTTAGATAGCCCGTATTGTGATCTGCAGGATTTTTGCCAACACTATGAAAAAGAAGGTGTTATTTTATACATCGAAAATGCTGAGCTCAGCCCTACCGCCTGGCTACGCGCATTGCTAATGCTAAAATACAAAGGGCATTTCGAGCGCATTAACGCACTTTTTGTTGGCAGACATGCGGCCCCAACGGCTAACAAGCAAATTGATTTTACTTTGGCACTCACGCAAGCCGAACTTGATATTCCAATTATTTACGATATGGACATAGGCCATCAGCCGCCCAACCTTACCTTGGTAAACGGTGCGCTGTGCGAAGTATCACCTGAGCTTAACCTTAAGCAAACGCTCATTTAACGCAAAAACATTGTGCTTATGCAAAAAGCTTTTTAGCATAAGCACACAATCGAATTAAGCGAGTCGCTCTGCTAGCGAATTAAACATAGCAACTTGGTGCATTGAACATTTTTAGTATTAAACACCCTTACTAACATTTGCTTTCACCTACTTGCCTGTTTTGTATCAATTCTATTAAGTATGTAATCAGACATCACGCCAAATGCACGCATTCAGCACGCTATTTAGCCCGTAGAATGATTAACTATTTAAAGAGTGAGCATTCACGTTTAGCGTGCCTTATTTTCTAAACCCGATTGCAATTAAGACTCGCAAATAACACTAGGAACACACAATGAAAAAACTAAACCTTTCGCTGGTTGCGATGGCAACAGTATTTGCTTTGTCAGGCTGTGGTGAAAAATCAGCACCAACAGTTTCAAACGCACCAGCAGCCGAAAAAACAGTTGCCACAAACACTAAAAACGACAACGCAATTTTGGCAGCATTTAGCGGTCCGTATAATGGTGTACCAGCATTTGATAAAGTAACACTGAGCGAACTTAAGCCTGCATTTGATGCCGCAATGGCACAAAAGCTGGCAGAAGTTGATGCTATTGCCAATAACCCTGAGCCAGCGACGTTTGACAATACCATTGTTGAACTTGAGAAATCAGGCAGCCTTTTAAAACGCGTTTACACTTACTACGGTATTTGGCGCTCAAACGTTTCTAGTGCAGAGTTTCGTGCAATTCAAAAAGAAATGGCTCCTAAGTTATCAGCCTTCAACTCAAAAATTACGCAAAATGAAAAGCTTTTTGCGCGCATTAAAGCGGTATATGAAAGCGATGCATTAAAATCACTTACACCAGAAGAACAACGAGTTACTTGGCTTACTTACAATAGCTTTGCACGTAATGGAGCAACGCTTGATAAACCATCTAAAGCACGCTTTGCAGAAATTAACCAAGAGCTTGCAGGTCTTCACACCAAATTTGCCAACAATGTGTTAGCAGATGAAGAAAATTACGTGGTGTTTTTAACTAAAGAGCAACTTTCAGGCTTACCTGATTCGTTAATTTCAGCGGCAAAAGCGGCGGCGAAAGATCGTGGCAAACCAGAAATGTTCGCAATCACTAATTCGCGTTCATCAATGGATCCGTTTTTAACCTACTCAGATGAGCGTGCATTGCGTGAGCAAGTATGGAAAAACTACTATAACCGTGGTGGCAACGGTGATGAATTTGATAACAACCAAACAATTAAAGACATCTTAACGCTTCGTCACGAGCGCATGCAGCTATTGGGCTACGACAACTATGCCCAGTGGCGTTTAGAAGATCGCATGGCAAAAACACCGGCGAATGCAAAAGCCCTAATGGATAAAGTATGGCCTGCGGCAATTGCGCGCGTGGGTGAAGAAGTTGCTGACATGCAAGCTATCGCTGATAGCGAAGGTGCAAACATTAAAATTGGGCCATGGGATTATCGCTACTACGCAGAAAAAGTACGTAAAGCGAAATACGATCTTGATTCAAACGAAGTAAAACAATACTTGCAACTAGATAAACTGCGCGAAGCGATGTTCTACGTGGCAGGTCGTTTATTTAACTTCAACTTTAAAGAAGTGGCAGCCGGTTCGGTACCTGTGTTCCATGAAGACGTGCGCGTGTGGGATGTAACTGACAAAACCACTGGCGAACACATTGGTTTATGGTATTTAGACCCATTTGGCCGTAAAGGTAAGCGCTCAGGCGCGTGGGCAACCACCTACCGTAGCCACACAACATTCGATGGTAAGAAAACCGTTCTGTCGTCAAACAATTCTAACTTTGTTAAAGGCCCTGAAGGCGAACCGACGCTGATCTCATGGTCAGATGCTGAGACTTATTTCCATGAGTTTGGCCATGCACTTCACTTCTTATCAGCAACAGTTGCTTACCCTAAATCGCATTCAGGTGTCCGCGACTATACTGAATTCCAATCGCAACTACTTGAGCGCTGGTTAACAACCGATGAAGTGATCAATAACTACCTTGTTCACTATAAAACTGGTGAGCCAATGCCAAAAGAGTTAGTTGCTAAAATTAAGAAATCAGCAACCTTTAACCAAGGCTTTAAAACTACTGAGTACTTAGCGTCGGCAATTATGGATATGCTATACCATACAACCGATCCAGCTAAAATTGACCCAGCTAAATTTGAAAAAGAGCAATTAGAAGCTATTGGTATGCCAAGCGAGCTTGTGATGCGCCACCGCAGCACACACTTTGGCCATATTTTCTCTGGTGAAGGTTATTCAGCAGGTTATTACGGCTACTTATGGGCGGAAGTACTAACGTCTGACGCATCTGAGGCATTTGCTGAAGCACCGGGCGGTTTTTACGATAAAGAATTAGCTGACAAGCTTGTTAAGCACTTATTCTCAATTCGTAATGCAATGGACCCAGCTGAAGCATATCGTTTATTTAGAGGACGTGACGCAGAAGTTGAAGCACTAATGCGTGACCGAGGCTTCCCAGTTAAGTAATGTGACTTAGAGTTACTATCAATTGATACAAAAATGCCGCGAATATCGCGGCATTTTTTTCACACTGAATCTTATTAACTTAAACCTTGCTAATAAATAACCCAACTATAGATTAACGGTGCTGACTAAATTGCTTCGCCATCGTGGTTAATCGCTCTGCTTCGTTTAACAGTTTTTCTGTTGACTCAAATGCATGCTCTGACGCGTCAAGTGTTTCTTTACTCGCATTATCAATGTTAATCACATTCTTTGTAATTTCATCTGATACCGCAGACTGCTCTTCTGCAGCGGTTGCGATTTGCGCACTCATATCCGTAATGGTATTTACCGCATCTAAAATACGACTAAGTGACGCTTTTGCAAGTTGCGCCTGATCGGCACTTTGCTCTGCTCTAGTTTGCCCTTGCTGCATTGCTGACACCGCTTCACCCGCAGATTGTTGTAACGTCGCAACCATTTGCTGAATTTCTTCTGTCGATGACTGGGTACGTGCGGCGAGTGTACGTACTTCATCGGCAACAACGGCAAAGCCACGACCTTGTTCACCAGCCCTTGCAGCTTCAATTGCGGCATTAAGCGCAAGTAAGTTGGTTTGCTCGGCAATACCACGAATTACATCAACCACAGTGCCAATTTGCTGGCTATCTGACGCAAGTTTGTTAATGACTGCTACAGCCGACTCTACTTCGCGTACCAGCTCGTTAATGTCTGCGGTCGTTCTATCAACTACTTGTTGTCCTTCAACGACTTCGTTATCGGCTACTTGCGTTGCATCAGCGGTAAGCGAGGCGTTTTGCGCCACTTCTTTTACCGTTGCAGACATTTGATTGATGGCAGCTGCGACCTGTTCTACTTCACGGTTTTGTTGCTGCATTAATTGATTCGTTTTCTCAGCCGTGTCCATGGTGCTGTGCGCAACAGTATCAAGCCCTGACGTTGCGTCGTTAATACGCCACACAATGGTTTCTTGCTGGGTTTGCAACATTTTAATCGTAAGCTGCAATTGGCCTAGTTCATCACTGCGACCGGTGTACACTTGTTTAGCAATATCATTATCAAAAATCTCACGCGCTTTTCGTGCAGCATCCTGATAAGGTTTGGCAACACCCCATGCAAATACGCTGAACAACACGAATGCCAGCATTAATGGCCAAAGCTGTGCAACTGACGAAACAAAGAAAGAAGCAATCAAGGCAGGAATAACAGTTGCAAACACGCCCGCAAACGTTAACTTACCCATTAAGTTAAACGACAATGCTGACGTAATTTTTTGACCAAAACTAGCGCCATTATTCACCGAGCTATAAAGCGCTTTTGCGCGTTTTAGGTATTCTTCTTCTGGCTTTAGGCGCACCGATTGATAACCGACAATTTTTTGCCCTTCCATCACAGCGGTAATGTAAGCATCAACCCAATAGTTATCACCATTTTTACAGCGGTTATCAACGATCCCCATCCAAGGCTTACCTTGCTTGATAGTGCTCCATAAATCCTTAAACGCCAGTGACGGCATTGCCGGATGACGGACAATATTATGACCATGGCCAATAAGTTCTTCGCTCTGATAGCCACTAATGTCGATAAAGTCTTGGTTTGCGTATGTAATGCGACCTTTAAGATCTGTGGTTGAAACAATCCGTTGTGACGACTTTAGTTTTACCTCACTGCCTGTGAGGGTTTGGTTTTTCTGCATAAGACGACGCCAATTATTTTTTATTAATTATTTAGTTATACAAAGTGTAGTACAGAAAACAAGCACTGTACTTAGCCACTAATTAAGCTCTTAGGGGCTCGCTAGTATACACTTATCTAATTAATTGGTACGTCAGACAAAAGCACTAAAAAAGCCCGCATTATTGCGGGCTTTTCAATAAAAATGAAATAGTTACTTCACTTTTCTACGACGAATAAATGCCAGTGGTGCAGCAAGCAGTGCAAGCCAACCAAATGAACCTGACGATTTTTTCGTTTTAGGTGGCGTTACTGGTTCAGGAAGTGGATTTTCATTCACATCTGTCACCATAATTTTCACCATCGCAGGCTCAGAAATATTGCCAGCAGTATCGGTAACAACCACTTCCATTTCGATTTCAGTTAGGCCAGCTTCATAATCAAGTACTGATTTATCAGCAACAACAATTTCACCTGACTGTTCTAGCATAACCGCATTTGACGTTTGGCTAACGACGATAAACTCTGACACTAGGTTTGCAAGCTCAGCACCATAAGACACTTCGAGCATTCCAACCACCGTACCATTTTCCGAATTTTCAGCGATTGAGAACTCAGCGTCAGCAAGCATTGGTGCAACTGCGCGGTCAGCGCTTGGTGTTGCGTTAATCGCTTTCGAACCTGATTCAGATAAAATTGTAAAGTTTTTACCTGCGTGCGCAAGGTAAGCAGATTCACCCGGAGCCAACGACTCAACAATATTTTCTTCCGCAGTCATTAATGCTGCAACACCTGTTGATTTCTCAAATGTGAACGTTCCCATTGCATCATCAAGTGATTCATAAGCAATTGGTGTCCAAGTTCCTTCTTCAAGGCGGAATCGTACGTCAGCTGTTAGCCCCATGTCCTCAGTCGTTAGGCCAAATGCACCTAGACACGACTGAATAGTCATAAAGTTGTTACCAGTTGTGTGATACATATTGCCTAGCGTTCCTCTTGTATCACCGTAGGCATGAGTAAATGATATTTGTGTAGGCTCTACATCATAGAACCACTCAAGCTTACCATTTTGCGCAGTTACATCATATGTACCGTCTTGGTCTAAATCGAAGTCAACCATAAAGCCACCAATATAGCTATGGCTCACACCTTCATTCATTACAATTGTTGAGAAAACAGAGTAGCCTGATTCACAGAATTCAGTCGGCACTTCAATCATTTCAACCGAACCACTTACCAAATCTAGACGCTTGCCCTCAGCAGCGTCTGAGACAGTCGTTGGTGCAAAGAATGGTTCAAAGTTAACAGCACCTACGTTAGTCACTTTATGCGCCGTGCCACCTTCCATTTGAACAGGTTCAAATGACAATTCTGCCGCCGCCTTTGGTAGCGTGTGATAAACAAGATGAAGTGCTTTTTCACCACCCTCAGAGAAAATAAGGGCGCCGTCTAATTCGAGATTAGTTAAATCTGTCGTAGCGTCTTGTGTACCAATATTATTTTGGTTTAATGTCCACTCCGGCAGTTTTGCAGGGTCAACTTTAAACGTAACATCAAACGATACCGTTTGACCGCCCGGCACTGTAATTGAATCTGGATGCATTACCATCAGCGCGCCGCGTTCAATATCATTACTGAAGCGCTGCTCTAGGCTGAGGTCGTAGGTTTTGCTTTCACTTGTAAAGTTTTTCACTTGTACAGTTTTAACGTAGTCAGTTGCCTGAGAAGGGTTAATCAAACCAAGTGATAGTGCTGCTTGTTTTGTATCTTTTGCCCATGCTGCCACAGGTAGGTTTGCCGCCTTTTCAACATCAACAAGCCCCGCACCAATGTAACTAATCGGCGCCAATTCAGTTTCTGGGTTTAATGAACGCGGCTCCATAGTGACATCAAGGTTTGCCGTATTCATAATAGTAGCTTTAAGTTCTATCGCATTGCGATTTGGATGCGCTTGTTTTAATAAGCTCATTGCACCAGCTGTCATTGGACCTGAGAATGATGTACCAGTCGCACCAGAAAGGCCTGTGCCTGTGCCCGGGTGTGCAGTCATAATGTTCACACCAGGCGCCGTAATTTCAGGTTTTAATAAACCGTCCATTGATGGACCACGTGATGAAAATGAAGCAACCGCACCAGCTGTCGTAATCGCATCCACATTAACCGAGAATACACCTGACTCTTTTAACGCCATACCCGCTTGATATGTGATACCAACAGATGGAATGGTGACCTCTGTGCTGCTACCGCCCATAGGTGCTGGTGTGCCGTCATCGTTACTATTTGCAATAAATACAAGCTCAGCGCCCTTAGCTTGCGCCATTAAGACTTTTTCAACAAACGAACAGCCGCCACGATCAATCACGACCGCTTTGCCAGCAAAATCGGTACCGTCAGCAAAAGCTTCGCAGGCTGTTTGGTTTACATCTGGGTAGACAACTTCAAGATCTGTATTTGACAGCATGTAAGGTTCAGATGGACCGAATGACGCAAGCTGAATAATCGTTTCTTCACCATTAATAGTAAGGCTTGGAATTAATGTTTCATCTGTTGGGTGAGTCATTGCGCCAACTGATAACGCATTTTCAGAAGTACTTGGTCCACCAACAATAAATGGATAAGCGCCGTCATTACCAGCTGAAATAACAACGTTAGTACCTAGCTTCACCGCTTGATTAATAGCAAGGCCAACACCATCCGTTGCGATATCACCAAAATCACCACCCAGCGACATATTAATTACATCAACGCGGTCTGAAATATCACCATCACCATTTGGATCCATCGCTGCTTCCAATGCCATGAATTGAGCAACACCTGGACACCCACCAGCACACACAGAGTAAACATAAAGCTCTACATTTGGCGCTATTCCCGATACTGAATGTGACACATGCGTACCATGGCTTGTATCGACATCAATTGGGTCTGGATCCATATTAACAAAATCATAGCCGCCCATAACCTGACCTTGCGGCCACGCTACTGCGTCTGTCGGGTCTTCAGCTGCTGCAACATATGCGGCTTCTGTACCTTCACCGCCAAATACTGCGTGAGTGTAGTCAATCCCCGTATCTAACACGGCTACTTTAATACCACTTCCGTTAACAACATCCGATGCTACTAATTCGGCAGCTTTAATATATTCAGCACTGTCGGCGATATGTAACTTAGAGTCATAAATTGGGAAAATACCCGATACTTCATTATGTGCTACCAGCTGCTCAATTTCACGCTTGTCACCTTTAACAAGTAAGCCATTAACAAGCTTAGAGGTTTTTGCAACAATGCTGATATTTAAATCCATCGTTTGAATTGCTGACTCAACTAAAGCCTGAGAAGTCATAATCGACGCTGTTTGGCTCGCTATATTTGAGCTAATATCTTGGCTTTGCGCTATTGATGGCGTGTTAAGTTTTACTAACCAAGCACTCGCTTGCTTTACTTCTTTTTCGTCATTTTTGATGCTTGCTTGCGCTTTAATTGGTTTTGCATCACTGTAGTTGTACTGCTTAAATGTTGCAGCATTAGCCGCTGTTGACGTAATTGCTGCCGTAACTGATAGCGCAATTAACGTTCTTTTGTTACCAAATGTTGTCATTTTTTACTTCCCTCTTAGGTGAACTTTTTCTCTGGACAAAATAACTGTGGAGTTTGAATAACATTAACAACAGAACCTCAAAACAACAACAGGCCGTTTACATTGATTTAAGATAAAGTTAAAAATTGAACTAAACCGTTGCGCGTTGAGCAACAATTTAATAATCAATGAACAAGCGAATAAATAACAAAAAAGATATTCAGTATAACTAGCTTGTAAAATCACCTATTACTGTTTATGACATGTACAGGAAAGAAAGTGAGGCATAGCTTCACACTCCCACATTAATGAAAACCTCTAGTCCTTCGAGAGTTTATTGATGAAGCAAACCGTGCTTGAATATCGTCCTATTACGCCAATATAACCACTTTTCCGAGTCATATATAATTACAAAATATTCAACTAAGCATTTTTTATTCTTCTATTAGCCTTTACAATCACTTTTATTTGGCAAATGAATTTCCATGGAAAATAAATCGTACTACTACATTGGCATTATGTCTGGCACTAGCTTGGATGGTATCGACATTGCGTTAGTTAACATAGTAAACGGGCAAACTAGGTTAGTGGTAAGCTTGGAAACCCCCTTTACAGACTCACTGCATCAGTTGTTATCTTCAATTATTACTAATAAGACATGCAATATTGCAGATATAGGTAATGCGTCTTATCAACTAGCCTGTGAATACGCAGTTGCCGTTAATCACTTACTGCAAACGCAGCAAATTGATGCCAACGAAATAAAAGCCATTGGCGCACATGGGCAAACTGTCTTCCACGACCCTAACAGTGAAACACCGCATTCAACCCAGTTATTAAATGCATCTGTGCTCGCCGCTAAAACAGGCATTACTTGTGTACATAACTTCCGCGAAATGGATATTGCCCTTGGTGGTCAAGGCGCCCCGCTAGTGCCACTTTTTCATCAAAGTTTGTTAGCTCAAATAAGCACTAATAAGCATAAAAACTCTCTGGTTTTTGCCAATATTGGCGGCATTGCAAACCTAACTATTTGCCACCAAGACACCTTACTTGGTTTTGACTCAGGCCCAGGTAATACACTTATTGACAGTTTTACACAGCAAGCATTTAACCAACCTTACGATCGCAATGGCGACCTTGCAAAGCAAGGTAAAATCAATCAAGAGTTACTTAAACAACTATTAGATGATGACTACTTTGCACTGCCCACGCCAAAAAGTACCGGGCGAGAGTATTTCAATCTGACTTGGCTTAGACAGAAGTGTGCTGAAAATACGCTCAATAACTACGATATGTTAGCAACACTAACTGAGCTTACAGCGCTAACCATTTCAAGCCCTATTCAGTCAAAAGAAGGTGCGTTGGTATTGTGTGGCGGTGGTGCTAAAAACGCTTACTTGGTTACGCGCCTGCAACATCATTTACCCAGTTGGCATGTTACCACTAGCGATAATATTGGTGTCAGTGCCGATTTTATGGAAGCAATGGCGTTTGCTTGGCTGGCTTATCGCACGTTAAATCGTCTGCCAGCTAATGCGCCCTCTGTAACGGGTGCTAACAAAGCAGCAGTATTAGGGCAGATCACCTTTGCACCTTAGTTTTATAATGGTGCAAATTTGCACCATTATAACTCGAATAAATATGGCTATATTGCTAATTATTTGATTTAAATAACAAACTGATGCTGGCACGGATTTTCCATTACTAATAAAACGTGTAAAGGAGAAGCCACTATGAAGTCAATTAAAGATACGTATCTATTTTTATATCAAATTACCCATTTAAACCTAGGTCAATGGAGCATTGAGCAGCCACATGGCGCGAATGATGCAAAAGATTAGGCTTTAACGCTGCTAGTTACTATGCATTTCTTTGCTCTTTACTAGCAGCGTATATCCAACATGCTTGACCATCCTTTGTTTTAGCTTTTATGCGTGTATATTCCGCCACTTCGTAACTATCCGCTTGCATTAACTCTTTCGTTGAAAGCCAATAGCAATGGCCTGTAATTTCATCAATTTTGTTACCTGTGCGTACTAAAATTGGATGGTACTGCTTACCACTTTTGGCGATAACATCCTTATCCTCGATCTTTACTTGAGATAAAACATATCCTTGAAGTACTGCACGCTCGCCTTCTAACACCCGTCCAAAGTTAGCTCGCTGCACGTTTTCTTGTTGCAAAGTGCCATAGCTAAACAAACGTTCCATTTTAGATCCTTTTCGTTTGATTCAACCATTTAAGCCTTATCCGCTTTGTGGTATAAATTCGTTTAAAAAACACAGTACTAAACATGTCAGAAATTGGTTTTGGCTGCAATCAATATCAGCTTGCTTTTTATGTTGAAAACGCGCCACAATTTTCCTCATACGCGACTCCAAACTCATTAATTGCGTTACCCACGGGCGCGATTAATGAAATTTCCATGGCATGCGGTAATGGCTGGCGAAAACAGTTTAATGTTTACGCTAAATTCATTTACAACCTAAGCACCAGTGTTTTTTCGGGTAAAACCGCAGCGCCAACCTGGCAGCAATATCGAGACACCCAATTACTACAGCAAGGCTCTTCTACCGCATTGTTATTCAGCCCGCCAAACTACACACGCGCAAATACGCTACACATAATTGCTGGACGAGGTTACGCAAAAAAGCTTGCTTCACAAAATCTACTTGGTGGCAATTTAACCTGGCTTAACGACGAATTTGCGTACAATATCGAAAACAAATTGCTGGTTTCACCATTTTTAGACTATCGCCAACTTTCTAATCGTAAAATCGATTTTTTAGCACAAATGTGTGAGCAGCTAGTTCAACACAACTGTATTCAGCTAGAACGATTTCAACTACCGCAAATGTAGCGAATATCATTTATAAACAGCACATCTACTGCTAGTCGTTGTTTATACAGGTGCCAGAATTAATTTTGCATTTAAAAAAGTAGCTGTTAACGCGAACTATTAGCTTAAGAGGCGGAGTGAATAGTTCGGAAAAAACGCCCCTCTCAACGCGCTTTTTCTCTAAACCAAAAATTCACCAATTTATTGTTAGAAAAAGACAAGGATTTCAAACATACGCACTTTTTTTGACTACACTTACTACAAGCTAAGCGTATTTAGATAATGGAATAGCTATTTTGGTCAGGAAGTTAAGCAAAGGTTTTGCATTTAACACAAAAGCGGTGCTGCAGCACGTCCCGATTGGTTTGTTTGTCGCCAAGCCAACTGGCGAATGCATGTTTGCAAATAATGCGCTGTATCGAGTGTTAAGTTTAACCAATACTGATATCGTCGGCAGCAGCTACATTAACGCAATGCACCCAGATGATCGGCAAAAAGCCATTAAACACTGGTATGCCTGTACCGCCAAAGGTGCTAATTTTCAATTTACATTCCGATCTGCTGCAAAAACAAAAAATAAGCTGTTATCGATTCACGCTGAGCCGCTCATTGAAAACAAAGTAATCACCGCTTATATCGGCATCGTTGAAGACGTAACCACCATCAATGAAACAGAGCGTAAGCTTTATTTAAGCCAACAACGTTACGAATTAGCTGCAAAAGGTGCCAGCGCTGGAGTATGGGACTGGGATATTTCAAATAACGAAGTATTTTACTCTACTAAATTTACCGAGCTACTTGGCTTTGACAATCTAGCATTTGGTTGTGATTTTGCTTCCTTTACTGAACAAATCCACCCTGATGATATTAAACAGTTTAAAGCAAGTCTTGAGGTGCACCTAACCGACCCATTTGAAGCATTTGATATTGAAGTGCGTATGTATAGCGCCAAACAACAAGAGTTATGGTTCCATATTGTTGGTGAAGCTATGCGCGATGAAAAAGGCAATCCGTATCGCATGGTTGGTTCAATGTCTGATATCACTGAGAAAAAGCAATCTCAGCAAGTTATTTGGCACCAAGCTAACTTTGATGCACTCACCCAGTTACCTAACCGTAATATGTTTACCGACAGGCTTAACCAAGAAATCGCCAAAAGTAAGCGCTCAGGCGATAAATTTGCGCTGTTATTTATTGATTTAGACCATTTTAAAGAAGTTAACGATACCATGGGTCACAATGCGGGCGACCTATTGTTAGTTGAGGTATCTGAGCGCCTAAAAATAATTTTACGCGAAACCGATACGGTAGCGCGCATTGGTGGCGATGAGTTTACTGCGCTGCTGTGTAATATTCACAACCTAGCAGATGTTGAAAACATTGCTTCAAAGTTGATTCAAGCAATTGAGATGCCGTTCTACATTAATAATGAATCAATATTTATTTCGGCCAGTATTGGCATCACTTTGTTTCCTGATCACAGCGAAAAAATGGAAGAGTTACTGCGTTTTGCCGATCAAGCAATGTATTTATCGAAAGAAGAAGGGCGCAAACAATACCGTCATTTCAACAAAACCTTGCAAGAAAAATCCGAAAAAGCCCATTTACTCACGCAAGAACTGCGTCTGGCTGTCATTAATCAACAGCTCGAAGTGCTCTATCAACCCATTTTATCAATCTCTGATTTAAAAATTCATAAAGCAGAAGCGCTACTGCGCTGGCATCATCCAGAACTTGGCATGGTAAGCCCTGCTGACTTTATTCCACTTGCGGAAACATCAGGAATGATTATTGATATTGGTAATTGGGTGTTTCAGCAGGCTGCCGAGCAAGTAAAAAAATGGCAATCAAGCTATGATCAACACTTTCAAATTAGTGTTAACCGCTCCCCTGCACAATTTCAGTCAAGCGTCAGTAAGCACGATGTTATTTGGCTCAATACTTTACTGCAATTGAGTCTTAAGCACGGTATTTGTATCGAAATTACCGAAGGTTTATTACTTGATGACAATGAAGAAATAAAAGAAACACTTAAGAAGTTTCGCTCAGCAGGCGTAGCAATCTCTCTTGATGACTTTGGTACTGGGTACGCCGCGCTATCTTACCTTACCAAGTTTGAACTCGACTTTTTAAAAATCGATCGCGCCTTTGTCATGAATCTTGAAAGTTCGGCACAAAACCAAGCCTTGTGTGAAGCAATTATCGTAATGGCGCATAAATTGGGTTTAAAAGTAATCGCGGAAGGCGTTGAAACACAAGAACAATTATTCATATTAGAGGCAGCTGGGTGCGACTATGCCCAAGGTTACTTTGTCTCTAAGCCTATTAGTCATTTATTGTTTGAGCGTGAACTTGCCAGCCAAGATCCATTTTCGGTGCAACAAAAGTTAAAGCAAACTTCATTTAAAAAAACGTCTGCTATTTAGCCCAAATAGCAGACGTTAACTATACTAACGCGTGATTTAATAACGCTATTTTTCAATAACGCCTTTATCAACTAGCTCTAATGTTACCGAGCTTACACCTTCTAACTTTTTCAGTGCATCAACTAATGGCAACAAGTCACGCTGACTTTGCGATTTAAGAATGTAATAAGATTTAAATGCCTGTTTAATAATCAGGTCATTGTCTTTATTAAATTGCTCAAAATCTACATCACCTGAAAGTTTTACGATAATTTCGCCCGTAACGGTGTAGGCATTTAGCCCGCTAACATCAAATACATCCAAGCCAGGCACAACCGTTTTCGTACCATTAGTTTTAAACGTTTTATCGTTCACAACCACTTCAGATTGCGCCAAGGTGAGTTGTTCTACCGGAGTAATTGTTAAGCCTTTAAATTGCTCGGCGCTATTTGCGATTGCAGCTTGCGTGCTTAGAGTTAACGCCGCAATGATAAATAATTTCTTCATATTTTACTCCTTAATGACCAATTACACGTAGCGACCAGTCTTTCAACACGCCGTTTTCTGCATTGTTATTTCGGTTAAAGCCAACTAAGCCAATGCTTGCATTGAAACCAACAGTAAAGCTATTACCTTTGTCTGTATCGATTACTTTTAACTGCCATTCACCTTGTGCTGATTCACCATAAAAATGATTGCTAAGCATTAGTGTATCGGTATATCCACCTTCAGTAGTACCTAACCAGCCAGTTCGTGCACTCATTAATACTGAGCGAGTACCCGAAGGTGAAATTAATTCGATAGCAAGGTCGCGTAAGCGAGTATGATCAATATTCAATTTCACTTGAACTGCTTCAACAGTCACATCTTGTTCAAACGCCAATGTGCTGGTTGCGCCAGTCAAACTTGCATCAGGAATTTCAGCATCTGCGATTTGCGTTTGCCACGGCGTAATCACTTGCTCAGGCAGTGGTGTTACCGGTGTGAACAAGGCCTTATATACTGCATCATCCACATCAACCGCACCAAAACCGTAAAACTGATGGAAGTTATAGCCAGCTGCATTTCGTTGCCAAGATGGAATTGCGTTATAAGTAACTAGCTCACCATCGGCATTTTCAAATGTTAAATCAACACCTGGGTGGTTTTCATCTGTTTTGCGTGCTGTTTGCGCTAAAATATGACGAATCGCACGAGCGTCAAGTGCATGATTCGCAGACATAATATTCGCTATTGCACCAGATGTATTAGGTGCTGCCGATGACGTGCCGTTCATTGTGCCTGTATAATCACAGTTCGGATCTAGCTCAGAGCCACCATGCAATACATTGCCATGCTCGCCCGTTACATTACTACCGGCTTCACACCCTTGTAAGTCAATTGTTACCATTGCAGGTGCAGCTTCGCCAAATTCACCGCCCGGCGCTGCAACAAATACGTTTGAACCCACAGATGAATAAGACGTTAGCTTGCCATGCGCGTCTAACGCTGACACGACTAGGTTCCAATGGTTATTGTTATCCGGAGCAATATTCGCATTATGGAAAGGTAAACCTTGGTTATTAAAGAACTGATTGTTTTCGTAAGGCAGCACTAAAATAGGCACACCTTGGTAATAAGCGTTATATGTTCCGAACGAATTACCCGCCGATTTAACATAAACAGAACCACGTCCCCAATGGCTTTCTTCAGTAATGTAGCGATATACGTCGTCTTGCAGCTCTTGCCACGGGTTAAGTACGTAATTGTGCACAACCGGTGTCGCAGGTGTGCTGCCATAACTTTGGTTAAACACTCGCGGATCGGTAAAACGGTCTAATTGACGAAAATCTTCTGACAAACCGTGAGACACAAGCCAGTTACCAACAGTTTGATTAGGTAAATAGTTAAAGCCAACAATATTAGCGTGAGGTGCAACACCGCGCCCACCTAGTCCATTTGCCTCGGTAGCAGCAATTAAGCCTGCGACAGATGTACCATGACCATTATTATCTTGCGGATAATCTGAACCGTCACCTAAATTAAGAGAACCCGCCACAACGTTAGCTCTTAAATCTGGGTGATCAATCTCTACACCTGAATCGATCACAGAAACTGTAATACCACGACCTTTAATACCCATTAAATGCGTGAAATCAATATCAAGGTCATTGCCAGATGTGCCTGCAGACTGTGAGAAGCCGGTTTGCCCAATGTTCTGTAGGTGCCATTGCTCAGCAACTAATGGGTCACCATTTTGTAATGGAAAAGTTGAATCAGTAATTTTTGCAATTGCTGGCGTACAGGCAAGTATTACACTTGCAGCCAACAAGGAAGGTTTTATTTTTATTTTCATTTTGTCCCCTGAAATTTAGTATTTCCCCTTTAATCGGGACGAACATTTAAAACAGATAACAATAAAAAAGAAAGTACGCCGATAGCAGTTACAGCAAACAATAATGAAAAAGCATAAACCATTGATTTTGAAAAAATTTATTATGACAACGCTGTCTTTTTAGGCTTATTTATACACTCTTAACTAATTGAAAAGTAAGAGTTTACATTTATTTACAGTGAATTAACAAAAATCAAATAAGTTAGATTATTCGGCTATAACAAGAGCGCTCTCAACACCTGTCGATGGGCGTGAAATACGATGTTACCTGCGCCTTATCGAAGACATATAATCTCTCAATAGACATAACAAACATATTGAATCTGTGTTCAGTCACTACCAAAATAACTGTTAATACTTTGAGCTTTCGCGAATATAACCTTTGTAGATGACCAATTGGTTGCGCCGTTTTCGCGCACAGTAAGTTGCGAAAGGTTTAAACCCAATTGCAGAAATGAATTTTAGATAACTGCTATTTCAAACATCTAGATAATTAAAAAATCACGAATCCGTTTTAAACAATTTTTTCCTCACCAGTAAACGATAATCGGACGGTGTTTGTTTTAACTCGCGCTTAAATACTTTGGTAAGATAACCTTGATCAACATAACCTACAGCTACCGCTACATCTTGCACGGTTAGGTTGGTCGAAGCCAATAATTCTTGCGCCATTTCAAGGCGCATTTTTTGCAAATAATGGTTGGCTGTGGTGCCCGTTGCCGCTTTAAAACGCCGTGATAAGGTGCGCTGGCTAATACCAAATTGCTCAGCAACATGCTGCATTGATAATTCGCTCGACGCGTTGTTTTTAAGCCAAAATTGAATTTGCGCAATCAGTTCATCGGCATGTCTATCAACTGCCCCTTCTAAATAGCGCTGCTCTTCATATGGCTTTCTAATTTCATGAGAAAAGTTACGTTCCACATTTTGCGCGGCATCTCGTCCAAATAATTGCGCAATCAAGTAAACCATAATATCAGCCAGCGAGTTTAAACTGGCCGCACAAAAAATACGCTCCGATTGCGTAATAAAAAATTCCGGTTTGAGGTCGACCTTAGGATAGTCTTTGCGAAATTGCTTAGCGTAATGCCAATGCGTCGTTGCTGCGTGATGGTCAAGCAAGCCTGCTTCCGCAAGTAAACAGTTACCGGTACCGACACCGACAATTGTTGCACCTTGTTGCCATTGAGCTTTCAAATAGCCAATCGCCGCTTGATTTTGCTTAATAACAGGGCGAGGATTTCGCCAGATCCCCGGCACAATAATAAAATCGGCATTGTCATCACAGCCAACAGTTAATTCGGGTAAAAAAGCACACCCCGCGCGGCATTGGATCAGCTCTTGTTTATCGGCTACAAACTTAATATCAAGCTTACGATTTTTGCGGTCATGAAATGATGCTTCGCCCGCTTTAAGCATTTCTACTGGCAGCGTAACGCTGGTCGCCAATATTTGTGGATACAATAAGAGTCGTACTTTTGTTGTCATAATAACTGCTCAAACCAGTTCAAAATGGCCAAATACACCAAAACTATGTCCAATTAAACACAAACTAAAACTTAAAATCAAAATAAACTGTGCCTAAATAACGCAAACTGTATATATCTAGGGTTTTTATGACTGCATTACCTATTGTTGTTGGAATGGGTGGTATTAATGCCGCAGGACGCACATCTGCTCACCAAGGGTTCCGTCGCATTGTAATAGATAAATTAACGCAAGAAGCGCGACAAGAAACATTTCTTGGCCTTGCAACGTTAATGAATCTAGTACGCCAAGAAAACGGTGAACTGGTTGACCATGAAAACCAAGCTATTTGCGCAAGCGAGATCGAAGCTAAATTTGGTGAGCAAATTATTGCTGGTACCTTAATTCGTAAGATTGAAAACAATCATTTTGATGTTGATGCAACTCATGGACATCAAAAAATGACGGTAATGCCAAGTGAAGGCGACAGCATTGTATTTGAAACAAGTGCGCGTCACTTACCGTCACCCCAGCCGCGCGATTGGCAAATAGAAAACTTGGAAGGCGGTAAAGTTAAAGTAACGATTAACGGTGAATTATCACTTAAGCACGATACCTACCGCGATAATCCAATTAAAGCAGCTGGCCAATTTCCAACGGGCTTTGATCCAAGCACGCTTTATAACAGTCGCTATCAGCCTCGAGGCTTACAAGCCACTATTTTTGCCGCTACTGATGCAATCAAATCGACCGGTTTAGCGTGGCAAGATGTACTTGCTATTGTCGACCCTGATCAAATAGGTACTTATTCCGCATCTGTTGCAGGCCAAATGCAAGATGAAGCATTCGGCGGTATGATGAAAAACCGCTTAAGAGGCGACCGCGTTAGCACCAAAAACTTAGCGCTTGGTTTAAATACCATGTCGACGGACTTTATTAACGCTTATGTAACTGGCAATGTGGGTACAACGTTCACTACATCAGGCGCATGCGCTACCTTCTTATACAACTTACGTGCAGCAGTGCACGATATCAAAGCGGGCCGCACTCGTGTTGCTATTGTTGGCAGTGTTGATTGTGCAATTACGCCTGAAATTGTTGAAGGCTTTGGCAATATGAGCGCACTGGCAAATATTGAAGGCTTGAAAAAGCTTGATAATAGCGATACCCCAGATTTACGTCGCACCAGCCGTCCATTTGGTGAAAACTGCGGTTTTACCATAGGTGAAGGCGCACAATTTGCGGTATTAATGGATGACGCCTTAGCATTAGAGCTTGGCGCTGACGTTATGGGCTCAGTACCAGATGTATTTGTGAACGCTGATGGCATCAAAAAATCAATTACTGCGCCAGGTCCAGGTAATTATATTACGATGGCAAAATCAGTAGCACTTGCAACAAGCATTCTCGGTGAAGAAGCGGTACAAAAACGTAGCTATATTCTTGCCCATGGTTCAAGTACACCTCAAAACCGTGTAACTGAGTCAATCATTTATGACCGCGTTGCAAAAGCATTTAATATTGATAATTGGAAACTGGCCGCGCCAAAAGCCTTTGTTGGTCATACAATTGGCCCAGCAAGTGGCGACCAAATGGCCATGGCACTTGGTATTTTCAGCCATAACATTATGCCGGGTATCACCACAATCGATAAAGTCGCTGACGACGTTTACGCCGAGCGCCTTGATATTCGTACTGAACACTATGAGTGTGAAGCACAAGATATTGCCTTTATTAACTCAAAAGGCTTTGGCGGTAATAACGCTACGGCGCCAATGTTCTCAGCAAATATTACGCTAGAGATGCTCACTATACGTCATGGCGAAAGTGCAATGGCATCGTATCGCGATAAACTCACACAAACTAAACAAAACCAAGCTGATTACAGCGCGGCTGCAAATTTAGGTGATTACCAATTAATTTACCGCTTTGGTGATGGCTTAATTGATGAAAACGATATCGAATTAACGCAAGAAACCCTTTCTTTGCCTGGTTTTACGCACTCTGTAAAACTAACTGCAAGCAACCCTTTCGATGATATGGTGTAAGCAAATTCACTTCCTTTAAATAGGATACACTGTCATCTACTAAAGGCGCGTTAAGCGCCTTTTTACTTTTTTGCACTCTTTATAACACTTCACTTAACCAGTTCATCATGATTACGCACTACATAACATGCTCACTACGTTTTAATTTATCGATATAGCATAACGCGATAAGATAAACTCAGCTTTGTTAGCATTTCATTTATCAATAACAGAATTTATCGAATTCCTCTATCTAGGCTACAAAGCACATCTAAAAACAGGTAAAGTAACCACCATTGAAAGAGTTGAAAATCTGCTCTTTCAGACCATAATTACAATAATACGTTATACCTTACCGAAAATGATTTTTAGACTACTTCTAATAATGCTGTTTTTCGCGTTTTCAGCGGCTGCTAAACCTATTTATCAGTACGTTAAAAGTGATGGCTCTATTGCTTTTACCGACCGAAAACCAATTAAACACAGCTACAGTATTTATCGTACGGGCTGTTATGCCTGCCAACTGCGCTCGTCTTTAAATTGGCATAAAATTCCTATCTATCCAGACAAGTATCATTTGGAAATAGCGACAGCAAGTAAACAACATAATGTTGACCCTGCTCTCGTGCGTGCAATGATCCACGCTGAATCGGCATTTAAAGCCAATGCACGTTCAAAAAAAGGCGCAATAGGATTAATGCAACTGATGCCAGCAACGGCTAAATACATGGGCATAAAACGCCCAACTCAACCGAGCCAAAATATCTTAGGCGGTGTTAAATATTTATCTTATTTATTAGAAAAGTTTAATGGCAATATCAGATTAGCAACGGCTGCGTATAATGCAGGGCCTAATGCCGTTAAAAAATACCGAGGCATACCACCATTTGCAGAAACGAAAGCGTATGTCGAACGCGTTGGCATACTGCATAACCGTTATCGTGTGGCAATAAACAAAAAGAAAAGAAAGATTTCACCCAGCTAGGGTAAATAAGGAAGCTGTGGTGGTTAACTCACCCACCACAGTAGAATCAATGCAAAAATAACAACACTTAAACGGAGCAATGGCCCTTTAAGCGTTTCAAAGGTTTTTCCCTTTAGCTTGTTAATAGCTGCTTGCTCAGTACATGCCGCTACTTTATCAATATAGCTATAACCCGATTTTTCATAGCTTTTGCAAATTGCTTTGTCAGCAGGAATGGCTTTTAGCTCATCCCCTTTTTTTAGGATATAAAAATCCATAACGCACCGTTATTTTTATTTCTCTAACCAATACTAACTTCGGTATTTTTGCCCAAGGCAAAAAAGTGGCGGCTATTAAATACTAAGTAGAAAAAAAGTGCAATACGCAATTAGCAATAGTGAATAAAAATTTACCAACCAAGCGAGTCACCTTTTCATTCGTTACGTAATCCGCAGTAACAATTCATTTTTCAAAGTACAGTCAATCTATATCGTCAACTTTGAATCACACGCTACGCTAAGCAAATTTACTAAGGGTTGCGCGGCTGTCGATTAAATAAAAACCACATAAGCGTATAAAAAGCACTCAACTGTTAAATTGGATTACAAAGTTTCACACTTTATTAGCAATTTCACTTATTTGCCGCGGCTAATTGCTGCTATTATCGTCACCGCTGTATCGTTATGAGTTGGCTATGTGCAATTTGAACCGCTTTACATATCACTGTTTTTTACCAGTTTTAATGCTTGGCATAACAACTGGTGCGAATGCTGTTGAAATTAAAGTAGGCCAAAGCCATTCAGATTTACCGCTAGATCAATCTGGCACATTGACCAGTGTAACTCCCAGTGGCACGAGTTTTTCATTAGCACACGACTTTAGTGAGAGCGTGCGAGTTAGTTTAGATTATATAAACTGGGAAGATACCCACTTTTCACGAAAAGCGAATTCACTAAAGATTGACTCACAATCTTACGCTGCAACGCTAACCTACTTCATTGAAAACTTTGCTATATCAGGAAACTACACTTACTGGCAAAGCGATTACCGAGAATCATTTTTAGAGCTCCCCTCATCACAACACAAAACGTATGCTCCTAGTTACGGCCTGTCTGTAGGTTACGGTATCTTTTTTGACGAGTGGGTTATCGAGCCGTCGTTACTTGTGCAATACAACGAATGGCGTTATCGCGATATTATGATTGAGCAAAATGAAATGGCGCTAGCATTGCGCGATGCACTAGAGGACGAAACTCTGGTAGTAAGTGGCTTACTATCGGCGTCAAAGATCATTGAAATTAGACCCGATACCTATTTACTTGCAGGTGGCGTTATACGCTGGAATGAACTGTTTCAAGGCGATGGTACTAAACAAACTGATAAGTTTGTCAGTTTTGCAGGCAGAAAGTCGTATCCTCACAATACTGATGATGATTACGCCGAGCTAAGTGTATTTGTCACGTACGATATCACGCCCGAGTGGATGGTTGAGCTAGATAGCAGTATTGCATTTTTACCACATGATAATGTGTCGAGCGTTAGCTGGCGTATTGGATATCGCTTCTAATCCACACCTACAGCATTTTAAGTGCAACCCCTCTTTATTCATATATTAAAAGTATTTGATGAGTTTCACTTGCCACTATTCACAATATTTATATTTAAAATATAAAACATTAAATAATTTTATTTCAATGACGTTATGTTAAATAAATGCCCTTTCTAATTATCTAAGGTAATGCTGAATAAAAAGCCAGCGTCATAGCACTAGCTGTTTTAATCCTTACTTGTTAGAATCATGCAACTAAATTTCCTGCGAGAATAGAGAGTGAATTAAGATGGGAAGAGCGTTTGAAGTTCGCAAGAACGCGATGGCTAAAACAGCAGCCGCAAAAACAAAAGTAAACTCTAAATACGGTAAAGAGATCTATGTAGCGGCTAAAAACGGCGGCGCAGAGCTAGATACTAACTTGTCGTTAAAACGCCTTATCGAAAAAGCAAAGAAAGACCAAGTACCTGCACACGTAATCGACAAAGCGATTGAAAAAGCAAAAGGCGGCGCTGGCGAAGATTACCAACCGGCACGCTACGAAGGCTTTGGTCCAGGTAACTGCATGGTTATTATCGATTGTTTAACGGATAACCCAAACCGTACCATTAAAGATGTACGTTTAGCATTTACTAAAACTAACTCAAAAATTGGTGGCCCAGGTACAGCTGCACACAGCTTTGATCACCAAGCTGTATTTGCATTTGCCGGCGACAATGACGAAGAAGTGTTAGAAGCACTAATGATGGCAGACGTTGACGTAACTGACGTTGAAGTTGAAGATGGCATCGTTTCAGTATTTGCACCACACACTGAGTTCTATAACGTTAAAACTGCACTGGCAGAAGCATTTCCAGATGTGAAGCTAGATGTTGAAGAAATCACTTTCGTACCACAAACAAGTGTGGATATTGAAGGCGATGATATCCCACTTTTCCAAAAGTTTATGGATATGCTTAACGATAGCGATGATGTTCAAAACATCTACCACAACGCAATCGTACAAGACTAATCAAAGTCATATAAAAAAGGCCTGATTTTTCAGGCCTTTTTTTGTTAATAGTGTTTATAAAAATTGCATTAACTTACGCTTCACTGGTTGCTTTAGAAAAACCACGTGATTAATAAAATTAGTATTCAATTAATACCTATTCTGTTAAGTATGTGATCAGAGCTAGCGCTGGATAAATAAAATGATTACAAGGCGAAATTTGTCTTATGTAGTTGTTCTACATTGATAAATTAAAACGCCGTAAGCATGATATTTAACCCGCTAGAACGATCTGCGATTTAAGTGAATTGATATCAATTCGCTGCTTTAAATTCTAAACGGCGGCGATGTAACACAGGCTCTGTATAACCATTTGGTTGCTTTGTCCCTGATAATACTAGCTCTAGTGCCGCTTGAAACGCCACGCTCTGCGCATAATTATCTGACATATTACGGTAATTAGCGTCGCCTTCATTTTGTTTATCAACCACTTTGGCCATTGCTTCAAGGGTGTCAATTACCTGTTTCTCGCTGCAAACACCATGACATAACCAGTTAGTCATATGCTGTGATGAAATACGTAATGTGGCTCTGTCTTCCATCAAGCCCACATTATTAATATCAGGCACTTTAGAGCAACCAACTCCCTGCTCAACCCAACGTACCATATAACCTAAAATACCCTGTGCATTGTTGTTCAGCTCATTTTGAATCGCATCAGAGGTCATTGATTTTGGCTCTGGATGCAGTGGCGGACACAAAATATCATCCACATTAGCGGCAACGCGCTGTTTAATTTCCTGTTGTAAGCTAAATACATCCTGCTGATGATAATGCATCGCATGTAAGGTAGCAGCCGTTGGCGATGGCACCCACGCCGTATTTGCGCCACTTTGCACATGTGCAGTTTTTTGCACTAGCATTTGCGCCATTTCATCTGGCATTGGCCACATACCTTTACCAATTTGTGCTTTACCGCTTAAGCCACATGCTAAGCCTACATCCACATTGTTGTTTTCATACGCACCAATCCACTTTTGCGCTTTAATTGCATCTTTTGGCAACATTGGTCCTGCAAGCATACTAGTATGAATTTCATCGCCTGTTCTGTCTAAGAAACCAGTGTTGATAAAGATAACGCGCTCTTTCGCCTCAGCGATACATGCAGCGAGGTTAACCGAAGTCCGGCGCTCTTCATCCATAATACCCATTTTTAAGGTATTCTCTGGCAAGTTAAGTAAGTTTTCTACCTTACAAAATAACGTATTCGCATAAGCCACTTCTTCAGGGCCATGCATTTTCGGTTTTACAATATTAATGCTATTAGCTCGGCTATTTTTCCGGGTGCTTTTGCCTTTTAAATCATGCAATGCTATCAACGACGTAATAACCGCATCCATGATGCCTTCAAAAACTTCATCGCCATTTTTATCGAGAATCGCAGGATTTGTCATTAAGTGACCAACATTGCGTACTAGCATTAAGCTGCGGCCTTTGAGCTGTTGCTCATCGCCGCTTAAATCTGTGTAGGTTAAATCTGGGTTAAGTGCACGTGTAAGTGTTTTACCACCTTTTTCAAACTCAACCGATAAATCGCCTTTGTTTAAACCAAGCCAGTTGCTGTATACACCTACTTTATCTTCTGCATCAACCGCCGCAACAGAGTCTTCGCAATCCATAATGGTGGTTAATGCCGACTCAAGCACAATATCTTTTATATGCGCGCTATCTTGTTTGCCAATTTGATGGTTTTCATCAAACTGAATCACAATGTGCAGCCCATTATTTTTAAGAATTAATTCTGTAGGTTGCTGCTTAGTACCGTTATAGCCCACCAACTGCTCTGGTGATTGCAATGCGCTTTGGCTTACATTGTTTAACGTGACAATCAGCTTGCCATCAACAATCGCGTAATCACTAGCATCTTTGTGCGAACCATATGTTAGTGGCAATGCTTGGTCTAAAAACTCACGGCCGAAATCAATTACCGCATTACCACGTACGGGGTTGTACTCGCGTCCGGCTTCACGGCCATTGTCGTACGAGATAGCATCGGTGCCATATAACGCATCATACAATGACCCCCAACGAGCATTCGCAGCATTTAGCGCAAAGCGCGCATTGCTTACTGGCACAACCAGCTGCGGGCCTGCCATTGTGGCAATTTCAGGCTCAACGCTTTCAGTTACCACTGTGACATCGCTTGGTGCTGGTTTTAAATAGCCAATTTGCTGTAGAAATTGTTTGTAATGGTCAAACTCAAAGTTTGAATGCGCTTGATGGTATTGATCGATTTGCACTTGCAGATCATCACGTTTCACTAACAGTGCGCGGTTAATCGGTGTCATTTCAGACACGATTTTTGAGAAGCCTTGCCAAAAGTGCTCCACATCAATGCCCGTACCTGGAATAACTTGATGGTTAATAAATGCGTATAAGCTGGGATCAACAGCTAACCCTGCATGGTGAATACGTGTTGTCATAAATTTTCTCACCTTGAAGTGGCACACAATTGTATGCGTTTAAATAATTTGGTTATTTGATTCTATCTAAGTTACACAAGAAAGCTTGCTTTTGGCATTCATTAAAAAAATACTCATGATAAAAACTATAAATTTTATAAATCATGCCGTTTCAGCCTAATTTAAATGTAAAGGCGCTACCCGTTCAATGTTGTTGCTCAAAAAGGTAATAACACCAGCGCCATCTAATCAACAAGATGAAGGACTTAACACGATGGCTAAACAATTAACTTACCAACAAGAAATCGACCGCATTGCAACGTTAAAAGAAGTAGGCGAGAAGAAATGGCAAAATATTAACCCTGAGTCAGCAGCGCGTATGCGTTTGCAAAACCGCTTCCAAAACGGCTTAGAAATTGCGCGTTATACTGCTGATATTATGCGTAAAGATATGGAAGCGTACGACCAAGATCCATCTCAATATACGCAATCACTTGGTTGTTGGCATGGTTTTATCGGTCAGCAAAAAATGATTTCAATTAAAAAGCATTTCCAAAATAATACTGACCGTCGTTACCTTTACCTTTCAGGTTGGATGGTGGCAGCACTACGCTCTGAATTTGGCCCTCTTCCAGACCAATCAATGCATGAAAAAACATCGGTTGCTGCATTAATCGAAGAACTTTACACTTTCCTACGTCAGGCTGACGCCCGCGAACTAGGCGGTTATTTCCGTGAACTTGATGCTGCGCGTAAAGCTGGTAACAGTGCAGAAGAAGAGACAATCCTAGCTAAAATTAACGACCATAAAACACACGTTGTACCAATTATTGCTGATATCGATGCTGGTTTTGGTAACGAAGAAGCAACTTACCTACTTGCTAAGAAAATGATTGAAGCAGGTGCTTGCTGTATCCAGATTGAAAACCAAGTATCGGATGAAAAACAATGTGGTCACCAAGATGGTAAAGTGACTGTACCGCACGAAGATTTCTTAGCAAAAATCAATGCGGTTCGTTATGCATTCCTTGAACTAGGTGTAGATAACGGCGTTATCGTAGCGCGTACCGATTCACTTGGTGCTGGTCTAACTAAACAAATCGCAGTAAGCAACGAACCTGGTGATTTAGGCGACCAATACAACGCATTCTTAGACGTAGAAGAAATTGAATCGACTGATATCAAAAACGGTGATGTTATTTTAAACCGCAACGGTAAGCTGGTTCGTCCTAAGCGTTTACCAAGTAACTTGTTCCAATTCCGCTCTGGTACGGGTGAAGAGCGTTGTGTGCTTGACTGTATTACTTCATTACAAAATGGTGCTGACTTACTTTGGATTGAAACGGAAAAACCACACGTAGGCCAAATTGGCGCGATGGTAAATGAAATTCGTAAAGTAGTGCCAAACGCTAAACTTGTTTACAACAACTCTCCATCATTTAACTGGACTCTGAATTTCCGTCAGCAAGTTTTCGATATCATGGTTGAAGAAGGTAAAGATGTATCTCAATACAACCGTGAGCAGCTAATGAGCGTGGAATACGATAACACTGAACTTGCAGCATTAGCTGATGAAAAGATCCGTACTTTCCAAGCTGATGCAGCACGTGAAGCAGGCATTTTCCACCACTTAATTACCCTGCCTACTTACCACACTGCAGCGCTATCTACAGATAATCTTGCAAAAGAATACTTTGGTGAGCAAGGTATGCTGGGTTATGTTAAGAACGTACAACGTCAAGAAATTCGCCAAGGCATTGCGTGTGTTAAGCACCAAAACATGGCAGGTTCTGACATGGGTGACGACCACAAAGAGTACTTCTCTGGAGATGCGGCCCTAAAAGCTGCAGGTGAAGACAACACCATGAATCAGTTCTCTTAATACTGTTTAGCCAGTAAACCAGCTAGGCACTTGCCTAGCTTTTTTACCATTATTATACCAATTCGGTTAAGTATTTGAGCAGGTTTAGCACCGGATAAATAAAATGCTAACAAGGCGTAGCTTTCTTATAGTGTGATGCTACATCGATAAGCCCCAGCGCATTTAACATGATAGTTAGCCGGTTAGACCGATTAGCTATTTAAGCGAATTGATATTATGTATCCCTAACTGTGATCCAAAGGCCTGACGGCCTTTTTTTGTTTCAATAAATAGTAACTTTGGGACAGAGATCATATTTTTACTAAGTATCAAGATTACCGCTAAAAAACAGATCGAGATTTTACTAGCGATTTAAAACCACGCTCATTTGTAAAATCAAAGTTAACAACTGATTACTTTTAACCCTGACACACCCTTAAAGTACCACTAACACCTCGTTTTCGCAGCCAAAACCAAACAATAGAGATCAAAATTTTACTAACTGTTGATTTTAGAGATCATATTTTTACTAAGTTGTGGCGTATTTGGGATCATTATTTTACTAGCTGATTAGTAAATTAATGATCAAATACCTTAATAGATCAATTTTTTACTAACTAAAACTAATAAAACGACATTTTTGTGTTTTTAGAGATCATAATTTTACTAACTAAACGCTATTTTTAGTAAAAAAGTCGGCTTTGAGATCAAAATTTTACTAACTAAAACGGGCTTGCTTAATATTTTTCTGGCTTAGCTTAGTAAAAATATGATCTCTGTATTCAAATCTAAGAAATAAATACGGTAAATATGCCCGAGTACGTTTAAAAATAAGGGGGAACGCTAATAAGTTAGTAAAATTTTGGTTTGTAACGGTCTGGTACAGTAGTTATAGAAAAAACGAAGGGGCTCTGTTTATCAATCAAGTACAACTAGGTAATTTAACCTAGCTGTACAATCTTCTGTTTTGCATCTGCAATGATAGCTGCATTATCAGTTACCGAAGCTTTATTAAGATTAGCTTTAACACGCGCTATTTTTAACTCATCAGCACACTGCTGCGGCTTATTAGAAAGCTTAGCTAAGCGCTCCTTAACTTCATCAACTTTATGATCGCGTTTATTTTGAGAAAGCGCTGCGATTTTATCTTTAACGGCTTTTGCTTTATCACTTTCGCCCATCAATACATCAAGCACACCCTCGCGCTGCATTTTTTCAACTAACGCTTGTGGCGGTAAATGTAACATCGGCATCAAGCTTTGCAGAAACGCTCTCAGCTCAACTTGCTCTGATAATGAGAAATCTGAAAATGTTTTTAGTAGCTTGTGTTTATCAAGAAACAATTCGGTCAAATGTGAACTTAGCACTGTGCTATTAATTGTGGTTAAATCCACTTTTTTTGATGCTGAAGGCTTATCAGGTAGGTCAATTCCTAATACTTGCATCTCGGCTAATAGCTCAGCTGATGGCAGTGATAACGCCTCAAGTGCATAATCAATATTGTGTTTAACTTTAAGCGCTTCCATCGGTGCAAACGCCAGAAAAACTTGCGATAAGCTCGCTTTATCCATTAATAAATTGTACACAATAAGCCTCCCTAATCAGATAAGGCACTGAGTTTAGTCAACAAACATGACAAATATATGACTAGGTTAACTAAACTCAGTATTAAGTGTGATTTATAAGGCTACTTTAATTTGTCTTAGAGCACCCAAACTTCAACGCGGCGATTACGTTCACGACCAACTTCGTTGTCGTTATTTGCAAGTGGCATATCTTCACCAAAGCCTTCTACCGCATAGACATTAATACCGCGAGCATTAAGCTCTTGTTCAACACTTTTAGCGCGGCTTAGCGACAACATGGTGTTTTTATCGCGTGCCCCAATGCTGTCCGAAAAACCCATAAGTACAAGCTTGCGACTTGGGTTTTCTTCAACAAACGACACTAGGCGCTGTAAATCTCGCTTACCTTTGTTATCAAGGTCGCGCGTTGCATAATTAAAGCGGAAGTTCAGTGATAAACGTTTCGCAAGCTTTGCATACTGATTATATTTGTCTGGGGCCAGTTCGCTTGCCATAACATCTTCAACACGAATAGACTGTGAAATTAATCCCAGTTCCTGCACGATTTCTTGACCGCGATCTGAAATTGCAAAGTTAGCAAAGTCTTTTATTTGCGTAGCACTATTGGTTGGCGTGTAGAGGTATAGTCGACGCGCCAGCGGGTAATCTTCCGTCGCAATGGTAAAACGCGTTGGGTAAATTGCTTTAGTGTCACTGCTATCTGCAATTGCCAGTGCTTTACTGTATCGAATGTAATTTAAGCCAATAAACCCAATTGCATAATCATCGCGTGACACATGCTCAGAAAGTTCTGAACTCGATTCGAATCGCTCTGCTTGCTTCGTTAATTTGCGACCATATTTCTTTAATACCAACGATTTGAACGTATCAAATGTGCCAGAGTTATCATCACGAGCAAATACTTTTATCGGGGCTTGGTCACCACCAATCTCGGCCCAATTATCAATTTCGCCAGAGAAAATACGCGATAATGTTTCAGTTGTTATGGTCTTTAACGGGTTATTCTGGTTAACAATAATTGCCAGACCATCCAACGCAATAATGTGCTCATTGCCAAGCTTAGATAAATCACCTGACTGACCTTTTAACGCTTCCACTTCGCTGGTTTTAATTTTGCGCGAAGACATACCAATTTGCGCCATATTCGCGTTTAAAGCTTTAAACGCGGTTGACGAACCATGTGCTGCCAAGCCTATTTCCAACTTTTCACCATCCATTTCAAACTGCATGGTGCGCTCAGTTGCAATGCGTCCCTGTTGCCAATCAATATCTTTAGCGCCTTGCTCTTCGAAATAGGCTTTTAATAATGCTGGTGCGAGTTTTTCGCCTATGGTGTTCGAGCCGTGAATTGCAAATAGGGATTGATACACCGCCTCTGGCTCTTTTTCCACCTGAGTAGGCTTGCTCATTTGTGCTGATTTTTGTGAAATCACTTTGTTCGGTACTGCCGCTACCTGGCTCGATTGTGCTGCAGTGTCGCCAGATAAGCCAAACCAAGCGCCTACCGCACAAAGCGCTAACACAGCAACTGATGCAGCAATTATTACGCCGTTGTTACGCTGTTTTGGCTGAGAAATCGGCTCAGCCTGTGAAGCGTGCGCTTGATGACTAGCTGACGCATTAAACTGTTCAATAAGACGACTTAGTTCTGCGTTTTCTAGACTCAAAAGCTCAGTGAACACTAACGCGCGATATTCTTCTTCTGAGATTAACTTTTCTTTTGCTAAATCGATATCAAACTCTCGTTTGGCAGTTGAGATTATTTGCTCGATTAACTGTTGTTTTTCCTGTTCCATTGCCATACCTCATTTTTTTTCGGGTATGTTATGAACTTTATATGGCAGTTATATGACAGTACTTTAGATTTATTGTGAAAAGTGCTTGTAAAGGGGGTTGACAAAACAGCCTGCGTGATTGCAGGCTGAATAATTTAAATGCTTATATTTCAATCATCTAGCCATACCCAAATTTTATCTGAGCTATTATAGGCAACATCATGAATTGACACCGAACCGGTTCTTAACAGCTTAGCGGTTTTATCGGCATTGTGCGTCATAGCAAAATCATACACGCTTTCACCATTACACATAAGCTTTTCACTAATTAGCGGAAGGGTTAAGTGATTTGTTTTTAAATTGGTTTTTAGCTTGAGTACCTTGTTACTTTTTACATCTTTGCATGCCTGTACTAATAAGCTCTCAATAGTCGATTTATCAAACGCGATTGCCGCGCTAGGTAACACCAATAGCGATGCCGCCATTGCAGTAGTTGCTAATGCTTTCATACTCCATTCCTCACTCTCTCAGAACGCCTTTTAAAATTAGCAGAACCTAGTAATTTCGCCTGTTACAGAGGTAATCACAGTGTTAATCCGAGGATCTAACTGTAATCAAATATGTATTTGATGTGCTTTCAGCAAGTTGTAGATGAAAAAAAACCAGCAGAATTATCTACTGGTTTTTGACTTCACAACTGTTTAGGAGTTTTTTAATAAAACCGTTAAATTGACTCGAGAGCAATTTTAACCATTTCATTAAAACTATTTTGTCTTTCTTCACTTGGGGTAGCTTCACCTGTGATCACATGGTCACTTACCGTGAAAAGCGCCATTGCATTTGCGCCATATTCTGCGGCAACGCCATAAAGACCCGCAGTTTCCATATCAACTGCTAATACGCCAAGTTTATCTAGTTTTTGATAAAGATCGTTCGACGCTTGATAGAAAGTATCTGTCGTAAATACATTACCAACTTTAGCAGCGATGCCTAAACGCTTCGCCGCTTCCACACCGTTTACCAACAGGTCGAAGTTAGCAATAGCAGCAAAATCGTAGCCTTGTACACGTGCACGGTTAACATTTGAATCAGTAGATGCGCCTTGAGCAAAGATTACGTCGCGAATTTTGATATCGCTACCAATACCACCACAAGTACCAATTCGAATTAAGTTTTTAACACCGTAGCTCACAATCAATTCGCGCGCATAAATGCTCATCGATGGAATACCCATGCCAGATGCCATAATGCTCACAGGCTTACCATTATAAGTACCGGTATAGCCAAGAATATTTCTTACAGATGTAACTTCACGTGCATCTTCTAAAAATGTCTCTGCAATATGCTTCGCGCGAAGCGGGTCGCCTGGCATTAATACCGTTTCGGCAAAATCATTTAATTGTGCATTAATGTGTGGAGTACTCATAATCTTTCCTATCTAAGTTAACTGCCAAGCTGAGATTTAAAACTGTTACCGTATTCAAGTGGCGCAAGTGAAAACCATGTCGCTAATGTTTGACCTATGTCTGCAAAAGTTTCGCGCTCACCTAAATTAACTGGCGTCATACCAGGTGTATACGCTAAAACCGGCACATATTCACGAGTATGATCTGTGCCCTGCCATGTTGGGTCGCAACCATGATCTGCAGTAATCATTAGCACATCATCTTTGCCAAGTAAGGCTAAAAATTCAGGTAAATAATCATCCAATTGCTTTAGCGCTTTGGCATAGCCGATCGCATCACGGCGATGGCCAAACTTTTCATCAAAGTCCACTAAGTTTACAAAGGTTAAGCTATGGTCTTTCGCCTGTTTAAATACCTCGGCGGTTTTAGCCATTAAGTTTTCAAGCCCTGGCGCCTTGTGTTTTTCGGTAATGCCTTGGTGTGCGTAAATATCAGAGATTTTACCTATGCTGATTACTGCACCATTATCTTCAGCTAGTTTATCTAGTAATGTTGGTGCCGGTGGCAATACCGAATAATCACGGCGGTTGCCGGTACGCGCAAAGTTATCTGCTGCGTCACCTAAAAATGGACGTGCAATCACACGGCCAATATTGTATTCATCTAATAACTCACGCGCTATTTCACAAATTTCATATAAACGCTCTAAACCGAAGGTGTCTTCGTGGCAGGCAATCTGAAATACGCTATCGGTAGAGGTATAGCAAATAGGCTTACCTGTTTGCATGTGTTCTTCACCTAACGCTTCTAAAATAACCGTACCTGACGAGTGGCAGTTGCCTAAAATACCCGGTAGATTAGCGCGTTTTATAAACTCGGCGATAAACGCATCTGGGAAGCTATTTTGCTTATCGTGAAAGTAACCCCAATCAAATAACACTGGTACTCCGGCCATTTCCCAATGACCTGATGGTGTGTCTTTGCCTGATGAAATTTCTTTTGCATAACCATATGCTGCAATCGGAGCGTTACGCTCAGCCACTTGGCAATTGGTATTGCTTGCTTGTTCGCACGCATCAATTAATCCAAGTTTTGATAAATTTGGCAGCGCGAGTTTTTGGCCAGTTTCACCATGGTAAGCAGCGAGTAAATGTGCCAAAGTGTTTGCACCTTTATCACCAAAGCGTTCAGCATCAGGTGCAGCACCTATGCCTAAACTGTCTGCCATTAAAATTAGCGCTCTTGCCATAGTTACCTCAATTTAAAATAGCCTGATATACCAAATGCCGTTGTGTCTCACCAAAAATAATTGGCGTGCCTGCATTTATTTTAGCCATTGGTTCACATTTCGCCTAGCTAATCACGCTCAGCGTTATAAATACTCTAGGCTGTGTGCCTAGGGTTACACAGGACTTTTGTCCTGTTTTTAACCAGTTAAAGGGGCTAAATTTACCGCTGTATTCAGGAAAGAACCGGTAGGCGTCACGAACTAAAGATAATTGTGCGCTTTTTTGCTAAGGTAAGTCACTGTTGTAATGATTTTTAAGGTAACGTTTTTGTGACACGCACAATTATCGCGATTGCAGGTGCATCAGCTTCTGGTAAATCGTTGTTTAGTCAAACTATTTACAATGAGCTTTTGAACGAACTAGCACCTGGTGCTATCGCTATTATTGAAGAAGACGCGTATTACCGTGATCAATCTCATTTGCCGTTCGAACATAGAACGCAAACGAACTACGATCACCCAGACGCTTTTGAGCATGAACTTTTGCTTGAGCATTTAAATCAGCTCAAGGAAGGTAAACCAGTCGATATTCCTGTATACGATTACGCAAAGCACACGCGCAGCGACCAAACTCGTCGAATTCAGCCAGCTAAGATTCTGATTGTTGAAGGTATTTTGCTTTTATCAGATCCTAAACTGTGCGATGAGTTTAATATTAAGGTGTTTATTGATACTCCGTTAGATATTTGCCTGATGCGTCGTATGCAGCGTGATCTAGAAGAGCGCGGTAGAAGCTTGCAATCAGTGATTGAGCAATACCAAGCCACGGTAAGACCCATGTTTTACCAATTTATCGACCCGTCGAAGCACAATGCAGATGTTGTTGTGACCCGCGGGGGGCGAAATCGAGTTGCCATTGATATACTAAAAAGCAAAATAAAACAATTACTTCAATAGAAGGTAACTTGGGAAATATATATGACCTCATTAATGAGTTTAGTTGGCATCGCGAGCTTATTAGCGCTCGCATTTTTATGCTCAACTAACCGAAAAAAAATAAATTTACGCACCGTAGGCGGTGCGTTTGCACTGCAAGTGCTGATCGGCGCATTTGTTTTGTACGTACCTGCAGGGCGCGAAGTATTAAACGGTATTTCAGTAGGCGTTGCCAACGTTATTAGTTATGCGAATGACGGTATTCGCTTTCTATTTGGTGGCCTAGCGGGAGATGAAATTGACGGCATCGGCTTTGTATTTGCAATCAAAGTACTGCCAGTAATTGTCTTTTTCTCTGCGCTTGTTGCGGTGTTATATCACTTACGAGTGATGGATTTTGTTATTAAAATTTTAGGTGGTGGCCTACAAAAGTTATTAGGTACATCGAAACCAGAATCACTTTCTGCAACCGCTAATATTTTCGTTGGTCAAACAGAAGCGCCACTGGTAGTAAAACCATTTATTGCCACGATGACACGCTCTGAACTATTCGCCGTTATGGTAGGTGGTTTAGCGACGGTAGCGGGCTCTATTTTAGCAGGCTACGTAAGCTTAGGTGTTGAATTAAAATACTTAATTGCAGCCAGCTTTATGGCGGCACCGGGTGGTTTCTTAATGGCAAAAATGATGGTGCCAGAAACAGAAACACCAAAACAAGATCTAAACGATTTAGATCACGGGGAAGAAAAGCCAGTAAACGTGATTGATGCAGCCGCAGGTGGTGCATTAAACGGCATGCAGCTGGCAATGAATGTAGGCGCAATGCTATTGGCTTTTGTGGCACTAATTGCCCTAAGTAATGGCTTTGTTGGCTGGATTGGCGGTTGGTTTGATAACCCAGACCTAACAATTCAACAAATTTTAGGTTACGCCTTTGCACCAATTGCATGGTTGTTAGGTATTCCTTGGAGTGAAGCACAGCTTGCTGGTAGCTTCATCGGGCAAAAACTTGTAGTAAATGAGTTTGTTGCTTACTTAGACTTTATGAACTATCAAGCGCAGCTGAGCGAACACACGAAAGCCGTTGTTACTTTCGCGCTGTGTGGCTTTGCAAACTTGAGTTCAATTGCAATTTTACTAGGCGGTATTGGTGGTATGGCACCGAGTCGTCGTAAAGATATTGCGCAATTAGGTTTACGTGCGGTTTTAGCCGGTTCAATGGCAAACCTAATGAGTGCAGCGATTGCAGGCTTTTTCCTGTCAATTGCATAACGGTTACTCGGCTAGAAGTAACTTAACTTAGCAACGTAGTTACTCGTTTTTATTGCAGGCACGATAGAAATGAGTGTGTTGATAAATGTGCTAAATCAACAACTACAGCATGTGGGATGTAGGCTAAGTTAATACCTAAGGGTATAAAGTTACTTGTATAGCCGCTTTATTTAGCAAATAGGCAAAGCCTGTTTGCTACCCAAATCCAAGTACTTGATTAACACTCCGGTACTGGAGCCCTGCAAAGGGTTGCCTAATTGTCTTAAGGGGTTAAGACTGGCAAAAAATTTGAACGATACTAGAGAAAACCAAAGGGCCCTTTATGGGCCCTTTTTATTTGTCTCAATTATGTAATCTCAACCAAAAGCTGTTTAAACGTTATACCAATCCTGTTAAGGATGAGATCAGAAATAGCGCTGGATAAATGACATAATAACAAGGCGGGATTGTTCTTATCTAGTTATTCTACATTGATAAATGCTAACGCAGTTAGCATGATTATAGTCCACTAAGAAGACCAGCTATACTTAAGTGAATTGGAATTAAACTATTCAGGCTTAATATATTTAGCGAATACCCGCTTAAATTCACCGTTATCACGCAGTTTATGCGCCGCATCAATTAAACGCTGACGTTTTTCTGCATTGAGCTTAGGTGAAAACGAGCAATGTAAGTCATATGAGTTCACTTCTAACACATTAAAACGCCTTAGTCGGGTTAAGTAATTCGCTTCACTATAGGATGCAACAAAACCATCTAATTCGCCTTTAGTAAAACGCGTTAAGCTGTCTTTAGATGAGGTGCTATTAAAACGTTTAAGATTACCCGCCTCAAAATACTCAGTAAGATTGGGATACTTATAGCCAAGCACTGTGCCTAATTTGAACTGTTTGTGTGAGCTTAGCGCTTGCAGCGAGGCGATAGCCTGATCACTCACAATAATGTCAGCATCAGAATAAAGCACCTCACTCCATATAATAGAAGGCGCGTTGTACCATATAGGGTTGGCATGACATTGTGCATCGATTTTGCCATCAATAAGGTACTGTTCAATACGCTTACGCGGCAAAGGAAGCTGCTTTGCCATAAACCCAGCTTCTTGTGAAATCGCATTACTTACATCAATCACAATGCCCGATACGCTTGTACCCTTTCCATTATTAATCACATGTGGCGCTGAATATTGCTGATTATAGCCAAAGCGAATAGCCCCTGCTGAAGCCGAAAAGGAAAGTGTTATTAAGCTCGCTGTAAGTAATTTTTTTAACACTGTAGTGCCCTTGGAAAAATAATTAGCAAGTGTAGTCTAGAATTTGCTGACTGAATACGAAAACTTAGCTCGTCGCAAACAATATCTTTATGGTTTTACGCATATTTTTATCATCTAATCGACCGTAGCTCATTACCAAATCGTCTTTGCCATCTAAGTTTAAGTCGCTTGTTACAACACGGCGACCTTGCATTGGCAAGGTGGTTTTATACTTGCTCGCGCGACGAGAAAAACTATGTTTATTATTAGCTAAATACACGTTAAACGCTTTTTGTTCATCCGACAGCACCCAATCTTTTTTACCATCACCATTTACATCGGCAAACAGCACTACAGGTGAACCACTGCGCCCTTTCGATAAGCTAAAGCTTAGTTCAACCTCTCGTGTAATTTTATTTTTGGGACTAAATTCGCCTTTTTCATTTTGATAAAAAAGATGCACATCTTGAGATACCGACCCCGATAACAACGCACCGATAATTTGTGATACGCCAATATCAAAACCCGAAACCAAAGCCTCTAACTGTTTATCGTTATCGATATCAAGCAAATGCAGATCGGTTAATGTGCCTTCGTCTTGAATAAGCGAATTCGTTTGGTTTTGAAAGATAAACTTTCCTTGCTCAATCGCGCCTAAGTAGATTTCGTAATCATTTTGCCTATCAAGCGCCCCGCTACTTCGTGTATAACGCACCACCAAATCAAAAATACCATCGTGGTTAACGTCAACAACACGCTCTAGTTTGCGATACACTAAATTACTTTGGTCAAGTGAATCACCGTCGGCATCTTTGGTATGCCACCATTCATCTACCATAATATCATCACGCAATTTTATCGCCTGACCAGGGTTGCTACCGACACTCGGCAGTAAATTCAATAAGCCATTTTCAAAGCCGATAAGCTCTGAAATGTTGTCTTCATTTGTATCAAAAAAGGCAAAACGAGGCGGTTCAATTTCAGCACTGTGCCCTTCTATTTCTAGTCGTGCAGGCAAATCAACCTTGGCCATTTGATAGCCAGCCTCATCAGAAATATGCACATAACTGTGATTAAGATCTGTCGTGAAAAAGTCCGCTTTTTGGTCATCATTAATGTTGTAAACAAACTCCATTTTGCTTAGGTGTTGAACACCACTTTTTTTCAAGTAGGTTTGAGTGTCAACAACTGGTACAACTAACTCAGGCCCTTCAAGCGCCAACTGATAAATGCCATTAGATGAAAATAAATAAACCTGCTGCGTGGCATCTTGCCACTTAGTAAAATCAACACCAAGCATCGTATCTGGCACTTTTACACGTTTTATGCGGTTATATAGCTGAGCCTCTGATGCAGCAAAAATATCAATATATTGCTGTCCGCTATGTGTGCCGATAAGCATTAATTCTTTGCCAGGATTAGGCAATAAATCTATTGGGTAGACAGGGTGTGACAAGGTTAGATCGGTTTCTATTGCCACTTCATTAAATAAATCTTTTTTGCCATTTGCCAAGCTCGATGTACTGGCAAATCCCAGAGTAACGACTAATGCTGTTATTATTTTCATGTTACTTCCTCGCTGTATGTCATCATAAACTATCAAATACTGGTGCTATCAGTAAAAGCAAATTAGTTAGAAAATGTTAATACGTGCAAAATGATTGATAAGTCGAACGTAGCAACGCAAAATATTAGCTATGCCAATGTTTGTCGCAGCGATGCAATGAAAGAACTGCCAGAAAAATATTATTTAACGCACTTTATCGAATTTGCCGAATTTATAAAATCCACGTCTTCACACCTGTTAGGCGATGACGAGACAGCGTTTTTTACCGAGTTTGCAAAACTACCAGAAGATGCCCAATGTATTTTGGTACGGATTGTAAACCGCAAATCCCCTTTTGTACGAAAAGATACCCTAGTCTACAGTGAAGTGGCTGACTCTGGCGCGGCAATTAACCTTTTAAGAAAAGTTGGTTTTGTATCTCGCATAAATAAACACTGTTTTCACGACTTTATAAGCCAGCTTAATAAGCAAGACTTAATCGACTTAAGCATCTCATTAACGATTGATAAGCCAGCAAAAAGCGCAAATAAAAACAAATGGCTTAATTTTGTGAGCAACGCGCTGTCTAACGCTTTAAGTTACGACCAAGTTAAAAAAAGCCCGGTGCTAACAAGCCATATTTATTTCGCCAAGCAGGACACGTTTCACTATTTATTGTTTTTATATTTTGGCCATTTATCAGGTAGCCTCAATCAATTTTCTATGCGCGACTTAGGCGTAATGCAAACCCAAAGTGTGCAACAGCAACAAGCTAACTTCAGCGATAAAGATGAAGCCAAAAGTGCGTTTTATTACGCAAACCTGTTTAAAGCGATAAAAGAAGCCAATAAGAGCGACATCCCATTATTACAAACGCTTGCAGAGCAACTTATCGCATCCGACAAACCAATCGGCTTTTTAGCTACGCAAAAGTACCACCACAGTTTATATAAGCTGGCGGTTGTTTTAATCGAACAAGAGCCAACTCTCGGTGAAACATTGCTTAGCCAATCACAACACCCTGCAGCACAAGAAAAATACATTCGCTTACTCTACAAAAGCGATAGAAAAGCACAGTGTGAAGCTTTGCTGCTGGCTATTTTAGACGACCCCGACAGTGAAACCTTACTGCTCTTTGCCGAGGATTTTTATGCGCAAAAGTTTAACCAAAAGCGCACCAGTGTATTGACTGATATGCTCAAAAAATCAGGCGAGCCAATTGGTATTGACGAAGCGTACTTAGGCCAGGTCGAAACAGGTGTAAAGGACCGTTACATCAAACAGCATCGTCTGTGCTACTTTACCGAAAACAAGCTTTGGCGCGCGTTATTTGCATTAACTTTTTGGCATGAGCTATTTCAGCACCCAGCATCACAGCGTGCCAATGAATTTTCGTATTACCCAAAAGTACTTAAACAAGATAATTTTTACGACTTGTTGCACACAGAAATTGATCACAAATTGTCGGAACTTACCAGCAATCAGAAATTCTGTGATTTTATTAGTGCCACCATTGATCAATATTCAGGTGAACCGAATGGCCTGTTCTACTGGCATGACGAACTAAAAGATGTGTTAACCACCTTTATTCAACATGCGCCATTTGAGTCAATAAAACATCATTTATTGGCAATGAGTAAAACCTTTAAAGCGCTTTGCGATGGCTACCCTGATTTAATGTATATTGAACAAGGTGAAGTGTTTTTTGAGGAAATAAAAGCGCCGGGCGATAGCCTAAGGCGTAATCAACTGGTCAGTATCAAACAATTAATAAACGCAGGTTTTAACGTATCAATTCAGCGCACCGAATGGCGTTTTAATAGTGAGCAAAATTACGTTGTCGTGGATATCGAAACCACTGGCGGAAAAAAAGATACTCATCGCATCACTGAAATTGGTATGGTAAGAGTTGAACAAGGAAAAATTACCGACAGCTGGCAAACACTAGTAAATCCAGAACGTCATATCCCGAAAATGATTACTGAGCTTACGGGGATCAGTAATGAAATGGTTAAAGACGCCCCCAAATTTGAACAAATTGCCGAAAAGTTAGATACATTTAGCCGTAATGCTATATTTGTCGCGCACAATGTTAATTTTGACTATGGCTTTATTCGACAAGAGTTTGCCCGACTCAATAAAAAATACACGCGCGCTAAAATTTGTACTGTGCAGCAAGCACGTAAATATTTACCCGGTTTTAAATCTTACTCATTAGGTAAACTCTGCTGCGATCTTAATATTGAGCTTAAAAACCACCACAGAGCGCTCGATGACGCTAAAGCCGCAGCCGAAATTTTATTGCGCATAAATCACGTAAGAGCAGACCAATAAACCTAACTGTAAATGGGGTTTACATCAATGTATGCCTCATTAATTTCACATAAGCCATCACAAAAAATACTTCTTAAATTTTCCATTGCCCTACCCGCTACTTCGCCTCAGTGCCTGTAATAAAGTGTGATAACGAAACGCGTATTTTGCGACTTAACTAGAGTAATCGATGTAGCTCAATTTGTGAGCGTTAAGGATTTATCGTTACCGCGCCTAGGAGGCAAAATGAAACACGCAAGTAAATGCATGCTCAGTCGCATCGCACCCGCAGTTATATTGTTCGCCATTTGTTATACGCATAGCAGTTCCGCTCAAACATCAAACACATGTGAAATAGAGCCGAGTTGGTTTAAAAACGGCAAAGTGATTAGGCCTGATGACAGTGCTTTTCCAGCAAACCCAAACAATTGTGATTTCCACCAATGGTCATGGCAAATGTTTTTATGGTTAATGGATGACGACAATGGCCAACCTCGCTTTCTCGGATTTGACTCACCACAGTCTTTAATCGGATTAGAGCAACGAGGCCTTTCGCCACGCACCCGAAAACAACCGCATACAGGCGCATCATTTGACGAATATTTACAAGCGGGTACCGATGGCATCTTGATAGACCAAGACCACCGCGCCATCTATTACTCGCAGTACATTAATCAAACCTTTGCCGACTTTATGCAAGGTAAAAGTGGTGGACCCGATTTAACAATCCCAGCAAATGTGCTCACAATGAACCCGCGTACTGCGTTTCCAATTATCGGCAGCAAAGGCACGCTAGAGCTGAAAGCATCGTGGAAAATCGTTGGTAAAGATGACGATACCAGTAAGTTATTTACCATTGAAAAAGACATCGCGCAGTTTGAAAACTCGCCATCGGGTATCAAAATCAATCCTGCAAAAGTCGAAAAGCAAACGCTTGCCTTAGTTGGTTTTCATATTGGTGGCGTCGTTGCCAATCACCCAGAAATGATTTGGGCTACCTTTGAATTTGATAACAATGCACCGGATGTGCCCGACGGCATGACACTTGACCAAATTGTCGCAGATCAAGATTACCTGTTTTATAAAAAAGGCACGCAACTTGGGAATTGCAATAAAAACGCGGCGGTTAGCGGCTTAGCACTCGAGCAATCAACGCAGGAATTTACGCCGATTACCCAAGTGTGTCGTCGCTATGCTTACGGCAATGCAGCGGGCCAAAAACAATCGAATACCGATAATATAAAATCACTGAATGCGAGCGCTAAAAAGCATCTACCAAATAACTTAAGTATTTGGAAAAACTACTTTGAAGTTGGCGCAATTTGGATCAACAACGAAGTAGCTACAGGTAAACCGGATGTATCGCCACTTAAACCTGGGCTCGACTTTGCCACTGATGAATATCTCACCGGTTCTTTAAAACTTTCTAACAGCACCATTGAAACTTACACGCAATCAGCAACCGCAATGAACAATTGTTTCCGTTGTCACAACACAGAGCAAGCATTTGCAAGTAAAGACGGATTAAAACCGCTACCAGCAACAAACTTAAACATTAGCCATGCATTTCAAAATATCTTTTTCTGGTCTCAAGAAAAAGAACAACGTGCTGCAATTGCCTACTTACAATCTCAAGGAGAGAAATAATGAGTTATTTCAGAGTTCACCCAAGTATCAACTTTGCACGTGTTGGCAATAGTGAAGAGTATTACATCGCCCCTGAAACCGCTGCGGGTACAATTGTTGATAAACGCACCGGCTTATTTGGCGGCTTGCCGATAAAGCCGGGTACAAACAATACACCAATTGACGAACACGATTTTCGTGATAGTCATGGCAATGTAAAACGGCAAGCCGCGCGCTTTCGCATTTTTGCTTATGAGGACGAACAAACAACTTACCCATCAAATGACGGTGGCCGTGAAATAAATATTGGCGATAATATCGGCGGTAAAGTGATTAAAGATATTATTTGGCAGGTTCATACCGCTAATAAAAAGAACAACAACTTTACAATCACATCCATTGTTGATGGTAAGCCTGAAGAAGAAGGGGTTATTGCCTATCAAAATGAAAACACACCTCCGGTGCGAAACCCGAAGTTTGGCGCTGACCTTAATACAGTCATGCGCCGCCAACAATTAGTGATTGATCCGGGCCCGCGCGCCCTTTCGGTTACAAGTGATTCAAACACCTGCTCAAGCTTTGATAAAAAAACACCAGATAGCTTTATTGAAGAAGGCAAAATAGCAACCGCAGCGCCCTGCTATCCAAAAAGCTTTCCCGATGATTTTTTCTATATGTTTAATCCACTTGGCGAGATTTCGTCGCTTGGCGAAATGCGTATTGAAGAAAATACAGCAAGACTGATTGTCACTGGTGGCTTTGGTAAAGCCAGTGGCATACTTGGTAATAAAAGTGATAAAGACAAAAAGTGTTGCATTCCAAAACTAAACGGTGCGATTGATAATGATGATTGGTTTGACGATACATCTGATGGCCCAGTAACCGCCACCATTGTTTTTGATGATGGCTCGTTTGAAGAGGCTGTACACGGTTGGTTTGTATGTACAGATCCAAGTTACGCACCACAAACCCGCAATGTAGTATCGACCTGGGATGACGTTTACGATACATGGATACAACATTTAGCTCTAGCGCCAAATATATTTGACAATGGCTTTAATCATGACCATTTAGCCTCGTTCGATGGTGATGTTCAGCCAGTATTTCACGGTGCTTTCTTGCAACAATGGAATACCGCATTACCTGAAAAAGGCATTCAGGGGCACAAGCGCATGAAAGAAATAAAACCAAGTGACACCCCCAGTGAAAAAATCCCCTCATTCACCAGTTTACTAAGAAAGCCATCAGCCCCGGGCACCAAAGACGAGCCAAACAATGAAGACGGTACGCGTAAAAAAATGCCACTGGCGCTTGGCGATGCAATGAAAAGCTTTTTATCAGTTACTGAGACCCAATATTTTTTATTGATGCAATGGTACAGCAATAAGTTTAATGCAACTGCACCGAGCCTAGGCGAGGGGGAGCAACTCGATAAAGTAGTGTTAGAAAACTGTTTAGGCGGGCGTTATTCACCGGGCATTGATTTAACCTTTATTGTGCGTGATACCCATTTATATAAAACCGATTGGCACGGTAAAACAGGGCCATTTCGCATTAATATGGCGACGCTGGATTACAGTAAAGCAACTCAAAATGAGCCTTTTTTGCAGGTCGGATATATTCCACTGCGAGACAGTAAAGTAGAACCAGGCGATTTAAGTAAATTTATGTCGCAACCTTGGCATACTGACTACAACAGTTGTGCAACACACACGCCTGACCCAAATCCAACGATGCCAAACCCCAACGGGGAAGGTGAAGCAATCGCTGATAACACTTTGTATTGGTCTTGGCCTGCGCAGCGTCCGGTGACTGTCTACCCTAAGTTCTTATTTAAGTACGATGCAAATACCGGGCAGGGTAAAGGCGTATCACTTTATAGTGTGCGCGGCGATGAGGGTCATGGTACAAAAACACTCTACCCACAGCAGCAAGGTCGCTTTCAATGCTACTTCGACTTTGTTGAAAACTGGCATAAAGTTGGATTTGTTATTCAAGGTCTGCAGATCAATGATGACAGCACCAAGCAAAACTATGGGCCCGATTACTTTCTTGAAGTTGCCAGCCAATTTGAAAGCAAAGGCGATGGGGTTGAAGTATGGCCGCAAGCTTCTGAACCAGGTTATAAAGCACCTGATAGCTGTGGTCCAACCCAATGTGATAAGTAAACTTTATGAGTGACATGCCAAATGGACATATTATGGCTCAGCCAATAGTACAAATAGGCATAATCGGTGGCGGACCTGCGGGTTCTGCCACCGCACTTGCCCTTAAAAAAGAACTCACCTTAAGTAACAAATGCGTAAACATAATACTTATTTGCGCGCCACAAGCTACTGCACCAAGTATCGGCGAAACAATCCCTCCCGCCGCGAGTTTCTATCTAAGAGAACTCGATGCTGAGCACATTCTAAATAGCAACAAACACTTAGTTTGCCCCGGTAGTAAATCTAGGTGGGCAGATGAAGTAACCGGTTATAATGACTTTTTTATTTCACCAGTCGGGAAGGGCTTTCACCTTGATCGCAAACATTTCGACGCTGATCTTATTGCACTATGTAAAACTCGGGGGATAACAGTTTTCGAAAACACTAAAGTATCAACAATAGATTCGTCAAAAAAAGGTTACTTATTACACTGTGATAATCACACCACCAGCATAGCATGCGATTTTTTAATTGATGCAACCGGGCAGCACCAAGTTGCAGCAAAGAGCCTAAATATTAGCAATAACGTGTTTGATAGCATGATTTCAGCCTGCGCCTTTTTTGAACTTGAACACACATCAGCTAGTACCACACATACTCTTGTTGCTAGCGACCCAAATGGATGGTGGTACGGTGCTATCTTGCCAAACAACAGAGCTATTATCAGCTTATGTACTGACGCAACGGAGTTAAAAACACAAAAGCTAACTTGCTATGAGAATTGGTTAAATTGTTTAAAAGCCAATAACTGGTTTTTTCAGCAATGCACAACGTTTTTGCAAGATAAAACAAAAACTCCTGTAAAGCTTTACGCTAAAGCGGCACCATCTGCCATTTTATCGAACGTGATTGGGCATAATTGGCTTGCTGTTGGGGACGCAGCATCAAGTTACGATTCGATTTCATCGGCAGGAATTACGAAATCGCTAAAGCACGCAGATGTCGCGGCAAAAGCGGTAAAAAAGTGGCTTGAAGCACCACAAAAAGACTCTTTGGATGACTATCAATCGCTGGTATTTAATGACTTTAATGCATTTATTTCATTGCATCAGCAACATTATCAACAAGGCGCAAATAAATACCCCAACGCCAAATTCTGGCAACGACGCTTACTTCTTAACTAACCTGAGTTGGCAATAACTAAATTTATTGCCAACCCATTTTCCACACTTTGGGATCTTTCAGGCTGCGCCAGTTTATGCTTTGCTCGCGTTTGGTTAAAACCGCTTCAATAATACAGTCAACCACGTTATTTTCTTCATCAAATTCAACACTCGTTACCATAAAATGCTTTTCTTTATTTTGCGGTGACACAGCCGTCCATTTACTGTGTAAGAGTTTATTAGGGGAAAGGGCGTGTTGCATAAAATCTCGAAACCAAAATTAAAATTTCCGACTTAATTGAGGTCACTTTTAGAAGCGAGCTGCTTGCTCAACCACTAATGCATGACGCTCTGCTAATCGCTGATGATCTTTATCGTACCCACCACCAATCACAGTGGCTACTGGTACGCCTTTACGCTGGCAAATCTCAAGCACAGCATAATCACGGGCCGCGATACCTTGCCAACTAATATCAAGCTTACCTAAGGTATCTTGTTGCCAAATATCTACACCAGCATCGTAAAGAACAAGCGAGGGATTTAGCTGCTCAATTAAGTCATTTAAAGTAGTTGATACGATCTTTAAATAATCAGGATCAGTTAACCCTATCTCTAAGCCAATATCTAAGTCGCTGTGTTGCTTTCGAAAAGGAAAGTTCTTTTCGCAGTGGATTGAACAGGTAAACACATAAGGGTTATGGGCAAGCATCGCTGCAGTGCCATCGCCTTGATGCACATCACAATCAAATATGAGTACGTTTCGCGCTTTACCCTCATTAATTAGCCGTGTTGCTGTGTAGGCCAAATCATTTACCATGCAATAGCCTGAACCAAAATCATAATGTGCATGATGCGTGCCGCCAGCTAAATGACAGGCGATACCGTGTTCAAGCGCAAGTTCAGCCGCCAAATGCGTACCTAACGGTGCGGTAAAGGTACGTGCCATTAATTGTTCTGACCATGGCAAACCAATGCGTCGCATCGCCTTGTTATCAAGTTGATTATGAAAAAGGTCGTGTACATAACTTTCACAATGCACTAATTCCATCGGTTTAAAATCCCCCAGCGGCGGCTGATATAAGTTGCGCTGATTGATATACCCTTTGCTATCTAAATATTGATAAAGACGTGCAAATTTACTCATTACAAAGCGGTGTTTTTCATCAAAACTAAATGAATAATTAGGGTGGTAAACAAGGGGTAAGTTGGGATTAATCATTGTGACTTTGGTAAATTGTTATAATTGATAGTGTAACTGAAACAAGGCACTGCGTCTTTGCCAAAACACCATTATTCATACCTGTTCATCAGAATAATTGCGCAGCAAAGTGGGGAAATTACATGCACCTATTGATTAAAAAAACGCATTAATTGCCACCATAATCTACTGGCAACCACCATCAAATTGAGTAATATATTCTAAACAACTAAATGCTAGAGTCTTTTTGTGTATCAAGATGTCGCTGTCGATCACTTACCAATAATTACATCACCACAGGAACTGGGTGGATTTAACTTTTCACCCGATATTATTTGGGTATTTGACTTAGACCGCCATGGATTTTGGTGGGGCAATGATCATGCCCTTAACTTTTGGGGACTAAGCGATGTGCAACAACTCATCGATAAAGACTTATCCGCAGATACCGAAGGCGCACGCAAGCGCACCGAACAAACCTTTGTAAAAGCCGCGCAAGAGGGCTTAACTAACGACCCTTGGACAACTTACCCTAATGGTGAGCCAAAAGTGATGTTAATGCGTCATGTAGCTGTGTTGCTGGGCCCAGAAAAGCACCGCGGCATTATTGCCTTTATTAGCGAACAAATGGATGCCACCAGCCAACCAGAAAACCTGCTTTTTGCCGAAGCGATGCGTTACACCACTGTTGCAGTGAGTTGTTACGATATGCAAGGTAAGCGGCTGTTCGAAAACCCCGCGTTTACGCAGTGGTATTCAACAATTAAACAAGACAATATAAGTGACTTTGAGCTGCGTTTTGCCAATCCGATTGAAGGTAAAGAACGCTTAATTGACTCTCAGCAGCACAAAGCAGGTTGCCAAGAGCACATAATGCTTACAAAACTTGGTGAAAGACGACATAACGTTGATATTCGCATTAGTCGCCATCCCTTAACTGGCGATTATGTGTTTCTTGTTACTGAATATGACATTACCGAGCTTCATGACACTATTGAAGAGCTCAAACACACCAAAAACGAGCTTAAGAAAATTGCACACTTTGATCCTCTAACTAAATTACCTTCGGTATGGCTCACTAAAGAGCGCCTAGCAAGCGCGCTAAAACAAGCTAAGCGCAATGAAACACTGTTGGCTGTAATGTTTATCGATTTAGATGGTTTTAAGCAGGTAAATGATAGCTATGGCCACAGTAGTGGTGATGAATTACTCAAGCAAGTAGCGATTAGACTTAAAAACACATTTAGAGAATCTGACACAGTAGGGCGCTTAGGTGGCGATGAGTTTTTAATTTGCCTACCGAACCTTGCAAACAAACAAGACGCGGTTAGGCTCGCTGAAAAAGCCATCAACGAAATCGCAGAAGACTATCAAATTAAAGATGCAGACGGGCAGGGTAACAAAGTAAATATCAGTGCTAGCTTAGGTATTGCTTATTACCCTGATAGCAATGACACATTAGAGGCACTTATTCGTTCTGCCGATGAAAAAATGTATCACGCAAAGCGCGCTGGTAAAAACCGCTTTTCATATTAAATATTTAGCTTTAAATAAGTCGATTATAAATGGCAAGCACATCATCAGGCTCAGCACGTGAAGAATAATCTTCTTCAATAAAACGAAACTGAATAACTCCTTTTTTATCAATAACAAAGGTAGCTGGTACCGGAAGATTGAAAGTTGGCGTGCAATGTCGTTCAGTTAAGTTGATATCCCACTTTAACAATTGCTGTTTCATCGCATCATCCGTTTTCCAAACTAACCCTAACTGCTCAGCAAAACAAAGCCCAGAATCAAATAAAAGTGGAAAGCTTAAATTATTTTCAGATTGCATTGATTTTGCGAACTCGGGTTTTTCAGGTGTTATCGCAACTATATTTAAAGTACTTCTGCTCTTTTCAAAATACTGCTGCCACATTTGTGTTTCTAATACACAATAAGGGCACCATCCACCGCGTACAAAGGTCAGAATTAAGGGGTTATCTTGAATTAGTGCTTTGCTATTAAACAATTGGCCATTGATGTCAGCCAGCTCAAATGATGGAAATGTTTGGCCTACTTGCAGCACTGATTTTAAAGCTGAGTGTTCTTGAAACAAGGATATGCTGCGATTTATGGTTTCTAATATTTCGACTGGCGTTCTTGTTTTAAAATCACTTTTATAGGACGCGAGCTTTTTTGATAATGAAGACATATGGATTGTTTATAAAACTACGATTATTGTTTTGTATAGATAACAACCCCGTAAAAAGCAATTGGTAGTACATACAAAAAAGCGAGGCAAATGCCTCGCTTTTGATTTCTATTTTATTTATACAAACATTCGTTAAAACGCTAGTTTATTTAAAATATCGTCTTCTACATTCTGTGAAAGCGTTACTTTAAGCTTAGGAGTGCGTTCCATTTCACGTTTAATTGCAAAGTTTGCTTCTTCATTACGTGCCCAGCTGCGACGTGCAATACCATTGTTTACATCGAACAGTAGCATGGATTTAAGGCGACGCTCGGCATCAATACTACCGTCAAGTAGCATACCGAAACCACCGTTGATCACTTCGCCCCAGCCAACGCCACCGCCATTGTGGATAGACACCCAGGTTGCACCGCGGAAACCATCACCAATCACGTTGTGAATAGCCATATCAGCAGTAAAACGGCTACCGTCGTAAATGTTTGAAGTTTCACGGAATGGTGAATCTGTACCTGATACATCGTGGTGATCACGACCAAGTACCACTGGGCCAATTTCACCGCGCGCAATGGCATCGTTAAAGGCATTTGCAATCTTAATACGACCTTCCGAGTCAGCATAAAGAATACGCGCTTGTGAACCAACCACTAGCTTGTTTTCTTTCGCGTCTTTGATCCAAGTGATGTTGTCTTGCATCTGCTGCTGAATTTCCTCAGGCGAGTTTGCCATGATCTCTTCAAGCACTTTTGCCGCAATTGCATCGGTTTTGTCTAAATCTTCAGGATTACCAGAAGTACACACCCAACGGAACGGACCAAAGCCGTAGTCAAAACACATCGGGCCAAGAATATCTTGCACGTATGACGGATATTTGAAATCGATGCCGTTTTCAGCCATTACATCGCCACCTGCGCGTGATGCTTCAAGTAAAAACGCATTACCGTAGTCAAAGAAGTAGGTGCCTTTTGCAGTATGTTTGTTAACAGCATCAGCGTGACGCTTAAGCGTGGCTTGTACTTTTTCTTTAAATACCTCTGGCTCTTCACGAATTAAGCGATTTGATTCTTCATAGCTAATATCAACCGGGTAGTAACCGCCTGACCAAGGGTTATGCAGTGACGTTTGGTCAGAACCTAAGTGAATGAAAATGTCTTCAGCTAAGAAGCTTTCCCATACATCAACAACGTTACCAATAAACGCAATCGACACTACTTCTTCGTTTTCCTGTGCTTTACGCACACGTGCAATAAGGTCTGGCATATTATCAACCAGTTCATCAACCCAACCTTGCTGATGACGCTTAATTGCCGCTTTCGGGTTAACTTCTGCACATACAGTAATACAGTTTGCAATGTTACCTGCTTTTGGCTGTGCACCACTCATACCGCCAAGACCTGCTGTTAAGAAGATCTTGCCTTTTGGTGATTCGCCTTTGTTAAGTACTTTACGGAATGCGTTCATAACCGTAATGGTTGTGCCGTGCACGATACCTTGTGGGCCAATGTACATAAATGAGCCTGCTGTCATTTGGCCATATTGCGTTACGCCTAGTGCATTGAATTTTTCCCAGTCATCCGGCTTTGAATAATTCGGGATCATCATACCGTTGGTTACCACTACACGCGGTGCATCTTTAGAAGATGGGAATAAGCCCATTGGGTGGCCTGAATACATATGTAGCGTTTGGTCTTCTTCCATTTCGCTTAGGTACTTCATCGCAAGTAAGTACTGCGCCCAGTTTTGGAATACCGCACCGTTACCACCGTAAGTAATAAGTTCCTCTGGGTGCTGTGCTACTGCTGGATCAAGGTTATTGTCGATCATTAACATGATCGCCGCAGCTTGTTCGCATTTTGCAGGATAATCAGAGATTGAACGTGCTTTTAGCTCATAGTTAGGCTTAAAGCGGTACATATAAATACGGCCAAAATCTTTAAGCTCTTGTGCAAATTCAACAGCGAGCTCCGCATGCCACTCTTTCGGGAAATAACGTAGCGCATTACGCACTGCTAGCTGTTTTTCTTCAACCGATAAAATATCTTTACGCTTTGGCGCGCGGTTAGCGCCTGCAGGATATGCTTTAGGCGCAGGCAGTTCGCTTGGGATACCCTGTTTTATGCTGTTTTGAAATTCTTGTAAATTCATGTCAGTTATCCTTAATTAAGCGTAACAGTAAATGCCTGAGATTTTACAAACTCAACCATGGCATCAATATCAGGCTTTAATAGTCTGTCTTCTTCTAATTTCGCAACCTTAGTACGAATGAGTGCATGATTTTGTTCAATAATATCTGAACAAGTATTAGGGCGTCTAAAATCAACGGCTTGCGCAGCGTACATTAGCTCAATTGCGAAGATTTTCTCAAGATTACCAAGAATTTGGTTAAGCTTACGGCCCGAAATACTGCCCATAGACACGTGATCTTCCTGACCCATAGACGTTGGTACACTGTCAGCTGATGGTGGGAAGCACAGTGACTTATTTTCGGTTACAAGTGCCGCTGTTGTGTATTGCGGGATCATCATGCCTGAGTTTAGGCCGCCTGATGTAGTTAATAGGCGCGGTAAACCGTGTAAACCTTCAAGCAATAAATAACAACGACGGTCTGAGATATTCCCCAGTTCAGCAGCGGCAATTGACGCATAATCAAGTGCCATTGCCAGAGGTTGACCGTGGAAACTACCGCCCGAAATTGCTTCTTCTTCACTAATAACAATTGGGTTATCCGTGACCGAGTTCATTTCAATTTCAACAAGTTCTTTTAAGTGGTTGTATGCGTTGCGTGACGCACCATGCACCTGCGGAATACAGCGCAGCGAATAAGGGTCTTGAACGCGGTCACAGTCAGTGTGATCTGCCATATTTTGCGAATCTTTAAATAGACGACGCATGCGCGTTGCGACTTCAACATTGCCAGCAAAGGCACGAATTGCATGTAACTCTTCTCTAAATGGTGATTGGCTACCTTGCATACCTTCAATACTCATTGCACCTGCCACATCGGCAAGGTCAAGCAAGTAACGCATCTTAGTTAGGCCAGTAATACCATGGGATAAAATAAACTGAGTGCCGTTAATTAGTGCTAAACCTTCTTTGGCATGAAGATCCATTGGCTCTAAACCATTGTCAGCTAGGGCTTTCGCCGCAGGCACAATTTCATCGCCAACCCAAAACTCACCTTCACCTAAAAGTGGTAAGAATAAGTGTGATAATGGCGCTAAATCGCCCGATGCACCCACCGAGCCTTGCTCTGGTACAACTGGAATTAAATCAAGCTCAATAAACTTAAGCATACGCTCAACGGTTTCAAGGCGAATACCTGAGAAACCTTGGCTTAAGGCGTGCACTTTGGTGATAAGCATGAGTTTAGAGATAGATTTAGCAATTGGATTACCAACACCCACTGCGTGAGTGATCAGCAGGTTTTTTTGTAATAGGTTTGTTTCTGCTGGGGTGATTTGCGTATCACACAGAGGGCCAAAGCCGGTGTTAATACCGTAAACTGCTTTGTCTGATGCAGCCATCTTGTCAACGCGTTGACGGCTAGTATTAATTTTATCAATCGCTTCTTTGCTAAGCTCTGCTTTAACACTGCCATCAGCAATGCCATTTACAATATCAATATTAAGGCGATCTACGCCGTATTTAAACGTCATTGTTGTCTCCTAACGTTTTAGTCATCTAACTGTGATGATTAATCAATGCAGTAATGTTAGCTTGCGACCCAAGTTTTATAAATGCATAATTATCGATGCTTATTCCGATATTACCGAACTAAAAAACAAGGCTAAAAAAGATGCAAATTCATGACGTCGATCTGCGCCTATTGCGCATATTTGTTGCAATTGTGGAGTGTGGCGGGCTCTCTGCTGCAGAATCTCGATTGAATATTGGCCGCTCAACCATTAGCTCACATTTATCTGATTTAGAAGTACGCCTTGGCATCAAACTATGTAAGCGCGGGCGCAGCGGTTTTGAACTCACCGAGCCTGGGCGTATTACCTATCAGGCAAGCCTTGAGTTATTACAGCAATGCGAAGCATTTGCCACCACAGTTGCTGGCTCTAAAAATGAGCTATCAGGCCGCGTAACGATTTCGGTAATTGATACCATGGTGAGCGATCCGCGCTGTGGCATAAGTGATGTTATTCGCGAGCTAAAGCAAAAAAGCGATAACATTCAATTTGATATCAATGTGTGTGAGGCGAGGGAAGTAGAAACTTCTGTTGTAAATGGTCGCTCGCTGGTGGGGCTTGGCGTAAGTCGCCATCATTTGCGTGGTTTAGATTACTTCCCACTGCATAACGAAACCAATTATCTATATTGCGCCAAAGGACATGCCCTTTTTGATTGTAAACCGAATGAGCGCAATAAGTTATTGAAACAAGCCGAGGTGATTACCTCAAACTATATGCGGGATAAAGAAGTACGTAATGATGGCCTTAATTATCAAAATAGTGCAACCGCCTATCATGATGAAGGTATCGCACATTTAATCTTATCAGGCGCTTTTATTGGCTATTTACCAGAGCACTATGCAAATTACTGGGTTGATAAAGGGGTATTCAAAGCAATTCACCCAGAGAAATACCACTACCAAATCCCCGTAATGTTAATCACTAAGAAAATGAGCTCAGTATCGCCGCTTGCCACAGCACTGGTTGAAGAGATTAAACGCTGCCATCGCTAGCGTTTAATCTTTGCGCTATGTTTTCGAAAAATACCACTAAAGCTGTTGCGAAAACTCATCGGCTCCTAGAATTCTTGCCTCTATCGCTTTGATGTGTTTTTTATCCGCACGTCGCCATGCTTGTGGAATAGCGTAAACCCCGTTTACATAATCAAGAAAACGTTCAATTAACCGTGTATTGGGTTGCCAACTGTTAATTTCTTTCAATTGTTCAACAAGTTGTTGCTGCGAATTTGCGGGCAGTACCATGCCGGGTAGAGCGTAACAGGCATTACCTAGCGTAATAAGCTTACCGCCTAGCTGCAATGTTTCTAATCCAACGGTTGAATTAATGGTAATTGTTGCCTCAGCCCGTTTTATCAATTCAGACGCTTTTACGCCATTGGCAAATATCGCTTTATCATGGGCTTTATGTAAATGCGTGAATTTTTTTGGCCAGTTAGGGTGCTCTTTAAATACCACTTTAAGGTTACTTTGTGGCAACGCATCAATCGCTTGCATTACTTGCCAAAACAGCTGCTCCATACTCTTTATCCAAGGTGAATGAACCACTACTTGGGTATCGTTTGGTACTTGAAATGGCACAAAAATATAATGCTCTGGAAGTGCTACTTCCGCGCTATCGCTAGTGCGATTTTTATGGTTTTTTGCTTGTTCTATCGCTGCGAGTGCAACCCCTGAAAGCTCCCGTTCTAAATAAAACTCTGGCAGCTTTGGCAAACTCGATAAATAGTTTACTCCCTTGGGATCTAAGCATGTGGTGTTAGGTACTAAGCCATTTTCAAAGAACATCACCGGAATATTTAAACACTCAGCGGCACATACCACAGTTTGATTTGGTAGCTTTTTACCGTTCCAAACAACCACTTTATCTGGCTGCTCTTCTTGAAATAAATCGATAAATTTTAAAAAGCGTAACGTTTCTACTGCTTTTAAATACCCACGAAATACCTGACAAACTAGCTTTGATGAAAATAACGCGGAATGACGCGCTTTTTTCCTTAATAAATGATGCGCTAGCATTTCATTACTATCAAAATTCGCCAAATGTTTTGTGTGTTTCAACGCCCCTAAACGCGGCCAACCAGTTACATGAAGTTGCGCGTCTAGGTTCAGCTTACCAACCAATTTTCGGTAATATTTAGCATGACTGCTATTTCGGGATACAAATAAAATACGCATAGACAATAAGAAATCTGACTTTTTAGCGCAGTGTATGAAAGAAGTGTGACGAAATGATTAAGCTACAAACGTATATAACGGAATTACAGTAACTGACACTAAACCTCGAAATTTAAATCACATGGATATACCAAAATACATATCGCATTGAATATCAAAAGTGTTTCACAGTAAAAAGGATGTATTTCGTAGTCACCTCTGTGTTACAAAAGGACTCAGAATAAGTAAGATAAACGATCTTTCAGATCAGAATTAAATAATTAAACAAATAAAAGGCTCTGTATGATCTATGCAATGTTTGGAATGGTTTTATTAACGTTTGCCGTTGGTATTGTGGCCGTTACCACTCGTATTAAAAGCGTTAAAAATGGCAGCGTGAAAATTAAATACTATCGCACAATGGAAGGCCAAGACGTGCCCGAAAAATTAACCACATCAACGCGTTGCTTTAACAACATGTTCGAAGTACCGGTATTATTTTATGTTGTCTCTACCTTATTTGTAAGCCTAGAAATTACGAATGGCTTAGCGCTCACCTTGGCGTGGAGTTTTGTTACTTTTAGAACTTTACAGGCCTTTGTACACCTTACCTATAATAATGTACTACATCGCATGTTAACGTTTTGGGGGGCTGTGATTTCAGTGTTGTCAATGTGGGTTATTTTGCTCATTCAAATAGCGTAACCCGCGCAAAGAAACAAGGAGTACTAATGCAAACTAATCTACAATTTCCAAATTTAGACACTGCACGATTAACACTAAACACACTGACAATCGAAGATAACGATGGGTTATTTTCGATTTTTTCAGATCAAGCTGTGGTTAAGTTTTATAATATTGAAGCGTTTACATCCAAGCAGCAATCTCTTGATTTAATAGATTTCTTTAATCAACGATTTAAACAGCAAGAGGGCATTCGTTGGGCTATTCGCCTCAAAGAAACTGGCGAGCTAATTGGCACATGTGGTTTTAATTCGTTTAATTCAAAAATGCACAATGCAGTGATTGGTTATGAATTTGCTAGTGATCATTGGGGCAAAGGGTATGCCACTGAAGCGTTAAACGCGATTATTGCACTAGTTTATTCAGACAACTCACCATTTGGTGAACTATATCGCATTCAGGCTGATACCATGCTGGGTAATGACGCGTCAGAATCAGTGCTTAAAAAGCTTGGCTTTAAACAAGAGGGGATCCGCCGCGCAAGTGGCTTTTGGAAAAACCAATATCACGATTTAACGTGCTTTGGTTTACTAAAACCCGAGTTTACGCCACGTTAAATAAGAGCGGCCAGAAAGCTAACTCGGGCCGCAATTATCATCAAAGATTAAGCGCTTTTATTAATCGCGATCATCCCAGTCATGATCATCAAATTTTTTACGCTTATTTTTATTATCAAATTTGGCTTTCGGCTTATCGCGCTTTGATTTTCGGCCAACTTTTGTTTTTTCTAAATAGCTATCTTGTTGCAAACTACGCTTCATCATATCCCTCAAATGAATAATGTTGTTCTGTACGTGAACTATTCGCACTGGCTCTGTGCGTCACGCTGTGCACAGCTTTGATGTATTTTCGCCAGAGCTTTACTTCATAGCTGTTAGAGGCAATATTAGACTGCATACAGGCCACAAATTCCGATTCAGCAGCAGATTCAGGATTTAAATTACCTGCGCTTAATCCATTTAATGTGTCACCGTATTCAACTAAAAAATTAGCCTCAGAAATAGTAAAAAAGCCAGAACGCTCAATGCCACCGGCAAAATGCTCATCGTCATAAAACTTTCGACGTCCAGCGCGGATCATGTTTGTCATAACAATATTCTCTTATATTTGGAGCTGTTATTCGGCGATAAAATTAGCCAACAAATATGAAAGATAAATGACACTTTTAAAAAACATTCAATACAGTAAATATGGCGTGAACGCGCATAGTTGGTCAAAATGACAAAGTTCGAATGGCAAAAATTACTAATAATTCGTTTGATTGTTTCCTTTATTTTATTAAATAAGAATAAAACCATATTATTCAATGAGTTAAATTTTGGCCTAGTGATTGCTATAAATTGCTATTAGTCACTCAACACGACAATGAATAATAAAAATAATTCATTAGAAGGGAACATCATGTATAAAACACTTTCAGCAATTGCTATGGCAACACTTCTTTCAGGTTGTATTGTGCATATCGGTGGAAACACCAATTCTGCAGATACTCACATCGAGCGTGAATTAGTGCTAAACGCAAGTCAATTATCTACACTTATCGCCGAAACTGGTGCTGGGTCACTTAAAATTATAGGCTCAGACAGTAGCGATAAAATTACAGTGAATGCCGACATTTATACCAGCGAAGATCTAAATTACGAACTTTCTTTAACTCAATCTGGTGATACTGCAAAACTCGTTGCAATACACGATATTCAAGATGGTTTACGTATTCACATCAACCAAGGGCATAGCATCGACCTTGTCATTACCATGCCAAGCAAGCTAGCACTCGAACTCGATGATAGCTCTGGCGATATTACAATCAACGGCTTAAGTAACACCATTAAGGTAGACGATAGCTCGGGTGACTTAACCATTGATGGCGGTAAATCAGTATACGTCGACGACAGCTCTGGCTCACTTTACATAAGCAATATTCAAGGTGACGTTGAAATTGACGATGGCTCGGGTGATATCCAGGTTGAAAACACCAAAGGTGCAGTCACCATTGAAGATGGTTCAGGTGATTTACTTGTTAGAAATGTTACGGGCACAGTTAAAGTAGATGATGGCTCCGGCGATATTACCGTAAACGGTGCGGGTGGATTGATTGTTGAAGACGACGGTTCGGGCGATTTAAATATCGATAATGTAAAAGGTGAAGTTAAAATCGATTAAACGGGTTCCACTAACTAGCAGGTGAAGTATAAAACCCCTTTATACTATTTCATGCCTGTTGTGCTGTTAGGTTTGCTCCATTTTATCGTTCAAACCTAACAGTCAAGTTATTATAAATATACTAAAGCAAGCGTTTCGCGCACTAGAACAATCCCAAAACGAGTAAGGTTTGATATTAAACCAACACAGTTACATAGTTTGCATTTTTATTGTGTACGTTGTTTTCGTTTCTCTTTTAAAAGTAAAGCCACGCCTGCGCCATAGAATACGGTGAAAAAACAGAAGCCAAAACTCAACATAACATACCTAAAAATATCACTTTCAGCGGCATAACCACTTAAAATCCATGATAAAGAAAAAGGTAACACCACAATAGACACACCTCCACCACGAGCGGCCTTTTCAAACAGCGATTGTAGAGGTGAACAAAAATAAATAAGTACTGGTAAAGCTGTTAAGCCTATCATTACAAGTTCAAATTCTGTAAAGCTATCCATAATTCACAACTCCTTTAGTGAAATAAATATCTATCAAATGATAAGGTGTTTGTAGTCAAAACCGATGAAAATCACTTTTAAAAAAAGCAAGTGTATAACTAGCTAATATGCAAGATATAATCATAATATCTCGATTTTACAATACATTAGGTAGTGATTAATCCTATTTTCAAGTCTTTTACTCGTAAACTTTGCCTTTATGTTTAAGCCATCCATGAGCATGTTTATTTCGCGGATCTTTGTGTGTCCAGTGCATCACGCCACCTTTTTTAGTCCACTCATATTCACCGTAAAACTCTACCTTATCACCCACTTTTAAGTTCGAAATGCGCGGCGCTAAATCAATATTATGTGCAACGAGTAGGGTTTTTAGAGCGTGGTAACGTTTACAGTCTGTTTCTGCAGCAGTTTGTTTGACATTTAGACAAGGCAGAGCGATTGTGGTGTAGTTATTCTACATAAATGAGCGATAACGCAGCATAAATGCCAAACACGCGCAGCCTGTAAGGTTCAACCCAAACCATTATGCTCTTTGTTGTCACTTTTTGACTTAGCCCACTAGGCCTACTAAGCGACGCCGCGATCAAAACGGTTTGGATTTGAACAGAATTTAGACCGTAAATGTCACCACGCTCTAGCTAAACGCAAAATAAATTTTTGGTGTCTTGAGCCATTATTATCATCAGACAAAACACGTAACACTGTGCCTGAACCTTTAACTTGTATATCACTTTGCTGATTTTTATAAGCGTTACTGAGCTGACGATCATTTGCGTGTAGGTTGATAGCGGTTAAGAAAAAACCAACTAATAAAAGGGCAGTGAAGTGTTTCATTTTCAATCCTTTGAGTTACTACTAGAAAGAGTGATTATAAAATTAATGTGCTTCTTGACAAAGCCTGTTTATTGGCCTTAGCGTTTCAAAAATCCAGAAATTACATTTAAAGTTTAACTTTCAACAAGGTTATTTACTGAAAATGACACATTATTGGTGGTTTTGGCAAACCATTTAAAACTGTAAAGGGGATTTACACTTCCCCTTAGTACTTTTATAACTTACTCACTTTGCTCAAAATTTAATTCAAGTTCGGCCTTCTCAATGAGTTCTTTTGGCAGTTCTTTTTGTACAGCTACGCCGAGCTCTTTAAATTCAGCGGCTTGCTTAATTAAGTTGCCTTTGCCAGAGTAAAGCTGTGCAAATGCACGATCGTAACCTTCTTTTGCTTTATCAAGAGTTTTACCAACGCCTTGCATACTGGTTAAAAAGCCATTTAACTTAGTATAAAAACGTTCTGCACGCTGCGCCAGTTCAGCGCTATGCTTACTTTGCTCTTCAAAACGCCACAATTGGCGCACAATATTCATGCTTGTTAAGAGGGTCGTTGGCGTAGCCACTAAAATATTCTTTTCGATAGCACGTTGATAAAGGTCAGGTTGGTATTTCAATGCTTCAACATAGGCCGATTCAATTGGCATAAATAAAATCACCACTTCAGGTGAATTTAAGCCTGGTAGTTTGTCATATCCTTTACTTGCAAGTTCCTCGATGCGTGCATTTACGGCCATTACATGTTGTTTTAATGCTTGCTCTGCAACCAGTTCATTGTCTGCATTTACATATTGAGTGTAGGCATTCAACGACGTTTTAGCATCAATGACCAAATGACGCTTTTGTGGTAAAAATACCACCACATCAGGTCGGTAATTTCCTTCCAACGCTTTAACATGAAATTCGCGTTGGTAGTCGTCACCAACGCGAAGTCCGGCACTTTCTAGTACATTCTCTAGCATTAATTCGCCCCAATTTCCTTGGGTTTTCTTTTGTCCTTGTAATGCAGTTGTAAGTTGCTCAGCCTGAGAAGTAATGGCTTGATTCAATTTTTGCAAATGCACGAGTTCTGTTTTTAGTTCTGAGCGCTGTTTTAATTCTTCGCTATGAATGGTTTCAACTTTTTGTTTAAAGCCTCTGAGCTCTTCTTGCATTGGCTTTAGTAAATTAGACACGCTCTCTTGGTTTAACGATTTAAACGCTTGTCCTTTTTCTTCAAATATTTGATTAGCAAGCAATGAAAATTCTTTTTTAAGTTCAGTTTTAGCATCTTGTAAGCTCGCTAATTGCTGCTGGTAGCTGTGTTCACGCTCAGCCAGGCGTGTTTGCAATGCACTGTACTTAATACGCAGTTGATTGGTGCGTTCTTGCTCTTGTTGCCAGTTGGTAAAATTTTGATCTGAGGTTTTTGCAAGGTCCGCCAGTTTTTCTTCTAATCCTGCTTTTTCTTGTAAATACTGGGCTTGTAGCAATGCAGTTTTGTTTTTAGAACGACCCACAGTCACCAAAATAGTCACTAAAAACACCACAAAAAGACATAAAAACGCTGTGATCACTATTTCAGGTTGGTTTAACAAGGCTTGCATAAGCGATTCCTATTTGAAAAGACGTGATTAGTATACCTTTTTTGCCATTTATGCCGCACACAAATCAATTATTTACATCACTACCTGTAAAACTTTTTTACACCCACATTGCCATTGAGTAAGTAAAAAAGTGGTTTATTGGCTAGTAAAAAAGTGATCTGTAAACATCTTTTACAGGTCAAAAATCGGTCTATTTATTTTTAAATAAAAGTTGGCTTTAATAACCTTAAGCAAACGAATTGAATTATAAAAAGGCTTTATTATGAATACATTAGATAATTTTTTAAGCGCACAAAACTGCTATAAAAAACTCTTAAAAGTAGAGCAGCAATTAATAAAAAGCGCAGTAAAAGAGTACCAAATTTCAGAGTTAGTAAAACAATGTTCCGAAGCGAGAACAGCCCGAAATCAGCAGCTTTTAGCCTTATTGCAGAGTAACGCTCTGGGTGCGGTTACTTTTGTTGGTATATTAATGATCCCTTATTTAACCCTTATGGCTTTTTAAGATGCGTTTAGAATTAACTAATGTATGGTGCAAGCAGTTTTCGACATTCAGGATCGATCACGATTTGCTGTTGCTCAGCGGCCGCTTGGTAAATATCCAGTCGTAAATGTTGGAGCAAATACTTTAACAAAGCGGCGCGAGTTTTAAGTTCTAATTTTTGCTCTGTCATTTGGTAATCGTGTGCAATCACCTTTTTTTGCAACTCAGTTAAACGGTGATCCGGACACACCACGAGCGTAACTTCAGTTTGCCACAGCGTATCATGCGCTTCATCAAACGTGGCTTCTCCCTCAAATGCGAATTCCCCCGAAAAACGGGACAACACAAAATCGCGATAGTCTTGGTTTTTCTCGCAAAATGCACGAACATGATAACGTGTACCGTCAAATACTAAGCTGTGGGGCTGAATAATTCGGTCTTCAAATTCAGGGCTCGAAAGTGAAATGTAGCCGATATCTAAACGTAATTGATAACGGATTGCTTGCAGGATAGGCCTGACTAATTGCGGGCTAATATTGCGGTGTACCTGCGGTAATGTTTCAACAAGCGATGTCACTGCATGCTCGCCTTGATTATTAAAAAGCGCGTGATAGCTTGAGAATTCTAAATCAATAAATTGCGGCGTAAAATCGGCATTGGCAATGTGTGCACGTTGCTGACTCACAAACTCAAATCCAGTTGGATTAAGCTGCTTGTATTCTGAAATGTATTTTTGTGCCGTGGGGCGGCTCGTTTCAAAGTAATCCATAAGTTGGCGAGCATTTAGCTTACCTTCCCATAATAAAAGCGCTTCAATTACTTGATAGCGTTTTATATCTTCCCAGCGCATTGTGTATGCCTTTGATGACGCAATTTTTATTATTTGAAACTATTTTGACCAAATAAAATGAAAAAAGCCAGCCACATTGTTTAATGGGGCTGGCCAAAAATTACTAACTTAGTAATCAACGGGAAATCATTTAATCCAGGGATGGATTGAGACAACAACAGCAAAGTCAATATGTCATCTGTAGTAATAGACTTACCGTTTTTCGTTAAGTTCAAATTTATTTAAAAAAATTACGATCCAATTAATTGCAGTAGATCTTGTTCACTAAAATCAGAAAAACCGTGGCTATTGCTATCGAAAAAGCGCTCGGCTAATGCGGCTTTTTCTTGCTGCATACGCTGTACTTTTTCTTCAATACTGTTTTGGCAAATCAGTTTATAAACAAAAACAGGTTTATCTTGGCCAATACGGTAAGCGCGATCGGTTGCTTGGCGCTCAACCGCTGGATTCCACCAAGGGTCGTAGTGAATAACGGTATCAGCCGCGGTTAAATTAAGCCCTGTACCACCGGCTTTTAAGCTAATTAAAAACACGCTGACATCACCTTGCTGAAACTTATCAATGGCTTTTTGACGGTGGCGAGTTTGGCCTGTTAGTAGGCTGTAATCAATTCCAATTTCGCTAAGCTTTTGCTCGATAAGCGACAGCATGCTGGTGAATTGGCTGAAAATAATGACTTTTCGCCCCTCTTTTAACATTTCAGGCAGTGTATTAGCTAAATAGTTTAATTTAGCGCTGTTAATTGCTTCGTCTGGATCGGTAGACTTACTGATTAATCGCGGATCGCAGCATATTTGCCTAAGTTTTAATAACGACTCTAAAAACAGTAACTTACTAGCTTGTTGCTCACCGGCTTCAAAGATCGATTTAACTTTTGATTCAATTTGCTCACTGACTTTTTGATACAGGGATTTTTGGCTATCGCAAAGCTCAATCACTTTTACCATTTCCGACTTAGCTGGAAGTTCTTTAGCAACTTCCGCTTTCGTTCGGCGCAGTACATATCCGGCAATAATGTCGTTTAATTGCTCGGCCCGATATGCATTATTTTCTTTCTCGATGGGTTGTTGAAAATGGTTTTTAAAATATGCGGTGCTGCCAAGTAATCCCGGCATAGCAAAGTCAAATAACGATTTAAGTTCAGATAAATTGTTTTCTACCGGCGTGCCGCTTAAGCACAAGTGAAAATCACCTTTCAATGACTTAGCAAAGCGCGATACTTTTGATTGGTAATTTTTAATGGTTTGCGCTTCATCCAAAATAATATTGCCAAAGTGCATCTGTAAATAGTGTTCATGATCGCGCAATAACAATGGGAAGCTGGTGATGACCACATCGGCCGTTGCCGCTTTAGCTAACAGCTTTTTACGATTCGCGCCTTGAACGGCAACCAGCTTTAAATCAGGTGTAAACTTTTCAGCTTCAAGCAGCCAGTTGTTTACCAAACTAGTTGGGCAAATAATTAAACTAGGCAAAGTACTGCGTTTTGCTTCTTTTTGGCTGAGTAAAAAGCTAAGTACCTGAATCGTCTTACCTAAGCCCATATCATCAGCCAAAATGCCACCTAGACCGTGTTTCTCTAAAAACTGTAGCCAAGCCAGACCTTTTAACTGATAGTCGCGTAGCGTGGCGTTTAGGCCGTTTGGTAAGCTTGCCGTAAGACTGCTCTCACTGTGCTCTAGATAAAACAATTCAGATAGTTGCTTATCTTCGATGATAAACATTGCACTATCGCACACACGCAGCAACGTAAGCGCCGACAATGGCAAGGTAAAACGCTTAGGCCAGCGTTTTTCACCATAATACTGATCAATCACCTGTTTTAGATTTAGCGCATCGCTGCGGCTTACCACAAGCCAACGGTCTTGGTGATAATTTATGTAATAACCTTTGTTCGCTTTGTTATTGATTAACGCTGCTTTTTCTCGCAACAAATTAAAATCAAGTACTAGCTGATCAACCGAGAAATTAACATCAAGTTGCAGTTTGTTATTTGCAACACGCGATAAATTGGCAACTAACTTTGCCTCTGACGGCATGTGTAACTTTTTAGTCGGCTCGCTTACTTTCCACAAATGACTCTTTAGTTCATCGCATACTTCATTGATAAACCAGTGCCATTGCACTTGGTTTTCATTGGCCGGTGGAAAACGAAAGTATCGCGTATTAGCTTCGCTAGAAACAAGCTCTAAGCCATAGTTGTTAAGCTGATTAATACACGTGTTTTCAAACGCGCCATTGTGCACGGCAGTTTTGTAATTAAAACTAAGCGCCAGTGTTGGCAGTTCGTCCACTAATTCAAAACGTAAGCAAGGCTGTGGGGTGGTTGATTGGCTGTCGCTATCAACCAAATACGGCACAAAGCCAAAACCGTACAAACCGTTAAGTTTATCCTGCGCTTGGGCATAACTGTTTTTTTCAACCGCAGGCATGGTCAGTAATAAGCTCATTTCGTCACTGGCAAGACTGGTATCTATTTCACCAACTTGTTTTGTCTCTAAATCAACAAAATAGGGTGGTGTGGTCGGCACTAATACCCAATTTTGGTGAGTATTAATGCTTAATTTAAGTTCCGCCCCCAAATCGTTTTCTTGCCAATCTATAGCCAGTGGCTCTTTATGAATTAAGCTAAGCGGAGTGCGCTCATCGCCCCAATAACAGCGCTTAGTTTCAACGAGTTTTGCCAGTGCCAACGCGCCCCATTCACCATGTAGCGTCAGTTTACCTAACGTATTTTGCGATCGGATCCAACTAAATAGTCGAAAGTCTTTTTCATCGAGATCTTTTGGTGTGACCTGCGAGCTCAGTTGTTTGGCCGTAAGTGCGCGACCTAGTCCGTACTGATTTTCGCTACGCGGGGCGATTTTAGGCAATAACACGATGTCGTCGCCATTTTTCTCTAAACTAAATAACAACACATTAGGCGCGTGCTTTTCAGATTTAGATTTCAGCGACTCTAACCGCGTAAACCAATCATGCAGTAAGTAGTTCTTGCCAAATTCACCCGAGTGCTCAGTTTTTAATGATAAGAACACTGCCGCAATATGTTCGCATTTTTGCCCTAAACGACACGAACACGATGTGGTTACTTTAGGTTGGCCATTAAGTTGTTTGATGGTTGCTTGTGGGTAGAAAGTTTCGCCTTCTTGGTTAGCTACTTCACCATTGATTGATTTAAAGCCTTCGGTGGCTTCACGCCATAAGACAAGGTCATGACTAAGGTAATCTTTCGCTTTATTGAACACAGCAGGCTTAAAAAAACGTTTTAAGAATGACTCAGTTAGTGGAAAACTGGCCAGCTCCTCGTTTTTTATTTCATCAAATAAGGCGAGTAAATCGTTTTTTGACAAGCGCTGTGACATATCGGGGCTATAAAAAATCAATAATTCTGCCAGTATATGGTTATTTAGCTTGCGGGCAAAGCGAATTCTGGCGATTTATGACGAATTTATGATATCGATTAGCGAATGGTTAAAAATTGACATTAAAAAGCGCGCTTACAGGGCTGTAAACACGCTTTTAGTGTAAGTGACTACTCGTTATTGCGAGTCGTACTTGGTTAACGTTAGCAACTAACCTAGTTAAAGTTAGCAAGTAGCTTAGTTAATTGCTCTAAACGTTTGTCGGTCAGTACGCGATTATCAATTTTAATCACAACATCACCGCTCTTTTCGTGTTTTTGCGCGCTAATGTAGCTATTGCCCATATCGATATTTTGACGAGCGCTTGATTTAACTGGCTCTGCGTACGTTAATTCACGAGTAATTGCTAGAGCTGTTTTATCATCAGTATCAAGCGCTAGCTCAGCTAAACGCTGTTTAACGTCAGCCACTTTTTCTGCAAATTGTTGCGGGTCTTTTTCGCGGGCATCAATTAACTTTTTAGCGACTTCGCGGCCTACATGGTTTGCAGTAGGGTAAAGCGATAATACTTCTTGTGGCAGTTTTTCATAGGCTTTCAATGCATCAGCTATCGCTGTGTGCGAAACACCTTCAATTTCAGCCAGTTCACGGTAAGAGCCTTTACGCCCTTCAGCAATTAAATCATGTTTTGTTTGTGCGTAAGCTTGGCCTAGTTCCCATAAACTTGGCGCAATGTACTGATCAGATGACACCGCTAAAATTTTTGCATCTTCATCTGTAAAATCTGGCGAGCTGAGTACCAGATAATCACTGCCAGAGATCATACACGCTTTACGACGACGCGATCCTGCCAGTACCACTTCTTGTTCACCTTGTTGCCAACAAAGGGCAGGGTGTTGGTTGCGGCCATCGCTTTTGATGCTTGTAATAATATCAGCGACTGACTTTTCGTTCAGTAACGCTTGTACACGGCGGTTTTTACCATAAACGTCTGTACTTTTTGCAATATCTGCATTTTTGATCAGTTTGCAGTACAGTTTAATTTCACGGTTAGGATCCGATGGTGCAGGCATAGTGATTTGATCACCGGCTTGTGCGTTTTCTAATAAAGCGTCTAAACTGCTCGACTCCACTGTTGTTGCAAATGGATCGATGCGAGTATCATTCTTACGTTTCTTTGCCATTGTAAAACCTAAATTAAGCTGTTTCTAACTGACATTGTGTTGACGACCAGTTTGAACGGATCAACATTTCTAGTTCATCAACCACATCTTTGATGTTTTCTTGTGATTTTATTAAAGACTCGCGACTGGCGAGACTGTCAGATGTTTTTTGATCGAAAATTGTATTGAAAGACGAGGAACTTGCGGTAATTGCAGAGCTATGATTAATCGGATAACTCATCACCTGACGGCCAAACGCACTGCGCACATCTTTAACAATATCGCGCTGTGAGTGATTGCCTTTGACATAGTTAGTTACCAAGAACTGCATAAAGTCCCAACCATTGTGACCCAATGCCGCAACCGTATGATAAATTTCGCCTAAACGCTTTAAGTACTTGTTGTTAGCGTCAAAATCGACCGCTTCTGGGTGAACCGGTATTAACATTGATGTTGATGCCATTAATGCGTTGTAAAACATAAAATTAAGTGATGGTGCTGTGTCGATCAGAATAATATCGAATTGATCTTCAACGGGTTTAATCACTTTATCGAGCAACTTATGGTAATGCTGTGATTCTTCATACCCTTTGCCTTCTTTTAGCTCTGTTGCAGTTTCGTGCTCAAAGTAGAAGTCGTCCATACCTGACGGTAAAAAGCGAATATTGGGGATATGCGTTGGCGCAAATGCACTTGATACTACATCAGCCCATGTCTCACCGTCTTCAAGATCAATACAATCACGCATCAGATCGCCAACGGTAATTGGCTCAGGCTCTGCTGGTGGAAAGAAGCTTGTAGAGGATCCTTGTGGGTCAAGATCAATAATACCTATGCGGTAGCGTTTAATATTTGTTGTTGCTAATGCAGCAGCAATATTAACGAGACTTGTGGTTTTACCACAGCCACCTTTTAAGGAGTTAACAACAATAACCTGTAATTTATCACCTTCAGCGCGATTATCTGCAGGAATACCTAAGATATCGGCCATTTGATAAATATTACTTAGTGTATAAGCATAATGACCATTTGCCCCTTTCTTAATATCAAGGTGGTCAAAATCGCCTTGGTCATGACGACGTTTAAGCGTGCGGTTGTTACATCCTAATAAGTCCGCAGCTGCTTTTTGCGTATACGTTCTTAATTCTTTGTCATCTGTCTTAATATGAGCGCGATAATGTTGAATACGCCCTTCAAGAGATTCCTCAGCTACTTTTGCAGTGGCCTTTAATAGCTTATAGGTACTTAACGCATTTTGAGTGATTGTCATAGCTAAACCTTAACACTTACGTGTAATATGCAAATGTCCATTAAATTTGCTGTTTTCACTATTCTATGACGACATCGTTTTAATTGAAAGAAAAAAATACTGTTTTATTGCGTTATAATTTTACTTAAAGAATAAGAAATAAGTTTAAAGGTGGTTAAATACTAAGGTATTTAAGGTTAGAGCTGTGAATAGTTGATCTAACTGTTTGTAAAACATCATTTTATTATTTTTTTTCGGATCGACTTTATACTTGGTAAAGATCCGTTTTATATCTACAGCGAGATCACTCTTTTACCGACTAATTTTTATATTCACCGTTAATGTACAGTTTATGCACAGCACAATTCACAAAAAAGGCCGTTTAGATCAGCTTTTTACTAAGATAACGCTTTGTAATTGTGCAATTTTTTAAGGAATTGCTTAGATCGTGTTAATTAAGATCGGATCCTAACTTGGTTGAGATCAGATCCCTACTAATTCGATCTTGAGTTATCCACATTTTAAATTTTGAGTGCCCATTTTTACTGGCTCAGAACGGATTTTTACCAACTCAGGGCCTGTTTCTCTAAAAAAAACGCTATTTATACTAATAAATCGTGCTTTGAGTTGGTAAAATATCGTTCTGAAAACGATTTGTTAGTAAAAAAGTGATCCCAGTACGTCAAAACTTGATTTGTCTGTGTGTTTTTTACACGAAACTGCCATGTTTATTTCGTTTTATCTATTTTTAGTTGGTAAAAATTTGATCTGAGCAAAAAAAACGAGGCCAGATCACAATTTTACTAACTAATTTAATTAACTTTAGTAATGATCTGTGATGATATTAACAGATAATAAAAATTTAGATGGGAACTTGAATGTCTAACAAAGTAAATATCTCGGTTGAGAATTTGCCGGATACCTTACGTGGGCAGATCCATGGCGTTGAAAGCGCTATTGATAATGAAAATTTGGCATTGTTTACCGATAATAAAGATGTTCGTGTTCCTATTGAAAACGCTCGCCACGATCTTCGCGCGTACTCAAACACTTTTAATCATTATGATCTTTGGGGCCGTTTTGTGCGATCAGGTCATAAAAAACTGCCGGTTGAAGAAGCGCCGGGCAGAACGATTGTTACTCGACGTATCTCTGAACGCATTGATGGTATTCAATACGAAGGCGAATTAAAAATTACGCCTGCGGTTGTTAGTACCAAGCAGCAGGGTGAAGAAAAAGAATTTTTAGTCTGGCCATCTGATCGCGAAGAAAAAGTAGAGCGTGCCCTTATCCGCCTTGCTTCAAAAGGCAAAATTGTAAAAATTAACTTTAAATCGGGTATTCAATACGCGGTTGTATTCTCTATGAACGAGCTGGCACAAGAACTTAAAAGTGTTGGTCAGTCAATGCCTTACCCTCAAATTAAAGAGGCGTTAGAGGCGCTGCAAGGCTCTAAGCTGAGCTTTAAATATTCAGCGAAAGATACCAAAAATACTGATGTTGATGACTCGTTTTATGAGTCGAATATGAACTTTTTATCATCGTTGCATTTTAGCGGTAAAAAAGGTCAAGGCGGTAATATTAAGTGTGTTGCTTGTCTTAATGCCTTCGTTCACAACATGATCGATAACCTTGAATACAAAGGCTATTACTTTAACCGAGCACAAGAGCTTAAACGTGGTTTATCACGTTGGATGATGCTACGTCTTTACCATTTGTGGCGTTATGCTGCTCCAGGAAAAACACATCACTTCCGTTTGTTGTCGATTATGGAAAAGTACGGATCAATTACAGGTGATGAAGAAATTACTGAGAACAAACTTAAAGCCTTGCGTCGTGATATGACGACAACGATGAAAGATTTGATCAGTAAAGGGGTAATTTCAGACTACACCATTGATAATGTTAAAGATGATAAGTCTGGCAAAATTGTTGATTACGTTTATGAAATGTTTCCAACAGATGATTTCTGTGAAGAAATGCTGAGCCTGAACAAACAGAAGAAACGCTTGGAAATTCAAAGTGGTAAACGCATCGCCGATGACGCTATTGTCATTGACAACGAAGAAGATATTGTACAAATCGTTGAAGATTAAACGCTTTTACGGTGTTTCTAAGAAAAGTCGCTCAATTAGGTAGCGACTTTTTTTTGCGCGTGTATCTGGCTTTTTAGCATAATCGCTAAGCTTGCCAATTTTTGTAACCTTGTCAGCGTTAAATAAAATAAACGGCAGTGCTGCACTAACATGATAGCGATCGCTGGCGCTAAATCGCACGTTTACTTGGGGTGACACCCGAATAGGGCGACGAATACGTAGCTTTTTATTTTCACTTAAACCTACTATCCGTTGTTTTTCTTGTTCAACCATTGCTTGCCATGTTGCTTTATCTTGCGTGATTATTGGTTTATGGCTTTGGTTTTGCTGTAAAAAGGTAAGTGCCTGTTTTGCGCTTAAGTGTTGAATCGAATGTTTATGCATCCAAGTAAATCGCACTGAATACGCGCTGCGGCTTTCACAAAAGATCTGACGATAAAACGCTAGGGTGATCAAGTTGGGAATTGCACTGTGAACCAGTTCAAAACGGGCGTCTTTGCTTTTTTCTGATAATACAATTTGCTTAAAATTCTGTTTTTCTTGATTAATTGCGCTAATAAGTGCTCGTATTTCGGGAGCATCCCCTTTAATACCAATCACCCCAGGATGACGAGTCAATAATTTTCCGCTTAACTCGGGCTGTTTAAATACATCTTTAAATGCCGAGCAACTTTTATTGAGCGCATCTAATCCCTCAAAAGGAGTGACGGGAATTTCAGAGGGAGGACGGTGGTTTTCCGCTTCTTTGACTTTTGGCAGTTGATAATAATTACAAAATGCGAGATCTGAATTAACTAACGCGTGTTGTAATTGTTCAATTAGTTGAGTGCACTTATCAAAGTGGCTGCGCAGTAAAAAACGTTTATTCATTCTTTGATCTCTAGCGATATTGAGTGTTTGATGGTATTTACTGTTGCCGACAAGCACAAGCTTTATGCGCCATTTTCTGATATAAACGCAGTATTACCAATCAGTTAAATTGTTTCATGCGCAAACACGCTATTTTTACGTACGGTGTTGGGTTTATTGCTATTTTATTGAGCCTTTTTATTGGGCTCAATGGCGGTAAAACTATTCTGCCTTGGCAGCTAAGCGAAATCGATAAAGTGATTTTATTTGATTTACGTTTAGCAAAAATTATTACTGCTATAACAGTAGGGATCTGTTTGGCGATTGCTGGGCATTTGTTTCAGTTACTGTTAGCTAATCCGCTTGCTGAACCCAGTTTACTTGGCATTTCAGGTATCGCATCGCTTGCTGTTATCTTAGGTGCGGCGGGGTTGATATCAAGTGCCTTTGATTTTAGTGTGTTCTACATGTTTTTATTTGCCCTATGCGGTGCAGCATTGGCAATAAGTGTGATCTTTTTGATCGCGAAAAAGCTTGGAAATTATGCCAGCCTCGCAATTATCTTGGCAGGTATTTGTATCACCACTATTACATCAGCGATTTCTAGTTGGTTTATTTTTTATTCAGATAACGATCAGTTACGCATTTTTAGTGTATGGATGCTCGGTAGTTTTGAACATGTCACTATGACCAGCGCACTGGTAACACTTGCAGCAACTGGTGTAATTGTTTCTTTATTAAAGCGTCGCAGTCGCACACTTAATTTTGTCTATCTCGGCGATAGAAATGCACAATTGCATGGTATCGACGTAAAACGCTTGCGCTTAGAGTGCTTGTCGGTTGCTGCTTTATTAACGGCAATTGCGGTATCGCTAGGTGGTATTGTGGCATTTTTAGGCTTGCTGGTTCCCCATGCATGCCGCATGATTTTCGGAAATGACAACAAGCATTTAATCACTAAACTATGCTTCGTTGGCGCTACGACTATGGTGTTTATCGAGTTTTTATCTCGTTCGCTAATGAGTACTAACTTACCTTTGGCGCTAGTAAGTGCAACACTTGGTGGTCCGTTATTTATTTTGGTGTTGTTTAAGCACTTTGCGCATAGGAACCATATGTAATGACAGCGCCTATCAGTTTAAGCATTAGCGATTTATTGTTAAACCCGTTTAATGGTTTTACGGTTCAGGTATCTGAGTTGTCGCTAAGCCCTGGCTTTTATCATTTACTAGGTGCAAATGGGGCGGGAAAATCAACCTTACTTGATTGTATTGCAGGCCTCTACAGCGAGGTTTATGGTGCGATTACTATTTCCGGAAGTTGCTACTCCTCGTTATCGCTTCAACAATTAGCGCAAAAGCGGGCGTACTTAACTCAGCAAAACCAAGCTCATTTTTCAATTACTGGTTATGAAATGCTGGCAATTTGTTTTGATAGCGAGATAGAGAGTTTAAAAGTGCTACTTGAAAACAATGCGGTAGTGGGTGGCTTAGAAGTGGCCGATTTACTTGAAAAACCGCTGCAGTTTTTATCCGGCGGCGAACGTCAGCGCTGTTATCTAACGGCTACCTTGCTTGGTTGCGATGAAAAACTAAAGCCTCAGGCTAACTTATTATTGTTGGATGAGCCTTTCACCGGGTTAGATATTAAACATACGTTATGGTTAATCGATTACTTAGAACATATTAGCAGTCGAATTTGTGTTTTATCTTCTCATCATGAGGTGAATTTCGCCTTAAAATCGCAAAACCCCTGTTTATTAATGAAAAAAGGTTCGCTAATAGGCGAATTTAAAGCAGGTCGAGATATTAAAATTTCGAATCTTGTTGATTGTTTTGGCCTTAATTCATCGCAAATAAGTTATGAAAATAATGCTTATTACCAAATATCATGGAACTAAACAAATTATCACTTGAAATTTAATTTTAGCCCTGTAAATTCGGAACTGAGGTTATATTGGAATGAGGAAAAATGTAGTGAAACCTTGGAGCCCGAATAGCTGGAGAGATCTCCCTATTCAACAACAGCCGAATTACAGAGACGCTGAACAATTATCAAACGTAGAAGCACAGTTAAATTCAGCACCACCACTGGTGTTTGCAGAAGAAACTCGTAGTTTATTTAAGTATCTTGAGAATGTGTGCGAAGGTAAAGCCTTCTTACTACAAGGTGGTGACTGCGCAGAAAGCTTTTCAGAGTTTAACGCGGCGAGCATTCGCGATACGTTTAAAACGCTTATGCAAATGGCGGTTGTTTTAACTTACGGCGGTAAGTGCCCTGTTGTTAAAATTGCGCGCATGGCTGGTCAATACGCTAAACCGCGTTCAGCTGATCTTGAAACGATTGATGGCGTTAGCCTACCGTCTTATCGCGGTGATATCGTTAATAGTTTCGAATTTACAGAAGATGCACGTATTCCTGATCCGCAGCGTTTAATGCAGGCGTATCATCACAGTGCGGCAACATTAAACTTGTTACGCGCATTTGCTCAAGGTGGTTTAGCAGATTTACATCAAGTAAACCGTTGGAATATGAGTTTTGTTGCGGCAAACCCACTTAAAAACAAATACCAAGAGCTTGCTGATCGCATTCAAGATGCACTGCAGTTTATGGAAGTGTGCGGTATTACATCAGGTAACTCTGCAAATATTCGCGAAACTGAATTGTTTACATCGCACGAAGCACTACTGCTTGGATATGAAGAAGCATTAACACGTCGCGATCACTTATCGGGTGATTGGTACGATTGTTCTGCGCACTTTGTATGGATTGGTGAGCGTACACGTCAGTTAGATCACGCTCATATTGAGTTCTTCCGTGGCATTAAAAACCCAATCGGTGTGAAAGTGGGCCCTGGCATGGATCCTGACGAACTGATCCGTTTAATTGATGCAGTAAACCCAGATAACATCCCTGGTCGCCTAACGCTTATTACACGCATGGGTGCGGACGTATTACCTGAAAAACTACCTGCGTTGGTACGTAAAGTACAACAAGAAGGGCGTAAGGTGATTTGGAGTTCAGATCCAATGCACGGTAATACTGAAAAAGCCAGCAATGGTTATAAAACGCGTAGCTTTGATAATATTATGCGTGAAATCAGCCAGTTCTTTGCGGTTCATAAAGCTGAAGGTTCATACCCAGGTGGTATTCACCTAGAAATGACAGGCCAACACGTAACGGAATGTACCGGTGGTGCATATGGTTTATGTGAAGAAGACTTGGCACAGCGTTATCGCACTCAGTGTGATCCGCGTCTAAACGCCGATCAGGTACTTGAGCTTGGCTTCTTAGTGGCTGATTTATTAAAAGACGCTCGCAAATAAGCGGTGTTTTTTATCACCATAGAAATACATTAAAGGCCTAAATATGGGCCTTTTTTTATGGCTAAATGGATCGATTTTATATTCATTATCGTTTAATTTTATTTACGCAGTTAGGCTTATTTACGCTAAGCTTAACGATAGGTTGTTAATATTTATCGCTTTTGTTGTTTTGAGTTATCGATGGTAAGGAGATTGGAGGCATTTTGATACGGATTTTACTGCTTACATTGAGTTTGCTTACGTTTTCAGCGTTTGCGGAGCAAAACAGCTTGCGTTACAACATGTCTGGTTCTAACAACTGGGTGCCTTACTACATGCCCGATAAAGCAACGCCAGGCATTCTTGGTGAGCTTATTCCGCTTATTCTTGTAGAGGCAAAAATCGAAGGCGTGCAGCTTAATTTACCGCCCAAGCGTACCAACCAAGCATTATTAGAAGGCAAACTCGACTTTGATACTGTGTGTGCTGAATGGTTTCCAAACCAAGAAGTTGGCCCTGAATTTGTATTATCAAAGCCCTTGTTTACCGTAAAAGAATATTTTGTTGGGTTAAAAGATGCGGATAAAACTGCGCACTTAAATCACGACAATATCGGCACCGTGCTGGGTTACTATTACTACGATGATAGCTTGTTTAATCGCATTGATTTTAAATCAGAAAGAGAATTGGTGTTAGCACTTAAAAAAGCGCGTGTTTCGCGCATTCTTATTGGCGATTTAACGGCGAGTTATTGGGGTAAACGTTACGATGTAAATCTCGATTTCCAAAAGCTACATACTGAAGGGTTACTGAGATTACGCCTCAATAAACAAAAGCAGCATTTGTTACCCAAACTCAATGCCGCTATCGATGCGCTTACAGAGCGTGGTGTGATAGCGCGTATTGTATCAAAATACACCCGTCTTTATTCGACTAACCTTAACTAGTGACTAGGATACCCAAATAATGCGCTGAGCTTTGCTCGCAGGGTGTTAGCTTGCTTTAACTGCTTTCTTAAAACACCTAATTGCTTAAAGTTCGCGCTCAGTGGGTTGTCTTTTGGTAATTCACCAACAATGCCATATTTAATGGTAATTGCCTTATCTTCTGGTGCAAATGTGCCAAATAGTTTATCCCAAATAATTAATACACCAGCGTAATTTTTATCGATGTACGGCCTGTTAGTGGCGTGGTGAATACGATGATGGGTCGGTGTGTTAAATACCTTTTCAAACCAGCCTAAATTACCTATCACTTGAGTATGAACAAAAAACTGATATGCCAAATTAATTGCCACAATTGCGAACACTAAACTCGGTGAAAAGCCAATTAAAATCATCGGCAACCAGAATAGCCACATGCCAACAATCGGATATAAAATGCTTTGTCTAAATGCCGTAGTAAAATTCATGTGGGTTGAACTGTGATGTACAACATGAGCCAGCCAAAACCAATGAATATTGTGGGATGCACGATGAAACCAGTAATACAAAAAGTCCTGTAAAATAAAACCAAATAACAAGGATGTGAAGGTGAGTTTAATGTCGAATAAAGCATACTGATGTAGCCATAAAAATATTGGCATTAACAACAGTAATATCACGGCATCTGATGCTTGGTGTAACAGCGCCAGCAAGGTGTTATTAATGCTGTCTTTTATATTGTAGTGTTGTCGCGCTTTTTTAAACTCCAACGCGACACAAATAATAAAAACGGGGCTCAACCCCAGTAAAATAAGTTCAACTGGGATCATAATATGCTCCTAATTTATCAAGGCAATTGCGAATGTCGTTGGCCAAAATGCGGCGCAATAAAACACCAGGTAAATACCAAGGTGAATTGCATTGTATGGTGTAAGTTACGGTTGTGTGCTCGCCATGTGGTAGCAAGGTAATAACGCCCAAATGATCTTTCACAGGAAAGTCGTTTAATACGCGATAACGGATCTCACGTTCACTGGCATGGATAATTTCTTCTAAAAACGTAATACCCAACAGGCTTATTTGCCTTACGCAGCCTTTTCCACCTATTGGCTCATTGTTATTTTGTGGCTTAACAACCTTGAACGACGCATTGAAAAACTGATTAAGGTTTTCGTGATCAATCAACTTAGTAAAAATTTGATCTGGCGAGGCCTGTATTGTTTTTTGATATTGAACAGAAATCATAAAAAATGACGCTAATGAACACCTGTTAGCAGCATAATTTGACTTTAGCTGTTTATCTTGCGCTAATACGTCATAGTTTTTGTTATTTTACGACAATATTATGGCATCGGTTTCAATTGCGTATTTGCAAAGCGTTTTACACTACTTACATGATTTAGGCATAGAGCCACCAGCGCATAACGCAAGTGTTGCGCTGAGTAATAGCGATAGCGCGCACCAAGTAACAATGGAGCATTATATTGATTTGCTCAATTGCGGCGCGCTTTTAAGTGAGCAAAGCTTATTTGGTTTTGAACTAGGTAAACGCATTCAAGCCAAAGATTATGGTGTGCTCGGTTATTTGGTTGAAAGCTGTGAAAATCTAGAACAAGCGATTGAGGCGCTTATTCGTTTTGATTCGCTAGTTGCGGATATTGGCGAAACTAAAGTGAGCCATTTAGATCAACAAGTTCAGCTAGACTGGCATGTTAAAAGTGACGATTGTAAGCAAATGGTGCTAAGAAACACCACTGCTTGGGTTGCCACTGTACGCAAAATTCTTGGTGAGCACTATCAACCTGATGAAATTACGTTTACTTTTAAATTAAGCCATAATGAGCGGCTTACGCTAAGTAGTTGGTTTAATTGTAATGTGACAATAAACGCAATTAAAAACAGCATCGTTTTTTCTAAAGCGTTACTGTCAATCCCCTTTACAAGTGAAAACAAGGCAATGTTTCAGGCCTTAATACAAGTATCTGAAAAAGAGCTACAAGCACGCCAACCCAATGAAAATATAAAAGAGCAGGTGATATTGCTGCTAAAAGCAAAAAGCAGCTTAAAACACTGTGATCAAAATCGGATCGCAGCTGCTTTGTTTATGAGTCCAAGAACTTTGCAGCGCAAACTAAAACAGCAAAATACTAACTTTATTGAATTATTAACAGATGAGCGAAAATCGCGAGTCGATTTTTTACTAACTCAGCACACAATTGCTGAAACCGCCTACGAGCTTGGCTTTCAAGAACAATCATCGTTTACGCATGCGTTTAAAAAGTGGTTTTCGACAACACCGCTGCGCTATCAAAAGTTACTGTTAAAAAGTAATTTATGATTTTTTCGCTTTTGATAAATAAAAAAGTTTAAAAAAACGCTTTACCTCAACCCAACTTGAGCTTTTAAAGTACCTGCACAATTTTGGCAAAAGGACTTTAAACTGATGAAAAAGTTAGTGTTATTTTCAAGTGCAAATAAACAAGGCAATACAGCAAAACTAATTGAGCAAGTCGCGAAATACCATCAATTGGATGTGATCGACATCGACTCGTTACAGATCTCGCCATACAACTATCAAAATGAATACCCAGAAGACGATTTTTATGCCTTGGTTGAGCGAATTTTAGCGGCCGATAAATTAATTTTTGCATCGCCAGTGTATTGGCATGCACCTACCGCCCCGATTAAACAATTGATCGATCGGATCACTGAGCTAACAGACGTACAATCACTCAAACCAAAAGCCCGTGCGTTTGCTAATAAAAAGGCCTTTGTTTTGGCCACATCGGCAAGTGATGAGCTATGCCCTATTTTTGATGGCTTTTTCGCAAAAGTGTTTAATTATTTTGATATTCAGTACACAGCGAAACTACATGCTAGTTGTCGTGACGGTTTTTCGCTAGATAACACCGTGTTAGCGCAATTTAACGTGGCACTAAATAAGTAGGTGTACACTGATGGAACAATACGTACAAGATTATTTAAATCAGCTCAATGTGGCACCACAACTGCAAGGACTAGCGCTTATTTCGGCGCTTTATAAAGCGCATATAGCGACATTCCCTTTTAATAGCGCCAATGTCATTTTAAAAGAAAACTTATCACTTGAACCTGAAGCATTGTTTGACCGTGTAGTAACAAATCGACGAGGCGGATATTGTTTTGAACACAACAAGGTATTTTACCTTGCCTTAAAAGCGCTTGGTTTTACGGTTAGGCCACTTATAACACGGGTTTTACTTGATGGTAATGAGCAAAATGGCCGCTTGCACCGTGTTACTTTATTAGAGTATCAAGGGAAACAATACATTGTAGATGTGGGCTTTGGCGTGCTTAACCCGCGCTTTATTGTGCCATTAAAAACTACAACGATTGATGCGCCAAATGGTCGGTATAGCCTTGAACAAACTGGCGAGCAAGCGTATCGCTTGGCGTTAGCGCCTAATAATGACCAACCGATCACACTTTATCGTTTTGATTTAAGTGAATTCACCGAGATGGATTGCAATATTGGCCATTTTTATAGCTCGCAACATGAAAAAGCGGCATTTGTGAATAATCTAGTGGTATCACGAATAATGGATAACGAGCGCATTTTAATTAGGAATAACCAAGTTACTTTTTTTGATGATGCACATAACCAGCAAGAGGTATTTACCATTACCTCGGCGAAACAATTACATTCGCTACTGACAGAGCAGTGTTTAGTGGACCTAACATTTGCACAAACGCAAACCTTGTTTGAGTTTATTAATCGAGAAAGGTGATAAGACATTTAGCAAACAAAAGCGGCTTTTTAGCCGCTTTTGTTGTTTTAAGTTAACTGGCTGGCGCTTTGTCGTTAAACTAAATAATCTGAGCTAAAACCGCAAAAGTGAAAAGTGATGAAACAGAATATTGTAAATATTGCACTGGTCGTAAAAGACTATGATGAAGCAATCGATTTTTATGTAAATAAGCTTAAGTTTGAATTGATAGAAGACACTTATCAGACAGAACAAGATAAACGCTGGGTTGTTGTGGCACCACCAAACTCTACCGGTACGGCACTGTTATTAGCAAAGGCATCAAAACCTGAGCAGCATGCGTTTATTGGTAATCAAGCGGGTGGGCGCGTTTTTCTATTTTTGAATACCGATGATTTTTGGCGCGATTATGAGCATATGAAATCGGTTGGGGTGTCGTTTATTCGTGAGCCACAACAGCAGCCTTATGGCACCGTCGCCGTATTTGAGGACTTGTACGGAAATCGTTGGGATTTACTACAATTAAACGCTGAACACCCAATGGCAAATAGAGAACGCTGATTGTAAGTCTAAAGAGAGCGGCTAGGAGAAACGCGTATGCAGCATCAAGGTTCATGTTTATGTGGCGCAGTTAAGTATGCGGTAACCGGTAGTTTCAATGCATTTTATTTGTGTCACTGTGCGCGCTGTAAAAAGGGAACCGGTACCGCTCATGGTGCCAATTTATTTGCATTTAATGCGCAGATAGACTGGCTGCAAGGGCTGGCACAGGTAAAACGTTATCAACATTTAAACACTCGGCATGTTAAAAGTTTTTGCACCGATTGCGGTTCGCCATTGCCAACACACGATCACGATTTAAATTGTGTTGTGGTCCCTGCTGGCAGTTTAGATACCGATGTGCCCATGTCTCCAAGTGCGCAAATTTTTGTTAAAAGCCGCGCGCCTTGGTTTAATTATATTGCGCACACACCTTGTTTTAACGGCTTGCCGAAATAATATGACATAATTTGAACTTGCCGTAGTAAGCGAGTTTTAGCGACAGATTTAGTTAATGTGTTTGCAAAGGTTTTGCGATTGCCGTTTTAATTAATTGCATCAGTTGCTTTGCTTAATAACTAGTCTAAAGGTTAAGTATCTGATCTAAATAGTATATATTTTCGTAGTAATAAGCTTAATTAAAACGGAATTTCTAAGGATTTATGACGCATTTTTCAAAATGGGTAGAGCGTTTCCATAATCGCATCGGCAGTAATTCGTCCAAGTGTAACGAACTTGACGATAACGCCTGTCAGGCGCAAAACGGTAATTACCTGTTGTTTGTTGTGTCGCTGGTATTAAGCAAAATCGCCGATTCACTCGCCAGCGCTAAAGTGGTGTTGCCTTGGTTAATGGCAACCACAGGTGCGCCAATCTTTCTAACCTCACTGCTTGTGCCAATACGTGAATCGGGCGCGATGTTGCCACAAATTGTATTGGGTGCGCATATTCGCCGCCAAGCAACGCGTAAGCAATATCTTGTTTATGGCGCGGTATTACAGGCTATTGCGGTACTTGCTTTGCTGTTTGCGGCAATAAGTTTGAGTGGCACTGTGGCTGGTATCGCTATTGTTGTTTTAACCATTCTATTTAGTTTGGCACGCGCTATTTCCTCTATCGCAAATAAAGATGTGATGGGTAAAACCATTGATAAAAGTAAACGTGGCAAATTAAGTGGTACCGCCGCCAGCATTGCGGGTGCAATTACAATTGTGTTTGGTGGTGCGTTATATCTGCGCTCAAGCGAACAAGATGGGTCGATTACTTTACTTGCGCTGGCCGCTGTGTGTTTTTTATTAAGTGCATTTAGTTGTGCGCTTATTAAAGAATATGAGGGCGATAAGAGCGACGACAAAAGTGCGCTCGAGGTTGCAAAAAATAACTTAAAACTACTTAAGCAAGATATTGGTTTTGCTCGTTTTGTGTGGGTACGAAGCCTGATGATAAGCTCTGGTTTAGCGGCTCCTTACTTGGTTTTAATGGCAGAGCAGCAAGCCAGTTCTTCTTATGTTTCGTTAGCCAGTTTAATTGTACTTGGTGGTATAGCAAGCCTTATTAGTGGTCGAATCTGGGGTAAATTGGCAGACAAGAACAGTAAAGGGCTAATGGCATTTACCGCAAGTTTAAATACGATTATTTGTTTGCTTAGTGCACTGTTTATTTGGTTTGAAGTTGACAGTATTTCCCCTTACCTTGCTTTGTTTTTTGTACTACTTGTAGTGCATGAAGGTGTGCGCCAAGCACGAAAAACATATTTGGTCGATATGGCGGGTGGTAATAAACGAACTGACTATGTTTCGGTCAGTAATAGTTTAATTGGTGTGGTGCTGTTACTAATTGGCCTATTAAGCGGGGCACTAGCGCAGTTTTCAATTTTTGCGGTGATGTTAGCGTTTGCGCTTTTTAGTGGCATTGCATTTGCGCTGAGCTTTAGCTTGAAAAATGTATCTAAAAAAGACTAATTATGTGTGATTTTAAGGTACGTTATTCGCTGGATTTAAGTTTGTATTGGCGTAATAGCGAAGCTAGTTTTACTTTTCACAAAGACTCAACAGGCCTATTTATCTACGCTCTAAGTTGATAAATAGACCTAGCTGTTTTATTCCGGTTTTTGCCCTCGGCTTGGTGTAAACGCAATAGAATACGCGTGGTTACTTAATTGGTAATTATCAATTTCAATTTTTGATTCTTGGTCGAATGCAACAATGAGCTTTGGTTGCGCTACAATTTCTTCGCCCGCGTCGCTTACTTCTAAAATGGCCATTTCTACTTCAGCAACGTCATTATTCTCAGATACCACAAAGTTAAAATGAAATTTGTCGCTAATATTAAACGCTGCTTTTTCGTTAAAATGTACCCACATTGTCATTTGTGACGTGTGTGTGTTTATCGCTTGATCACTCGTGCGTTCGGTCACGTTAATTTCAAAATTTACAAAAGCACCTTGCTCACTTTTAGTGTTAGCGCTGTTTGGTGCAGCTAGCGCAAGTGTGTGCCATGTTATTAACAATAGTGCCGCTGTAACCGACATGGTATAGGTAAGTTTGTTTTTTAAAGTCATTTCTCTTTGTTCCTTGAGACGTTTTAGTCGTTGAATGTTATTGTTTTTAGTTGAGGTTGCCGTGCAGTTTAAAGTGAGCTGCTGGCTTTGGTGTTGATGTAAAATTAACTCGGCAAAATCAGCCTGATATGCTTTATGGCCATAATGTTGTGCGCATTGTTCATCACACAGGGCTTCAATATAAAAGCGTGTTTGTTTGCTCAGCTTTTTAACCAGAGGATTCCACCACAACAAACTCTCCACTAAGGTTAAGAACAGCAAACGTAAGTTATCGTTACGTACTTTGTGTGTTTTTTCGTGGTTAACAATAAGCGCGATTTGGTTGGCTTGCGTGATGGAGCTCGATAGCACTATTTTGCTGTTAAAAACTCCCATAAGCATACCACTAGGCACGTTTTCAGCGCGGTAAACGGGCACTGCATGTTGCTTAGATAAGGTGTCGCAATAGCTAAATGATGCGCTATTAATAATGCGTGCGTGTGTTTTTAACTGTCGTATCAAGCGTGTGCTAAATATCACGCCACCCAACAACACACAGCTAAGCAATAGCATTAAATTGAGTTGCTGATAATCAATAAAATGAGTATTAAGACGTGTTTGCTGCGCGGTTATTGTGCTGAATGTTTGCGACAGAATAATTGGATTAACCAATGCATCTGCTGGTAGTAATTTAGCGAGCATAGGGTAGGGAATACACCAAGTAACAAGCGCAAATACCGATAAGCGATAGTTTGCTTTATTTGACCCGTTACCAAATGCTAATAAGCTCAGCACAAGTACCGAAATGCCTATGTTGATCAGCAAGTAAAACATCATTTTTGTAAGTCCTTTTTACGTTCTTTAAGCACCGACTCTAAGTATTCAAGATCGTCCATTGAAAGCGCTTCTTGCTCTAAAATATGCGCCGCTAATGGTCGGCTTTTACCGAGGAACACTTTGTTTATAAAGTCTTTAATCAGCGGCACGCTAACGCTTTGTTTTTCTGTAGTAGGTGCGTAAAAAATAGTACGTCCTTGGGTTTTGCTGCGCTTTAAACTGCCCTTTTTTTCTAGTCGGTCGATAATCGTTTTAACGGTGCTGTACTTTACGTCGCGTGTATTTGCGATTTGCTTATGAATTTCAGGTGCACTGGCCTCTTTGTGGTGCCAAAAAAGTTGCATCACTTCTAGTTCAAAATTAGAAAGTGCCATCAGATCTCTCTATATCTACAAATGTAGATATATCTTATCTCTACATGTGTAGATATAACAAGCGTTTTTTAAATTGAATGTATGGATTGGCTAATTTATTTAATTAGTTAGTTGATTATTAAGTACTTAATTTTTCGTTACAGCTTTTAGCTTTGCTATTTGCTGTAGTGCAGTATCTAAATCGCTCGCAAAAAAATGCGTCATTTCAAGTTTTTCGAAGATTTGTGTTATTTGTTGCTTAGAGATGTTTTTGCTAAAGCTATCGGTAAGTATGGTGGTGTCTGACTGTACATTATTTTGTTTGCGCCACAAAAAATGTTGTTCAAGTCGTGCGATAACTTGTGGAATAAATACCGTTTCACAACGAAGAATCGCAATATGATGCCATGGGCTTCCGGCAAATCCATTTACTATAGCAGCTACGTCGTTATGGTAATGATCAACGGCTTCAATGTTCCATGGCCCTTTTGCATCGGCCACGATGATATTGTTGGGTAATAATGTAAGTGAGAAAGTTCCGTGTTCAATTGCCATTTTATTGGAGTTGGCTAAGTTTCATTCTTTGAGTGTAATTCAAATTAACGTGAAATCTAGTTATTGACTGGGAGCCAATAAAAGCGCAAATAAAAAGCGCCAATTTGGCGCTTAATAAGGTGGTCACTTTTCCAATCTCAATATGCGGAATGTGACGAAGCTATTTTATCTATCAAGTTTTAATCGTTAACGAACCTTTAAGCAAAAGGCCTGGCTAGTTAATTTTTGCAGCCAAAATATTAAGTTGCCATTGCTGTGCGTTTTGATTTTTCGCAACCGAGAGGGCTTTTTTGTAATATTGCTGCGCATTTTTACTATCGCCGAGTTGTTCGTAAACGCCAGCAATTGCTTTTAAATGACTTATTGATTCACCATGCTGACTTTCACTTTCTTTTAGAATACGTAACGCTGCCTTTGGCGAATCAAAATGACCGGCGTAACTTGCTTGTTTCGCTACTAAAACTTGACTTGATTGTGGCAAAATATCAATTGCTGATGCGATAAAATCAGGCACGTTATCAACTAATTGATTGCGGTAGTGATAGCGCATTAAACTTTGCGCGACACTATTGGGCATTGCTTGTTTTAGCTGCCATTTCTCTTGTAAAGCAGCATAATGCTCGATGGTTGACTGCGGCGCTTTTGTTGCAAGTTCACGCTCATTGATGTGCCAACCTTTGAAAATCGTTTTTAAACTATTTCGTAATGCAATTAAACCTACAGAGTTATGATTTTCATCTGGATAATGGGTAAATTGCCACGTTAGATTAGCGCTAGGGTTTAAGTCCAAATAATTAATAAAATCATATTGCCCCATGCGGGTTTCATCGCCAAGGGCTAAATGAAGCGAAATTGGCGTATCGTTTTGTTGCTTTAATTGGTTGTTGGCTTTTTTAACGATGGCGTTATCGCCAACCCAAACAGACGGGCTAATCGCAATATAATGATTAAAACTATTGGGCTTTTCAATTAACGTATTGAGTACAAACAGCCCGCCAATCGACTGACCCACCAAAATATGATTATTTGCTGTGCGGTAGTGTTTACTAATATAAGGTTTTACTTCTTCGGCTAAATAGGTGGCAAATTTTGTCGCATTGTCGGGCGTTTTTTGCTCGTTAAAGCTAGGTGTCATATAGCTACGGTATGACTGAGTGCCTTTATCAGCAATTGCCACCAAAATCACATTTGGAATCAGTTCGCCTTTATTGGCGAGCATATCTAACATGCCAGATACCGCGTTAAAATTGTAGTCGCCATCAAGCAAGTAAATTACGGGATACGTAGCATTGGGGTTTGCCGCATAGCTTTCAGGCAGTAATACTTGGATTGTTCTGTCTTCATTTAGCGTGCTAGACGCTGTAGTGATACGTTGAGCTTGTGCCTCAATGGTTGTTGCGAAAAATACGACACATATTAAAAATAGCTGAAAAAAGCGTTTCATCTGGGTTCCTGTTTTATGTTGTTTCTATCCGTATGCTTTGGGTCTGCTGAATTTGATAAATTAACAGACCCTAGGATCATTACCTAAATTACTTTAAAGTGAAAATAATTACGATAAAACACAGATTGAGGTCGTTGCGATGATTAAAGGGGCATGTAATTGCAATGCGGTGCAGTTTGAAATAACCCGTGATGTAAAAGACATTTACATGTGTCACTGTTCGATTTGCCGCAAGGCGACAGGCACAAATGGTATTGGTGTGCTGGTGGTTGCTAATACCGACTTTAAATGGCAAAGCGGAGCAGACCATATCGCAACGTGGAAAAAACCAAACAGCGACTGGCAAACGTGGTTTTGCGCTGTGTGTGGCTCTAAATTACCGGGCGATAACGACAGTGAACGAAAGTTTATTCCGGTAGGGCTCATCACTCATGGTGCTGAGCAGTTTAAAGTACGACATCATATTTGGGTTGATTCAAAAGCGTCGTGGGATGAGATTGGCGATGATGGGTTGCAGCATCCAAACGCCTACGGCACAGCAAATTCAAATGATTAGCCTACAAAAAGCAACTCAAAGCGACGTTGACTATTTAGTATCGCTGCGAAAATTAACCATGCACAGCTATTTGCTTGAGGCGGGTATGCCGTGTTCGGAGCAAGATCATTTAGCGCGTGTTAATTATCAATTTGCTGCAACGCACTTAATTGTTTTCGATGGCAGTATTGTTGGTATGGTCAAATTTGCTAATCAGCTTGAAACTGGGTGTTGTTACATTTATCAATTACAAATCCACCCTGATTTTCAAAATAAGCAACTTGGTAGCCAAGTTATGGCGTTAATGATTGAAAACGCCAAAGTGCAGCAGCTCGATGTGGCGCTGAGTGTAATCAAACAAAACCCGGCATATGGGTTGTATTTGAAGTTGGGTTTTCAAGTTGTAGGTGAAGACTGTGCTGAGTATTTGATGCGAAGGCCTCGTGATCATAGTTATCAGCACGTGCTTGAACGCGATGTGTTAGACGACCCACTTCGGATGTCAGCACTTAATGCGGTACGCCAACTTAATATACCAAGTGCGTATATTGCGGCTGGTTTTTTACGTAACTTGGTGTGGGACAAACTTCATGGGAAAACTAAATTAAGCGGTTTAAATGACGTTGATGTTATTTACTTTGACCAAAACGAGACAGACCACAATATTGCAAAACATCATCAAGCAAGCTTAGTTAAGTTAATGCCAAACGTAAATTGGCAAGTAAAAAATCAGGCGTTAATTCACATAAAAAATCACGATAACCCTTACAGTTGTTTGGTGGATGCGATGCGTTACTGGCCTGAAAAAGAAACCGCCGTTGCGGTGAAACTAAACCATATGAATCAGCTTACCTTTATCTCGGGGTTTGGTTTTGAGTCGTTATTTAATTTAACCCTGCGGTATAATCCCAAACGTGAAAAAGCTATTTTTTTAACACGACTTAATAACAAAAAGTGGCTAGAAAAATGGCCAAAATTAACATTAGAGCTGTAAACGGGGTTTACAGCTTGTGCAGCTTAACTTGGTTTTTAAACGATAAATAGGAAGATGTATTAATGAGAGCGGAACTTAGGCAAAAGATAATTTCAGTATGCGATAAAAAAATTGCAGCGAAAGGCGATAACGTAGGCGTGTCATTTTACGCGTTTTTTGCCAATAAAAACGACGATCCTGAACGTTTAATGGAAGCCGCTACGTGGTGGATTGAAACACATAAACTTGATCATTTTGAAAAAGCGACAAAAATTAAGAATATGGTACTAGCTGAGCAATAAGCACAAAGCTATTCTGTAAGGCTAACACACGTATTTTGGAAACCCGCAAGCGTAACACTCATTATGGATTTTAAACATTTGAATAGAACTTAGATCGTAAAGGTCAACACGCTCTATGTTGTCCAAGGGGAGATGCATTTAGCTCAGCCCACTTGAGCTAGATAACAAGAATATGAAAATAGTATTAAAGCCTTGGCAATTTAATCTAATTACCTGCTGCATATACTTGCTGTTTGCTATTTTTACGATGCAAGCACTGCAAACTTTGTCTACATGGCCACCTGCGGGGGTCGCGCTTGCTGCAGTTACTTTATTTGGCCGTAAGGCATGGCTCGGCGTTGCCGCGGGTTCCATACTGTCGGTGTTTTACCATTTTTATCTCAATAATTTAGATCCATTCTCGTTTAATCATCTTGTTATAAACTTGGCTACATCAACAGGAAATACGCTAGCGGCGCTGTGTGCATTTAATATTATGTACAAGCAAATTGTGTTACATAATCCATTAAAAAGAGTCGAAAATGTGGCTGGTACGTTTATTTTTGCCTGCGCCGCAATGGGCATGGTTTCGGCTATTTTTGGTGTGGGCATTTATTATGTACTTGGGCTTGAGTGGTTTGACGGTTTATTTTTTGGTGTATTAAATTGGAGCATTAGTAACGCGCTTGCTGCAATTGCGATAAGCCCTGCACTTTATTTTTTATGGCGACGCTGGCCGCATAAAATGACGATCCAAAATGTTACGCAGTCTTTGCTAATAACCGCCATTACAGTGTTATGCTGTTATTTAATTTTTGGCCCTGGTTATACCCATTTCGATTTACCTATTTTACAGCCGTCTTTGTTATTATTCCCGCTTTTATACTGTGCCATGCGATTGTCATCAACCTTAACTAGCTGCATGAATATGTTGGTGTTTTGTCTTGCTTGGATTGGTAGTAACCAAGGTTTGGGCTATTTTTATCAACATCATGCTGCCAGTGCGGAAATCACTTTACAGTTTTTCTTTTTGTTTATTTTTGCCGTGGTGCTATTGGTGCAAGCTGTGTTTAACCAAAGGCAAGATGAGCAAGAAGAATTAACTCGATTACTAGAACAACGAGTTGAAGAGCGTACATGCCAGTTAGAATATCAAAAACAAAAGGCACTTAAGCTAGCGGTGACCGATCCACTTACAGAGCTATACAATCGCAGAGGTTTTTTTAAAACTGCCCATCATTTATTTAGTCAGTATTTGCGCCATCCGGGGTCATGTGCGCTGTTGTTATTAGATTTAGATAAATTTAAATTAATCAACGATAACTACGGCCATGCGATGGGCGATGAAGTGATAAAAAACACAGCAGATATACTACGGCATTTTACCCGTGAATCTGATATTACAGGGCGAATTGGCGGCGAAGAATTTGTTGTGTTTTTGCCTATGTCAACGCAAGATGATGCAACTTCGCTTGCAGAGCGTATACGTCAAGCCATTTCAGAGCAGCAAGTAACATTGGATAATGTTACCGTGCGATACACTCTAAGTATTGGCGTGAGTACGTTTGATCAAAATGATAAAACGCTAGAAACCATGCTTAAACGTGCTGATAAAGCACTCTATATCGCAAAAAACCAAGGTCGTAATCAAGTGCAATATTGCTGATAATTGTGCTTACTGAAAGCCATATTTGGTACGGTATTATTATGTGATGTGGCAGATATTTCAGGGTTTTAGTATCAATTTAGTTAAAGCCTACCTAGCAATTTAGTTTTCTCGCCTCTTTCATATTTTAGTTTGTTTAACGTTTGTTGAGATAAAACTAATAATTTATTGGGATAAGTAGTGTTAAATATGATATAAATCATGCTGTTACTTTATCTTAATAAAGTGTTTTTAAAAACAATCTTTAGGGTCTTTACGGCTTTCTTGGTAGTTTTTGTAGTGGTTAAACTAAGGTTTATACAAAACTGACTTAGCATCGCTTTGTAGTAAATACTCACTTAATCCCGCAAAAATTCAAAAGCCCATAAACACCCCTCTCTATATTTCAAAGGATTTTGAATTCATGAAAAAGTTAGCATCAGCAGTCGCTATTACTTCTACGTTACTACTTTCTGGTTGTATGACAGTAGTTCAAAACTCACAGCAAGCTTCACTTGAAACCAATAAAACCGTTACTGTAATTGACGACACACGCACACGTGATGGCGTGCGTGACTCAATTACTGGTTGGTTAACAAAACAAGGTTACCAATTTGAAGTTGTAGAAACGCCAAATTATGTACTTGAGTATGACCAAGCAATTGTATATCAAGCGAATTGGGCGTGGGATATTACAACTTACATGCGTTATGCAGATATTAGTTTATACAACAAAAACAATCGTATCGGTAACGTAAGAGTAGATACTGTTGGTTGTGGTGGTTTTGGTAAGTTCGGTAACGCTGCTGAACGTATTTCGCTATCAATGGATTTACTGTTTAAGAAAATCGATACAAAACAAGCTGAAAAGCTAATTTGTAAAGCGTAATTATAAAAACAAATACAATAGCGCATCGTCTGTGTTGTACATAAAAAACTAGGCTACAGCTGTTGTATATTGCGCTAGCGATTTAACAGCTTTAGCTTAAATAAATGTACGCTTCCCATAGTTAAATTGGGAAATATTTAACAAGAAGCTCTTAAAAAGCGCTGATAATTCAGCGCTTTTTTATGAGTAATACTTTTTAACTTACAGCCTATACTCTCATAGATTAATTGCAATTATGAATCACGAGTTCATTTTGAGTGGCGAAAATTTGAAAATTTTTGGTTAGAAACAACGACATTAGATTAGGAAAATGAAAAGCGCCGCAATAGCGTATCGGGCGCTTCTTTTTAGGTTAACGTTGTGCATCTCGCAATATCTGCTTTTTGCTCAATGTAGACTTAACCATTTTTGTGAAGTCTTTGTCATGCTGACGCTCTGCACTTTTATTTCGAACATTTCTTCTTCTTTCTAAGAAAGCTTGCTCTTGTTTTAAGTGCAGGTAACTATCATATCGTTCGGCTGTTATATTTCCATATTCTAGTTCCTGTTGAACTGCGCAGCCCGGCTCACCTTCATGTGAACAATCTCGAAAATGACAAAAATTAGATGCACTTTGAATTTCACCAAAAACGGCTTCAATATCTTCTGATTCAGCCCAAGCTTGCACCTCTTTGATACCTGAAGATTCAACAATATACCCGCCGTTTTCTAATTCAAACAGATAACATGCTGAAGTAGTATGTCGTCCTCTTTTATCTTTATCTCTGCCGGAATTAGTTTTCTGTATACTATCTTTGAGAATAGTATTTGTGAGCGTTGATTTACCAACACCTGATGGTCCGATAAACATTCCAACAGCTCCATTTATCAAATATGATACAACTTCGTCGATGCCTGTTTTATCTTCTGCGCTGCAAATAATGATATTGATATCGAGCGCAACTGTTTCTAACTGTCGTTTAATTAAACTTGCCATGTCATTTAAATCGCACTTATTCAAAATGACGATAGGGGTTGCCCCACTATTCCAAGCAATTGTTAGCAGTCGTTCAAGTAATCGGTCAGAATAGTGCCGCTCACGATCAAGACCCAATACGATAAACACATAATCAACATTGGCTGCGATTGCCTGTTGTTCGGTAGTGTTACCAGTGAATTTTCGGCTAACAAGGCTGTGTCTTTTCTCAATGCCGTTAATTAAATAATGAGAGTGTTCATTTGCAACATTCACCCAATCTCCGACACATGGGAGAGACTCTTTACTTTTAATAGTATGTAAAAAACTGCCTTTTAATATTGCAGATTTAATCCCGCTTTCGGTTTGAATTTTATAACTATCGTAATGCTTTTCAATAACTCTGTACTTGCTATGTGTGTTCATTGTTACTACCGCTTTCTATACTAAGTTGCTTTAATCTTGTTAAGACCATTTTTGATGGGAATGGTAATGACATAATCGGTTCCGCAGCTATCGTGAGAAGCAACAATTCGTTATCGTCCGCAGCTACTCTGTTGGTTCTGATAGTCTTACATTTTGAACATTTATGAATTAATGACCATTCTTGATTTTTCTGAACATGAATGCCTATTGGCTGCATAATTCCGCGACAACTTGATCGGCGATCCCCAGCTTTGATATCCATATGCACACTACATAAACAATATGGGCAATGGTTTCTATGCTGACCACCATAAATAATTGGCGAAACTCCTTGACCACATGATGCACAAATAAATGATTCTTGTGGATTTTGTCGAATGGTATTATTTCTCGTCATAATGCTTAACCTCTTTTAAAGTGATGGCTCTCCTTTAACCATAATAAATTGACTGACCGTGCAGTCAGTTTTTTGTGTAAAAATTTTTGATAAATAATGTTTGTAAAAAGCCTTTTTTATTTGGCCATTTTTACGTACTTCTCAATAAATACTTGTTTTACTGCTGGCAAAGCAAAATCTTCGCCAAGAAACAAGTAGTTCAATGCAATACCGTCAATTTCAGCAACAAATAGCTTACTTAAAATACTGCTTGATTCATAACCTAAAAAGTCAAAGATTTCCTTAACTTCGGTTTGTAAAATTGTCGCTCTTTCTTCAATTAAATCTTGAAGTAACCTTCTTGTTGAAGGTTGAAACATTACATTAAAATTTAACTGATATATGTATTTATGCTCATCAACCGACATTGCCGAAAAAATAGACTCAATAAAAGCGATTAACCTTTTCACTGGGTCTGTTTCCTGTTTGTACGCTTTACTAGAATTACCGATGATTTCAGTTATTCTTGCAAAAATTTCCCTCAACAGTTCGTCTTTAGTTTTAAAGTGGTGAAACACCAAACCCTTAGAAGTTTCAGCTTTTGCGCAGATTGTCGAAATAGACGTCTTCTCAAAACCATTTTCAGCAAATAGTTTTATCGCTGTTTCTAAAATTTGTTCGCGTTTATCCACGTTTAACCCTTAACAATAAAGCTGACCGGTTGGTCAGTTTGGGCGATTTTAAAGAATATTTTTTTATTGTCAACTGATTATTTTATGTTCATTTGTTTTATCAATTTAAAAATAACTGTTGCACAAAGTACTTGTGGTTTTGTCACACGTGCGGCTTTTTTAATCGAGTTTGATAGGAGAGGTAAGATTTATTTTGTAAGTAACTATCAGATTTTGTTAGTGTTTTTAGCTTAACGTACAATTTGGTCAAAAGCGTTAAAAGCATAGTGTGTGCTCTTTTCCTGTTTCGCTTTTTCAATAATAGGTATGCCCCAACTGCATCCTATTTTGCTTAAAAAATCGCGCCAGCTTAGTCCTCCAGGGCCAACAGCACTATCTAACTCACTTAAACCAAATGACCTGGCGCCTCCGGTTTGTGCAATCGGAGGCAAGTTGGGATCGTTAGTATAGCCGCCAAGCACAAAAGGTTTTGCCACATTGCTTTGATTAATTGCAAAGTAAAGCACTTCTTTTCTTTGTGTGTCGGTGTAAGTGGCGATTTTTTTCATGGGTTGCAACGTTAACGTTTAGTGTAATACTCGCGTATGTGGCTATTGCCATCATTTTGTGAGTTTCCCATATATTCCCAGTAAGTGGTTTCGTTTTCGAAATGGAGCTGTGATATCTGTGTTTTACCGTATCGCTCAAACTGTAAAACAATGCTGCTATCGGTACATCCTAAAATTGAGTAGTTTATGCGTTCTTCTTTCGCTGGCATCGTCATGGTTTTTTCGCCCATTGTGATCTCAATGTCAGGGGTATTGATGCGCATTTCCTGTTCGTTATTGAATGTTATGACTTCTTTACCTTGAGTTTGGGTCATAAAAGCCCACGCATTACCGTTAACATTGGCCCACTTTTTATTGAATGATTCGAACTTTTCGCTGGATGATGTCCATGTTCCGGTCAACGTAGGGCAACTCATCGCAATATTGGGTAAAACAAGGGAAAAACAGAGGATTAATTTTTTCATATGTAGAATGACAATTTATTTGTGCAAAGCTTATTTTTATTATGAATTTATAAGTATCAAATTGTATAACTTATTGCCATTATTATATTTTTATAGATGTAACAGAAAGTTACGCAAGGCTTAATTTAAGTCTGTTATAACGGATGAGATGTTTATTGGTGGCTGAGCGTCTTTGTTTGCGCTTAACTAGGAACTAAGCTATTTTCCAAGCCAAAATTAAGCCATTGTTAAAGTGTATGAATATTAATTTACGTGCCATTAGTTACGCTGCTGTGTTAGGTATGCTGTTAGGCTGCAATACTGTGCCAACACCGCAGCAAGATGTTAAAAATATCAACGAGAACAAAGTGCTTCGCATTGCAACATTTAATGTCAGTATGGAAGCCACGAATTACCAATCAAGCGAACAATCAGCTACAAAATCAACCCTAAATGCACATGCGCTTACGCAAGCATTAGCAAGTGGTGACGTACAACAAATTAATAATATTGCTGAAATTATTCAGCGCACTCGCCCAGATATTATTTTACTTAACGAGTTTGATTACATTGCAAAGCGCGAAAAAGGCATCAATTTATTTAAGACGGCGTACCTTGAAGTATCGCAAAATGGCTTAGCGCCAATTACTTACCCATATGTGTATCTTGCTCCCGTAAATACAGGGGTAAAAACCGAATTAAAAGGTGATGCTGTTAAGCTTACTCATTTTGGCTTTGGCCGTTACGCTGGGCAGTATGGCATGGTACTGTTGTCGAAATACCCCATTGTTTCAGAGCAAGTCCGCACTTTCCAACACTTTTTGTGGCAAGATATGCCGAATAATTTGATGCCAGTTAACCCAAATGGTAGCCAATGGTACTCAAGTGACGAGCGCGCGATAATGCGTTTGTCGTCTAAGTCTCATTGGGATGTGCCGGTAAATGTTTGCGATAACACGATTCATGTGCTGGCAAGCCACCCAACACCACCAGTATTTGACGGCGAAGAAGACCGCAATGGAAAACGCAATCACGATGAAATCCGCTTTTGGCGAGATTACATTAGCCCATCAAGCAATCACTATATTTATGATGATAACGGTCGCCATGGCGGCGTTAGTCCACAGTCTTTTGTGATTTTAGGCGATTTAAATGCCAGCGCAGTGGATGGTGATGCGCACCCAAATGCGATTAATCAACTATTGTCTCACCCACGAGTTAACCACTATGGCGCGCCACAATCTGAAGGTGGCTTGCAAAATAAACCTGAAAACACACATGCTGCAACACATACCGCAGGGTGGGGAATGCGTGCCGACTATGTGTTGCCGTCAGCAAATTTAAAGGTGTTAAACAGCGCTGTGTTTTGGCCCGCTAAAGGTAAACAAGGTGCACATTTAGTTGCCAATAGAAGTGCCTCGTCAGATCATCGTTTAGTTTGGGTTGATGTAGCGTTAGCAAATTCATGTGCAAAGTAATGCTCTTCACTAAGTGACGAAAAACAAAAACCTAATAGTCGACTATTAGGTTTTTTGGCTCTAGTTTTAAATCTACTTTAGCGGCATGCATTATTTCGGGTAACTAATAATATTGTGAAAAACCGCAATTTCGCTTAGTGCTTCATAACCGTGCGGTTGATCGCTATAAAAACGAACGCTGTCGCCTTGTTTTAAAGGATGCCATTGTTGGTCAAAAAACACCTGTAATTCACCTTCAATCACGTGAATATGCTCAATAACGCCCGCACTATGCGCACTTGATAGTTGCTGGTGGCGCTCAGATAAGGTGATTTCAAAAACCTCTAAACCAGTATCTGGTTGAAACGCAAATAAGGTATTTATTTTCATACGCGGGTCGTCTGGGAATATCCGCTCACTTTCGCGCAAGTCTGGTTTATCTGCGAAAAATGCTGAAAACGAGGTTTCTAACCCACTGGCAATTTTCCATAGCGTGGCAATGGTTGGGCTAGATTCTTCTCGTTCAATTTGGCCAAGCATGGCTTTTGATACACCGGTTAGCTTAGCGGTTTTATCTAAGCTTAACCCTTTCTTTTGACGTTCACTTTTTAAATGTTGGGCAATTTCGGCTCTAAAAATCGCATCTTTCATAGTAACTTCCCGGTTGTGCGCTATAGCGCACGGTGTTATTGTTTTGTTTCTTGTGCGTTATTACGCACAAGTTGTTAAAAATATAACACAGAGAATAACGAATGATGAACACCAAATACCTATCTGTAAGTCATATCACAGCGGGGTTTAGCGCTGTACTAATCGGTTACACCAGCTCTATTGTTATTATTTTACAAGCGGCAACGGCGGCGGGTGCCTCTGCGGCGCAAACTGAAAGTTGGTTGCTCGCCCTTGGCTTAATGATGGGACTGAGCTCAATCGGTTATTCTTGGTATTACAAAACACCAATTTTAACGGCGTGGTCTACCCCGGGAGCTGCGATGCTAGTAAGTATCGCCCCGCAACATGATTTGCCTACGTTAGTTGGTGCGTTTGTTGTTACTGGTGCGCTCATTTTCATTACGGGGCTTGTTACACCACTATCAAATGCCCTAAAACGTATTCCTTCACCGCTGGCAACCGCCATGCTTGCCGCTATTTTGTTGCCGTTTTGCGTAAAAGCGTTTGAACCTATTATGAGTATGCCGGGTGTGTTTTTGTTGATGTTCATTGCTTATGCGTTAAGTAAACGGTTTGCCGCAAAGTACACCATGTTAATGCTGCTTATTGTTGGTTTAGTTGCGGCGTTTTGCCTTGATAATGATTTAGTAAGCACAGCACACTTTGCCGTTGCTAACCCCGTTTGGCTTACCCCAGAGTTTGATGTGATGGCGATTTTTAACGTTGCAGTGCCGCTTTATATTGTCACTATGCTGTCGCAGAATTTATCAGGCATAGCAATGATGCAAAGCTATGGATATACCGCACCGGTTAAACCTATTTTAATAGGCACAGGGGTTATAAATATGATGGCTGCACCGTTTGGTGGTTTTAGTTTAAATCTTGCTGCTATTTCTGCCGCAATGTGTATGACTGAAGAGGTTGATAGTAACAAAGGCAATCGTTATCGTGCGGTAATTTGGGCTGGTTTATTTTATATTTTAGCAGGGTTATTAGCGACAAGTGTTGTCTCTATTTTTGTTGCGTTTCCAAGCGAAGTGACCCAAATGCTTGCTGGTTTTGCGTTATTGGGCACCTTATTAATGTGTTTGCAAAGTGCATTTTCAAATGCGCGCTACCGTGAAGCGTCGTTACTTACATTTTTGATCACGCTTTCAGGCATTAGTTTTTTGGGGTTAAATGCAATTATTTGGGGCTTATTACTTGGTTGGTTCTATGCCAGCTTAATGAACAAAAAGGCGGAGGATTCGTAACTAAATTAACGTTAAATTGGCATAACCAAAATAGTATTATTTGGATAAAGTGTTAATGGTGTCTAAGGCATCTTCTTGATTGGTGAAGGCACGAACATTTAAGCCAGATTTTTCAATAAACGTGTTTAGTAAACTTAATTGCACGCGATTGGCACACACAATAGCAATCATTTGACAGTTGTTTTCAAGGCTCCACACGTAAGTTTGCCCGATGGTTTTCATTACTTCAGGGCAGCCTAAGGTTTCGTCGTCAATCACATCTATGCGATACCACTTTTCCAAAAAGTTAGTGCTAACTTGCTTTTTGAGCTCTTTAAATGCGTTATTGATACCAATAACATTAAAAGGGCCAAATACATCTAACTGAAGAATATTGCCATGCCAAGAGTAGTTAACTTTTCCGTGCGCAACCATGATTACATCTGTGTTTTTAAATTGGGGTCAGTATACGGTTTAGCATATTATTTTAAAATATGTCATTTGCTATTTTTCTAACTTTAAAACAGGTAACACAATGGGTGTGAAAGCAATCTGTTACCCGTTTTATAAACACAATACATATAGTCGCATCAACACATTTTCAAAAATAATCGGTGTGCTTTATATATGATAAATTAAACCAACAGCCTTTTTTGAAAAACCTTATCAAGCAACTGACTTAATTGTTTTTTTGACCTTTTTAAGTGCCATTTTTTGCTTTAAAGGCGAAAGGTAGTCAATAAACAACTTACCTTTTAAATGATCGATTTCATGCTGCAATACAATGGCAAGAAAGTCATCACTTTCAATGGTTACTTCTTTGCCTGTGCGGTCTAAACCTTTAACGGTTACTTCGGTATAACGCTCTACGTCTGCGTAGTAACCAGGAACTGATAAACAGCCTTCTTGCCCCATTTCTTTGTGGTTGCCACTTACAACCTCTGGGTTAATTAGAATGAGTGGTGCATCTCGTTGCTCAGAAATATCAATAACGATAATGGCTTCGCTTCTGCCTACTTGTGTTGCGGCAAGTCCAATACCATCGTCGGTGTGATACATGGTATCTAGCATGTCATCAATTAAAGTTTGCACGCTTGCAACATCGGTTACCTTTTCGGCGTTAACTTTCAACTTCTCGTTTGGAGCTTTTAGTATTTCTAAAACGGCCATTTTACCTCAATTATTTTTGGCTAATCGCCCTTGATGGGGCTTTGGAGTGCTTGCTGATTAATTATGACAAACAAGCTAAGTGTTATGATGGCGCAATTGTATGTTAGATAAGCCCAGATTGATAAACGTTATTTTCGATTTGTGTGCCAGCAAATTCAAAATTGAGTTGGCCAATTTTGCGAAATCCTAAATGCAAATAAAACCCGTTAGACTCGTTTTCAACCCAAGTGTACAGCCAATACACGTTACCAAATTCGTGTTCTACCGCGGTTAAAAGTTGTTTACCTAAACCTTGGCCTTTAAATCGAGTATCGATATACAGTTTTTCAAGCTCAAAACCATTATTTGCCGATTGATAGTGAGAGTTCATATTAAGCAGGGCATAGCCTTGTATTACTTGGTCTTGTTCTATCACTAATAAGTTGTAATCTGGCGAATCAAGTAACGAACTAAAATAGCTTTCCGTAAAGGTAGCAAGGGCATACTGCGCGTATTCGCGCTTTATGCCTTCAACGGCATAGGTGTCGAGCCACACTTTTATTGAAAGGGCGGCTAATTGTAAGCAATCGTCCTTGCATGCATGTCGAATCATAGTGTTGTAAATGTCTTCTATTATTGTTGTTTTATTAACGCTACTTTTTCAATGCCATGGCTGGGTGTAAAACGCTTAAACTCGTTAAAGCCGTGCTTTTGGTATAAGCGAATAGCAGGCGCATTGACTACCGCGGTTTCAACAATGGCTTTGGTAAAATCAAACGCATTTAACACATAGTTCATTAGTTTTCCGGCAATGCCTTTACGAAAATGCTCTGGCGCAACGGTTAAACTGTCTACTTCTAATAGGTTATCTTGGTATGTGATTTCGATAACACCAGCAAGGCTGTCACCCTCATAAAAACCATAAAATAAGGTATTTGAGCTTGCTATGCCCTGTGGCGTGCGTGACAGCGGTGGAAAATTATCGGTGCCAATCAGTGCGGCTTCAATTTTATAAGAAGCTTGAAACACAGCGTAAATGTGCGAAGCAATATCGCTATTTGAATGGGTAAGTTGAGCTATCATATTTTGTTAATTAACTGCCTAATTGGGTAATATGCAAAAGTTCGCCCGAAGGTCCCCATAGATAAAATACGTTGCCCCAAGGCATTTGTTGAATTGGTGTAATTTTAGTTTTGTATTTTGAGTTGCTACATAACTCAAACGCATCTTCGATATCCGCAACGCAAATTTGCAACATAAAGTTATTTGCTAAATCTTCGTTGTAAAAGCGCTGCAAGAAAAAAAGACAATCGCCATTTTCAAAAAGCGTAAGGTCTTCACTCACATATTCAGACCTAAAGCCAATTTCAGCATAAAAAGATAAAGAAACCTCGTAGTCCTTACTCGGAATAAATGTTTTTATATCGATAACATCCATGATATTTCCATAAATAAGCAGCACGTATTAACACTTAAAAAGTGCAAAAGGGCATTAGTGAAATGGCTAAGGGCAAAGTAAGAGCGCCCAAAGTTTTACAAAACTATAAATAGCGTAGGTGCATTAGTAAACCTTTCAATAGCCAAAGATAACTAAACGCATTTAAAAACGGAGGTTTAGTTAATGGAATCGGTGGGTTTTGCAGATGTTTTACGACAAATAGGCTTTACGTTAACCTAAATTGTATGCTTGCTAAACTCATTACAGCTCACTAATTTTAAGCATTTATTAAAGACAATTTCACACAAATGTTTATTTTGTATATTTTATACGATATAGTCGGGCAATAAAGATTTTATACAAAAGGTAATACGATGCAAACAAATAGTACAGATTGGCGTTATACGGTTATGCCTGCCGTGTTTACATGGTTAAAAGAGACTGAAACAGGCGCACTTGAAATTGACCTAGTTGCAACACAAAAGTATGCAGCTGATATTTTACGTGTTGAAGGTAAAGCCGGCACACGCATGGGTGGCCTTGTTGGTTCGGGCACGCTGGGTGAAAATAGCTACCTAAGCGCTGAGCAGCGTCTTTCTCTACTAAGTGCGCTTTCTGAGGTTGCTAAAGAGTTTAACGTGCCATTAATTAGTGGTGCTGCGGCAGAAACCAAAGAAGCGCTTGCAACTATTGTTACTGAGCTGGCAACAGTAGGTGTAGATACGGTAATGGTAATGCCACCAAAAACCCAAGAAGCACCTTCTGATGATGAAATGTATGCTTATTACGCGCTTGCCGCAGATGCAGCACGTGAAGCTGGCATTACGATTATGCCTTACAACAACCCAGATGCAGCAGGTTACCATGCGCTTTCAACCGATATATTAAGAAAGCTTGCAGCACTGCCAGAAGTTACAGCACTTAAAATTTCAACAACTGACGTATCCGTTATTGAAACGCTGATGCTAGAAAACAAAGATGCAAAAATCTTAGCAGGTGTAGACACAGTAACGGTGCACGCAGGCCTTGCTGGCGCATGTGGCGGCATTACAGGTGTAGGGTGCATCTTTCCGAAAGCAAGTGTAACCATGCAAGAGTATGTAAATGAGGGCAATTGGGCTGAAGCGAATAAAATCTCGAAAGCAATGAACTCAATTTCATACCTTGATGCTCAGCCACTGTTATTAGAATACCTAAAGTTTGCATTTGGTATTCACCACAATGACGAAGCAGGTGGCCTACGCACATTAGGCAAAAAGCTTACGGCAGCGCAAATTGATGATGTACGCGCACGTTACCAACTTGCAAAAGCGCGCCTTGAAGTACTTGGTTTAGCTGAATAACTCTTGTAGTTTTTTGAAAAGATCAAAGCTCCGTTTACGGAGCTTTTTTTGTGGGTTTTGGGAGAGTTGTAGGTGTGCACAATGCAAAACTTGTCTCCTATTAAATTTTTTTGTGACTCCAATGATCCTTTGTGCCAACAATTTATCAAGAATCTATGTGGCCCTCTTTATGAATATCTTTAGCTCTTGGCCCTCGAGGTTTTTTCTCAACTTCAAAGCTAACAATATCACCCTCAGCTGGTTCAGTATCCCCCGTTACTAACTCGTCATAAAAGAAAAAGACATCTTTACCTTTCGCCCTTCTTATAAAACCAAATCCCTTAAAGGCATCATATACATGAATAACACCGCTTTCTCTATTTTTTGTATTACTCAAGCCAATACTCCTTTTTAGTAGGCACACTTTTATAATGAGCTTTTAGTTTTTTAGTTAAATCTTTTGAAAGTCCAGAGTGCGATCTTGATAGAATGCCCAATTTAAACATAAGCTTATTGTAGTCTTTGATTCTTCCAATCTTGTTATGTTGATCAGCCGGTACTCTCAATAGTTTATTTGCTAGGATCTTGATCTTGTTTGCATCATAGTCATCATATTTAGGCAAAACTAATTTTAACCTGTTTCTGAGCTTTGTCGCTTGGGGGTGATTTAGACGACTTAATTTGGCGACTTGACCTGACGTCCTATTCCATAATTTATGATAGTCAGATGTAGTACATTGATTGGGGTATTGAAGTTCACAGTTATGAACTAATTGGCGAATATATCGTCTATCATTTCTTCGCAATTTTGGTTGCCTATGTTCAACCCATAACCCTGTAACTTCAAATCCTTTATGAGCCTTACCGCGATATTCAATTTTTGTCTTTTTGGTATTTAGTTTCAAGCCATGATTAATAAACATCCCCACAACACTCTTGATTGCTTTCGTACATCGCTCATTATTGAGATTTTTGTTTGTGGAGATTGTAACGTCGTCCAGTAACCTAGAGTACTTAATATTCTGACCACGAAAAGATGAAACTAAACGATATTCTGCGTTGAAAAAAACCAAATTAGCTAAATAGCTGGATGTGCAGCCTCCTTGAGGAACTTTTCCTTTAAAGGTGGTCAACTTGACTAAAAGCTCTGTTACCTCATCCGGAAACTTAAAAAAATATTTATAAATATCTCTAACGTTTTCAGATTTAATATTGGTATAAAATTTCTTGATATCTAAGCTAATCAGAGTTTCTGCATTGGCATGTATCTTCGCATTTTCGACATAATCTCTTTTATTCTCAGCTTTTATTCCACCTTGGAGATATGCAGGGAATTCTACTTCTTCAAAGATTCTTGAGTTTATGCGTTTTTGAATTTTTTTAAGTTCGTATTTAGGTTCAAATACTGTTCTATTTTTGTCGGTAAGTTGGTATTCAGTGTATGAGTCATCAACTTTAGCTGCAATAGACAGTAATCTTTTTGGGTGGATTCCTAGAGTGCGAGCTAACTTTTCAATTGATGCAATAGCTGCATGAGGGTAATAAGGTTTATCCATGCATAACCTATATAATTTAAATAAAATGGAAAGAAGTCGGTGTTAGAAGAAGTTAATTACCTCCGGAAGGACGTTTATAACTACTGAAACAATCACTGGTAAATAGTCTGAAACCAGTCCTATTTTACTTTGTGAACTCGGGTCAACTTGTTCTTCAGATTCATACTCAACTGTGAATAATTCTTCTGTGTTCTCTGTCAAACGTGTATATTTTAATGTAAGCTTTTGCTTCATCTTTGCCTCCTATTTGGCTAGTTAAAATACGCCAGACCAAAAAGAATGCTTCAGAAATAATTGTATTGACCACTTGAGCCGACTTCTAACTCTTCGCCAGACAACTGTCGTATAGAGGGCACTATTTTTAACGGCTAAATCTAACTTTAGCCAACGCACCTAATATATCCCAGGAGGCCGGTCATGATCCTTTCGGATCGCTCTACATTAAGAAGAGCATCGGTTTTCTGTTTTTTATACACTTAAAGAACAATAACAAATAGGCGAATAGCACCTACGTGACTCAGATTATTAAAAACCCAAGAAAGAGTCAATAATCACAGAGCTAAAAATTTCTTTTAATTATTAGTTGGATAGAAGGCGTTAATGTTAATCAGAATGAAATAAGAAACTATTCGGGTCAGGCCTTATATTTTGCAAAGTGACTAACTCGATGTGTTTAAGCTAAACATATTCAAATATAAAAATCGAAAAGTAGCTGTTTTTAACGCTGTATTATCTATTGTTATTTCTAAAACTCTTGTTTTTGGGTGGTTTAAGCATTTTATGCAGTATTTTTTCAGTTACTGGTTTACTGTACACAGTGCCGCTTAAGGCTGGCGCTTTACCTTTATTTTTAACGCCAAATCAAGCAAAACTCCCACCTTTGCAAATACACGTTTTGTTACAAATAGTTAACGCGATTAATTCTCATTTAAATGTGTTTTTATCTATTTAAATCAGTTGGTTATATCAGTTGACTGAACTGCTCAGATTGTATACCGTTAACGGCTAAAAATTATAATCAAGGAATGTGTGCAGTGCTTGAAGTGAAGAATCTATATCGCGAGTACGGCAGTGGAGAAACGCGCGTTACCGCGTTAAACGATGTCTCTATCACCATTGACGAAGGGGAGTTCGTCGCCATTATGGGCTCGTCGGGGTCGGGCAAATCAACGCTAATGAATATTTTGGGTTGTTTAGATACGCCAACTAAAGGTGAGTATTTTTTGTCTAACCAATCAATTCAAGATATGTGTGATGAAGACTTATCAAAAATCCGTAATCAGCGTATTGGCTTTATTTTTCAAACTTTTCATTTGTTAACCCGTTTAACCGCACTTGAAAATGTTACCTTGCCGCTTAGGTACAGTGATATATCGCCAGAACAAGCAAAACAAAAAGGGTTAGCCATGCTTGCCAAGGTGGGGCTTGATCACAGGGCAGGGCATAAGCCAAATGAAATGTCGGGTGGGCAAAGGCAACGTGTGGCAATAGCCAGAGCCTTAGTTAATGAACCTAAAGTGATTTTTGCCGATGAACCTACCGGTAACCTAGACAGCAAAACATCTCACGAAATTATGTCACTGTTATGTGACCTGCACGCTCAAGGCCACACCATTGTGATGGTGACCCACGAAGAAGACATTGCTGAATACGCAAAGCGCATTATTCGCATGAAAGATGGCGTGAAAATAGAGGATAGCGTTCAATGAAAACACTTAAACTTAGCGCGCTGCCTTTGATGCTTGCAAGCGCGCTTTTTACAACGAAGGTGTTTGCTTCGCAAAATATTTTTATTACTGGGGAAATAAAAGCGAGCGACAGCCAAACCTTTTTTGCACCGCAGAGCGATACATGGCGCATTCAAGTTGAATGGATGTTACCCGAGGGCGAAGTTGCCAAACCCGGTGATGTGGTTGTGGTATTTGAGGGCGGCTCAATTGCCAGCACTATTGAACAAGACGAAGTAAGCCTTAACACCGCACAAGATGAATTAAAGCGCCAACAAAACAAGGGAAAACAAGCCATTTTAGAAGCCGAATTTGCGCTTGCCCGTGCTGATTTGTTACTTGAAAAAGCCAAAATTGATGCGGCTGTGCCGAAAAGCCATGTAAGTGCGTTTGATTATGAAGAAAACCAGCTAAAGCTTGAGCAAGCGGTGATTCAAAAACACAAAGCTAAAGCAAGCCTAGCTGAGGCCAAAACTACGGCGCAGGTAAACATTCGCAAGCAAGAAATCGAAATAGAGCATTTGCAAATTAACTTAAAAGAAAACCGCGAACGTTTGCAAAAGCTTACCCATAAAGCCACCAATCAAGGCCCCATTTTGTATGGTAATCACCCTTGGTATGGCACTAAATTGTTTTCAGGGGTTACCGCTCAACCAGGTTGGAAAATTGCTGAAATTCCAGCGATGACCGGCCTTTATTTAGAAGCTTGGGTGCACGAAATTGATTATAAGCACTTAAAGCAAGAGCAAACAATGTCGCTTACGCTTGATGCGTATCAAGATACGCCACTCACTGCAAAATTAAGCGATATTTCAACACAACCAGAAGAGCGTAAAGAGTGGGGTAAAGATGCCTACTATCGCGCAGTGTTTGAGTTTGACGACACACAGCAGTTAAAAATTTTACCGGGTATGACGGGGCGCGTTGTGGTACAAGGAGGCTGCAATGAATAAGTTTAAGCTTGGCTTAGTTGCAAGCCTAATCGCCTTTTCGCTAACCGGTTGTGGCGATGATGAATTTGATTATCACACCATTGAAAAAACTAGCTTACAATTGGCTGTGCAAGCCAATGGTGAATTAGAGTCGGCACAGCAATCGCTTATTGCACCGCCGTCTATTTCGCGTATGTGGCAATACAAGGTGAAGTTTTTAGCGCCTGAGAATAAACAAGTGAAAAAAGGCGAAATGGTTGCCTCTTTTGATGATAAACCCGTGCGCGACCGCTTAATTGAAAAAACCAGCGAATATGACCGCGCGGTAAAAGAGCTCGAAAACCAAAAAGCGCAAGAGATTAAAAACCAAGAAGAGTTAAAACTCGCCCTTGCCGAAGCGCAAATGAATTACGATATTGCCAAGCGTAAGGCCGATATTAACGATGATTCAATGTCGGATAACGATAAACGCAAGGCACAGATTGATTTTACCATTGCGCAAAACGATCTTGAGCTGGCTAAGAAAAAACTGACCTTTCAAGATGAAACTAAAGCGCTGAATATTCGCTTAGCTAAAGGTAAAGCCGAGCGCTTAAAAGCAGAAGTTGATGCCCTAGAACACGACATTGAAAAGCTCAAAGTAAAAGCACCCATAGATGGCATTGTAATGTATTACACCGATGCCAGTGGCGAAAAGCCTACGGTAGGTGAAAGTGTGCAATTTGGTCAGCCGGTAATTGAATTAGCGGTGATTGAAGATATGCAGGTAAAAGCACAAATTGATGAAGCTGACTTTGGCCGCATTGCACTTAATCAGAATGTTAAAGTGACCATTGATGGTTCTGAGCCGATTATTACATCGGGCAAAATAACCAGTATTGGCAGTGCGTTTCGTGAAAAATCGCCGCAAGATAAACGCCGAATCGTCGACACCTTAATTAAGCTTGATAATATCAATGCAGCTGCGATGCGCCCAGGGTTAACCGCCCGCGTAGAAATAGCGACCGATAAAATTGACGATGTATTGATTGTGCCTGTAAGCGCATTGCATAGCGACCAATCAAGCGCGTATGTAATTGAAAGAAATGGTGATAAAACCCCAGTTACGGTAGGTAATATTAGTAATGGTTTTGCGGTAATAAAAAGCGGCATTGAACAAGGAGAGGTAGTGCGTTTATGAAGTATTTAGCTATTGTTGTAAGCGTGATTTTGTTAACCGCGTGCTCAAAAACCGATGATGTAGCCGCCGAGCTTACGTTCACCGTGCAAAAAGCCCCGTTTAAAAATTATGTAGAGGCAAAGGGGGAGTTGATTGCCGCCAACGAGACTGTGATTAGCACTCCTGCGTCATCGCGCGGGCCGCAAACGCTGGCTTGGCTAATGCCGGAATATTCTCAAGTTAAAAAAGGTGAAGTGATTGCACGGTTTGATGGTCGTGTAATGATTAAGCAAAAACGCGAGAGTGATTTTTCAAACCAAAAAGTGTCGCAAGATTTATCGGGTAAAAATACCGAAATCGACACGCGTAGAAAACACTTAGGGTTTGATATGGAAATTGTTGAAGAAGAAAAGCAATTTGCTGAAAATTTCTCTATCGACGATGACCGTATTATCTCGAAACTTGAGATTTTAGAGCAAGCACAAAAAGTCGACTATTTAAATGCCAAAACGGCCTATTTTAATTGGCAGTCTGATCAGTTTAATAGCAGCGCGCAAGGCGAGTTAGACCTGTTAAACATGCAGAGCCAGCAGCATCAAAGCAAAATTAATATGCTCGATGGTAATTTGTCGTCGTTAGAGGTGGTTGCCCCGCACGATGGCTTGCTTACACACAGTGTAAACTGGCATGGTGAAAAGCCAAGAGCAGGGCAAACTTTATGGCCGGGCCAAAAAATTGCGGGCTTGCCTGATACCTCGGTTATGCAAATCAAGTTGTTTGTAAAAGAGCGCGAAGCGATTAATTTAAAGCAAGATCAAGCAATTGAGTTTTCGCTTATTTCAACACCCAATAAAATCTTTACTGGCAAAATAAGTAAGCTTGCACCGTTTCCTAAATCAATTAAGCGACAAGATCCGCAAAAGTATTACGAAATCACCGCCAGTATTGATGAGCAAGGCGACTACTTACGACCGGGCTTAAAAGTGGTGGCAAACATAGTGGCGGATCAGCCAGCAGAAAAACTAATCGTACCAAAATTTAGCGTATTTGCTGACGAAGAAGGCGCGTATGTGCAACTTAAAACGGCATCGGGTTACAGCAAAGCGCCTGTTACCTTAGGCGCAAGTAATTTAAGCCATGTTGAAATTGTAAAGGGCCTTTCCAAAGGTGATGTAATTGCGCTAGTTGAGCAGGAGGGCAAACTATGAATTTAGTCGGATTATTTAAAGATGCCGCAGTGCAATTGCAACAGCATAAAATGCGTACCTTTTTAACCTTGCTCGGTATGATCTTTGGTGTAGGTGCGGTAATTGCTATGTTGAACATTGGTGAAGGTGCACAGCGTGAAGCATTGAAAATGATTGATTCAATGGGCCTTAATAACGTAATTGTAGAAGCCAAAGACTTTGAAGAGGATGAACTAAGAGAGCAGCGAAAGCACTCGGACGGGTTATCGCTTAACGATGGCAAAGTTGCAGTTGAAGCCTTGCCGTTTATTACTGATTTTGCCGCTGAAAAAGTGGTTGAAACCTACCATGTGTTTAGTGAATACGCCAAATTTGATGGCCAAGCGGTAGGTGTAAGTGAAAACTACTTTGAGCTTGCACATTTTGATTTAAGTGCTGGGCGTTTGCTTAATCAGCAAGATGGGCAACATTTTTCGCAAGTGGCGCTGCTCGGTGCAAATACCGCGCGTACTTTGTTCCCGCTTGGCGATGCGGTGGGTAAATCAGTCAAAATTAACCATTTGTGGTTTGAAGTAGTGGGTATTCTTGAAGCGCCATTTTTAAAGAAAAAAGAGTTTCAGGGCGTTAAATTAGGCGATGAACAAAACCAGATTTTTATTCCGCTTAAAACGGCGATCCACCGTTTTAAAAGCGAATTACTCGACCCCGAAATTACCCGTATTAAACTTGCCACCGAACCGGGCTTTAGCCCTGTGATGGCTGCACAAGCGATTGATGCCTTAGTGAAAGGGCGTCATAACGATATTGATGATTACAAGCTGATTGTGCCTGCCGCGTTATTGGCACAGCAAAAGCAAACCCAGCAAATTTTTAATATTGTAATGTCGTGTGTAGCGGGGATTTCGCTGCTGGTGGGCGGCATTGGCATTATGAACATTATGCTAGCCACTGTGCTTGAGCGCACCAAAGAAATCGGTTTATTGCGCGCCATTGGGGCAACGCAAAAGAACATTCAAGTGCAGTTTATTACTGAGAGTTTCACCATTTCCATTTTAGGTGGCTTACTGGGTGTATTCTTTGGTATTGCACTGTCAGAGCTGATTGCTTTTTACTCCCAGTGGGCGGTGTCATGGTCGCTGAGCGCAATAGTGTTATCGTTTAGTATTTGTGCGTTGGTAGGCCTTGTTTTTGGTGTTTACCCCGCGATTAAAGCCTCTAAGCTTGATCCGATTGATGCACTGCAAAGTGATTAATATTAGTGAGGTAAATATAAAAAGGGTTAGCGCTATGCTAACCCCTTTGTTGGGTTGTAATTATGTTTGATAGGGTCAAACAATTACGGTGCAAGTTAGTTGCTAATTACTTAAAGATACATATTGCTCTGAGAGAATAGGCGCTGCTGAGTCATGCAGCTTCTCAGACAAGTCATCGTTGTCTTGTTCGGCCACAAAATTAAGTAAGCAACTGCTGTAATTACTTTTTACTTTGGCAAGTTTGTCGCCATTTTCTTTACGAAGTAGTACCACTTCGCCTGCAGAAAAATCACCAATAACATTCACCAAATCTTGCGGCGTAATAAGATTGTCGCTTTGTTTTTGCATTGCAAATGTGTCTTCAACAACTAGTTCACCTTGCGCTTTGGTGGTGTGTTTCATCCAGTGACTTTGGTCTTGCATTGGCGTTTCAATAGCGTGGAACAAGGTGCCCGGGTTACCGCCTTGTAATAACGTATTAAACGTTGCTTCGCTAAAGCCGTTAACAATGTATGTATTAATACCGTGTGAAACTGCTTTTTCAGCGGCTTGTACTTTGGTTTTCATACCGCCAGTACCAACATCGCTGGTGGCACCGCCTGCCATTGCGTAAATTTCAGGATCAATACGCATTACATCAGGAATAAGCGTTGCGCTTTTGTCCTCATGAGGATTAGCGGTATAAAGCCCATCGATATCAGAACAGATAATCAATGCATCGGCGTAAGCGGCACTGGCCACCATTGCTGATAAGTTATCGTTATCACCCACTTTTAGCTTGTCGGTGGTTACCGTATCGTTTTCATTTACGATAGGCAGAATATCGTTTTGTAGTAACGCAGTCAGTGTGTCGCGCACACTTTCAAAGCGGTCGCGATTGCGTAAATCGGCATGCGTAAGCAGTACTTGGGCAGTATTAAAATCAAATAACCTATCCCAAGTTGCCATCATCTCAGACTGGCCTGCTGCCGCCATGGCTTTTTTCACTGTCATCGACGAATTGTCGACGTTATTAAATAAGTGCGCACCTGCGGCAACAGAACCCGATGATACTAATACCACCTGAATACCTGATGCACGGCAACGTACAATAAAATTTGCGATACTTAATAAATACTGGCTACTGCATCCGTCGCGGTGAGGCGCAATTAATGCGCTTCCCACTTTAATCACAATCCGTTTCCAGCCGATATTTTTAAGATTTTGTTGCATAAATTAAGCCTCTTGGAGCTTGGCGTTTGTTGCGTTAAACCATTTGATAGCTTGCTGGTCTGGCTGCTGTGTGTTCAGGCTAACGAGTACGATTGCAAGTGAACTCGCTACAAAACCTGGTAGTAACTCGTAAAAGTAAACACTTAAGGTTTCGCCATTTTCGAGTAGCGGTACGTATGCCCAAAGTAGTACGGTGAGTGAACCCACAACTACACCGGCTACTGCGCCGCTGTGCGTTAGCTTTTTCCACCACAAACTAAAGATTACCAGTGGGCCAAATGCTGCGCCAAAACCGGCCCATGCGTTTGATACTAAATTAAGTACGCTGCTATTGCTGTCTAGGGCAATCAGTGATGCCACAACGGCAACCACGAGCACGCATACGCGGCTAATCATGAGCAGTTCGTTACTGCTTGGCTGACGCTTTGCATAGCTCTTATAGATATCTTCAACCAGTGAGCTCGACGACACCAACAGCTGTGACGAAATGGTGCTCATAATGGCAGCTAAAATTGCTGCAAGCAGCCAACCTGCCACAAATGGGTGGAATAAAAACTGCGATAAAAAGATAAAAATGGTTTCGGGATCAGATACTGATTGCTCGCTATTGGCGATAAAGCTTGCACCTACAAGGCCAGTCACTAGCGCACCAATAATCGAAATCGTCATCCACGATAAACCGATTTTGCGTGCTTTGGCTAAGTTTTCATGGCTATCAATTGCCATAAAGCGCACGATAATGTGTGGCTGACCAAAGTAACCAAGGCCCCATGTCATTAAGCTAATTGCGGCAAGCAATTCAACATTGCCAAAATCAAACGACATTGATTGGGTGAAGTTATTGGCAGCTTCAGCATCAAAGCTACTGAAGGTCACCATAGGTACGGCAATCAGCGCAATGAGCATGATTACGCCCTGAATAAAGTCACTTAAACTGACCGCAAGGAACCCGCCAAGCACAGTGTAAATCACGACAATGCTTACGGTAGCAACAATGCCAATGGTGTAATCAATATTAAATGCCGATTCAAACAATTTACCACCGGCGACTAGGCCAGACGCGGTATAAACCGTAAAAAATACAATAATAACGATCGACGCAATGAGCCTTACACTGCCTTTCTCAAGGGCGAAGCGCTTCGAAAAGAACTCGGGAATGGTCAGTGCATCATCTGCAAGTTCTGTAAATACACGAAGCTTAGGTGCAACAATGTGATAATTCACATAAGCACCTAACACTAGGCCAACTGCAAGCCAAATACTGCCTAATCCACTAACGTAAGCGGCACCTGGTAGACCCATCAGCATCCAGCCACTCATATCTGAGGCGCCAGCTGATAATGCGGTCACTTTGGCGCTGACATTGCGCCCACCGAGTAAATATTCACCGTTATCTGATGTGGATTTTTTCATGGCATAAACGCCAATGAAAATTAGCAGGGCGAAATATAATAAAATAGAAAAAGTCGCGTAATCGAACATTTTATTTCAGTACTAATTAATTATGTTATTTGCTTTGAGAATTTGCGTAGCGCCCTTGTGAGTCACCTGAGATTCGCTTTTTAGCAAGAGAACCCGCGGCTAATAAGTAACTTACAGCGGCGATAAATTTAAAAGAAAGGTACCCAAAAAGATCCGTCTTAGTACTCATGATATTTACCTCATATGGTTTAAATTGATTACAATTCTAATTATTTGAACTCTAATTTCAAGTGAATAAAACTTGATCAGCACTAAAAGTGCATTTAAGTGTTTGTTTATATTGATCTAATTTATTTTTAACGTTTTTGTGATTTATTTAGATTTAGTTAGATAAACAAATATTAATTTGAAGTCGAAACAAATAAGGCTAAATAGGTGAAATAAATTGGCCTGTTTTCCGGTTTATACCGTATAGACCGTGCATTTATGCCAATCGGCTACGCTCTTTTAGTTATGTTTGCATTTTCAGCGATTGGTATAGATGTGAACTTTATAGTGGTTTTTTAAAGTTAAGGGGCACATTTGAAAACACTTATTCAATTTTTATCTTGGCCGGGCTTGGTGTTGTCAGTCAATTTAGTTGCACAGGAAAAAGTCACTGCGCAGCAATTTGTCGACTTGCAAGAAGGCAATAAGCCGTTTGCTGGTTTTCGCCGTGCGCATGCAAAAGGTGCATGTATAACAGGTGAGTTTGTCTCTAATGGCGCACTTGCACCCTACACAAAAGCAACCTTGTTTGAAGCTGGTACGACTGTCTTTGTTGGTCGCTTTTCAATTGCGGGTAGTAATCCAACAGCGCCAGATTTAAAAGCGCCAGTGCGCAGCCTAGCGTTGAGTTTTAATTTAAGCAGCACTGAGCAGTGGCGTATTGCCATGAATACACCGCCTGCGATGGCGGTCACTAATGCACATGATTTTTATCAGCAAATTGTGGCAATTAAGCAAGGACCTGCTGCGATTAAAGCGTTTTTTAATGAGCATCCTGAAAGCAAAGACTTTTTAAATTGGAAAGCCAGCTACACGCCGTCGTCGAGTTTTGCTCTTGAGCAATACAACAGCATAAACGCGTTCTATTTGATTGATAATCAAAACAATAAACAGGCGGTGAGGTGGCATGTAATGCCTCGCGATAACACACCAAATACGCTTTCAAATAGCGATAATGCGCTGTTTGATGAGTTAGCAAGCCGTTTAGCAAATGGGGCTGTATCATTTGATTGGGTGTTTACTTTAGCCAGTAATGACGATGATGAAACTAACCCTGCGGTAATTTGGCCAAGCTCACGCGAACAGGTATCTGCAGGAGTGCTCAAGATTAAAACTATAGATACCAGCGAAGATGCGGGCTGTCACGACATAAACTTTGATCCGCTAACCTTACCAACAGGCATTGCTGCGACTCAAGATCCTATCTTGAACGCGCGCTCTGCTGCATATGCGGAGTCTTATCGTCGCAGAGCGAAAGAAAAACTGCTGGAGGCGCTGCAATGATGGCTAAACACAGCTTAAGTTTAAGATTATTACACTGGGTAATGGCGATGATGTTTGTATCGCTGTTTGCAGCAGGTTTAACTATGGTTAGTTCACTTGAACCATGGCAACCCAGTTTACTGGCACTGCATAAGGCGTTTGGCTTAGTTGCTTTAGTATTATTTGTGCTGCGTGTGTGGGCTAAATTTAGCTCAACGCCGCTTACTTCGAGCAGTGATGCATCTAAGTTGCAGAAAATGGCAGCAAGCAGTGTGCATTTTCTACTTTATTGTTTGATGTGTGCTGTGCCACTAACGGGCATTTTGTCGCAGTATTTTGCCAGTAAGCCAATCTCGTTTTTTGGCATAGTGAGCATTGGCGTGAAAAGCGAACCAGACATTGTGCTTTATGGCTTGTTTCGCGAATTACACAGCTTACTTATTGCTGTGTTTGCCTTGCTAGTTTTGATGCATGTCGCGGGTGCGCTGTATCATCACTTTATTAAAAAAGACGATACCTTAAAACGCATGCTTTAACGTTTATTGTTTGTTTAAATAGCGGTTTATCGAAAATAAAAAAGCGAGTTGGGAAACCTAACTCGCTTTTTCTTATTGCATTTTAATCGGCTAGCAAAGTATTAATTTACTTTCACCTTGCGATAGCTTAAGCGGTAAAAAATGCTATAGAACACAGGCACGGCAATCAATGTGAGCAAGGTTGCAAATGCTAAACCACCCATAATGGTTACCGACATATCGGCGAAGAACGCATCGCTTAAAAGCGGCGCCATACCTAAAATGGTGGTAATCGCAGCGAGTGCAACAGGGCGTAAACGTGACGCGCTGGCCGATAAAATAGCTTCGTTTGGTACACTGCCTTCTTTAATTTGCAGATCAATTTCTTCAAGTAAAACAATGGCATTTTTAATTAACATGCCAAATAAACTTAAGAAACCCAGCAGTGACATAAAGCCAAACGGCATATCGGTAACAAGTAAACCAGTTACCACACCTACCGCAGCCATTGGCACAACTAACCAAATAATCAGTGGCTGACGCACGCGGCCAAATAACACAATTGAAATCAACAGCATCACTAAAAAGCCCGCAGGCAAACCTGTACCAAGTGCTTTCTGTGCATCGCGTGACGACTCGTATTCACCACCCCATTCTAGGCTATAGCCAGCAGGTAGTTGCATTGCTTCAATTTGTGGTTTGATACGTGCAAATGCATTACCTGCGGTTTCATCAAAGCCCGGGTCGGCAAGTACCGTAATGGTTCTTACGCGGTCGCGGCGGTGAATTTGAGTCTCTTCATTTTCCAGTTTTAAGCCCGTTGATACTTGCCTAAATGGAATGTATTTACGCTGTGATGAACTCCACACTAAGCTGTTTTCAATTGCTTCGGTTTCTGATTGGCCTGAGCTTGCAACTTTGGCGGTAATGGCATAGCTGTAATCACCATCTTGCAAGCGGCCAAGTTCCAGCCCCGTTGATGCATATTGAATAGTTTGTGCAAAATCATTACGTGAAACCGCCGCAATACCTGCGTTTACCGAATCATAATGGGTGTTTAACACTAAGCCTTTTTCACGCCAATCGTGACGAATATCGCGAATTTTGCCATCGTTTAGCATAATGTTTTCTGCTTCACGGGCTAATTGGCGCAGTACTTCAGAATCTGGGCCTGAGAATCGCGCTGCTAATTTAGCGCCACCACCTGGGCCAAACTGCATGCGTTCGGTATAAAAATCGGCGTTTAGGTCGATGTCTGGCATCAGCTTAGTTAACTGCTGAATCACACCGTCAATTTCATCGCGCTGGTGGGTGCGTACCAAGAAAAAGCCGTAGCTTTCGTTTGGTTGTTGCGGCGCATAAGTTAAGGTAAAGCGATCTGCACCGCGGCCAACAAAGCTGGTTACTGACTTTATTTCATCAAAGTGCAGTAGCATTTTTTCGGTATCGGCTACTTTTTTGGTAGTTTCGCGAATATCTTGCCCTTGCGGTCCCCAGTAATGCACAAAGAAAATAGGCGCATTTGAAGGTGGGAAGAAACCTTGTTTCACTAAACCAAAACTGGCGTAGGCAATAAAGGTAATGGCAAACAGTACAGCAACCGTAATCCATCTTAATTTAAGTGCGCTGTGTAGTAGGGCGATATAACCACGGTAAAATGCACTGTGGCCAGATTGTGTATCAGATTGCTGCTCCACTTTATAAAAGTATTTACCAAATAGCGGCACCACGGTGATTGCTAATACCCAGCTGAGCATGAGTGAAATTAACACCACCGCAAATAGCGAGTAAAGAAACTCACCCGTTGCGTCGTCTGATAAACCAATACCCGAGAAGGCGGCGATTCCGATTACTGTTGCACCTAATAATGGCCATTGCGTACGTTTTACAATGAAGCTTGCGGCCTCAAGCGCTTTTTTGCCTTGTTTCATGCGCAGCATCATACCTTCGGCAACTACAATGGCGTTATCAACCAGCATCCCCATAGCAATTACCATAGCGCCCAGTGAAATACGCTGTAATTGTAAACCCATCAGCCACATAATTAATACGGTGCCCATTACGGTAATTAACAGTACCGAGCCAACCACCACGCCTGAGCGCCAACCCATAAATATCATTAGCGTTAAGGTTACAACAATCACTGACATGATCAGATTATTAATAAACCCTTTTACAGATTCATCAACAATATTGGCTTGGTCGTAAATTGGGGTCAGTGTGATGCCTGCTGGCAGCTCGCTTAAAAGATCGGCCACTTTAGCATTTACGCGTTTACCCACCTCAACAATGTTGACATCGTTTAGCGCCGATACGGCAAGGGTAATTGCTTCGTTACCTTGGTAGCGAATAAGCGTAGGCTGGATATCGAGCGGTTCAAATTTAAGCTCAGCAATATCACGAATTTTAAATGATTGGTTGGTACCGGGTACCACAATTGTTAGGTTATAAATTTCTTCAATTTGATCTAGCGGGTTTTCAACAATTAAACGTAGGCTACGGCCTTCTAGTTGAATACGACCGCCATTAAATGGTTTTAAATTTTCTTCAAGTAGCGCTGTGATTTCGGGAAATGAAATACCTAAGCCCGACAACTGATATGGGTTAATGTAAGCGACCAATTGCTCTTGTTGTACACCACTGACTTGCACTTTGGCAACGCCTTCGGTGATGAGTAAATCGCGGCGAATAATGCGGGCAAATTCACGTAACTCTTGCGGGCTAAATTCAGGCGCACTCAGCGCGTAATACATGCCGTAAACATCACCAAAGTCATCGTAAACTGTTGGTGCATGACTTCCTGATGGCAAAATACTGGTGACATCGCGCAGTCGTTTTCTCAGTTCATCCCATATTTGCGGTAACTCGTTTGAGTCGAAGTTCGGTTTTACTTCAACGGTGATTTCCGACAAACCGGGCTTTGAAATAGACGTTAGCTGTTTAAGTTGCGGCATTTGTTGCAGCGCAATTTCAAGTTGTTCAGTGACTTCGCGCTCAACTTTTTGCGCACTAGCGCCTGGAAACTGAGTTACAACTTGCACCTGCTTAATGGTAAATGCCGGGTCTTCTAAGCGACCAATGTTACTTAAACCAAGGGTGCCACCAATTAATAATACAATCACCAGCAGCCATATATTGACTGGGTTTTTAATTGAATAACGAGCGATATCCACAGTTATAGCTCCGCTTTATAGGGTTTTACAATCATGCCTTCGCGCATTTGTGCGGCGCCTGCGGCAACGATTAAATCACCTTCGGTAATGCCACTTTTAATGGCTGCAAAACGGGTTTTAACCGATAACACATCGACGTTAGCCTTGCTTACTTGTGCCGTATCGCGATTAAATTTCCAAACATGAAATCCCTCGCTATCGTTACCTTGTAAAGCGTTAAATGGCACCAGTAAATGTTGCTCGTCGCTTTGACTTTCAAGGCTTACTTGTACAACCGCACGCGCACCTGGGGTTAAATTGGTGTCATTGGCTTGTGCGGCAAAAACCACCTTGTATGTTTGTGTAATAGGGTCGGGCTGAGTGGCATGCTCAATGTATTCTAATTGGTAAATTTTATCGGGCGCCGAAATAATATGTGCATTAGCGCCAACTAACGAACCCTCTTTGTACTTGCTTACCAAACGCTCCGGTACATTCACATTAAAGTAATAGCGCGAAACATCTTGTAGGCGAGCCACAATATCGCCGGCTTGTACGTAGTTTCCTTTTTCGGCGAAACGTTCTGAGATCTGCGCGTTAAATGGTGCGAGTAAGGTGGTGTAACTGAGATCTTTTTCAGCGCGTTTAAGTGCGATGTCGGCCAGTTCAAAGTTGGTTTTTGCGTTATCTAACTGACTTTGAGATACCAAACCGTTTTTTGCCGTTGCTTCAATACGTTCTAAATCTCGTGTTGCTTGACTTAAGCGAGCTTCGGCTTCTTGCACGCGTTGTTTAAACGGGGTTGGGTCAATTTGTGCCAGCAGTTGACCTTGGTTTGCCAGCGTACCTGTCATTAATTGTGTTTGGATTAAACGACCAGATACTTCAAAACTTAAATCGACGGTTTTTACTGCCGACACTTCTGCAGGGAAAGTTCGGTTAACCAATTTTGCGTTGCTTACAGCAGGTACTAGCTTAACGGCTTGTACTTTTTCTACGGTAAGTTGTTCGGCAGGGGCGTCGGAACACGCTTGCAAAAACAAAGTTAACAGCGAAAGTGCGACTAATTTTACACGGATCGCAGAGGTAAAAAAGTGAGTTTTCATAGTCATTGTTGCTTAGTTGTCAAAGTTTAATAAAACGAACTTGATTTTATCTTTATGATTTTTAAAGTATTTTAAACCTAAAGTAGAAAACCGTTAACGGCTAAAGACGCTTCAGTACAATCATTAATCAAGTAAACTGTACGGTGTAGTTTACTGGTCACAATTGAAAAGTAAACCAATTAGTGTAAAAATAATTTCCAACTTTTCTAAGAGACCAAATCATGAGCGAAGCCAAAATCAGCCGCAGTATGCAAAAACGCCAAGCGATTATTGATGGCGCAAAAACGGCATTCCAGCAATATGGTGTAAGTGACACCAGCATGGATAAAATTGCCGAAACTGCGCAAGTATCAAAGCGTACTGTTTACAATCATTTTGAAAGTAAAGAGATTTTGGTAACTCACATTATTCGTGATATTTGGAGTCAGAATATTCTGACGTATGAATTTGAATACGATAAGAATCGAGATTTGCGCAGTCAGCTGAGCGAGTTGATTGCCAACGAGCTTCAGTTTATGTGCGATCAAGGCACACTTGATTTAATTCGCGTGGCAATGGGTTACTGCTTATTTAACCCAGAGATGTCTAATGGTGAGTTACGTGAGTTCTTTGAACAAGAAACAACGCTTATTCGTTGGCTTAGACATGCTATGGAAGATGGAAAATTTCGCAAAAAAGACCCGTATCTAGTATCTGAGCAATTACTAGGTTTGTTAAAAGGGCAAGCTTTTTGGCCGCAGGTATTACATTTTGATGCGCGATTGACTGAAGCGCAAATGCGCGAGCTAACAAATGATACTCTGGACTTGTTTTTAAGCTACTACGAAATTTAATTGAGTAAACGCGGTTTTGGCGTAAATGCAACCGCGTTAGCTAAGGCGCAGTACCATTTTGACGTAAGTTAGGTGGTGTTTTAAAAAAGGCTCACCCTCAACAGTTAAGCCAAACCGACGATAAAACGGTACGGCTGTTTTGCGGGCATCAAGCCAAAATTTTTCAATATTGCGCTTTTTAACATCGCTTATAATATGCTGTAAAAGTTCGCTGCCGAGACCTTGGTTTTGGTAACTAGGCAAGGTGGCAAATTTGCGCAAACGCGCTTCGTTTTTATTGATAAATAACGATGCTACACATATTAGTTTTTGTTCGATTTTAATGCCAAAGTGGATGGCGTTTTGGTCTTCCGGTAATTGGCAAAAATCCATTGGCTTGTCTGGCCATAATACGTGATGACGCACGCTAATCGTTTCGGCGGCAGTAATTTGTTGTACTTGAAAGGGTGAAGGCATTATTAGATGCCACCTGTAACATCAAGTATTTTTCCGGTGATAAACGAGGCGTCGTCTGATAATAAATAAGCGATGCTATTTGCCACTTCAATAGGTTGCCCGCCACGCTTAAGTGGGACTTTTTCTTTAAGTCGGTCAACGCGCGTCGGTTCGCCACCGTCGCCATGAATATCAGTATAAATAAGCCCTGGGCGTATAGCGTTAACACGAATACCGCGCTCGGCAACTTCTAGGGCAAGGCCACGGGTAAGTGAATCGACTGCGCCTTTTGCTGCGGCGTAGTCAACGTATTCAAAGGGCGCGCCTGATTGCGATGCACCCGAAGACACATTCACAATTGCGCCATCACTCGGGCAACGTTTTATAAACTCTTTTGCACATAAAAAGGTGCTGGTAAGATTACCGTTAACGGTATTTAAAAAGCGCTCAAGGGAAATATCTGACAGTGTGCTTTGTGTAAATAAAATGCCTGCGTTATTAACGAGATAATTAACTTTGCCTAAATTCGCTTCAATGTTATCAAAAAGGCGAGTAACTGCGTTCTCGTTTGTAACATCGGCACAAAATGTATCACACATTCCGCCGTTTTGTTTTATCTCATTTGCAACATCTGTTGCGGCATCGGCATTTTTAACATAGTTAATGGCAACACGATAACCGCGCTTAGCGAGCAGTTTTGCCGTAGCGGCGCCAATACCGCGAGAAGCGCCGGTAACTAAAACAACTTTGTTTATTGTGTCTTTATTCATAATGCTACTTTGAGCGACTTGGCTCGAACTCGCTGTAGTGCGGCAAATCCATATTTAAACTATCCCAATTGGCTTTTGAATCAACAAAATTATGTGACATTGGGCGTTCAACAATATCGCAGTCAAGCACACCTAAGCGCAGGCGTAAACGTGTTGGGTCATCCGCATTTGAGCTATAAAGTGGTGACGCGCATTGCTTGCAAAAATGACGTTTTCTACCCGGTTTAACTTCAAACGAGTTAATGAATTCTTGCCCTTTTTCGATTGTTAGCGACTGCGAGTGAATAAAGCCATTGGTCGCAAAGGCGGTGCCGCTTGATTTTCTGCATAGTGAGCAGTGGCAATGAATAATATCGCTAATTGGGCCGTTAATTGTCATGTGAACTTCGCCGCATAGGCAAGTGGCAGAATACATATTTGTCCTTAAACTGAGGGAGTTGAATTTGCTAGCTGCTTTTTACGCGCATGAAAATCAACAAAAATGTTAATGCTTAACCACACAAACCCTATCACAAAGCTGATGCCACCAAAATCCAAATAACGAAAATTTCCGTGCAATTCATATTGGGCATCAAAATTGGCGCCTTTTAGCGTAGGGATCAGAATATCGACAATCCACAAACCAAACATCACACTTGAAATGGCAAATGCGGCAATCCAGCCGTACTTAATTAAAAAAGCAAAGGTAATATGCTCAATATTTGATTGTTGTTGCAGTTGCGCGGGTGTTAGCTCAAACACCGCGGCTAATGCTTTACTGGTTTCGAGCGAGGCGTTGCCATTTTTTTCAACACGCTGAATGGTGCGAATACTTAATCCCGCTGTGACAGCCAGCTCTTCTTGACTCCAACAGTGTTGTAAGCGCAGTTGTTGTATTTTCTTATTATCTAGTTTCACAAATAAACTCATGATGTATTTCCTTATCGATGTAAGTTGATAAGGAACAGCATAAAAATTTAGTGTACCGACTGCGCTGACAAATACCAGGCATCTTAATGACACTCGCCCGTCATCTATCTGATAATTTAGCGACACCTCAATAATATGGCGGTTATACTGAGTGTTGGTACTCACTTAATTGTGTTTTATTCGACCATTGGTAAACAAATTCATCGACCACTGAACCACATGGCGCATGCCATACGCCCGCCTTAACGCGTTTAGCACCCAACTTTTCATACACTTTAATGGCGTGATGATTTCCTGATAGCACTTCTAAGTAGATGCTTGGATGTTGGGCGTTTGCTTGTAGCCATTGTGTTGCCATAGACATTAGCCGCTTGGCGATACCATTACCGTGATAATGACCATCGACATGTAAGTTATCGAGCAAGCTGCCAAGCTCTGCATTGTGATCGGCGTAAACACAAATAAAGCCAACGAGTTTGCTTTGGTGGCTCGCAATAATTACATGCTGTTTGCTATTTTCAGTAGCAAAACGAGATTGCCAAAGCGCTAAACGCTCGCTTGGTGCAACTTGGCTTAAGTATTCGGCTTTTAACATAGTATGGTAGGTGTTTTGCCAACTTTGTGTGTGAAGAGACGCAATTGCTGAGGCATCGCTTTGATTGGCGGCGCGGTAGTTGATGTCCATGTTTGGTGTTCCTTGTAGTTAGGGCCTGTTGATCTTTGCCGTTCTATTTTTGTTCTGTTTGAGCGTGCTTTTATCGCGGCGCTCGATGTGTGGCCTAGTAATCTAAGCGAATATCGAGCAAAGCTTCCGCGTCCTGCTCACGCCCCTTACCTACATCCGTGTAGGCAACAATGAGAAAAGTGCGCTCAAAAGAACCGTTCGGCAGCGCTTGGTTGGGTTTTCTACTGTGTTATCGGCTGACTCACATAGAATAACTATGCCACGCAGCCTCTGCCTTGTATAAAACCCAATCAAACTGCTGCAAAAACGAACTTGAAAGGTCATCAGGCCCTAGCTACCCAGTTCAATTAAAGCATTAATATTGAACTGATTAAATACTTTTACGCCATGCTGGTTTAGCAGCTGTGCAGTGACGCCTTGTCCACTTACTTTACTGCCTGAAAAGGTGCCGTCATATATTTCAGCGCTGCCACAGCTAGGGCTAAATTCGGTTAATAACGCCAATTTAATATGGTGTGTTTGGCAAAATTTTAAGGTGAGTTTTGCGCCGTGTATAAATGCGTCGGTCACATCAAGTCCGTCATCTTGTACAACGCGTGTGGTATCGTGTTTCTGATGATAGATAGTTTCGGCGGGCGGCCTTGGAATTGGCAAACCTGCGCTTACTTCGGGGCAAAAAGGCAAAAGTTCAAAATGCAGTTTCAGCGTTTGTAACTCAAGGGCGAGCGCTTTGCCGTTGTAGCGTACTGGATTGCCAAACAAACAGCTGCTTATTAGTAATTTTTGCATCAGCTTATTAAAGCGCTAATTCAAACTGCAGCATATCGCTGGTGTTAGAAGGCGTTTTGGTAAACCCCATTTTGCTTAGCACGTGCGCCGATGCTGGATTATCAACGCTTACGCCACCGTGTATTACGCGCCATTGTGTTTTTGCTTTGCCATAGTGAATGAGTGCTTTTAGTAGTTCACTGGCGTAACCTTTGCCCCAGTATTGCGCGTTAAATAAATAACCAATATGTGCATGGCCATTGTCTTCATAAATTATAAGTAAGCCAATCAGTGTTAACTCGGCATTGTGGTAGATGCCATAAACTTGGCTTGTGTGTGCTTGTTCATTTAACCAAGCCTTTGCATCAGCAGGTGTTGTAATCCCGTGAAAACTAGGTGGTAAGTAACGTGTTACCTCTGGACTTAATATTGCAATCAGCTGGTTAAGTTCAACATGGTTTAGCGTTTGCTTTAACGCCGACACCGTGAGTCGTTGGCTATTGAACAAGCACAGATCTTTCATATTACTCGCTTTTAGAATGACAAGGTTGGTTATTTAAAAACTGCGTGATGTGTGCGTTTATTGCCTGTTTTAACCACTTAGGACCACCGTCATACATATCGTTATGACGAGATTTTGCAATTTTAACAACACATACAGGTAGCTGCTGAGTTTCGCTTTCGCTATAAAGCACACCTTTATCGGCTGGGAAGTCGCTGCCACGAATTGACAGCACTTTAATATTTGGATTTCGAGGAAGCGGTACACGGCGATGATCGATAGTGATCACGCGCTCGATATAATCGACGTTTTCATTGGCAAGCCACGACGAAATATCGCCACCGTTTGAATGGCCGATTAACGTGAGTGCATTAAAGTTATAGTGTGTGTATTTGTTGGCATAGTGCGATTTTACAAAGCGCAGTGTTTGTGCGCCACGTTGCCAGTTTTCGCTGCGCGTTTGGTATAAGTCGCCGCTGACTGAGAGCGGTGGGTCATTGGGCAGTTCGTGCTCTACAGCTATAGTTAAAAACCCATTTTTATTGAGCAAAGTTTCAATAAATTGGTATTCAGTGTGTTTAATGCCATATCCCGCGCTAATTATGGCGACCGGACATTGATTTTTTTGCGTGCAACTTGCTGAATTTGTAGGCTTTGAGACTGTCACTGGAATATGACGGTCGCGTGATTTATCAAATACGCTCAAGTCACTATTTTTGGCATTAACCGCATAACTCGCAAGGCCTAACAACAGGCTTAACGCAAGAGAAAAACGCATGAATCTTCCTTTTTATAAATTATTGTTTTTAAACGTTTGATTGAGCGCCTTTTTAACATTTTAGCTATATGATTTATAGTGATTTCCGTGCGATTGCTTGGACCACAGCGGCCTCACCGGTATGAAATGTACCTTCAATAACAGTGCGCTTAAGGCTTTGTAGCAATGTGAAATCTAGCCCGGCTAATTCATTTTTAAGCTGTGTTGTTGTGATCATTGTACTGATATCGTTGCCGCCGCCTGTGCCTAAATGAATTTGCTCGGGTGTGTAGGCTTCAAGTAAAAATACCCCGTTTGGTTTTAAACTTTTAACCACATTGGCGTGAAGTAAACACCTATACGCTTGTGAAAACGGGGCAAAAATTGAGATGATGCTATCCCATTTATTTTCACCTAAATCAAAGTTGGTTAAATCAGCGTGAATAAACTCAATGTTTACCTTGTGCTTGTCAGCTAATCGCGCTGCTTTTTCTAACCCTTTGATTGACGCGTCGACGGCGCAGACCTCAAAGCCTTGCTGAGCAAGAAATACTGCATTGCGTCCTTCCCCTTCTGCAAGTGTGAGCACTTTGTTTGCCTTAAGTGATGAAACGTGTTGTTTTAAAAAGTCATTTGCTTGTGTGCCGTAAGCATATTCGCTGTTTGAAAATCGTGTGTCCCACATGCTGTCAAAGGTCATGATTTACGCCTGTGAATTTAAACAATAGAATAAGGGTATTACTTCAAGTCGACTTTAAGTCAAGTGCATGTGAGAAAAATTATGGATATTGCACAAGTTGCTAAACAATCGGGTTTAAAACCATCAACCTTACGTTATTACGAAGAAAAAGGGCTGATCCGCTCTGCAGGTCGCAATGGACTGCGCCGTTATTACGATAAACAGGTATTAGAAAAGTTAGCGCTAATTAACTTGGGGCGCTACGTTGGTTTATCGCTCGATGAAATTGCTGAAATGCTGCTGCCGAAAGGCGTTGAGGTGAATCGCTCGTTATTGCTTGAAAAAGCCGACGAGCTCGATAAACAAATTAAATCGATGACGGCGATACGAGATGGCTTGCGCCACGCTGCTGAGTGCAGCGCGCCACATCATTTAGCTTGCCCAACGTTTCAGCGTTTTTTAAATCTTGCGGGTAAACGCCTAAAAGCGAAACCGAACAAGCTGAAGTAATATCATTGCTGATTTTGCTTAAATTGTAATGGTACCTGTTAGGTATTGCACTGCATCGCCAGAGATTTTGACGCGGTTGCCTGTTACTTCACAATACAAAATGCCACTGCGTTTGGATGCTTGCAGCGCTACAATTTGCTGTTTATTCAATTTTTCAGCCCAGTAGGGCGCAAGTCCTGTGTGAATAGAGCCGGTTACCGGATCTTCATCACCGCCATTGGCGGGCCAAAAATAGCGTGATGCACAATCAAATTGCGTGCTTGGTGCACTCACGGTCACATCTAAAGGTGCAAGGGTTTTAAGTTTTTCAGCATCCGCGGTGATTGCATTGATAGTCGCTTCATTGTCATAAATAGCGAAATAGGCTTGGTCGTTTTTAAGCACTTCAACTGGCGTGTGTGATAAGCCTTCAAGCAAAGTTGCAGGAATGTCGCTGGTGGCAACAGGTACTGGTTTGCGATTTGGAAAGTCCATTTCAATGCGGCCGAGTGCGTTTTTCACTATGGTCATTTCACCGACGGCGCTTGCGAAAAATGTAAATTCTGACATTTCTGGATAGTTAGAAAATAGAACAAAGGCCGATGCAAGCGTGGCATGGCCGCAAAAATCAATTTCGGTAAGTGGCGAAAACCAGCGAATATGGTAAACATTAGCCTCATTTTTCACTAAATAAGCGGTTTCTGATAAGTTGTTTTCACTGGCAATATTTTGCATTTGGCTGTCACTTAGCCAATCATCAGTAATGATCACTGCCGCAGAGTTGCCTTTAAATCGCTCATTGGTGAATGCATCAATCACCTGCATTTCAAGTTTCATGATTGCCCCTTCTCGTAAACTTTTTGTGCGATTAGCTCGCTTGTGAGTGGTTGTCCTTGCCAAATAAATACCTTGCTTGCACCAGCACCTAACCCAAGTTCAAGTAAAATACGTTCTTCAATTTCACACAAACCACCGTCGTTCAGTGCTTTTTGGTGCATAACTAAGGTGAGCGTTTGCAGCAGCGATTTAGTTTGTACTTGGCTGATAGCTTCTTTGAGTTTGGCTTCGCAAGCTTGAAAATGTGCGATAGCTAATCGCGCATTAGAAAACGTACCTGTGATCACTTGCTGCTTGTTAGCGTCAAAGTTATCGATAGTTATGTGGTCTTTATTAATAGTGACGTAAAGAACGTGTTGGTTAAACATGGTATTTCCTATTGCGCGCGTTTTTTAGCGTAAATAAACAGATCTGTATCAGGCGTTGTTGCATCTGAATTCATCACTTTACGGTTAACCTTAATTATTTCAAATGCGTATTTTTCAAGCATGGCTGTAAGGTCGCTAAAGGTATGATAGTAAATGTACATTTGGTCGCCCTTGCTGGATGTTTGCAGGCCTGAACGCGCATTTTCACCTTCCATAGTGCTGATATGAAAAAGCCCTCCTGCTGTTAAACAGTTCGACACATTTTTAATAAGACTTTCAACTTCTTGGGTGTTTAAATAAGGTGTACAAAAACCGCTAAATACAGCGTCAAAGCAATGATTTAAATCACTTAAATTACGTGAATCCATTACCCTAAACTCGGCTGTTGGGTTATTCGCTTTGGCAAGTTCAATCATATTGGGTGCCAGATCAATGCCTGTGATCTGAAGATCATTTCGTTTATTTAATAGGTACCTAGTTACATTACCTGGACCGCAGCCAATTTCGAGCACACTGGCATTTTGGGTTTTTAATAGCTGGCAAAAGGTATCGTAGCTATCAAAATAATGGTCGAAGTCCATATATTTGTCTTGGTATTGCTTGGCTAAACGATTAAATGTATCGACTGAGAGGGCGTTATTATCCATGTTTTCCTCTAAAACCACGCAATAAAACCTGCGATATTTATCACAATAAGCGCCACTAAACTGACGACAAACAATGCGCTACGCATTAATTTTAAATTTAAGTAATAACAAAGTGTATACAGGGCGCGTGCAACAAAGTAGCTGAGCGCGGCTCCGTTAACCACATTGCTATTGGCATTCATGGCTATCGCAAACGCTATGCTTAAAATAAAAATGGCAATGCTTTCATTAATGTTTAGATGAGTGCGATTGGCACGAAATAATAAATTTTCGTGATTGTTTTCAACTGGAAATCCGGGAGGGTGCTTTTTTACAATTGCCAGTACATCGGCAATTAACAGCTGCACTATCATTAACATTGCGGTTAAGCCAAGGGCTAACAGGGTAAGGTGATATTGAGTTAGGTCGACCATGATATTGTTGCGTATAAAATTGGGTTAAATACGCCAGTTCCGTTTAAAGATTATTTTTGTGATGCCACTGTACTGCAAGAGCAAGATGTTGGGCAATAAAATCTGATTTTAATTCACAATATAACGCACTGTTATTGTTACAACTTATTGCTGCATCTTGTTTGATTTTAGCGTATTCAGTAGCGATATTTGGCATCGCAATAAGGTAGTCGCGAAAAACGCGATGCTTAAAGAGGTGCTCATCCCCTTTTACAAACGCATGAATATGATGACTGCGTTTATTCCCACCTTTTTGAAAGTAGCGCCGACCACTAATGCCATTTTCCCCTTTGGCTTTGTAGCTAATGTGTTGAAGGGCTGCGTTGCATGTGTCGAGTACATCGAGGGATTTTACTTCTAGCAAAATATCAATCACTGGCTTTGCCGCCAAATTAGGAACCGACGTACTGCCAATATGCTCAATTGCGATTAAGTTACCAACAAGTATCGGTGAAATTAACGCGGCTTCACGCTCGAAGTGTTCACGCCATAGTGGTGTGTAAGCCACGACCTCGATTTTTCGCATGCTACTTCCTTTATTGTTATTTGATTAAAACGCTGTCTTTTAATTAGGCATATCAACAACGATAAATAGACTTTTACATAAACGCAAAAGCCCAAAGTTATTAGCTTTGGGCTTATGTTCTAACAATGTGGTGACGACCAACCGAGCCGTGTTACATGGTTATTGTTTAAGGTTGCAATGTCATATGCAATATTGGAAAGGGCTTACCCATATCATCGATTGGCGAGCGGGTATTAACGTTAAATCCCCTGTGTTGATAAAAACCAACAGCTTGAGGGTTTTGTTCATTTACATCCACTTTTGTTGCCGCTAACTGATCAATGGCATAGTTCAACAATAATGTACCAATGCCTTTACCGCGTGCCGCATTAAGCACAAACAGCATTTCAATTTTGTGTTGATGAACGCCAATAAATCCTAATATTGCACCCAAATCATTTTTAACACATTTTAGCGTTACCACTGGAAACGCCTGCGTTAAAATAATGGGTTTAAAATACGCAATGTCCTGTTCTGTAATAAAGTCATGCGTTGCTCGGACTGAATTTTCCCAAACAGCTAGCAATTCTGCGTAGTCGTTAGGAAGCACATTTTCTACAATCATGGTATTTCTCTTTGTGACTGAAATTGATGTGCAGCCGCGAAAAATTAGTTTACCCCGTTAAACCGCATAAAGCGATGTATTTTGGTTTTGCTCATATTTAAGCGTTAGACCGTAAAGTTCAACACGCTCTGGTATAAACACTCTATTTATTAGTTAAATTTGTTCTTATGAAGAAATTTCAGCGTGTTAGCCTAGACTTATAGCGTGGTTAAATTTGAGGCGAAAAAAGTGCGCATTTTGTTACTTGTATTGCTGCTCCCCACGTATTGCCTAGCTGAAGTGATCAATTGGATTGTGGTTGATTACCCTCCTTACTATATTTTAAAAGGCGAATACATGGGTCAAGGAAGAGACGAGCAAGTAATTGATTTGGTTTCTAAAAACTTAGTGGGTTATAAATTTAAACGTCATGTTATGCCGGCAAGTCGGGCGGTGAAAGCGCTTGGCAGGAGTGATCAGGTATTTTGTATGGCGTCTTTGTATCGTAATCAAGAACGCGAGCAGTTTATTAGCTTTACTGAGCAATATTCTACGCTTGGGTTATCGCCTGCTATTGCCATGCGTAAATCATTGGTTGATAAATTAGAACTTGGCAACAGTACTGATGTGTCGTTGCGTTATTTAATTTTAAATCACGGTTTAACCGTGGGCACTACACTTAATCGGTCATACAGTAAAGAAATAGATGCAATACTAAAATCATCGCCTAGCGAACAGCTATCTACTCGCGCAGGCCGCGACTCGCTTGAAAGTTTAACCTATATGTTGTTAAAAGGGCGGGTGGATATTATTTTGGGCTATCCCAGCGAACACGCCTATTTAAGTAAATTGATGGACGCCAATAATGAGCTCACGCAACTAAGCGTACAAGAAGCTAAAGCGGTAGCAACCGGGTATATTGGTTGTAGCAAAAACCCGAAAGGCGACATTGCAATTAAAGCGATTGATGAAGCGCTTGCAAAGCTTAACCACAGTAAGCAGTTTACAGCTGTAATGCTGCGTTGGTTACCACAGCACATGACGCCAATATTAAAACCGTATTTAAAGGAATATTAGCGTTTGGTTAGGCGTTGTTAGTGGTATTAGGTGTAAATAGCGGTATTAGGTGTGTGGTGTTTTTTTAATTGTTAGCAATACATGTTTACGGTTTCAATGCTCAAGTACAATTTAAATTTTCAAACAAACGTCAGCAAGTAACGCGTTAATTATCCAAATACGCTTTCTTACGTGAAGTTTTTTCTCGTGTTCATAACTTTGCTTTGGGGTTTAGTTGAGCGGAAAAGACTTTTAGCAACAGTCTGCAAAGTTGGCAATGCGCGAAAAGCGGTCATAAAAAATTATTTTTCAGCACTGATTTTATGCTCAGTTGCTATGCGTTTCTCCTATATTCAGGAAAACGACCCAATGGGTCGATATTAAATTGTTAGCTTTCACGGAGGAAGTAATGAGCAATCTTGAAAGACTGAAAGATTTACTAGCAAAATTTGGTGAAGAAGTACATTTGTCCAAGCAGTCTATTCCAGTAATTAATACAACTTGCATCGATGAAATAGTTCCGTCATCTCCTGGTGTCTACTGGATAGAAACAACAATGCCTGCTGCTGAAATGCGAGATGCCATATCCGAAGTCACTGGCAAAAATAAAAGGATTAGAAAGAATCCACCTAAAGGCACTACATTAATTGAACAGGTTGACTCTCAATCATATGTCGTATACTCAGGTACTGAGGAAGATATTAATAAACGACTAAAGCAGCACTTATTCAATATGGGGCACGTTGACACTGTAAAGCTAGGATGTGTTATCAATGAGTCGCCATTCAGTGATTATGAATGGAAGGTCGGTTTTAAAAGTATAGATAGCTACGAATTGCGGTATGCTGTAGAAGCATGGTGGCGTTTAAATAAAGGGTGGCCAAAGTTTTGCCTGAGGTAAAAGCTAACAAGCCACTCAAGCAGGACAAATAAAGTTTGGCTTTTGCTCCTACGTCGCTAATTTTAGCCAAACATTTATTTGCCTCTTAATGGGGCGTTATACCTAATTACACAACAACTTCCCTAAAGGAGGGAATCTATGAAGATGTTAAAAACCACCACCCCGCTAAGCGCGATACTATTAGCCTCGATGTTGTTTGTAGTTTCGGGGTGCGCAGTAAAATTGATAGCGTCATACGACGAAACGACTGACAAAAATGTCACAGCTCTTCAAAGGAAATTCGAAACATTTCTAACTGATCTGGAAGCAAAAGACGGACTTCCAGAGTGTAGCTATGATAAAAATTCGAAATTCTACAGTGAGTCGAAAGTTGATTTGAGTGCTATAAAAGTTCGAGCTGAGGCAATTCCAAAAAATGACATCACCGTGCAGCAAGTGTCTTTGCTTGATAGCAGTTTAGATAGCTTAGAGTCTTTACATAAACTTAAGGATAAGAAGTCAAAATCTAGTGGCGAGCTTAAATGTATCAGTGCTAATGAAATTACCCCACTTAGAAATGCATTTAATTCAAGCTTTACTGCAATACTAAAGCTTGAACTTGAAAAGAAACGTGGCGAAGACTAATTAAATTGGAGAAATAATATGAGTATTAATGCAGAAGAATTAGCAGGAAACATGTTGTCCGCAATGCAAGGTGTTTTATCTGAGAAGTGGCCAAGTATCAAAGAATATGGTAAATCTGAGGCCCAAAAGCTAGCACAATCATTTGTAATGATTGAAGCCCTAAAAGCATCAGGGCAAATCGATGATGAGGAAGCGGCATTGCATTTCTCGATACAGAAAAACGCTAGTAGAACCGTTTTCCTAGCAATTGAGGGGCTTGGGGTTTTAGCGGTAGAACAAGCTATAAATGCAGCGCTAAATGTCGTTAAAGACACCGTAAACACAGCAGTAGGCTTTACCTTAATATAGGTATAACAAAGCCAGTCAGCGGGACGCAGCAAAGCTGCGCCTCTGCTGGCGGCGTTAGGTACTAAATCTAGTTAGGAGGTCATATGTCAATTAGCGATATACTAAAATCGAGTGAAACGCTCTCGAACTCTATAGTTAAGTTGTATAGGATTGGTGGTTTTGCTCTTGCTTTTGGTTTTACTGGTATCTTCCTTATTGTTTTTAGCAGTTTCACCAAAACGTTACCTGAGCTTACGTTTGGTCTTGGTACTATACTGACACTTGTTTGCTTATTCTTCTTTTTATACGTAAATGTTACGAAGACTCGGAATGCGGCTCAGACCTTAGCTGATAATAAAGAAGCAATCGAGGCTGTACAGAATATGTCCATGCAACTGAGTGAGATTACAGCAGACGCTCAGGCATTGGGTTTTAAGTATCTCGATAAGATAGATATAGCCTTGGATAAGGTAAGGCAGATTCCATTTGTCGGCGATAAGCTAAATATGCTAGGTATTAACCAAGAAGAATCAGCTTCAAAAGCTCTGGTGGAATACAAGATAGAGCTTGAAAACTTAATCACTGAAACAAAAACTGCTCTTGTTTCTGGTGATGTACAAACCCTCAACAGATACTCAGAGCAGTTGCACCTTGTTTCTAACAAATTAAAAAATGAGCTCAAGCGATAAGTACCTAATAAGTTACTCAAAAGGACGCAAAACGCTTGGCTTGTGCTCCTTCGTCGCTAATTTTAGCCAAGCATTTTTGCGCCCATTAGTAAGGCGTTGTGCCCATGAAATATTTTTTACATTGTTTAGTGTTTTTATTTTCCGTCAGCTCTATTGGCTCTGAGTCGATAGAGATCAAGGGGGATGTTTCAATCCAAACGATTGAATTGATAAAGTCAAAATTTGATGATGGAGCTCCAATAATTGAATCGGGGCATATATCGAAAATATTGCCTAAAAACCTAGGCGACGCCATATATAAAATTGCTAATGATGATGGCTATTTTGAAGTTCGGTTTAAGGAGCATAGGAATCAATCAGGATATGATACAGTAACTGCGAAATTTATATGTGACTCGTTACCGTGCGAAGTTATTTTTTATAACCACATTAAGACGGTGTATTAGGGCACATAACAAGCTGTTTAGCGAGGCGTTAGGCAAGGAGTGCATCTAATGAACAAGTTATTAGCTCTAGTGGCATTTGTCTGCTTGAGTGGCTGTGGCATGTCCGATGAAGAAAAGATTCAAGACTTTAAGTCTCGGTGCTTACAGTATTCATCTGAATTTATTATTGATAACTCAGCTGTTGGAGAAGTAAATCTTGGTGAACACTCATTTGGCATTCGGGCTAACATAGCCAGCCAAAAAGTAATTTCTGGTGGGCATGACTCTAATATGCCTATTGGTTCTGCAGATCTTCCAGTGTTAGATCAGATATACGGACCTTCATACGTATTGCAACGGCTACTATTGGAGCCAACCAATATTAGTGAAGTGCGGTACAAATATAATAGAAAAAATGGAAAGCTAGAAACTCAAAGTTGCTATGAAAATACTCGGATCTCAGTAAAAACTTTAGAACAAGCTGGTCAAACGTTTCTAGGGAACTGTGATATTACTCGAGTTCATGATGACGATTACCTAGCACGATACAACATACTTTACGCATATGGTGAAGTTGATGAATATGACATCAGGCCATTTATGTTTTGGGTAAATGACCGAGCTTCAGGTCAAGTATTAGCAGAGCAGATTTCTTTTCAGTTGTTACTTGGTGGTCTATCTGGTGAAAACAAAGTGCTGAAAGCATGGGGGGCGCTCAAAGTGTAAGAAGTTGTAATCTGTCACCTCCAGATCAGCTTGTTAAGCGGATTTTTCGCAAAAATGTCTAACACGATTAGCTGTTAAAGGCGTTAGCACACTTCACCCTACAGCTAACTAAATGATATGGAATATTTAAATGAAATCTGTCTGTAAAACAATTTTTTTAGGACTTTCTTTAGTGGCAGTGATGTCTTGTTCTGATAGTGATCAACAAGCCGATCCTGATTTTGTTCCTAAGAATATTAAAAAGACGTTTTCGCAATCTAATAGCCCAGTGGTGTTTATTGATGAGGCTCATAATAATTTTCTGACAATAAATGGTCGATACAAGCCTTTTGCGCAAGTTCTGTCTAGTGATGGTTATACGGTCAAATCTAGTAGTGAAAAGTTCACTTTAGCGTACTTGCAACAAGCGAATATATTGGTGGTAGCCAATGCGCTAGATAAAAATAGACGCGACTGGACTCCCCCGTTCACAGATGCATTTAACAGTAGTGAAGTTGAAGCCGTTAAACAGTGGGTAATACAGGGAGGCTCTCTTTTTTTAGTTGCCGATCACACCCCTTTTCCAAAAGTGATAGAGAACCTATCATCTGCTTTTGGCTTTGAATTTAGTAATGGTCATGTTCGTGATGCGTTGTTTCGTATCGATGATAAATCCCTTGCGGAACATTCGATTACCCGAGGTGACTCTCAATCAAAGCGAATCACTCAAGTTAAGTCGTTTGGTGGTTCTGCTTTTCAAATACCAGCGAAAGCACAACCTCTTTTAACTTTGGGTAAAAGGGCAACGTCTGTTGTGCCAAAGATTCCTTTTCAAATAAATGCGAAAACTCTTAGGGTATCAATGAATGGTTGGCATCAAGGCGCTGTTTTGGAAGTAGGAGAAGGGCGGGTTGCGGTGTTTTCTGAGGGCATGATGTTCTCGTCACAATTTGTAGCTTCAACAGGAAAAAAATACGGTTTAGTATCTAGTGGCGCGGAACAAAACGAACAATTTTTACTAAATGTTATGCACTGGCTGTCACAGTAAATGTAACCGATGCTTGTGCTCTGTATGCTAATATGCCGTTTAAAAGGATAAACTGCAGGCTGTAGCCTTTGCGACAAACCAGCTTTAATTCTTTTCGGCAAGCTAACTAACAATCATTTTCTAGCTGTGTATTTACTTCATACAATAAAAATTTGAGTAACCATTACACCCCCGTGGAGCGGTGTTTAATTCGGCTGAGCGCGACAGGGGTAATGCCAAGGTATTTTGCGATGTCGTTTTGTGTAAGCTTGTTTACAAGTTCGGGGTCTTTTTCTTTAAAGCGCGTATAGCGCTCCTCCGCTGGCAGCATTAAAAACTCAAATTCGCGCTGCTCTTTTTTCATTGAGTGATTTAACAGCATGGCAATGACGTTTTGCGCTAGCGTATGAGATTGCGCGATACAATGTTGTAGGACGTTAAAATTAAAACGGATTAATTCGCTTGGCGCGAGTGCAATTAAGTTAAATGTACAATGTGTGTTTGCCGCAACCGCACTAATACTACCAATCACGTTATTACATTGAATAAATGACTTTATGGTTTCTTTGCCATCATCACTTAAGTAATAGGCTTTAAGCAGGCCGCTTTTTACAAAATAAAGGCAATTGCTTGAGTCGCCTTGGTAGAACACATGTTGCCCTTTTTCGAGCGACTGCGCTACGCCATGTTTTGCTATAAACTCTTCTAAATTCATCCTTTTTACTTCCCATATCCTTTTGCTTATTAGCGCGTAACGGTCAACACGTTTTAGCTATTCTACAAACTAATTGCCTTTTTTGATCAGTTTTTTGTGATTTTTAACCTAGGTTAATGCCGCTGATTGCCTGTTTGCATAGTGTTAATGCCAATTTCAAATGGCATAAAAGGGAAACTATGAAGCTTATCAATAAAACCATAGTGGTGACGGGCGGCACGTCGGGAATTGGCTATCAATTGGTTAAACAACTGGCTGCGCACAACACCGTATTGGTGATAGCGCGAAACAGTGAGCGGCTAAAACCATTAGCGCTCGAATTTAAAACGCTGATGGCCTACGAGTGTGATTTAGCGCAGCCTGAAAGTTATGTGTCGGTGGTGAATAACATTACGCAGCGCCATGGTGCAATTGATGTGTTGATCAATAACGCGGCAATTCAAAACACAGCCTGTTTTACCGACCCAATGTTTAACTATGGCATGTTACGCACTGAAGTGGATGTTAATTTTACCGCGGTGTGTGCGTTTAGTTATTTGTTTTTAGCCGCATTACAGAAAAGCACTTCGCCTGCTTATATCGTTAACATTAACTCGGGATTGGCACTTGCTCCAAAAACAAACTCTGCGGTGTATTGTGCCAGTAAAGCGGCGGTAAACACCTTTTCAAAAAGCCTAGGCTACCAATTAGTCAACACCAATGTTGAGGTGTTGCAGGCATTTTTACCATTAGTGGATACGCCTATGACCAAAGGGCGGGGGAGCGGCAAAATAACTGCACAACACGCTGCACGCGAGATTATTCACGGTATAGAAACCAAGCAATTAGAAAACAATATCGGCAAAGTTAAGTTATTGCGTGGATTATTGCGGTGTTTTCCCTCAATGGCTTACAACATGATGAAAGGATACTGATATGTTAAAACAGTTTATAAAACGAAAAGCGATAGTCGCAAGCGTAACATCGGCATTAACGTTTGCGCCTGTGGCACAGGCAAATAAAAGCGAGCTAACCGTACACGTGACAAACATTGATACATCTCGCCCTGGCGACATTGTATTGATGATTTTTAATGAATTTGGTTTTCCCAAACAGCATGATAAAGCAATTTACACATTAGCAACGCCTGCCGATAAAACGCAATTGCGCTTTCACCTTGAGCTTGAGTTACCAGTGTTTGCGGTGAAAGTGCTGCACGATGAAATTGGCGACCGTAAAGTCACCAAGAATTGGACTGGCATTATTCCTTCAGAGGGACTTGGCTTTTCAAACGGTGCCACGTTAAGTTGGCGGGGAGCGCCTACGTTTAAAAACGCTGCGATTGTGCGTGATAGCCAAACGTTATCACTGACAATTCCGGTTATTTATCCGTAGGAGGAAATATGGCTTCTTTAGTTAAGGTTATGCTGACATTAGCGATATTTTTTTCCTCGACTTTCGTTGTTTTAAAATCAACCGGCTTGGTAACCGTCTCAAAAGTAGAAGCGTGGTTTGAAATGGCCAAATCGGTTGATGCAATTTATGTTTGTGTTGTTATTGTATTACTGCTGTTTGCAGACTTATTTATTGCTATTCCAACGTTAACCGTGATGTTGCTAGCAGGGTTTTTTCTTGGTCCATTAGTTGGGTCAATAAGCGCTGTAATAGGCTTGAGCCTTGCGGGAGGTTGTGGTTATGGCTTAAGTAGGTGTTACGGTCACTTTCTTTTGAACTTTTTAGTAAACGATCAGCAAAAACGAGCTGATACAGTTAATATGTTTCAGCAACATGGCGCAGTAGTGGTTTTACTTTCAAGAGCGACGCCAATTTTGCCCGAAGTTTCAGCGTGTATGGCGGGTATGACCAAAATGCCTTTTATGAAGTTTTGCATTTTGTGGTTGGTGAGTACGGTACCTTATGCTGTTATTGCCTGCTATGCCGGTTCGATTAGTTCGGTTGAAAATCCCAAACCTGCAATTTTTACCGCAATTGGTTTAACCGCGTTATTTTGGAGTGGTTGGTTTGTGTTTAGCAAAGTAACGAAAGCGAGACGCCAGCTATTAACCTAAAGAGTGTTAACCGGGTTGAGGCTAAACTGCATGTTTGTGCATTTCGCTGTTGTAATCTACTACGCAGTTTCGGCCTTGCTCTTTGGCTTTATATAGTGCGCTATCAGCTTGGTGAAATAGCGTTTCAATAGAAAAATTATCAAACTCATCACAACAGCTAACGCCAATTGATGCGGTTAAAAATTGCGAAATCAAAGACGTTTTATGTTCAATGGCAAGTCCCTCTATTGCTTCACGTATGGCGTATGCCATGTTGCGCGCATCACTTTGGCACGTGTTGAGCAGTACAACCACAAACTCTTCGCCGCCATAGCGAGCAATTACATCATTTTGACGGCGAGTATGGTGTTTTAAGGTTTTAGCCACGTGTTTTAACGCCAAGTCACCTTGCTGGTGGCCGTAGCTATCGTTGAATTTTTTAAAGTAATCAACATCTAGCATGATGACACTAATTGGCATAGCCGATGGTGTTAATTGTTCTAACACTTGCATCATGGCGCGGCGGTTAGCAATACCAGTGAGCGGATCGGTATCACTTAATCGTTTTAATTGGCGGTTGTTATGTTTTAGTGCATGTTGTTGTACATGTACTTTATTAAATAACACATCAATAAGCAGCGCTAAACGGCCTATTTCATCGGTGCGTTCTAAGTTTGTTGTGAGTTGAAAATTACCGCGATCCATTACTTCCCTGACGGTGGCTTTGAGCTTATTGAGCGGTTCAATAATCATAACGGTAAGAATAAAATAGATAATAAGCAGTATGACCAATGACATTAATAGCGCCATAACCATCGACATTTCAAATGGACTGTCGTCAAACATTCGCTTGGGCGTGGGATAACTCAGGATCAACGCTGGCTTATTGAATATGTCATTAAATTTCACATGAATATTCGAAAGTTGGGTGCGAATATGGTTTTGTGCATCCAGCTGATTAAAATCGATAACAGGCGTTGTGGCAGAGAAAGTGTCAGCTTGTGCAGCAGTGACTGTAGTTTGGGTTATTTCGCTAAGTTGGTGTGCAATTTTGCCATCAAAATAACTCCATACTAACATTGTGCCGGCTAAGTCACCCACGCCAGATGATGGTAAAACACTCCCGCTTACGAACAAAATAAGTCTGTCATTAAGGGTAATTATCCCTTGTTTAAACAATGTTTGTTGCCCGTTGTTTATCATTTCTTGCTTGCTGATCAGCAAGTTTTTTTTAAGGCTTGGCGGCAGCGATTTAAAAGGGGAACTTGATAGTGGATTGTTGTTTTGATCTATCGCTAATTCGTCAATAAGCGTTTGATTTTGGTCAAAAAAACTCATACCATTTATTTTTAGTGAAACAAACGATTTAGGTATAAAGAAGTTAGTTTCCAAATAGTCTAAATCACGCGTCAGGATCACGTTGTACAGCTCATCCCACACGGCGTTATCGTACACCAGCATTTCAAGTTCGTTGTACACTCTAAGCAGTGCAGAATTGAGTTTGTAAATATCCTTTTTATCTTTTTCTACTTCAAGTGCGACTAGTTGTGGAATGGTCCAATACTGGCGTATCACCAAGTGCACGCTTGAAAATGCAAGTAGCATAATCACGAATACAAGTAGTAACTTAATGCGCAAACTTCGCGCGATAAAATTAAACATATACAAGCCTGTAGCAAAAAATGTGAGAGTAGCGCGTTGTGGCTTAACACACTTATTTATGAGTATAGGAAAGTATTTAACTTTGCGCCGAGCAAGCGAGTGTAAATCGTCAATTTCAAGCGTTACTAAGGAACGTGTTTTAACGGCTGTTTACTCTGATTTCTTGCGTTACATTTTTGCCACAGACTCGCAAAAGCTGAGGATTATTGCTTCACGGAAAGTGCTTTGAATGTAGCTAAAATTTGTTGAACGCAGTATCAAGCAGTTTTATCAGTTATAGACTTAACTGCTGTCATTATTTTTTATCCACGCTTGGGGTTTTGCGTTAAAATTGCGAGCTTAAACGCGACTCGGTAAACAACGTTTGTTGATTGAGCGAGTTATCACTACAACGCTGTAGATCAGCAAAATGCCATGTTATTTCTTGGGCTGTATTTTGTATGCCTGCTAATACAAATGTAATGGACTTTAATGACTGTTTGTCGTTGTTTGATAAATGGCACACATTGCCCGAAATTTGCTTTTGTAGTTGGGTTAAGGTGTTTGTCGCAATTACATCATCGAATACGGCGTGTTTGCTTTGCTGGTATTGATTATTTGCTTTCGCTTTATTGATGGTAAGTTCACTTAACTGTTGTTGTATTGATTCGATTTGCGCTTGATTACTGTTTGATTTTTTTAACGCCGATAACTTTCGTTCTAACTGATAAATATGGTGTGACAACGCTCTTGCCTGTTGTTGCGACTCTTTAAAGTTTTGTTGTTTTTGCTGATTAGCTTGGCTTAAACGGCGTTTATTTATGTTTTCGTTTACTTCTATCGCCGAAAAATTAATAAATAGTGTTGCGCCCGTGTAAGGGTTGTAATGGGGCTTTACACTTGCTACTGGTTGCATTAAATCAGTATGCGCAGTGGTTTGATTAGCACTTAGTTTTGCACTAAGCGTTTCCAATAATAATTTTTGGTTCTGTGCTTTTGCAACAGTAAACGAGCTATAAACAACACATAATATGACAAGTAAAATTTTGATTTTCATACACACTCCAAATTGAAAATCACATCCTTGTGATGATGTAAACTTAGTTGCCTGCGAGCGCCACAAGCCAGTTTTGCCACTGCTGTTCATAGTTTGCTGCGGTACTTGCCAAAATTGTCTGGTAGTCAGCCCAATTCCCATCGCGCGCGGCCAGGCGAATATTGCGTACTTGGTCCATATGGTTTTCAAACATAAAACGCGCGCCTAAATAGCCCCAGCGGTAAATTTCGTCACTGCTATTTGAATAATTAGTATTGAAAACTTGGCTGAGAGTGCGGTCTTGAAAGTTGCCTTGAACTAACGCAATTGCGTCATCGTTTGCGTCTTTTAGCGAGATATATTCGGCTAATCCTTCACTCCACCAAACAGTGTTTTCAGGGTAGTCAGCAAAGTTACCTTTTAGATCAAATCGACCATCAAGGTAATGCACATATTCATGTTCTAGATTCCAGATTGAAAACTCAGGTCTTAACCAATCGGCTTCATGGGCATAAAAGGTTGCTTGATTATTAGCGTCTTCGGCATTGCCTTCAATGTACATACCGCCATTATTGGTATTGATGCCAAATAAGCGAAAGCCATAACGGTCGTATTGACGGTAGTTATCAAAAATCACCATTAATAAGTCTTCGTTTAAATCACCGTCAACGGGTTGATAGCCGGTTTCTAAACGTTGGTGAAAATATTCTTCCTCTGCGCCAACTAGCGCACAGCTATCAATAAACTGCTGTTGCGTCATGTCTTGTGCTTGAAACTTTAGGCTGGCACTACAGGTAAATTTATGCGGCAGTATTGAGTCGGCAGTGGGTTTGCCTTTGGCGTATGCAAAGTTTGCAACAATAAGTGCTGAAATTGCGAGGGTAATAGGCTTTATTGCTTTCATTATTAGCTTCCTGTTGTTGTGTTATGTAAAAATAATGTAAAGCATATATTATATAATGTATACAATCTATCGGTTCTAAGCAGATTTATTTTAGTTATATACCCCGAAATGCTTTGTGGTGTGCAGCTGTGTTTTATTATTAAACTGTTGAATTTATATTGTTTTTATTTTCGTGTTGAAAGTGGTGTGTTTAGTTTGTTTTTTGCAATAAAGCGGTGGTGGTTTTAGATTTTCCCATCGGAGAATAACTGCGCTCTTAAAATATGTGCCACTTGAGGGCGAAAACAGGTTGGCACTTAATGACGTTTTGCATTAAGTGCCAATTATAAAGATGTGCTATACCGTGAATTCGCGAGAGTTCTCATTAAGACGTTCGCTAGTTTGTTCAAGCATTTCAACCACCGCCATAAACTCATTCATTCGGTCAACGGCCTCTTTTGATATATCACTTAACCCATTGATATTGGCGTTTATGTCTTCGGTTACCGTCAGTTGTTCTTGTGATGCGGTTGCGACGCCTTGGGTCAGATCTTTGATTTTTCTGACCGCTTCAAAAATACTGTCGAGCACTTCTGATGACACCATTACCTGTTGTTCAGTGGTATTTACTTGCTGCTGGCTTTGTTGAATTGCACTGTTGGCATTACCGGCTTTAACTTGAAGCTGATTAATTATATCGCGGATTTCTTCGGTAGATTGTTGTGTTCGCTGTGCCAAGGTACGTACCTCATCTGCAACCACGGCAAAGCCTCTGCCTTGCTCGCCAGCTCTGGCAGCCTCAATTGCAGCATTAAGCGCAAGTAAGTTGGTTTGTTCGGCAATCGCTTGAATTACACTGACTACGTTCGCAACCTGATCACTTTGTTCTGTTAGTTCTGAAATAATGTTAGCGGTTTGCTCAAAGCGTGATGACAAATCACCAAATTGTTGGCTGGTTTGTGACATCACTTCCATTCCGCGCTGCGCTTCTAGCTCTACCTGATTGGCATAATCTGCGGTGCTAACGGTGTTAGATGTCACCTCGTTTAAGGTTGCGGTCATTTCTTCTGCGGCTGTAGCGATGGTTTCTAAGCGTGAATTTTGCTCTTCGCTAATCGCTTTATTATTGCGAATAAACTCGGCCACTTCCTGTGATGACTGAGACATTTGATTGCCCGCACTACCAATATTCGTGACTGTTTTTTGAAAGCTTTTGAGCATGCGGTTAACCACGTTTGCAACTGCGCGTACTTCAGTTGCGCCTGTTTCGTCTAATGATTTGCTCAAATCGTTAGCGCGACCAATTTCATCAAACGTTTTACCCAATAATTCAATGGGTTTTACAATTCTACGGCGCACCAAGTAAACACCAAATAAGCTAAAACACACGGTAATAATTAAAATAACAATCACCCAATATAAATAAGATTCAACGCGTTTATTGGCCGTTTCTACGTTGTTTTGAGTGCGTGTTTCAAGGGCTGTGAAAAATGATTCCACGGGTTTCATAATATCCGCTTTAAAGCGGTGATAGTCTTCACTGTGCGTGAGTTGAATGGCTTTTGCTAAATCGGGTGAACCGTTAACGGTATAGTTGCCAGACGCGTCTTTAAATTTACCTTTTACGGCATTCATCGCTTCGACTTCTAATGCTACTAAGCCATCGGAATTTTTTTGTGCTTGCGTTAAGTAGTCGAGCTCTTTTTGCGTAAAGCCAGTGGCTTTCATTTCGTCGAGCAATACTGAGCGCTTGCCATCTGGTTTGGGTTTACTGCCGTAATTGAGCACTAAATCCCAATAGATCTTATGATAGCCTTCTGGCCTTGGCTTTTCGCCATTGCGAATTGCTAGCACATCCATATACATTTTTTCGTACTTATCGTTACCCGTAACGGCATAGGTACGCCCTAAGCGGGTGAGGTCGTCCGAGCTTTGTCGTAATTCGTCGGCAAGTTGATACGCTTTGTAACGGTTATCAGCCATCTCTTCTACGTCAATTAACGCGTTATACATGTTAATTACAAGCAGCGTCACCACTAAAACAAATACAATAATGCCACTAAAAATGGTTGTCATTAAAATGCGAATGGAGTTTAGCTTCATCGTCATTACCTTTGTTGAAGTAACCACAATAAAGACTAGTGCAGGACTAAATATTCAGCTAGCTATAAATGTACAACTAGCGCCGTTAACCTCCAATTTTTGGCTGATGACGCACAGCCAACAAAAAAACAGCTTATTTCAATAGATCGCGTAGCAACACCGCTTTATTTGATGTTGTAAACATGGCTTTGTTTTTGGGTAATTGTTTAAGTTTCTCAGCAACTTGTTTTTGTTCATCTAAGGTTAGCTCACCGTACATTCGCGGGTAAGGCCAGCCATAGCCCCAGCGAAATGTGGTAGGTAAAAATGGGGTGCCACCCACGCGTACGCCTGCCAACATTAAATTTGCTATTTGTTTTTCACCCACTTCGGCAACGCATATTTTAAGTGCCATATCGGCATCTTTGCGTTGCTGGTAACTGCCGCCTTGCCAGTACGCTAAATCGTGCGCAACACAGCAGTTGAGCCAAAGACTGTTTTGTTCAAACGTGCCATCGGGAAAGGCGCTGCAACCATCACTGGTAAAGGGTTTTAGTTCGTTTGCTGCAACGGCGGTTTGGGTAAAAAACAATAAACCAATACTTGCTAAGAGTGTGTATCTCATTGAATGTTTAAATACGCGAGGATGATGCTGTGCGTTAGCATATCAGAATGTTGCAATAAGAGAACCACATTAAACATTGTTGAATGTTTGAATTTTGAAAAAAAGCGGGTTGCTCGCGAGCCTTATTATTCCCTTACCATGATCAGCTTACTTTAAACACTTAGTAACATTAATGACATATAGATTTGATGACAACTCATTAACAAGCGTGTTATAAATTAGCAGCACAACAAGGAGTTATACACATTGAACGTGAACGATGAAAAAGAACAAACCGCTACGGTAATTTGTTTTTTAATTGGTGGTTTAGTTTTAGCCACCGGAATTTATGATTTTTTCCATTACGACCTACATATTCGAGATCTGATAAACATAGTTGCTGTTTTTCTTATTCTTGTCGGCCTTGGTTTAGCACCAAAAACCTTTTTTACGCCGATTGGCAAACTGTTTTCAACGTCTTATAAATTACCCACATTAGTGAATTCAAAAATACAGCAAAGCCTTATTATTAGTGGCGTGTTGCTAAGTCTGGTATGCATTATTTGGGGATATTGATGCTAAGTGAGTTAACTTAGCGGGCAATTAGGGTAGCAGCACAGTAAGAAATAACAAGGTTACTAAGATTGTATTAATGGCGAAATAACCTGCAACCTAGGTTGTTGCTAGTAAGTCCAATAGAATGAGGCAAATATGAATGTATTTTTGTTAATTGCAGGCGGGTTAAGTGCTTGCGCCGCCTTGTTGCATTTGGCGTGCATTTATTTTGGTGCGCCGTGGTATCGTATGTTGGGCGCAGGTGAACAAATGGCACGGCTTGCAGAGCAAGGCAGTCATCAACCTGCGCTTATTACGAGTGTTATTTTTGTGGTGCTTGCAATCTGGTCTGTCTATGCGTTTTCTGCGGCAGGACTATTGATAAAGTTACCTTTGCTGCGCTTGGCGCTGATTTTAATTACGTTTATATATTTGGCGCGCGGCATTGCGGGCTTTTTCTTTATTTCATCCCCTATCGGACGAAGCCCCGAATTTTGGCTTTGGAGTTCATTGATTTGCTTAGTATTTGGTCTAGTGCATTTGATTGGCATTAAACAAACATGGGCAACTTTATAATGATTTTACAGATTTTCACTAAACCGTTTGAGTTAGGTTTAGCGCATTGCATATTGAGTAACTATTTTGGAACTAATTAATTATTTAAACGAATACTTTTATACCAAACAACAACTACTTGAGCTAAGCAAAATACCTGAAAGTGTGTTTGAACAGTGGCAGTCTAACGGGCTTATGCCAAAGTGTTCATATAAGTTGGCGATGAATGTTGAAAGCGACTCATTTTTTGGCATACATGCCGAGGCACACACAGTGGAATATTATGCCAAAGGCTATACCGCTTGGCTTGGTAATTTGCAGTCTATAAGTGATGAGCACTCAGCTTATGAGTTGTTCTCTAGACGTTATCAAAACGCGATAGCCGAACTTAAAGCACAAGGGTTTGCGTCGCAAAATAGCAAAGTAAATGATGGTTTATCGCAACATATTGAAAGCGAGTGGCAGCATTTTCAAAACGGCATTTATGGTTTGTGTACGCAGTCTGGTTTGCCAGAGGACATTGCTGCAAAAGAGTTTGCCATCGTGATTATTAATGAACTTACCGAGCAAGAAAATTTAACTAACGCTCAACTGACACAACTTGAACAAGCGGTTAATTTGCTTGATGGTGCCAGTGCTCTGTTTGCGCCACATGAGCGAAACAACAGTTCTCGTCATCGTTTAGTGGATGAAGTAAGACGTAAATACCAACTTTAATTACAGGACTGCATAATGAAGCTTTATGGTCGTACTACCTCGTTTAATGTGCAAAAAGTGCTGTGGCTTTTAACTGAACTTAATCTCGACTTTCAGCATATTGAGCTAGGCGGTCGTTTTGGTGGTTTAGATAATTGCGAGTTTAAACAGCTCAACCCAATGGGCAAAGTACCTGTATTGGTTGATAACGGGCGAGCTGTTTGGGAGTCGCATACCATATTGAGGTATTTAGCCGCACAATACGGTAGCCCAACGTGGTATCCGGCATGCGCGTTTGAACGTTCGTTGTATGAACGTTGGCTCGATTGGTCACAAACTATTTTCCAACCTGCGTTTATGGGTACATTTTGGGGGTATTATCGTATGCCAGCTAATAAACGCAATATGGCGGAAGTTAATCGCCACTTAGATACCTGTATTAACTGCCTAGAAACGATTAATTCCCAGTTAGTACATTCAAAATATTTGGCTGGCAATAACCTATCGCTTGCCGATATTGTTGTTGGCGCAGTGATTTATCGATTAACATCACAAGGTTTAGAGATACCCTTGCCAGAACATGTAAGTAATTGGTATCAAAAGCTTAAATCTCGTCCCGGTTATAAAACTTGGGTGATGAGTGATTTTACCGAACTAAAAGCCCGAGAAGACTTCTAACCCTATGATTTATCGATAGCAATCACATTAAAAGGAAGGTTTTGTGTATCAGTTATATTATTATCCGCTTAACGCCAGTATGGCACCACATCTTATACTTGAAGCGCTGGGTGTAGAGTATGAGTTGATTAAAGTCGACAGAAAAAATAATCAACAAAAATCAATAGAGTATTTGGCATTAAACCCTGCGGGGCGAATTCCTACCTTAATTGATAACGGCACTGCTATTTTTGAAAGCCCTGCCATTTGCATTCACTTAGCTGAAAATCACCCAGATGCGAATTTGATCCCGCCATTAGGTGATATTAATCGCCCGGTATTTTTCCAGTGGATGATGTATTTAACCAATACGATTCAAGCCGAACTTATGGTGTACTTTTACCCTGAAAAACACACCCTAGATGCACAAAATGCAACTCAGATTGTTGAGGCGCAAGAAGCACGTATTACCGATATGCTCGCGCTGCTTGATAATGAACTAAAACATAAAAATTATTTGGTTGGGCAAAGCGTTACGGCCTGTGATTTTTTCTTATTTATGTTGTGCGTGTGGGCTGATGAATTTAAAAAGCCACCGCTTACGTTTACTAATCTAGCGCGCTTTTTAAAAAACCTCGCACAGCACAGTGCGATAAAAACTGTGTGTGAAAAAGAAGGGCTAAGCCTTCTCGATTATCAATCGTAGCGAGAGTGATTATGGCGTTAATTTATCAAGAAACCGTGCCAAACCCCGAGGAATTTTGCGAGATGCGAATTAAAGCAGGGCTTTCTGCAAAATCGCTAAAAGCGGCAAGCATTGCATTACCGAATAGTTTGTACGGCATTTCAATACGCGATGGTAAGCAGTTAATAGCAATGGGGCGTGTAGTTGGAGATGGCGCGTGCAATTTTGAAGTGGTGGATATTGCGGTAGACCCAGCCTATCAAGGTCGTGGCTTAGGCCGAGAGGTGATGCAATACATTGATAACTATTTAGCATCGGTCGCGCTTGAAGGCTCGTACGTGTCTATGATCGCTGATGAACCAGTCTTTTACGAAAAATTAGGCTATCGATTAGTTGCGCCGAAAAGCCAAGGTATGACAAAAAAATTTACACCAAATCATGAGACGCCGCTTAGCAGTTAATGTGCTAAGCGGCTTTTTGTTATTGCTCTTTATTTAATAAGCCCATCAAGCCAACCAGCGCGGCAAATAGCACGGCTGCCACAGGCCAAATAATCCAAGTAACGCCCCAGTTCATTGTCCATAAGCTCCAGGCTAGGAAAATAGCGACGACTAAAGGCCAATAAAACGGTGCCAGTTTTAGTGCGTTGCGCTCACTTTGGGTGAGTTCGCGGTTTTTATCCCCTTCGTTTAATACATGTTTATAGGCTTCATATTCACTTGATGCGGGAATAATCACCCATAAACCTAAGGTAACGATAAACAATAACGCGGCGAGCATCAGCAAGGTTAAATCGGTGCGACCAATCAGCATAATAACTAACAATAATGGAATGCTACTGGAAATAAATAAGGTCACAGCGAGCGATACTTTGCCGTTGTACTTAGGTGTGAATGCGTCGATTTTCTCACTAAAGGCACTATGCACACCATACATCAATTCAAATTTACCTTTTTCAATGGGAGCAATTGCACGCTCATATTGATTGGTTTGGATCACCAAACGCACACCTGCTGCAATTAGAATAAAAATTGAAATTATGCCAAACACCACTGCGGTATTTTTATTTAACCCAATGCTGTTGTTATTGGCTAATGCCAACAAAAAAAACAAAGGTACAGCCGAACATACAAAAAATGCGACGCCTTTTGCGGTGAGAATGGCTTGGGCTTTTTTGGTGTTTACGTAGTCGATAGCGTGCTCTAGGCTAATTTGTGTTAAGTCATTGTCGCGCTCTTCTATGTGTTCAGCCGTTTCGATTTCGTCTTTTAACAAAAAGTCGGTTGAGACATTAAACAGTTCGGCCAATTTGATAATTTTATTTAAATCGGGAATGCTGTTGGTGCTCTCCCATTTTGAAACCGATTGGCGCGATACGCCCATTTTTTCGGCTAATTCTTCTTGTGACCAGCCCAGTTGCTTTCTTAATGTAATTATTTTCTCGGATAAGATCATTGTTCGTTACTCTGTTTGTTAAATTGCCTCTAGCTTAGGAATTTCAACGGTTGCACACTAGCAAGCTGGCTTGGAATCTTGTCAACTGGCAGTTGCATTTACTTATTTTTGCTAAAAAACGGCAGTTTTCTTACGTTCTAGCATACCGCTTATTGATTAATCGACCAGTAAATTATTTATGCGTTTTTATAACTTTTTTGCCGCGTTTTTGTTGCAGCCCTATCGCAATATTCAGAAAACAAACCGGCAAGTTCAAAAACGCTAAGTTATATTTGTGCGCTTTTAGTTTTCTTACTTAGTTTTGATTTAAGTCCTTTTGTGAAATAACTTTAGTTGATAGATTGGTTAGCAAAATAACGATTGCTGGATAAAAGATGGATTGGCTTGCCGAAGAATCAGAAACAATTACAAATAACCGTAAACCATGGAAAGTAGTGATTGTTGATGACGATTTAGAAGTACACAAAGCAACAAAGTTAGCAATGAAGACGTTCGAGTTTATGGGGCGTCGACTTGAGTTTTACAGTGCCTACAATGGCAGCGAAGCAAGAGCGCTTTTGCGCGAACATCTCGATGTGGCGGTTATTTTGCTCGATGTTGTAATGGAAACTGATGACGCGGGTTTAAAGCTCGTTAACTTTATTCGTGGTGAGTTAAATAATCGCGATACGCGTATCGTGTTAAGAACAGGGCAAGCCGGACTTGCGCCAGAGAGCGAAGTGATTAAAAACTACGATATTGACGGTTACAAAGCCAAAACCGAAATTACCGTCGATAGCTTGCATCATTTGTTCTATACCTCATTACGTTCGTTTCGCGATATTTCCCGTTTGTGCAGCTACAAAAATGCGTTAAAAGCCTTGCTAAATTCGGTGCTAAAAGTCGATAAGCTCGCCGATATTGAATCGTTTTCGACAAATTTACTCACCTATTTGAGTGATGTGCTAGACGCCTATGAAGCAGAACTGGTGATCAATAAGCGCAAAGCGTCGGTTATCAATATAAAAAGCACTAATACCACGGTAATTAACGCGCAAAGTGATAGTTCTTCAGCCATTGATGTGCCTGATTTTATTAACACGGTTACCACTGCCAAACAGCTTACTTACCAAGGCAATTTCGCCGGAATTTATTATAAAAGCGACAATGAAATTGAAGCTGTGGTGGTGCTAGAAGTGGACACTGAGCTCGATAACAATGCCATAGAGCTGGTGGAAATTTTTACTGAACATGTGTGTGCCCTGATCAGCAAAGTGAATGGAGCAAAGTGATGATACATTTCAATATTGATAAAATCATAACCTCGCTTAAATCGTCTTATGGTAAAGATTTTTTAGATACCATTACGATGCAGCTGCATAAATCAATTGGCGCGCAGTTTACCTTTATTGCCAAATTAGATGCGATACGCAATGTATCCCAAACAATGTCGTTAGTGGCAGGTGATGAATTTGCCGAAAATTTTGAATACTCGCTGGAATTCACCCCGTGTGCTGATGTAAGTGACGATTCTACATGTATTTTCCCCAGTAAAATTTGTAACTTATACCCAAAAGATCAACTACTTATCGATATGGGCATCGATGGTTACATTGGCGCACCGTTGCACGATTCTAAAGGCGCAGTATTCGGCTTAGTTGTAGCGCTTTACAGTAAGCCAATCGAAAACGCCGAAGAGGTTGCGTCGTTATTTGAACTATTTGCCGGACGTATTTCTGCTGAATTAGAGCGCGCTGAAAAAGAACACGCATTGTTTGAATTAAACCAATCACTTGAGCAAAAAGTAGCGTCGCGCACCCATGAATTAGAAAGCGCATTAAAGCAGTTAAAAAGTTCGCAAAAACAACTTATCGAACAAGAAAAATTGGCGTCGCTAGGGCGTTTAGTGGCAGGTGTCGCACACGAAGTAAATACACCGTTAGGTGTTGCTATGCTAGGTAATTCAACGGTACTTGCTGGGGTAAATCAACTTGCTAAAAAGTTAGCGAACAATACGCTCAGCAAACATGATTTAGACGCTTTTCTAATTGATGCTAAAGAGGCGGGCGAAAGTGTTGAGTTTAATTTAAACCGCGCCAGTGAATTGGTGGTTAACTTTAAGCAAATCGCGACCGATTTTCATACGGACCCGAAAAGCGATGTCAATTTGGTTGAGTGGATATCGTCTATTTCTACAAGTTTAAAACCAATGCTAAAAAATGCGGGTATTCAATTTAAACTTGAACTGCCACCTTACGCGTTAATTGTAAATACGTACCCGTCGCGTTTAGCTCAAGTTGTGACTAATTTAGTATCGAACGCGATAAAACACGCCTTTCCAAAAACGCACAACCAAGCTGAAAAGGTCATTACCATTAGGCTAAGTGGCGATGCTACAAATTATGCACTGGAAATAGCCGATAACGGTATTGGTATGGACGAAGACACACAAGCACATATTCTTGACCCATTTTTTACAACAGACCGTAAATCGGGCGGCATGGGGCTTGGTATGAGCATAGTGCACAATTTAGTTACGGGGTCGTTAAATGGGCGCTTGGTTATTAACAGCGAACAAAGTAAAGGCACTAAAGTAAGTGTTTATTTCGCGGGCAAGTAACTAATTTTAAAACTAAAATTTTGATGTCTGACTTTTATAGCGTGCGTATTTATGTCATGCTGCGCGGCAAATAATAATCAAATATTAGGCTGGTAATGGAATTACGACACGTTAGTGAAACGATTATTCATGGTATCTCAACAAGAACTAATAACGATGCTGAAATGGGGCCAAATGGTAAAATTCCGGGTCTTTGGCAAACGTTTGATGCAAAGGTACCGGTAAACTATCAAGGTGGTGAGCGAGTTTACGGCGTTTACTACGATTATGAATCAGATCACACCGGCATGTTTAATGTGCTAGCGGGGTTTGACGGTGCATCTTACCCAGATAATCTAGAAGCAATTACGATTAATGAAGGCAAGTATTTGGTGTTTAGCCATAAAGGTGAGATGCCGCAAATCGCAATAGATGCGTGGACGCAAGTTTGGCAATATTTCGCAGGTGATGCGTGTGAGCATCAACGCTTATTTACCACTGACTTTGAATACTACCCAAGTGGCAATCAAATAGACGTATGTATTGCGGTAAGATAACACGATAGCTGTGTTTAAGTGGGTGAGCTGATTTTACTTTCAGCCACCACAATATTAAAAACTGTTTAATATCAATTGTTAGCGCCATGAACAAATGCCCACACTGTCAACAAAAGTTAAATCCATTTTCATTGTCGTTTGCTGCATTTCCTGTTTACTTTAAATGTAATGGCTGCAAAACACGGCTAACGCTAAAACGGGTAAAGGCCTTTTGGCTTACTTATTTACTTTATAGCGTCATTATTTTGCCAATTGTGGTTCATACACCGTTTATTAATAACCATAATCTTGGTCTGCCAGTGATGATTACTGGTGCATTTGTGCTTTATTATTTTGTAGCTAACTACCTATTAAGACAAGAAAACATCGCGATTTATAAGTAAGTTATTTATGCCACCTTAAGCGGTTGTGCGCGAACATTTATGTGTTTTATGTGCGGCTTTTTGTGCGGCGTTTTACCTTCCTCAGCCCTATCTTTTTACGTTGAAATGCAAAGACACATTGGTTTTTGTTTTTAATATTGTCGACAATATTGCGCTTATAAATATAAAAAATGATCTTTATTTAAGTTTTTACTTTATATTTGTCGACAATTTGAATTTAAATAAGATTGTTAGTCATGCTTTATAATCTGTTTGGCACTATTAATACGCTGTTTATTGTCGTTAGTTTGTATGGTGTTTTTTCACAGCTTAAAACCATTTTTGAACGTAAACAGGCTGCGCAATGTAGCGATTCGCCAACTGCACTTTTGTCGCTGAATCAATTTTCGGTGAGTTTTTTAGCGTATTTATCGTTTTTTATTTATGGCTATTCCATAGCGCCATTTAATCATTACATTGTATGGCCTAGGTTTGTAGCATCGCTACTTGTGTTGGGCATTTTGATAGAAATATGGCGAGACCGAAAAACACATTTAGCATTTATTAGCATGAGTTTGGCATGCGTGTGTTTAGTGGTCTCAATTTTAGGGTTGTTTGTTGGCGAAACGTTTGCTGATAAAGGGAAGTTAATTTCGACAGCCATTATTTTGTTGGTATCGGCGTTAATTGCCCAGGGTTACGCACATCAAATTTATGTGATTATACGTTCTGGTTCTACAGGTGCGGTGGATTTAAAAATGAGCCAGTTTATTTTGATGATGGATATCTCCACCATTGCGTTTGCTTTTAGTATGGGACTGAAACAAGGGTGGCCGTTGCTTGTTTTAGCAATCACCAGCGGCATAACCAAACTCATTATTATGTATTTGTTTCGCTGGGTTAAGTTAAGCCCCATAGCAAAAACACGTCGCGTAAAGGCTGCTTAAACTGAAAACAGTATGATATTTAAGCCTAATTGCTGTTTGGTGATTACTTGTAGCGCTTTTTCACTGCGTTGGCAGTATATAACTGCCAAAATTACTGTGTTGTGTCATGACACTTTAAGCTATGCGTCAACTGCGCGATAGCGCGCAGTTGCTGTAAAAAGAAGTGGTGGCGGGCCAGTCACTAAATACTCCAATTACACCCACTTTTTTAGCGAGAAAGTCGAGCAACTCTAAGGTAAAACCTTCATTTTTAATTGCCGGTTTAACTGATTGATAATAAAAACCGCCACCTTGCGTGATTAGCCCTGAACGCTCTAACGTCCATGTAATTATTTTTAGTCCGGCTTTTTTTGCCTCTAGCGCATAGGCTGATTCAATCAGTTGATTATTTTCATCTAAACTTACCAACACCCAAAGTGGTGGCGCAATAATATTGATACCCATGGCTTTTAATTCGCTCATGCTATGTTGCCACGTTGTGGGGTTATTATGATCAAACCCTTGTTGTTCGTAGCCATCGTCTAAATACACAGCTTGCGTGGCAAAATCGGGGTAGTGTTTAATCCAATATTGTAAATCAGCAAGTTCAAACGATTGCACAAAAACATCACTTGAAGAAATGCCCGCTTGTTTATATTCGCTAATCAGTTTTTTTGCGTATTCGTGTTGTGACAATCCGTCAAACGGCATTGTTACTTGGGGCTTTTTAAGCTCAGGTGTCATTTTTACATCTAGGCTTTTAAACAGTTCTATGCTTTGTTGGTGAGTCATTAAAGTGCCGTTAGCAGCATATAAATCAGTGCGCCAATTAGGTGTACCAGTTAGGTAGTCTTGCGGCGTTTTGGCATACACATTAGCGCCGTCCATTTTGCCTGATAATTGTAAAAATTCTGCGAGTGTAAAATCTGATGTGCAACATTCTACCTGTGCTTTTTTGCCAAGCGCTTTATCGCCTGGAGTAAAAGGTATTCGGCATTTTTTAGCAAGCTTTGGCTTTGCTAGCACGTTTGTTGTTTGGTGTAAGTCACATTGCGAATGTCTACATACTAGGGCTTGGTCTTTGGTAAAGGCAACATCACATTCTAAAATGCCCGCGCCCATTTTTGCTGCAGCAAGGTAAGACTCTTTGGTATGTTCTGGAAATTGCAGTGGCGCTCCGCGATGACCTATTGAAAAATCCGATTTTTCAAAGGTATTTGTATTACAACTTTCAAGCTGAGTTTTAAGTGGTGAGTTGTCCATTTGCGAGATGAGATAATATGGGCGCACACCCACTTCAACTTTTTCATTATGTGTTTGTGACACGCTTTGGCAGCCACTAAGAAGCAGAATCATCAAGAAAATTATCGCGCGCATACATCGCCCTTATGGTTATGATTTACCCATTACAGCACAATAAAATGACAAAACGTGAAACAACACATTATTTTTGGCAATGCGCATATTAACCTTGCTGTGGCGTATTAATACTTGAGCACTAGCAGTGTGATTTTGTTACTTTACGGCTTTGCCTAAATGACATTGGCTAATCAATCAAAAACTTGAGCTCGGTGGCTGCTTTAGTCGGTGTAACTTCTGTTATCTCGTAGCTGGCGATGTTTTCACGATAAAAAGGGTCATGTGCTAGTTCGCGCTCAAGTGTTTTGCGATCGTTAATGGTTGAAATGATCACGCCACCTGTTCTTGGCTCTTTTCGGCCCGATAAAATGAAATGCCCTTTTTCATATTGGGCATTTAGGTATTCAATGTGCTCAGGTATAAATTTATCAACCTCGTTAAGTGGCACTTGATAGGTGAGTGAAATAATAAACATATGTCGTCCTTGATTTATAAAAGCAAAGTCTGATTATTAGCGCGTAAAGGCTAATACGCTTTAGTTGTTTTTAGCGATGCCCATTAACACCTGCATCGTACTATTGTTGCTGGTTAATGAAAATGCGTTAGTCACGTTTTCAACAAGCAAGTTTGCGTTTTCATAGCCTTGGGTGATCATCTTTGGTGTAAAACCAAAATCATCCTGCTCGTTGCGCTGCCAATCCCACTGTACAAACGTACCGTTTTGTTTTAACAAGCGTTTAAACAAGGTTAATAACTGCTGGTAATTTGGCACAAACGCACACACTGATGATGCAATAATTAAGTCAAAACCTTCTGTTAACAATGGGTTATTTTTAATTTCGTGTTCAGATAGTTCACAACAAAGCGTTTTGACATTGGTAAGCGATTTGGCGTTTAACACATCGATCATTTTTGCTGATGTATCAATGGCAATGACCTCTGCGGCTTGTTTCGCAACTTTTTCTGTAAGCAAGCCAGTGCCACAGCCAAAATCGAGCACACGCAGGCCATTTAGTTCTGTATATTGTGTAAGTGATTTGAACGCGTTTTCGGCGTAGAGGACTACATCTTGGTTGTTGTCCCAACCATCGGCATATTCATCCCAACTGTTGCTCATATTTGTTCCTGTTTAAAAAGTTTTTAAGGTTTAATGCGCGCAAGTAGAGCACGTATTTCGCTTACAACCATTTCGGGCTCATCGTTTTGTGGGTAATGGTAGCTTTTATCGGTTAATACAGCTTTTCCTTGCGGAAAATCATTGGCCCAATCGGTATGCAGCTTACCCCACAGTTCACGGGCTTTGTCGGTAAAAAATAAGAGTGCTGGCTCGGGGTAGTGTTTTATTGAGGCAATGACGGTAACCGGAATATCAGGAATTTGTGGGTAGTCGGGCAGTGGGCGCTTAGACCAAAAATCTAAATATTGGTTAGAAAGTCCATTTGCTTGGTCGTCGAGTTTTACTTGCGCAATTTCTTTTTCTGCCTGCGCTAAGTTAATTTGGCGCATGATATCGACATCGTGCTCTGAGGCTGGCTCAATCAGCATTAATGCGCTTACTTGTGTTGGGTAAGTTGCTGCAAATCGTCTTGCGATGTAAGCGCCGTAAGAATGGGCAATTAACACCACGGGCTTTTTAATTTTTAGTGCAGCAAGTAGCAAATGCGCTTCTTCTGCATATTCTTCTGAGCTGTAGTTTTTGGTTATTTTTTGCGAACCGCCATTGCCAATACGCGAATAGCGAATAACACGCGCATGCTGGGTTAGCGTATTGAAAATAGGGTCCCAATCGGATAAACCTGCCGACCCTCCGGCTTCTAATAAAATGGTATGCTCACCGCTACCAGCCATTTGGTATTCGACGGTAACCCCTTTTACTTTTGTAAATTGAGCGGTAGCGAAAACATTAAAAGTGAACAGTGAACTTGCGAACAACAACCAAAATTTCAAAACAACTCCTTACTATGGTGGTGGGAGGGCTGTGTTTTTATACAAAGGCGAAAACTAATACCTGTTTGCCCTTGCCAAATAGCCTAATATTCACAGGTGTATTTACTGTAATTCCAACTTCCACCTGAATCTAAGCAGGTGTCTGAGTGTAAAAATTCGCTTAAGAACGGCGTAACAGAGAGGGTGATTGCAGCAACTGCTAACCAGGCTTTAAATTTATTGTGTGACTTTTTGAGAATAATAACAGCAAATAATGTGCACGATGCGGCCCACATTAAATTGTGTTTACTGTGCTCATTCCAAGCAAACTCGCTTGTATCAGGCAAGCTTATAGTCCAATAATTAAAAAATGCGGTGTTCACAAAAATTAATGCGCTAACAACAAGAGACGTTGCGATACACCATTTTAAAATCTTAAGCTTATTCATGTGGCAATATTCTAATTAACGTATTTGCACGATTATGACTTAATTTTAGGTACATGTATTGTAAATAACTGTATTAATTAATTTGTTAAGCGCCTAGTAACGGCAGGTGTTTACACCGCTGATAGGTTAATGCGAGTGTTAAACATTGGCGAATAACATGATGCGGTAAAGGCTTATTGAGCGGCAATATAATTGCTCTGTTTGCTTGAAATTCAAGTGTATCGCGATAGAGTTCTCGAAACGTATCTACAAGCTTGGTGCGGCAGTTAAAATACAATGCATAGTATTGAGGGTTTTTGGGCTTCCAGTCCATGCGTATTGGCGTACCTGATTTCACACTGTAACTTGGCTCGCCCCATTTTAAACATTCGTCAACATCGCCTAAGTTTAATTCTGTTGCCAGTGAAAATATTAGGCTGCGCAATTCTTCTAAACGTTGCTGCACGTGAAGAGGGTAAGTGCGCAAATGCTGTTGTACTTCATTGTTCATGTCGCTTCCTGCTATCGATTAGGGTTCATAAATCTTATTTATGTTTTGGTCACAAATAATTAGAGCAAAGAGGCTAATACGCTCTGGTACTTAATCAAGTTTATTTATACCGCGGGCGAGTAGCACTCTTTGCTAAAAATGGTATTAACTACCTTAAACGCTATTTTAAATCGCCATGCTCTAGGTAGTATGCGTTAACTTTGATTGGATTAACATTGAGTTGGTGTGCAATTTCCTCATTACTAAGACTTGTGCTCATACCTTCTATGCTAAATTTTTGCATTAGCGATGATGCGCTGTTAATCCAAAACAAGTGATCAACACCGGGTTTACCTTCAATAATACGGGCATAGAATTGCCTTGTTACGCCATTGGGTGTGAGGCGAATGTATTCCGCAGTTTTTGGCATATCCGGATTTAGCTGTTGCCTAAAAATAACGTCTTTCACAATAATGTTTTGTTGAGGTAATTCAAGCGTTCCACCGCGTTCAAAATGATCTGAGTATAGATCAGCCTTAAACTGCCATATTCCTTTTTCATTTTGGGCTAGCTGGGTTAGGTCAAATCGTTCTGGCGATAGCGTCCAATAATTTGAGCTATTTACTAGCGCATTTCGCAATTTAGTGTGATTTACGCTGTTGGCGAGCTCAAAACGCACAATTAACTGCATGTCGTGGGGAGCATGAAACATGGGTAAATGCGACGCATAAAGTGATTGCCCATCTGAAAAAAGCAGCATGCCATGTAAACCAACTCGTGCGTTGTGCGGGTGGTTGCTGTTTTTCGCAGAGGCATCGTTAGCAACGCCAAGTAAAATAGATAAAATAATTGGCAATATGATTTTCATTACATAACTCCATGCTTTGTTTGTGAAAAAAGTAACCCTAAAACACTGATAGTGAGGGTGCATGTAAATACCCAAGCAGTAATCGACAGGGTGTTTTTAAACACGAAATGTTGAATAATTGCTTGCCCTAAAATGCCAAGACCAACCCAAATAGCATACGATACCGTTATTGGGATTGTTTTACTGGCAACGCCAAGCAGATACAAGCTCAAACCCATGCAAGCGCATAGCATAAGAACATAAAAATGAGATTTTGCGGATGTGTGAGCGCCGAGCAGCGCAACCCATAAAATTTCGAAAAGTGATGCACCGATTAGTGCTAAATAACTCAAGAACATAAACGCCACCTAATAAATATTTGGTGGGGCCGTCCCCGATGAAAATGGAGCGGTAAGGTCGTCCTTACTTCCTAACGGACGCTAAAAATAGCAAAAGGGGATTTTAACTGCAACGATATTTTGGGGTGAGATTGGCTGAAATAAAAACGACCAAGCGCTAAAGCTTGGTCATTAGTGTCTTACTTTTTCAATTTTGGTACGTCACCGCTGAAATCAATCCAAGGGTTAGTTCCGAGCAGTTCTGAACCTTCTACGCTCGGCTCTTCATATCGCATAACAAAGTGCTTTGGACCGTGAGCATAGGCAACTACTAACCCGTGAGCTGAGTCTAAAAATCCACCATGCGGACCTAAACCAGGATAACTAATTCGCCAAGCTTTGCCATCTGTAGGCACTTCGCCAAGTACTAACTTGCCAACCACGTTGCCAGGTAAACTGAAAAACCAAGTCCACGGACCACCAGATACAATGGTCATCACTTCATCGATACCTACACCATCATCAGAGCTATTAACATGTAACTTGCCGAATTTTTCTTGCAAGTATTGTTTTACTTCTAGGTTCATTGCTTTCATATCATAAACTTTAGGGTATGGCGCTACACCAATTTCTGAAGTTGATAAAAAGCCACCTCTATGTGCTTCTGGTACACGCCCTGCCTGTTTTATTAAATCTAATAATTCACCTCTATGTAGAGAAAAGTGAGAAATTAGACTATCGGCTTCTTCTTTAGTGATTGCCCTGTTTTTAGATATTTCTAAAATAGGCTTGGCTGCTTTCGGCAATGCGACTGTGCTTACGCGTACACCGACTGTTTTTAGTACCGCGTTAACGTTTTTCACCCCCTGTGTTGGCGCACTGCCGTCACTGTAATAAAGGGTAAGTGAGCCTGCGGTAGAGCCTGACTTTGCATAGCTTTGTGCGATAGGGGCAATTATCATTGCACTCGCTAATATTAAGTTAAACCATTTATTCATCATTCATTCTCCTCAAAAGTTATCGGGTGATGAGTTATGTTTCAGTTCTCAGTCTAGAAACATAAGCTGACGTGATAAACAGCAATTACGTAAACTGATTATCTACTTTAAGTAAATAGTCAGTTTATTTTAACCCTGTTATTTCTTTTAATTACCTTAATAGTTTCACTCTAGTAAACAGTTAAGCCACTCAAACTCTATTTAACAAATCAAAGAGATTGTTATTGTTAAGCCATTGAAATTAGCCAAGCGCTGATTGTTGGTTTCTTTTATTACAGATTTAGATATGCAAAATTTTAAATACCATTTCCTTTCCTTACTTGTAACAGCGCTTGTTGCAGCTTCGTTTATATCAACCGCAAAGTTGTCAGGTGTGATAAACGCCTTTTCTCTTACCTTACTAAGATTATCAATTGCCGTAATCGTGTTGTTACCTGTCATTTTGATGAAAAAACACCGAATTACGTTAACCAAAAAAGTGCTTGCGAAAGGCTTTGTTATGGGACTATTTTTTGCCGTTTTTTTCATTTGCATGTTTAAAGCACTAGAAACAACAACCCCTCTAAATACCGCTACGCTTTATACATTAGTCCCCTTTTTAACCGCTATTTTTAGTGTTTTTGTATTCAAAGAATCAATGTCTTTTAAATTACTACTGATTTATCTGATTGGTGCTTTAGGCACCTGCTGGGTGGTCGTGAGAGGCAGCTTAGAGGTATTAATCGGTATGAGCATAAATCAAGGAGACTATTTGTTTTTTCTGGGGTGCATATCCATGGTTTGTTTTTCTATCTCAATGAAGCTATTTAATCGCTACGAATCCAGTGTCGTTGTTGTTTTTTGTACGTTACTTGGTGGTGCTGTATGGATGCTATTTGCATTAATTATTGTTGAACAACCGCTCGGTTGGTTTGCTATAGATATCAACCTTTCTCTACATATGCTTTATCTCGCCGTATTTGCGACGTTAATATCAACCTTCTTAATCCATAAAGTGACAATAAAACTCGGCCCGACAAGAGTGATGGCTTATATTTATTTAAGCCCCGTCTTTGTCGCTGTATTCATGTGGTTGTTTGAAGGAAAAAGTATACCGACAAATGTTTATCCTGGCATGGCTTTGTCGATTATTGCGACCTTAATACTGCAAACCACGAATAAAGAAACCTGTAAAACATAGTAATTGAGAGAAAACTCATGCCTTTCAATAGTTTTGTCTTGAGTACTATGATGACTTGATACTCTCAAAGTGCTTCACAATGTAATCTATAAATGTTCTTATCTTTTGAGATTGCTCTTTGTGGAACGGATACACAGCATAAAGGGAATGTTTATCCGCTTTCCAGTGAGGCAGAATTTCAACTAGTTCACCTGATTCAATCTCATTTTTTACAAATAAATCAGGTAACAATAATATTCCATGCCCTGAACAAGCCGCTTGTTTGAGTGCTAAACCATTATTTACAACATAAGCGCTTGGTGGCAACGTGATTTCTCGTGTTTCATCTTCATGTCTAAAGAGCCAGCTGCGCGCTGAAAATGAAAAACTGTAGATGAGAAATTTATGCTGCATAAGATCTGCTAATTGCGTTATTTCACTTGTTCTAGAAAGGTAGTTTGGCGAAGCACAAAGCATTCGTCTCATATCGATTAATTTACGAGATCTGAGGCTTGAATTACTTAACTCAGCGCCCCCTCGGATTGCAACGTCAATACCCTCTTCAATGAGGTCGACATATTGGTCGTTCATAACCACTTCAATCGAAAGATCTGGGTGATCATGCATAAATTCACAAATGATAGGATTAATTTCTAGTAAACCGAGTGACATAGGAATGCTGATTTTTAGTGTGCCTTTTAAAGTACTGGAAGATTCAATCACAGATAAGTCGGCACTTTCTAAGTTATCTAAAATATTGCACACCTGATTGTAGTAAAGGTGCCCACTTTCAGTAACGTGCAATTTACGTGTGGTGCGATTTATCAAAGGGCTTTTTAGGTACTCTTCCAGCTCATTAATATTTTTACTGATAGCCGCTTTCGATAAATTTAAGTCATCGGCGGCGCCTGTAAAGCTACCAAGCTCAACAACTCGTCTGAAAACAGTAAGCGCTCTTATTTTATCCACAGTCACCTCTTTTGTTTACTTTAAGTAAATTATAAAACAACTAACTTATAGTTTATCCACCAATGATGGTCAATTACTATTTTAATACGTGATTTGCATTGAAGTAATGCTGCTAAAACAGATTAGTGTCGCAAATTGTTTTTAAGTACGGGATTAGGTTTTTGATATGAATGTAAACATTGGGATAAAAGAGCAAGATAGGCTGGCCATTGGTGAGCAGCTTAAACATCTGTTGGCTGATACATACACATTGTATTTGCAAACACACAATTTTCATTGGAATGTCACCGGTAGCCAATTTAGAGAGCTTCACCTCATGTTTGAAGAGCACTACACCGAATTAGCTACAGCGGTTGATGAGATTGCAGAAAGAATTAGAACCCTTGGCCTTATTGCCCCAGGAACATATCAGGCATTCATAAAACTAAGTGCTATTGTGCAAGTTGATACTGTTCCAAATGCAACAGATATGGTTGAGCTTCTTCTTAGTGCTCATGAACAAGTAGTCAAAACTTGCCGCAAAGTACTGTTATCAGCGCAAGACGGAGGCGATGAGTCCTCTGCAGCATTAGCTTCTGACAGAATGCGCGAACATGAAAAAACAGCGTGGATGTTGCGCTCAATGTTGTAATGATTTTTTAAATACGGAGTAATAATTAATGGCAGTTTTAGAAAAAGGCATTTGGAATGAACAAAAAGAGATTGCAGACCTCTCTTTTGAAGATAGTTTTAACAGTCATATAGAAAGTACTGCGGGCCGATACCATTTGTATTTGTCATACGCGTGCCCATTTGCTCATAGACCTTTATTAGTCATTAACTACTTGGGTTTGAATGATGCAATTTCATTCTCGTCCGTTGCGGCTAAACGATATTCCGACGGATGGTTATTCGATAACCAAAACCCAGACCCGATATATGAGCAACAAAATTTAGCCGCGTTATATCTTCGAGCAAAAGTAGATTATACAGGCAGAGTAACTGTTCCTGTTCTTTGGGATAAGCTAAACAATACGATAGCTAATAATGATTCATCTAATTTAGCAATGGAGCTTGCAACTAACTGGTTATCAATGGCTACCAATAAAGTAGAGCTTGTTCCGAGCAATTTGAAAGGTGACATTGAGAGGTTGAATAGTTGGTTGCATCAAAACGTAAACAGAAAGGTTTACCACGTTGGTTTTGCAAAGTCGCAACATGAGTATGATTCAGCGAGTGATACTTTGTTTAATGCGTTAACAAAACTGGATGAAACCCTATCAAAAAGTAACTATTTGCATGGTTCAGTTATCACACTGTCAGACCTTTTTTTACTTCCAACACTAGTTCGATTTGAGGCGGTTTATGAAGTGCACTTTAAAGCGAATAAAAAGCCTCTAAAAGCGTTTACTCACCTGTATAGATATATGCTTGATTTATTAAACGTTGAGAGTATCAGAGCAACAATAGAGATCGAGCATATGAAAGAGCATTATTATTTTTCTCATGCTCATATCAATCCACATCGCATTATTCCTGCGGGACCAGAAATAACTTGGTAAATAAAACGCTTACTTTAACTTAGAGCAACAGAATATGATTAGAATTGATTTTTTCCATGATGTTATTTGTGGCTGGTGTTATGTCTTTTCCCCTAGATTACGAAAGCTATCAGAAGAGTTTGATTTAGATGTACATCACCATGCATTTGCACTTTCCGCATCTCGCGACGAGATGATCAGCAAGTTCGGATCAATGCCACAAGCAAAGGAGATTATTCTTGGGCATTGGGAGCAATGTGCACTCGCTGATGATGCTCAACGCATCAATGTTGAAGGTATGCGCCAAAAAGCGTTCGAGTATCCATTTTCAACGCCTGGATTAAAAGCGTGTAAAGCCGCTGAAAAACAAGGTGGAGTAAATACGTATTGGGATTACTTTGATGCGGTTACACACGCACATATGAGCGAAAATAGAAACATTGGAGATTTACAAGTACTTGCAGATATTGCAGAGCAAGTTGGATTAGATAAGTCTATTTTTCTTGATGATATCAATTCTACTGATAGAGAAGTTGAAATCCAAAGTGATAGACAGCTAGCCCAAAGTTACGGTGTTACATCAACACCTACTCTAATTATTAATAAGAAATGGAAGATTGCTGGTGCAGTAGATTATCAAATGCTGAAAAGCGCGCTGGGCCAAATTACCTAACTCTGGAATTTTTTCTTTAAAATCACTTAAAGCTGGAATATTTGTTAGACGTTTTATGCCTGATTCTTTACCCATACTGCGGCGTGTTTTAATGAAATAAAATAGTTGGCTTAAATTGCTATGGCTTGCGCATAAACCAACCATTATTTATCTCATTTATCCAGCTTGTTGCTGCGGAATCTAATCTCCGCCCGAGTCACCGTCACTTCCCGAGCTAGAGTTAGAATCAGTCGACGCATCAAATTTGGAATAAACACTTACTCCAAAGTCAGCATGTCGATAAATTAAAAGAGTTGTAAAAACAAGGGTAACACTAATATGTTTAAGTACTAAAGCTCGGTATTACCAACGCGATACCAAACAATAAAAACGTTACACCACTTATTTTATTGAATCGTTGACGGTTTTTATTACCATTAATTAGGTGCTTTGCCTTATCAGCCAGTGCGGCATAGCTGAAATAAATTGTAAAATGAATCAATGCACTGATAATACAAAGCACAGTTACTTGAGGTATCAATGGTGTTTTTGAGTAAATAAATTGAGGTAATAAGGCTGATACAAAAATTAGGGCTTTCGGGTTTAAAGATGTCACCCAAAATGCTTGTTTGAAGATTAGCCAAGGTTGGGAGTGTATAGAGGGTCGAGACACACCAGTACTTAGTTGAACTACAGCTGAGCGATAAATCTTAACTCCCAAATAACATAAATAACTAGCGCCAAAAAATTTTATTACGGCTAATAATTCTTCAAACGCCAAAATAATCGTTCCTAAACTTGTGGCGCTGATAAGTAACAAGAGTTGAAATGCAATTACATTCCCTAAAACGCCAAACGCTGCGCGCTTTTTGCCGTAGTTTAAACCGTTATTAATTGAAAGTAATACGGATGGGCCTGGGAATGCCAAAAGCATCGTAACTATTATTGTATACGTAGTATATTGATCTAGATTCATTTTCTTCTCTGACTATTGCTTTAGTGTGTGGTTGTCACTGCCATAATCGCGAACTACATTGCCAACTCTTATTCTGAAATGACTAAAAAGCTCTTCTTTTCCTTTTTTCTGCGCGGTTTGGTGCTTAAAATGCGCTTTCCACTGTGTTACTGCTGCTTCGTTTTGCCAAAATGATAACGATAAATATGTGTCTGGGTTTGAAAGGCTTTGGAAGCGTTCGACAGAAATAAAGCCATCAATTTGATTTAGCGAACTTTTTAATTCCTGCGCCATTTCAAAATAACGTGCCTTTCCGTTAGCTTTTGGAGTTACTTCAAATATTACTGCGATCATAGATTTTCTCCTTAGGAACTCGCATGTACGTTACGGGGGTCTACAAAAACGTACGTTTTCATTAACAATAAATTTTTTAGTTTTAGCCAAGTGAGTATTGCTTTTATCTTGCTATGACAGATGTAACCTGCTCCGAGAGTTTTCATCAATTGCCATCGGGCTAAAGCTGATTAATACACGTGCATCTAATTTAAAAAGATTTTGTAAAAGTTGATTATTTTCATACTTATTGTTTCCGTGTCTGTTTTTTGGCAGTCTACCGGTCTTAAATAGTGATGCTTCGACGGTGGTCGAACTGTGAAGGAATAAATAAGTGGAACCTAATTGCTTACATTGGAAATCTAATAGGCGATAAAGCCAGATCAAAAATGCTTACTGCTTTGATGAGTGGTAAAGCGCTGACTGCAACAGAGTTATCACTTGAAGCCGACATTACCCCTCAAACCGCCAGCAGTCATTTGATGAAATTAGTTGAAGGCGAGCTATTAATCGAAAGAAAGCAGGGGCGTCATAAATATTTTCAGCTTAAAAACTTGCAAGTTGCTGAACTGATTGAGCAAATGCTAAATATCAGCGCAACGCTATCAAAGAGCAAAACTATTACGGGACCCGCAAGCGAAAGACTAAGAAAATCGCGTATTTGTTACGACCATTTAGCGGGAGAACTAGGGGTAAGGTTACTTGATGCGTTAGTGAATCAAGGTTTGCTTAATGAGGATTCTTCAGAGCTTACGTTGACAGAAGCAGGATACGATTTTTTTTGCAAGATAGGTGTTGATTTTAGCGTACTTAACAAGCGCCGCAGACCGTTGTGTAAAGCGTGTCTTGATTGGAGCGAAAGGAGAAGCCACCTTGCGGGTAGTATTGGGAAATGGGTGTTAGAGGATGCGATGAATCGTAATTGGGCAAGCCAAGACTTAGATTCCAGAGTAATTCAATTTACACCGCAAGGGTTAAGCGCCTTTACGAAAAGGTATGGTATTTGAACGTTAACTGCACGCATTGTACAAACTCACTTAATTCCAGAATTCCAATTTAAGAATTTCACTTATTTTCAAACCGATATAACACACTTTGCATGTTCAAAATCACCTAACTCTGGAATTTTTTCTTTAAAATCACTTAAAGCTGGAATATTTGTTAGACGTTTAATGCTGATTCTTTAACAATGCTGCGCCGTGTTTTACTGAAATAAAATAGTTGGCTTAAATTCGCAAAATTTAAGCCAACTATTATTTATCTCATTTATCCAGCTTGTTGCGGCAGAAGTTAATCTCCGCCCGAATCACCGTCACTTCCCGAGCTAGAATCAGTCGACGAATCAAATTCGGAATAAACACTTACTCCAAAGTCAGCATGTCGATAAATTAGAAGCGCGGTAAAGACAAGAATAACGCCAAAAATGGGGTCATCATGCAGGTACATCCAAGCACCTAGTATTGCTATTAAGATAGAGATTATCTTTTTAATCATGTTTTACTTCCTTGTTTGGTTTAATTAAATGCAATTCCGCTTGCTACATGGTGTCGCCATAGTTTAGTTCGGCAGTGTTTTTTGACCGAAATGATACTTTAGCAACTGATTATATGCCGCCTAAAATATACCCAAAAGCGAAAGCGACACATGCTACCAAAATCAATTGATTTAACTTTGTTTTTTCATTGCGCTCTGAAACAGATTGCAACATAGCTTCAACAGAGCCTTTGTATTTACCAAATGCGTTTAGTGTATAGGTGGATTTATTGTTTAGTTGGCAGAAAAAATCATTATTAGAATCGAGAAACTCTCTCAGTTGTGATTGGCTAATATTAGTTTGATTTGCCAAAGTTATGATACCGCATCCAGATTTACCATGGGATGCGACAGTTTCAAGAATTTATTTAGTTTGGTTAAAGTCCATTTATTTTTTTCTCCGTACTTTTAATTTGTTTGTTATACGTTTTTAAGCCAACTATTTCTAGATGCTATTAAAACAACGGCATCACTAACTAATTGATTTGCGAATTTCTTGTTGTTTTCAACGGCTGGGCCAATAATTTCAAAATGTTTATTTAATTTACGTGTAAGTTCTTCGCTATACTCTTTTAAATTTCGATTATCAGTAATATCAATTGCCAGACGCCCTTGCTTGTCGAGCGCTAATAAGAAATCGGAAGAAGTAGCGCGCTTATTTTGATAAGAAGCTTGTTGCCACTCTAGAGCATTTGAAAAATGCAGTTTCCCATCATGTAACCAAGATTCTTCCGTTTCACCGCCTTCTCTAAACTGCTGACTTGCTAAAGACGACAAATTGTCAGTTGAGGGAGAGCACGCACATAGGCTAACTAAAAAAAGCAACAATATAAGTCTCATAATTCATCCTTGAAAAACGTATAACGCCCCATTCAGGGGCTTTTAATAGTTGGCTAAAATAACAAACGCAGTGAGGGAAACCAACTATTAAAAGTCCCTGCCTGCAACGGCATGTTATGTACCGTTTGGTCTATCTATGCTATGCTCAGTTGGTTGAGGCGTAATTGTCATTACTTTCACACCAATAGGTGATTCAAACCGATGCCATACACCTTTAGGGATAACCAGCATTTGACCAGATGATAATTCGTTGCGTTGTTCTTTTTCTCCGCTCAAAAGAACCAATGTCGTTTCACCGCCCAAAACCTGAACGAATTCGTCACCATTCACGTGCCTTTCCCATTCACTATAACCAGAATAGTGAGCCACGTATATTCCGCCATCTCTATATTCAGATAACAGTGCAAATGCATTTTTGGCTTCTTCATCCGTAGTTTCAGGTGTTCTATTTTTCAAGAACTCTACTCTGGTGAATTCGCTTTCGATGGTAATCGCAACAGATTTAGACACTTACTGGCTCCCTTTAGGTACATAAACAGCTTGTTATGTTTTCAATTTAACGCTAAAAGCTTGCCAAATAAATGCGAACGCAACGATCAAAAACATTAAGAGCATAAACCAAAAGAAAATGGGGCTTTCTTCTAAATAGTGATACCTAACTGTCCCATAGAATGCCCCTGTAACATATGCGTTATAAGTTTTATAAATAAAATAAAACGATACACACAAGAAAAGAAATCTAGTTGGCCAAAGCCACGTTGCTTTTACTTTTATTACTTTAGGTGCGTGAAATACAGGTTGCTTACTATTCATTAATTAAACACCACACTTTCCAGAAAACATAACGCCAAGCTCAGCGGCAGTTTGTGGAGCGGAGCAAATGTGTTATAGCGTAGCGAAAACACATTTGAGCCGCGGAACAAACTGTCCGTCTGCAGCGCCTTGTTATGCATTTTCTGGCCACTTAAAATCGACAAAACGCTCTAAATCCTTGGAATACATTTTAGGTAACTTGCCATAGCTTTTTTCATACAATCTTGCCATTGCCAACATGGTATACCCGCCTTGCGTATATCCCTTAGCATCGGTCAATGTCCAGTCCTCTATTTTGCTTTCAGCTATTTTTAACCTTGAATGTAACTCATCACTTACTTCTCCGATAGGATCAGAAGCAAGCGATACAATAAATTGGCCATTACTATATGAATGGGCAACGCCCCATACATGCTCTACTTCGCCATCGAACTCATAGGGAAACTTAATAAATGCCTCTAAATTGCCACTATTGAGACCCTCGATAAAACGAGGCAGCTCAGATTTAGCTCTGTTAATTTGCTCCTGCATTATCGGATCATCTATGTCGATAGGGATAACTGATGGATCAGGACGGCCCTGCCAAAACTTAAGCAGCAACGCAGGTAGTACTACCCACCCAAGTACTATAGAAACAATGCCACCAGCGCTATCGTTTAAACCACATACCTCAGTTGAGAACATCAAAAGAGGAAACAAAGAAACCAAAGATATTACTGCTATAATTATAAGTTTCATCGAATCTATCTCTAATGCATAACAGTTTATTAAGAGGCAAGTTGCCTCTTTTTCTACCGCAACATCGCCTGTTTACATTCTGATTCAATTTATAACACTAATAATTAGTCGTTACTAGTCAGTTAGTTATTTGAAAATTAACATTTTGTAAGTTGCAGAAAACAGGCGAATTGCCTGTTAATATTATTAAGAGGGAAATGATCATTAAGAAATGGAATAGGAATGATTTTTACTTCTAACGACGAAAAATTTGATATGAGAATGGAATAGTTTATTCAACGGCTGCAATTCGCTCTTTTGCGGCATTCGCATAAACACGTCTTGGGGCAAAAACGTGTATAGGTGAACGTCTGTTTTTGAGAACTTGGTTAATAGCGATTAGACGACCATTGAGAGTCGTTTGAATGTTCAAAACTCCCATCTTGTCCAGATTGAAATCTCAGGAAAATACTGACGGAAAGAAAAAATAAACGATAAAAATAAGGCTAATTCAGAAAAAAACTGCCATTTTTTCGGTTTAATTAGCCTAACCAACTGTTTTAATGTACTTAATCTAAGTTCAGATTCTGGAGTTAGCTGAGTTTATACATACCTGATTTCGACAAAAATAAGTTCATTATTCAATCTATTGAAATTTGATCAAATCTTAAAATGGGAATTTTGGAGTTAGGTGAGTTTACACACTCAGATATTACAAATTGAACTCCAATCATTTACTTGAACCCCCACGTTAAAGATTTTCTTCAAATCAAACCCGTCAAATTTTTTAAAAAATAATCCTATATGAAAAGCGCTGTTTTAATAGCAGTTTCCTTAAGTGTTTAAAATTTTAACGTTTTGTTTTAATTGACTTTAAACTCATAAAAGGCATGTGATAGCAACTAGGTTAAAAGAGTACTTGCTTAGGTTTCTAAAGTAAAAACTCTATTTTTACCTGTTGAGGGGCTTGAAAAAAAACACCTGTTCAGCTTACACTTGTGCGCTGATTGAGCGTACATGTGTAAGCCTAAATTATGAATGTTTTGTTAAACCCACTTTCTAATTGGTTCAGTAAACAGTTTTTCCATCACACATCGATGGCGGGATATATTGAGCCTGTAATTCAATTATTTAAGCCAAGTTGGCGCGATGGTTATTATCGAGCCAAGGTGGTTGCGGTTCAGGCTATTGCTAATCGAACACTTGCGATTGAGTTAAAAACAGAATCCCGTTGGCCAACTCATAAAGCGGGGCAGCATATTGAACTAACGTTAGAGATTAACGGCCGATTAGTTATGCGTGTATTTACGATTGCTTCAAGCCCAAATCAGGCGATGCACGAAGGGGTGATCCGTTTAGTGGTTAAGCAGCAAGATGCGGGGGCATTTACCCCTTATTTATCGCGCTTACAGGTTAATTCGTGGGTTAATATTTCAAAACCCAAGGGAACGTTTTTATTACCGCAAAGCGGTGCGGTTACTTTTTTCGCTGCAGGCTCTGGCATTACGCCATTTATTGCGATGCTGCATCAAAACCTACACGAACAGGTAGAGCCTATCCATTTGGTGTATTACGCAAAAGCGAATGAGCATCTACTGGTGGCAGAACTTGAGAGCTTAAGCAATCGCTTAGCAAATTTTACCTTTACCTTACTTAGTCGAAGTAGTGATGGCGATGTTATTGAAAAGCTATCGGAGTTTCATAATTCAAAGTGGCTGGTGTGTGGTCCAAATGATTTTTATAAAACTATTCAAAATTATGCAGAAGCTCATCAGTTATCAATTTCAAGTGAGCATTTTTCCCTAGTTAATTTGCATGTACATGGTGATGAAAAAGCGCATTTTCAGGTGGACCATGGCGGCATTAAATTTACAGCCGACAACCAACAGCCGCTTTTAGCGCAGTTTCAAGCAAACAAGATTAATGTGCCTTATGGATGTGGCATGGGTATTTGTCATCAATGCCAATGCGTAAAGAAAAAAGGCGTAGTGCGAGATATCCGCACCGGTAAATTATCAGATTACGGTGAAGAGTTAATTCAATTATGTGTATCGCAAGTGGTGTCAGATGTGGAGTTTAAAGTGTGAACACAATAGCAGAACCAAATTATGATTTATTAGCCGAGCAGCTAAACGAAATTCAATCAACAACTATGGCGAAAGTGGGTGAGCAAGACGCAAACTATATTCGCCGTGTAATCGTTATGCAGCGGGTTTTAGAATGGTCGGGGCGTATTTTATTGGTGCTTGGCTTTGTCTCGCCGTGGCTTTGGCTTGTAGGTGTACTTGCCCTTGCAACGGCTAAAATTCTCGACAATATGGAAATAGGCCACAATGTTATGCACGGCCAGTACGACTGGATGAACGACAAGCATATTAATTCTAAAGCGTACGAGTGGGATATTGCCTGCGACGGTAAAAGCTGGAACCGCGTACATAACTTTGAGCATCACACCTATACCAATATTATCGGTAAAGATCGCGACTTTGGTTATGGTTTATTACGCTTATCAAACGATTTTCGCTGGCGAGTTAAAAACCTTTGGCAATTTATCACTTACCTAAATTTAAGTGTGTTATTTCAGTGGGGCGTGTCGTATCACGAGCTTGCCGCTGAGCGTGTGTTTTTTGGTAAGAAAAAAGAGAACCGCGATTACAAAGTGCCACACAGCGAACTAAAAACACGGTTTTTTAGTAAAGGTGCGCGCCAATTAATTAAAGACTACCTAATTTTCCCACTGTTAGCAGGGCCATTCTTTTTATGGGTATTAGTGGGTAATCTAATTGCCAATTTGCTACGTAACTTATGGACATCAACCATTATATTTTGTGGTCACTTTACTGGCGATGTAAAAACATTCAGTGAAAAAGAATGCGAAAACGAGACAAAAGGGCAGTGGTATTACCGTCAAGCATTGGGCTCATCAAATATTAAAGGGAGTAAGTGGTTTCATGTTCTAACTGGGCATTTAAGCTTTCAAATAGAGCATCACTTATTTCCAGATATGCCTGCAAAACGTTACCGTGAAATTGCACCTAAAGTGCAAAAGGTATTTCGTGAACACGGTATTCAATACAACACAGGTAGTTTTTTCAAACAATATGGCTCGGTAGTTAAACGCATTTTGCGTTATTCGTTGCCATAACTGGTTAAATCAGTTCCTTAACATAATGTGCCCGGTTATTGTCTGCCAACGATAGCGCGGGTGCATTATTTTTTTATCTTAGTTATTACCGTGTTCATCGTGTTTTGACAAAAAACATAAAACTGTTTGCTAAGCTATAGCGATATTTGAAAAGGCAACACGAGTTTCCTCACCTACCCAAACGGGTTGTTTACAATCATTTACAAAAGGTTTTTACAATTTATATTTAAATTCTGTAAATAAAGTGTGTTTTTTTGTCTGTTTTTCATACAAGTTAGGTTTCTTTTAGTTATTTTATATTTTATTTATATTCTATTTAGTAATTATTTATACTCATTCGTGATAAGTTGAATAGTAATATTTGTTTTAGATGTTAAATTGAAACTTAACTTTATATATCCACTTTATTAACATTGTCCCAATATTTGTTTTCAGTCTTTTTTATTAGTTATTTCCCACCTTTTATCGCTGCTCTATTTATCCCTATCTTTTCTAGGGATTTAGCATCCACTTCTTACATGTTTTAAGAAAATACAACTTTTACACTATTTGCTCATTTTTAGATCTGTAACTAGTTGTAATTCAATTTTATGTAAGCGCTATCACTTTTTGCTAACTGTAAAAAAAATGTTGTTAATGTTTCGTTTTCCTGTGTTTTTGCCTATTTGCAATTTGAAGGTGTGATCATCACAATGCGCCGCCTTGGGGAACGAATGAGGTACAGGTTTGTTAATAAAAAAAGCAGCGAAACGTTTTGAAGTAGCGCTAAAAAGCTATGAAAATGACAGCGTTAGCACTGAGATCGCAATCATCAATAATCATAAACTCGCAATAAAATGCTTCTTGTATTGTGGCCTTCACTATTGTGTCACTGTGCAGTTTGATGATGACTTTTGTTTAGTGGCGTTAAATGTTCAGTATCTAAAAGAAGGGGTTCACATACCCACTTTAATGCAAAAAGCACAACTTTCAGCGTGCATATCCCAAGTAATTTCAGAGGGAATGCATTATGCCAAATGCTGAAATTTATTTCGCTGGGGTGTCAGTTTCTGAGCTTGCACTAAGCACACAAAAGTTACTTGAACGTTTGTTTAGTGAAGATTATTACCAAATTGTGGTGTCAAAAAACACGCTGTTTGAAGCACAACTAACCGTGTTTTACTGCAGACATAAATTACTCAAATTAATGATTAACAACAAAGAAGTGAGTTTGAGTCATTGTGAAAAGTTATGTCATACCAAAGTGAATGAGCTAGTGCAGTATTTCCGCGCAGTAGATAAAAATTTTTGCTTTTCGCGTTCGGTGTTTTATACCAATGAAAAACTTGTTGAGACGTTTCATGTTTTAAATTCGCCTTTAATTGGCATTATGCAGAGGCACTACTATGCATAAAGTGAGTTTGTGTTTTAAATCATCGCAGTGCCATGAGCTTACGCCAATGCAAACAAAGGTGCTGTATCAACTTGTTATTAAAACAGTATCAGAACAGTACGGTGAAGACCGCGTAACGCAAATTATTGATGCCTTTAATGGCGATTATTTTTCAATCTTAAAGTGTGGCATTTCATTGCTCGCAAGTGAGACCAACAATGCAAACTAATATGGTAAATAAACTAACAGATGTGGCGCGCACCGCCGACCAGTATATTGCAGAGCAAGGGCAATACGGCCGTATTCAATCTGATAAAAGTAAAGTGATGGATCATATTCTTAAACTAATGGAAATCGACGCGCAAATACGCCTTGCTAAGCAATTCGAGCATTTAGCCTCGGTCATCGGAACAAAATATTAGTAGTACCCTGTTTTCAACAGGATCCCCCAGCCAAAGCCTCCCGTGAGGCTTTTTTTAGGTAACAACATGAAAATATTAATTGTAGGTGCAGGGATCGCCGGTTTATTGATGTATCGCGAATTGCAACGTCATGGCATTGAAGCTGATCTTATAGAAAAGCAGGAAGCTTTGAATAATTTCGGTGCAGGTATTTGCTTACCTGGAAATGCAATGAAGCAGTTTGAAGCACTGGGGTTAAAACAAGCCATTTTAGCCAAAGCTCACCAAGTTAAAGAAGTGCGGTTTGAAACTCATCAACGCGAGTTGTTGGCAAGTGCCAGCCTTAAGCAGGGCATATTAGCGCAACAGCCATTCGTTGCTTTATCGCGACAGTCTTTGATGGAAATACTAAGCGAAGGTATTGAGAACCAGATTCAATTTAGCCGCTCAATCGTGAATGTAACTCATAAGCAGTCTTCTCAATTGGTGCGTTTTAACGATGGCTCTGTACTCGAATATGACCTGGTGATTGGTGCTGATGGGATGAATTCAAATGTACGTGAGTCGTTATTTGATATGCCAGAACTCAATGATTTAGATGTTACACATTGGCGCTTTATTGTGGAAATGCCCACAGCATCACTGGAACCAAGTTACTTAGTGGGGGAGAGCGATGCGTTTATGTTTTACCCCATTGGTAAAAACCAGGTGTATTGTTATGGGCAAGCAGCAAATCAACAAATTAAAGCGTTGTATCATGACCACAAAAAAAGCATGTTAGCGGTATTTAAACACTATCATCCATCGGTAATTAGCGCGATTAATAATGCCACGACTATCAGCCAAGGGCGTTTAAAGTCGGTTGTTTCTAATCAGGTATATTGTAAACGCACGGTATTAATTGGTGACGCAATGCACGGTTGCCCGCCCAGTTTACAACAGGGGGTAGCACAGGCTTTAAACGATGTATGTGTTTTATCTAAGTGCTTAAAAAATGCTTACAGCATCGATATAGCATTAGCTGACTTTAAATCGATAAGGCTTAAAGAAGTAAGTTGGATAGTCAATGAGTCCAACAAAATAATTCGATTAGCACAACTTGGCAGTTCACGTTTTGGACGTTTTATTCGCAATGTGTTGATTCGCATGCAAGGTCCACAAAATGTGAAAGCCTGGCGTAAATTAATGGCAGACCAAGAGGTAAAGTAATGCAGTTTCAAACTATGCTAAACACGTATCAGGGTGAGTTGCTAAGTTCGCATGATTTGTCTTTTTACGAACGCTGGGCAATGGATTATTTTCATGATGACCAACATGTAAGCGATCCGTACTTGTCTATTACACTTGATTTACCGCTAGGCGCGGCTCGTGATAATTACCAAAATCATTTTCAAAGTGCTGAAGGTGCATCATTTCAAGGCTTTTTAATTTGGTGTTTAGCACGGGCACTTAAGAGTGAGTGGATTTTCTCGACCCGTAACATTAATGGCAAATGGTATCGATTTGATAATCTTCCTATTTTTTGTCCAATTGCGGTAGGGGGAGAGCTGCGTTTTAAAGATGTGATCTTAGAAAATGTTACGGCACTTTCGTGGCCTGAGTTTGCGCGTTATTATCGCAAATCTGTGGATTGTAATGACGCAAAACTAGAAGTATTGCCACAGGAAGTATGGGCACTGTGTCCGTTTATTGGCAATTTACCTAATATGGCATTTTCGTCATTTCAAATACATCGAAACAAATTAAAAACAGGACGCCCCTTATTTTATTTTGGTCAGCGTAAAACGATTAATGGAGAGCCGAGCGTTCCCCTAAGTATTAGCTTTGATCACGCTAATAGTGATCCGTTTGTGTTGGATAAATTGCTTGCCACGTTTAATGAGCTAACTACTCAAAGTGCGGATTAAAAAAAAGCGACTATCTGGGGATAATGATAGTCGCTTAGGCCTACTCGTTAGTGGTTAAAATCAGATTAATAAACTCTGTGGTTGCAAAGCTATTAGCAGTTTTGTTCTTCGCTGCCGATCTCTTCTTTCGCTTTTTCACACAGGTCTTCGGCTTTGTTTTGCGCGTCAGTGATGGCTTCATCAATACGCTCGCCTGCATCTTCTGCTGGGCCTTCAGAACAACCCGTTAGTGTAAATACGGCACCAAGTGCAATTACTTTTGTCATTGTCATTAATGTTTTCATGATATTTTTCCTTATAAAATTAATTGAGTATTAGCGGTTTTTGGCCCGCTTAAGCCCTGGGTGCCCTTACTCTGGGTAAAATCAGCGACAGTACCAACAGTGCGACAAATACAAAGAATAAAATTTTCGCGATACTCGCTGCGGCGCCTGCAATGCCACCAAATCCTAAAAGTGCGGCAACAATTGCTAAAACAATAAATGTAAGTGACCAACCAAGCATACATCCTCCTTAATTATCGGTTTCGGTTAACTATTAAGCGGTTACTTCTTGCAATGCTTTCATCTCGTCATGACACGCTTGCATGCTGTTTTGAATCAGTTTTAACGTACTGAAGTAAGGCGCTGGCAATGGCTCTTCAAGCGCTGCTTCAATTTTATCAAGTACGCGGTCTTCAACTTCTTCAAGCTGGGCAATGTAAGTATGTTCTTTATCAGTACTTACTACCGACAACACCTTAGTGTATGTTTCGCGCATTGATACAACTAAGTCGCTGTCCGTTTCGACTTCACCTTCATCAAGCACTACTAATGGTTGCAATTCAGCCGCGGCACGCTCTTTCTCAGAAATCATGCGATCGAAGATGATTTCAAGACTTTGGCTAGAGACTTTTGTTTTGGCTTCTTTATAAAATTCGATACCGCCATTTAAAACTTTCACAAGCTCTTTTACCGGGGTTAAGTTGTAATTCGAGTTTGACATAAATGCTCCTTTTCAATTTTCTTAACGGTTCAAACTATTAATGCATGGCGTGTGCCAAAAATTAAATCATTAAAAATCAGTAATTTAGGTTGTTTTGTTGAAAAGTGCCTGCGACACATTTACAGGCACTATGAAGTTTTTACTTATCTTGACTCTGTATATCTTGCAAAGAGTGGCCACCCTTTGCGTTAAAGTCCAAAGTACGGATTGGGAATGGAATAAGAATGTCGTTTTGCTCAAGTGTTTTATGAATAGTGGCAACCGCTTTGTGGCGCATTTCCATAAAGCCAATCTCGCCTGGGTAGTCTATCCAAAACCATACAAGCAGGTTTACTGAGCTGTCAGCAAACTCGCTGGCATATACTGCAGTTTCAGATTGTTTAATTACGCCATCAAGATCATTAATAGCATCGGTAAGCACGTCTCGTGCTTTATCTACATCGTCTGCGTACGAAATTCCCACAGGTACTTCTATACGACGTTTACGCAGTCGCGAGTAATTTAATAGCTCGTTTTTAAACAGTATTTTGTTGGGCACTATGGCCATTTGACCATAAAAGTTCTCTATTAAGGTATTACGTAAGTTAATGCGCTCTACCGTGCCAAAGGTATCGCCGGCTTCTATAATATCGCCAACGCGAAATGGTTTTCGAATACCCATTACAATGCCTGCAATTAGGTTTTCGGTCATATCTTGAAAAGCAAAGCCAATAGCAAGGCCAATAATACCCGCACCCGCAAGTAATGATGCCACCGCTTTTGACAGCCCCATAATGTCGAGTGCGAAAAAGAAACCAATAACAATAATCACCATGCGACAAATGCCTGTAATAAGGCCGGCAATTTGTGATGACTCAAAAATGCGGTTAAGTAACTTCTTTATCCAACCCGATATCCATTTAGATAAAACTAAAAACACAATGAAGATAACAAGCGCAATTACCATGTTGGGCAAATTCTTTATGGTTATTTCAAGCCAGTGAGTGAGCTTTTCATTTATAAGAGACCAAAACTTCTCCAATGTAATCGACATAACTGCTCCTTTAATAATGTAATGACGTTACCTTGGGGTACGCAGTTTATATGCCAGCGTAGCTAAATTGCGTAAGGCTAAGGTGTTGTGAGGCGTTTGTAATAATGGGGCGGTGTATTTGTGTAAAAGGTACAGGGATATTTTTCACACTGGTTGTGTAAAAGCTACATTGGTAAATTTTTGTTTTTTCATAAGTTACTGATATTTAATGTTAAAAATTCTGGTATGTGAAATGCATTAAGTAAATCGAACTCAGCAAAAAGGAAATTTATTATGAATCGTACATTTAATACACTTGCACTAGTTACTGTTTTATCTACAACTGCTCTTTCAGTAAACGCGAAAGACAACCAGTGGGAAAAAGAAGCAAGCGACGCTTGGATTGATGGTAAAGCTGAAGCAACTTTACTTTTCAATACACAGCTAAATTCGTTTGATATTAACACCGATGTAGATAAAGGTGTGGTAACGCTAACGGGTAAAGTAAATCACGATGTTGATAAAAAGCTGGCACAAGAGTTAGTGATTGGTATCGACGGCGTTAAAGAGGTTGAAAACCGTTTAACAGTGATACCAGATAGCAAAAACAAGTCAGAAAAAGACGACAGTCAAATTGAGTCTGACTTTGTAGACGCAAAAATTGCAACGGTAATCAAAACACGCTTATTGTTCGATACAGATATTAGCGGTACGAGCATTGATGTTGATGTTGAAAACCAAAACGTTACCTTAACAGGTGAAGTTGAATCAGAAGCTGAAAAGCAATTAGCAATTACCATTGCTAAAAACGCAGACGACGTTGAAAACGTAGAAGATAACCTTCGCGTTGTAAAACAGTCTTAATCCTGTCCCAATTACTGCACTACCAAAAAAGCACCGAAAGGTGCTTTTTTTATGCCTATTAATTACACGTATCTAAATTAGAAAATATTATATATAGCAATAGCTTGAGTGTTGTTTTATGCTACAAAAAAAGATAGTTAATATTTAGACAAGGAATAAATTAATGGACGAAGGATTGTTCTCAAGCTTAGGGGCCGTATCTGTTGTTGTTTTAGCCGCGGCTGATGCCGTTAGAAATGACAAAAATTTAAAAGTTGATTGGACTAGAAGGTTTAAGAAAGGCATTGTTTGGGCTGTATTATTTTCTTTTATTCCCTGCATTTTATTGTATGCAGCGAATAACAGTAATGCGAAGAAAGGTGAGCCAACATATACTGTTTTGCAATGGGTGGTGAGTTTGCCTTTAACGGCCTTAATTTCTATCACAATTTTTACTTTGTTATTTGTTTTACGCCCGCACCCTGAAAGAAATTCGTTCAAACCTCTCAAAGTATTTACGTTAATTTTTTGGGCTGGCGCAATCGCATTTATTTTTTATGCCAGCATCTTTCTTGTAAATCAATTTGCGCTTTTATTCGTGTAACTATCAAATGCCAGTAACCAACATCTAAGTTACTGGCGCCCATCGTCAATGTTTAAAGCACTTAACATGTGAGCTGTATTGAACTCTTTATTAATCTGTGTGGTCTACTAACTTCTTGTTTTATTTAACCTGAACTCGCGTTTAGGTATTTGTAAATTTACCTAGAGTCTATTTTTCTCTAGGTATATCAGTTAGAGAATATATGGACGTAGTACTTAAAGAAATAACCAGCTCAAATTATGAGTTAGTGTGTGATTTAGATGTAACAGAAGATCAGCAAGATTACGTGGCGTGTAATATGTGGTCGCTGGTTGAATCGCATTACAATTCTGGCCATACCTGCAAAGCAATTTATTGTGATAACCAAGCTGTTGGCTTTTTTATGTGGGTGCAAGAATCACCAAAAAAAGTGTCTATTTGGCGTTTTATGATAGATCATAAATATCAAAATAAAGGCATTGGCAGAATCGCCTTAAATCAAGCGCTTGACGCAATTAAGTTAACACCGGGCTTGTGTGAGATTGAAATATGCTATAACCCTAAAAATCCTGTCGCGAAAGACTTTTACTCAAGTTTTGGCTTTCAAGAAGTGGGCATGGATGAAGACAATGAAGATATGCTCGCGATAATATCGCTATAGTTTGCAATAATACTAAAAAGGGGCGGTTTTTAGTGAAAACTTGCCCCATTTTAGTTAGCGCATCACCTAAAGCTGGCGTGTTAAATCACTTGTTTTAAATCTGCTAACGACACAGGCTTTAAGATAACATGCTCAATTTGATGTTTGGCAAGCGCCTCAGCGGGTGGTTCGCTACCGCTAACAATAACTAGGTTGGCATCACACTCTCTTGCCTTTATTTCACTTGCAAGGGTTAAACCTGAGCCATCAGCCAGGTTTAAATCGAGGCAAATCGTATCAAATGCGGTGTCATTGTCTAACAAGGCACAACATTCGCTAAAACCGCTTACACTGTGACTCTCACAGCCAAGTGAATCAAACAGCAAACACATTAAATCGCGGGTGTTTTTATCATCTTCTACCACTAAAATACGTTGTTTAGTTGCGTTTTCATTAGCGGAATAAGCGGGTTTTTCGCTGATGCATGGTTTTGCTTGTAAATGCGCTTCAAGCGACTGGTAAAGCAATTCGGTATTTATTGGCTTGGTAATAATGCCATCAAAACCAAGGGCAAGTAGGGTATCGATATTGTCTTTTTGTGCAGCTGCGGTGAGGGCAATAATCGGTGTGTTAATACCTTGCTTTCTGAGCGTAACAATAGCCTCTCTGCCGCCCATTTCGGGCATATGCAAATCCATAAAAATAAGATCAAACGTCTGCTCGCCTGAGCACACTAAGTTAACCGCATCGAGCCCGTTATTTGCACAGGCTACTTTTGCGCCAGTGTTACTAATTAGGTTTTTTAATAGGGTTTGAATTTCGGGCAAGTCTTCAACAATTAATACATCGCCTTTAAGTGATAACGGGCAAAGCTGGCTTTCATCACTTTTGCTTGCTGCCAAACTCAGAGGCTGGCATTCACCAATGTCGGTGCCTAAGTCAATATCAAAACAAAAGGTGCTACCAACACCTACTTCGGATTCGAGCGTAATTTTTCCGCCAAACAATTCAACTAAAGCGGCACTAATTGCCAGCCCTAAACCTGCGCCTTCTGAGGTACGGGTAATGGTGTCTTGTAATTGCTCAAACGGCTTAAATATTTGCTTTTGTTTTTCTTTCGCAATGCCAACACCAGTATCTTGTACTGCCACATTTAAGCAATAGTGGTGATTTTGCTGCACCAGCTTAAACACCACTTCAACCTTGCCTTCGGGGGTGAATTTTATGGCATTGTAAACAAGGTTAATTAGGATCTGCTTTAGCCTTTTAGCATCGGTCATAATTACTGTTGGCAGGTCGCCTTTTGCAACAATGCTAAGCGCAATGCCTTTTTTCTTTGTTTCCATTGAAAACAAACTTTGCAGATCGGCAATTAACGGGCCCAGCTCAGTAGGTGACTTTTCAATATTTAAACTGCTGGCATTAATTTTTGATAAATCGAGTACGTCATTCAGCAAATTAAGTAAATGCTGACTGTTGTTATGAATAATGTCTAATTCGGGCTTAATATTGCTAAGTTGAGGGTTGTCGCGTAGCAGCTCAGTGTAACCAATAATTGAGGTAAGCGGTGTGCGTAACTCATGGCTTAAATGCGCCATAAAACGGTCTTTGGCGCGGCTATCCGCCTCGGCTTTGTAGCGCTCTAGGCGCTCGTTTTCTAAGTCACGTCGTGATAGTGCATACAAAATCGCGCGATTAAAGCGTGGGCTGCTTATTTCTGATTTTAGTAAAAAGTCATCTGCGCCGTGTGCAAGGGCTTCTTTATCAAGCCGCTCGTCAGATTGCCCAGTCAGCATAATAAACGTAGTACTAAGCTTAAGTGATTTAGCGGCCTCTAAAATAGATAACCCCGTATGAGCGCCTAAGTGATAGTCTAAAAAGCATAAATCCACTGGCTGCTGTTTAAGTCGGTCGAGTACACTTTGGTAGTCACTTAACCAAGTTACATCAAATTGGTAATTAGGAATTTGCTCAAGGTAATCTACCGTAAGCAAATAATCATCTTCATCGTCTTCTACCAATAAAACACTTACACGCTCAATACTTGTCATATTAATCCCTATGGCAGTTCAACAATTTCAATCCAATATTTACCAAGCTGTTTCATTAGTTCAACTAAGCCTTCGAAAGTAACGGGTTTAGTAATGTACGATGCTGCGCCAAGATCATAACCACGTAATTTGTCTTCTTCTTGCTTTGAAGTAGTCAGAATAACCACCGGAATAGAGCGCAGTGCAGCATTTTCTTTAATCAGCTTTAGCGCTTCGCGGCCATCCATACGTGGCATATTTAAATCGAGCAAAATAATATTAGGGCGCGGGTATTTTTGTTTATCTTCAAACGGCGCTTGATTGTTCAAATACGCCAGCAGCTCAACGCCGTCATTTACAAAATATAAATTGTTGATGACTCGGCTTTCTTCAAGTGCGTCTTGGGTTAGCAAACGATCATCTTCGTCATCGTCGGCCATTAAAATATTAATTCGTTTTACTTCAGCTTCCAGCATTACTATTTTCCTCTAAATGAAATGATGATGCTGCAATCGGCAGTATCATGGTAAACGTTGTACCTTGGCCAACTTCGCTGTGTGCAGTTATTTGGCCGCCATGGCGCTCTACAATGCGTCTGCAAACCGACAAGCCAATGCCTGTGCCTTTGTAAGCGGTGCGACTGTGTAAACGCTGAAATGGGGTGAAAATTTTATCGCTGTAATCTTGTTCAAAGCCTATGCCGTTATCGCACACATCAATTTGTATCCATTCGCTGGTAATATCATCTAAATGTTGTGCTGGGGCGCTAGTCTCTGACACGGTTACATTGATTTCGGGCGCTTTATCGCCTTGTCTGAACTTAAGCGCATTCGATAACAGATTTAAGAATAACTGTTGTAGCTGGCTTTCATCACCTTCAATTTTTGGCATGCTTGCCAGCGTAATGGTGGCGTTTGATTCGTTAATAGCGATTTCAAGGTCGTCTAATACGCCTTCAAGTACGGTGTTTAGGTCTACTTCAACAAAGGCTTTCCCTTTTGTCGTTACCCGCGAAAGCGCCAATAAGTCTGATATTAACAACGACATACGCGCAGCAGCGTTATCCATGCGCGATAAATAATCTTTGCCTTTATCGTCAATTGCGCTGGCATAAAGCTCAGTAATACGCGCTGAAAATGCGCGAATTTTACGCAGCGGCTCTTGCAGATCGTGTGATGCAATAAACGCAAAATCTTCTAGCTCGCGGTTACTGCGGCCAAGCTCTTCGGCGTAAAGTTCCAGCGCTTGGGTACGTTCTTGCACTTTTTCTTCAAGTAATTCGTTACTTTTTTCAAGCTCTAACGCGTTTTGTTTAACATTGCGCAGGTGTTTAATAAGCAATATTAAAAACAGGCTACTCATCACAATACAAATGGCGGCAAACCAAATTAGGTTTGCTTCAGAAGTTTTACGTGCGTTACTTAAGCGGGTAAGTAAGTGATTACGAATAACGGTTTCGTTTTCTATGATCTCTTGATAAATGGTGCGTAAGTCTAGGTCAGATATCTGCACATCTTTTAAAAGGCGCTTAGGCGAGCGCTCAGAGTTTGTTTGTACGTGACGAATACCAGCGCCCACTAACGCAAACTTTGCTTCGGCGTAGCGCACAAAGTTGTCGATACGTTTTTGCTGAATATCGCTTTCAGAGCGAATTTCGCGGGCTTGCGTAATACTCTCAGAAAATTGATCTAACGCTTTTTTGTAAGGTGCTAAATCGTCTTCTTGCAGCGTGATCAAATAAGCGCGCTGGCTTGATTCGGCGTTGAGTAAGTCGATATGCAAACGGTCAATAGCCAGCATCACCTTTGATGTGTTTTGAAAACTTTGTTGAATTTGCGCAATACTTTGGGTGTTTTGTAACCCAATAAACGTAATGGTGCTAATGCCCAATACAATAATGAAGAATGCGCACCATGCAAAGGCAATACTGTGAATGGCACGATCGAAAAATGCTTTCATTATATTCACTTAGCGTTTTCAGCGATTTGTTGTAACAGCTCGCTGCAGGCTTTACTTGCGGCGATTATTTTATTCGCCGCATCGCTAATTTCGCTGTTTTTCGCTGCATCTTCACTTAAAATTTTAATGATTTCAGCATGCATTGAAATATGATTTAGTGGCTTTCGTGCATCGTGAACTAAGGTATTAAGTTGTTCATTGTTGTCAGTCATGTTTCCTCGCAAATCATGTTTTACAGTGATTCTTCGTAAGCGTTTAATCGGTTATAGAGCGTTTTAGTACTGATGCCAAGTAGCTTAGCGGCCAGTGTTTTATTACCCGAAACCGACTCAAGCGTTTTGTAAATAAGCTCTTTTTCTACCGCCTCAATGGTTTTTCCTACATCAACTTCTGGCGCATCGAAGGTAGCCGTTGGCGTACTTGGTGTAACCGCTTGCTGAACGACCGCAGGTTGATTGTTCGCTGGTGGCTGTGCAAAAGGCGATGGCTCTATTTGTTCAATATCGATTGTTTGGCTATTTGGATCAGCCATAATAAACGCGCGGTGAATACTGTGCTTTAACTCACGGATATTGCCTGGCCAATGATGGGCAAATAGCACCTGTTTACTGGTAGGTGAAAATTGATACTGGGTTTTATATTCGCGGTTTAGGTCATCTAAAAAATACTCGCTTAATAGCTCGATATCTTCTTTTCGTTCACGCAATGGCGGTATTTCAATTGGAAAAACCGCAAGGCGAAAATAAATATCTTCACGCAGTACTTTCTTTTCGGCAATCTCACTCATGGTGCGGTTAGTGGCCGACACCACGCGGCAATTTACTGGAATTTGTTTGTTACCACCAACGCGTGTGACATGTTGGGTTTCTAATACGCGCAGTAAATTAGGCTGCATATCAATTGGCATTTCGGTTACTTCGTCTAAAAACAAAGTACCGTTTTCAGCTTGTTCAAATACACCTTGCTTTTGTGCAACCGCGCCAGTAAATGCGCCTTTTTCATGACCAAATAATTCGCTGCCGATTAAATCTTTGGTGATAGCGCCGCAGTTAACCGACACTTGCTCGCCTTGGCATTTGCTGGCGTTATGAATGGCTTTTGCCACAACTTCTTTACCAACACCGCTTTCACCAATTAATAATACATTTGCGTTGGTTTTTGCCACGCGTTCAATCATGGTGATTAGGTGCTGCGCCGCTTTTGATTTACCAATTAAACAGCCAAAGTGACGCTCTATTTTCGTTGTACTTTTGCTAGTAACCGCAGGCTCTTTAAACAATACGCGCTTTACGTCGTCGGCTTGAATGGGTTTGGTTAAGTAGTCGATTTGATCATCGCACAGTGAAGCAATGGCGGTTTTTACCGACGGATGCCCGGTAATTAAGGTGATGTTGACGTTAATACCTTGCGCGCGAATAAAATCGATTAGGTGAATTCCGCTGCCATCGGGCAACATAAAATCTAAAAAAACATGGTCAAAGCGCGTATTTGCAAGCCACTCTTTGGCCTCAGCAATGCTTTCAGCGGTGTACACTTCGCAGCCGATATATTCAAAAATACGCGCGCCTAATTCGTTAAATTCAGAGTCGTCATCGACCAATAACACTGTTTTCATAATGTCCTCAATGTACTGCACTACAAAGTAAACAAATTACTTTGTCATAATCCATAATGATTTTTCTTTTATTTCAATGGTTAGTGTTTCGCACGTTTTTATTTCGCCATCAATACTATACCTTACTGTGTCGCCGTGTTGGTGTAAACAAACACGCTTACAAAGCGCATGATTTACGTTGTTTTCGCTGTGTTTTTTCTTACCTTCTAGGCCGTTAAACACAAGTTGCGCAAGACTAAACGCTGCGCTGCTGTTTTCATCGTGTTCGATTAAGGTGATATCGAGCTGCCCATCTTGGTAGTTTGGCTCGCCACCGCCTTGTGCTAACACGGTAGAAAACGGCGCGGCATTGGCAATCACTAAACTGTTTACGTTCAATTCTTTGGGGTTTTGTTCATCAACTGCAATACACACTTTTTGTGATTTACTTTCAGACACGGCATTAATAAAGCCGCTAATGTAAGCAAATTGACCACCCTGATTTTTCTCTTCGCGATTAGCAAAGCTGATCATCTGCTCTTCAAAGCCAAATGCAACTAACAACAAAGCGGTGTGTTCATTACATTGAATGGTGTCAATTTGCTGTGTTTTACCTTTTACAATTGCTTCGCATGCAAGTGTTATGGGTTCTAACTTAGTTTGTAAACCAAGCAATACGTGAGCGAGCGCATTAGCAGTACCCAGCGGAATAAAACCTAAATGGCAGTCGCTGTTAACAAGCGCATGGGCTACGGCTGTTACGGTGCCATCGCCACCACAGGCAATCACTTTGTTATGATTACGTTTTAAACGCAGGGCGAGCGCACTTACATTGGTGTCTTTTTCGGTAAAATGAAATTCAAGCAAAAAGCGCTGTGTTAAATAACCAATCACTTGGTTATCGTATTGATACCATTTACCGCTACCTGAAACTGGGTTTATCACCAGCGGTAGGGTTTCGGTTTTTGCGAGTAAATCAACGTGTGCAATGGCATTTAAGCGTTTTTTTTGCGAACGATTTAAACGCGCGGTTTGGCGTAATTCTTTTACTCTATCAAGCGCACCTTGAGTACTGAGCTTATGCTTATAAAGTAAATAAGCACATAATAAAAATACAGAACGACCACGGCCAAGCGCACAGTGGATCACCACTTTTTTGTTAAGCGTGTGCATTGCCTCAATCCAACGTAACGCATGGAGAATTTGCGCGCGAGTAGGTGACTGGTGATCAAGCACCGGTAAATTTAAGTAGTACAACCCTTCTTGCTCAGCCGACCAATTTAAGCCGTCAAATTCCGCAGTTACGTCTAAAATCGCGTCAATTTTATTGGCTTTTAACATAGGAATATCGCTTGGGAATAAACGACACGCGATAAACATTTGGTCTTCAACTTGTTGTAACGCAGGAACTGAGTCTTTGTAGCGCTGCCACGCGTTGTAAAGCTGCGCGCACAGTAAATAAGGTAACAATACCAGTTTAATAATTACTGGAATTTGCCCTGTTGCGCGTTTGCGAAAGAAGTTTGGTTTTTCAAATAGGTAAGCGCTAAACACTATTAGAACTGAAAGCAGAATCCAGCTACTGGCAAAAATAAATAACGGGTGTTTAGACACATAAACAAGACCGGATGCCGCAACAACCAGTAATAAATAAATGAAAGTTACATTCATACTATCAACACCTCAAAACTAAATAACTTAGGGTTACAAGAATCGTACCTATGGATTTTTATATATATTTCAAGGTGATAATGGTTTTTAGGGCGTGTAATAACTACCCGTTTGAAAAAATTACAAAGGGTATAAAGCAAAGGTGTGTAAAAATTACATACCTTTATAAATATGCTAGCCTAGCACTTTCTTAAGGAGATATTATGCGTTTTTCCCGCTATTTTAATGTAAGTATTTTAGCACTTATGTTGATCATCGTTGGTTGCGGTGAGAGTTATCAAGCGTTACGTGATCGCGAAGCAAAGGAGCAGCAAAGCTGGCCTAAATGGCCTGAGTTTGAAGCCGCTGTGCCAAAACCTGATTGGTGGCATTCAATACCAATTAAGTACATTGATCCTATGAATTTTACATCGGAAGAGATGACAGCCTATTACGAGAAAAATACGGGCGATGATAAATATAAACGTGATTTTAAAGTAATTTATGCGCGAATGCTTAAGCATCAAAATAATGCCCAAGAGATTGCAGGCTTTTTAGGTCGTGGCACGGTAAGCGAGTTTAAACCATTTTACGAATTCTATATCACACACTTTTTAGAAGAGACGTGGCAAAGTGAGTATTGCGAGCAATGTAACGACGCAAACTCTGCCATTAATATAGGAACCCAATGGCTTTATTATTTAACAGAGGGCGGCGAGTATGAACGGGCGCAAAAAATTATCGACCAGTTGTTAGAGTCGAAATACCCTCGGGCGATCCCAATGCAGCGTTTTTATTTAATTCGCTCTTACCGACACTTACTAGCCAAAACGGTTACCGAAAAAGAAATATACAACCAATTAGAACCGTACATTGTCGAAAATTATAAATTGGCTGAACAAAAGCAAGACTACAAATTAATGCAGCGATGGTTGGATTTATAACGTGGTTTGCCGCAGTACAAATTGAGCGACAAGGATTTATCAGTTGCTAGTCAGTAAGCGTTGAAATACACGCATTAAAAAAGCCCGAATACATCGGGCTTTTCAAATTTTATAACGCCTTACTTACCCGCTAATTTTGCGCGAGCGCTGTGTAGTTTTTTATAGCTTTCGATTAAGCGTAGGTGCTTATCTAGGCCTTCTAGCTGCGAGTTAGTGGGTGTTAAACCATAAAAACGCACATCGCCATTAATAGAGCCAATAATCGCATTCATTACTTCCTCGCCAAACATGCGCGTGAAGTTATGCTGGTAGTCTTCAAACTCAAGTTCGTCATCAAGTGCTACTTGCAGTGTTGCGTGTAGCGCTTGATAGAATAGGCCGCGTTCAACGGTGTTATCGTTGTACTGTAAGAAGCTTTCAACGAGGTTATTTACTTCTTCTAAATCGCCTAATGCTAAGTAAATTAATAGCTTAAGCTCTAGAATAGTAAGCTGACCCCACACTGTGTTTTCATCAAATTCAATACCAATTAGGGTAATGATATCAATGTAGTTATCAAGCTCGCTTTCTTCTAAACGATTAACTAAATCAGCTAGCTCGTCGTCTGACAGTGAGTGTAGGTTTAAAATATCATCGCGGTATAAAAGCGCTTTATTGGTGTTATCCCAAATTAAGTCTTCTGCTGGGTAAACCTCAGAATAACCCGGTACCAAAATACGGCATGCGGTACCAAGGCCAGTAAATTCAGCAACATATGCTTCTTTACCAAGGTCTTCTAAAATACCAAATAGGGCATCGCACTCTTCTTGGTTAGTGCCAGAGAAATCCCATTCCACAAACTCATAATCGTGCTTGGCACTAAAGAAACGCCAAGATATGGTGCCTGTTGAATCAATAAAGTGCTCAACAAAGTTTTCAGGCTCTTGTACGGCCATTGAGTTAAAGGTTGGCTTAGGTACATCGTTTAAGCCCTCAAAACTACGGCCTTGTAATAGCTCAGTAAGGCTTCGTTCAAGCGCCACTTCAAAACTTGGGTGCGCACCAAATGAGGCAAACACGCCGCCCGTTTTCGGGTTCATTAAGGTAACACACATTACAGGGAACTGGCCGCCAAGTGAGGCATCTTTAATGACTACTGGGAAGCCTTGCTCTTCTAGCCCTTTAATACCCGCAACAATGCTTGGGTATTTGTTCAGTACGTCTTCTGGTACATCTGGTAATACAATTTCTTGCTCGATGATTTGGCGTTTTACCGCGCGCTCAAAGATTTCAGATAAACACTGTACTTTGGCCTCGGCAAGGTTGTTACCCGCACTCATGCCGTTACTTAAAAATAAGTTTTCAATCAGGTTTGACGGGAAATAAACCGTTTCGCCATCTGAATGACGGGTGTACGGAATTGAACAAATACCGCGCTCAACATTACCTGAGTTAGTGTCAATCAGGTTAGAACCACGTAGCTCTTGCTCTGGGTCGTAAATATCCAGCGTGTAGTCGTCTAAAATCTCGTTTGGTAGCTCGTCTTCTGGGCCTGGTTTAAACCACTTTTCATTTGGATAATGCACAAAATCGCTATTGGCAATTTCTTCACCAAAGAACTGATCGTTATAGAAAAAGTTACAGTTTAAACGCTCAATAAATTCGCCAAGAGCCGAGCACAGTGCGCTTTCTTTGCTTGCGCCTTTACCATTAGTGAAACACATCGGTGATGCTGCATCGCGAATATGAAGCGACCAAACGTTTGGTACAATGTTACGCCACGATGAGATTTCAATTTTCATACCCAAGTCTTCTAAAATCTTGGTCATGTTTTGAATGGTTTGCTCAAGCGGTAAGTCTTTACCTAAAATCATGGTATTGGCGTCGCCCTCAGGCTGACCCATTAACATGGCTTGCGCGTCTTCATCGAGGTTTTCAACCGCTTCTACAACAAACTCTGGGCCTGTTTGAATTACCTTTTTAACGGTACAACGGTCGATTGAACGTAAAATACCTTCACGGTCTTTGTCAGAAATGCTCTCTGGCAGCTCTACCTGAATTTTAAAGATTTGGTTGTAACGGTTTTCAGGGTCAACAATGTTGTTTTGCGACAGGCGAATATCGTTCGTTGGAATATCGCGCGCGTTACAGTACACCTTTACAAAATACGCCGCACACAGCGCAGATGAGGCAAGAAAATAATCGAATGGACCAGGAGCGCTACCATCGCCTTTGTAGCGAATAGGCTGATCGGCAATAACGTTAAAGTCGTCAAACAGCGCTTCTAAGCGCAAGTTATCAAGATAATTTACTTTGATTTCCATGAATTAGGTTCCAAGTGTGTCGCCGCGAATAGGTGGTTGCAGCAAGGCAAACATAATGGCTGTAATTATCCGCTTTTTTAGCGCTTAATTCACTAAAATCGGAAAATAAATACTTTTTCCCAAGTTCAGCTTATCTATTGCCACATTTGGTGACTTATTTAAGGCAGTGAATTAAGCGAGCGAATAATGTGTTTGCTGCACTTGTTTGGTCCAGACTTATTACCTTTAAAAGAGTTAAATTGCTTGAAATAAAAAACACCCAAACTAGTTCAAATTAGAATGGGTGTATATGTTAATCCTTAATTGAACTCTTTAGTTTCCGAATTTTAATATATTGTGAATCAACAAGCGTTATTACACATTGTAAACTCTAGCAATGTACCAAGCTACGGAACCTGAATCCGAATTACATCGGATACTTGCTTTAATGCCATTTTTTTCATCTTCAAAATACAACTTGTCTTTTTTTGTTGTTTGTTCAGCCGCTTTTTTAGCGGAAGCATTAACTTCACAATAGCAATTGTTATTTCCGTTTAATGGACATTCAGATCCAAATGCAATCGTTGTATTCTCATCATACCTAACAGAGAACCCGTATTGCGCTCCAAAAAGCGCTGCATCTCGTTTTGAAGTAGAGTATAACCCACCATTCGTATATATATCTCCGTCGGGAAACTTAAGAGCTTTACCTATTTCTTGGGTTAATAACGTCGGCTTTCCATGAACATTGTAATCCTCAATAAATTCAAGGTCTTTATCTAGTTCATTTATTAAAAAAGTTATGCATATTGCAGGCTTTACCATAAAGTAAATAAATGGAATTAGAACTAACCCTAACACTAGAGCTGCCCCAGCAACAACAGCCCCTACACCAGCTGCAACAACACCAGCTAAACTGGCTGAGATAGTTACACCTTCGGTAACAATGGTTGCACCTGCCAATGTACTAAATGTGACAGCGCCAGCCACAGCTCCGATTGCTAATGAACCAAAACCAATAATTTGTGCTGTCACAGCCTCTGGGCTTGCTGTTTCACCCATTTTTGAGACTCTATCTAGCCCATCTAAAATAAGTTGAATTTGCGTATGGATTTCATTACCACGAGCATTAATTAGCTTTTCGTACTGTTTTGGAGCCAATGAAACAGGAATAGTCTGATCGACATCGTTATTACTTTTGGCAGATGTCAATAAGGTTCTTGACTGATGAGCTTGAATTTCAGTTTTCAATTTACTGCGAAAGTGATTTATAAACTCTTCTTGAACACTTAATACATCTTCTTGACATTTCACCTTTTCAAATTTTTCTTTAAAGTGAGGAAACAAATCTTCAAATTTTGCCTTCCATTCTAATTTTTGAGTTTCAGATAAGTCTGTAGCCACATTCATAATGTATTTTCCCTTTACTATTTAATTAAGTGGTTGCGCAGTTTGTATATTTACTAATTAATAAAACTCAAATTTAATTTTTAAAAATGCGCGTTTTGTAAAAAGTTACTGGCTTATTTTTAATGGAATAAGGCTAAAAATAGTAACAGTAACTAGTAAATAACAATGTAGTAAAATAGCTGGAAAAAAATATTACAATTCATTACACATGTGACCTAAGCATTTATAGCGTGGTCAATGTAAAGTGTTTTGCTAGTGCTGGAATGAACATCAAATTGATGGGTTCTAGAAGTTTTGATTCAATTGAAATAGTAATTTTAAGGTTGAAAAAAAGTATATTTACGAATCATTAGTGTTAGAGTCGTTGATTTGAAATCATGAAGTCAAAATCAACGACTATGACCCCATTGGTTCTACATCCTTGCTAGCTCTTTTTTACAAAGTGACAAAACACAAACTTTTGAGTTGTATCAAAGGGTGTTTGATGAGTTTCATAGAGCTGTTCTTTAAGCACAAAATGCTCACCAAATTCAGCTTCTAAGCTTTCTGCACTGTAGCGCACAATAGGTAAGCCGCTGCATTTTTCTGGGCCGTCTTCTGCAAAAGTAGCAATAATTATGTGGCCATTTGGTTTTAACGCATGCAGCACGTTTTTAATATAAGCTCTGCGCTCTTCAGGCGTTGTTAAAAAGTGAAATACCGCGCGATCATGCCATACATCAAATTGCTGTTTTGGCAGTGTTACCTCTGTTATATCCGCTTCAATCCACTCAACATTTGCTGAATTTTCGCCAATGCGCTTTTTAGACGTTGCAAGTGCAGCACCTGAAAGATCAAGCACTGTTAGGTTTGTGTGACCATTTAACAGCAAATCATCAACCAAAGTGGATGCACCGCCACCAACATCAATAATGGCAGCACTTTTTTCACAATTTAAACGGTTAATAAACTCTAACGAGGTGACCGCATGCGGCTGAAACCAACTCACCGCATTTGATGCTTTTGTTGTGTAAACCGTTTCCCAATGTGATTTTTTGTGCATGGTGTTTCCTGAGTTGGTTTGGTGGTGCCTTAATAAACAGCTTTAAATATAGATTAATAGGAATCAGAGTCTTAGATTTGTTGGTTTGAAATCATGAAGCCCAAATCAACGACTCTGGCGCCATTGATTCCCTCATTTAGACTCCATTCTATTTTGTCTTGTTAACGCCCATTATGCGGGCGTTTGTTATGTGCTTTTTTCATTACGCTCTTTATATATACCCATTACAGCTACAATTACAGCAAGAAATAGTGCTCCAAAAAAGCAGATTCCAAAAGCTAATGTGATTGAATAAAACGTAACAGTATCTGATTCGTCATTGGCCATGAGAAGGAAAAGTCGAAAAATAACACCTAAACAAAAAATGATAAATAAAGGTTTAAAAACTACTTTGACAAATAGTCTAAATCTTTCCATTTCCTGTTTAGTCAACGCCCAACACTACATTACACATAACGCTTTGCTAAGCGGCAATAAAATAGCTGGCTAAAATTAGCGAGGCACGAGCAAAAAGCCAGCTGTTTTTTGTCCGTTTAAGCAAATTGTTACATGGCTAATGCTAATGAACTAACTTTTCTTCTTCAGACGTTGTTTCATTTTCCACTACAGAAGTCGGCTCAAATTCGATTTTTAAGTCTTCAAATCTCTCTTGTTTACGCAAATTTTTAAATAGTGGCCAGTCTAAAATAGACTGAAAGTCTAACTTATCAGTTTTCAAAACGTCAGGTATTAAATTGAATGCTTGTTCATATTCATCAAGCAACGTGTGTTGAGCAAGAATAAAAATCGAGTCCTTTGCCGAAAAATCAGCATTCTCAACATCTTTTTTAATAGAATCGAAATCCCCATTCCATTTTATCGCTTGCCAGTAATTAATTTGAGCTACGGTTTGATCTAGTTCTTTTTGACCTTTGTCACCCCATAAGAAATATGAGATGGACTTTCCTATATCATAACGTTCATTACAAATATGATCATGGGCCATCTCGCTAAGTACTTGAAATCTTGCTCTATCTTTAGGCTCCGCTTTTTTCCACAATTCTGCTGATATCAATAAAAACGATTTTTCAAAAGCAGATAGTACATTTTCGATGTACTCATTGTCACAAGACAAGCTAACACCTATTTCTGGACTTTTATTTTTTTTGAAACTGCAATTTTTTAGGTATATGGAATTAACTACACCACCGTTATGAACGTATAGGTTTCGTCTTTGACAAGCTTCGATCAACATTTCTTCAGATTCTTTTAAATAGCCCATAGAAAGGCCCATTTGGTCTTTCAAAAATGTAACCCAGTCTTTAAAACTTCCCCTCAAAACTGATTCAACCTTAGTATCAATTAGATACTTCTTAGCGTCATCAATTGAGCCTATTTCATATAAATCATTTAAACTAAGTTGTTTATCTTTTAAGCCTATAGCATTAGGGTTTTTTTCATAGTAACGGTGAATCAACTGTGCCAAAAACCACTCAACATAACTAATAATCGTCACAAGTGAACTTTGATAAAGGCTTGATTTTCTTTTTTGCGTCTTTGAAAATCTTTTCATAGCCGCTGTAAACTTCTTACTTCCCTCTTTATCCAACTTAATCTGAGTAGATTTTTCTTCTTCATTATCAATAAAGTCGATTTCAGAGCCAAATTCTTCCACAAGCTTAGAAACTTTGTCCTCATCAAAATCGAAGTCCTCAGGGTGCTTTAATTTCATAAAAAGCATAAGAGGAGCAAAATCGGTTGGGCTTTGTCCAATTAGATCACTGTTTTTCTCGTCTAAATGAGCATCAACCAACTCTATAAAATCTCTTAAGCTTTCTAAATTTTCAGAAAACTCTACTACTTCCTTTTGAAACATTTTTACTCCGATTGGTGAATTGCCATGTAACAATTTAATATCGACCCAATGGGTCGTTTTCCTACCATTGATTGGGTCGTTTATCTGATTAAACCAGTTCTATCACAATGGCTAACTTATTGCTATAGATATACTTTTAATGATTGTAGAAATTATGAAGAGGATAAAAACGACCAGATTGGTCGTTTTCTTGAATATAGGAGAAACTCATAACAACTGGACATAAAATCAGCGCTAAAAAATAATTTACTAATGTCAGCTGTTCGCTCCATTGTCTCCTTGAAGGCTGTTGCTGAGAAAAACTACCCCCTTTAATCAAACCTGAAAACAAAATTTAAATGAATAATGCGAGACAGGGAGCGCAGCGGTTGAGCAAGCCATGCTGAGGCATGGATGCCGATTTATGGCGTTTATGTTCACATTTAAATTATGTTTGAAGAGTTAGTTTGATTTCTGGGGCGGCTTTTTCTTGGTTCGTTCTTTTTGGCCGTTTAAAAAGAATGAACGAGCGCATCATGGATGATGCGAGATAACAATCAAGGGAGCAATAAGGCCACCGTCGTTTATTTCTATGAACGAGCGACTACTGTGCCTGCAATTTTGTCATGCCAGCCTTGTTTTTTTGCATCAAAAGCGACCCAAATAAAGCCTAAGCCGAGGGGAAATAATGAAATGTAGTAACCAACATATCGAATAATAGATTGTTGTGTGGATGGCGCATTGCCTGTTTTAGCATCTACTACTTTTGCTTTTAACGCCATTTTGCCTGGCGTGGCTGATTTATAAACCCAAAAAAGAACAGTCGCAGCTATTGGGAAAACCCAGCTAATTATAAAATCGGACAGTCCCATTATGAATTGATCTGTTTCCCAAAACTCATTGCCATAGATTGAATAGAGCAAAGGGTAAGTAATCATTATGACTAAGATTGTGTCAATAATTGAGGCGCCAAAACGTGCCCAAAAACCGACATATTGGTGTTGTGATTCGGAAGTTTCCATTCCAGTACTGCTCACTTTTATCTCCATTGATTGGTAAATCTTTCTAAATGCCAAAAAGTTTTTATTTAATAATTTCAGTAGATTACCATCATGCTGTTACGTGAACAATGTAAAGTAAGGCTTAAGTATTTTCGATTGCTTGTATAAAACGCGTTTTACTACTGCGGCAACTCAGCACTTAATAATGCAATAGCCAATTTATTGTTTTTGCTTTTAGCAACGTCTAACGCGGTGTTGCCGCGCTTATTTTTGCGTGATGTATCGGCACCGTTTTTAAGTAAATAACGCAAATTTTCAATTTTGCCTAAGTACGCGGCATCAATGGTGGGTGTGTCGCCGTTATTGTTCGCGATATTTAAATCGGCACCATTCGAAACCAACAATTTTACTAATTCAAAATTGTTGGTGCTCCAGCCAGCAAGTATTAATGCGGTGTCGCCAGCTTTAGTTTGGGCATTTAGGTTTGCGCCTTGTTGTATTAGTAGCTTTGCTCCTTCCAATAGGTAAGGGTCTTTACGAAAGCTTGTAATAAATAATGGCAGAACGGTGCTGTTTGAATTATGCAGCTGGGTTTTGTTGCCTGCGGCATTTTGTAGCATGCGAAAATAGTCGTGCTTGTTGTTTGTTAACGCAAATGCAAACAATGAATCTTTATTGATGATGATATTTTCAAATTTCGCGCCATGGTCTATCAAAGCTTTTGCCATTTGAACATGGTTTAGTATAACCGATTGATAAAAAGCCTCGGTGATTACGGCGTGTTGATTGAGTGTAGATTTAGTAATTGTGTTATTTAGTGCGCTTAAATCATTATTTACCACCGCATCTATCAGCGGGTGATTTGGAACTAAAGCGGGTGTTGTTTTGTCGATAACGCCTTGTAGCCAAGGGTAAATAGACGACACTCGGGTGTAATATTCGCTAACGCCGTAGCGCCCCTCAGTAAAGCCATTGCCAACCTGATACGAGCTTATGCCAATCAAAATTGGCGTGTTATCAACAATAACAAAAGCAGGGCCGCCACTGTCACCGCGTGAGCTTATGCCTTCAAACTGGGTAGCCGATTCGGGTTTATTAAAAGTAAAGCCAATCACATGCTCATTGGCACTTGCTACCGTATTTGTAGCGCCTCGTTGCTTAGCATCATCTCGAATAAGGCCATCTTGCCCGTTGCCAAAGGTGCCTCTGCCAACAAAAATAACCTGTTGCCCAACTTCATTTTTTTGCTGATTTAAAGTCGCAGGTTTTGCGTTTTTTAGAGGATCTTTTAATTGAACTAGTGCAGCATCGTAAAATTCGTCATTTGCGCGTTTAAATTTGGGGTGGGTAACAATTTTTGCGACGCGGTAATGGCTGTTGATATGCCGCGCAGTAAAAATGTCACTTTCTTTACCTGCTACGCAGTGCGCTGCGGTTAACAGCCAGTTGTTATTAATTACGGTAGCGGCGCAACCAGCAACATAAGCAACAGACGGTGAATACTGCTCGCCAAGCGCTAGATACTTTTTATCGTCTACATCATGCCTGATCACAATCGCATTAACCGCAGTTGTAGCAAAAAGTAGTACGAGCGAAATAACAGTATTCAATGTCAAAACGTATATCCCTATGTTGAGTTTGCAGCGCGGTAGCAGTAAAGCCAACAGCCCTTGTTATGTTTTTTTACACTATGGATTTATCGTAACACACTAATTCTACAACGTTATTCTCAGGGTCTTTTACGTAAATTGAGCGCCACTGACACCATTGATGTTCGGCGGTTATTACTTCGCAACCGGCATTTTCTAGCCTTGTTTTCTCGCTTAAGTAATCTTCTGATGAAATTTCTAATGCAAAATGATGCAGGCTTGAACAAGCTGGTTCAATGGTTGAGGTATTGTCATTCACAAATGCTCTCGGTAACTCTTCGGCAAATAAGCCGATTACTTGTGTATGACCACCAAAGCCCTCTGCAATTTTAAAAAATGCGACTTTGGGAAATTCTTTAATCAGTTCAAGTCCAATAATGTTGGCGTAGAACGCTTTCATACTTTCTAGGTCGCGCACTCTAAGTACTGTTTCGCCTAATCCTTTAATTGCAGGGTTCATCTCTTTCTCCTTAAAACATAATACCAATTCACTTAAGTAGCTGATCATCCTAGCGGATTAAATATCATGCTAACTGCGTTAGAATTTATCAATGTAGAGCAACTACATAAGAAAAATTCCGCCTTGTTACCATTTCATTTATCCAGCGCTATCCCTGATCACATACTTAACAGAATTGGTATAACAGCGAATTAGTGTGCATAACGATTTAAGCGTGTTATCTGCAGACTAATTATTTTTTATTTAATTATTTCAGTAGATTATCAGTATAGCTTTAGGCTTACAACGTTAAATTTGGCAAGTGTATTTATGGCTTACTTAATGGCGCGAAACGTTGGATGACGTAAGGCAGCGGTTTAATTTAAATACGAGAGAAGTCTAAAAATTTGCTTAATGCAGTGTGTTTCCAGCTAAGCAAAGGGTTTAAATTGTGCTCTTGATTAAAGAGCTGATTAATTATGTTGCGCCGCAATATCGGGTGCTTTAATAACAAAGCCGCGTTCTCTGTCGCCGTCGAATCCGACTGCGCTATACACTTTATGGGCACCATTTAGCTTTGCGCCAGACAGTAGCATGACTTTGTAGCAGTTTAACTGCCATGCTAAATCAATTGCATAACTGAGTACTTGCTGGCTTAACCCTTGGCGGCGAAAATTGCGACTCGTGACTACATGTTCAATTAAACCAAACGGGCGTGCGCCAACGGCAATACTTAAATTGATACTGAGCGCACACGTAGCTGCGAGTGTGCCATTAATATCAGCAACAACTATATGGGTTCTGTCGTCATTAATTATTTGTTGCCAGCGCTCAATGGCAAGTGAATCGGGCAACGCAGGATCGCTTGGTCGCAATTCGTTATAGAGCGTTAATACATCAACTAAATCATCCTTGTTAGCGAGTCGGATCATGGTATCTCCCTTGTTTGGCTACGTTATTGCGATTGCTTTTGTGTGCGTTTAAACCAACGAATTTGTTCACTTTGGTCGCGCGTGGGGGTGCCGCCTTGCTTCGCAACTGTGTCGGCATTGCCTGCCAGCATTTTTTCGGTATTGAGCTCTATTTTTTCTAACAACATCATTAGCGTTGCTTGTTCCGTTTCGCTAATGCCTGCTAATACAGCATCGCAGCGCTTAGCCATATAGTCAGAAATTTTTTGGTAAATCGGTTTGCCATTGTCACTGATTTCAACCAGTTTACTGCGGCTTTTTTGATGGTCGTTCGACGCTAAAATTAACCCTTTTTTTAGCAAGCCGTTAATCGCACGGGTTACCGAGTAGGGGTCTAAGCGTGTTTGATAGGCAATATCGGCCGCATTAATTGGCCCATAAGAGCCAACATTTAACAGTACGCGAATTGCTCGGGTGTCTAGGTCGGTAATTTGTTTTACATAGGCGTCTCTATCAAGCACCAGTAAATTACTGGCGGTTGCAATGCGGTAGGGAACCTGGTGATAGAGATCAAGCGCGTCATTGGTTTTACTGCTTAATGAAAAAGACGTTTGGCGTTTGTTTGTTGTCATAGCGCGTTATTGATTTTTATATTTAGGCACGGTACTGGCTGCAAAATAGCATATTTAACCGATGTGAAACACTGAGAAATAAGTATGTGCAAAAACTAGACATGGTTTAGTGGCTTGATTATATTTATGTTGCATATGCAACATAAATATAATCAACAGGAGAAATAGCATGGTGTTAGTAACCCCTTTATCACCCGATCACGATAGCGAAGTGGCAGAACTTGCAAAGTTTTTTAACGAAACCTTAGGGTTTTGCCCAAATAGCGTATTAACCATGCAAATTCGCCCAGAAATTGCCCGTGCATTTATTAATTTAAATAAAGCCGTAATGGCAAACGAAGGGCGCGTAACAGCAGAGCAAAAGCGTTTAATAGGTTATATCACCAGCGCAAATACCGGTTGCCGTTACTGCGAAGCACATACAATTTTAGCGGCTGAGCGTTATGGCGGTAGCGATGAACGTTTAAAGCATATTTGGCAATTTAGAACATCCGATTTATACAGTGATGCTGAAAAAGCGGCGTTTGAATTTGCCTTAGCAGCATCAAGCGTGCCTAACGCGGTTGATGATGCGATTTCGGCAAATTTAAAAGAACATTGGGATGATGGCGAAGTGGTTGAAATTTTGGGTGTTATATCACTGTTTGGTTATTTAAACCGCTGGAACGATAGCATGGGCACAACCATGGAAGCAGGCGCTGTTGCCGCAGGAAAAGAACACCTAACACACAATGGTTGGCAGGTTGGTAAACATCAATAATTGAGCTTTTGTAAAACTGAATATTGCACTTAAAAGTTATTTTTTAAGTGCAAACTTCACGGCGGCATCGGCATGAATGCCTGTGGTGTCGTAAAGGGGAATCTCCGTATCGTTTTGTGATACTAATAATGCGATTTCAGTACAGCCAAGAATTATCGCTTGCGCACCTTGGCGGTGAAGTTTATTGATTATGGCAAGGTAACGTTCTTTTGACTCAGGGTTGATTTCGCCAAGGCATAGTTCGTTGTAAATAACGCTATGTACACAGTCGCGATCCTCTTGGTTGGGTACAATAACGTCAATACCAAACTTTTCTGTTAGGCGGTTTTTATAAAAGCCTTGTTCCATGGTAAATGCGGTGCCAAGCAAACCAACGCGCGATATATCGTCTTGTATTAATTGTGCTGCGGTGGCGTCGGCAATATGCAGTAGCGGAATCGAAATACTCTCTTCAATTTGGTGCGCTACTTTATGCATGGTGTTGGTACAAATAAGTAGGCAGTGCGCACCTGCTGCTTCTAAATCTTGCGCAGATTTTGCTAGCATGTCGCCCATTTTTTGCCATTCGCCTGCCCGTTGCAGTTTTTCAATATGATCAAAATTAACGCTATAAAGTAAAATTTCTGCGCTATTAAGCCCGCCAAGCGTGGCTTTTACACCTTGGTTAATGGCTTTGTAGTAATTGAGCGTTGACTCCCAACTCATGCCACCTAAAAGACCGATTGTTTTCATAAATTACCAATAACACGCTTGATTAAGAGGCAATACGCAACGTACTTCGCCAGTTAGTTCGCTAAGTGGTTTATCGCCAAGCGCAACCGCTTGCCAACCATGTGGATACGACAGTGAAAAGGGCGGAATTAACTGAGTATCAGCCACCGCTTGAAACCCCGTTTTACTGTAAAAATTAGGGTCGCCATAGGTCACAACAAAATCCACGTTGTGTGTTTTTAAATACGTAAGCGCGTGGTTTATGAGTGCTTGCCCGATGCCTTTGCCTTGTTGCGAAGATGCCACCGCCATTGGCGAGAGGATCACCGCGGTAAGATTTGGCTGGTTGCTAATCCATAATTTACTAAACAGTACTGCGGCAAAAAGCGTATCGTGCTCTTTAGCTACAAAGCCAATCAGTTCCTCGCTTGTGCAGTCATTCAGCATGCGTTCGGTGAGTTCGCCAATTTGTAACCCTGCTTTTGCGCCATCAGCGTCGCTAAAAACATGGGTAAAGAGCGCAGTGATATCGGCCGCTGCATGATGAGAAATGGATTCAAATTGCATGTTAAACAGTTCCTTGCTTACATTGATTAATAAGTTTAGTGCTGTTTGCAATATTGTTGCGAGTTAATTTAGCAGTAATCACTTCAGATTTTGCGCTAAGTGTATTGATGTCTTGCAACCAAATTGAAATCGACTCATCGTGAATGGTGTGTGCAAGTTGATAGTTTCCGCCAGCTGGCAATGTGAGGTTGAAATTGGCAAATGCAACTTGGTACGAGTTGTGGTTATTTGCCTCTTGGTACGTCGCTTTTACCCAAATATTGTGTTTACCCGCAGGGTATTGCCTTGCCGTAACCCAAGTGGCGGGTTTGTGCTTATGGCACATTAGGTAAACATACTCTTTTCTACCTTGGCTATTATCGTAGCTGGTATTTTCAATACGAAAATGCCCTTGTTTAATGTCGTTATTAAAAGGCGACATAGCACAGGCAAACAGGTTACATAATAAGAGTAAAATAATGAGGTGTTTAGTCATCATAATTCCATTTTGATGAGAGACGCGCTAGCGTACGGATTTTTGGGCCAAACTGCAACTAGTTGGGTAATCGGTATAGCCTTTTTCACCGCCACCATAAAATGTACTGTGCGCATCATTGGCTAATTGCGTTAGTGGCATATTGCCCTGCATACGCTCAACTAAATCGGGGTTACAAATATAGGCCGTACCAAAGGCAAATAGGTCTGCCATGCCTTTATTTAAAAAGCGGTTAGCAAGCTCTTGCGTTAAACCGCCCGCCAACATTATTGGATGTGGGTAAAGCGAGCGTATTTTTTTGCGATACGTATCGGTGATTGACTGATAATTACCAATATTTTCAGATAGGTGCAAATAAGCGAGCTTGATTGGTGCGAGTGCTTTTAATAGTTTTAGGGTTAAGGTTGGCATGTCGCTGTCATGCTGTTGAAAGCTGCTAGAAACAAATGGCGAAATACGCAGCCCCACTTTGTCGCTGCCAATTGCATTAGCCACAGCTTGGCACACATAAATTGTTAATCGAATACGGTTTTCAATTGAGCCACCGTATTTATCATCGCGTGTGTTGGCATAACGGCGCATAAATTGATCTAGCAAGTAACCGTGTGCGCCATGAATTTCTACTCCATCGAATCCCGCTTGCATGGCGTTTTTCGCAGCAATAACAAAGTCATCAATTGTGTTTTGAATATCGCTTAAATCCATGGCTTTTGGCATTGTGGTGTCTATCATGCCTAGTTCGCCATTTTGTAGCGGGCCGTAAACTTTATCGGGTTCTTTTATTGCCGATGGCGCCAGTGGTTGTAGCCCTTCGATAGCTGTACTTGAACGCCTGCCAACGTGCCACAACTGAGCAAAAATCTTGCCGCCACGCTCGTGTACTGCATGGGTAACTTTACGCCAACCTGCAATCTGCTGTTCAGTGTAAATACCCGGCGTAAGTGAATAGCCGCGCGCTACCGCTGAAATAGGCGTTCCTTCACTAATAATTAAACCCGCAGTTGCACGCTGTGCATAATAGGTTGCCATTAGGTCGTTAGGAATGTTGCCCGGTTGCGACGCCCGCGAACGCGTCATAGGCGCCATAACAATACGATTTTTGAGAGTTACTGATCCTAACTGGATTGGATCAAACAGGCTTAACTTCATGAATTAAGCGTGTACGCTAAAATTTCGACAATTTGTGATGGTGATGTGGCCCACGCTTGCGCGCTGCCGTCTACTTCTTTTAATGCATGAACAATTTCTTCGCTATGCAGTGTAATGTAGGGCTTGCCAAGGGCGGCGCAGTAACCTGCATCAAATGCGGCGTTCCATTGTTTGTATTTATCACCAAAGCGAATAATCGCTAAATCACATGATTTAATGGCATTTTGAATACGTATTGCATTTACTTTTGCTGACTTGTGGTCGCGCCAAAATGAGTTAGTTTCTTCGCCTAGGCAATCGCCAGCAGCATCGCTTGATTCGTGATCTGTGTTTGGTGAGACAAACTGAATATCGAGATTTTTAGCTTGGCAGCCAGCAATAATTTGTTCGCGCCAATCACTGTGGATTTCACCTGATAAATAAACTTTCATTAAATGCCCCTTACTTATATGTTGTGCGTTGTTGGCTAATTTCATACTAACTAGCCAACTCAACCCTAACCTATTGCTTCAGCCAAATATAGTTTATGCGTTGCTTAGAGAGTTTCAGCGGTAAAATGACGTAATTAGTACCATAAACGGTAATATTGGTGACTTCACCTTCGCTTAATGTAAAGCTGTTGCTTTCACTTTCTAATTGCCATGCGCTGTTTTTAGCCAACACCTTAAACACGGTTCGCCCCGCATCGTTTGGAATTTTGACCTCTAACTGTGCGTTTTCTCCGTAAGCGGCAACTAACGCATCTTTTTGGTAGAGGCCGGTAAATTTAACCGCGCCTTGAGGCGAGTGCTGAGATGTATTTTTTAATCTACAATCACTGCAATTTACCAGTGTTTGCGCGTTAAAATTTACCGCAACGTTTTGGTAATTTAAGCCAGTGTTAGTCAATTGCCAATCTGGCGAGCTGCTATCAAAGCAGCCCACCAAGAGTAACAACAAGATTACAATCGTTACTCTTTTCATGTTATTTACCAGCAGTAGAAATCATTTTTAACAGCTCCTTAGACGGCGCTTGTTCAACAATAACTTCTTGTAGATCAGAGTTCATTACGTTTTGTGGCTTTTGCTGTTCATTCGCGCTAAGCGTAGCGCCACCGTTTGCACCACTCCAGTAACGCGTGAAGGTGAGCATTAAGTTACCCCATTCGTTAAAGTCGTTTAGCTCGGCACTTAGTTCGCCATCAAAGTTTAAGTCGTAGTTAGTTAATACGTCGCTGCTGTTGCCGTTACAATCAAAATCAACCGCAACAGAATTTGCATTAACTAAACCAAGCGACTCATCGATTTGAGCTTCGTTAATGGTGCCGTTAACACCGTGCGAGTAGCTGATTTTGAAATCTGCTGGTGCTGAGGTGAAACCATTTGTTAGTTGCGTGCCTTCTGGGAAACAGTTGTTGTTACCAGAGAAGAATCGACGGTGGTAACGGTCGCCTTCGCTTTCACCGATAGTTGATAAACCACTTAATTGATACAGGTAGTTCATTACGCTGTGGTGATTAGGTTTATTATTGGTGTGGTTGTTACCGCCATGACCAAGGCCTAGGTTGTGTCCTAGCTCATGCATAATCGTGCCCGCTTGCATGTTGTAAACAATATTGCGGTCTATTTCGGTTTCTAGGCTAAAGCCCCAGTTACCCATAGAAATAATAAAGTCATTACCGTTGATTTCAGCAAGGCCTGAAGAACCTGCTGAGCCATCTTCGTTTTGACTATTTGCCATTAGCATGTAGTGAAAAATAGGACGACGTTTGATGTCGAAGTTTTTCACTTTATGGTCAAGAATACTTGGTGCTTCAGCTGAACCTGCAAAGTTAGTTTGCGCGTAAAACTCAACTTGGTTACCGCCGCCTAAGTCATAGTTGGCTGGCGAAATACCTTCGGCTTGGTGGTATAAATCACCTGCATCAAAATGCATTGCAATATTTTGCGCTGCAAACGCCGCTTTAACTGAATCTAATGCTTGGCGATGCAATTGAATACCTGGGTCATTACTTTCCATGTAGTCAACTTCGATAAAGATGTCTCTTACACCTGCGCGAGCACCCCACTCATAAAGTGGCAGGCCAGCAAAGGTTGCGCCTTCTTGTTCCGCGCAATCAGGAATGCCGTCGTTGTCGTCATCGGTATTACAGGCTACGTCATTTTGTCCGCCTGGTGTCATGTAATAGCTTATTTGCCAGTCTTGCGCTGAGTTTGTATCGCTATCAAGCGCTGTGCGAACAACACTCATACCTAGGTCTTCTTCCATTGGCGCGGCATTATTACCTGCTTGCCATTGGCTTGCGTCAGTTGGCAGGTAGGCATTTTCGCCAAAGCTAACAAAATCTACCGTTGTACCAGAGACTGTTTGTAATTCAACAAAACCGCCTGAGTAGTACCATTCAGGGTGAATATTTGATTCGTCTGAAATTAACATTAGCTGATCTGATTCAGCGACACTTTGTTGCCAGTAGCCATTACCGTGCTTTGCTTGCAGCACAATAAATTCACCCGGTGCGAGGGTTTTATCTGTAAGTGCAAAAGCTCTTACGCCAGTATCACTCCAATCTGTATAGTTAATGCTTTCGGCAACAATTTGATAGCCTGCAAGTGAAACAGGGCTGGCAGTACCGTTATAAACTTCTACCCAACGGTTATCATCCCAATATTTTGACGATGACACTTCTGAAATAAGCAGATCACTGTTTTCAGTTTTAAATGTAAAGCTTTGTTCAACAAGCGACGTGCCGTGGAAGTTGGCAACATCACCCGTTACTTTTACAACGTAATCACTTGATGCAGAAAGGCTTTGAGCTGGATCTAGGGTTAAAACAGTTGGGTTAGCATCAGTTGTTGCCGAGCTTAAAGTAAGCGCAACACATGTAACAAAGTTATCGTTACTTACCTGAATACTGCCGCTACATTGTGCATCTGAATTAGTGGTAACGCTGGTTGCGTCTAATACATCGTCGAATGAAATTGTAATCTTGCTATCAACTGCGACTAAACGTGCGTTTGATTCGGGTGTTTTGGTCACAATTACAGGAGCACTTGTATCAACTAATTGAATGCTGACTAGCTGCGATGTTTCAAGGTCGCCATCGCTTAAGGTGATTTCAAACTCTTGGTCTTCAGCGCTGTTTAGGCTCGGAGTATACGAAAATACGTTGTTTTCAAGTAATGTTAATTCACCTTGTTGCGGCGCAGTTTTAATTGCAACTTGTACCGTGTCGCCATCAGGATCTGAAATGCCTAAATCAAACTCTAGCGCTTGGTTAAATTCAACTTGTACTTGAGATGCATCGGTAATCGGTGCGCGGTTTACATCGGTAATAGTAGTGCTGATGTTTAGCGTTGATTGTGCACCATCGTTGTCGCTTGCGGTTACGGTAAAACCGACAGCGCTATCGCTGGTCACTTCTGGCGCAGTAAAGCTTAAACTGCCATTAGCATATGTGAACTCAACCGTTGGGCCGCTAGTTTGCACTACGTTTGACGACTTAATGCTACCGTCACTGTCTGAAAGTGTAATGGCAATAGCAACATCACCACGCTCAGGGTAGGCACTGGCAATATTGCTTGAAATAGTGGGTGCTTTATTCGGTTTGTCGTCGGAACCACATGCCGTGAGTAAGAGAATGCTCGATGCAATTAGGCTCGCTTTAAATACTGGCGCTTGCATTTTAGTCCTTTATTTTTATTGTTAAGAATTTGAAATAATGGCGTAAATGAAAGCGCAAGTCTAGCGATTGTGATGGATTGTAATATTATGTTTTTAAATGACTTAATTAAATTTTGTTTATCAATCTTGTGCAACAAAAAGGCGGGTGAGTTTATTTACAACAGGTGCAACTAAGGTAACTGTTGGAAACGCAACAACAAATGCAAAACCCCAGGCTTTTAACCAAAGCGAGATTAAATTATCAACAAAGCCAACGTTGAATAAGGTGATAACAAACGACATTAAAAATGACATTAACAGTGCCATAAAAAATGAAAAGACAAAACGTTGGTATTTGCTCGGGATCATTGCAGGGGACAACTATATTTGTAAAACACGCGCCAAGTTTACCATAGTAGCGCGTGTTTCAGGCAAGTCATGCGATTAAACAACACGAAACATTAATATTATTTAACCTAAGCTCAGCTTATTTAATTAAATTTAATATCGCTTTAAAGTGCTCGTCGCGGCAATCTTTCACTAATTCAAACAGGCTCATTTCAAGCCCCGTAATATGTGCACCTAATTGCTGTAGTTTAGTGATGGCAAGCTGTTTATTTTCTGCTTTACGAGATGCAATACAGTCGCCCACCAAGTGTACCTGGTAATTGTTGAGCAGCAAACTTGAGCAGGTTTGATAAACACAAATATGCGCTTCAATACCACAGACCAGCCAATGAGCTTTACTTTCGTGCTCAATTGTTTGCATAAACACGGGCTCGCGAAAGGCATCAAAGGTGTATTTTGTGATGGGCGTAATGTCGGCCAGTAAGTTTGCTATTTTAGGGTGTGTTTCACCTAACTTTTCAGGGTTTTGTTCAAGCCAAATGATCGGAAGATTAAGAATTTTAGCGCCTGAGATAAGCGCGCAACAATGTTCAATATAGGCATCACCGCCTGCCATTAGGCTTGCTAGTTTTCCTTGAATATCAACAACAATTAAGCCTGCATTATTACGTGTAATCATGTTATTTGCCTCGATTGTTCGCCTTGAGTTTAACCTTTAGTGCGAGAATAAACGGTTAATAATGGAAAATGACTTTCACCAAATTGAATGGTGAGCGATAACGTTTCATCGTCTTTAAACATTTGCTCAAATGCTAATGGGCGAATACGCGCGCCATTGCTAACTTGTGCCATTAAATGTTTATGATTGAGCGTACGCGAGCCATTAGCAAGGTTTTGAATGGTCACTACGGCGAAACGCTCACCATTTTCGTTGCTCATTAACACAAAGTTTTTTACATGGAAGTCGCTTAATTCAGGTTCGATGTTGCGCTCGTTTGGAAATGCCAGTTCAAAACTATGTGGTACGACGCGATCAACACTAATCACATTTTGATTAGCAAATAAGGTAAGTGGCGAAAATGCGATAAGGCAAAATAATAATCTAATCATAAAAACTCCATTTAATAGGTGTAAACAGGCATTAAGGTGCATCCTGTTTGGTTACGAAAGTAACACACTCTTTGATAGCAGCAGTATTAATATTTAGTTGTTGAAGCGTTTGCTCTATTTGCGAGCGGACTGAGTGCACGTGCTCGCTATTGGTAAAATTGGATAAGGCATTTGTGTCTTCAAAAACGCATGTAATCTGCAAACTTTGCGGAAATTTTTGAAAGTTAACTGTGTGCGTAACCCAGCAAAACCCTGCTAAGTCTTTAAGGGTTTCTTCGCAAAGTGTAGTAAGCGCAATGCGGATTTGGTTATCTAATTTTTTATCGGATTTACGCATGTAATTTAAAAACCTTGGGCAGCGATTATTCGCTGCCCACTATAACTAACCTAAAGGCTAGATAACACATTATTTTCTAGTAACTACTGCTGTATTAAATGTGTTCACAATAGGTTGTTATTAACCCTCTAATTAGTTTTTACCTTTTAAATCAAACACCACATTGATTGTCGCCTTAAAGATGAGATCATCTTGTAAATAGGTACCGGGCGAAACCGATCCCATGTCAGCACTCATCATGCGTGCATTACCCATTTTTTCCATTGTTCCGTAATGCTTAATTTGGTCGTAATTTTGCGCGTTAATACTGTAAACCTTGCCAAGTGCTGCGCCAAATGAATTGGCGAGGGCTGCACCATTGGTTTTCGCATTTTCAATGGCAAGTTCCACCGCTTTTTGCTGGAGCTGTTCTTCTTTTGACGAAGCCATTTCAACACGTTGAATTTGGTTTACTTCAACGCTTAACGCTAAATCCATCACATCGCTAAGCATGGTTAAATCGTTCACGGTTACTTGAATTGAGCGACTTGCAGCGTAGCCAACATGCAGTTGTTTGCGCTCTTGCTGCGAATACTCGTATCGCGGTGATACAGCAATGCGTGATGCAACAATGTCTTTTTCGCTAATATTGTATTTTTTAAGACCTTTTAACAGGGTATTAAAGCGTTTATCGACTTCAGCTTTGGCCTCTGTGCTTTTTTTATCTATATGCTCTACCGAAAAATGTAAAATGGCGATGTCTGGCTTAACTGAAGTTTCGCCGTAGCCGGTAATTGCAATATGGCGGTGATTTGGTAAATGGCTGTTCGCAGATACTAAACTTGAAAGCGCTAACAGTGATAAATAAAACAATGGCTTCATGGTGCGTCCTTTTTAAATAAGTCTCTGTTTTGAGTTATGAATTATAGATAAGTTCACCATAAAGCATTGTGAGGAATTGTTAAACCGCAACAAAATTACCATGAAAGCCAAGCGGTAACGCTTGCCCTAACCAAGCGCGGCAAATGGGTCCATCACTAATATGACCTATTTTAAAAATATTAACGCAGGTGCGTTTTGACGGCACATGCAATGCTGTACCGACTAAATAGCCATTACCTTCTTGTTGTGACTTATCAACAATCACATGCTCTTCAACCAAAAAGTCTTCGCCATACACAAAGGTATCTTGCTTGCCATTATTCACATTTACCACGCGCACACTGTCGCTCCACATGTCACTTGTTACCGATGATAAAGTCACTAGTAAATTATTTTGTAACCCTGTTAAGTGGTCGTACACGCGCGGGAATTCGCTGATACCTGCAATGGTTTGTTTATGAGCACTGCCGTTTTTATAAAGTGTGAACAATACAGTATTGGCAGGCGTTGCATCCGACGTTTTACCACGCATTAAATCACTCATATGATGTAAGTTTTCACAATTTGGATAAAGGCTGGCATCAAAGCGAATCGTACCATCGGTGTCTTCCCACGCATTACCAAAATGAAAGGCAAAGCCTGCATCCACTTGGTATTCACGCGTTAGTGTTAAGGTATTTTTGTCTATGACTAATACCTTCATCGGCAGGCTGTTGTTGAAACGAATTGCGCTGAACAAACGCTCATCGGTTTTATCTCTATCAAGTGACGGTAAGATGATCAGTATATTATTCTGCGTGATTAAAAAGTCATGTAACATGCCGCCACGGTAATTGGTTTTAAGTAAGTTTACTTTTTGCGTTATTCCGCGGTTATTAAGATGGTAAAGTACAATGTCGCCCGTAACGGTACTGCCAAAATTCCAAATCGTGCCGTCCGCCTCAATTTTTGGGTGTGCTGAAAAGGCGAGCCCTTTTAAACTATTGCCATAACGTGTGTTTTCGCCAAGGTTTACAAGACCTTTCGCCTCCAAACTACTTGCATCTATTGCGGTTGCAGAGCCAGCTTCCCAAAGTGCCCACAACTCGCCATTTACCGGAATAATATTGGTATTGGCAGCATTAATAATGTCGGTTTTATTGACAGGTAAACTGCCGGGTAACTTGCTATTTGGTCCAGAGAATAAAAACTTATCTGCGGCTTGCTCTTGAGTGTACTTGTTGGTTTTTACAAACTTTGCGCGGTGCTGAATGCCAGTATCAGTAAAGTTAAAATGTTGGATCATGCCATCACCTTCAAACAGATGAGTGTAGCGTTGTCCATTGCGCTGATGCACCGCAGGCCCATTACGATAAAAATTGCCGCGAAGCGCTTTTGGTAATTTCCCTTCAATGATTAAGTTTTGCCAAGGAATATCACCAGACATGCTTTTTAAACCAATTAAGTTAGGGTTATTAAGAGCGACCTTGTCAAAACTGGTTGCAAACTGCGCCATGATATCTTCATTTGCGTTTGCCAAATTTGCGAGCGCAGGGAAGGGGCTACAAGCAGCTGCTGCAACAGATAAACCGAGCATATTTTTTAAGGCTTCACGTCTTTGCATTACTTTGCTCCTTAGTAGTTAACTGTTGAAGAATTAATAACGGTAACATCCGATACCACGAAGGTCATTTGCTGGTAGCTTGGCGGACCAAAATTTACCGGTGCATTATTTGAGAAACCGTAACCTTCGATTGGCATACCAAACATGTTGTTGTCGAAGTCTCGGTTATTGTTTTCATCATGGAAGTAGCGAATGGCATAGTCACCGGGTTCAACATCATTGAAAGTCACTGTTAGCTGCCCTTTTTTTGCATTCACGATTGCAACATTGTGTGTTTCACCTTTTTTAAAGTTGTTTTCGCCTTTGAATAATTGGATGTATAACTTCCCCTTATCGTGTTGAATACCTTCAATATTAAATTGCACGGTTTGTGCAGATACAGGTAATATAAAAAGGCTTAACGAAAGCGTAGATAGTGTTAAAAAGTTCATTGAATCTCCTTAATTAAATTGTTTTTTAATGAGCGTTATTTTGCTCGTTGGAATCACAATATGACGATTTTTTTCAGTGCTCAATCGACCTTTCGTAAAGTGAGTTCATTACTTCGTGAAATAATAAAAAAAGCAGGATGTACAATTGGCGAATCGTGAAATTAACCTTAATAATCAATCGATAAGTGAATTTTTAGAGGCAAGGGATTTAGCGACTGATGCCGTTGTTGTTGCTATTTTTGTGTTGTTTTTAACGTTTCTTCGTCCGTTTGGTATGCACCAAATTGACATGTTTTATGCAGGGTTTTTCTGGAGTGTGATGTGCTTTACTGGCTACGTAATTTACTCGCCAACAATGTTCTTTTTGTCAAAACTACTCGATAGAAATTTACCCGAGCGGATAAACAACAAAGCCGTTCGACTTGTACTTTCAACATTAGTAGCAAGTGTTTTAATGGGGCTGTTAGCGCCCTTTATTATTAATCTCTTTTTTAATTATTTTGATAACAGCTATTTGCAATCATTACCTATGTCGATTTTATATTGCACGGTTATTGGTGGCATTATTGCAGGTGTAAGTTCAATTAAATCGTTAATGTTGCAACAACAGCAGCTGCTTAAACAAAGTGCAGAAGAACTGGCCCTTGAATCGGAAAAAGTAGATACCATTCAAAGCCAACCAATCGAATCATTGATTAATGAGCTACCGATTGCCAAACGCGGCAGGTTAATTTGTTTGCAAATGGACGACCACTACTTAAATGTAATAACAGATAAAGGCGAGCATCTGTTATTGATGCGCTTTAAAGATGCACTCGCGAAACTTGAACATTATGACGGCTTTCAAACACATCGTTCTTGGTGGGTAGCTAAAGAGGCTGTGGTAGATACCAAAAAAGACGGGCGTAAGCTTATTCTTATTTTGCAAAATGGTACCGAAGTGCCGGTGTCTCAAACCTATTTAGCCAATACCAAAGCGGTGTTAGATCTTAAATAACTCCATTAATTTTGAAATTTTATAAGTGCAATTGCACCTGGCTTTTCTGTTTTGTTTGTAAGTATTAACTCACCGTTTTGGTTTCGTATTAATTCGCGACTTAATACTAAGCCAATACCCGATCCTTCAGGTTTGGTTGAATAAAACGGCACAAATAGGTTGTCGTTTGAATCAACGCCAATACCGTTATCTTCAATGGCAATTTGCCAGTTATCGGTTTGATTAATCCGAATAGTCACGCCAGACGAGTTTGCAGTTAAATTTGCCTCATTGGCGTTTTTTACAAGGTTGAGTAGTGCTTGTTCGAGCTGCTCAATATCACAGGTTATAGTGCCATTTTGTTCAATGATGATATCGACTTCGGGGAATAGCGCCTCACAGCGTTTGGCGATTTCATCTGTGCTAACGCTATCAAGTTTTGCACTTGGGATTTGAGACAGTTTGGAGTAGCTCGCAACAAACTCCAACAAGTGTTCAGCGCGTTTTTCTATCACGTTTAGCATGGTGGTTTGCAAGTCTGACTGCGTTAGCTTTGGCAATTCTTGCAGTGATTGCGCCATAGAATAAATTGGCGTAAGTGAGTTGCGCACTTCGTGATTAAGTACCCTTACTAGCTTTTGCCAGGCTTCTTTTTCGTTGTGTCTTAAAGACTGCTCAATCGATACAAATACCAATAAACGATAATGACGATTACCGCGCTTGAGTTCATGTGCAACTACCTTGTGGCGTTGATTATTTTGCTCAAGTTGCCATTTGTCGGCATCGACACTTAGCCCTAAACTTGTTAAATCATTACCCAGTAAATTAGTTTTTTGATAGTAGTTAGATGCCGCTTGGTTATGGTGATAAACCTGCGATTGGCTATCAATCACGATTATGGGGAGTTCAAGTTCGTTAATAAAGTCAAAAATAAAGCTTTCGTTTTGCGCATATTCATGGCGTTTATTTTGAATGCGCTTGGCAATGGTATGTAAATCACGCTTAAGCCCAGCTACGCGTCCTGCTGAATACTTCGCAAGGTGCCAAACCGTAAACTCTTCATTAGCTAAGCCATCAAGCTGCACAGCAACGCTGTCGAGGGTATTAAAAAATCGACGGTAAAGTGCAGTAAATACCACAATACTTGGGGCGAGTAGGGCAATAATCAGTGTTGTGCCTTCAAGAAAATCGAGCTTAAAGTGCACAATTAAAAAAATTAACAGCCCTAATAAAATCAAACAAGGTAGCGTAAAAAGTGCAATGACCGTGCGTTCTAACGAGTGCTTTTGCATTAGTTGCTCTCTTTAACGCTAATATTGAATTTTTCGATGCGGCGATAAATGGCAGATTTACTTAACCCTAAAAATTCGCCTGCAGCAATAACGTTGCCATCAAAGTGCTTGAGCGCATTATTGATCATCAGCTTTTCAGCTTGCTCTAGGTTCATCAATGGCACACTTTCATGTTGTGTGCTGAGCTCGAGTTGCAAATGTGTTGCATCAATACTGTCGCCATCGGTCATGATCACTGCACGCTCTAATACGTGTGATAACTCGCGCACATTGCCCGGCCAACTGTGAGCTTTGAGTTTTTCTAACGCGGTATTTGTAAGTTGTAAAGGCTCAAACCCATAGCGCTTACAGTGTTTTTCGATAAAGTGATTGGCAAGTAAGGCAATTTCGTCTTGGCGTTCGCGAAGCGGCGGAATTGTGAGTACTAAAGTATTAAGCCTAAACAATAAATCGCGTCTAAACTCGCCATTGCTAATGGCTTTTTCAAGGTCGGCATTGGTTGCCGAAATAATGCGTGCATTGCTGGTTTGCGTTTTTGAGCTGCCGAGAATTTCAAATTCACCGGTCTCTAAAACGCGCAGCATTTTGGCTTGCAATGGCATTGGCAAAGTGCCAATTTCATCTAAAAATAAGGTGCTATCGTTTGCAAGAGAAAAGCGTCCTTCGCGGTTTTCTTTCGCATCGGTAAATGCGCCTTTTTTATGACCAAATAATTCGCTTTCAAATAAATTATCCGGAATAGCAGCCATATTCACACTCACCATATCGTGTTTTGCCCGTGGGCTGTTATCGTGAATGTACTGTGCAAGTAGGCTTTTACCTGAGCCATTTTCGCCGGTGATCAGCACATTTGCATCAGTTTTTGCGATGCGGCTTGCGGCTTTAACGAGCGCTTTCGATTGTTCGCCTAACGCTAAAAAGCCGCAGCTAGGTTGGCAATCGCTGATATTTTCTGGCGCTAGTTGGTTTTCAATAGATTCGAGTAATTTGGCGTTCTTCCATGGCTTTTCAACAAAATCGGATGCGCCAAGTTGCATGGCTTTAACTGCTAGGTCTACTTTTGCCCATGCGGTGATGACTATCACGGGAATTGTCAGGTCTTGGCGTTTCAGCTCTTTTAAAAAGCCAAGGCCTTCTTCGCCAGAGGTGGTATCTTTGGTGAAGTTCATATCAAGCAAAATTAAATCGATTTGCTGATTTTTTAAAAGGGCTAAGCCGACACTTGGGTGGTCGGCTTCTGTGCACGTGTAACCATGGCTTTCAAGTACAATGCGCGCCGATAAACGCACATCGATGTGATCATCAATAATCAGTATTTTTTTCATAATTTTATTTTTATAGCTTTAGAGCCTTAACCAATTAAGGGCTTTCTTAACTGGCTAAGGACAGAGGTATTAACCCCAAATTTAGGTTAATTATCTCTTAGTGCTGCCATTGGTTTTGCATTTATTAGTTTGCTCATTGGGAATAATGTGGCAAACAGTGCAAATAACACAATGCTAGCTGCGGTTATAGTGAGCCATAGCCAATTGAGAAGCAACCAATTTGCTAACTCAACTTTAAACATTGTGTAACCACCAACCATCACCACTAATGCGGCAATAAAAGCAAACGCTAAAGGCAGTAAGGTGTCTGACAACAATTGCTGATACAAACGCTTGCGTTTTGCACCGAGTGCCATGCGCATACCGTATTCGTAGCGGCGCAGACCTAGGTTATAGCTAAGTACACCGTAAATACCAATACCCGCCAGAACTAGGGTAAAGAGTGCCAACACAATGCTTAAGCTTAATGTAATACGCTCCATATGAATCATTTTGGCGTATTCATCTTCCAGAAAATCGAACTTCCAAAGGCCAATGCGGCTATCAACTGTACGCGCTGCCTGTAACAGCTGCTCTCGGTTTAAGGTTTTTCCTTGTTCCATTTGAATGATTAAGCCAAATGCATATGGCTGTGCAGCCCACCAAAAGTGTCGCCCTTGGTGTTTGTCGAAAAATTTTGGGTGGTTAAAGTTTTCAGTAATACCAACCACTTCAACAGGGTTTTCAGGGTCAAAACTTAAGAACTTTTCGCCAACTAAACTGCCACCAGGTTTGAGCATATCGTTAACTGCTTTGGTGACCAAAAATTCGTGTTTTTCACCGCGAATAGCGGCTTCGCTAAAGGTGCGCCCTTCTATAATTTTTAGGCCAGTAATATCAAAGTAATCAGGGCCTACCCAGGCTTGTGGAATAAAGATTGTTTCTTTACCTGACATATCTTTTACTGTGCTTGAGCGTAGTCCGTCGTTTACTGGGCTGTCGCCGTGGCCTACCTTAACAACACCGTCGATGTTTGCCACTGCAGCGCGAATTTTTTGTAGGTCATTATATTTTTGTTCGAGAGTTCGCTCTCTATCGTTGATAAAGAGCATAGTGCTATAGCGATTATCTACTTCACTGCCAAGCGGCCGTAATAGCGTTTCTAACGTTTTGTTTAATGCCATGGTGGCACCAATTACAAGGGCCGTTGCTAAAAACAGTTGCAGCGCAATTAACAACTTTACGGTGCTTCCTTTAATTTGGCTTACCCCGCCTTTGCCTGAGCTTTGAATTTGCGTTCTAAGCTGGCCAAAGTTGATTAATCGACTGGTAATAAAAGCAAATAACCAAGCAAATACCACACAGCAAATTACGGCAGAAGAAACTACGGTAAGGTCGAGATTAATGGCGCTAACCAGCGGTAAATGACCTTCACTTAAAAACTTAAAGAGTTTGATGCCCCACGCCGCAAAAAATAAACCAGAAAGTGCCGATACCACCATCAACAGGCTTGATTCCACTAAAATACTGGTGAAAATAACGCTGCGTTTTGCCCCTAAAACAGCTTGTAGCGCGAGTTGTTTGTGTTTTACAACGGCGCGAGAAATAAATAAGTTACTGACATTTAATAGCGCAATTAGCACTAGGCTTACTACGCCCACTAACATAAAAATTGCTAACGTATCGTTGCCGTTAAGCTCTTTTTCGCGAAACGGTGTAACGATAGGCACAATATCGTCTACTTCATCAAATACCGCTTTCCAATCACTTTTAATTTCTAAGATGCGTGCGTGCAAGTAAGCTTTGGTAGATTCTGGGGTTTCACCCGCTTTGAGCGTACCGATAAGTTTTAGGCTACCAAATAAGTTCCACCACGGGCTTGGGCGTTCGTCATTATAAAAGCGTGAATCACCGCTAAAGTGAAACCATAAATCACTTTTACTGCGGTTAAACATAAATGGGTTTGCGTAGTCTTTAGCTACAACCCCAACAATTTTATATTGGCCATGAACGAGTTCGATTGTTTGTCCGATTGCATTTTTGCTGCCATCAAAATAAGTTTGCCAAATTGAATAGCTGATCAGTACTTCGGTACTTTTATCATCAAGGCGTTTTTGTGGTGATAAATGTTGACCAGCAGCAAGTTGCATATTGGTAATGTCGTAATAGTCGTTGCTGGCAAAGGTCATATTTAACTTAGGCTGACCCGGCAAGTTCATTATTACGTCTTCGCCAATGTTAATTGCGGCGACTTTGTCAAAATTGTCGTGGTTGTTATACCAGTGAATAATCGACTGGAAGCTTTGAAACCCAGGGCTGTTTTTATCGGAATAGACGTTATCTTGTTCAACCACCACAAGGCGCGCTTCATCATCGACATTAAGTGGTTTAATAAAGTAGCTACTAAATAAGCTCATTACTACAAAAAAGCAGGCAAGCGTGAGCGACAGAGTGAGCACAATGGCGCTGGTAAATCCGGGCGCTTGCAGCAGCGAACTGCTGGCATGTTTAATTTGTTTGGTTAGGCGTTGGACACTCATGCATGCGCCTCCAACTGAGTTTCGGTCGTTACTGCAGGCGCTTTATCATTTACTGAATTTAGCACCTTACCATCGAGTAGTTTTACTTGTTTTTTAGCGTAGCCGGCATAGCGCGGATCGTGGGTTACCATGCAAATGGTGGTGCCTTGTTCGTTTAGTTCGGCAAGTAATGCCATTACTGCATCACCATTTTTTGAATCGAGGTTACCCGTTGGCTCATCCACTAATAAAATGCTTGGGCTACCAGCTAATGCGCGCGCTATCGCAACGCGCTGTTGTTGACCACCGGATAACTGATTTGGTTTATGTTTAGCGCGATGATCAATCTCTACTTGTTTAAGAGCAGTATTCACGCGCGTATCAATATCAGCTTTGCTTAAAGCAGGTTCACGATATAAAAGTGGTAATGCAACATTGTCGTAAACGCTTAGTTCATCTATCAAATTAAAGGATTGAAAAATAAACCCTATGTGCAAGTTACGTAGCTCAGCGAGCGTGTCCATATCTAAACTGCTGGTATCAACCCCTTCAATTTTATAACTACCGTTAGTAACATCATCAAGCAACCCCATCACGCTTAAAAGGGTTGATTTACCACAGCCTGACGGGCCGCTAATCGCAATGTAATCGCCTTTGTGAATTTGTAAGTTGATGTCACTTAATGCGTGAGTTTCTACGTCGTCGCTAAAGTAAATTTTTGACACATTGGTCAGTTCAATTACCGGTGTATTGTCCATGATTGCTTCCTTAATTATTTGTAATCGTTATTGTTTGCAAGTGTTTAAAATCAGAGCTGTCTGAAATTACAAGGCTGTCACCGGCGTTTACACCTGAGTTGATAACTATGTTATCGCCGGCTAGTTTACCAAACTCAACTTGGGTTTTAACTAGTTGATCTTGGTTTGGATCTAAAACAAAAATATGGTTTTGCGTTTCGCCACTTACAAAGCTTGGACGACGTACATAAAGAGCGTGGTTAAGCTCGTCGGTGACAATATCACCTTCAATGGTGAGCTGTGGGCGGGCGTTACTGGGTAAGGTGCCGGTAAGCTCAAGCTCCACAGAAATGCGGCCATCGCTAACGATTGGATTAATACGATTCACCACTGCTGAAACCGTACCTGCAAAGGTATTTACAACCGCTTTTTGACCGACCTCAATACGGCTGGCTTCGCGTTCTGGTACATGTAAATCAGCAAGCAGTTGATGCTCACTGCCCACCACTGCCAGTGGCGCACCCATTTGCACGGATTGGCCTTGCTCTACATTGACCGCTTGTAGCATGCCATTGATACCCGCGGTGACATTCAGTTTGTCGACATCTTGTTGTGCTGCATTAAAGCTGAGCTCAAATTCGCGCATTAATTCGCGCTCAACTTGTAAGCGTTGGTTGTGTAAATCACTCGCTTGGCTAAGCTGCTGTTTGGCAAGAGAAACACGTTTACTGAGCTGTGAAACCGCTAATTGAGAGCGTTTATAATCAAGGGTAGAAACAATGCCTTGCTCAATCAGTTTTTGCTCAGCCTCTGCGCGTAAGTTGGCGTTAGCAAGCTCACTTTCAAGTAAAGTCAGGTTTGCTTCAAGGTTTAGTTTTTCACTTTTTTGACTCAGTTTTAACGCTTCAAAATTAGCTTTTTGACGAGCGAGCGTTAAACGAGCACGATTAAGTTGTTGCTCAAGCGTGGGATTTGAAAGGCGCAAAATCACCGTATCTTTTTCTACACGGCTACCCGGTAGATGAAATACTTGCTCTACTTGTGCTTGGTAACGGGCAGTAATAAAGCGGCTGTATTTAGAGCGCAGTTGGCCAAACCCCGATACCGTTAATTTAAGTGGCCCACTATTTACGTCTGCAAGTAGTAATTCATTACGATTTATGCTGGCATCCCCATCACTAAAGGTTGATGCAAACCCAACTACTAAACTGAGCGATAAAATAATCGCAAGCGACATCGGCCAACGTTTCTTTTTATTATTACTTGCAAGGCTTTGTTTAATATCCATCTGACTAACTTCATAACTTTTGATAGTTTAGCTACAGCGAAAGCTGTGCCATATAATAAATTAAGTAAAATCAGTTGTTTACTGTTTATGGTTGAAGTTGGTTTTTCCCTTGAGCGGGAATGGGAATTAAAAGTGGGAAAATTAAAAGGGATAGCGAGTGATACGTACAAGTATTCAGAATGTGAAGTGTATTAGCGCAATTTTACTTGCTATTTTAGAGAAGGTATTCAGGTGCAAGGGGAGCTTGTAGGCAAAGGTAAGTGTTACAAAATAACCTGTTTGGAGCGTAAAAAGGTGTGCTAAAAGCGGTTGTAACTGTTTAACAAAAAATAGACTATAGGCTGTGACTAGTTTGATAACAATCGACATGCTGAGCAAAATTGATGATAAAACGTAAAAAATTCACGAATCCATATTTAGGTTTAACAAAAGAAGATTTCGCTTTCCAGCCTGGTACATACCTTGAAAAAGCAATACGCAGAATAGAAAAAGCGGACGATGAAGGTAAGTCAGTCGCCTTCGCAAGGTTAGATGGTGACTTCTTCTATGACGGAGTTTATTACTCGGCTGATGCGATTGTTCCCCATAAACACTGGTTTCATAATGGCAAAGAGCATAATAAAAAGTTGTGGATCGCAGTTATTTATAATGTGCCTTATGGCGAAAAGCTGGATGCTGACTTCGATATTAATTTGGTAGAAGATGAGCAATGGGGCGCATTAAAATCCGTATTTGTAAGCGAGTTGGACGAAGAACAAAAAAACATGAAAAACAAGTTCGCATACAGGAACTGGAGATAGCTAAACAGCAAGATAAAGAAGAGCAAGAGATGAAAAACGAAGTACTACAAAGTGTATTGTCTAAAGTAATTGTACATTGAGTTAAAAATGCTTCTGCTCTAATTTATTAAACTGGAAAAATTAAGTTGATTCTAGATGAACGCTTAAAGGCTAACTACTAAGTTAGCCTTTTTATTATCCAAAATCACTCCAAAACAATCGGTGAATAACCAATACCATCAGGGCCGTTGCCTGTGGGTAGTTCAAATAAGGTTTTACCACTTGGAATATCTATCACGAGTAGTTTGTTTTTGCTGTAAGCCGATAAGAACAGAGTGCGATCGTTAGGGTGAAAGGCAACGCCTTTTGGCCCAATATTATTGAATGTGATTTGGTGTAGCTGTGTTTTATTTACAGCATCAAAAATCGTTAAGGTATTGTTTTTGTAGTCAGGGATAACGGCGTATTTTTCATCTTTTGTAAGTAAAATACGGTAAGGGAATTTAAAGCCCTGCCATTGCTTAATTACATTGTCGGTTGTTAGATTAAAAACAGTAACTAAGCCATCTTTATTGCTGCCGACCCAAAGCTCAGTGCCCGATTTATTAATGGTGATACCTTCGGGCGTCTCTGGTGTGGCAATCGTTCTTAGTAATTTACCCGTGTTTATATCCATTTCAGAAACAGTATCGTCATGCATATTGGGCGTATAAACTCGGTTGGTAGAATTAGCGAGTGCCACCATATGCGAGCCTTTTTGATGTGTGTTTATTGCTTTTTCAATGTTGCCCGAATCGATATCGACAATTACCACCGAGTTTGAACCTTCTGCCGAGACTGCAACTTTGTTTGTGCCTTTTAAATATAAAATGCCGTGGGGGTAGGGGTGTTTGGTAAGGCTAATGATGTTAGTCGCTTTTGCGGTTTTAATATCAAATACCGTTAAGCTGTTACCGCCATTGTAGTTAGTGACAACCGCTGTAGTTGCATTGTCATTTACGGCAATTTCATGAGGGCCTTTGCCTGTGCGTCGAGTGTATTTGATTTTTCGACTTTGTAAGTCGATAAAACTCACCGTATCTGCTTTTTTATTTACCACCACTAACGTACCTGAAAGCGTGTCATCGTTTGCTGATAATGATAAGCAAATTAGCGATAGTAATCCTGATATAACAACCGCGCGGTGTATTTTCTTCATAGTTCTCTCAATTATTAGCATGGGATGAAGCAAAAATGCGAACTCGGGCCCAAGGTATATATAATCTTTGTGTCCCCTTAATGGACGCCAATCTTCTTCCATTTGTCAATTTGTCTTTAAAACATCAGGTATTCTTTTTTTGGAACTCCATAAATTGAGAATTATATAGGTTTAGACAACATGGGTCAGTTTTGAGCTAACATTCGCACTTAAACTTGAGTGGATTCATAACTTTAAAATGACAATAGTTATTAATTGGGTTGAAATAAATAGTTACATTGTTTAACATTCGTACCCTAAAAAGGAAATGTAATCAGTTCGGAAGATAATAATCGTAATAGTACCGATTCAAGGTCTATTCAATTCGCTACCCGCTCACATATTCTTATTTAATACTTTAATATAAACCTTCTAAGGAAAGATCCCCCGTGCCTTTAAAGTTTTTTATACTTGCTTTGCTAGTATTTACAAGTTCAGCTATTTCAGCACCTTACATTGAATATGCTCGCTATTCACCTAAACACGCAACTATTGGTCAAAAACAGACTTTTGAATTCAAATGGCGAAACGCTTCTAAATGTTACAACACACAATACGGCGTAACATATTATGATGGCGTAGAAACAAGTGATACATTCACTTGGACATCTTCAGTAAGAACTGAACCTATGTCTATTGGTTTCACACTTTATTGTGAGAATGATCAGGGGCAACGTACTTCAAAGTACGTTTCAATGACAGTATCAGAACCTGAAGAAGCTACGCCAAGAATCATTAAACACGAGTATCGTTCAGGGACCCAAGGGTTAAACAGGGGGCTTACCGGTGAAAGTCAAAGATTAACTGTACAATGGAAAGACGCAGGCACATGTGTAGCGCATTATCGATACAATGATGGTCGCCAGGGCACAGTTGACTACACACAAAGAGCGCGACGTCAAATCGATGGTTCGTATTTATTTGTTCATGATACACCTGTAAGAACAGATGAGTATTCAATGACACATACATTAGAGTGTCATAGCCCGAATAGAACAAAAGTAACAAGAACTAACCTTACCAATGTAATCACCAATCCAGCGCCTGCTATAGGTGGCTTACAAACACGTTACTTTATTGAAAAAAGCGATGTGAGCATCGGAATTTCAGCATCAGACTCTAACGGCTCTATAGCAAGCTATAGTTGGAGACAAATCTCAGGTCACCCAGTGAATAACTGGACAGTTAAAAATCAACGAACGATTAATTTTAAAGCACCTGAAGTCGTCACTAATGCGATCCAGAATAATCGAATACAGTTTGAGGTCACAGTTACCGACAATCATGGTAAACGTAGTATAGGGGTTGTTAATGCGTTTTTAAACGATATGTCAAGTAACTCCATTCTATCCCCTAATGCAAACCATAAATTTAAGTCAACTGACCCGTTAAGTATAACTGTTGGGCAATTTAAAGACTTAAACTCTATTAGTCGAGTGAAAGCATTGATCCGCAGAGGCAGTACAACAGTCGCCGGTTGGCAAGATATGGCTATGAACGGCACTCGAACAGGCGCGTCGTTACAGTTTGCGGACGCAATCAAAAAGTCGTTGACATCGAATGTTCGCTACCAGTTTGTAACGCAAGCAATTGATACAGGAACTCCAGCTGCTGGTGGGTATTGGGCCACGAAATATTTCTATATCAATGATAAGCCTAAAGCTACAAGTAAGCATACAATGCTTAACTTGCTAAGTGGGGCCAGCCGGCTAATCACTCATAGTGATATCTCAATCTCAGATAGTGATGACTCCAGTCATAGAATTAAAGTACTACCGGGTAACGGATACACTGTACAAGATTCTAAAGTAACTATTAATAACAACTTTGTAGGCAATACGAATATAGCATTGCTTGTTTCAGATGGTTTAGAGGATAGCGATATCGTTCAAATACCGGTAACTGTACTTGGTAAACCTAAAATTATTGAAAGTGGATACAAGTCATTAGCTGGAATTAAGAATGTAGGCTATGTTGGGCAAGCGCAACAATTTACTTTTAAATGGGCAAACGCTGACACATGTGTTGCTTCATATAAATATACTTATTCAGATGGTACAACCCAATCGGGAGAAGTGACATACCACGATTCAAATCGTAAACGCAGTTTAGGAAATGACACGTTTATTATCGACTACCAGACCCCAGCGCGTGATCGAGCTTATAGTATGACACATAAAGTAAGCTGCGAGAGACTAGGAAGTGTTGCGGAGTCTCAGCAAATTACCAATAAAGTGTATGTTCCTCTTAAAGTTGTGAGAAGTCATGTAGATAATATAAATAAGACCTATCGTGCAGGAGATATAGTTACAATCCACAGTAAGTTAACACCTACTCCGGGTCTTAGTGCGAAAAACTATAAATGGACACAAGTATCTGGGCCTCAAGCGGCTTTAAATACTATTAATGCGGCTCACCTAACATTTAACGTGCCAAGTGGTGTTACTGATTCACAACCTTTAAGGTTCAAGCTAGAGGTAACAGATAACTTTAATAACGTTACAAGTATGACGGCTGACATTAAGGTAACGCAAAAACCTCTGCCCTCAATTTTAAAGCATCGTTATGAGTCAGAATACGGGTTGCCAAATACGGGATTTGTCGACCAAACTCAAACACTTTTCTTGCATTGGAAAGGTGCGGATACATGTGTTGGTAATGCAAATTACAGATATTCAGATGGTTCAACTGAAACTGTTGGCCCAGTAAGCTATCACAATCATAAAAACGTAACCGTATTGCCAGATGGCACTCATCAGTTTAAGCACTTAACTCCAAAGCGTACGCGCGAATATGTGATGGAACATACAGTAAAATGTGTTAACAGTCTGAATGAAGAGGTTGTATCAAAGCTTACCAATACAATTAAACCGAATACTAAAGTAAGAATTATTGCACCTGAAGAAGCGTATACAGGAAATCAAGTTAATTTAACTGCCGAATTTGACCCGATCCCTGGTGTAAAGATGCGGTCTATTGCCTGGGTTCAAACAAAGGGAAGCAAAGTAACACTTACAAACAATTTTCAATTAGGTACCAGCTTTATTGCACCTAACGTAAATGAAACGCTCGAGTTTATGGCAACAGTTGTTATGGAAAGTGACGCTGTAGCTTCCGCTAAAGTTGCGATTAATATTGCGACGGTACCTCCTGTAGAAATTGTAAAACATCGTTATGAGTCAGAATATGGCTTGAAGAATACGGGCTTTGTAGATCGAACTCAGGTTTTCTTTTTAACATGGAAACATGCAGATACGTGTATCGGTAATGCACAATATACCTACAGTGATGGGACTTCAGAATCCGTTGGCCCTGTTAATTACCATTTAAATAGTAGTGTGGTAACGCTTCCTGATGGTTCTAAAGAAATAAAGATAGCGACGCCTAAAAGAACTAGGCCATATACAATGGTTCAGTCTATTGAGTGTTCTAACACAAGGGGTAAAACCCAATCGACTTTAACAAATATAGTTAAGCCTAATACAACAATTACAATAAATGCACCAACAGAAGTTATTTCTGACGAGGTAGTGAAGCTTCAGGCAAGCTATTCACAATTAGATGGAACTGAGTTTAGTTCAATCAGTTGGCTACAACCTGAAGAACAAAATATTGTTCTCACCGATGAAACTACCTTAACACCAAGTTTTACTGCGCCAAGAACTAACAAAGTATTGAAGTTTACGGCTGTGGTAGTAATGAAGAACGGTGCTGTTGCAGATAAAACCATTGAAATCAATAATATTGATGTACAACCAAAAATCTTGGCTCATAAATATTTATCCGAAGGTGGAAAACTAAATCAAGGCTATGTAGGAGAGCACCAAACAATCATTATATCTTGGCAAAATGCTGATTTATGTGAAGGTCATTATAAATACACTTATGCCGATGGATTTATTGAAACTTCTACAAAACCTGTTGTTTATAGCAAAGACGATAAGCGTACAAAATATGAAAATGGTATTTATACTTTTGAACATATTACACCTGTTCGTACTAAACCTTATTCAATGGAACAAACGTTGACTTGTAGTTTAAACAATAAAATTACAGAAATTTCAACGCTTACCAATATTGTGATTGATAAGACACCAGGAATAGGAGAAACGCCGGAACTTAGTCAAACAAAGGGTCGTCTAAATTGGACAGCAGTTACTGAAGGTAATTACGGCTTTTATGAGCTAGCGCAGACTAACTGTACATTAGAATGTGGTGAATCTAAACAGCGCACTATTACTAAGCATTCACTATCTCATGACTTACTTTCATCAGATGCTGATACATCTTACAGTGTTAGAGCATGTAAAACATCGTCAGCTGGTATTAAAGTGTGCGGCCCTTGGAGTAACGAACATCAAGTCATTGTCCCGACTATGTCCGCAACATATTTTTCTGAATCAGGTGAATTGTTTAAGGGATATGTCGGAGAACATCAACGTTTTCTTCTTGAGTGGCAGAATGCAGAAAAATGTGAAGGCGCGTATGTTTACACGTATGCTAACGGTGAGATTAAAAGTGGCAGTGTCGATTATTCCACTACTGGTCGAACACAGATAACTGGCGAGAATAGCGGTCGTATCGACTACTACACAACAACTAGAACGCGCGCATATCAAATGGAGCAAACAATAACTTGCTCGCTTGGAACAATTAAAGTTGAAGTCGTTAATACGCCAAATGTTGTTGAGAATAAAATAGTTGATGGTGTTAATACACCGAAGCTAAGTAAACAGAAAACAAATCTATCCTGGACTGCAATTTCTGATGCTCAAAAATACATTCTACAAGTAGCTGAATGCGCAACTGATTGCACCAGCTTCGCTTTTGAAAGTTGGCAACTTGCCCAAGAGAATGCATCAACAAGTTTTACATTACCAAATGACGATACTAAACGCGCCTATCGTGTTAAAGCCTGCTTTGCCGATGAAAGTTGCACTGCATGGAGTAATGTGTGGCAACCTATACAGAAGAAAAAAATTATATTTATACATACGGATTTGTTAGGAAGTCCAGTGGCTGAGACGCAAGAGAATAGGAGTAATTTTTGATGTTTTGGAATAATCAAAAAAGCAATTTTATCGCTAAACATAGTTTTTTCATCGGGATATTCTTAATCATTTTAAGTTCTACTGTCTCCAGTCAAACCGAAAAGGCTGATTTGAATACTAAGAATTCAGTTTCATTATCCGAACGCAAAGAACAAACTGACAATAATTCAAAAGAAAGGAAATTAGAACAGGCAAACAAAGAGGAAATAACAGAGCAAGAAAATGCAAATAGTTCAAGTACAAACAACAATGAAGACGATGACCCTATTTATGGCCAATATGGTTTAAAAAGACATGAATTCATCATACCTAAAGACGATGATATACAGGCAAATTTTGGGGATAATTATGATATTTCTACAGGCAGAGTTAGCTTTGAACATACGGATGTAAGTTTACCTGGTAACTCTGAACTTGAAGTTGCATTTCGCAGGGTATTTAAAAATCAAGGAGGCGGATACGCAGGTACTAAGGATTTAGGCGATTGGTCAATTGACTTACCTTACATAAAAATTCCCGGACAAAAGTGGGACCACACAGGTGACGGTTATTACGCTTATCTAGATAGAATCAAATCATTTTGTTCAACTAAATTTGAAACTTTAGACCATGGTAGTGCCTATGATTTTGTTTTTTTCTCAAATGCTGCATCTTTATATGTACCAAGGCAAGGTGAACAGCAAATATTAGATGTTGATCAATCAATATCCGCCAATTACAGAGAGTTTGATGGGCCTACTACGAAGAGCACACTTAATGGGCATCATTTTGAGTGTTATACTTCCGAGCGAAACGATGGACTTGGGGTTAAAGTAAAATCGCCGGATCAAAAAGTGTACTTTTTCGAAATACCTAAAATTATTTTTCATCTTTATAGGACGAGTAGTTATTCTTTTAGATCCTTTACCGATGTGGATGTGTTCTTATTACCAAGTAAAATTAAAGATAAATGGGGTAACTATGTTGAGTACACATACTCAGACAGTGATTTAGATGTTCTGGCAACTTCACCGACTGATTATCAGCCTGTTTTAGAAAAAATTACCTCTAATGACGGCAGAAAAATTACAATCAAATACGAAGATTACGATAAAACCGGCAATGCAGGTTACGTTTTAAAAAGAAGGGTGAAAGAAGTCATTGCAAATGGCGAAAAATGGCAATATAAATATCGTGATATTGCTATGGATGGTCCAACTAAAACAATGACGTATTATTCGCTTGATAAAGTGATTTTGCCTAATGGCTTAAAATGGCAATTTGAGGAACTTTCACCCTCTTTTACCACAACTCGGGATGCTGAACACGATTCAATGGACTATAAGCTTCATCCGATTATGAGAGCCTCTGGACGACATCCTTCAGGATCTATATGGAAACCAAATGAACATAAGAAAGAAGGTAGTTACAGTGATACAGCCGGTAATTACACTGCCAAAATAACTACGCCATTTGGCGCCCAAGCAACTTTTGAATTTCAATCAACGTTTCATGCGATTGAACGAGTAGGTAAAACAGGTTACGAAATTATTGAAAATTACAGAAGAGATAAGAATCTTTCGTTTAATTCAGTATATCAAAATGTGATGCCTACCTTTTATCATACTTGGTCTTTGGTTAAAAAGGCCGTTAAAAATGATGATGAAGATTACGTTTGGAATTATCGTTATTCACAAAATAACAGTAGAGAATACGATTACCTTGAAGATACGTATTTCACACCTCATAGTTGGATTGATAGAGGTGTCATTTTTAAAGTTGCTCAGCTGCCAGCTGAAATAGCAGAGGAAGATGAGTTTTTTTACAAATCGACAGAAATTACGGATCCGGACCAAAACAAAATAATACATTTTATTAATCGAGATTTTGAGAGCCCTGCATTCGGTAAAATTGAGTTCTCGAATTATTACTCAAACGAACCTAGACTGATAAAGAGGGAGTTTTACGAGTACAAAAAACTCGAAAAAATTGGGGAGTCAGGTATTGTTTTTAATAAAGCTCAAAACATAGAACATAATATTCAGCTTTCAAAAAAGACAGTTATGCTCAGATATGACAATATTACGGAGCAAACCTACGCTACCAGTTACGCTGATTTCAACATACTTGGAAAGCCAAAAGAAATCGAGGAGACTAACAACTTTACAAATCAAAAACGTATTTCTAAGTATGAGATCAAAAACGCCACAGGACGTGACGTTAATTATTTTAATTTGTATTTAAAGAAAGAAGCAGGGAATAACAAAGACAGTTTAGAAATTGAATACAAAAATGAATATAAAGCGCATTTTGTAAATCCTGACGAAGATTCTTCACAGACTGTATTAGTTCTTAAAAATTTATATCGATTTGGAAGTAGTAATGATTTTCTTATAAAAACGTTTACTTACAGTGGGGATGGTACTATAAAACGTGAAGAGTTAAATGAAAGTCGTCAATTTGGTGAAGGCAACCGCTACACAGAATACAAAGACTATTATCGTGGTATTCCGAAAAAGATTGAACTCGCTAATCGTATAAATGGGCCTGCGATTAGCTTATCTAAAGACGTTAATGCTGATGGTTGGGTAGAAAAAGTGACCGATTCTAATGGGGTATCAACTCATTATGAATATGACAGCATTGGGCGCTTGACCGCCATTGACTTAGAAAATGATTTAACGTTTGAGATAAATTGGCTAGACACGCTAATCACCCGGGATGATACCAACAATACCCGCACCTTATCGCGTTGCGTGCTTAACGAGCAAAGAACGCAGTGTGAGGGTTTGCCGAGTTTTAAAACGGTTGAGTACTATGATTCACTCTATCGCCTAACAAAAAAAGAAATGAGTGATGAGCTTAATGGTATTAAGCGTTATCAGCATTTTACGTATGATCATAACAACCAGCTTACCTATCAATCGTTCATTACCGATTCTGCTGTGGATGATAATCTAGGGACGACCACTGTATACGATGCACTGGGACGTGTTGAATACCTCACTACTTCTGGCCGTGGCCGGATAGACTACGAGTACCTCGCGGGTAATAAAATTAAGGTGACGGATGCGGAAAATAACGTAACCACCACCACTTACCAAGCGTTTGGTGCACCTAGCTATGAAATTGCAACAAAGATAGTATCACCAGAAGGTGTAACAACGGATATTGATGTCGATGTATTTGGACTTGTGCGCAGTGTTTCACAAACTGGGCCAGATAAAGATGGCAATGATGTCACAATCACAGAAAACCGTTATTACAATAGTGCAAAACAATTGTGTTTAATTACTCGCCCCGATGTTGGTAATACGCTTTTCGGCCGCAATGCATTGGGAGAAATGACGTGGTCAAAGTCAGGGGTAAGTAATACTGCATGTACTACAACTAAGCCAGTAGGTGCGATTAGTTACACTTACGACAATTTAGGTGACTTATATAAAGTCGATTACTCCGATGACTCCGGAGATGTGACCTATACGCGCGACAATAACGGTAATGTTTTGACTTTGAGTGTTTGCAAAGTGTGGGACAAAACAAAAAAACAGTGCACAGATGAGATCAGGCATACATACAACTATAACAATCAAAACCTGTTAGAAGATGAAATGCTAACGATAAACGGCCAAAATGCGTTAACCACGGATTATGGCTACAATGCACTCATGCATCGCAGTTGGATGGCATATCCAGATGTGTCAGACATAGTGGTTAGTTACAAACCGAATGCATTTGGTGAGCCTACTGAGGCGCGGGTCTATAACAATAGTGAAGTAACACACAATTTTGCCCACAGTGCTAAATATTATCCCAATGGAATGTTAAAGAGTTTCACCTATGGCAATGGTGTGACCCATTCTCTGACATTGGACCCGACTAGCCAACTACCTGAAGCGCTGATTGATACTCGAACATCCGGCAATGTAGTGAGCTTAACGTATGCCTTTGATAATAATGCCAACGTTACCTCAATTATTGATAGTGTAAAGCCTGATTTTAGCCTTACTGACTTGCAGTATGATGGACTCGACCGTTTAACGAATGTCACTGGTAACTCCGGTATTGGCAACAGCACTATTCAGTACGACGGGTTTGGCAACATTACGGCGTACAGCAGTAAAGAGCGTACACTCGATTACTCCTATAACTACACAACGAACCGATTAACAGGTGTAACGGGTATCAAAGATAAGTATGATAGTTTTGGTTACGATACCAAAGGTAACATCACAAATAATGGTGAGTATGGCTTAACATTTAATGATGCAAATCAAGTAGCAGCAGCGAATGGGTTTAGCTACAAATATGATGGACACAATCGTCGCGTATACCAATCAGATAATGGCGGCAGTTTCTCTGTTTATACACAAGATGGCGCGCTAATTTATCGAGAAAAAGGTGAGACAATTACCGGTAACGGTATGAGTTATATTTACTTAGGCAAAAAGCTGATTGCGAAATACGGTGATGTAGAACCAGCTGCATCGGTTGATGATTCTCGCCAGCATTACCGCCCTTACGGTGAAACGATAGAAGAGGCAAAAGACGATGTAGGCTATACCGGCCACAAGTTTGATAAAGCGCTTGGGTTAAGTTATATGCAGGCACGATACTATGATCCAGTTATCGGGCGTTTCTATTCGAATGATCCGGTTGATGTCATGGGGCATATTGGACGTGGAAATCCTATACATGGCTTTAATAGATATACCTACGCCAACAACAATCCATATAAATATTTAGATCCTGACGGGGAGTTTGGCATAGTAGGTGCAATAATCGGTGCTGCGGTGGAAACAGGTGGTCAACTGATTACTAATGGTGGAGATTTCTCTAAATTGGACGTTTCTGATATTGTTGTAGCTGCTGCGGTTGGCGCGGTCACTGGTGGTATTGGAGGTAGAATGGCACAGAGTGCAGCAAAAGGCTTAACTTCTGCTAAGGAAGCAGTTTCTATAACCGCTAAATCATCAGCTCTAGCTAATGGCTATGGCTCTGTTGCTTCAGATTTACTAAATAACCAAGAGGTGTCACCTACAAAAGCTCTACTTTCAACAGCAGGAGGTGCAGTGAGTGGTTTAGTCGGTGGAAAAGTTTCGAACCAAATGGCTGGTAAACTGAACTCAATAGGATCTAGTGGTACTGTTGCTTCGAGTATTGCTGGTACAACACATAGCTCTTTTGTTGGACAATCTTCTTCTGCTGGAATTTCAGGTATAACAACTGGAACAGATGTAGGAGTTAATATTGGTATTAAAGAGGCCACTAAACCTGACGATTATTTAGAGAGGGCATTTAATTGAACTTCTTTAGATTACATTCACAAATATTATTCACCCATTTTGGGGTTTCAATTTTTACTGGTGGAATGATTTGGTGGTCGCAAGGATTTAAAAAGGGAGTTCTATTTGGAATTCTATATTTCTTATTTATGCTTTTGGTTCATTTATTTATATATCATAAGCATAAAACTAAATACGGTAAGAATGAATTTAAATAGTAATGCAGAAGGTGTCAGGTTTTGCGTTTTGAGAATAACAAAGACACCCACTCTAATTTGATTTAGTTTGGGTGTTTTCCTATGTTTAGGGGAGTGCTTTTTTACTTCATTTGAGGTGATTTATGGCGGTTCCTAGAAAACAACAGGTGAGTTTAGCTGATACAACATACTATCATTGCATTTCTCGTTGTGTACGCCGTGCGTTTTTATGTGGCGAAGATAAAGCCACAGGTCACTCATTTGAACACCGTCGAGCTTGGGTTGAAGATAAGCTACTTGAATTGACGAAAGTGTTTTGTATAGATGTATGTGCGTATGCCGTAATGAGCAATCACACTCACATTGTATTGTGCGTCGATGAGAAAAAAGCAAACCGACTCAATCAAAAAGCCGTTATTATTCGTTGGCATAAGTTGTTCAAAGGCAATTTACTGACACAAAAGTACTTGTCATGTGAGCCGCTCAATACAGCTGAGGTAAACACGTTAGCTGAAATGACTAAAGTGTTCCGAAATCGTTTAAAAGACATTAGTTGGTTTATGCGTGTGCTTAATGAAGACATCGCTCGCAAAGCAAACTTTGAAGACAACTGCACAGGCCGCTTCTGGGAAGGTAGATTTAAATCCCAAGCCTTACTAGATGAAGCGGCACTTGCAGCCTGTATGGCGTATGTTGATTTAAACCCGATAAGAGCAAAGATGGCAAGCACCCCAGAAAAATCATATTACACCAGTATTCAACAACGCATTAACGCGGCACTTAAAGGCACTCAACCCAAAGCACTGCTTAAGTTTGCAGGTGATCCACGAAAGCACATGCCAAAAGGCTTACCGTTTGAACTAAAAAGCTATATTGAACTCGTTGAGTTAACAGGACGTATTATTCGCGAGGATAAGCGAGGCGCTATTTCAGCGAATGAACTTCCAATGTTAACTCGTTTAGGCATATCACCTGAAAACTGGTTAACTCTTACAACACAATTTACAAAGTCTTTTCATGGTGCCGTTGGAAAACCAGGTAATATGATTGAGTATTGTGAGCACCTCAAAAAGAAACGGCGACCAAATATTGCAAATGTAACAGCTTTACTCGCTTAAGGTAGCATCTTATACAAAACACTCATACTAAACTTTTACTTCTAGCTATACAGCACTTAACTGATATTGTTTTTAGAGTGGGTGGCTGTGGTGTTTTTTACAATGCTGAAGTTTGTGTACCTGTTGGGTTCAAACGCTAAAATATTTTCTTTCGTTTTCTCTTTTTCACACTTTTACAAACGGCTTACGTTACTTTACATTGTGTCACCCATACTTGTGATTGAGTGAATCAAGAGCAGGTAAATACCATGAGATTTTTACACCTTTTAAGTGTGACCTCAGCAACAGCATTATTGTGTGGCTGCGGCAGTAGTGACAGTCAACAAATTACTGTTAGTAACGAAGAGCAACAGACCATTATTACACCGATAATTAGTCCTTCTATTACTCAGCCAACACAAAATACGTACGCTATGTTTAATGTGAGTAGCGAACAAACCGAACAATTTGAGTGTCAGCTCAATGATGACAGTATTACTGAATGTACTAGCCCAATAAATTATTTTGGCCTAGAAAGTGGCACGCAAACCTTAAAAGTGTGGGCGGTGGTGGATGGCCGCCTGAGTGATGCTAGCGAATTTCAATGGACGATTGACAGTGTGTTTAATGCAGCAAATCCTCACACGGATTTAGTGAAAACTAATGTTGCACCAAGTGCCGTTGAAGATGCGAGTTGGCGCGGTATTTTTCGTATAAATTGTGATTTTTCACATGCCAGTTACAACGACCCAATTGTTTATCCAAACCAAGAAAATGCTGCGCATTTACATCGATTTTATGGCAACACCTTGGTAGATCATCAAACCACTACAGAGTCTCTTTACAGCTCTGGCGACTCGACTTGCCAAGGAAATCATTTAAATCGTTCAGCATATTGGGTGCCCACGTTGCTGGCGCCTCAATACGATGCACAGACTGGAGAGCCCATTTTAGACGAACAAGGTGATACACAATGGCAAGTGGTACCAGCCGTAGTTGGCAATGATGATGAAGCACATGAGGTGTTTTATTATTCAGCAGGCATCGACAAGCTTGATGATATAAAACCCATCCCTGCTGGGTTAAAAATAATTGCAGGGGATCATATGGGACAGCCTGGGCAAGCACAGTCAACTAGCATTGTACGTTGGCATTGCCAGTCATGGGAGTCAAATGACGCTACAAATCCACGTTTTAGTAGTTCAATTCCCGAGTGTGTTGCGCCTGATAGAGTCCGCATGGATGTTTTCTTTCCCAGCTGTTGGAACGGTACGGACCTTGATAGTTCGGATCACAAAAGTCATATGGCTTATCCAATTAATCAAGGCGGCCCGAACGGTACTATTTGCCCAAGTTCACACCCTGTGCCAGTTGTTCGCGTAAGTTATCACTATGCATTTGGTGTAAAACCTGACGTGTATCACCCACAAAGCAAAGCCAGTCAAGGTTGGCGTTTGGCCTCAGATATGTATACGGTAGATAGTTCCGCGCAAGGTGGGATGTCGCTGCATGCAGATTGGTTTAATGGCTGGCACCCAGAAATAATGCAAACCTTGCTTGATAATTGTATTAAGGGGGCGCTCGATTGTCACGATGGTAATCTTGCAAACGGTTTTCGGCTTACAGGAACACGTGAGGGGAGTCAAAATGAGCCGGAAATTATCAACGGTGGTAGAGGCGATTAAGCAGCTGAATAACTAAAACATAAAGTACATCAACCCAGTTGAGTGTGATTAAACTACTGGGTTTAAATGATGATGTTTATCCGCAATTAAACACTAAATGAAGTTGGTATGGATCACCCAAAGCATCGCCAGCAATATCGCCACCAATACTTAGAGCTGCGCCCGCATCATCTACATGGCTTCGGCCAAAAATCCACATAGCAGTACCTGCAGCTTCAACGGCATCAGCTATATTGCGTTTAGTTAAATAATCTTGTTCACTCATATTGCCAATGTAATCAACTTTTTCAGAAACCACATAAGGCTTCGACTTTGATTCTTTACAATACGATTTTGCTTGCTTAAATGCCTGTTTTGAAACTTCTGTTTTGGTTTCGCCGTATAAGTCAACGTAATGGTTGCCGTCACTGCTTGGGCGAACATTATTATGATGAGCACATGCAGTTAAAAGTAACGCTGCTGTTAGGGTTGTAGCTTTGATAAAAAACGTCATGTTGAGCCTATAAATAAAGTAACTATAGGTGTAATTATTACGGATGATTATTGCGAAAAATGTAAGTAAGTGTTGGGTATTTGTTGGCAAGTTAAAACACTTTTTAACTGCAATAAAAATATTTAAAAAAAGTAATGTAAACACTTGTGCTTTACATATTTTTCGCTAGTATTGCGGCGAATTAATTGACTCATTTTTAATCAAGAGGACAGCAATGAGTAAAACTAAAAAAATGCATCACGATCATGGCCGTGGTGAGATAAAAGACAACGCAATTAAAGCGTTAGTCACAAGCGTGTTATTTAAAAGCAAAGTTGAAAAGGCGAAAAAAGGTAAGGGTAGCTACCAGCGTAACAACAAACATAAAGGGCGAGAGTCTTACCTTAAAGCAGCCTAAGCTTTAAGATAAGGCTTTTGTCTTTAGTTACGTAAAATTTATACAGTAAGTACTTAATAGGCGGTAACGCCGTTCGCACATTAGCTAACCCTATCAATGCCTTATAATTTCTAGGCTTGAGCTTTTTTTAAATAGCATCGATATGTTTATCTTATTGGTGCTATTTTAGAAATAACTGCCAGTTCATTGCTCAAACCTAACATTAGATTTTTACTTTGTTAAAACTTGTCTGAAATTGTACTTGCAATACTACACTTGCTCACAAAGCTAAACGCTATCTTACAAGGCACAATGCTAAGCTTTCCGAAAATTTTTACTCAGATTTACGGATTACTATATGAAGCGTTTTATCCCTTCTGTCATTGCCGCAGCAATTATTTTATCGGGCTGTGGTGGCTCTTCTTCATCAAATTCAGTTGATAACACCAGTTTGGAAGTGCATGCGATTAAGCCCGCAGATGTAGCGAGCTACATTGAAAATTATACCCAGTCAGCAGCGCAGCTAAATGTACAAATCGATGGCCATAACTCAGCTATCGAAATGCTCGACTTTGATATGGATGAAGGGGTTATTTACATTCGCTATGATCTTGGCGTGATTGTGTTGGGGTTTGATTTTGAAGGTGAAAAACCAAAGCAAGAAGTTGCAGTGATCACCAATCAAAACACCGAGCAAGCCTTGCTTGGCGAGAATTTACAGCTAAGCGAGCAAAACGATAACTTCGTTATAGAAGGCCAGCTTGTTGACAACATATCGGGTAATTTACACACGTTTAATATGACATTTAACGAAAGCTTAATCTCAGGTGGCAACAGCCAACTTGTGGTAAAGAATACTGCTGCGGAGCTATCGGGTACATTAGGCAGTAAAACCTATGTTCAGTTTCGTGATTTAGCGCTTGATCACCCAAGTGTAAATCGCATTATCTTTAAAAGTGTTGATGGTTCTGTGAATGATGATATCAATATGCACACAGGCAGACTAATTCATCAAGCACAATACACAACGGTAATGCCAGCCGATGGTGAAGCGTATTCTGGCGGCGTTGACTTATATGCCGCAGGCATCAAAAAAGAGTATGAAGTAGGGGGCAAATTGGGTGTACATGCCTGGTGTTGCGAAGGTGATAAAGATGCAGGCCAACTTAGCAAGTCACATAGCGCACATGGTGCTCAATTGACTTATTTCCGCGAAATATTAGGGCAGGAACTCGGCCCTGAATTTTACTTTTTTACTATTAACGCAGCGCCTGCTGACGATATTTATTTGATGACGCAAGCTGAAATAAACAAATACTTTTTTTAATTTTTAGCAGTTAGCCATGCTTTGTGGTGATACCGCAGTGCTTTAAAGTGTTAAGTACTTGCTTTTATGCTTAACGCTTTACTATTGCTGCAGACCACACCTACACCTTCTTTTCGTTATCGCGTAGTTCTAAATAAATTGCTTATATTTCAGATTCTTATTATTAAAATCTGAATGCTTCTTTGCCGTGAAAACGATAAGATACAAACCCTCAAAACCAAATCTAAATAGAAATTATTCTTGATATCATTAATTTTATCTGTATTATGCACGTCGCCCTTTCTCAATAATGCTTAAATAATCATCAAGAGATGTAACTAATGATCAATTTAATCAAACCAAGCGTAATCGCGCTTGCTGTAGCGGCGCAATTGCCAGCTGTAGCAGATGACAAAATCCCAGAAAAAAACATAGAGCACATTGTAGTTACTGCGACCGGTTTTGAACAAAAAGTAGTTGAAGCACCAGCAAGTATTTCAATCATTACTAACGAAGATATTAAAGCGCATTCTTTCACATCGATTCTTGATGCTGTGCAATATTTAGAAGGTATTGATATTGGTACAACCCGCGATAAAACAGGTCAGGGCAGCGTCAGTATGCGTGGTCTTACTGGTGAATACACACTGCTATTAATTGATGGCAAACGTCAAAACAACCACGGCGATATTTACCCAAATAATTTTGGTGGTAACGCGTTTAACCACGTGCCGCCGGTTGATGCGATTGAGCGTGTTGAAGTGATCCGTGGTCCTGCATCAACGCTGTATGGTGCAGATGCACTTGGTGGTGTAATCAATATCATCACTAAAAAACACACCGAGAATTGGAGCGGTGCGGTGTCATTTAGCCGTTCAATTCAACAAGACGATGATTTTGGCGACGACATTACAACCGATTTTAATATTATCGGCCCATTAATCAAAAATGTACTTACGCTTGGCGTACGCGGCAGCGTTTACGAACAAACTGCATCTTCACCGACCTTTGAGCCTGCAACCGATCCAAACGGTGAAGTGCATGTACGTTCATTAGGGTTTGGTAGCGGCGGCCGCACTGTAGATAACACCAATGAGCAGTTTGGCTTTACGCTAAACTACACGCCGTTTGATGATCATCACATTAGCTTTGATTACGATAATTCAAGCCAAGTGTACGACAACACTCCAAGCTACAATATTGAGTCAGGCGAAATTACCTATCCGTTAGGTACCAAAGATAATATTGAGTCAATTTGGCAAACACGTCGCGGCAAAGTAAACCCGCGCGCAGGCTATGCGGCGGATCAAAAATTTGATCGCCAATGGTGGTCACTTGGTTACGATGGTGACTTAGAGTGGGCATCGGTTAAAGCCTCAGTTTCTTATGTTGATACGCAAAATAACGGTCGTACGCTGCCACTTAGTGTTGCTGAACGTTTGAAACTTCAAGAAATGTACGATGGTACCGGCGAATATGCAGGTATGGACGAACAGGCACGTAAAGACTTAGCAGAAGAGACTTTCCTACCGCGTCCTAAACGTCCACTAGAAAGTAGCCAGTTTACCTACGATTTGCGCTTTGATATTCCAATCAGTGGTGCACTTGGCGACCATAACTTTGTGGTGGGTGCTCAGCTAATTGACGGTGAATTAAAAGACGGCGTTTTCGGTCTAGAAAGCAACGAAGCGGGCAAAATACAAGAACAAAATATGTACTCGGTTTTTGCTGAAGATAACTGGATGATTTTAGACGACTTTACCTTAACCGGTGGTGCGCGTTACGATAATCACGACGTATTTGGCAGCCAAGTCTCACCACGTTTATACGGTGTGTATAACCTAAGCTCAACATGGACACTAAAAGGTGGTGTTAGCACGGGTTATAAAACGCCACAAACAACCGATTTATACGACGGTATTACGGGTTTTGGAGGTCAAGGTACAAGCCCATTTGCGGGTAACCCTGAACTTGAACCAGAAACCAGCGTAAACTCTGAAATTGCAGTTTACTGGAATTCAGAAGACGCGGCACACAACTTTAACGTTACCTACTACAACACTAAGTTTGAAGACAAGATTGCCCGCGGTGATACTATTTTAAGCTGTGAGCAAACTAACAATGTGCGCCCATGTGTTAACTTAGGTCAGTACGATCAGCTGGGTTATCAAAGCTACAGCCAAAAAATTAATATTGATGAAGTTGATTTGCAAGGTGTTGAAATTGCAGGCCAATACACGCTTTCAAACACGATTTCGTTAACGGGTAACTACACGTGGACCGACAGTGAACAGCAAAGCGGCCCAGAACAAGGTCAACCGCTAACGAATACAGCTGAGCACATGGCTAACCTTACACTAAACTGGGAAGCAACTGATTTTATGGTTGTATATCTACAAGGTGTATACCGTTCAGATCGCTACCGTGGTTGGGATAATGTTCACGATAAAGCCTTGTATTACAAAGACTATAACCTATTTAACTTAGGTGCGCAGTTTTACGTAAACGAATACGTGCAAATTAACGCACGTGTTAACAACTTATTGGATGAAGACTTTACATCGTATAGCACTAGCTACACAGACCTAAATGGTGACGGCGAGTACGAGTACTTAACCGGTCGTGGTGTGGTGAGTGAAGTTACATTTACCGACGATTACAATGTAAAAGATAAAGGCCGTAACTTCTGGATTGGTGTTACTGCGTTCTTCTAAACATTAGATTTAGCAAGATTAGTCAATATGACTTTACAAGGAGCAGCCTAGGTTGCTCCTTTTTATTTTGTTTTTTAGTCGCATAGCGCTTTTCAAGCCATAGGGTAATTCTGTAGTCTTAGCAGGTCTATTCTTTAAAGGAGTTTCGCGATGTTGCGAACTATTTTATCTGTAAGCTTGGGGGTTGCTCTAAGCGCGGGTGCTTACGCCAATGAGGTAATGACACCTGAAAAACTTTGGCAATTAAAGCGTGTAAGCGCGCTTGGTTTAAACAAAGAAAAAACCCACGTTATTTATAAAGTAACAACACCAAGCGTTGAGAAAAACGATTTCAGCAGCAAAGTGTACCAAGTATCGCTTAAAGGCGGTGAGTCACAACTGCTAGAGGCCTACCAAGGCGTGGTGATTGATAAAAGTATCTCACCAGATGGCAGCAAAAAGTTGTTCCATGAAAAAGTACAACTAGAAGATATTTTAGCGACCGACCGCCATAAAGAACTTGGCAAAGCAAATGCCTATGTATTTGATGACTTAAATTACCGTCATTGGGATACTTGGAAAGACGGCAACTTTAAGCATGTCTTCTATCAAGACTTAAAAACCGAAGAAAAAGTCGACATCATGCAGGGCATGCCATTTGAAAGCCCAACTGCACCATTTGGTGGCACGTCAGATTACACTTGGGGTCCAAAAGGTGAAAATATTTACTACGTGAGCAAAAAGCTAACGGGTACTGAATATGTTCAAAGCACCAATACCGATATTTATCGTTACAACCTAGCAAACAAAAAAACCACTAATCTGACTGAGAAAAACTTAGGTTACGATAAGTACCCTGCGTTTTCACCAAAAGGCCACTTGGCATGGTTACAAATGGACGAAGCGGGTAACGAAGCCGATAAACAAGACATTATTGTACGTGTTAACGACCGCGACTATAACTTAACAGCGCATTGGGATGGCACCGTAAACAGCTTCAAATGGAGTGTTGATGGTAAAACCATTTATTTTGTCGCACCTGTGGGTGGTACTGTGCAGTTATTCCAAGTGTCGGTAAACACTAAAACCAAAGCACAGCCTAAAATTAAGCAGCTTACCAACGGCCAATATGATGTAAACGGCATTGTAGCGGTATTAAAAGATAAGCTTGTAGTTACACGTAACAGCATGAACGCCGCGCGTGAAATTTACCGTTTTGATCTTGGTAGCAAAAAGCTCACAGCACTTACTAAAGAAAACGACGCGTTTTACGCTGAACTTGATTTACCAAATGTTGAAAAACGCATGGTAAAAACGACCGACGGCAAAGACATGGTTACTTGGGTAATTTACCCACCTAACTTTGATAAGAGCAAAAAGTACCCAACGCTACTTTATTTACAAGGTGGTCCACAGTCTGCGCTTTCTCAGTTCTACTCATTCCGCTGGAACTTCCAAGTAATGGCATCACAGGGTTACATTGTGGTAGCACCTAACCGTCGTGGTATGCCAGGTCATGGTGAGCAATGGAACAAAGATATCAGCAATGATTGGGGCGGTCAGGTAATGGAAGATTACCTTGCAGCAATTGATGATGTAGCAAAAGAGTCTTACGTAGATAACTCACGTATCGGTGCAATTGGGGCAAGTTACGGTGGTTATTCAGCATTTTATTTAGCAGGTAACCACGAAGGTCGTTTTAAAACCTTTATTGCACACTGTGGTATTTTCGATTTACGTAGCATGTACGGCACAACCGAAGAGCTGTTTTTCGTAAATAACGAACTAGGCGGCGCATATTGGGAAGACAATGCAGCAACGAAAAAAGCATACGGTCAATTCAACCCAATTAACCACATTGAAAAGTGGGATGCACCTATGTTTGTGATCCACGGTGGTAAAGATTACCGCGTTCCACTTGAGCAAGGCATTGCCGCGTTCCAAGCAGCTAAATTACGTGGTTTAAAGAGCCGCTTCATGCTATTCCCTGAAGAAAATCACTGGGTACTTACGCCGCAAAATGGCATTGTATGGCAGCGTGAATTCTTCAAGTGGCTAGAAGAAACACTGTAAGTTAATTTGCCTTACTCAATATTGAGCTAGGCAAAATTACAAAAAAGGCCTTATTGAAAAACAACAATAAGGCCTTTTTTATGCCTTTAAAAATTCACTCGACTCACTGATTAACATTCGCTATCTTGCTAATATAATTATAAAAATAATCTATTAATGTATGGCAAGCAGTCCCACGCAGTTTAATGCCGCGATTATCAGCAAGGTGGCGCAATATATTTATGATCACAGTGAAGAGGCAATCAATGTTGAAGCGCTTGCCGATTATGCTGGGTTTTCAAAATATCATTTCAATCGCATGTTTTTTGCCGCAACGGGTTTCCAGCTCGGCGAGTTTATAAAAAGGCAAAAGCTTGAAAAAGCGATGTTTTTATTAAAAAGCGGAAAAGAGAACATATTAGAAGTCGCAATGTGTGTTGGCTATGATTCGCCGTCATCCTTTACCCGTGCGTTTAAAAACAATTTTGCGTGCACCCCAACTGATATTCTAAATGGTAAATCACCGCTAAATGAACGCGCTGGCACTTTACCGCCAAAAAAATTAGCTGAAGCGTATAAACTTGAACCAAAATGGCGCGAATTACCACAAACCACCGTGCTCGGCTTTTACGGTGCTGGCTTTAATGAACAATCGTTTTCAAAGGTGGCAGGGCAGCTCTATAAGCGCTTAAGCGAACTTGCCGCACCGCTTAATTTTAGTGAGCTTCAACCTATTGGTGTAGCGATTGATAACCCTTGGGTAGGTGAGCAAACACAAAGCCAATTTTTTGCAGGGTTTTTAAAAGGGTTAGCGCAACAGCAACAGTTAGAGGGTTACACACTGCAAGGCGGGCGCTACGCTTGTTTTAGCCATCAAGGGCCGCACAATACAATGTGGCAAACCATTTCTCAGGTATATGCCCATTGGGTGTTGCCCAATCAAATCCGATTGAAAGATCAGCATATTGTGCAGCGCTATATAAACAACCCTGCAGATACAGATGCTGAAAAACTGATTACTGAGCTTTATTTTGCGGTGGAAAGCGATGCTATTTAAAGTGAGATTACACTCACAAATCGCACTTTCTGCACAGACACGCGACAACCTCATTGGTTAAAGTAAAATCATCTTAGCTTAATGGAATAACCTTAAATGAAGCCAATCCGATTTTTGTTACTTGTTATCGTGTTAATTTTCACAAATAACGCGATGAGCGCGCAAGGAAATGAAGTAGTCGCCCAAAATACGTTGCAATCGAACGATCTCGATTTTTTTAATAGGCAAACTAATCAGCCTGTAAAGGTGAAGCTGTGGTACTTGGCAGGCGATGCTAACTGTGGCGCAACAGTGTGTTTAACGGGTTCGCAAAATAAGCGAAAAATTGCGTTAATTTCTCACGGTGCATTTGGCTCACCTATTGAAATGAATTGGTTAGGTTATGCCTTAGCATCACAAGGCTGGCTGGTGGTAGGCGTTGCTCACTATGGCGAATCTTGGGTGTACGGTAAAGAAACAATCGACCCAAGTGTACTTGCACGTTTTTGGCAGCGCCCAGAGGAAGTCAGCTTTGCCCTTGAGCAATTAACCAATAAAGGGTTATTTAATCTTGATATCGACACTAATAATGTACTGATGCTAGGTCACTCCGCTGGAGGCTTTACGGCATTGGCACTTGCGGGTGCAAAGTTAGAAGCCGGAAAGTCAGAGCGTTACTGCGCTTTAGCTGAGGCTCAAAACGATAAAAGCTGTGCTTATAACAAGCAAAAAGCAACGCCATACACAAACGATAAAATAAGCAAAATCAGTGAAGTGCAATCACATATGCTAGATAAGCGCATTAAAGCCGTTATCTCACTTGATCCTGCCCTTGGCCACGCAGTAAGTGAAAGTAGTTTAATGGATGTTAAAGTGCCGACCTTGGTGATTGGCTCAGTTGAAAATGACTTTTTGCCGTTCAAGCAACATGCACAATATTATGCTGAGAATATAAAAAATGCGGAGCTGGTTGGTATTAAACAAGGCGCAGGGCACTTTATTTACATAAACCAGTGCGAACATAACTTTAAGGCGCAAGGTGTGTTGTTATGTAAAGACCGTGAAGGCGTTGACCGTAAAGCGCTTCAACAACAAGTGCTAGGTCACGTATTTTCATTTATTAATCGACATGGCTTAAATGTGTTATAAAGTTTAGTGCATTCCCTAATTCTCGGACTTAAGTGAGTCGAATTTGAAGCGTATATTTTTCTATGCCTGATAAGTAGTAGCGCTTTACCAATGCGCTACTTCGCTTAACTCAAATCGAGTTTATGTATCTTGTTTTTTTAATTGGTAATAACCCACATTTTGCACGACTGCAAAAAATAGCTCTGGAATTAAAAAAATTAAAATAAGCGGACTTGCGCCTAGGGCCATTGCATAAATATAAAACACACTGAAAAGTACTCTTGCAAAACCATCATATAAGCCAAGTAAAGGGCTGGTATGTTTTATTCTAAGCAGCGACCACACAATCACAACTGAACCCAGTAAATGGGCAAACAGTAAATGCTGTATTTGAAAAGCGGGAAACTCCCCCAGCAAGCCAAGTGTTTGGTGCAAACTGGCAAACAAACTGATTACCCAGCTGGCAACACCGGGAATGGCAAACGGTGTCGTGATAATTAAATCATAGTAGGCGCTTCGTGCTACCCATTTATTGTAGTTTTGCATTGTGTTTGTGCTCCTTATTAAACATCGAGCACAAGTGTACGCTTTGCCCTATAGGGCAAAGTCAAAGGTTAATTAAGCGCAGTTAGAATTTTCGAGTAAGAGATTAAAACTTTTTATGTCGTTGAGCTGTTGTTGGCACTTGGCGATTTGTGCTTTTAGCTGTGCTTCACGCTCGCTTAGCGCGGTTAATAATACGTGTTTTGGCAAACCATAATTAATATTCGCGCCTTGGCATAATTGTTTTATTTGATTAAGTGAAAAACCAAGGGATTGTGCCAAGCGAATTTGCTTTACGGTTTCAATGTAGCGTTCGTCATAAACCCGATAACGGCCTTGGCGTTTTGCTTCGGGTAATAACCCTATCGCTTCATAATGGCGAATGGTTTTGGTGGTAGTGCCAACCCGTTTGCTAAATTCTCCAATAAACATGTTATCCCTTTTTTTACAGCTGCTGTGAGAGTATTAAGGCATATTTACGATGTGATTTAAATAATTAAGGCAACGGAGCAAAGATCAACAGATCCTAGTGTAAAGCGTAAAAGGCTATGTTTTAAAAACACAGCCCGTTTTAATTTAATCTTTATCCACTAAACTCATAATATTGAAAGCCAAAGCACCTGATGGGAACTCTTCTTCATTGGCAAGCACGGCAACAAAGTAACCGCTTTGCTCAGAGCGCAAAATATAGCTCACAAAGCCATCAATACCGCCACCATGTTGATAAAACTTTTCATTGTGACGGTTAGTACTTACATTCCAGCCAAGGGCATAACCATTTAACCCCACAGTGTACATTTTTTGCGTTGATTCTTCTGAAATGAGTGCGCGATTGGTAATGCCTTGATGCCATTTATATAAATCTTCCACCGTTGATACTAATGCGCCTGCGGCATAAGGCACCGTCATTGAAATACCGCCAACAGACTTATCGTTGCTGTAGCCTTGTGCAAATTTATCGTAGCCAATTTTGTCTTTGCCATAACTACTGTTAGTCATGCCGAGTTTTTGAAAAATCTCTTGCTCAATAAACGCTGCATACGACTGACCACTCACTTGTTCAATTATATAACCTGCAATCACGTAGTTTGAGTTGGAGTATTTAAACTTGCTACCCGGTGTAAATTCGAGCGGTGTATCTTTAAATTTTTCAATTAATTGAAGCGGGGTTAGCGAGGTGTTTTTGTAAGATGAGAAGTTTCCCATCTCGGTATAGTTTTTAATGCCGCTGGTCATATTGAGCAGATGTGTAAGTGTAATCTTCTCACCATCTGGATAGTCATTTAGATACATGGCAACAGTATCAGTGAGTGCTAGCTGGCCACGCTCTTCTAATATCAACATCGCCATTGCGGTGAATTGTTTTGTAACTGAGCCAATGCGAAAAACCGTATCGAAACTGTTTTCAATTTTGTTTGAGCGCTCGGCATAATCGTAGCCACGGCTCAGCAAAACTTGTCCATCTTTAGCTACTAACACTGCGCCAGAAAAGTCTTGGCTTGCAACGTATTCAGCGATAGTTTGGCCATCGTTTGGTTTCGAAACTTCGATTTCTTTGTCGCTTGAACAGGCGACAAGGGTAAGCGACAAAACAGAAAATATCAGAGATTTAAAAAGCCCTTTGGTGGTTAACATTCTAGTTTACTCAATTTGTAATAATTGCATTTAGCGTAACAGTGACTTTTACTCAGAGCTTTGAGGGATTTGTTTGAAAATGTTGGTAAAAATTAACAATTAGACATTATTTGTAGTGAAATGAACGTTACATCGGTTTAATAATACAAAGGCTTTGAATCGAGCTTAGTTTTTAAACGAACGATTATTACAACCTCCAAATCTAACTAAGAATTGTTTTCAATTGTACTATTGCGTGCTAGCATGCGCACCTTTTAAATTCTGTCGAGCATATTGTGGAACGGTATTATTCAGAGGTGTTGGGCTATATTGCGCGTTCTGTTGGCTGTAAAGATAAAGCGCAAAACATAGTGCAAGAAGCGTATACCCGTCTATTAAGTCATAATCAAAACTATCCTCAACAAGATAAAACACATGCGCGCGCGTTATTTTTTAGAGCCGCGAAAAACATTGTGATAGACCAATATCGCAACAGTAAAAGTGTTGCACAGCCAGATGACGTTGAGCTTGTAGCCCCTGCTAATTTTGAGCCTGAAACTGTGGTAACAGCGCAGCAACAGCTTGCAGTATTACAGCGCTGCATCGATGCTTTACCGCTCAAAACAAAACAAGCTTTTGTTTTATATAAATTTAAAAACTTAACGCAGCCACAAATTGCAGAGCAGATGGGAATTTCTGTAAGCATGGTGGAAAAACACCTAGCAACTGCCATGTTAGCGTGTCGTGATGCACTAAAAAAATAATAAGAGAAACTGCAGAATGAACCGTCAAACACTCGCAATACAAGCACAAGCTAACAAATACATTGAACTCGAAAAATTGGGTTTTAATGCAGACCAACGCACTGAATTTGAACACTGGCTTAATGCATGTGAAGCGCATCAAACCGCTTATCAAGAAAGCAAACACGTTGATGCGCTGCTAGCGCAATTTAACGAAAGTGAGCTTACGACTGAGAGCACCACAACAACACAGCTAAAGCCACAAAGCGAACATACACGTACTACTGAAAGAACCGTTTGGCTCAAAAACTACCGTGCCATTGCCGCGTGTTGTGCGCTTTTAATGATAAGCGTACTGAGTTATCACTTTGTGCCAAATATGTTTTCGCAGCACACCTTTATTGCCGAATATCAATCAACACGCGGAGAATTGCTCGAATATACCTTGCCTGATAATTCACATATCACCTTAGATGCAAAAACACAGTTGTCGCTGGCGTTTAATGACAAGCAGCGACTTTCACAGCTTACCTCTGGGCGGGTGCTATTCGATGTTGAAAGTGATAAAGCACGGCCGTTTGTTGTTAATGCTGGCAATACTAAAATAACCGTACTGGGTACGCGTTTCTCGGTCGATAAAAAAGCAAATCAGGTTCGTGTTGCGGTGGCACATGGCAAAGTGGCAGTGCAAATGAATGAGCATAATGTGGTGCTTAATCAGGGCGAAGTTGCACTGATTAATGGTAATAGCATAAAGCGTGACGCCATGGCACATGCCAATGTTGGGGCGTGGCAACAAGGGCGCTTGGTGTTTAATAATGAGCCTTTGCTAAATGTCTTACACACATTTAAGCGTTATCACAATCGCGACGTTATTTTTACTGATGCACACGCTGAGCAATTACGTTTATCGGGCGTTTTTTCAGCATCTGAGTTAGACGGCTTTGTTAATATGCTGCCATACGCGTTAGCAGTTGAGGCTAAAATTATTAATAATCAAATAGTTATTAGCTCCGAAAAATAAATGCAAAAAAACAGTATTTTTTATTGAGGGATTCTCATTCTCATTCGTTTTAATAGCTAAGAAAATTAAATACGGATGACACAATGAGTACTTACTCGCCAATCAAAACTAAATTGACGCCGCTTGCATTTGCACTTGGGCTTAGCCTTTCGTTGCCAACCATGGCAAATAGCAGCGCGTCAGTTTACCAATTTAACCTTGCTGAGCAGCCACTGGTTTACACCCTTACCACTTTGGCTGAAAAAGCGAATATGAATTTGATTGCCGACGCTAAGTTGCTTACGGGATTAACAGCGCCAGCGCTTGCTGGCGAACTGAGTTTGCTTAACGCACTTGAAATTACTTTGGCACAAAGCCAGTTAAGCGCACATATTGTGAATAACAATATTGTGATTAAAACAACTGCTGATACTTTACAACCTAAAGGCGAGGAAAAAAGTCAAAAATCAAAGGCCGAGCCAAGCAAAGCCAATATGGAAGTGATCACGGTAACGGGCAATAAGCTGCAAATGCACCGCAGTGAGATTGAGCGCTCAAGTGGTCTGTCTAATTCAGATATTTTCTCAACGTTTTCAGGCATTGAAGCGAATAATATTCGCAACGAGGCGGGCGCGTTAGATATTGGTATTCGCGGTGTTCACGGCGAAGGGCGCGTGCCAATTTTTATTGATGGTAGCTTGCAATCAACCCATACCAACCGTGGCTATATGGGCTCAGCTGATCGCAGTTACATCGATTCAGACTTAATCAGTACCATAGATATTGAAAAAGGGTCGTCGAGCAAAGCATCACCTTATAGCTCAGGTGCCATTGGCGGTACTGTGAATATTCGCACGTTAGGTGTGCATGATATTTTAAAAAGTGGCGAAACATTTGGTGCGTTAGTTAAGTTAAAAACTCACAACAACAATAAAACGCCTAAAGTGCCAGAGAACTTTGGCTTGCAAAGCTATTACGAAGTAACCAATGGCATCGATACGCTCGATTTTAACGGCGGTGGTGTATCACTTGCCGGTGCATTTAAAGGCGATAAATTACAAGCCGTCGTAGCTTATAGCAAAAAGGAAGTTGGCAACTACTTTGCGGGTAAAAACGGCTTTGAAGAATTTGTAGAAGTAAAAGAATACATTCGCTGGGTGCCATCAAAAGAAGACCCGACAAAATATGTTGATGAGCCTTATGATTTCTTTATTCCGCCTCCGGTTAATAGAAATGGTGAAGTGGTAAACACCAGCTTTGAAAGCGACTCTTATTTAGCAAAGTTTACCTATGATTTTACCAAAGAGCACTCACTGGAAGTTAATACGCGTTTGCATCAACAAGTGGCAGGCGAAATGCTTGCATCGTATTGGTATAAGCAGCGCGCAGGCGATACTAAATTCTGGAAAGAAGTTGACGAAAATGGTCAAGAGCAGTGGATGTCTGAAGAAATACCAGAGGGTGTTGAAACCATGCCACAATGGCAACCAGGCACAGCCAAAGTAAATAGTGCCAGTGCTTTGTACCATTACTTACCGAGCAATAATCCGTATTTGGATGTCACGGTAAATGTATGGCGCACCAGTGCGAATCTTCAGCAGTACAACGCACTTGGCAGCAATTTAGGACAAAATGCGGGGCAGTATTTTCACCGCTATAACAACACCCGAATTGGTGCAAGCGCACTTAACGCCTCTTACATTAACATTGCGAACATGCCAATTGTTCTCACTTATGGTTTGTCGTGGCAAGAAGAGAAGTTGGCGCCACATAAAGATTGGTTAGATAACTTCAAAAAAGACTGGCTACCGGAAGATCACAAGTACAAGGCAACGTCGCGCCACGGCAAGCAAGTTAAGCGCGCGTTATTTACCAATGCGCAAATCGATTTAGCACCCGTCGAGCTTACTTTAAACATTAACCATCATGATTCAACTAATGATGATTATCAAACGGGCGAAACCCTAACGTTCGATGCTAAAACCGATACAACTCTGCAGGCGCGGGTCAATGTGTTTAGTAACACAAACGTAAAAGCTAAATACAGTAATGCGTACCGTATGCCAAATCTTTATGAGTCAACGGTGTCAAACGAGGTGTTTTCCTACTCGCCAGATTACCCAGTTAAAGCTGAAAATACCCAATCTTATGATATTGGTATCGAAAGCGAATTTAGCGATGTGCTGTTTAAAGGCGATCAGTTAGTGCTTTCAGCCGAGTATTTTTACACTAACATCAAAGACATGTTAGCAACGGGCTTTTTACCGAGCAAAAAACCAGATGCGCAGTCGTGGGATCAAACTTTTTCATTCACCAACTACGACTCATTTGAATTACCGGGTACCGAGCTTGGCTTTAACTACCAAAGTGATTGGCTTTACGGCAAGTTTAGCTACACCAAATACGCCAATGTTGAAATGTGCTCAAGCCTAATTGCTAACGCAGAAGGGGTTGATAAATGTAACAATACTGGGTTTTCGGGCAGTTTAACGCCGCTCAGAATTCCTGCCGATAAAAACTATATTGCAAATATCGGCACCAGCTTGTTAGACGATACCCTTGATTTAGGGTTTACCTATAAAAAGCATTCTGAAAAACACCACCCAGGAGGCTTTTTAGCAGGTACCGCAGTAAATACATTGGAATATATTCCGTCGGGTTACCAGCTTGATTTCTACTTAAGCTATGCAATTAGCGACAGCATAAAAAGCAATTTATCCGTTACCAACTTAACGGATCAATACAAGGTATCAACGGGTTCAATTGTGGCTATGCCAGAACCTGGGCAAACCATCACCATTAGCTTAGAAGCAAAGTTATAAACACCTTTTATGCCCAATAGCGCATTGCTGCGCTATTGGATACTTATTTTTACTTTTTCGGAGCAGTTATGACCACCGTCACTTCGTCATTTTCGCGTGCACAAAATTTAAAAGCCGCTACCGCAGATGTGCATGATAATGTTGATAAAAGCATTATGGCACACGACCCTTTTGCCAATAATCAAAGCTATTTAGCGTTTTTATCTTTGCAGTATTACTTCTTAAAAGATGTAAGCGCATTGTACGAGCATAGTGAGCTTAGCGAGCTTATTAACGATTTAATCTCTCGCCGTCGTTTAGGCATGCTAGAGCAAGACTTTGCTGATTTGGCAGCTGAGCTGCCACGCGCCTTTTTAGCCCCTGAAATCAGTGATTCAACTGACTTTGCCACAGCATTAGGCTGGTTATATGTAGTGGAAGGCTCAAAAGTGGGCGCTGCTATGCTGGGTAAACAAGCACAGGCAAAATTACCCGTGAGCGCTGAGAATGGTGCGCGTTATTTAGCGGGGCCAGGTGCAGGGCGTGGCAGTGCATGGCGCGAGCTGGTAAATGTTATTGATACGATTGAGCTCAATGACGCACAAGAAAGTGCGCTAATTAATGGCGCACGCCAAGCTTTTAGCCGTTTTCAAACGTTTCAGGCGCACGTTTACTCATGACTTTAAAAGCCGCTTTAGTGACGTATAAAAATAGCCTGTTATTTGTATTGGGATACGTGTTTGTCGCCCTTGGTGTGATTGGCATGGCACTGCCAGTTATGCCAACAACGGTATTTTTTATTCTCGCTTTGGCGTGCTTTACTAGAGCCTCTCCTAAGCTTGCACACAAGCTGCTGCACCATCCGCGTTTTGGTCATACGCTGCAATTATGGCAGCAATATCGTGTTATCCCGTTCAAAGCGAAAATTATGGCATTACTTGGTATGGTAGTTAGCTTTTGTGTTTTACTGCTACTTTCGCCCGCAACTTGGATTGCCTGTGTGGTGGGCAGCATCAAGTTGTTGGTGGGCTCGTATATTTTAGCTAAACCATCAAAAGTATTGCTTTAATTAAGCAGTACTTTTGCACTTTTTATAAACGCAAAATTAAAAGTAAACTCTTTTAATGTCAGCATGTTAACTTAACTTTTTTACGAAAATTCATTTCTTAAGTTTGATTTAAGGTTTGTCTCATAAAGTTACTCTATCGCAAGATGGAGAGCAGTTTCATGTTACAGCCTAAAGATAATTTCCTCAGTTTTACAGCGTCGTTATTACCTCGCTTTGAATTAGCGCCACTGGCGCAAGCGTCGCATATTGCACGTTTTATTGAACAAGGCTACGCAGACCGTTACCAAGCAGAAATTAGTGTTTCCATGCCACTACTACTGCAATTACGTTTTGCAGGAAAAACTGCTGCAATCGGTATTCGCCGCGCGACAGAGCCGCTGTTTTTAGAACATTACCTAGATGCACCAATTGAGTCTTATGCAAGAGCACATATTGGTGAAATCAATCGTGAGCAAATCGTGGAATACGGTAGCTTATTTAGTGATGGTCGTAATTTATCAACACCGCTTTTCATGCTTTCAACCTTGGCGTTAGTGCATCAGAACGTAAAAGCTTTGGCTTTTTGCGCAACGCACAAGGTTGCGAGCATTCTTGAACGCTACGGTTTAAAGCTAATTAAACTGGTAAAAGCAGAGGCAAAACGTCTGCCAAATCAAGGAGAGAACTGGGGGAGCTACTACCGTACAAACCCACATGTGTATTTACTGTCGTTAGATCAGCTAAATCAGGTTATCCGTAACCGCACTAAATATTTGCAGCTTTACCGTTTTTTATCGCCTGCAATTGGCCGTTTAGCAAATAAATTTGAGGCGCGTTTCACATGTTAAATGTTCTTAAAAACCATAATCAAAGCAATATTGCAGTGATAACCGATGAACAATCATTTGATTATTTAACACTCAATGAAAAAATCGAAATGGTGTGTGACTTTTTGCAAATGGAAGGAGTAGAGCGCATCGCACTGTGTGCTGCAAATTCACTTGATTGGTTAGTGGCGGACTTGGCGGCAATGAGCGGCAATTTACTGATTGTGCCAGTACCTGACTTTTTTAGTGAAGAGCAAAAGCAGCATGTTATTTACAGCTGCAAAGTGAGCCATGTAATTTGTGAGAAGCCAACAGCAAATAGCAAACCACTGATAGGAACTGGATTATTTATCAATGAAGTTGGTTATCACGGTGATGTTGCCTTACCTGAAGGTACGCAAAAAGTTACTTTTACCTCAGGCTCAACGGGCACTCCAAAAGGCGTATGTTTAAGCCGCGATAATCAATTAACCGTTGCCAAAAGCTTAATTGATGTAATTGGCCTAAGTAATCCAAAGCACTTGAGTTTACTGCCATTTAGCACCTTGTTAGAGAACATAGCTGGGATTTATGCGCCTCTGCTGTGCGGTGGTACGGTCAAAATCATCAGTGATAGTAAGCGTGGTTTTTCAGGCAGTCGCTTGGTGGATATGCAAGCATTGCTAGCCACAATAGCGCAAAGCGATGCGCATACGCTTAATTTAGTCCCTGAATTATTGAAGGCGATAGTTGTTGCCTGCAAACAAGGTTGGCAACCGCCACACAGCCTTAAATTTGTCGCGGTTGGCGGTGGCAAAGTAGACAAAGCCTTAATTGCCGCTGCGCGTGAATGTGGTTTACCAGTGTGCCAAGGTTACGGGCTTTCAGAAGCAAGCTCTGTGGTTGCACTAAATACCCTTGAAGATAACAGCGATAGCAGCGTGGGTAAGTTGTTACCACACGTAACTGGCACTATTGAAAATGGCGAGTTAGTACTGAAAGGAAATGCCTTTTTAGGCTACTTAGGTGAGCCAAACAGCTGGTATCAAGACACCGTTCACACAGGCGACCTTGCTGAATTTAAAGGCGATAAACTCTATTTGAATGGGCGCGCTAAAAATCTAATTATCAATAGTTTAGGGCGTAATATTTCACCAGAGTGGCCTGAGTCGTTACTAGATGCTACAGGGCTTTTTTCACAAGCCGTAGTAATCGGTGATGGTTTATCACAACTCGTTGCACTTTTAATGCCATTGCAAGGGGTTGCGAATGAGCAAATTGCGGCAAGCCTTGCACACATCAACCAAGCATTACCTGATTACGCCAAACTAAATCACTTTATTTTACTTGATGCCCCACTTAGCTATGAGCAAGGCATGCTAACTGAAAATGGCCGTTTTAAACGCCCAGCCATTAACCAAACATTTTTACGACAAGCATCATCGCTTGTTGCTTAAAGCAATTTTAGAAGGAATTGATTATGACCTTTTTCGAGAAATTAATTAGCGAAACAGCAGCTGAAAAAAACTATTTGTTATCGGCGCCAATTATTAAGCGTTGTTTTGAAGGCGAAATTGCTCTTGATGATTATGTGGCGTTTTTAAGCCAAGCATTTCATCACGTAAAACACACCGTGCCTTTACTGATGAATTTAGGTGCCAAACTGCCGCATTCACAAGAATGGTTACGCGACGCGGTTGCAGAATATATTGAGGAAGAGCTAGGCCACCAAGAATGGATTTTAAATGACATTGCAGCATGTGGTTTTGATAAAGAAGCGGTGCGTAATAGCACGCCATTGTTTGAAACCGAGCTGATGGTGTCTTACGCCTACGACACCATTAACCGCATTGAACCAGTGGCTTTTTTTGGCATGGTACATGTGCTTGAAGGCACCAGCGTCGCAATTGCAGATTTAGCGGCTGCCACCATTAAAGATAAATTGTCATTGCCAAATAACGCATTTAGCTATTTACGCTCGCACGGATCACTTGACCAAGAACATGTGAAGTTTTTTGAAACGCTTATGAACCGCATTGATGATGAAAAGCAGCAAGATGCCATCATTCATGCAGCAAAACGTTTTTATGTGCTTTATGGCAATATTTTCCGCGCTCTTGATCAAGCTCGCTTGCAACAAGTCGCCTAATTAACCAACACCGCTCGGAGTGTATCTTATGAGTCAGATTAAAAAATTATGTTTACTAACAGGTGCAAGCGGTGGCATTGGTGAAGCAATTGCCAAAACCCTAGCAGCCCGAGGTTACACGTTAGTGATCAGTGGCCGTGATTTAACCAAATTAAATCACCTTAAAAATGCACTGCCGGGCGAGCACTTTTACCAGTTGGCAGACTTAAGCGATAGCGCCAGCCGTTCAAACTTAATGGCATTTGTTAAATCACTTGGCAAACTCGATTTACTGATTAATTGCGCTGGCTTATCGCTGTTTAAACCTTTTACTGACACCCAGCTTGATGAAATTGAGCGTTTATTAAAATTAAACGTCACAGCGGCAATGGCACTTAGCCAAGAAGCGCTAATTGAAGCGGGCGAACATCCTCTGACCATTATTAATGTTGGCTCAGCACTTGGTGCAATAGGCCACCCTGGTTACGTTGCTTATTGCACCAGTAAATTTGCCCTACGTGGCTTTAGCGAAGCGCTTGGCCGCGAATACGCAAACTCTAATAAGCAAATTAAGTACCTTGCGCCACGGGCGACTAATACCGCTATCAACTCAAATGAAGTAGTGCAAATGAACAAGCTACTTGGTAACCAAATGGATGAACCTGAAGTAGTGGCAAGTGCGCTTATCGCATTGTTAGATAGCTCAGCAAAGCGTAAAACCCTAGGCTGGCCTGAAAAACTGTTTGTGCGCTTAAACGGTGCGTTCCCTGAACTGGTTGACAATGCGTTAGCGCGCAAGGTCAAAAAAATAAAATCCTTTTTTACGCAATCTTTGAAGGAAGCTTAATTATGAAAACATCTACTTTACTTGTTGCGGCAACATTTGCGTTTGCAAGTCACTTTTCAGTGGCACAGGCGAGCCAGCCATTTACGACTGAACTACTCAACATTCAGCATAATTGGGCAAACACCAACTATAAGTTGGAAGAAGAGTCGCAGTTAAAAGCCTATGAAAACCTCATTAAAGAAACCGAAAACTTAAAAGCAGCTTACCCAGACTCTGCAGAGTCGTGGATTTGGTATGGTATTGTGCAATCAAGCTATGCTGGCGCAAAAGGTGGTTTAGGTGCGTTAACACATGCAAAAAATGCCAAAGCGGCATTTGAAAAAGCACTCACTATTGATGAGCAAGCATTGAGTGGCTCAGCCTATACCAGCTTGGGTATTTTGTATCATAAAGTACCGGGTTGGCCGATTGCCTTTGGCAGTGATAAAAAAGCCCAATCTCTGCTCGAAACGGCACTTAAAATTAACCCAGAAGGTATTGATCCCAATTACTTTTATGGTGAGTTTATGTATGATGAGAAAGAATACGCAAAAGCGAAAGTTTTTCTCGAAAAAGCATTAAATGCCCCAGCGCGAAGTGAACGCCCTCTGGCGGATGAAGGTCGCAAAGAAGAGATAAATGCGCTATTGGTTAAAGTGAATAAAAAACTGTCAAAAAGATAATAAATGAGATTGTTATTAGTTGAAGATGATGGGCCTCTTGCCAGAGGCCTTAAAACATCGCTGCAAAATGCAGGGTACGCAGTGGACTGGGTGGCACTTGGTGAGCTTGCGGTTAAATCATTCCAGGGGGCGGAATATCAATTAGTGATCCTCGATTTAGGCTTGCCAGATATTGATGGTCTGTTGGTGTTATCTCAACTAAAAGCAATTAATGCCGCGGTGCCTGTGCTTATTTTAACGGCGCGCAGCGATATTGACAGTAAAGTAACAGGGCTTGATCAGGGCGCCGATGATTACTTGGCAAAGCCTTTTGATGTTGCCGAATTAATGGCGCGCATTCGCGTACTAGAACGCCGTGCAGGTACTAATCATGCGGCGCTTATTCAAATTCGCAACGTCACCTTAAATACTGAAAATAATCAGCTGTTGGTTGATAATCAAGCGGTTGATTTATCTCGAAAAGAGTACATGGTGCTGCGTGCGCTGATGGAAAACACCAACCGCATTCAATCTAAATTAAGCTTGGAAGAAAAACTCTACGATTGGGGTGAAGAAATTAGCTCCAACACCATTGAAGTGCACATTAGTAACTTACGAAAACGTTTACCAACGCAGTTTATTGCTACGGTGCGAGGTGTTGGCTATCTTGTCAAAGAATAATGCTAAGTCGATGCAAGGCCAGCTGATAAGCTTAATTTTGGCAAGCGTGGTACTGGCAACCTTTTTTGCTGCACTGCACAGTTACCGCAGCAGTTCTAAGCAGTTAATGCAGCTTTTTGATGCACAATTACAAGAATTTGCAGAAATAGCGTTGGCACTTAATAGCAGCGAAACACAAACAAGCAGCGCACATCGTTTATTTCAAATCACCAATCAACACGGCCTTGTTAGGCAAAGCCAGCAATTAGAAATTGACTTTAAAACCTTACCACGTGCGTTTGGGCAACATTTAGCAAATGAACTACCCAGCGGTTTTTTTGAAGCGGGTTTTGGTGGCCAGCGCTGGCGTTTATACCGCCTTGAACGTGCGCCTTTTTCGGTGCTGGTGGCAGAGCCTTTAAGCAAACGTCAATTGGCTTCTGAAAATTTACTGATGGTCAGCATTTCACCTGTAGTGATGGTGGTGCCTATTATTGGTTTGTTAGTGTTTTATTTGGTGCGTAAAAATATCAGGCCGTTAAGGGCGCTCGGTAATGCCCTTCGCAAAAAAGACCATACCGATTTAACGCCTGTGGCAAGCCAAGGCATGGTTACTGAGCTCTTACCGGTGACTGACAAAATTAACGATTTATTGGCGCGCTTGGCATTGGCGTTTGATCGCGAAAAACGTTTAACCGCCAATATTGCCCATGAGCTGCGTACGCCAATTAGTGTGTTATCCATCACCGCACATAATTTAAGTTATCAGCTTAACCAAAAAGACATTACACAAGACGATTTAGCCGATTTAAAGCAACAGGTTGAGCGTTTAGCACAAGTGGTTGAGCAAATTATTGCGCTATCGCGCTACACCCCTGAAAACTTTAATGAAACACTTAAACCCATTGATATTGAATCATTAATACAAGCATTAATTGCTGCGCGTTATGATGAGATTATTTCGCAGCAACAAGAAATTGAACTGCAAATGTCACATGCAGTGGTGATTGGCGAAGAATTTGCTTTGAAAACCTTGTTTGATAATTTGCTACGCAATGCCATTAAATATGCTGGTAAAAAGCAGCACATTTTAATTCGTCAAATCCCTGCTGAAACAAATATGATGGGCATCGAAGTTGCTGATTCTGGCAGCGGGGTCGATATCACCATAATGCAAGATTTACTAACGCCATTTTACCGTGAAGAATCAAAGCAAACTAAGGTAAAAGGGTCGGGCTTGGGGCTTGCCATTGTTAAGCATATTGTGGATTTGCTAAATGGTAAAATGACACTTGAAAACGGGGAGTTAGGTGGTTTGTCGGTGAAAGTTTACCTACCAATAACAGATAATAAGGAGGTGCAGTGAAGCGCCTAATTGTATGTTTGTTATTTTGCTCGTTTTCACTTTTTGCCGAGCGTGAGGTATTTCATTTAACACTTAAGGATCATGTGTTTTACCCTGAGCTGCTAGAAATTCCTGCTAATAAAAAAATAAAATTGGTGATCACTAACTTAGATGACTCTGACGAAGAGTTTGATAGTTTTGATATGAACCGTGAGAAGGTTATTTTTGCGAAGCGCAAAGCAACGATTTTTGTTGGCCCACTGCCTCCTGGTGAATACGAGTTTTTTGGTGAATTTCACCCAGATACCGCTCGCGGTAAGGTGATTGCGAAGGAGCCAAAAAGTGCTGATTAATACGGTAATAATCTTTTTGCGCGACATTTTACCTTTATGTGTATTGCTTTGTTATCTCAAAGTGTTGTTTAACCATATAAGTTATTCGCCACGCTCGCTTTTTTTAGCATTGCTGGCCATTGTGTGCTGTGTAATCGGACTATTAAAAGGTGCACCAAGCATTAGCTCGCTGTTCGATGAAGCTGGGGTGGAAGTGGTGAGCTCAAGTTTATTGATGCTCTCCGGGGTAGGGTTATTTATTTCACTAATCAATGGGCAAGCCACCATCATTAAATATGCGGTGATAGTTGCTGTGATATCACTTGCAAGTTTAAAGCTGGCTGGGTTTTTCCACTATTTAACAGTGAGTGTTAACTCTGTTGGTTCGCTACAGCAGTTTTTATTGGCGTGCTTTTTAGGCTTCGGCATTACGTTAAGTTTTGCGGTGCTTTGGTTATTTGTATTAAACGAATTAAAGACAAAAGGCTACCGTGTATTATTGGCAGTGCTATTTGCCAGTTTTGTGGCTGGGCATTTAGCTGAGGTGTCTGACTTATTATCTCAAGTAGATTTAATCGATGCCGGTAGTACCGCTTTTGTGCTTGAAAACTGGTTGTCTGATAAATCGGAATATGGCCGCGTATTAAGCGCCATTATGGGATATGAATCATCGCCCACTTTCGCCTTTGTTATCACCTATAGCGTGTCTTTGGTAATTATGTTAATTGCGTTTTTTAAATCAAATTTAGCGCTTCGCTCAAGTGAGGATAGTAATGACTAAATCAGTTGCTTGTTTACTATTATTGGTGAGTGCCAGCTGTTTAGCTGACAATATGACGGTAGATAAAATTTACCACCCTTATGTATTGGCGAACGAACGCGAAGTGGAATGGCGATTAATGTCGAGCAACACCGATGCTGGCAATTTACTGGCGCAGCGCTTAGGTTACGGGCAGGCGTTTACAGAGAATAAATCCATCGAGTTTTATGTGATTGGTGAGCGTGATAGCGACGATAACTTTACCGTTTCGGGCTATGAAATTGAAACCCGCTGGATGCTCACCGAGCAAGGTGAATACAGCTCAGACTGGGGTGCATTTTTCGAAATTGAAAAGCAAGATAGCGAAGCTAATTATGAGTTTTCTAGTGGCCTGATTGTTGAAAAAGAGCTTGGCAAAGTGAGTGCCACACTAAATGGTATTTTATCGTACGAATGGGGCGATACGGCCGAAAATGAACTTGAAATAGCAATGCGTGGCAAAGTGCGTTACCGTTATTTAAGTGCCTTTCAACCCTCCGTTGAGTTTCATGTGGGCGAGCGTTTTGCTGCCATTGGCCCAGGCTTTATGGGCACTTACCGTTTTGATGGGCAAAAGCAATTAAAGTGGGAAGCAAGCTTTGTAACTGAAGTATCACAACCGGGTAAACACCATACTCTGCGCTTTGGCATTGAATATGAGTTTTAGCTAAGCAATCTATAGTTAAATTTTTAAGGACGAAAAATGGTCGTAATTTATGGAATTAACGAGTTGCTAAATCCAGTTAAAGCGCAGTTATCTGACGTTATTCAGGCTTCTATGACTGACGTGTTGGGCCTTCCAGAAAGTAAACGTGCCCATCGTATTGTGCCCCTTGATAGATCAAATTTTTATTATCCAGATGGCCGCACAGATGCTTACACTGTAATTGAAATCAATATGATGCAAGGTAGAGCTCCCGCAACTAAAAAAGCCTTAATAATGGCGCTTTTTCAGAATATTGAATCAGTACTTGGCATTTCACCAACGGATATAGAAATCACTATCAAAGAGCAACCAAAGCATTGCTGGGGATTTCGTGGCATGACTGGTGATGACGTGAAAGATTTAACTTATCAAGTCAATGTATAGTAAAAACAATCGATAAATCTTGATAGTAACAACAATAACTATTTAAAGTTTTAGTTATCATTTATTTCAAACGAGTGTGTTTTCAGGGGATTAAATGTTGTGATTTCCAAATTACCTAAATGGGTAGAATTCGGCGCTCTAATTTTATCTTTGATAGCGGGCTTTGTTAATGCTGTGGGTGTACTTGGCTTTGATCATCAATCTATATCTCACTTATCTGGTACAGCCACGTTGCTTGGTACTGAAATTTTTAGTGGTTCATTGCAAAAAGCATTTCAGTTTTTAGGCATCTTACTTTCATTTTTACTTGGTGCTTCTATCGCCGGGTTTTTATTACATGGCTCCACATTAAAATTAGGAAGACACTACGATACCGCGTTATTTATTGAATTTATTTTATTACTTATCTCATCGTGGTTTTTAACCAGTGGCTCACACAATGGTTACTATTTTGCGTCAGCCGCGTGTGGCTTACAAAATGCGCTCGCAACAACCTACAGCGGCGCTATTATACGAACGACACATGTAACAGGTATTTTTACTGATTTGGGTATTATGCTTGGTGCCATCTTTAGGGGAGACAGGCTCGATAAGCGAAAAGTGAAACTTTTCGTTTTTATTATTTTGGGCTTTATCTCTGGTGGGGTGTTAGGCGCTTTATGCTTTTCTCGCTATCAATTTATGGCGTTACTGTTACCTGCAATTTTATGTTTATTGCTCTCAATTGCGTACCGCACATATTTAAACAGAACATCAAGTAGATAATGACCTTTAAAATCACTATCTACAGTTAAAATATACTAATTTTCTTTCGCTAATGTACTGTAATAGGCTGATCGTTGACGACTAATGACTGGCCATTTTTTTGCGCGCGATTAAAGCTCGAAATCAACACGCTATTTGATAACGAATTAATATCTTCGACTTCTTCCACCATGCAAAACATAATTGATTCCCATCCTTTTTGCTTAATAAAGCTTTTATGCTGTTTGATATTTTCTTGATAGTTTTTATCGGTAGTTAACAGTCCGATAGAGTGTTTATTACCAAGTTTGTACTTATCGTTGTTTGAAATTGCGCATTTTGCATAACCGCTCAATACATACACTATATTTTCTTGTTTGTTCATGGTGATAACTTTTGAAATTTGTTAAATGCATACAGCGTTTTGTATGCATTTTTTAAACCAAATCACCCAAGAACGTTAAAATCATCTGATATGCCTTTAAAAGCGGCTAAATGAAATTACTTTATGTGGATTCAATAGGCAATATGCCCATAAATCGTCAATTTTTTGTTGTGATTTAAAATGCACTTGCAGTTATGGCTTTTTACTGCACGCTTTCCAAAAAGACTCACCTAATACTCTATTAATTTCCTCTACAGAAGTGTGCCCCTTAGTAATAGCCTCAAGCGCTACTTGATAGAGACTCCTTGCACCGTTTTTATATGCTATTTCTCTGAGCGCACTTGAGCTTTCACCAGCTCTAACTGCATCAGCTAAGTTTTGGTCCATCGTGATGATTTCAAATAAAGGCATACGCCCTTTATAGCCTGTTTGGTTACACTTATCACAACCAACAGGAGTCATAATATTAAGTTTTGGAAAAATGCTTTTAAGGCGTTTTCCATGTTCATTTTCAGTGCTTTCTATACTACAACAAGAACAAAGCTTTCTTACCAGTCTCTGTGCTGCTACACCTTTTAATGAATCAGCTAGAATAGGTCTAGAGACTCCTAATCCAATCAGCCTCGGGATTGTTGTGATGGCATCACTGGTATGCAAGGTAGTCATAACAAAGTGCCCAGTTATAGCTGCTCTAAAAGTAATCTCTGCTGTTTCTTCATCACGCACTTCGCCCATTAAAATGACATCTGGGTCCTGCCTTAAAATACTTCTAAGCGCACTCGAAAAAGTAAGATTTTGGTTTGGGTTGATATTAACTTGGGCAATACCCTCAATTTCGTACTCAACAGGATCTTCAACGGTGACAAGGCATTTTTCTGGGGCATTTATTTCTTTAAGAGCAGAATAAAGTGTGCTGGTTTTTCCTGACCCAGTAGGGCCTGTTATGATAAAAATCCCCTCGCTGCTATGGAGTAAGTTTTTAAACGTTTTGAGCTCTTTGTCTTGAAGACCAATCTCATCTAGTTGATTTACTGCTGATTTAATCAGAAGGCGAATGACGACTTTTTCTCCGCCTCGAACCGGTAATGTGGATACACGTAAATCAACATCTTGACCTTTTAATTCCAAACTTACACTACCATCTTGAGGAACCATTTTCTTAGCCAAATTTAGACGGGAAATTGCTTTAATACGTTGGATGATTGGAATGAATACTTGAGAAGGTAACTCTGAAATAACACGCAACATACCATCAATGCGATAACGAACTACACCACCTCCTTGAAAAGGTTCGATGTGTATGTCGCTCGCTTTTAGAATAAATGCTTCCAATAGCATCTCAGAAACAATTTTAACTATGGCTGAGTTTGCAGAAATAGGTTCTGACTGTGAGGATGACGTATTTGCTTCATTGGATTTGATAACGATATCGTTCTGCGACAACGCATCGTCTTCATAAAATAGCTCGGTCCACTTTGCAATAACATTAGGGTGAGCCAATTGAGACGTGACATGAAGACTTGTTAAAAATTCAACCATTGATTCCATATCTGAATCAAATGGGTGGGGTGAAGCTACTATGAGTTGGCCATCGGTTAAACTTAACGGAAAAATACCATATTCTTTGGCTACTTTTAGAGGAACGAAATGTAACAGTTCTTCAGTTATATTTTGTGGACTATCGGCAACTTCCAGCTCAAAATGCTTTGCGACCATGTTTGTCAATGTATTCGCATCGACTTGAAGAACTGATTCTGCATTTTCCCATGCTTTGAGAGCACAATTGCTTTCGAAGAGTTCATCAATATTAAGCTTTTTATTTTTTATATGCTCAAGGCAAAAACGATGTAGCCACTGAAACGTTTGATTACTTCTATGTACTTCATTATTTTCAGCCATAGTTAGTCCATGTAAATTTTATCGTCTTTGGCATCAAATGTAATCGTTGAATCGCCATGAGGCATAGTTAGGCGAAAATGATCTTTGCTAATTTTCTCATAAGAAACATCGATCACCGCGGCGATAGGACTAGGTAATTCGTCAGGAAGCTGACCATAGTTTGTTTTATAGTGCTCTACGTCTTCGGCTACCATTAATAAAGCAACAGAACTGCCGGTTTGGTAATCCCTGTCATAGTTTGTATGGTGTGTTTTTATGCCAGTAACAGCTGTTTTAGCAATTAAAAATCCGAATACAATACACACGGCGTATGTTATCCAGCTTGGTAACATAATTGTTGTGCGACTATTCGTTGATTGACTCTTTTGAGTTTGATTCATCGCCTCTGCAATATTCTCTTGCCAGCGTTTGTTTGTAGAATCCATTTTAACACTCCAATTTATTAGTGATGGCCATGATGTTGACCATGATGTTTATTAGGGTGCATTACCCAACCAGGTGGCCAATTTAAGTGAGAACCCGCATTACTGCCCGTATTTGATTGACTGTTAGCACTACTAGATGAGCTAGAACTGCCAGTATTGGTTTGGCTGTTGGAGCTGCTTGATGTACTTGATTGGCTTCCTGAGTTGCTCGCGCTATTACCATTATTAGCAGTCATTGAACTTGATTGCCCTGAAGAGGTACTTTGGCCGTTATTACTACTTCCGTCATTGTTATTTGTATTACTTGGTGGAAGTGATGAATGACACGTTCCATATTGTTGACCTGGCTCAGGTGGCCAAAGATAAAACCCTGGATTACAAGGAGAGTTATGTGGTTTTTGCGTTGTTACTGGGTCGGGCTGTGGTTGACTCGTTGTGGCTGTTAAAGCTTGTCCACTTGTTTGGTGAGTTTCAAATGGAGTTGCTAATGCAATAATCATTATATTTGGTGTTACAAAAGAGTGTTGTAACTTAGTGACATGATCTAGTGCATTAAGCACATTTATTCCGTTTTGGTCATTTGCCTTTAAAAATAAAACAGGGAAAGCTTCATGGCCCGTGTAGTGAAAATAGCCAGAGTGATTAACCAACTGCGCAGAAAATTCAATATTAAACTCTTTTGTGAACTGACTCGCTAAGCCTGGTAAGTAGGTAGGAGGTGAGCCAAATTTCTCACTGGATAACTCATCTGGCTTGGCTAATGCATCTGGAGCTGTAGCAATAACATCTTGATACGCAAGGCCTATAGAGTGAACTCGATATAAAAGCGAAGCGGCTTTTGATTCATTTACATAGCCTTGGTAATTAGGCAGTGCAATCATTGCTAAAATACCGATAATCGACACAACCAACATGACTTCGATTAACGTAAAGCCCTGATAGATTTTTATTAGAGGCTTGTTTGAAAAGTTTAATTTCATTAATACTGTCCATTGTATAACTAAATCACTCATTCAAGTTTAGACAACATTAGCGAACTTTCTTCTTTGTAGCTGATTTTTAGTCAAAAAATACCTAAATGTTGGAGGGGGTCATGATTCTGATTCGCCGCTAAATAATAAAGCTAATTTGGTGCGGTTAGACTTGAGAGTCTTATTTATTAATAAAACAGTCTTAGTGTTAACCGAGACCTATGTAAAAAAGGCCACATTATGTGGCCTTTAAAGTACTGGATTATTTTGCGCTTAAGCGTCTGTTTTATGTCCTTTCACACCGTAGAATACGATAAATACATAACATACAGCAGGAATAATAAAAGAGAGCGTCAGGCCAATCGTATCAGCGGCCATACCTTGGAACACAGGAATAATGGCACCGCCCACGATGGCTAAACATAAAATACCTGAACCTTGTGAGGTGTGCTCTTTTAAGTTGTTAATCGCAAGACTAAAAATAGTTGGGAACATAATTGAGTTACATAAACCCACAGCAAGCATGGTCCACATCGCGATAGGGCCAGAACTTAACATTGATACCATAATCAATACGATAGCAAGGGCTGCGTTAAAGGCCAGTACCGTTCCACCAGAGATTTTTTGCATTACAGCAGCGCCAATAAAGCGACCGACCATAGCACCACCCCAATAATAAGCGATGTATTTAGCAGCGGTGGCTTCAGTCATTTGCGTTGCACTGGCACTTGAAATGTAATTGATTAAGGTACTGCCAATCGCTACTTCTGCGCCCACATAAACAAAAATACCGATAGCACCGAGCACTAAATGCTTGTGTTGCCACGCAGAGCCTTGAGTAACTTGAGGCGTTTCTTGATTCGCGATTTTAGGTAACTTTAATACTAAAAAGATAAGCGCGAGTACTAATAATGACGCAGCTAAAATTAAATAAGGTAACTGTACAGCGGTACCATCATGACTTTGATTAGCGCTATCAGCAGAGAAGAAAAGTGCAGCACCAAATAATGGTGCAACTGTGGTACCTAATGAATTAAATGCCTGCGTTAAGGTTAAACGAGACGGCGCTGTTTTAGGGTCACCTAACGCACTGACATACGGGTTTGCAGAGACCTGTAAAATCGTAATACCACTGGCTAATACAAATAAGGCCATTAAGAAAAGCGCATAGATGCCTGAGGTTGCCACGGGGTAAAACAACAAACAGCCCACACAGGCAATGGCTAACCCGGTCACAATGCCTTTTTGATAACCGATTTTCCCGACTAACTTACCGGCAGGTAGCGAGATAATAAAATAGGCACTAAAAAAGCAAAACTGAATAAGCATTGCTTGAGTGTAATTAAGGGTAAAAGCTTCTTTTAAATAGGGAATTAAAATGTCATTAAGACAAGTAATAAAGCCCCACATAAAGAAGAGGCTAGTTAAAGCAACGAGTGCAAACTGAGTGTTTGAGGTGTTGCCAACATCAACCTGAGCGGTTTGATTAATTGGGTTAGGTGAGCTCAATGTTATTTCCTTTAATATGTTGTCAGTTTTTTGTAATTTTTAATATTAAAACGCTAAAGTATACAATATAAAACAAGCTGAAAAGCATTACATACGATTGCATTAATTTTATAAACACAACATATTGATTAAATAGTGTTTTATTGTGCTAAGTATCATTAAATTACAGGTTCCTTTAATTCCATTTAATTCACCTTTTATTACGTTTGCTCTATTTTTGACCGGAAACTGCTGGTTTTGGGCTAAAAGAACGATGCAATAAATGCATTAAAAAAGAAGCATTGTTTAACTTAATTGTAAAAAAATTTGATCTTTTGTACGCAGTGACTTAACTTAAATGAAAGCGCTTACATTTCCGTGCTTTTATTTTTAATCAAAAATGAAAGCGCTTACATTTGTTTTTACAGAATGTACGACAACTAACTATATTAAAAATAAAATCCTCTATCGGGGCGAAGATCATGAAACACGCAGCGAGACATATAGCTTCCTATGCGTTGGGATTATCGGCAATAGCTTTAACGGGCTGTGGTGGTAGTACCAACACGGATACAGATCTTACCAAAGTTGACCCAAGTCAGCCGGTAAGTGATTGGGTAATGGTTTGGAATGATGAATTTGACGGTACTAGTATTGATGCCAATAAATGGCGTCATGAAGTAAATTGTGCCGGTGGTGGCAACAACGAAAAGCAATGTTACACCGATAGTGACGAGAACTCCTTTGTCGCGGATGGCATGTTGCACATAGTGGCAAAACCTGCCCCAGAAGGAAGTGAAAAACCTTATACTTCAGCGCGTTTAAATACGCGCTACAAAGCCGATTTTAAATATGGCCGTTTTGAAATGCGTGCGAAACTCCCTGCTGGGCAAGGTGCATGGCCTGCGTTTTGGATGATGCCAACCGATGAAGTTTATGGTGGTTGGCCGCGCTCGGGTGAAATTGACATTGTTGAGTCGGTTAACCTAAAAGCCAGTACTGCAGAAGGGCAGGCTGAGGCATATGTGCATGGCACACTTCATTACGGTCGAGAATGGCCTAACAATGCAAGTTCAGGCAAAGCCTATTTGCTACCCGATGGTATGAACCCTGCTGACGATTTCCATGACTATGCTATTGAATGGCAAGAAGGTGAAATTCGCTGGTATGTTGATAATTACCTTTACGCAACGCAGCGCCAGTCTGAAGTGCGCTACAACAGTAAAGATGAAGCGGTTGGACTTGCACACAAAGGCTGGTTTACGGAATATTTTGACCAAGTAACCGGTGAGTTGAAAACGTTCTGGACAAGTGCGCCTTACGACCAGCAGTTTTACATGATTTTAAATTTTGCTGTAGGTGGTGATTGGCCAGAAAATGTCAATGAACTTGGTATTGATGAAGCGGCGTTTGCAAACGGCAATAGCTTTGAAATTGACTACGTACGTGTATACGAATGTGCAGCAAATCCTGACACTGGTAAAGGGTGTGAAACGGTGCGCCCAGGTTATGACAAGCTAGATGATGCACTCGTTGAAGGTGCCGCCCCAACACCGACATTACCGCCAGTGGGTGGTACTACAAATGTAATGATCTTTGATGGAACGCTTAATCCAAACTGGCCAGCATGGGATTGCTGTGGCGGGTCAACACCTAGCATTGTGAGCGATGAAGAGCGCGGTGACGTAATGCAGTTTACGGTGGGTAATCAGCCAACAGTAAATGGTTTTATTTCGCGCGATGAGTTTATTACCGATGCTGAAGGTAAGGCATCACCGTTTGACGCCTCTGGTGTGATTGAAACGGGATCTGTTAGTTTCAAAATGAAAGTGACTAGTGCGCCAAGCAATCCAGATGCAACTTGGATGTTTAAAATTGAAAGTGTTGGTGCAAGCACCGCCTATGAAGTGCCACTTAACACCAGTGTTGAAGGTGTCGACCCAGTGGTTGGCCAATGGCAAGACTACACTTTCCCAATCAGCGTATTGGCTGAGGCGGGAATGGATATTAGTGCGCTAGATGTAATTATGATTTTCCCAGCATGGGGCACAGGTGAAGGCGCTGAATACCTTGTTGACGAAGTACAAATCGGTGCGCCAAGCACCTCACCAGAGTTAGTACTGTTTGCTGATGGTGAAAACCCAGATTGGCCGATGTGGGATTGTTGTGGTGGCTCAACGCCGACTGAAGAACTTGACGACGATGCCCATGGTTTAGTCGCTGAATTTAAAATTGGAGCAAGTCCAACAGTAATGGGCTTTATTACCCGCTCAGCAAATGGTGGCAGCGATAAACCTTTCGATGCATCAACAATTATTGAAAATGGTGTATTGAGCTTTGAAATGAAGGTAGTGGATGCACCGCTAAGCCCAGACGCTTCTTGGGTAATCAAACTAGAATCTGATAATGCGGCCAGTGCAGTTGAGTTACCCATTTCTGATGCAATTGAAGGTGTGGCGCCAACAACAGGGCAATGGCAAACATACACATTCCCAATTAAAACATTAGTGTCGAAAGGCCTTGATGTTAGTGCGATTGACGTGGTGATGATTTTCCCTGCGTGGGGCACAGGCGAAGGTGCAACTTACCGTGTTGATAATGCAAAAATTTACGACCCGACAGCAACAAAACCTGCGGGTGATGAACTCACACTATTTATGAATACCGTTGCTGAAAATTGGAGTATTTGGGATTGCTGTGGTGGTTCAACGCCGACAGAGGAACAAGACGATGATGCACACGGCACGGTTGCACAATATGTAATTGGTACACAGCCAACGGTGATGGGCTTTTTTGCCGAAGATGGTGTGTATTTTGATGCCTCTAACTTACTTGAAACGGGGGTGGTTCGTTTTGAAATGAAGGTGGTTGATATGCCGCTTAATCCTGACAGTCAGTGGCTTTTCAAAATTGAATCAGGTGATGCATCCACTGCTGTTGAATTGCCACTATCAGCCAGCCTAGAAGGTGAAACACCACGCACAGGCGAGTGGCAAACGTATACCTTTACGATGCAAGAGCTGTTTAGCCGTGGCTTAGATATTAGTGCAATTGATGTGGTCATGATATTCCCAATGTGGGGAACGGGTGAAGGTGCTGTTTATCGCGTTGATAACGCAGTAATTGCAAATCCGTAACGATTATTGGTGGCAAGCGTTTCGCTTGCCTAAAGTCAAATCAAGATAAGTAGAAAGATTATGAAAACAACAAGCTATAAGAAAAGCCAAGTAGCAATGTTAGTGGCTGGCTTACTAGGTACAAGTCTTGCGACGCCAATATACGCAGAGCAATTAGCGCAAAACGAAAATGCGGAAAAAGGCGTTGAAGTTATTGAAGTTAAAGGGATCCGAGGCAGCTTAATTCGTGCAATGGACCTAAAACGCGAAGCGTTTGGCGTAATGGATGCGATCAGCGCTGAAGAAATGGGTAAATTCCCAGATACAAACTTAGCCGAATCACTACAGCGCATTACCGGCGTATCGGTTAGCCGCTCAAATGGCGAAGGCAGTGAAATTACCGTGCGTGGTTTCGGACCGAGCTTTAACTTGGTTACGCTTAATGGCCGTCAAATGCCGGGCACGGGTAACTCGCGTTCATATAAACTTGAAAACCTCGCCGCAGAGGGTGTCAGCACGTTAGAAGTGTATAAAACCGCGCGCGCTGAAAAGCCAACTGGGGGGTTAGGGGCAACAGTAAATATTGTTACCGCTAAACCATTCCAACGCCCAGGACAGCAATTAACTGCAACTGTAAAGGGGATTTACGATAGCTCAAATGAAAACGGTGACGATGTAACACCGGAAATTTCAGGCATTTACAGTAATACCTTCTTTGATGATAGGTTTGGCTTTGGCGTGTCATTTTCACGTCAAGAGCGTGATTTTCAGCGCCAAGAAGCGAATATCCAAGGCTGGCAAGCTAATGTTGATTTACCAACACTTGAAGAGGGGACGTTTGTTGATCCGCGAGCGTTAGACAGCGAAGGCAACCGCATTGGTAACCACTTCTTCCCAAAAGATATGAATTACAGCATTGCAGATGTAGAACGTGAACGTAGCAATGCACAAGTGACCTTTCAATATGAACCTATTGATGGTTTAGTTGCCACATTGGATTACACCTATACCAATGCCATTACGGCAACCGAAATTGCAGGTTGGGGCATTTGGAATGAGTTTGGCGGCAATATTAACGGCTATGAGTTAGACCAAAATGGTACCGCTGTTTTTGCCGATATTAGTGGTAACGATGGTTCATTTACTGCAAGTAAAGACACCACAGAAGTCGATTCAAAATCAATTGGTTTAAACCTTGTGTGGGAGATCAACGATGATTGGAAAGTGGAGCTTGATTATCACGATTCAAGTAATGAAACCGACAATGGTAAAGACAAAGGGTTAGGCAGTTCCGGTCAAGTTATTCTCGGTTCAGATCAGCTCGTTAACAAAGTATATGACTACCGCACTGGCGATATCCCGCATGCAATGATCAACTGGCGAAACGGATCAAACGAATTACTGCCAAGTGAAATAGATTCTAACTTTAGCCAGTTTATTCACTCGCCAGGTAAGTCTGAAATTGAGCAGTTACAACTGCACACCACGTGGTTTAACGACACCTTTGATATTCCACTCGTCACGGTTAAGTTTGGCGGTACATTTACCGACCAAACTATGAGTGGTTTCAACGCATGGAGTGGTTTACGAGGTGGCCCAGGCTTTAATCCATCGTTTACTGAAATTTTCCCAGACAGCATGTTTACACGCCATGATACCAGCGACCTATTAGACGAATTTGCTGGCGGTGGCAGTGCGTTAAATCCGCATTATTTCTACCGTTACGACTTCGACGAAGCGGTTGCACGTCAGCTAGCTTATTTAACTGAAGATATTATGGGCGGCGATGTTTACTCAATTGATCCGTATTTTGACGGTATTGATGCACAGGGCGCCGTTACCGAAGAAACCGTGGCATTTTATCTGCAAAGTGATTGGCAGTTTGAGATTGCAAACTACGAAGCGCAACTTATTGTTGGCGTGCGTTATGAAGATACCGACGTAACCAGCAATGTGCGTCAACGCGTTGAAACCCAAGTGAACTGGGAAAGTGCTTCAGAGTGGATCATGCAGTATGAAGCGGGCGGCAGCGATAATTTCCTTGAGCAAACAGGCGGGTACGATGTATGGCTACCTATGATGGATTTACGTGTAGATCTGACCGATGATTTGGTCACACGTTTTTCTTGGGGTAAAACGATGTCTCGCGCGCCACTTGGCGATTTAGCTGGGGTTCGCTCACTAAGCGGCAGTCCAAAACCAGGCGCGCGCACAGGTTCGCAAGGTAATACTAACTTGTTGCCGTTTGAATCAACAAACTTAGATTTATCACTTGAGTATTACTACGGCGAAGGCAGTTATGCATCGATTGGCTATTTTAGAAAAGACGTGGATAACTTTATTCAAACTACGATTACTGAAACGACTATCGACGGTTTAAACGATATTTACAATGGCCCACGTTATTTACAGGCGATTGCGGATATTGAAGCCCGTGGTGAGCAAGCAACCAGCACCGCTATTTTTGAGCAAATGTTGGCAAATGGTCACGGAAATGCGGAGGGTAAAATTGAACCAACTGCAGGCGACCCATTAATTGTGTGGAATATTAGCCAACCAACCAATACCGACAGCAAAGCTGTTGATGGTATTGAATTGGCGGTTCAGCACTTAATTGGTGATACCGGCTTTGGTTTAGGCGTAAATGCTACCTTTGTTGATGGTGATGTTGAGTTTGATGTTAATAGCCTAGTGCAGCAAGCGCCGCTTACAGGCTTAAGCGACTCGGCAAACTTCCAAGCGTTTTATGAAAAACATGGCCTGTCGGTGAAACTTACTTATGCATGGCGTGATGCATACTTAATTGGTGTTGGCCAAGCACAAGGTTCATCGGATGCGCCACCGCAATTTGCGAAAGAATTCGGTCAAATTGATATGAGTGTGAACTACGACATTAATGAAGATTTCACCGTGTTCTTTGAAGGTATTAATTTGAACAACGAAACCGAGCAAGGTTATGGTCGATATGAAGAGCAATTCTTATTTGCTCGTCAATATGGTCCACGTTACACCTTCGGTATGCGTTACTCATTTAACTAGTACTCCCTTGTTGTCAGCAAGCCGCATTTCGATGCGGCTTTTTTGTGGCCAAAATTTGACGGATTTTGTAACGCTAACCATTATTAATTAATGAAAAAAATGGTGATTACGCGCCTACAACGCGCTTCAAAACAAGACCTTTTCGCACACATTGCTGGCGTTACTTTGTTGCTATTAAGTTTACTGCCTACGTTACTAAGCGCTGCGCCAAAACATACGGTAGTATTTGATGATATTGCCCAAGTAATGCAGCAATATGATTTTGACAATGGCCTCAGCCAAGCTTCCGTTACTGCAATCACGCAAGACAAATTTGGTTATATCTGGCTCGGCACGCAATCGGGGCTAAACCGCTTTGATGGTAAGCGTTTTAAGCACTTTTTTCCCGCACAACCACTTTCCAATGAACTCGCAGGTGGGTTTATTACATCGCTTTGCAGTCAAACAAATTATTTATGGGTAGGCACACAAACAGGGTTGTCACGATATCACCTTGAAACCAGTGAATTTGAACGAATAAACATTAATAAAAAAGATGATTCGGTTGAGCGTATTAAAAACCTATCGTGTAACCATGACAGCTTAGTGATCACCACCGATGACGGTGAGTTGTATGTATATCAAGCAGAAACAGGGTTGCAAACAGGCAAAGACATTTTTGCAAAATCTAATGTTAGCGCAATTCATTTAGCGCCATCGCGATGGTTTGCAGTTACAAACAAGGGTATTGTTACTAAACAAGTTGGTGCAGCGCAAAGTGAGTTATTACTGCCAGGTAAAATAGAACAAATCGCGGTAAAAAATAACGCTTTGGTATTAATAGATGATGCACAGCAGGTGTGTTTTTATCAATTGGCACCGTTACAGCAAATGTGGTGCAAGTCGTTACCCATTTCTCATATGGCTGAGGTATTTCAACTCAGTTTACTCGAGCATGATTTACTTATTGCATCAAGCCAAGGCGCTTTTCAGTTATCGCACACAGGTGAGATTTTGCACCACTTTAAGCGCCAACAAGGTAACCAAAAGGGGTTGGCCGAAAACACGATTCTAACCATATTTAAAAGCCAAGAAGGCGACATTTGGCTTGGTACCGAAACTCAAGGTTTGTATCACTATCGTGAGTTAAGTAACGCATTTGGCCATGTTTATAATTTTAAGAACACCGCGCGCAATAGCGATTTTTATGATGTGAGAAGCTTTGAATTTGATGCAAGTGGTACCTTGTGGATTGGTACTTCTAAGGGCATTTATTTGTATTCAAATCAGCGCTTTTTTGCCGCCGAAAGTATTTATCCATCGCTTAAAACGTTTAACACTACCTTCATTACCGACTTAACCATTTTTAACGACAATGTGTGGATCACTAGTCGTGGTGCGGGCTTGGCCAAGTTTGATTTAACCACAGGGCAAACTTGGCTAGTAAAACCTAAAATAAACAATCAAGAAGTCGAAAGCTTTAACTCCGTAATTAGTTTTAAAGGCGAGCTCGTTTTTAGCTCTCGTAGCCAAGGTTTGCTCACGTTTAACCCCAACACCAAGCAGTTTAGCCATTTTATTAAAAATAACGAAAATGCGCCTGAGCATGCAACAGGGCTATACACCGATGGGGAACATTTATGGTTCGGCAGTATTGGCATGGGGTTATTTAAATTTGATGGGAAAACGTTAGTTTCGATGAATCAAACACATGGCTTAAGTTCCGATCTAGTTTTTATGATCGAAAAAGATGCGCAAAACCGCATATGGGCTGCTACCGATAAGGGCCTCAGTATTGTAAATCAAGATATGACATTAGCGCGCATTGTTGAGCGTAAACATGGTCTTGCCAATAATGCCATTTGGGCACTTGTAAAAGACAATAATGGCAATTTTTGGGCAGGAACCAGTGGCGGGTTAAGCCATATTCAAAGTGATGATTTTACGATTCGTAATTATTTACGCAATGATGGCATTCAATCAAACGAATTTAATTTTAATGCGGCATTAAAAACCCAAGACGGTCGCTTATTTCTAGGCGGAGCAAACGGCTTTAATCAGTTTTATCCAAATGCAATTGAAAGCGCCCGTAAAAAACCAAATGTGCAATTAAGCTCAATTAAGGTACTTGAAAATGAGCTCACGCCGATTAACGCCAAAGAGCTTTCTACTGTACCAGAGCTGACGCAATCCCTTACACTCAAAGCCAAGCAAAACATTCTCTCGCTTGCGTACTCATCAACCAGTTTAGCGTCTGATCGCCTCTCCCATCTTTATTATCGGGTGATTGGCTTAAGCGATAAATGGATCAAACTCGAACAAGGACGTAATCAAATTGATTTAATTAATCTCACGCCGGGTGATTACACAATTGAAGCGTATTTGGTCGACCGGTTTAATAATGCCTCTGCTGCACACCAGCTAAAACTGACTATCGTGCCGCCGTGGTGGGCATCGAATGTTGCGAAAATAAGTTACCTGCTTTTCGCATTGTTAATTGGCTCGTTAATTGTGTATTCACGGGTTAAACGTTATCGCCAAGTGCTCAGTGATAACAACAAAATGAAGCAATTGAACGAACGTTTTGAAATAAGCCTTTGGGCCAGCGGTGATGATTTATGGGATTGGCATATTGCCAACAATACCATTCACCGTTTTAGTGTGAATAGCCAACTTGATTTTGGTGAGTTAACAGATGCCGTGCTGTTAGATGAGTTACATCGTTACGTGCATCCGAAAGACTGTATTTTACTGGAAGATAAGCTAGAGCGATGTATTTCGGGTGAAATTGATAGCTACGAAATAGCCGTTCGAGTTAAAGAAAAATCGGGTAAATTTCGCTGGGTACGTGATAGAGGCAAAGTCGTAAGCAGAAACAGTGCAGGTGTTGCTGAGCGCATTGCAGGCGGAATTCAAGACATTCAAAAGTTGAAAGAAAATGAACTCGCCCTTGAAAAATTGAATCAGTCGTTAGAAGAAAAAGTGCAAGAGCGTACAGTGCAACTTGAACAAAATAACCAGCAATTGCTGCAAACCTTAGATGAGCTTGAAAAAATGCAGCAAGACTTAATTGAAAGCGAAAAAATGGCGTCGCTGGGTAATTTAGTGGCTGGTGTTGCCCATGAGATTAACACGCCACTTGGTATTGCGATTACCGGTGTATCATCAAATCAAGAAAGCATTGAACTGATCGAATCGCAACTGACCAATAAAACCCTAAATCAAGCGACGCTAATAAACGAAATTGCAAAACAGCGCGAAGTTTACCAATTAGTGCAGCGCAATTTAGAGCGCGCCGAAGCGCTGATCGCTAACTTTAAACAAGTGGCGGTTGATCAGTCTTCAGAGCAAATGCGCGAAGTACATGTACATGAATACCTTGAACAGTTGCGTACATCGTTAGCACCGTTAACTAAAGGAAAAGATATCACTGTATCGATTGCATGCCCCGAGAGTTTAGTCGTGGAAACCTATCCCGGTGCTTGGTATCAAGTGATGTCTAACCTTATTCAAAATTCGGTAACACATGGTTTTGAAGGTCTAAATAAAGGCAATATTGCGATTTCCATAACACTTAATAACGGCAAGCTTGTTGTACTGTATCAAGACGATGGTAAAGGTGTTTCAGAAGAAGTGCGGGAGCGTATGTTTGAACCTTTTGTTACCACCAAGCGTAATCAAGGTGGCAGTGGCTTGGGAATGCACATCGTTTATAACTTAGTTACTCAGTTACTTAATGGCGAAATCACTAGCCGACGCGTTGAAAACCAAGGCGCGGTATTTGAAATTGAATGTTTTGTGAATGTAATTAGTGAATAAAGCCCCTTTCAAATCAATTGAAAAGGGCTTTAATGTGGGGGCAGTTAACCTACTGACACATTTGCATTGCAGGTGTCTCTGATTGTGTAATTTTAATGTTAGCAAGTGATAGCGTTAGAGCATTCGATGAACCAATTTCGAACGGTACAACTAGCTGATTAAACTTAATGCCTTGCTGAGTAAAGCACGCTAAATCAACGGAAAGGCTATGCCATTGACCATCTGCTTTAGCGCTTAGCAAGTGAGTAATATCCATTTTGCTATGGCAGCTGCCCGGTATATCTGCGGTGCCTTCACAATTCATGGTTAGCCACACATCTTTAATGTTTTGGCTATCAACTTTTACATCAAACACAAGCTGTGCTGTATCTGATACTAAATTGCTTAAGTCTTCACGGAAGTGGCTTTTACTGGCAAAGCGAAGACCAGCAGGTTGCTCGCCACTGATTGAAATTTTGCGCGCATCTTCTTGAATTACTTTATCAATGGTACGGTAATTAATACCGTCAAGATTCAAAGTGCTTGAGGTGATTTGTTCGCTATGGTCGCCTGAGAACAACCATGCTTGCCATGGCTTTTTCACTTCACCCTCAAGAATAGACACACTCTTAATATCGCCCGCTTTACGCTCAAATTGCTCAGGTAAATCGTTCGATAGAGTCGTATTTGATTTTGATGTCAATCCATAGCCGTATGCAAATAGCGGTTTTTCATCGCTGGTTTTATAAAAATCAATATGCTGATTTGGGGTCATTGGCCAGCTAAACGGCAGTTTACCTTTAAAATCAACATTCATGCTGTTATTTGCTTTACGAAGTAGTACATCGGCAATTGCCGCACCTTCCGAGCCAGGTAGCCAAGCTGCAACAAACGCAGTTGATGCATTGAGCTCAGCATTAATCCACATAGGGCGGCCGCTAATAAACACGGCTACAACCGGAATATCGGCAGCTTTAAATTTGTTTAATAGGGTCAAGTCGCGTTTGTCACCCGCTTGGTACTCAAGAGTTGCGCGGTCACCATGGCCTTCGGCATAAGGCTCTTCACCAAATACCACAATCGCAACATCTGGCTTCTCTGAGTAACTGCCATCAAGGCTGTAATCGAGTATACCGCCTGCGGCAGTTACTTGACTGCGTAAGCCATCTAAAATAGATGAACCACCTGGGAAATCACTATTTTGGTTATTCGTTCCTTGCCATGTGATTGTCCAGCCGCCTGATTGTTTGCCAATATTATCGGCTGCATCACCTGCCACTAAAATGCGCTGTTTAGGTGATAACGGTAAGAGTTGCTGATTGTTTTTCAGCAATACTAGCGATTCACGCACTGCTTGTGCAGCAACGTCACGATGCGCTTTTTGGCCAATTAACTCAGTCTTACCCGAAAGTGCTCTGTCTTTTGGGCGTGGCTTATCAAATAAACCCGCGCGGAATTTTACACGTAAAATACGGCGCACGGCGTCATCAACACGCGATTGGGCAATTCCGCCTGAGTTTACTTGTGCAATGGTATTTGCCATTAAAGCTTTCCAATCAGAAGGCACCATAAAAATATCAAGGCCGGCGTTAATTGATTGCGCGCAACTTTCATTGCTACAACCTGCCACTTGCCCATGACCATTCCAGTCACCCACAATAAAGCCATCAAAGCCCATTTTTTCTTTTAGCACATCGGTAAGTAGGTATTTGTTACCATGTACTTTTTCGCCATGCCAGCTGTTAAATGATGCCATTACAGACTGCGCGCCAACATTTAAACCGCCAACATAGCCTTGCGCGTGAATATCAAACAAGTCTTGTTCAGACGATAGGTTATCGCCTTGGTCGTCACCATCGACTGTGCCACCATCACCCACAAAGTGTTTTACGGTACTAATTACACGCTCATTGCCTAAAAAGTCTTTACCCACTTCGCCTTGTAAGCCTTTTACCACTGATGCTGCATAACTTCGAACCAGCGCAGGATCTTCAGAGTAGCTTTCATAAGTACGGCCCCAGCGGTCGTCTTGCACAACCGCAACCGTTGGTGCAAATACCCAATCAATACCGGTTACCATCACTTCTTTTGCTGTGATTGCCGCGATTTGTTCCATCAACTTGGGGTTATTTGCTGCACCTAAACCAATATTGTGTGGAAATAACGTTGCCCCAATTACATTATTATGGCCGTGCACTGCGTCGGTGCCCCACATAGTCGGGATCGTAGACCCATCGAGTGAGTCGTCAATTGACGCCATATACATATCGTCTGCGAGCTTAATCCAGTCTTCTGGTGTAGCGTGCTTATCGCCATTAGGGAACGAACCGCCCCCATTTAGATAAGAGCCAAAACCATAACGGCGCATATCTTCAACGGTGATATTGCGAATTTCAGGTTGGATCATCTGTGCGATTTTTTGCTCTAGCGTCATTTGCGCTAGCAGCGCATCAATTATACTCTCAAGCGCTGCATCGTATTTCACAGGGCTTGTGATTTTTGGCCAAATATCGTTTTTAGTGTTTGTTGGTTTGGCATTATCATTGCCCGACATACAGCCGCTCAACGCCAAACAAAGTGCTGAGAGCGAAAATAGCTGTTTATTCATTGTTTTGTCCTTGAGTAGTTGATGGCACATGTCCTTTCACACCGTAGAATACGATAAATACATAACATACAGCAGGAATAATAAAAGAGAGCGTCAGGCCAATCGTATCAGCGGCCATACCTTGGAACACAGGAATAATGGCACCGCCCACGATGGCTAAACATAAAATACCTGAACCTTGTGAGGTGTGCTCTTTTAAGTTGTTAATCGCAAGACTAAAAATAGTTGGGAACATAATTGAGTTACATAAACCCACAGCAAGCATGGTCCACATCGCGATAGGGCCAGAACTTAACATTGATACCATAATCAATACGATAGCAAGGGCTGCGTTAAAGGCCAGTACCGTTCCACCAGAGATTTTTTGCATTACAGCAGCGCCAATAAAGCGACCGACCATAGCACCACCCCAATAATAAGCGATGTATTTAGCAGCGGTGGCTTCAGTCATTTGCGTTGCACTGGCACTTGAAATGTAATTGATTAAGGTACTGCCAATCGCTACTTCTGCGCCCACATAAACAAAAATACCGATAGCACCGAGCACTAAATGCTTGTGTTGCCACGCAGAGCCTTGAGTAACTTGAGGCGTTTCTTGATTCGCGATTTTAGGTAACTTTAATACTAAAAAGATAAGCGCGAGTACTAATAATGACGCAGCTAAAATTAAATAAGGTAACTGTACAGCGGTACCATCATGACTTTGATTAGCGCTATCAGCAGAGAAGAAAAGTGCAGCACCAAATAATGGTGCAACTGTGGTACCTAATGAATTAAATGCCTGCGTTAAGGTTAAACGAGACGGCGCTGTTTTAGGGTCACCTAACGCACTGACATACGGGTTTGCAGAGACCTGTAAAATCGTAATACCACTGGCTAATACAAATAAGGCCATTAAGAAAAGCGCATAGATGCCTGAGGTTGCCACGGGGTAAAACAACAAACAGCCCACACAGGCAATGGCTAACCCGGTCACAATGCCTTTTTGATAACCGATTTTCCCGACTAACTTACCGGCAGGTAGCGAGATAATAAAATAGGCACTAAAAAAGCAAAATTGAATAAGCATTGCTTGAGTGTAATTAAGGGTAAAAGCTTCTTTTAGATAGGGAATTAAAATGTCATTAAGGCAAGTAATAAAGCCCCACATAAAGAAGAGGCTAGTTAAAGCAACGAGTGCAAACTGAGTGTTTGAGGTGTTGCTAGCCTCGACTTGCATAGTCTGATTTATTGGATTGGGTGAGCTCACGATGATCTCCAGTTGATTTTTTTGTTGTAAGCGCTTACATTTAAATCATGTAAGCGCTTACATTTATAGTTTGATAATTGCAGAAAGCATTTAAAATATCAAATATAAATCAGGTTTTGATTCGCTTTTAGGTAAGTGATAACAAGTAAAATAGCTATAAAACAAGGTGTTAAATACCATGAAGCATTTTCGCTTAGCCACAACGAGTAATATGATGCAGCCAGATTTCATTTTTGGTGTGGCAACATCGTCGTATCAAATTGAAGGTGCTCGAAATACTCGATTAAAGGCAAACTGGGATTCCTTTTGCGAAAAAGATGGTGTGATTGCCGATAGCAGTAATGGTGATGTAAGTTGCGAACATATTGCGCACTGGCAACAGGATGTTGCAATAATGGCCGATATTGGTGTCGATGCATATCGCTTATCATTGTCATGGTGTCGCGTTATGTTGGAAGACGGTACGGTAAATCTTGAGGGTGTTAAGTTTTATATCAACTTGTTTCAAGCGTTAAAAGCACACGGTATTAAGATTTTTGTTACCTTTTATCACTGGGATTTACCAGATTACCTTGATAGCCAAGGGGGTTGGTTAAATCGTCAAACAGCCTATGAATTTGCCCATTATGTAGAAACAATCACCCCTTACATTTCACCGTATGTTGATTCTTTTGCAACCTTAAACGAACCTTTTTGTTCAGCGTATTTAGGCTATGAACTAGGCATTCATGCGCCTGGGCATACCAGCCAAAAGGCCGGTAAAATTGCTGCGCACAATTTACTGTTAGCACATGGCTTAGCGATGGAAGTATTAAACCGTTTAAGCCCAAGTACTGAAAACGGTATTGTGCTTAATTTCTCGCCGTGTTACCCATTAACCAATTCAGACCAAGATGCAGTTGCCTGTCGTCATGCCGATGAGTATTTAAACTTGTGGTATTTAACGCCGCTACTTGAAGGGCGATATCCAGATATTGCTGACTTATTGCCAGATGATGTAAAACCAGAAATTGCCGAAGGCGATATGGCAATTATCGCTGCACCACTCGATTTTATAGGTATTAACTATTACACCCGCAAGGTGTATCAAGCGGGAAACAATGTGCTGTTTAAAGAAGTAAATACAAATGAATACGCAAAAACAGCAATGGGCTGGGAAGTTGTACCAAGTGCTTTTTTTGATTTACTGACTGACTTAAATAAACGCTTTGAATTACCAAATATCTATATCACTGAAAATGGCGCGGCGTTTGATGATGACATTTTGGATGGTGAAGTGAATGACCCGGCACGTATTGATTACATTGACGAACATTTATTGGCGGTTGAACAAGCAATTCAGCACGGTGTGCCAATAAAAGGCTATTTTGTGTGGAGTTTATTAGATAACTTTGAGTGGTCAGAAGGGTATACTAAGCGCTTTGGCATAGTGCATGTTGATTATAAAACGCAAAAACGCACATTAAAGCAAAGCGCGCTTGCGTACAAAGCACTAATAAACGCTAGAAATTCAAACTAATAACCATTAAATTTATTGAATGTAGACACAGTTTTCTTTTTTATGGCAACTATTTACGAAGTATCAAAAGCCGCTGGCGTATCATTAGCGACCGTTTCACGAGTGATTAACGGTAATGCCCGAGTGAGCGAGCGCACAAAAGAAAAAGTGCACAAAGCAATGGACGCGCTTGGCTACAAACCTAATGCGATTGCACAGTCACTCGCCTCTAATCGCACTAATAGTGTGGGATTATTGGTGTCAGAGCTGCATGGTTCATTTTTTGGCGACATGATGAGCTCAATTGAATCCATGCTGCGTGATGCCGGCAAACATGTGGTGATAACCGCAGGTCACAGTGAAGCTGAAAAAGAAAAACAAGCTATTGAGTTTTTGATTAGCCGTCGTTGCGACGCCTTAATTTTAAACGCCGAGGCAGTATCTGAAGACTATTTAAAATCGTTACTCGATAATAATATCGAGATCATTCTGATCAACCGCGATATCGAATCTCTGCAAGAGCGTTGCATTGTACTTGATAACCAATTAGGTGGTTATTTAGCGACCAAAGCGGCAATTGAACAAGGGCATACTGAAATCGCCTACATCAGCGGTCCTCATTTTAAAGAAGATGCACAGCAACGTTTAGCAGGCCATAAACAAGCACTTAAAGAGGCTAATATCTCATTTGATAGTGACTTATGTTTTGAAGGTGGTTATCACGAACCGGAAGGGCAAGAAGGGTTTAACGTGCTGCGCTCGGCCAATGATTCGTTTACCGCACTGGTTTGTGCAAATGATGAAATGGCGTCTGGCGCAATGACTGCTGCCCGTGAAAATGGGCTAAGTATTCCTGAAGATTTATCGATTATAGGCTTCGACAATGTGTTATTTGCCCGCTATTTATATCCAAAACTGACCACAGTAGATAACCCGATTGCAAAAATGGGTGAAATGGCGGCGAATTGGGTACTTAGTAATATTTATCAGCAAAAAATTAATACAGAAATCACACATTTGTTTAAACCTGAACTAGTGGTTCGCGACTCGCTTGGAGCTGTGCGTGCTGGCTAATCGGATCTCTCCCTCAGCCAAGTTTGCGCTTATTGCGTCGTTTGGTGGGTTTGTATTTGGTTTTGATGCCTCGGTTATCTCCGGTGCAATTGGCTTTATTTCAGAGCAATTTTCTCTCGATGAATGGCAACAAGGGTTAGTGGTGAGTGCGCCCACATTAGGTGCGATTATTGCCAGCTTTTTTGCCGCGTTTTTAAGTGACCATTTTGGCCGCCGGAATACCTTAATTGCGGTGGCCTTGTTATATATTGTTTCCGCATATTTTTCTGCAATCGCCAGTGATTTTGAAAGCTTAGTACTGGCGCGTTTCTTAGGTGGATTGGCATTTTGTTCATTGCTTATTACGCCAATGTACATTGCGGAAATTAGTTTAGCTAAATCGCGCGGTAGGTTAGTGTCGATAAACCAATTAAATATTGTGATTGGTTTATCGGTATCGTATTTCTCAAATTACGTATTGCTACAGTTAGGGCATGCCGAGGGGAATACATTAACCTTGTTAGGCATGCACGCTGAAACATGGCGCTTTATGTTAGCGCTTGAATTACTACCAGCAATGGTGTGGTTTTTCGCATTATTTTGGCTGCCAAAAAGCCCGCGCTGGTTAGTGCTTAAAAATCATCAAGCCGATGCAAAAGCGGTACTTAATCGGTTATTTTCTAAAACGGAAGTGGATGCGCAGCTACAAGAAATTAGCGTAATTGAACACCAACAAAGCGCGTTTTTTACCCGTTTAAAAGGGCTTTTCACAAGTAAGGTGCGACTGGCTTTGTTAATGGGAATTACCTTAGCGATTGCGCAGCAGATATCAGGCATTAACGTTATCTTTTTTTATGCGCCGGTGATTTTTGAGCAAAGTGGTATCGGTACTGATGCCGCGTTTTTACAAGCAAGCTGGATTGGTGCGATTAATGTGCTATTTACCCTTGTTGCGCTGATCACCATTGACCAATTTGGGCGAAAGCCATTACTAACCGTTGGTTTGGTGGGAGTATGTGCCAGTATGTTTATTTGCAGTTATGGTTTTAAGCAGGCAACGTATCAAATTAATGATAAAGATGTCGCTGCGTTAGTGACAACTCACCAAAATCTAAAAGCCTCAAGCTTGTCACCTCTTTTATCTAAAATCTATAGGTCTGACATTGCGTTTAAAAATGCAGTTATCGAAGCGATTGGTGAGCAGCAATATAGGCAAGTGGGCAGTGAATTGTTAATGCGCGCGACTGACATCAATGCAGGTCTTGTGCTTTTTGGTATAACAGCCTTTGTAGCATCGTTTGCGATGTCGTTAGGTCCTGTGATGTGGGTGTTCTTTTCTGAGGTATTTCCGAGCGAATTGCGCAGTATCGGTATTTCGCTATTGGCACTCATCAATGGGTTTGTGAGCTTTTTAGTGCAGCTGGTTTTCCCGTGGGAGCTGGCAACCTTAGGGGCGGCAACCACATTTTTAATTTATGGTGTATTTGCTCTGTTTGCACTGCTACTCATTATGCGCTTTTTACCCGAGACAAAAGGCCAGCCGTTAGAGTATTTGAGCCAGCCAAAAGAGTGTTAATCGCTTAGAAAAGCTGTATTTCCATTTCTTTCGCAAATAGTTCTAGGGCATGTAAGCCGGCTACCGAGTTACCATATTGGTTTAATTCAGGTGACCAAACAACCACAGTGTAACGCTCAGGCACTACGGCTAAAATCGCACCACCGACACCTGATTTACCTGGCATACCAATACGATAAGCGAAATCTCCCGCAGCATCATACAAACCACTGGTAAACATTAAAGAGTTCATTTGTGAGTTTTGCTTACGTGAAATAAAGGTCTCTTTTGTGGTTTGTGAAACCCCTTTATTGGCTAAAAAGCTGAAGGTTTTAGCCAGTTCTACTACGTTCATTTCGATGGCGCAGTACTTACAGTAATTACTGAGCACAGCGTCTACATCGTTATCAAAATTATTAAATGATTTCATTAAGTTTGCCATTGCCGCATTACGAAAACGATGCTTAAACTCTGATTTTGAAACCGATTTATTAAAGCTAATTTTGCTATTGCCTGAAAGCTGACGCACCGTTTCTAAATAATGATGCAGTGGGGCACTTACTCGTGATTGCAGTGCGTCACATACAGCAAGCGCACCTGCATTGATAAACGGATTGCGCGGTACGCCGTTTTCCATCTCAAGCTGAATTAGCGAGTTAAACGCGGTGCCAGATGGCTCCTTTCCAACACGCTGCCACAGTGATTCGCCATAACGTTGTAGCGCGAGCGAAAGGGTTAATACTTTTGAAATAGACTGAATGCTAAAGCGTGTTTTGGCATCGCCAGTAGTGCAGATTTCACCATCGACAGTGAGCACCGCCATAGCAAATTGCTGAGGCTTAATTTTGGCAAGTTCAGGAATGTAATTTGCAACTTGGCCTTGACCAAACAAGCTTCGACATTCTGAATTTATAGTGTTAAGCAGCGACGTAATCTGATCCATTGTAAAACCTCTAACTCTGGCATTAAGCTCATCACTATAAATGAGTTTAGCGAGTTGTCACCAACGAAAAGAACTTATTTGAACCAATTAATATAGCTAATGCGCAAAGGTGCGTGTTATTTAGCGGCAATTCTTAGTGCCAGTGCGCGAGCATGATCTTTTTTGGCATAGTAACGAACAGCATGACGAATAAGCCATTTGAGCTCAGTGTTAGCTGAACCTACCCAAGAATCAAGCAGATCGAAAACTAGCTCCGGATGATCTTTGGCAATATCTCCTAAACTATTGGCTACGCTGCGCCTAACGTACAAGCTGGCGTCGTCTTTTAAGTGGCACAAGAAGGGTAAAATGGGTGTTGGATCGCTAATAATCGCAGGTAATCGTTTTCCCCACGGTAGCTTTGGCCGAGTACCTTCTGACACTAAACGGCGAATATGTCGGTTGCTATCAAATTGCCATTCATTCAGGGTTTCAAGGGTACGCGCTTGTTGCGTTATTAAAAAAGGCCGAATGCAAAACTCAGCGCTAAAACGTTGAGTAAGCTGATATTGCGCTTGCATTGATACATCGAACGGGTCGCTTCCATCATTGTATTTTGCATCTAAGCCGTAGTTTGCGATGTAAAAGCTAAAAGGTAAGTAATAAAAGCCCGCCAGTCCGAATTCTTCTGAGCTTTCGTCAGCATCAATCAAGGTACGTAATAAAATATCAATCGCAGTTTGGTAATGTGAGGGAAGGTATTGATGCAACGTAGCTGCGATATATTGGCCTTTTGCCATTAATGCCAAATCACTCGGTGCTAAACGACAGGCTTCAACAAACTGCGTGCTATTAAATTTGTCATAGACTAGTTCGATATTGCGCGCCATAAAGCAAATGGCATTATCGTTTAGTAGATTGGCTAACGAGCTGCCTTTTGCGATAGCGCGCGGCGCACTGGGAATGCTCGCTGTAGTAAATGATGGCAGTTGTACTGACATTTAAGGTTGTTCGCTATCGCTTTCTTTTTGGTCGTTTTTTAGTGCTAATTTAAACGCTAAAATGACCAATGCAAACATTAAAAATGGCAGTGCTGCAAGACTGTATTCTGCCCACGCTTTATCGTAAAAAATGGGTTTCATAATAAAGTGTCCGGCAATTACCAAAACGATGGCAACCAGTAGTATTGGAATTGTGATTAATTCGCTTTTAATTTGTCCCTTGCTTCGCATAAGAACACTTTGTAAGTTATGAATAACCCGTAGTTTATCTGCTTTTTTGTTAAAACAATATAATGTAAATCAAGTTTGTGGTGTTCACTTTATAAGTGAATACATTTTTTTGATTGACGCAGGTGAAATTCCACCCATCATGTCATCGTTAGTTAGCGCAAAAAGAAAGTCGTCGATTTCATTGGTATCGATTGCTGTTTGATTGATTAGTACGGTCGCCCACAGTGTTAAATCATCGTCATCAATTTGCGCTGAGATATATAAACTAAGTGCATGTTTTAGGTGTTGTTTATAAACTTTTAACGGCAAGATTTGTTGCTGTGTTTGTTGAGCAAGTAAACGATATGCATTATTAATATCGCTGCCGTAAGTAATGAGTTGATTTAATGCTTGCTCGTAGGTCATTTCACTTTCTTAAATGGATAAAGGAATCGTTAAATTGCAACAGACAGTCATAATTAGAAAAGCCGAACATCAAGATGTTACAGCGGTGCTTAATGTACGAAAACAAGCAATTTTGGCTGGCTGTAAAGATGCGTATGATAGCACACAACTTGATTTGTGGACCGGCGTTAGCGCCGATAAAGTGATCACCGACATGATTGTAAATTCATTTTATGTGTCAAAAATGGGCAACGAAATTGTTGGCACTGGTAAAGTAGATCTTACGACAGGACAAATCGATGGCATTTTTGTTTTGCCGTCGCATTTTGGTTTGGGATTAGCGCGCGCTATGTTGACTTTTTTAGAGAAAAAAGCGAAAGCGCACGGTTTAACAACGCTATTTCTTGACGCCACACTAAATGCGGTAAATGCTTACAGTGCCTATGGTTTTATTGCTGATACGCCACGCAACTATGAATCGCCAACCGGTGCAGTGCTACGTTGTGTGCCAATGCAAAAGGAAATTAAATGACACTTGTATACACCCATGAAAATTTGACCTTAGTGGTTAATGTAAGTACTGCATTGCAAAATGCCGGTATTAAAACGCAAATTAAAAATCAGTATGCAGCGGGTGGGCGTGGCGAAATTCCTTGTTTTGAGACATGGCCCGAGGTTTGGGTAGCGTCACAGTTTCAAGTGAAGCAAGCGAAAGAGATAGTGGCGCAGATCACGTTAGAGAGTACACAGCCTGATTGGCAATGTACTCACTGTACCGAACTAAACGGGGCAGCATTTGATTTTTGTTGGCACTGTGATAGTTCTAAACCATACTAAATTTATTGCCATCTATGATCACCTAGCGATACCGCTTACGTGATTGTTACACCACGCTAAACACATTTCACATACAGCGACACAAATAGCGCATTACGCGCTGTATAAGTGTGACTGCTTCAAAAATATCACTTTGTAATAATTTAAGCTATTGAATTTTAAAAATAAATCCAATTGTAATTAGCTCATTACAATTAAAAGTAAAATAGTTGTTACTTTTTATGTAAATTAGGTTAATAATATAAGTACTATATCTTTCGTAGTTTTAAAAAAGCAGTTTGAGGCATTATGTCTGCATTTATTATTATTTGTATGTTGCTTAGTATTATCAGTACCTTATATTTTGCGATTGGTTCTAAAAGTAGTCAGCAAAAATATATTGAGCATGTTGAATTTCCAAGCGCAATTAAGCAAACATTGCGTGCAAAGTACAGTTCGCTTTCTGATGAGCAATGTGAACTAGTATTAGCGAATTTACGCGAGTATTTTTTGATTTGTCATATGGCAAAAGGGCAGCCAGTTGCAATGCCATCAAAAGCGGTTGATCTTGCGTGGCACGCGTTCATATTACACACGCGAGAGTATAAAACGTTCTGTAAAAAAGCATTTGGTCGATTTCTACATCACACACCTATATCGACATCGACAAATAGCCAAGACCTTGATGCAAGCTTGCAACGTACGTGGCAGTATTCTTGTCAACGCCACTTTATTGATTATTCAACTCCAGAAAAACTGCCATTTTTGTTTGCGCTTGATGAGATGCTCGCTATTGAAAATGGCTATTGCTACTCGTTAGATGATTCACCGCAACCTGGGAAAATCAATGTATTGTCACTAACTAATCGTGTTACATCTTCGCAGCAACCGAATGTGCAAACCTCACACATAATAAGTTGTGGCGGGTATGCAAGTAGTTAGCCTATTTAAAGTGTTTTTACTGCGTTGAAGGTGACTCCTTACCAGGAGAGCTGCTAGAATCTCTCCCTTTATTGTCTTTTCATCGTAATAGTTAACATGATTATACCGGTCATTCTTGCTGGTGGTTCAGGTACTCGTCTATGGCCACTTTCTCGGGCTGATTACCCTAAACAGTTTTTAAATTTAACTAACGAATTTAGCTTGTTAGAAAATACGTTAGATCGAGTATTGTCAAAAGAGTATGCTGCGCCGCTTATAATATGTAATCAATCCCATCGATTTTTAGTGGCTGAACAGGTTAGACACTTGGCTATTGAAAATGCCCAAATACTGTTAGAGCCAGAAAGCAAAAGCACTGCGCCAGCAATAGCTTTGGCTGCTTTTCATGCTTTAAAAAGCCACAAAGACCCTTACTTATTAGTGCTATCAGCTGACCATAGTCTTGATGATAAAGACGTATTTAATACTGCGGTAAACCATGCATTAAATGTAGCAAAAAAAGATTACTTAGTATCATTGGGAGTACCAGCGACGACACCAGAGACTGGTTATGGGTATATTGAACCAGGAAATAGTATTGAACAATCACATGGATTTGTAATCAGCAATTTTATTGAAAAACCGAATATCGAAATGGCGCAAACATATGTTGACGCAGGCAGATATATGTTTAACACGGGCATATTTTTATTTAGGGCTAGGTTGTACCTTGAAGAGCTGAATAAGTTCCATCCTTGTATTTATACTGGTTGTAAAAATGCTGCTCAGAATACGATAAGCGATCTAGATTTTATAAGAGTAAAGACTGAAGCTTTTTCGATGTTGCCGAGCCAATCTATTGATTACGCTGTGATGGAAAAAACAAAATGTGCTGCTGTAGTTCCATTATCGTGTTCTTGGTCGGATATAGGCAGTTATAATACGCTTTGGAATGAAAGTAGAAAATGTCAGCAAGGTAATGTTATTAAAGGAGATGTGGTTGCCGAAAAAACGCGAGACTCACTAATTATTGCGGAAAATAAACTTGTCGCAACACTGGGTGTTGAAGATCTGGTTATTGTTGATACAAAAGATGCGCTATTGGTATCTAGTAGAGATCAAGCTCAAGATGTTAAACAGATCGTTGCTAGATTATTTCAGGAGAATAGACTGGAGTATAGCTCACACCGAGAAGTCTATCGGCCTTGGGGCAAGTACGATACAGTAGATGTGGGTGACAACTTTTTGGTTAAACGTGTGACAGTAAAGCCAGGAGGTCAGCTTTCATTGCAAAAACATCAATTCCGAGCGGAACATTGGATCGTTGTTAAGGGAGTAGCTAAAACTAAAATTAATGGAATTGAACGTTTGGTTTCAGAAAATGAATCAATTTACATTCCAATTGGTGCGACACATCGTCTTGAGAATTCAACTGATGTAGATTTAGAACTGATAGAGGTTCAAACAGGTGATTATTTAAGTGAAGACGATATTATAAGACTTTCAGACAAATATAATCGTGTTGAAAATTAAGTTTTAACCGTGAAATAGTTATTATGAAAATGGTTAAAATAGCATTGCTTGCATTAGATGATTCACCGCAAGCTGGGAAAATCAATGTATTGTCACTAACTAATCGTGTTACATCATTACAGCAACCGAATGTGCAAACCTCACACATAATAAGTTGTGGCGGGTATGCAAGTAGTTAGAAACCGCCAACTAAAACTCAGTTTGACGTCTTGAAACTGAGTTTTGGGTCTTTACACTATAATTTAAAATCTACTTATCGCATCTGACTTGAGCATATACAGATTCGGTTTTCGAACGATTGATGCTCAACCACCGCGCTCAATATTTGCTGCTCGCTTTTGTTAAACGTCATTGGCAAGTGATACAATATCGCCACTTTCATTTCTCTTAACGCAATAAAGTAGTTGTTTATATTATGATAGATACGGTTAGTCCGGCCTTGTTGGTGGTGTTTATTCTGGCGTTTTTCAGTTGGTATATTGCGTTTGTATTGTTTACCACTCGCGTAAAATACAACAAAAGTCAAAAACCTAAAGAGCAGTAGCTGTGTACGAATCATTTGTTGATTGGTATTGGTCTATATTCGGTGTTGGCGAAAATAATGTTGCGTTTGGCAGCCAAATTGCAGCTCTGTATTCTTGGTTAATGTTACTTGCTGCGGGCTTAACCTATTTAAAATACCTTAAACAGCAAGTGCCTAAATTTGTGTGTTTCGCATTTGCTATTGTTGCATTGTCATATTCATCAACCGACTTGTTAATGGCCGGTGTAAATGACTTTTACCGATATTTTGATGAAGGCGATAGCTTTCGTGCCATTGCGGTAAGCTATACGTTACTCGATAGTTTAACCGCCATTTTAGTGATGTTAGTGGTGCAACGCATGTGCAAACAAGCCAACCCTTTTTTGGATGCTGTCGATATTATGGTGATGATATTGCTCTATAACGGCGCAGCTCATTTCTTGGTAAATGGATATTACATGGTAGTTGAACAAGGCAGTGTCGATTGGATTGCCATGCTATATTCGGCAACCATTATTATTACTGACGGTGTGTTGGTTCTGGTGATGTTTTTCCCAGCGCTGGGGTGTTGGCTCAAAAATATTTCACTGCGTACGCAATTAAAAAGTGCAAGTTAGCTTGCACTTTTTAGGGTCTGTTGACCTTTCAAGTTCGTTTTTGCAGCAGTTTGATTGGGTTTTATACAAGGCAGAGGCTGCGTTGCATAGTTATTCTATGTGAGCCAGCCGATAACACAGTAGAAAAGCCAATCAAGCGCTGCCGAATGGTTCTTTTGAGCGCACTTTTCTCATTGTTGCCTATATGGATGTAGGTAAGGGGCGAGAGCAGGACGCGGAAGCTTTGCTCGATATTCGCTTAGATTACTAGGCCACACATCTAGCGCCGCGATAAAAGTACGCTCAAAAAGAACAAAAATAGAACAGCAAAGATCAACAGACCCTAGTCATTACGTTTTAAACAAAATATCTACGCCTTTAGATATTTGCTGTGAAACGCAATATGTTCGTCAATAAAGCTTTGAATAAAAAAGTAACTGTGATCGTATCCTGCTTGCATACGAAGTTCTATTTCACTATCGCTTTGCTTCGCAGCAGCAATTAGGTTTTCAGGCTTTAGTTGCTCTTGCAAAAAGTTATCAGCGTCACCTTGATCAACCAGTATAGGTAATCTTGATTGAGCACTTGCCAATAGTTCAGATGCGTCGTACTCGCGCCAAAACTCTTTATTCGAGCCTAAATATTGTGTGAACGCTTTTTGTCCCCAAGGGCAATTCATTGGGTTTGTAATGGGACTAAACGCTGAGATAGAGCGGTATTGAGATTGGTTTTTAAGGCCAATAGTTAATGCGCCATGTCCACCCATGCTGTGGCCTGAAATCGATTTTGTTTGAGTCACCGGAAAGTGCTGTTCCACTAACGCGGGTAGCTCTTTCACAATATAGTCATACATTTTGTAATGACTTGCCCACGGCGTTTGTGTCGCATTGAGATAAAACCCAGCGCCTTTACCTAAATCGTAGCCTTCATCGTCGGCAACATCGTCACCTCGGGGGCTGGTGTCGGGAGCAACAATTGCAATGCCAAGTTCAGCAGCTTTTTTAAATGCGCCCGCTTTTTGCATAAAGTTTTCATCTGTACAGGTTAAACCAGATAACCAATAAAGAACGGGAACGGGGCTTTCTGCTGATGCATTTGGCGGTAAAAATAGGGCAAATCGCATGTCGCAATTTAAGCTGATAGATTTGTGGCTGTATTGTTTATGCCAACCGCCACACACTTTGGCTTTACTTATCACTTCTAATGACATGTTGTTTCCTTTTACAAGCGCCTAACATTTGTCAGGCGCTTTAACTAAAATTGCGGTGAGTTTAAGCTACTTATCCATATGCACTACAGAGCGAATGCTTTCGCCTTTGTGCATTAGCTCAAACGCCTCGTTAATCTCATTAAGTGACATGGTATGCGTAATAAACTCTTGTAGGCCAAAGTCACCAGCAAGGTACTGCTCAACAATGCCTGGTAATTCTGAACGACCTTTCACGCCACCAAATGCAGAGCCACGCCATACGCGACCTGTAACAAGTTGGAATGGACGCGTAGAAATTTCTTGTCCTGCACCGGCAACACCAATAATCACCGATTCACCCCAACCTTTGTGACAGCATTCAAGTGCTTGGCGCATTACGTTTACATTGCCGATACACTCAAAAGAGTAGTCAACACCACCGTCAGTCATTTCAACAATTACTTCTTGAATTGGCTTATCAAAGTTTTGTGGGTTGATCACATCGGTAGCACCAAGTTGCTTTGCTAAATCAAATTTTGATTCATTGATATCAATACCAATAATGCGACTTGCACCAGCCATGCGAGCACCAATAATTGCCGATAAACCAATACCGCCTAGGCCAAAAATCGCCACGGTATCGCCTTTTTCAACTTTTGCAGTATTAAGCACTGCACCCATACCGGTCGTTACACCGCAGCCTAGTAAACACACTTCTTCTAGTGGCGCTTCTTTGTTTACTTTTGCAAGAGAAATCTCTGGCAGTACTGTGAACTCAGAGAAAGTTGAGCAACCCATGTAGTGGTAAATTGGCTCGCCATTAAGTGAAAAACGAGTCGTGCCGTCTGGCATTAAGCCTTTACCTTGTGTTTCACGTACTGCTTGGCAGAGGTTTGTTTTACCCGATTTACAGAACTTACATTCGCCACATTCAGCGGTGTAAAGGGGGATTACATGATCGCCTACTGAAACGCTTGTTACGCCTTCGCCAACCATTTCAACAATACCGCCACCTTCATGGCCTAAAATTGATGGGAAGATCCCTTCAGGATCATCACCTGAAAGTGTAAATGCATCGGTGTGGCAAACACCTGTTGCAATGATGCGAATAAGTACTTCACCTTTTTTTGGCAGTTGTACGTCTACTTCTTCCATTTTTAATGGTTCGCCTGCTGCCCAAGCTACCGCAGCTTTTGATTTTATTGATGTTTGGCCTGGTTTAAGATCTAACGCCATAATATGTTTCCCATATGTGATTTGATGAACTAGCAGAAGCTTTTAAGGCTAGTTCATTTGCTACTTTGTTGGTAACTAGTTTATTTATTTCTTATTAAAAGATAATCACCCTAAATTGAAAATTATTATTTCATATATGTAATAATGTGTTCAGAATAGCGAAGAGGTTAAAAAAGAATGGATTGGACTGGAGTAAGTGAATTTGTTGCGGTGGCAGAAACACAAAGTTTCACCGCGGCAGCAGATAAACTAGGCAGCTCTGTGGTTAATGTGAGCCGTAAAGTCAAAGCACTAGAGCAACGCTTAGGCGTTAAACTATTGCAACGGACAACGCGCAAGGTGTCACTCACCGAAATGGGGCAGCAATATTATTATGACTGTAAACCGCTGGTGGAAGGCTTAGCGCTGGCAGAGCTTAATGTGAGTAATATTCAGCACGGTATTAGTGGACAAATTCGCGTTACCGCTCCGGTTACCTTTGGTGAGCGCTATATTGCGCCGCTGGTGAATGAATTTTTAGCGTTGCATGGGCAAATTGAAGTCGACTTAGTGTTAACCAACCAAAAACTCGATTTAATCGATAGCAGTATTGATGTTGCTATTCGTTTAGGTCACCTAAACGATTCAAACCTGATTGCAAAAAAGCTCGCAACACGACAAATGTTTGTTTGTGCAAGCCCTGACTATATTGCAACCCATGGCGAGCCACATACTTTATCTGAGCTTGCTATGCATCAATGCTTGGTTGGCAGTAATCAATATTGGCGTTTTTTACAACAAGGAAAGGGGCGCAATATTCGCGTAAACGGGCGATTAAAGTGTAACTCAGGCGTGAGTTTATTAGATGCTGCAATAAGTGGTTTAGGGCTTGCGCAACTGCCTGATTATTACGTTGGCGACGCATTAGCGCGGGGCGATTTGGTTGAAGTATTACCGAGTTATCGCGATAAAGAAGAAGGGATTTGGGCGCTTTATGGTCATAATCGGGCGCTGCCTTCTAAGCTCGATTTATTTATTCGATTTTTACAGCAGCATATAAAAAAGCCCGCTTAACGCGGGCCAAGATTAGGAAGTCTATTTATATTTAACTTGAATTAAGTCATTCTACTAGGCGTGTTTTACAACCACAGTACCGGCAAGTAAGTCATGCCATGCTCGGTTCTTCTCATCAATGGCTGCCCAAATAAAGCCTAAACCAAGCGGTAACGCCGAAACATAGTAACCAACATAACGAATAATGCTTTGCACTACGGTTGGTTTCGCGCCCGTTTCGGCATCAACTACTTTGCTGTCTACTGCCATTTTGCCTGGGGTTGCTGCTTTATATACCCAAAACATTACGGTAAGTATAAAAGGCAGTACTTCGTGATTCATAAACTCTTTAAAGTCGAAGAAGTTTAGTGGCGTCCATGGCAAATAATCATCGAAGAAGGTAAAAGCGAATGCGGCAATTACCAGTGAAAAAAGTAATCCATCTAAAATAAGTGCGGCAAAGCGTCTAAAAAAACCGGCGTATTCAATACGGGGTTGAACTGTTTGATAATCTGAATATGTCATGGCGACCTCTGTATGCTTCCTGTTGATGGGTTCATACTAGTCGGTCAGTTATTTTGTATTGCTGAAAAATGAATAACGGCGAATTTAAATTGCGAACGGCATAATACGTGTTTTGATAAATCGTTGATAACTTAAACTGTACGTTCACTTGATTATTAATAGATTATTTTTGTACCTAAAAAGTGTTTAAAAGATGATTTCGCTATATCCAAAGTAACAATAAATTTACATTTAAATTGGGTAGAGTTTTTGCTCTTCGTTTTAAACCCTTTAATAGGTACAAATAAACACTATCTCACCTTGTAAAGCCAATTTTACGTGCCAGCTTTTGCATTTATTTTCATTTGTTTACATTGATAATTAAAATTGACAACGCTGTCTTTTTTCTGCTTTTTTGAGTGTTGTAAATGGTTTGTTAACTATTTACATGACTTCACAACAACAAAAAGGCAAACGTTATGAAAGCAAAATTTAATAAAACAACACAGGCTTTATTACTTTGCAGTACCTTCGCAGGCACAGCACTTGCGGCGGATAAAGTGTCGCTTGATACCGATAGTTCAGAGCGATTTATCGTTACCCTTAAATCTGATTCACTGAAAATGGGGTTACCGGTTACAGCAGATGCACAGCAACAACAGGCTTTTAAGCTTAATAAACTGCAATCGTTAGCAAGCAGTGTTACGTCTCAGGCAATTCATGTATTACCGAGCACTAATTCGGTAGCACTTAAACTAACTCAAGCTGAGCGAGAGCAATTATTGAGTCGCAGTGATGTGCAATCGGTGGAGGTTGATCCAAAACGCTATTTACTTGCAGAAAGCACCCCTTACGGTATTGGTATGGTGCAGGCGAATCAACTAAGTGACAACCTCACAGGTAATCGCAAAGTATGTATTATGGATACCGGTTATCAATTGGGTCATCCAGACTTACCATCAAACGGCATCACAGGTAATGATGGTTATGGCAGTAATGATACTGGTAACTGGTATAACGATGGTAACGGCCATGGTACGCATGTTGCGGGTACTATTGCGGCAATTGGCGGAAATGGCCAAGGCGTCGTTGGGGTAAATCCTTCTAATCAGTTAGGCCTTCATATTGTTAAAGTGTTTAACGACCAAGGACGCTGGGCTTACGGTTCTGATTTAATTCGTGCGATTGAGCAATGTCAGCAAGCGGGCGCCAATGTGACCAGTATGAGTTTAGGTGGTTCGGGTCAATCAAGTGCTGAGCGCCAAGCTTTTGCAAACAGTTATGCGCAAGGTATGTTGCATATTGCAGCAGCGGGTAACGACGGAAATAGTTCGATGAGTTATCCTGCATCATACGATGCAGTGGTATCGGTTGCTGCGGTGAATAGCGGTGAAAGTAAAGCATCGTTCTCACAATATAACAGCCAAGTAGAAATTGCTGCGCCAGGTGTGAGTGTGAATTCAACATGGATTAACAGTGGCTACAAAAGCATTAGCGGTACATCAATGGCTACGCCACATGTATCAGGTGTGGCAGCATTAGTATGGAGCCATTTTCCAAACTGTTCTAACCAGCAAATTCGTGATGCATTAAACACAACGGCAAAAGATAAAGGTGCAGCAGGACGCGATACCTCTTATGGCCATGGTATCGTGCAAGCCAAAGCAGCGTATGATTATTTAGCGAGTAGCAGTTGTGGCGGCGGTACAGGCGATGCAAAGCCTGTTGCCAATTTTGCGGTACAAGTTTCTGGCAACACTGCACAATTTTCTGATAGCTCGACTGATGACAAAGGCATAACCAGTTACGCATGGGAGTTTGGTGATGGCGCGACTAGCAGCAGCCAAAATCCTAGCCATACCTACAATACGTTTGGCGATTATACCGTAAGCCTCACGGTTACTGATACTAAAGGCCAAACTAATCGTAAATCAAGCATCGTCACAATCAGTGATGGTTCAAGCGGTGGATGTAACGGATTAGCGAATTGGTCGGCGTCAAAAGCGTACAAAGTGGGCGATAAAGTGGCTTATCAAAGCAATCAATACGAAGCAACTTGGTGGTCAACGGGGGCGCAGCCAGATGTATATACTAATGTTTGGAAAAACACAGGTAAATGCAGTGGCGATGGCAACGCAAATCAAGCGCCTGTTTCAAACTTTACGTTTAGTGCAACTGGATTAACGGTAGCGTTTAGCCAAACCGCTACAGATGATAAAGGCGTTGTAAGCTATGCATGGGACTTTGGTGACGGCACAACGAGTAACGCTACCAATCCGAACCATAATTATACCAAAGCGGGCAGCTATACCGTAAGTTTAACGGTTGCTGATAGTGAAGGGTTAAGTCACTCAAAAAGCCAATCAGTAGTTGTAAGCGGTGATACTGGCGCAGGTTGTAACGGTGTGGTTGCATGGAGTGCCGGCACAGTCTTTCTAACTGGAGAGCAAGCATCTTACAATGGCCGTTTGTACTCAGCTAAATGGTGGACCCAAGGTGCAAACCCAGAGCAAAACTCAGGCCCTTGGGATGTATGGCAAAATGAAGGTGCATGTAACTAACCTAAACCTATATTTAACCTAAGCTTGGGGTTAGAAGATAACTAACACTTTATGATCCCGAGGTGAGGTTATCCATACCAAACCCATTCTCAAATGGCGTAAGGCAACCATCAGGTTGCCTTTTTTAGTGCGCGTTCTCACTGATATCAATCTGCCAAATTTGGCTGATTTGGTTATCCAGTAATGTGCAAAAAAACTGCTGATTGACGTTAGACTGGCGACATAAATTACGACCATATTTTGCCAATGAGCTGATGCTAGTTGTTTGTTTTGAGGCTAAATTTAGCCGTTTATAACCAAGACTAGTGCGATAAATAATGCTGTTGTTCACATACTGCCAATCGCGCCACTGTAATAGTGCAAAATCTTTAACTAACACCCTTTCCTCATTTGTTATAAGAGCACGTGAAAATAAGCCATCTTGGCTAAATTTGCTGTAATAAAGGGTATTTTCAGCAAAGTAGAAACTGTAGCCGCCATTAAAGGTAATTTGTTTGGCTTGGCTTGATGCCGAATCGAGTTGCCATATATTCCACTCTTGATTTTGCTCAGCACTCACAAACACTTGGTTGTCAGCATTAAAGCCAACAAAGTGAATCGTATTAAATGTGTGATTTATCTTTTGCCACAGTGATTTGGTCATATCGTAGCGATAAATTTGATCGTTAATATTGGCAACAAGCGCAGTTGCGTCAAATGACCATGCGATATTACCGACATACTCAATGGTACTGTCAAAACTAAGTGTTTTGCTGGTGTGTTTGTCAGCAAGTTTTATGCTCAACTTACCATTGAGTGATTCAACGTAAACGAGTTGGTCGTTAGTAGGGGATGGTGCAAATTGTAAAATGCTGGCTTGGCGTTTGGTAATGGCTTGAGGCGCTTGATTATCGGTAATGTGATAAAGGTTTGAGATTACGGCGTAGTGCTCGGCAAAAAGCACGCTTTTACTTGCAAAAATTCGGTTAAAGGTATCAGAGTAGTCTAGCTGGACTAGTGTGCCTTGCTCGCGATTAAACTGATACAGCCCATCTTTTGCAGAAATAAGCAGAATATCATTAAACCAGCTTAATGATTGCACGTGATCAAGTAAGGGTACTTCAAAGAGTGACTTAGAATCACTTAGCGTTTTAATCACTAAACTATCGGGTTTATTTGCATGGTAATTTATATAAGCAAGTTGATTATTGCTGATAGCAAATATGCGGTGCCCCAAACTGTTTCCGCTATTGTCGGGAAAGCTCAATTGTTGCTGGCGAGCGGTACGAATATTAAAGGCCATTAATTTATAAGGTGCCGAGGCACTTTCTCGATAGGCATAAACTAAACGATTATTGCTATCGAGCGCCATATTGGTCACAACGCTGGTACCACACGAAAGTAATTGAGTTATCTGCCGCGTACTTAAATTAAATTCAACAATGTTGCATTGCCGGTCAGTTAAATTAGAAAGCCTTGCCAAATATAGAAAATCGCCGTTTGCGATTACATCGGTATAATAGAAATTATCGTTTACAAGGGGCGTTAAGCTGCCGTTTTGTTCTAGCTTCACTACCTTACTGATTGCAGCGTTATTGCTTTTATGCAGGGCGTAAAGTGTTTGTGAAGTCTCGTCAAAATAAGGGTTAAACGTCATGCCTAGTTGTTCTGTAAGCACGTGTCGATTTGTTAATTTGAGCTGGTGATTAGGTTTACTCAAAAAAGTAATCATCGAGAAAATGATAAGCACGATCATCGCAATTAAGCCAATTAGCCACTTATTTTTGCGTGTAGTCGGGTGCTGCTTAACTTCATTTTCGCGCGAAGTTGAAGTTAATGCACTGGGTGTGACCGTAAAGCGATATCCCACTTTGCTTACCGTTACAATATAAATCGGTTTTGTGGGTTCAGGCTCAATTAGTTTTCTGAGCTGACTAATTGCGCGATTGACAGCAGCATCACTCACCACTCGGCCTTGCCAAACATGTTCAATCAGTTCGTCTCGCGATAGTGCCCGCTCGCTATTACGGCAGAAAAAAATCAGTAACTCAAATAACTTCGGCTCGCATTCAGTCATCTTTCCATTGATGGTTAGGGTATTTGTTTGCGTATTAACTTGAATAGCATCGAAGCTAAATGAACCTTCTATCATTATGATTTTACTAGTTATTATAATTTCATTATCAAATTATCATAACTTAATTAAGCAACAATAACAGCTTTTGATTAGTTTTAATCTCGCTTTTTATGGCAAAACTGAGATTACAAAAAATGAAAAAAATAACCCCTATTTTAGTACTAACTACATGCCTTATTTCAGCGTGTGGTGGCGGTGGAAACAAAAAAGTAAACGCCCCATTTATTGAATCAAATAACAACGATACTTTATGTGCTGGGCGCGCTATTCCCGAAGGTTCAACTTGCGTCACTGTGGATGGGCGAGAAAACTTAGTTTTTGGCGATACGAGCAAAGAGTACAAAGGGCTAATTATTACCTTACATGGCGCACCGGGATATATGGCAAAAGTAGCCGGTATTTTTGATGCAAATATGCTTGAAGAAAAAGGGTACTTAGTAATTAGCCCAAATGGCAACGGTAGCGCATGGCAGTGGGATAGCAATACAGATGCAAACATCAGTGATGATAGCAATTACATCGCCAATTTAATTGATTACGCCCATGCCAATTATACAGTTGAAGGCGATAAAGCACGTATCTTCGGTTATTCTGCTGGTGGTTTTATGGCTTACACCTTAGCGTGTCACATTCCTGAAAAACTAAGCGGTGTGGTAGCACTAGCTGGGCAATTTAGAGGTGATTTTAATGCTTGCAGCACACAAACCCCTGTCGCTATTCACCACCTGCATAGTCCGAGCGATAAAGATGTACCAATGAGCGGCCGAGAGTACGGAAAAATTGCCAGTGTAGATGCGACACTTACACACTGGCTAAAAATAAATGGCTGCGAAGATCAGTTTGTACAAGCTGCTGATCCTGCGGTTACTGCAACGAGTGCAGGTACGTCAACCTTGGCTTGGCATGGCTGTGTATCGCCAGTAATGCTTTCAAAATTGGATGGGGTTGCCCATGAGTCAGACTATTTATCAGATGCGCTTTACGAAATTTACCAATCGAGTATGGCATTGGAGAACTAACATGCGTGCATTATTTGGGTTAATGTTTTCATGTGCATTGGTTGCATGTTCAGATTCACCAAAAACACTCAATGACATTAGTAAAACAATTGATGATATAAACTGGCAACTTAAGCCTAAATACAACGGTGAAGTTCCTAACAATCAAAGTGCTAATTCGTACCGTGTTGCAATAACGGGCAATAGCCATGTTGCAGGGCTAGGCGCTGAGATTAATAAGGTGATTACTCAGTTAACTCCTCAAAAGCAGACAGTATCTGAGACTATTGGTAGCGGTTTTTTAGATGATAGCATTCGAAGTAGCAGTGCAACTCAAGCGCTAGAAAGCGGCAACTGGACGCACCTTATTTTGCAAGGGCAAAAATATTCACAATCACGTACGACAACGTATTCAACTACGGCGGCAGAAAAATGGATAGCCAATGCAAAGGAGCTTAATGTGATGCCGATATTATTTCCTGAGCACCCGCAGCGTGGCGATACAACAGAAGCGCAATATGTTTATGGCCTGCATTCAAATATTGTTGCGAAACAGGCGAGTTGTCTAGCTCCAGTCGGCCTTGTTTGGGATAGTGTTTTGCAGTTAATGCCTAACCTTAGGCTTCATGCCAGTGATGGCAATCACGCTGCGCCATTGGGTAAATATTTAACGGCGTTAGTGTTTGCTGAAGTGATCACCGGACAGCGAGTCGATTCAGTGATTTTAACGCCAGTTAATGGTGTGCGCGCTGACGAGCAACTCCTTATGGCGCAGGTCGTGTCGGAAGTAATTTATCAGCTTCCTCCGTGCCCTTTTTCTGAATCCTCAAAGAATTAGCGCATGCGCTGATATCTCTAGTAGCAAAGCACAAGGTTTGCGCTAGGCAAACTCTTGTGCTTTTTTACATGCATTAGTCCTGCTTTTTAACGCGGTAGAACCCAGCATAAAGCGCTGGAACTACACCCAAGGTTAAAACCGTGCCTACGCCTAAACCAAAGGCAATTACACAGGCCATGCCGTAAAATAGCGGATCTTGTCCAATAATCAGTGGCAGTAATCCCATCATGGTAGTGATGGTGGTCATCGCAATTGGGCGCAGGCGTGTTAAGCATGCATCTATAATGGCTTGATACTCGCTTTTACCTTCAGTTTGTTCAATTGCAATGCGGTCGATTAATACAATGGCATTGTTGATAATAATACCCGCAAGGCTGTAAAGACCAAGTGTTACCATAAAGCCAAAGGGCGCTTGCATTAATAATAAACCTATCACCGCACCAATAAATGAAAGGGGAATAGTGAGCGAAATCACCATGGCCTTTCTAAATGAATTAAACTGCGCCACCAATAAAATAATAATAAAGCCAAGTACCATCGGCATATTAGCACTCAGCGCCTTTTGTCCCGCCTTTGACTCTTTAATTACACCGTCGTATTCAATGGTGTGATTAACTGGTAAGTCGTGTTTAAGCAATTGAATTTGCTCATCGACAAGGGCTTTAAAATCTTCCGCTGAAAGCTTAGTGTTGCGCGCTTCAATGCTAATGGTGCGGAACATATCTTCATGATGAATAATCGAAAATTGATTAATCGGCTCAAAGTCAGCAACTTGAAAAAGCGGTACGGCACGGCCAGACTTTTCAGAATAAATATTTAGTGTACGCAATCTATCTAGGCTATTACGCTCGTTTTCACCGGCGCGCAGCACAATTGGAATAATTTCATCCTGATCCCGGAAGTTAGTAATTACACCGCCGCTAAAGTAGCTTTCTAGGGCTTGTGCGATTTCGCTTGAGGTAAGCCCAGCACGTTTTGCTCGGTGCTGGTCTACTTTAACCGAGATTTTAGTAATCAAATTTTCCCAATCGGTACGCACGTTCAATGAGTTTGGCGCGGCATTTAAAACAGCCATGACTTCTTGTGCTTTTTGGTAAATGACTTCTTTATCTGGGCCTTTTACCTGCACTTTTAAAATAGACGAATCCGACGGCCCTAAGAACATTTTACGCACACGTGCTGATACATTAGGAAAGCGTGCTTCAATTTGCGTATCAAGTTCTAACACCCGCGAGGCAATATCTGTTTCTGGCGTTACATTAAGTACAATAAAGCCTTTATTCTCAGCTGGGTCTTCCGGGTTGAGTGAGAGTACAAAACGCGGCCCGCTAAAGCCAACATAGCCCGAGAAGCTTTCAATATAGTCAAACTGCTCTTTGTTATTAAACCAAGTGAAAATCTCCTGCATTTGGCGATTAGTTTCGCGCGATGACGTCCCGCGAGGTAAATCGATGTTGACGAGTACTTGAGTGCGATCCGAATTGGGGAAAAACTGTTTGGCAACAAATTTCATTGATGCGCCAGCGCCAATAAATAGCACAAACATCGCCGCCATAAACAGGGCTTTGTGTTTTAACACCCAATGTAAAAATTGCTCATATTTCCCATAGTAGCTGGTTAGTTTGCCAAATTCATTGCTATCGCTACTGGTTGTTTTTGGCACTTTAATAAAGTAGTAACTTAAAATTGGCGTTACTGTCAGCGCTAATACCCAACTGCTTAGCAAGGTAATTAAAATTACCAATGAAATTGAACGGGTGTATTCGCCCGCAACATGCTCCGCCAGCATTAGCGGTAAAAAGAATAAAATGGTGGTGGCTGACGAGCTGAGTAGCGGAACTGCCAGCTCTTTACATCCTTGCACCATAGCGTTGTAGCGATCGATACCTTGTTCTAAACGGCGTTTAAAATCTTCGGCAATAACAATGCCGTTATCAACCAGTAAACCAAGTGAAATGATCAGCGTTGCCAAGCTCATGCGCTCAAGCTTAATGCCGCTGTATTGCATAATGGCAAGGGTTACTAGCATTACGAGCGGCACAATAGCACCTACAATTAAGCCGGTGCGTAGCCCTAAGAAAAGAATTACCACAACAAGCACTATCGCCAGTGTTTGTAGCACATTAATTGATACCCCTTTCACGGTTTTTTCAACTTGGTCGGCCTGATAGGTGGCAATATCGAGTTGATAACCGATAGGTAATGTGTGTTCAATTTCCGCAATTTTGGCTTTAAAGCGCGGTGCAAATTCTAAGATGTTGTATTCAGGCAGCATCGCATTAGCGAAGAAAATGGCTGGTTTACCATTAAAATACGCCAGTTTATCAGGTGGGTCGATAAAGCCTTTTTTAATCGTGACAATGTCTTTAAGGGCGATAAAATCTTCAGTACCTGGAATGGTAATATAGGTATTTTCAATGTCTGGAATACTATTAAAATTACCCGTTGGCTCAATAATAAAGCTGCGGCTACCGGTATCAACACGGCCACCTGATTGCACTATATTTTGCTTTTGCAGCTCGCTAATGAGTGCTAATGGCGAAATGCCAAGCTGTGCCAATTTGGCGTTTGACGCTTCAAGGTAAATACGCTCGGCTTTGGCGCCTAAAATCTCAATTTTTTTAGTGCCCTCAACACCGTACAAGGTGTCGCGAATATGCTGCGCAATATCGTACATTTCGGCCATATCAAAGCCATCGGCAGTTAGCGCAAGGGTGATCACCGACACATCACCAAACTCATCATTTACATACGATGGTAAGGTGCCTTGTGGTAGCTTTCCTTGGGCATTATTCACCTTGTTGCGTAAGTCTTGCCAGATATTGTCGAGGTTAAAGTATCGGTCATAAATTTTTACGTGAATAGTCGAAAGTCCAGTAGAAGATGACGACTTAATCTCTTTTACTTCCGGAATTTTGCGGATTTCTTCTTCTAACTTTCGCGTGATCAATTGCTCAACACGGTCCGGCGCCATGCCCGGAAATTGTGTGCTAACAATGGCTTCACGAATAGTAATAGTAGGATCTTCCTGTGCGGGCAGGGTGAAGTAGGCAAAAATGCCGTTTAGCATTAATAGCGCCACCACAAGTAATACGGGTTTTTTATAATTAAACGCCAAAGCGGTAATATTCATTTTCCCGCTCCTTAGTTAAAACGCTGCACGGCGTTATCAAGCAGCGATACTTTTTGCCCGTCGCGCAAAAACGCAATGCCAGCTGTGGCAATAATCTCGTTATCTTTTAACCCGTTCGAGATAATCACTTGGTTATTAATAACGTTTTCGGTTTGCACAAAGCGTTTTTCTAATAGTTGCGTGTTAGGGTCAAACACAAACACAAATGCCTTTTGCTTGATGTCGGCGCCAAGGGCACTTACTGGAATGCGAATACTTGGGCCTGTATAACCAGTGCGGCCAACACCTTGATAAACAAATTCCACTTCTGCAGTCATGCCGGCACGTAGCACAGCGTTTTCTTCATCAAGAATAACCGTAACAGGGAAGGCATTGGCAGATTCAGCGCGGGTGCCTTTTTCTGAAATATGCCCTTTCATCGAAAGTTGCGGCATTACAGGGTAGGTTACTTTTAAGGTCATATCGCTGTTTAAGTCATGGATTATGCTCTCAGGCACCATTACACGTACTTCAAAGCCGTGTTGGCCTTCAATTTCAAATACTGATTGGCCTGCGGCAACTTGCTGTGAGGGTTCAATTAAACGCTTGGTGATAACACCATCGTAAGGTGCCAGTAACTCACTGTCTTGCACGTTTTTGCGCGCAATGTTGAGCTGAGCATTGGCAACATCCACAGCACTTTTGGCAGATTCAAACGCTGATTTTGAATTATCAAAACCTGATTTTGATACTAAACCTTGTTCACTTAGCGTTTTGTAACGCTCGTATTCATTTTGCGCTTCTTGAAGTGTTGCTTCGGCTTGTTTCACCTGCGCTGATGCAGATTCAAAACTTAACTGAAATGTGAGTTGATTAAGCTTGGCAAGAGGTTGGCCTTTACTCACCGTATCACCTAATTTTACAAACACCTTTTCAACTTTACCGTTTACTTCAAAGCTTAAGCTGGCATTTTCAACGGGGGCAACAATGCCCGAAAGCGTGCGCACTTGTTCAAAATTTGAGGTTTTTACCGCTGTCCATGCGATTGGGCGGATAGGAGGTTCAGAGTGTTCGATTTCTTTTGAACAGCCAACAAGCGTGATAATACACGCAACAACGTAAAATAAACGCATAACGGTTCCTGTAAAAGGTGCTAATTTTATAAGCACAAATTGAGTAAGTTAATTTGGTACTATGCAGTACCAAATATTTTGGTACCATGTAGTACCAAAGTCAACCATGTTTTTACAATTAATAGGTACAGTCTTGAGTTTAGAACAAATTTTAAATGCAAAACCGTTATCAGAGCGCGGTAAAAAAATCCTCGCAGTAGCACAAACGCTATTTTTAGAACATGGTTACGACAATACCTCGCTTGAAATGATTATTAGCGAATCGGGCGGCTCAAGGCGCAATATTTACAGTGAGTTTGGTAATAAAGAAAAGCTACTGCTTGCTGTTATTCGTGAAAAAGCCGAAGTGCAAGTGGGCACTTTGCTTAATATTGATTACGACTTGCCGCCGCAACAAGCGCTTAGTCAGGTGTGTTATGGTTTTGCCCAAGGTTTTTTATCAGAAACCATGGTGAAATTGTTCCGCTTAGTGACCAATATTGTGCCCAAATTGCCGGAAGTAGGTGAGCTTATCTATCATTTTGGCCCGTTACGAGGCAGTATTCCGCTGGCGAAATACTTAACCCATTTGCACCAGCAAAATATGCTTGATGTAGACGACGCCGAATTTGCCGCAAAGTTATTAATCGAAATGGTTAAAGGACGTTTACATATCAAAACCGTATTACTGCCAAGTGAGGAAATTAGCGAAGACGAAGTGCGGGAGCACGTTGACAAAGCCGTCGCCCGCTTTTTAAAAGCGTATAAAGCGGAATAAATAGTTAAACATTTTAGTTAGTCGAACCGGCTCGATAGATCGCATAATGAGATAGTGAAACTGTTACTCATGTTTTTAGCCGCCATTTAGCTTTTTATTTACCCTCTGGCATAATGGGTGAAAGCAGATATTGACGCTAGATACTCGTTGCAGCAAAGAAGCTTTATCGCCATTAATGGAAACACTAATCTAAAGTGCATTTGACACCAATTATTAAAAAGCAAATATATTTAAAGTTCAGATTTTAAGTGCAATTATGAAACAAAAAAAACGGATATTTTTATTACTAATACTGCAGCTGTTCTTATCGTGGTTATCACTAAGTAAAGATTTGACTTTTATCGATTATGAAAATTATCGGTTTAACGAAAGAGCGACACTTGATAACGTTTTAGAATACGCAATTTTATTGCCATTAATGATGGTAGGGTGTTCATTAGTTAGTGGCGTTTTTGCTTTATGTTTTAATAAAAAAAATATATTCGACTTCGTTAGTAAATGCGCTTTTTTTGCAGTTTCAGCGGCTACTATTTCGGGGCTTTTATATCTTAGTTATAGGGTAATTATGTATGGCCCACAAAAAGAGGGCTTGATGATCATTTTATTTTTCCCAATAGTCGGCTCTATAGTATTTGCTGTGAGTATTGTTTCATCTTCAATAATCTTTTTTGTTAAAAAGAAACATACCTGAAATAACCTCAGGTACGTTTTTCATTTGGCTTACTTCAAATTGGCTGTGCGTAAACGTATTCTTTGATAATCTCACTTTGTGCAAAAATAATTAAGTCAGTTTTTGCATTGTGTATATGACTATTTTTCACCTATCGTCGGTATTCAGCGCTTGCGTTACGGCATTTAAATTAAGCTAATATCTGACATTGAAAGCTATTGTTTGATTTTACAACTCTAGCTGCTAAAACCCAGGTTAACTTTTCACTTTATAAATTTAAAAAGCGTTTCAGGCAATCAGTTCGTCATTTTAGGCAATCATTACCGCCAAACACTTTCTATACTTATTTCTATCGCAAATGCTGATGAACCAGCAAAACAGTTCAGCATCAACAGATGAATTAGATTTAAGCTTAGGAGCGTTTTACATGAATAAAGTTAACTTCCCAAATACCAATGGCCTAGATATTACGATGGCAGGACTGGTTTTCTTGCCGAAAGATTTTGATGCGTCGAGCACTTACCCTGCGGTTGTTGTTTCTCATCCGGGTGGCGGGGTAAAAGAGCAAACGGCGGGCACCTATGCTGAAAAATTAGCTGAAAACGGTTTTATTGCCCTTGCTTACGATGCGTCATATCAAGGTGAGAGCACAGGTACGCCTCGTCAGTTAGAAAACCCTTATGTACGCACCGAAGATGTGAGCGCTGCCATCGATTATTTAACTACCTTGCCTTATGTCGATAACAATCGTATTGGCGCTATGGGTATTTGCGCAGGTGCTGGCTATACCGCTAATGCCGCAATTAACGACCGACGCATCAAAGCCGTTGGCACGGTTAGCATGGTGAACATAGGTCAAATGTTCAGAAATGGTTGGGATAATAACGTAAAAGACAGCGATGCATTGCCTTATTTGCAAATGGGTTCTGACTCAAGAACCTCCGACGCCAGTGGTAACGACACTGCCACCATGCCGATGGCACCGCTAAAAGAAGAAGACGCACCTAACGAAGAGCTGCGTCAGGCATGGGAATATTACCACACAGATCGTGCTGCCTATTGCACTGCACCGGGTTTTGCCACGGCCCGCAGCTTAACACAATTGGTCAGCTACGATGCTTTTTTCAAAGCAGAAGCATTTTTTACACAACCTTTATTAACCGTAGTAGGCAGTGATGCAGGCAGTAAGTGGATGAGTGATGACCTGATGGAGCGTGCTGCATCCACAGATAAAGAAATGCATATCATTGACGGCGCCAACCACATGAATTTGTACGATGGTGAAGCCGAAATCACAAACGCAATCAGTGTATTAGCACCTTTCTTTGCCCGTACTTTAGCTTAATTTTAATTTAGCAGAGGCGCTGCTTGCCTCTGCTAATAGGAGAATAAAATGAACAGTCAGAATGTAACTTTTCAAAATCACAACATGAATTGGCCGATGGCCGCTTTGGTTCTTTACCCCGATAATTTTGATGAACACTCAAGCTATCCAACGGTGATCAGTGTGCATCCGTTTGGTAGCTGTAAAGAACAAACCTCTGGGGCAATTTACGGTAAAGCATTGGCACAAGCGGGTTATGTGGTCATTGCCTTTGATGCCAGCTTTCAAGGGAAGTCAGGCGGTATGCCACGATATCTCGAAGATCCGTCACAACGGGTTGAAGATGTTAGTCGCGCGATTGATTACGCGGTGTCCCTGCCTTTTGTCGATTCAAATTGCATCGCAGGAATAGGTGTGTGCGGCGGTGGTGCTTACATCATTAATGCCGCGTTAACCGAAAAGCGCTTAAAAGCGGTGGTTGGCATTACGCCCGTTAATTTAGGCCGATTGTTTCGCGAAGGTTTTAGCGAATATAACCCACTTGGTGTATTAACAGCGATGGCAGAACAGCGCACAAAGGAAGCCAAAGGTGAAACATTACAAGTGAATGAGCTTTTACCCCCGTCTCTTGATGTGGCCACTGAGCTTGGTCTTACAGAGCGTGACGTTTTTGAAGCGACGGATTACTACAAAACAACGCGAGGCCAAAGTGAAGGCGGCGCCACGAAAATGCTATTTTCCAATGCACAGCGGATCCTCAGTTGGGATGCCTTTGCTTTCACCGAAACACTGCTCACCCAACCTGTGATGACAGTTATAGGCAAAAATATCGGTGCGTTTGGTGCATATCGCGATGGCCACGAAGTATACGGTAAAGCGGTTGCCAGCAAAGACCGTCAACTGGTTGAGCTTGATGGTATTTCTCACTACGATTTATACGACAAAGATGAGCCCGTAGCGCTAGCGATGGCGCACATTCTGCCATTTTTGGAAAAGCATCTTTTAAATAATACCAATTCTGTTAAGTATGTGATCAGGGATAGCGCTGGATAAATGAAATGGTAACAAGGCGGAATTTTTCTTATGTAGTTGTTCTACATTGATAAATTCTAACGCAGTTAGCATGATATTTAGCCCGCTAGGATGATCAGCTACTTAAGTGAATTGGTATAATTAACCTAACCTGAACTTTGTATAAGCAATTTCGTATGAATCACCCGCAAAAACGAAGTTTTGCTACGTATTCATACGATATTCAATCAGGAACTGCTTAAACGGAGCTGAGATTAACCTAATAAACAATTAGAGTATGCCGCCCGTGAGTTTGGTCGGCATACTGGTAAACAAGGATTCGCCAGTTATGAAATGGGCATTAATCACCCTGCTGGGCATAGTGCTTTTAATACTTTTCAGCGCCTTAGCCGTTACTTTATTTGTTACAGCAACTGAAAAAAATCAGCACTTGGCCAACAGCAAATTACTGAGTGATAAACCAACTGCTGATAGCCACAATAGCAAAACGGTGGTGATTGTATTTTCACGCTCGGGCAATACTCATGTGCTGGCAAACCATATTGCTCTACGTTACAACGCCGATGTGAAAGTGATTAGCGCAGAAGATTACGCGTTAGGGATTCCCGGTTGGATAAGGGCTCTCTATGATGCGCGACGCCATGTTGCGTCTATCACACCAGAACAACTCGATTTACAACAATACGATACGGTATATTTAGGGTCGCCAATATGGCTTTACAGTCCAGCCCCGCCGATTTGGCAGTTTGCCAAGAGCAATACGTTTACAAATAAAAATGTGGTGTTATTTAACACCTATAACAGTAAATTTGAGCAACACTTTATTGATGAATTTAAATCGCTGGTGAAACAAAATGGCGCGATTTCATTTTCGCATCAGGCGATAAACAGAGGCCGAATGGGCAATCAACTTACCACGCAAGATATGCTCGACGTTTACGATCAAAACTACCAAGAGGTACCCCATGGATCTTGATAACAATACGCCTGCACATGCTGAACTAGTTGAGCTGGTAAACGAATACACTCGTAAAGAAGGGGATTTTGACTCGGGTATTCAAGGTTTGACAATCCATGTTCGCAATGCCCCCACAGAGCCTTTGCATTGCATATACACACTCAGTTTGGCAGTTGTTCTGCAGGGTAGCAAAGAGTTATTGCAAGATAATGAAGTGACCTATTGTCATGCGGGGCAAGCCATGCTCACCACCTTTGATTTACCGGTTGTGTCTCATGTTGCTAGCGCTTCACGACACGCCCCTTTTATTGCACTGATATTAAAATTAGATTACTCACTGATCATGCAAGCTTGCGCGGAGTTAAAACTCTCAAAACCACCGAGAGACATGCAGTTTCAAGCGTTATCCTCTTATCAAGTCGATGAGGGTCTTTTAGATGCTTTAAAGCGATTACTCATTTTAGAGAAACAACCCTCGTTAAAACCTGGATTACAGCCGCTGATTGAAAAAGAAATTGTGGTGCGCCTACTTGATAGCCCTCATGGCATGCACCTTCGCCATCTGGCTGCATTAGGCTCACCAAATAGTCAGGTATTAAAAGCGGTCACTTGGTTAAAACAAAACTACACCGAGGCTATCAATATGGATGAGCTTGCGCAGCAAGCGCACATGAGTGCTTCGACATTTAGGCAACATTTCAAGGCATTAACAGGCACCAGCCCGCTGCAATATTTAAAAACGCTAAGGTTACAAGAAGCCAGAGATCAAATGCTGGTTAATGGTGTGGATGCGACGCTAGCCAGTAATTTAGTGGGCTATGAAAGTGCCTCGCAATTTAGTCGGGAATACAGTCGTTTGTTTGGCCTTCCGCCTTTAAAAGACATTCAGCGGTTACGGCTAGTTCATCAAGTATAACTTGGGTCTGCCCACCTTCGCTGTTCTATTTTTGTTCTCTTTGAGCGTGCTTTTATCGCGGCGCTCGATGTGTGACCTAGCAATCTAAGCGAATATCGAGCAAAGCTTCCGCATCCTGCTCACGCCCCTTACCTACATCCATATAGGCAACAATGATAAAAGTGCGTTCAAAAGAACCATTCGGCAGCGCTTGATTGGCTTTTCTACTGTGTTATCGGCTGACTCACATAGAATAACTATGCCACGCAGCCTCTGCCTTGTATAAACCCCAATCAAACTGCTGCAAAAACGAACTTGAAAGGTCAACAGACCCAGGGTTCTTAACATAGGTTTTTAAATGCCTGTTGCATTCGCTTTTGTTAAAAGCGAATGCAAGGGGTTAATACACTGATAATTAAAAACTTACTTTAGCTAATCTGTTTCGTCACACTTATACCTAAGCGTTTTGCAAGGCGGGTTAAGTTCGCGCGGTCGGTGTTCAGTTCTCGTGCTGCGGCTGACCAATTGCCATTATGGTTAGACAAGGTGTTTCGTATCATTTCACTTTGAAAACGCTCTGTGGCTTGTTTTAAACTTTCATCTGGTTTTAGCAAAAATTGCTGCGTTTGAATTGGGTTAGCCTTTGGCTCATCGCTACTTGTACCTTCAATTGTTAGCTCTCTGATTAACTCACCACAATCAATCGGGTTAATTATTACTATGGGTGATTGAGTATTTACCGAGGCTTTAAGTGCCGCGCGGCTTATCACATGTTCTAGTTCGCGCACATTGCCTGGCCAATGATAGGCATTTAAATAGGGCAGCACGTCTTTAGAGATTTTAAGCTGTTGCAAGCCAAGTTTGCGGCGTGATTGCTCGACAAAATAGCCTGCCAATAAGGCGATATCGCCATTACGTGCGCGCAGCGGTGGAATAGTAACGGGGTATACACTTAAACGGTGAAACAAATCGGCGCGAAAGTTTCCGCTATTTACTTCGTCTGCTAAATCACGGTTGGTTGCGGCGATAACCCGCACATCAACATAGTGAATATCATCTTGGCCAACAGGTTGTATTTCATTGGATTGCAGTGCGCGTAGTAGTTTACTTTGCGCTGCAAGTGGCAGCTCGCCCACTTCATCTAAAAATAGAGTGCCGCCATCGGCCAACACAAATTTACCTGCGCGATTTTTATCGGCACCGGTAAAGGCGCCTTTCACATGGCCAAATAATTCGCTTTCAATTAAGTTTTCAGGCAGGGCAGCGCAGTTTACATATACTAAAGGTTTATCTGCGCGGCTTGATTGTAAGTGTAAACGCCGTGCAATAAGTTCTTTACCTACGCCCGTTTCACCTTGAATTAGCACGCTAAAGGGCGATGCGGCTACTAAATTAACTTCTTGCTTTAGCTTTACCATGGCTTGGCTGTCGCCAATTAATTCGTTGCCATCTCTGGCGATGGCTTCTTGACTAAGCTCTGCCATTAGTAAATGCGAGCGCGAATTACGCTGCTCTAATTCATCGAGTGTGAGTGCAATTTTTAAGGTGGCTGCAGCGATGGCTGCTAAGGCATCAAGCTTGTCTTGGCCTAAATCGTCAAAGGCGTTGGGCTTTAATGAGTCAAAGGTCAAAATGCCAATTAAACGTTCGGCAAAATAAAGTGGTAAACCCATACAAGCGTGAATAGGTAAATCCCCGGGGTGATCAGCAACTAGGCCATCATATGGGTCGGGTAAGGGGCTGGATGATGCAAAACGCACAGGCCCTTTTGCTTCACAAATTGCTGCAAAACGCGGGTGCTCGCTAATAACAAAACGCCTGCCGAGTGTGTCGGGTGTAAGCCCTTTAATCGCCAGTGGCTTTAATACCTCGCCACGCATAGCCAACAGTGCAATGGCCTCGCACTCAATCACCGTCGCAAGCGTTTGTAACAGTTGTTCAAATCGGTCTTGATTATCGAGACTGGTCACTTGCGCTTTTGCAAATTCTACAAGGGTTAAAGAGTTAATTGCCATACAAAATCACATAAAAACACACTTGTGTCATTATGACTTATTTTTGCAGTGTGTCAAATTGACTTATTTATTGGTGTTTAACGGCGCTTTTTTAATTAACCACCTGATTAATATAAATAAATTAATGTTGGCATTGTTGCTGCTATATCAAGCTGAATTTAAATGAAATTAAGGCTTAATTATGCAGCAAGTTGTTAATGAGACTGCTTTTATCAATCACGAGCGTGCGCTAACGCTACCAAATAAAAACAAAAAAAATGTGTTTGGTTTTACTAAGCAAGTGGGTAATTGGTTAATGTTAGTTCCTGTTAGTTTGTTTATTAGTTGTTTGCTAATCAGTTACCCATTTGCTGAGTATTTTTCAATGCCTCAGCAAATTGCCGCTCATATCGGTACTATGGTGTTTCCTGCATTTTTTAAGATTGGCTATATTGTGCGCTGCATTGGGCAACATGGCTTAGGCCAACGTGTGTAGGTGGTTCGATGTTAAATATTCAAGAACCACACGCGCAAGATAACGAAGCAGTTGGCGCATTTTCAGAACATGCCTTTTTTCAATTGGCATTTCGCTCAAGCTTTATGTTAGGGGCAATCGCATCAATTTTAGCCATGATAATGTGGTTGGGCTTCTTAAATGCGTGGTGGCAGTTAAATCCAACAGGCTTAACCCCAACGGTATGGCATTTACACGAAATGTTATTTGGCTTTGGTGCCACCATTGCAACAGGGTTTGTATTAACCGCGGTGCAAACATGGACTGGCAGGCCAAGTATACAGGGGGCACCCTTGATTGCTTTGGTTGGCCTTTGGCTCATTATACGCGCGCTGTTTTTTGTTAATTCAACGGCAAGTGTCATTTTAGCTACCGTGCTGCAAAGTATTTGGTGGATATGCATTATCGCTGTGTATGCCTACATAGTTTTGCTTGCTAAAAACCGTCGTAACTACTTGTTTATCCCTTTATTTACGGTGATGGCGCTACTTGAAATGGTGCTACTGGTAAGTGAACTCACCATAGATACCGCACAAGCACTGCATATTGGCCGTACCATGGTGCTGATGTTTGGCATATTAATGGGCATTGTGGGTGGGCGCGTTATTCCGTTTTTCACCCGTAACGGTGCCAAGCTTAAAGAAGTGTCGCATCCGTCTTTGCTTGATACGCTGTTATTGGTTGTTTCCTTACTCGGCACTTTAGTATTTTTTAGCCATTTCTATATTTCCCTGCCGTTATCGCCTGCGTATTTAATGATTGCTGCAGGCTGCTTGCACCTTGCAAAGCTGGGTTTTTGGCAAAGTAATAAAACGCTCGGTATCTCTCTTTTATGGTCATTACATTTAGCGTACGGCGCACTTGGTCTTGGCCTTATTTTACTTGGTGCGAGCTATTTTACACCGCTTATTCCTTTTAGTTCTGGGCTTCATGTGATCACTGTAGGCGCCATGGGGCTGATGATTTTATCTATGATGAGTCGTGTTTCGCTTGGCCATACAGGGCGAGTATTAATACCCAAAGTGATTATGGGTAAAGCTTTTTTACTGCTTTTTCTTGTAGCCGTTACACGCGCATTACTACCTGCAATTGGGCTTGCCCATTTGGCATGGCAAGTGAGTGCGGTTGGCTGGATTATCGCGTTTGCAATTTTTGTTTGGGTGTCTTTCCCAATATTAATCGCTCCTCGCCAAGATGGCTTTCGTTAATTCCTAATTTTTTATTTCTTATTTCTAACAACACGTTGCAACACACGAGGTATTACATGTTACAACAACGTCATATTGATATTATTAAAAGTTTAGTGCCATTACTTTCTGAGACAGGGCCTGCGCTAACAGCCCACTTTTATGAAAGGTTGTTTTTTCACCAGCCTGAACTTAAACATATCTTTAATATGAGCAATCAAGCGTCGGGCAGGCAAAAGGCTGCTTTATTTGAAGCTATCGCAGCGTATGCGCAGCATATTGATAATGTGGGCGCACTCAAAAGTGCGGTTGAGCGCATTGCTCATAAGCACACAAGCTTTAATATTCAACCCGAAATGTACCAAATAGTAGGTCATCACCTAACCGAAACCCTACGTGAATTAACGGGTGAACTATTTACCGCTGAAGTTGAAGAAGCATGGACTGCCGCATATGACTTTTTAGCGTCTGTGTTTATTCATCGCGAAGGTGAGCTTTATGAAAGCCGTGCAAAAAGCCAAGGTGGCTGGCGCGATAGCCGCCCATTCGTAGTAAGTGAAAAAATCAAAGAATCGGAATTGGTCACCAGTTTTGTCCTAACGCCACAAGACGGCAATGATGTGATTGGTTATGTGCCAGGGCAATATTTAGGTATTTCAGTGCAACCAAACGATCATCCATTTACCGAAATTCGTCAATATTCGTTATCAAACAAGCCTAATGGGCAAAGCTACCGTATTTCGGTAAAACGCGAAAAAGGCGAACCAGACGGCCTTGTATCTAACTACTTACATGATCATATTGAAGTGGGTGATACCCTTTCAGTTAACGCACCTGCAGGAGACTTTTTCTTCCAAGATAAGCAGTCACCGGTCGTACTTATTTCAGCAGGGGTGGGGGTAACGCCAATGCAGTCAATGTTGGAGTATTTATCGGCGCTAAATTATGAGCACGATGTGTATTATTTACATGCGTGCAGCTCTGAGCAACAGCACTCGTTTAAACAGCGCACCAATGAGCTTGCCATGTTAAATAACTGGCAAACCTATACATGGTATGAGAATTATAACGAAGCCAACGAATTACCGGAAAACATATACCACGGACTCGTTGATTTAAATGATGCACGGTTACCGTACGGGCAAGCGCATTTCTACTTATGTGGCCCAGTTGTCTTTATGCGTTTCATCAAAAAGCAGCTGTTAAATATGGGAGTTGGCGCAGAACGTATTCATTATGAAGTGTTTGGCCCACATGCGGATTTATAATCAAATTTAAAGAGACGATGGTCAGATACTGGTGTGTCTGTCCATTGCCACTATTAAAAAGGAACTCTCACTTGGCTGATTTTAGTTAATGGGCAGTCGTGATGATGACTTTATTTCTTTTAATGAAATGCTTGAACGTATACTCGATACACCTGAGAGCTTTCGCAACACGTTATCAATGAATGTGCTGTAATCATCTAGGTCCTTGGCAACGACTTGCAGTAAAAAATCAGCATCACCTGTCATGTTGTAGCATGTCAGAACATTGTCACAGGCGAGGATCATTTGCTCGAAGTCTTTGGTGGTTTTTTCATCATGTTCTATATAGGTTAATTGTACGAACGCCATAACACCAAACCCCACTTTACGGCGATTTAGGTTTGCCTGGTAGCCTTCTATATACCCCTGTTCTTCCAGCCGTTTTATACGTCGCCAGCAAGGAGTTTCACTTAGCGATAATGTGCTAGCAATCTTAGCGCTCGAAAGCCGACCATTGGATTGTAGTAGTTCCAAAATGCGTTTATCTGTCTTATCTAGCTCGATCAATGTTGGACTCTTTCTATTTTGCCTGGCTAGATAAAAGACTATTTCAAAATTAGCGTTTATTCAATTCAAAATAGCAAGGTAATTTCAGCGCTATTACGTAAAGTAGCAAGTGTGCAAGTAACTAATGTGAGGTGATTATGAAAGCCGTTGTTTATGAAAACTTTGTTCAAGCGCCGCAAATAATGAATGTAGCAGATCCAACACCAAAAAATCATGGTGTAGTGGTAAAAGTAGAAGCGACAGGTGTTTGTCGTAGTGATTGGCATGGCTGGATGGGACATGATCCAGGGATCGAATTACCACACGTACCGGGCCATGAATTTGCGGGCACCATTGCCGCCGTTGGCAGAGATGTCACGCAGTTTAAAGTGGGCGATCGCGTAACTATACCTTTTATATATGCCTGTGGCGCGTGCTCACATTGCCATTCTGGTAATCAACAGGTGTGTAGTAGTCAAACTCAGCCTGGTTTTACTCAGTGGGGTTCTTTTGCCGAATATGTGGGAGTTGATCATGCCAATGTTAACTTAGTTGCTTTGCCAGAAAGCATGGATTTTGTTACTGCGGCCAGTTTAGGCTGTCGCTTTGTCACGTCTTTTCGTGCTGTTGTCGATCAAGGTCAAGTCACTGCTGGCAACTGGGTTGCTGTGCACGGTTGCGGTGGTGTGGGGTTATCGGCTGTGATGATTGCAAACGCTATTGGCGCAAATGTCATTGCAGTAGATATAGATGATAATGCCCTTTCACTCGCGTGTAGTTTAGGTGCTGTTGCAACCATCAATGCTAATCAAGTCGATGATGTGCCATTAGCGATTAAAGATTTGACCAAAGGTGGTGTGCATGTCTCGCTTGATGCATTAGGTCATCCAATAACGTGTGTGAACTCAATTAACAGTTTACGTCCACTCGGTAAGCATATTCAGGTGGGGCTGCTGCTCGCTGATCAGGCTAACCCAAGCATTCCAATGGATAAAGTGATCGCTCATGAGCTTGAGATTATTGGCAGTCATGGCATGCAAGCGCACCGTTACGATGCCATGTTAGCAATGATTTTATCCGGTAAGTTGCAACCAGAAAAACTATTAGGGAAAACGATCACGCTTGCACAATCAATAGACGTGTTAACCCAACTGGATAAGAACAATACGCCAGGTGTAACTGTAATCACCCAATTTTGATGTAGAGAAGTATTACAATGCGCAATGAAACTGAACAAGACCAATTTACTGTGGTTACTCAGAACAAGCCTGATTACGAATTTACTTTACTCGTTGAACAGTTAGTGAACTCGGGTGTTAAATCAGGTTTAACAGATGAAATGGCAACTCAACTGGCATATAAAACTGTACTTGGCGCAACACACTTTTTACCTGTTGAAAAAGGTGGAACAGTCGATTTAGCGCTCTCAATTAAACTGCAAATGTTTATTAAAGAGTACCTAGATGCACACTGTTCTAGTCAATCAGAGTAAGCGCTCTGCATCTAGGTTATTGTTAATTAAGAGTTTCTAAAACTCAAAGCCTTTAACTACAACAGTCTATTGTTGTTTGTGTTTAACCCAGCGCTATTACTAAATCTTGGCGTTGAAAAATTACCGTATCACTTTTGCCGTTTATTGTGAGCTTCATAATAATAAAGTGATCTTCTGGTGTGAGTTTAAACCAAGGTAACGCAAGGGATTTTGGTTTATTGTCACCGCTGCATGAAAACAAATACCGCATTTGTAATTGGCTATTATGGTGTGCAAGTCGATAAGCTTGTTTGGTTAATTTACACGAGCCATCGACGTGCTCAATTTGCCACCCGCTGGAAATTGCATTTAACGTGGTGTCATGTTCTGCGTTTTCAGCCCCCAGTTGTTTGGCAATGGATTGTGCCTCTTTAATTGGGGTGGTTTGTAAAATTTCGATGCTATTTCCTTGTACGGTGACATCTATATTACTGGCATGCACCTCATGGGCTTGGCTGAAAAAGCTTACGCCAAGATTTGCGAGTAAAACTAAATACCGCATCATAATTAAAACTCCCTTCTAAAACACTGGAATGAGCTGCTATTAAGGCTGCCGTAGTAATCTGGGCCATTAACCAGCGGGAATACAGGCGATAGGTTTTCATCCACACTGGTGTGATAGTGATAACCTAGACCATCATGGTCATGCCCACTGTGTTCATCAAGGTATTCTTCACCTTGTGCTGTACACTGTGCATCATAGTAGTAATCTTCATAATAAATACCTGATACAGCAGGGCCATCGCCCGCGGTGAAAAAGTTAATGATGTCTGATGTTGCAGGGCCAGCCGTCACGTTTTCAACGCCTAAGCTGATATTTTCTTCATCAATAAATTTACAGGTACGTTGGCCCTCGCTGCCACAGCCAGTTGCACTGTTTGCTGAATAATCACGTTTCTTCCAACAGCTTTTCGCAAGCACGTCTTTACTATGATACGGGCCGTGAATTGGGTAACCATCTCCTGCGTAACCATAAATCGGGGAGTGTCCTTTGCCTTCATCGCCGAGCTGTTGTTTTAAACACGCGTTATAACTGTGGTGGTGGTACATGCCGTTGCCTGAGTGGCCATTGCACACATCCATTGCGGCAGAGCGAAATGGCAGGGCAAAGTTATTCCAAATATCTTGGTTGTTGTAAGAGCTGGCATCAGACCAATTGTAAATGGGCACGCCGTTAACCCAAAGCCCAACAGGGCCAAGGCCAGTTTCACACTCTGTTTGTGTTGGGGTCGGGTTATTTGGAAAGGTTAGCGCCATGCTTGATTGAGACTCAGGGCATGCAGCACCCGCTTGTGGCCACCATCCATCGCCGCCTGTGTTACCGCAATTTGCTGTCAATCCAATATCTTGGCCGTAATCAATTTGCTGATTGAGGCTCAATACTTGGCCATTGGCATAGGCCGCTGCAGGTTTGCTTTGATAAACCGTCAGCACTTCATCGGTTACAACTACTTTGTAATTTGGTGTGGCATTAGTGGTTACTGTTGTTGACGTGCCATTGTCTTGCACATACAGCACATTCACCTCTACAAACGCACCACTATCCATCATGTAACTTGATTGTTCATTGTGTTTATTAACAATCCAGCCGTCATTACTAAGCGCACTTAATTGACTGTCTAAATAGAAAAAGTCTGTTGGTAGGGATGTGCCACCTGATATTAAGTCAGTTTGTTCTGAAATATCATTTTGTAAGTCATAAAAAGCGCGTGTGCCATCAATATATTCAATGAGCTTATAACGGGCATTGCGAATGGTGAAGGCTTCTTCATTTTGCGAAAAAGCGGTTTCACGCAGTGGTGTCGCATTGGCATCATTAAGTAAATTGTTAAAGGGTAAGCTGTCGTGAATGACCACTTCTTCTTGGCCCGCAATGGCCAAAATAGTGCTGAAGAAATCGGTGCCGTTTAATACGTTGGCTTCACGTTGCCCCTGACGCGTGACATTTTTGCCCGACACTATCATAGGTACACGGATCCCACCTTCACTAATATTATTTTTACTACCAGATAACTCTGAATCTCTAAAGCGCGCTTGTGTTGGTGTGCCGTTATCACCAATAAAAATCACCACGGTATTATCGCGTGTGGCTTGATCTAAACTATTTAACAAACGATTTATTTCACTGTCGAGCGCTTCTACTGCTGCGAGATAATACGCGCGAGGATTAGCTTCAATATCAGCTTCATCACCACTCAAGTTACGGCTATGTAATTCATTTGGCGGTAAGTGGAAGGGGGTATGCGGAGCGTTGTAACCCATCCATAAAAACCACGGGGTAGTTTGTTGATTTAGCCAGTCGATTGCCAAATCAGTTAGTACGGTTGTGGCGTATTCGGTTTGTGGCAGGGTTTGCCCATTTGTAGTTAATTCCCAGTTATAGTAATCGCTGACGGCGCCATTAAAAATGCCAGCGTAAAAATCTAGGCCAAACGCGGCTGGGTGACTGCTGTCGCCACCTAGATGCCATTTACCAATTTTTGCCGAGACATACTCTGCCGTATCAGGGTGATTTTTTAACGCTTGTGGTAGTGACGTTTCACTTAGGCTCAGTTCGTCACCCGGTGCTAACACTTGAGTGCGTGTGCCATATTTACCGGTAAAAATGGTGGAACGGGTTGGTGAACAAACTGGGTTTACCCATAAATTTTCAAACACGATGCCCTGTGCTGCAATTTCATCAATAGTTGGGGTACTTGGTAAGTCGGTAGAGAAGCTGTATTGGTTCGACGAATCTTGACCTAAGTCATCCGCAATGATCAGTAATACATTTGGCTTGCTTGTATTAACTTGCGCTGACACATCAACTGAAAACGTGTCGCTCACCGAAAGCCCAGCAGGGTCGCTGGCAGTCACGGTGACATTAATTTCGCCAGTTTGATTTGGGCTGCCAGACAAAATTAAGCCATCAGATGTTAACCTTGAATCCGTTGGCGTAATCGCGACCTGAAAAGTCAGCATATCACCATCAGGGTCGCTAAAGGTGGTATTGTTCTGGCTCATATCAAAGTTAAAGTTTTGGTTTAACGTTGCACTTTGATCGGCAATTGGATTTGCCACTATCGGCGAGTTATTTTCATTTGGTTCAACCACGTACAATACAAAACTGGTAGAATCAAACAATCCACCGTCATCGGTTGCGGTGACAGCAACCGTGTATTCGCCTGCTTGGCTTGGCACTCCAGATAAATGCGTTCCGTTGAATGTTAAGTCATCATTAGTTGGAGTGATTTGCACACTGTAAATGAGTATTTCACTATCAAGATCTTCAAAAGTAGAGCCATTTTGAGTGACATCAAAATTATAGTTTTCACCAATATTCACTGACTGATTACTAATGCTGTTGGTAAGTTTTGGTGCACCGTTAATGTTCAGCAAAAAGTTATCATTTGCTGATAACCCGTTAGGATCAGTCGCTGTTACGGTGAAAGTGATTGTTTGCGCAAGCGCCGGTGTGCCGGATAACACAGTACCGTTTAAGGTAAAGTCATTTGTTAGCGGTGATGTACTAAACGAGTAAGTAAGTGCATCGCCGTCTGGGTCGGTGAAGGTTTGCCCCCCTTGAGAGAGATCAAATGAATACTGCTGTGATTGGTTGGTTGTTTGATCAGTAATCGCGGTTGTTAATTGCGGGGCTTGATTTGTAACTACAGGCGGGGTGACGTTGTTATCGGTATTACTATCGCTGCTGCCTCCGCCACAGCCAACAAGCGTTACGCTTAACAAACTTATTGTGAATAGAGAATTGAATTTATAAAGCACAACGCACCTACCTTATTTTCATCTTCAGTGTTATTACGCATAAAAACTGAAGTATTGAATTTAAAAAATCATTAATAAAGTTTTAAGCAAGAGAGCGGGGAAGACAAGTCGGCAAAGGGAATGAGAGCGTAAATGTTATGTAAAGATATTGTTGGTTTGTAATGGTGTGTAAAGAGCGTTTAAATTTGTAGTTTGATAGGGTAACTGTATAAAGGCTATTTAAATATAAAATAGCCTTGTTCCAACAGAAAAAGTTTACTAATTCAGTCTATCTTTTCTAGTTTCGCTAGCGTGTTTTGATAATTATGTGCGAGGTCTACTTCTTGCGCATGTAATTCTTGCAAGGTGCTTTTCAGTAAATACAGTGTTTCTTTTAAATTTTCAGCGCGCATACTTTCGCGTGAGTTCATAACCTCAATAAATTGCATTAAGGTTTTCTCAACGCCCATTTGTTGTAATTTATATACTTTTGAAATTAAAAATGTGGTTTCAATGTCAAGAGAAACATCGCTGCTCGCCTGCTGTAAAGACTCCCATGCGGTACGACTTATAAAGTCTTGCATTAAACCTTTTGGCATTAATCCCAAAATATAGCTGCGTGGATCAGTTTCTGCAGGAGTTTCTTCAAGTTGTGTGATGGCATTATCAAACTCCCCAATAAGCTGCTTATGATATGGCGTCCAGTTGGTTAATGTTTTTAAATTTGTGGTGAGTTCAACTTCAATCATTTGCAATGCGCGGTTTTTTTCTTCTTCAGCTTTCAATTGCCCACGATATTCGTTTAAGAATAATGCTAAAAGCACACTAAAAATGATGAGTGAAGACTCAAATGCGATTTTGATAATACTATTTTTAATAGCAGCGGTGTCCGTTTTTGCCATGTCTGATCCTTGCAAATATTTGAGTTGAGTTTCACATGTCCTTATTTTTAACATACACACCTTGGTGTATTGGGATCAAGTGAGAATACTTGATAAGTAAAAGTAGCGCTTGAGTAGTTTGCAATAGCCAAAATTACTTAAGGGATAATAAGGTTTAACGCCTTTAACCTAGTTTATTTTTCAAATGTTCACGGTATTGCTCGCCTATTGGTATTTCTATCTCACCCAGCTCTAAATACTGATGTGCATAAGCGCTGATGTGGTCTACATTCACAATAAACGAGCGGTGCACACGGGCAAAATTTTCCGGCAATTGGCTTTCAAACGCGCTCATACTGCTTTTGATAATATGGCTGCCATCACGCAAGAAGATTTTTATATAATCTTTTAACCCTTCTATATACAAAACGTTTTCAAACACAATGCGTACTTGCTTACGGTTTTCACGCACAAACATCGCATTTGGCGCTTGTTGCGTTGGCACATTTGGTTCAGCGTGATGTATGTTAGTTATGCGCTGCTTAAACTTTTCTATGGCTTTAAAAAAGCGTGAAAATACAATGGGTTTTAATAGGTAATCCACAGCATCAAGTTCAAAACCTTCAATAGCATAGTCGCGATACGCGGTAGTAAAAATCACATAGGGTTTATGGGCAAGGTTTTGATAAAAGTCAGTGCCTTTTAATACCGGCATTTCAATGTCTAAAAACAATAAATCAACGCTTTGGTTTTGCAATAATTGATGTGCTTCAATGGCGCTGCTGCAACTGGCAACAAGTTCAAATTCAGCAAACTGCGCTAAGTGCATTTCAATCAGTTCGCGGCCAAGCGCTTCATCATCCACAATGATGCAGCGATAGCGTGTTTGTTGAGTTTGAATTGCCATACTTACTTTATGTCCATGTTAAGTGTAAGGGTAGCCAAATAGCTATTTTTGGTATGATCAATGGTGAGTGAAAATGCGTTAGGGTAGAGCATTTCCAATTGCTTGGTCATAATGGTTAAGCCCACACTGGGCGAATCGTTACTGGTTTCACTGTGCTCAGGTATTGAGTTCTTAACCTCAAAGGTGATTGCATCACGATTTGAGGTTAACACAATGTCGACAAACGCGGTATTCAGCTCATTACTGGTGCTGTGTTTACAGGCGTTTTCCACCAAGTTTAATAACAGCAAAGGGGCGATAGTGTGGGGGTAATTAATCTCGCTTGAAAAGCTCACTTTGAGTGTATCTGACTTACGAATACATTCTAAATCAAGGTAGTTTTGTATAAGTGTAATCTCACTATTAAGCGACACATAGCGCTCGTTACAGCGATAAACCACGTAATCTAAAATATCAGCCAGCTTTTCTATTACCTGCGGTGTTTGGTCGGATTTTTTCAGTGCCAATAAATACAAATTGTTAAGCGTATTAAAAATAAAATGCGGGTTTAGTTGGTTTTTTAAAGCGGCTAATTCGGCTAAGTTTTTCTGCTCTTTTAACTCTAAAATGTAGCTTTGTTTTTTGTAAAACTGCCTTGCCATTAATACAGCTGTTGGGAAAAACAGTTGCGGCATTTTCGAAAAGATAATGTATTTCAATGCCCAAAAGCTAAATAAACGATACTGAATACCTTGGTCCTGCGTAACATACAGCAAATTTTGATAGGTCTCTGGGTAACTCGGTTCGATATAAAAATAGCGCACAGCAATCACCCAGTACGCACCAAGTAAAAGTGCACCTAATAACGCGGCGATAAAAAGGGGCGTTTGGTCTTTATCAAGCAGTTTGGGCACTAAGAACTTTAAGGTTACAAATGCAACAATAGCTTGCGCAAACACAATACTGCCGATGGTTTCTATTATTTCTTTAAATGATGCGTAGTTTTCCCAGTGCGGCCCCATACTCAGTAAAAACACCAGTATCCAAAACGCTAACAGCCAAATATGTGTGCTGGTAAGCGTTGTTGTGGAATTGTTTGCTTTATTTAACTTATTCAACATCTTAGTTTGGCAGCTCTGAATATACTGGGTTATCGCTTTCACTATATCTTAATAACAAATCAAAGGGCTAGTGTGTAGACAAGCGTATTGTTACTGTCGACGAAAACAGCTTTTCTATCGCTTTTTATCAAAACGCTCATATCACCAATTTAATCGCTAGTTGTAAGCGATTGGTCGAGTAAATACACACGCGCAAGAAAACCCATAACACTGAGTTTTACTTTTAATAGCAGGACATTATTATGCGTTTACTCATCACCCTTTTTATTTTAACCACACACATCGCATTTGCTGATGATAGACAAGCCGCCCTTGAGGCATCACATGCAAAAGCAGCAACAGTGCAAAACCCAAAAGCCATTTTGGTTACTGGTGCAAGTTCAGGCATTGGCCGAACAATCACTGAAACGTTAGCACGCCAAGGGCACTTTGTATTTGCTGGCGCACGCAAGCAAAAAGACATAGATGCATTGAACCAACTGACAAATGTGCAAGCAATACGGTTAGATGTAACCATTCAGTCAGATATCGATGCAGCAGTAAACACAGTCAAAGCGTCGGGCAAGCAGCTTCATGGCCTTGTTAATAATGCAGGGGTTGCGGTGTTTGGCCCATTAATTGAAATTTCAGAGCGTGACATTGATTTTCAAGACAACGTAAATGTAATGGGGCCATATCGAATCACTAAGGCGTTTGCGCCATTAATTATCGAAAACAAAGGGCGCATTGCCAATATCGGCTCTATTTCAGGGCTAATGTCGAGCACCATGTTCGGCCCTTACAGCATGACAAAACATGCCATCGAAGCATTTAGTGAGGCATTGTCATCAGAAATGCGTAAGTTTGATGTGAAAGTCAGTGTTATTGCGCCTGGAAATTACAATTCCAATATTATGAAAAACCTGAAACGTCGCTTGGAAAAACAAGGGCATCATTTTGCCAATTCGCGCTATCAGGATGAATACAAACGTTTTGCCAAATTTACCAACCCTGATCGCAGCCGTTTTAAGGCGCCCGATGATGTTGCCAATGCGGTTGTTAAAGCCCTATTCGATGAAACACCCCATTTGCGCTACCTAGTGGTACCCAACGAGCAAGAGGCCATGTTGCCAATTAAAAACACGCTCAAAAAAGTAGCAGAGCTTAATGCCTCACATGCGTTTACGTTTGATAAAAAACAGATGTTGGCGTGGCTGTCGCACGAAATCGACAAAGCAAATCAGTAGCGTGTAAGGAGTGATAGCATGACCAGTCAAACACGTAAGTTGAGTATTTCAGGTTTGTTAAACACCTTATCGCAGGTTAAATCGAACGAGCAAACCGCCACACTCGCGGCATTTATTATGGCGTTTATTTTAATGGCGGCATATTTTGTGCTGCGCCCAGTGCGAGATGCCCTTGCCAGCGATTGGAGCGACAGCGAGGTGAGTTTTTTATGGAATATGCAGTTTGTTATTAGCTTAGTGATTGTCTCTGTTTATGGCTTTGCGATTGATAAGCTTAAGTTTAAGTACATAGTGCCAACCGTTTATAGCTTATTTGCAGGCAGTTTTATCGCGTTTTATTTGTTAATGCCGCTATTTTCCTCCGCAGTATTGATTGAAAAAGCCTTTTATGTGTGGGTGAGCGCATTTAGCTTATTTCATATTTCGGTGTTTTGGAGCTTTATGTCCGACACCTTTAATCAAAAACAAAGCACGCGTTTATTTCCCATAATCGCAGCGGGCGCGAGTGCAGGGGCGATTATCGGCCCGTCTATTCCGTCACTTTTTGGCAGTGTATTAGATGAAGGGCAGCTTATGTTAATTGCCGCATCGGCCTTAATGCTGGTGGTGCCTCTCACTTTATATATTTACCGTTTAAAGCATAAGCAACTTCACAATACGCAGCATAGTTTTGATGCAACAACATCATCATTGGCGCAAGGCTGGGCAAGTGGGTTTAAATCACTTATTTCAAATCCAAAACTGTTAGGCATTGCCGCATTTATTTTGCTCTATGTGTTTATAGGCTCATTTATTTACTTTGAACAAAAGCAATTACTGGCACCTTTTCCGCGGGCAGAGCGCACACAAATATTGGCAAGCATTGATTGGTTTGTGAATGTGCTGACCTTTGTTATGGCGTTCTTTGTTTCTGGGCGCTTGGTTAAAAAGGCAGGGCTAGGTGTGTCTTTGGCGCTAGTGCCACTTTTGTTAATGGCTGGTTTATTGATTTTAGCATTTGCACCAAGCGTGATGGTGATTTTGGTGATTCAAATTGTACGCCGTGCAGGTAACTACTCACTTACCCGCCCTGCTAGAGAAATGCTGTTTACTCAAGTAACGGTAGATGAACGCTTTAAAGCAAAACCGGTAATTGATGTAGCCGTTTATCGTGGCGGCGATGCCGTAAGTGGCATGTTATTCGCGGGGTTAACCGATGGCTTAGGACTTGGATTATTTGCAGTCTCACTGGTGGGGGCGAGTATCGCATCACTTTGGGCGTTTTTTGGTTTTTTGCTCGGAAAAGGGTATTCGAACCCACATTTATCAAAAACAGAGAATGCTGAATTATCACCATTAGCAGCAAGCCGTTCCAATGCCTAAAGAGAGTGAACCAAAAACTTTTAAGGAGAAAAGATGCACGTTAATTATTTTATGCTGATGATGGTTTGTGTGAGCTTTTCATGTATTGCTTATGAACCGCTTTCACTCTCTCGATTACAAACACTGTTAACAGAACCTAATCGCTCAGATGTTGATAAACAGCACGATGCAAATAGAAAACCAGCCCAAATAATGCGTTTTGTTGGCGTTGCCAGCGGGCAGACCATACTTGATATTTACGCTGGTGGCGGTTGGTACAGCGAACTTTTCGCCCGTGCTGTGGGAGAGCAAGGTAAAGTCTATGCCCATAACGATACGCTTACTTGGCGCTTTGGCAAAAAAGAGATGTTGGCGCGCTCTAAGCGCCAAACGCTCAAAAATATGATGCGCCTTGACCAAGTCGCAATAAACGAGATTCCGCTGCCTTCGTCAAGCATTGATATTGCGTTTATGGGCATTAACTATCACGACTTATTTTTCACCCATCGAAATCGCAATGGTGAACGGCAAATTATGCGCGATAAGATTGTGGATTATCGAGAGGCCTTTAGCCATATAAAAAACTTACTTAAACCAGAAGGCGTGCTGATCATTATTGATCATCATGCTAAGGCGGGTTCTGGTTATGAAGCTGCTAATGATTTACACAGAATTGACGCAAATCTAGTGAAGCATCAGTTGCAATCACTGGGGTTTGTTTTAAAAGAAGAAGCCTTTTATTTGCAAAACCCAAACGATGATTTGGAACAATCGGTATTCGCGAAAGGCATTCGAGGTAAAACCAGTCGTTTTATTTTAAAGTTTGGTAAAGCAGAGTAACATTAGCGTTGGCAACAGTGTTTATTTAATAGTGGTTATTAAAAGTGCATATACAAAAGTAATGCCGTACATCAGCATTACTTTTACTTTTTATAAGGTGAGTACTTATTCGATTAAAGTAACTAGCCGTTACTTTAATCGTAACTGAATAAACTCTGCGAGTTTATCAACTGCGTGCGACTCTTCGCTTTGTTTGATTAAACTAATACCTACTTCGCCAAGCTCAGGCAGTTGGCTGGTGGATTTTGCCCAGTTTAAGTCGTTTGGTACTGTGTGTTTGGCAAGTACGGTAATGCCTAAGTTTTCTTTTAATGCAGCGCTAATGCCAGCAAGGTCGGCATTGGTATACACAATACGCCATTTTAATCCCGCTTTTTCCAGTGCTTCAATGGCGCGGCGGCGATAAATACAGCCTTCTTCTGCAGCAATAAGGTTAACTACTTCGGTATTAATGTTATTTACATCACCTACCCAAACTAGTTCATCATCCATAAAAATAGGGTATTTAGACTGCTCAGGGCCTTCCAGTAATGCCAATATTAAATCGTATTGTTCGCGGTTATCGCTGTGGCGCAGCTTTTTACTGAGCTCTGATTTTACCTCTAAGGCTACATCAGGGTAGAGGCTTACAAAATCGCCAATAATGGCAGGCAATACGGTTGCTGCAAATTCACTTGGAATACCCAAACGCACTTTACCTGCTAATACTTCAGAGCTAAATGTTTGCAAAATAGTGTCGTTTACTTGAAGCAACTGCTTTGCCAGTGGCATTAAAATTTCCCCATGCTGGTTAAGCACTTGGCGCTGGCCTTGTTTTTTAAACAGCTTGTTACCTAATAACTCTTCTAAACGCTTAATCTGCAAACTTACAGCAGGTTGCGATAAACCAAGCAATTCTCCTGCTTTGGCAAAACCGCCAACCTCAACAACAGTAATTAAGGTGCGCAAGCTATCAGTAGGGATATTTTTCATAAAGCACTCCAAACATTAGATTTTGAAATTTATTTTTGTTTGATGATTAGTATTATTTATCAATTTATAAAAAAATACAATTTGATTGTTGCAAGGTGGCCTAACATAATTTTGCTTGTTAATTTTCACTGGAGATTGGGCATGACAACACAGGTGCCTCACTTATTTGGTAGCCATCAAAATGCATACACGGGCGCAAACGAAATTGCGCAAATGAACGATCGCACCATTATTGATGTAACCGGCAGCGCTGCGTTACCGTATTTACAAACACTTATTTCCAGTGATGTACGCCATTTAACTGTGCCGGGAATGGGGCTTCGTTGCACAGCAAAAGTAAATGGCCATGAAATTGCGCTTGAGCTTTACTACTTTACTGAACTAGCGTTTCGTATTTTTGTTGATAACGACATTGCGCCAGCTTTGGTTGCTGCGTTAAGTGAAGGGGAAGAGTCGCACGATATTGATGTGATCACCCGTAACGATTTACGCATTTTAGCACTGCGTGGTGATAATGCCTTTAAAACGGTATTAAGCGAATTTGCACTAACACCTGGCATTATTTTAACCGGTGAGCAGCAAAGATACGCGCGCCAAGCGGGTAATGTGTTTTTAACGGCAACCCATTTAGAAAGCCACAAGGGCTACGAGCTAGTCGCAAAAAGCGACGAACTTGCTAAATGGCAAAGTCGATTTATTGCACTAGGCTTTAGCGAGCAAGCAGAATTACTAGTTTAAGCAAAGGCTTAACAAACTTAATGGCGGTTAGATTTACCGCTATTTTATATTTAGCGTTGTAATCAATTTAATAAATAAAAATTATTGAAATAAATTAATTACATAATGCGTAAAACTTATAACTTTTCTGGGTGCGAAAGCCATATTGTTTCGGTATAATCGCCGCCCATGTTATTCCCTCAACCGGACAATTGTCCTGTTGAAGCCACGCCGCACCGAGTGCGGGTAGATTTGAAAGTGTAGGAATATTATGACTTCAAAAACTGTATTACACGCCAAGCATCTTGAAGCGGGTGCAAAAATGGTTGATTTCCACGGCTGGGAAATGCCAATCAACTATGGTTCACAAATCGAAGAGCACCACGCTGTTCGCCAAGACGCAGGTATGTTCGACGTGTCACACATGACAATTGTTGACGTTAAAGGCGAAGATGCAAAACCTTTCTTACGTAAACTAGTAGCTAACGATGTAGAAAAACTACAAGTTGCAGGTAAAGCGTTATACACAGGTATGCTTAACGCCGAAGGCGGTGTAATTGACGACCTAATCATTTATTTCTTCACTGAGACTGAGTACCGCCTAGTGGTTAACTCAGCAACACGTGAAAAAGACTTAGCACACATTGGTGCTGTTGCAGCTGACTACAAAGTAGAAGTTACAGAGCGCCCAGAGTTTGCAATGATTGCGGTACAAGGCCCTAACGCAAAAGAAAAAACTGCTAAAGTACTTGATGCAGAACAACAAGCTGCAGTTGAAGGTATGAAACCATTCTTTGGCGTACAAGCGGGTGATTTATTTATCGCAACAACTGGCTATACTGGTGAAGAAGGTTATGAAATCGTAGTTCATAACGACGGTGCAGAGGCGCTATGGCAAGCACTTTTAGACGCAGGTGTTCGCCCAGCAGGTCTTGGTGCACGTGACACGCTACGTTTAGAAGCAGGTATGAACCTTTACGGCCTAGATATGGACGAAACGGTATCACCACTTGCAGCTAACATGGCATGGACACTAGCTTGGGAACCAGCAGATCGTGACTTTATCGGTCGTGACGTGGTTGCTAAGCAGCGCGAAGAACAAAGTACTGACAAATTAGTAGGTTTAGTACTTGAAGAAAAAGGTGTACTGCGTGCTGGCCTTAAAGTTATAGTGGAAGGCGGTGAAGGTGTAATTACATCGGGTACCTTCTCACCAACACTTGGTCACAGTATTGCACTTGCGCGTGTTCCACGTTCAACTGGCGAAACTGCACAAGTTGAAATGCGTAAAAAGCTGGTAGACGTTAAAGTTGTTAAGCCGTGCTTTGTACGTAATGGTAAATCAGTAATCTAAATCGATATGGGGTATTAATACCCCAAATACCACTATGGTATTTAAATTAATTTAAACCGAAGGATTTATAAGAATGAGCAATATCCCTGCCGATTTAAAATATGCATCTTCACACGAGTGGGTTCGCGCTGAAGGTAACGGTGTTTACTCAGTAGGTATCTCTGAGCACGCACAAGAGCTATTAGGTGATATGGTTTTCGTTGACCTACCAGACGTAGACGACGAAGTAGATGCAGGTGAAGACTGTGCAGTAGCAGAATCTGTAAAAGCAGCGTCTGATATTTACGCACCAATCTCAGGTACTATCGTTGAAATCAACGAAGAACTTGAAGATTCTCCAGAGACAGTTAACTCTGACCCTTACGGCGACGGTTGGTTATTCAAAATCAAAGCTTCTGACGAGTCAGAACTTGATAACCTACTAGACGCAGAAGGTTACGAAAATTCGATCGACGAAGACTAATTCTTCGTATAACGAATTGTAATGAAAAGCTCCAATTTTGGAGCTTTTCATGTTTTTACACTCAGTAAATATTTAAATCTTTTATTTAAAGATAAAAATTTTAAATATTTATTAAATTTTTGATTAGTAAAACCAATCATTCATACCGTTTATAAAGGTTGTTTGAAAGGTTGCCTAACTTTACTGAGCACACAGTATTGTTAGCTAGTCGTGTATGTAAATGCCATAGGAAGTTAGACACATGTCAAACGTAAAATCGCTTGAACAACTTGAGCAAAAGCAAGATTTTATCCGCCGTCATATCGGTCCGGACGCAAACCAGATGTCAGCAATGTTAGCTGAGCTGGGCGTATCAAGTGTTGAAGAGCTTATGAACGAAACCGTGCCTGCAAGTATTCGTTTAGAGCAAGGTCTTAGCATTGGTGAAAGCCGCACTGAAGTTGAAACACTTAGCTACTTAAAATCAGTAGCGAGCAAAAATAAGATTTTCAAATCTTACATTGGTCAGGGCTACCACCCAACGCACACACCTAACGTAATTTTACGTAACGTGTTAGAAAACCCAGGTTGGTACACAGCGTACACGCCATACCAGCCAGAAATCGCACAAGGTCGTTTAGAATCACTGCTTAACTTCCAAACGCTTTCTATGGATTTAACAGGTCTTGACCTTGCGTCTGCGTCACTACTTGACGAAGCAACTGCTGCTGCAGAAGCAATGGCACTTGCAAAGCGCGTATCTAAAGCGAAAAAAGCGAATCTTTTCTTTATTGCTGAAGACGTACACGCACAAACAATCGACGTTGTAGCAACGCGTGCTGAGCAGTTTGGTTTTGAAGTAGTTGTAGGCCCTGCAGCAGATGCAGTAAACCACGAAATCTTCGGTGCACTTTTCCAATACCCAAGCACTACAGGTGAAGTAGTAGACGTACAAGACCTAATCGCTGAAGTACAAAGCAAAAAAGCAATTGCCTGTGTGGCAGCAGACATCATGTCATTAGTACTGCTTAAAGCACCTGGTAAACTAGGCGCAGACGTAGTATTAGGTTCTGCACAGCGCTTTGGTGTACCAATGGGTTACGGTGGTCCTCACGCGGCATTCTTCGCAACACGCGATGCTTATAAGCGTTCACTTCCTGGCCGTATTATTGGTGTATCTAAAGACCGTTTAGGTAACGATGCACTACGTATGGCGATGCAAACTCGTGAGCAACACATCCGCCGTGAAAAAGCGAACTCAAACATTTGTACTGCGCAGGTGTTACTTGCAAACATGGCTGCATTCTACGCGGTTTACCACGGTGCAGAAGGCCTACGCACAATCGCATCACGCATTAACCGTTTTGCAAGCATTTTAGCAACAGGCTTAAAAGCAAAAGGCGTTTCGCTTAAGCACGACACCTGGTTTGACACCATCACTGTAACCAGCAACAAAGATGAAGTAGTTGCACGTGCACTTGCAGCAGAAGTTAACTTTGCAACTAACCACGCAGGTGAGTTCTCGGTTTCTGTGAACGAAACAACAACACGTGAAGACGTAGCTGAATTATTCGACATCATCCTTGGCGCAGGCCACGGCCTTGACGTTGCAGCACTTGATGCACAAGTAACTGCTGACAACATCACAGGTATTCCAGCTAGCCTAGTACGTGACGATGAATTCTTAACGCACCCTAATTTCAACAGCTACCACAGCGAAACTGAAATGCTGCGTTATATCAAGCGCCTAGAGAACAAAGACTTAGCGCTTAACCACTCAATGATCTCGCTTGGTTCATGTACCATGAAACTAAACGCGACAGCTGAGATGATCCCAATCACTTGGCCTGAGTTTGCAAACCTTCACCCATTCTGCCCGCTAGACCAAGCAGAAGGTTACCAAGTAATGATTAACGAGTTACACGACTGGTTAGTAAACATTACAGGTTACGATGCAGTATCACTACAACCTAACTCAGGTGCACAAGGTGAATACGCAGGTCTTATCGCAATTCGTAAATACCACGAGTCACGCGGCGAAGGTCACCGTAATGTGTGCTTAATTCCAAGTTCTGCACACGGTACTAACCCTGCATCAGCACAAATGGCAAGCATGAAAGTTGTGGTTGTTGAGTGTGATAAGCAAGGTAACGTTGACGTTGCTGACCTTAAAGCTAAAGCAGAAGAAGTTAACGAAAACCTATCTTGTATCATGATCACTTACCCGTCTACCCACGGTGTATTTGAAGATACAATTAAAGAGATTTGTGACGTTGTTCACCAGCACGGCGGCCAAGTTTACATGGACGGCGCGAACATGAACGCACAGGTTGGCGTAACTAGCCCAGGCTTTATCGGCTCTGACGTTTCGCACCTTAACCTACACAAAACATTCTGTATTCCACACGGTGGCGGTGGCCCAGGTGTTGGTCCAATTGGTGTTAAATCGCACCTTGCACCATTTATGCCTAACCACAGCGTTATTAACGTACCGGGTACAACTGAAGGTAACGGCGCAGTATCAGCAGCACCTTACGGCTCAGCAGCAATTCTACCTATTTCATGGGCATACATTGCAATGATGGGTTCTGAAGGCCTTAAGCAAGCAACTGAAACAGCGATTGTGAATGCAAACTACCTAACTGAAAAGTTAAGCGAGCACTACCCAATTTTATACCGCGGCCAAAACAACCGCGTTGCGCACGAGTGTATTGTTGACTTACGCCCACTTAAAGAAAGCTCAGGCATTTCTGAAATGGACGTAGCAAAACGCTTAATGGACTATGGTTTCCACGCACCAACAATGTCGTTCCCAGTAGCGGGCACGCTAATGATTGAGCCAACTGAATCAGAAAGCAAAGTAGAGATTGATCGTTTCATTGAAGCAATGATCTCAATCCGTAAGGAAATTGCAAAAGTTGAATCAGGCGAGTGGACAGTAGAAAACAACCCATTAGTATTTGCACCGCACACGCAAGCTGACGTACTAGGCAACGAGTGGGAGCGTGCATACGACCGCTTCTACGCAGCATTCCCAGTACCAGCGGTAGCAAAAGACAAGTTCTGGCCAACAGTAACACGTATTGATGACGTGTTCGGTGACCGTAACTTGATCTGTTCTTGCCCTGCGGTTGATACGTATCGTGATGAGTAATTAACTGATTTAGTTATAGAATGTAATAAAAAGCAGCCTAATGGCTGCTTTTTTTGTTTGGGGAATTGGGGTAGGAACCCTAGGTTATTGATTTATATTATTTATTTAGATATGTTGAACATCTAAGTTTCTATATAGAATTAACCATTTTAAATGGAAGTTAAATGAAAGAAGTTAAAATTAATAAACCCATAACCTGTTTAAAAGTAACAATAAACTCTTTATTAGAGAAAGCTAAAAGAACCAATAAATTTGAGTTACAGGGTTGGTTAGAAGATGAGAATAACCTAAAAGCAGCTCATAAAAAGCTTAAAAATGAACAGCTTGTTAGTACATTTATTGATCCTGATGATAAAAATAAAGTACAAAACTTTTTCTATCCCATTACCGTTCAATGTACAAAAAATAAAATTATTCAATTGATAGAACTTATCAAAGTTAATGGTAATAATGGAATTTTGATCCAGGGAAGGTTAGGCCAAGGGAAATCAATTCTTCTGAGGTATCTGCAATTCTTAGAACTAAATATGGGAGAATCAATTCCTATATTCTTAGAACTTAGAAAGATTAAAAGACCTTCAGAATTAATTAGTTCGGCTCGTGAGAAATTGAACTCGTTAGGTTTCAGTTGTTCAGAAAAATTGTTCCAATTCCTGTTAGATAATGGTGGCGTATCTTTATTTTTTGATGGTTTTGACGAAACCCCTCTCGAGGAGAGGAATGATTATAATGATATGTTAACTAATATTTGTTGCATGTACCCAAATACTAAAGTGTTAGTGACAAGTAGGCATAATACTGAGATTAAAACTAACCCGAATTTTAAAAATTATTCAATTTCTTTACTTAATCAGGAGAATCAAGAAGGGTTTATAAAGAAGATTTTAGCAAAGGAAAACCTTTATAAACCTATATTAGAGAAAATGGCAGCTTCTAAGGAGTTTGACTATACCGTTCTTGATACCCCATTATTACTTACTTGGTTCATTTTAGTCTATCAACGGCGTTATAAAATACCAAAAACTAAACTTGGATTTTATGAGGACCTTTTCTCGGCAATACTATCAAGGCATGATGGAATGAAGGAAAGCCTTGATAGATCTACTAGATCTAAGTTGTCAGATGATGAAATAAAGGAGGTATTTATTACACTCTGTTATTTGAGTCGGAAAAGCCAAATAAGAGTTTTTAGTAAAGATGACATTATTTCATTGATACGTAAAGCACTAAATATTTGTAAGTTTCTTACAGTAAAACCTGCTGATTATTTATATGACTTGACGCACATAGCTTGTCTGATTGTTGAAGATGGCTTGGATTATGAGTTTATTCATGAAAGTGTAGTACAATATTTCAGTGCTAGATTTTTAAAAAAATCAACAGAAGAAAATGCTAAAAAGTTCTATGAGAACAGAATTAAGGATTGGAAAACTTTTGAAGGTGAGTTGTCTTTTCTGATTGATATTGATCAGATACGATTTGCAAAATATTTTTATGTGCCTAGTATTCTAGATTTTTTAAAGAAAAATGTAGATAGAGAAACGGTGAGTAATAACCTACTTGATAAAATATTTGCTGGTAGTGTAGTAGCCACTGAACTAAAAAGCACAGATAAACAGTACTCCATTATATCAATTATTACTGAGCCAAACGAAAATTATGCAATAACTCGTATATTAAGTTTGAACGAATATGGTTATATTCACGAATTACTCACATATGTACTTAAAGAATTAGACAAACCACATAAAAACTTACAGAAGTCATTCTCAAAGTTGCTAATAAGTGATGAAGCCATTTCGTTATCAAAATTTACTTATTTCGATTTTCTGTCTTGTTTAGTGTCTGGCGATCTTAAAGATCATGTTTATGACCTAATAAGGGATAATGTAATTGACAAAATCTACAAAGACTTGCATAAGTTTGAGCAAGTCATAAAGCATGATGATTCATTACAGGATTTGTATGCATGAATATGTGGGGTATAGCAAAATCACTAGCTACTGGTCAATTGATAAATTCGAGCGCTATTTGGATTTTTATTGTACCAGCAATAGCAAAACTTTCAGAAACCGTAAATCATCAGTTTTGGCAGTTTACTATGGTTGCCCCAAATAGTTTACTTTTGCTTTATTTTAGTGCAATAGCTTTCTTCCTCTCTTCATTAATTTATAAAATTCGATGTCCTGAGTTAATAAAAAACGTTAATAATTTTAGTGATTTTGAAAGTTTTGGCATGACAGTTTTTAATATTTCAAAGACCCTAGAGAATTTAAATGGAAAGAAGAGTGAAGAGCTAAGTTCGATATTAAAAGACTCTGTAGATGTTGCAACTGCAAATGATATTGATGAGAACAATACTTTTACTTTATCTATGGGAAAAAATAATAATGTTTTTACTTTTTTGAAGAATGATTTAAATGAAGTTTTTTGGGTTGTTTATTCTTTTCACAGTAGTCAAAGAAGAATAGCTCAAAGTATGTTTTTTCTTTTTTTTAGTATTGGGATTGTATTGCTCTCAGTCTTATTCATTAAAAACTTAATAGTAGTTTTGCAAAGTTTAATATAAAGAAATTGAAAATAACAAAGACACCCACTCTAATTTGATTTAGTTTGGGTGTTTTTCTATGTTTAAGGGAGTTAACACTTCTTAAGGATGAGAGGGAACCATTGGGGTCAGGAACCATTGGGGTCAGGTCTTGCATTGTGCACCGATGATAAAACGGTTCGGTTAGTTTTTTAAAAGGTTAGCTATACTTTAGCTAACCTTTTTTGTTTGTTGGGGCTTAAGGATGAGTCGACCTCTTAGATTGGAGTTTGCAGGTGCGCTCTACCACGTTACTTCCCGTGGTAATGAGCGAAAGCCTATCTTTCGCAATGAATCAGATTTTACGACTTTCATTGAAGTATTTAGTGATGTTTGTGACCGTTACAATTGGGTAATTCATGCTTATTGCTTGATGACGAATCACTACCACTTATTGATTGAAACACCCGATGCTAATTTGTCTAAAGGCATGAGACAGCTAAATGGTGTTTATACACAACGTTTTAATCGAAACTATCAACGAGTAGGGCACTTATTTCAGGGGCGCTATAAAAGTATTTTGGTGGATAAAGATAGTTATTTACTCGAACTGTGCCGATATATTGTTTTAAATCCTGTTAGGGCGAAAGGTATGGTTGACCATCCTAGTGAATGGCAGTGGAGTAGTTATCATGAAACTATAGGTATGCGAGAAGCTCCAGAATGGTTGGCTGTTGATGCATTACTGCGTATGTTTGCAACAACAAAATAACAAAGACACCCACTCTAATTTGATTTAGTTTGGGTGTTTTTCTATGTTTAGGGTAGGTAACACTTCTTAAGGATGAGAAGTCATGGCGGTTCCAAGAAAACAGCAAATCAGTCTGGTTGATACTCCTTTCTATCATTGTATTTCTCGCTGCGTACGCCGAGCGTTTTTATGTGGCGAAGATAAAGTAACAGGGCAGTCGTTTGAGCACCGACGAGCTTGGGTTGAAGATAAGCTACTTGAGTTGACCAAGGTGTTTTGTATTGATGTTTGTGCTTATGCCGTAATGAGCAATCACACTCACATTGTATTGTGTGTCGATGAGAAAAAAGCAAAGCGGTTAAAGCAAAAAGCCATCATTATTCGCTGGCATAAATTGTTTAAGGGTAATTTGCTTACGCAAAAATACCTATCTGGTGAGCAGCTAAACCCATCTGAGCAATTTACACTTGATGATATTACTCAAGTTTTCCGCAATCGCTTAATGGATATTAGCTGGTTTATGCGAGTGCTCAATGAAGATATTGCGCGTAAAGCTAATTTTGAAGATAACTGCACTGGTAGATTTTGGGAAGGTCGCTTCAAATCCCAAGCATTACTGGATGAAGCTGCACTTGCAGCCTGTATGGCATACGTTGACCTAAATCCAATACGAGCAAAGATTGCAAACACACCTGAGGGTTCAGAATACACAAGCATTCAACAAAGAATAAAAGCAGCGTTAACAGGTAAACAACCAAAACCACTTATGAAATTTATTGGCAACCCAAGAAAGCACATGCCAAAGGGATTGCCGTTTGAATTGAAAAGCTACTTAGAACTTGTTGAACTAACGGGACGTATTCTTCGAGAGGATAAACGCGGTGTAATCCCAAGCGACACACCTCAGATATTAACCCGTTTATCAATAACACCTGAAAATTGGCTAAAGCTCACTACGCAATTTACCAAAGCATTTCATGGTGCAGTTGGCAAACCAGAGCATTTAATTGATTACTGCGAGCACTTAGAAAAGAAGCGACGACCTAATGTGGCCAATTCTATAAAATTACTTGCTTAATTAATCGCGAAATTCAATCAACATCGTAAACAAAAATGCTCACCAAAAAGGTAAAGGTTTATGGGGAGGATATTATCTCTCGATAAGATTTATACATCAAAGTGTAGTGGCATTGTTAATTTTGGCCACCTAATTAGAGCTAAAGCTATCTCATAGACAACTCACAAGTATCATTAAGCATGTTATAAACAGCTAATAACAAAGATATTGCAATAATTTAAAAAGAGCGGGTTATCCGCTCTTTTTAAAGATTAGAACTTGTAAGTCACGCCGAATGAAAATGAATCGTGATCAATTTTAGCGCTGCTTTCTCCAACGTCGATTTCGAAATCAGGATGTAAGCTGTAATCTGCATAAACTGCCCAGTTTTCATTAAAGTTATACTGTGCACCTAAACCAAAACCCACGCCAGAATCTGAAAATGCAAACGAACCTCGAGACGGTATGCCCGTTGTTGCACCATTTTCGTCTAACCGGAATTCTACAAATTCGCCTTTAATTTCTGTGTCCAGATACGAAGCATAAGCAAATACGCTAAATGCATCGCTGATAGGGTAAGTGCCTTTGGCTTTTAGTGACCATTGGCTGTCGATGTCCACATACTCTTGTGTGAAATAGTAGGCATCTTTTGCTTCAAACAAATCATCGTTTGAAGAAACAACAACGCTAGCTTCAACAGAGAAGTACTGGTTTACTTGATAACCAGCAACTAGGTCAACAGTTTTAACACTGAAAGAACCGGCATCAGCCTCATTTGGGGAAAGTTTTTGGTTGTTATAGGCTGCGCCTAAATAAATGCCATTCGCTAGCGCTGATGAGCTTAATCCTGCTAATGCTAGCGATGAAACAAGTAATACTACCTTTTTCATAATGATCCTTACTAATTAATAGGTTGAGTAATTTTCGGCATTATATTGCTCAATCAGCGCGTTGTATCCTCAATGTTGTAACTAATTGTAATAGAAAATGCTTTTTATAATTTTGAATGAAGAACATCCCAATAAATGCGGAATTAGTGCGCGTTGATTTTGCAATAGTTACTTGGCTGTTGTAGTTTGTTGCTTTTGAAGTGATATGTGATCTGCATAGGAATGCAATGAGTAGTGCTATTAATATTTTATACGTTGAAGATGATGTTGCCAGTGCACAAATTTTAACCCTCTATCTTGAAAAGCAAGGTTACCGAGTTAGTCACTTTGATAATGCAGTCGATGCTCAGCGGGCGCTCGATAACTTGGCGTTTCAGTTAGCTATTTTCGACGTTATGATGCCAGGAGGTGATGGTTTCTCTTTATTAAAAAATGCGGCGAAAAAAGACATACCCAGCATTATGGTGACGGCAAAGGTAACTGAAAGCGACCGCATTCACGGCTTTGACTTAGGCGCTGATGATTATGTGTGTAAACCCTACAGCCCAAGAGAAGTGGTATCGCGTGTTCAAGCATTACTTAAACGCAGTTACAAGCATACAGGAGCGCACCAAGTATGGTCGTTCGGCCAGTTAGAAATTGATGTCGATGCCAAATTGGTAAAATTGGCTGGCGAACATTTAAAACTTACCGCTGTTGAGTTTGCCATAATGGTTAGTTTAGTGACTCATGCAAAGCGTATTATATCGCGTGAACAACTGATTGATCTCGTGTGGCAAGGGCGCAGCGATATCACCGATAGAGCAGTCGATACCCATTTAGCTAACTTACGTAAAAAACTGGGTGATAGTAAAAAAGATCCAACCTATATTGCCACACACTATGGTCAAGGTTATCAGTTTGTTGCGGCTAAAACACAATGAAATTACGTACCAAATTTACGCTATTAGTTGCTAGTTGCACTTTTGTATTGTTGGGAATTTATTACTTGTTAAGTGTATACACAGCAAGTAATGCATTTGTCGAGTTTAACCAAAAAAGTGTTGTACAAATGACCACCGAGTTACTAGATGATGATGAAGTGGAAGCGCAGATTACTTCGTTGCCCCCCAATTTGTCTGTTCAGCAACAATATACCGCGCTATCTCATGTCTTTACTGAGCAGTTATTTATTTTGGTGCAAAATGAGCGTGTTATTTTGCCAATAGAAAGTGCGACCGATTTACAGATTACTTATATTGATGTGGAGCGCGGTCATCAGTTTAAAATAGCACCGCTCAATCAGTCTCCATTATTAATTCAATTCAGCCAGGAACAGTTACTACTGAATGACCAAACGGGTGAATATGCATTATTCTGGTTACCCAAAAACACGCTGGAGCGAAAGCACCAACAGTCTTTGCTGATGTCGCGCTTGGCCGATGAATTTATGCTGAGTTTGCTTGGTTTATCTTTGCTTGCTGCGCTGCTATCTTGGTTGGGCGCATGGTACTTTTTAAAGCCGCTAAAACACCTTAAACACAGTTTTAAAGATATTGAAAATGGCAATTTAGACACCCGTATTGAAGTAACCAAACACGATGAGGTAGGTGAAATCCTAGCCAGTTTCAACCGCCTTGCTGCGTGGTTGCAAGGGTTACATCAGCAATATCGACAAATGAATTCAGACCTTTCTCATGAACTACGTACTCCGCTCAATGCCATTCGTTCTCGCATTGAAGCAATGGAAGACGGAATATTACCGATGGAGCCTGAGCAGCTAAGCGTACTTGGTAAAGAGGTTGAATCACTGAGTCAGTTAATTGATGACTTAAGCCTATTATCGCTGACCGAATCAAATCAGCTAACCTTACAATTTGAAGAAGTTGATATTACACGGCTTATTACTGATTTAATGGCTAAGTATCAGCTTCAGGCAAGTTCGCTTGGCATTGTGTTTACATCGGATTTAGCACCAAACACTAAGTTAGTCACCGATGCTAAAAGACTGAGGCAAATATTGGTGAACTTACTTGATAATGCGTTTAAATACGGCTCAGCTGGACAGTTTATTAAAGTAAGTCTATACGCTTGTGACACGTATGTTGATATTGCCGTAGAGGACCATGGTGAGGGCATGTCGCAAACTCAATTAGACAATATCTTTGAGCGCTTTTACCGAGTACAAACGTCTCGTAACGATACCAATAGCTTAGGGCTCGGTTTGCCTATTTGTAAGCAACTTGCGGAGCTCTTAAGTGCAACATTGACGGTAGTAAGTGAACCAAATAAAGGCGCAAAGTTTTCATTAAGGCTTTTTAAAAAATCTTGATAATTGCTTAACAATTGCTTTTTAAAGTACACCTAACAAAACAAAGAATAACAAAGCAGGTAATTTATGAAAGCAATATTAAGTACAGTAATTATGGGCATTATGAGTTTCTCAACTAATGCAAATGAAGAGAACACTAAACCGGTTACAATGCCAATGCAGTTCACACAATATGGCCATGTTATGGTGGATGCTCAGTTAAATAATGCCGACACAGTACCTATGGTTTTGGATACCGCAGCTACTTCAGGAGTTATTTCAAATAGCCTATTAAATGAGTTGGCATTGCCAGAAAGCGCACTCGAAAAAGAAGAAGTGACCAGTGCAACAAGCAAAATGACTCTCACGCAAGCGAATGTCAATACAACCCGTGTTGGCCATACTGCGGTGATGGATTTACCTTACATCACACAAGATTTAACCGTGCTTAAAACCGCACAAGGTAAAGTGCCGGGTATTTTAGGGTATGGATTTTTAGAAAAACACTGCACCGTTTTAGACTTTGTTAAAAGTGAAGTGACTTTTTACGCACAAACCTGTTCAGAGCAAGTTACGCATGGTTTAAAATCGCAAGCGTTTTGGCTTGATGAAGAATTTATTAAGTTTAACGTTGAGTTTAATGGCCACAATGTTGATGCGGTGTTAGATACAGGTGCACCGATAAACATCATTAACTCTCACTTATTGGCAAAGCTTGACGTTGAGAAAAAAGACAAAGAAGATCTTAAGGGCCTTCATGGCAAAGCAATACAAAAACAAAAGTTAGGTGAGGTTAGTTTTAATATTGGTGAACATACCGTAACTAGCGCTAAAACAACGGTTTCTGATATGCCAGTATTTAAAAAACTCGGCTATGAAAATAAGCCTGTAATACTAATGGGCCTTGCAGATTTCAAAGGCGGAAAATTGGTCATCGACTATCAAGCCAAGCATATTTATTTTTAAATCAATACACTAAAAAATCATCAACGGCTTACCCATCAGGAATAACAAAAGCACCCACTCTAATTTGGTTTAGTTTGGGTGTTTTTCTGTGTTTAGGTTAGGGGGTACCCGCGCATTTTACATTGGCTAATTAATGGGTGACTCTTTTTCTTTTACAAGACCAGTTCCCTTTTCACCTATTTTTTGGGCTCTGCGGCGGCGACAGCAACCACTGGTTCGTTACCATTATTTGCAGCTACAGCAACTTCATCAATAATCGGTGCCGCAGCGTCATTTACGGGTGCTGCCTGTTCAGCTGCCACCATTGCAACTTCAGGGGCTGCCTCAGGTTTATCTTTTAAGGCGTCACTCATAAATTCATCAAATTGAGAGACAGCTTTTGGGTAATCTTTCAGCGGGCTTTCGATGTGTTGGAAATAGCCAAGTGTTTGTGCTGCAATTAAGCACTCAGATAAACTATGATGGCCCAAAGCAATAAGTTCCATGCTTTTAACGCCGAGCAATAGCTCACGTTTAGCTAGCTCGTCAGCACTAATACCATCACTATCTGCAACTTTGGGTTCTGTACCGTCAGCTGCAAATTCTATGTCTAATATTTCTGAAAGAAGCGAACCTGAGACACCACCAATAAATGGCGCACCGTTTTCTCGGAAAGCTTTTACTGTATTGCTAGTATCGACATCTTGAGCTGTAAGTTTGCCTTTGGCATGAAAAGTTGACTTCGCAAACACGTCTTCTTGTGACTCACGGCGATGCTCTTGGGCAGAAATTCCTGAGTTTTTGTCTTTTGCACTTGGGGCGCGATCGCGCCTCGCTATGTTGTCTCCTCTTCCTCTATCTTTGAAGACATCATTTGCACGGGCTGAATCATAGCGTTCCTTACTATGCGCATCGGTTGAAATCAGGTAAAAATTGGTAAAAGCGTCAAGGCGGGTTTTCATGTCGTCATATGAATCGCCAAATATTTCAGCAATATTTATCTTGTTAGTGTCTATTTTCTCGAGAAGTCTTGCCTTTCTTTCCACTAATGCTTTCCTGATTCGTGCATCAGTGTACAGCTTATCTATTTCTTCCAATATTTCTTGTTCTTCACTCGTCAATTCTGACGTGCTTAAGGTCCCTTCTGCCTTATGTTCTCTGTAACTAGTGAGTTTGTTTTCCATATCAATAATACGGTCTAACTGGCCGCTTATATGGTCTTTGACGGCTTCAAAGGCTGAACTTCCCATTTCTACCAATCCTTGGCGAGCAATAGAGCTTTCTTTTGCTGCAGCGACTTTGTCGTTACCTCGAATATCAATAGAAGATGATTTAAAGACTGCTCTTACTTCACCTACGGTGAGAGGGGTTGCGCTATTTTTTAAGGTTGCTTGGTGTTCTTGGCTCAAACCTTTCATCATGCCTGATTGATCTAATGATTTAACAAACTCTTCACGTAGAGGGGTAGCACTCGATCCTAATTTTGAAACATCTCCAAACTGCCCGTCATGATTGTCTATCAGGTTAACGGTGTCTTGTAAGCCTTTATTTTGTGCGATATTTCTAAATGCTGTTAGTTCAAACGTCATAGTAGCGTCCTTGAGTAGGGCTGATAGTTATCACGTTATGCGCTTCACTTAGTTGGCTAATAAAGCGAAACTATAAAAGCGTATAACGTACTTGTTGCGAAAACGATAAATTAAGGTGTGATAAATTGATTCAGTGCGTATGCTTCACTCGAGTCGGCATGATTAGTTTGCACATTAGACTCGGCTAACTCTTTCAATAGCTGGCGCGCCTTTTGAGTGTCTAAACATAATTGATCGACCCACTGTGAAAACATATATTGGTCTGTGTGATGAGCTGCTTTTTTGATTGTGAGTGTGGCTTCGTCAGTGGAATAGAATCCCCAAAAGGCATTACTACCAGAGCGATTTGCATAATTCTCTAACAGCAGCCTTAAGTAGGTGTCTTCTTTATTGCTGTTGTTAATTACACCCACGTAGCTAACGAGAAGAATAGTTTGAGATTGCTCATCAAACCCAATGTTAATTTCAAACTCTTCATTACTGAGAGAGAAGCTGTTTCCAGCCTCCCAATTTAATTGCGCTATGCCTTTAAGTTTTTGGTATTCCTCAATGAGCGCTATAAAATTAAAGCAACTATCCATAATTCCCTCTGCTTGTTTAATAACCATTCACAGCGAAGCATAGGTTATAGAGCACGCTAAAAATTTAAGATTTAGCTGAGATTTTTTATAGAGTAGACAATTCATTCAGGACAATGTCATAAAGTAATGCGTGACTATTAATGTGTATTGATATTGTGATTGGTATAACTTAATAAGGTGAAACTACTGTTTTAATTACTGATTCGATAAGGCAATAAAGGAACTTACTTAGACCTAATTGATTTATGGTCATTTTAAGCAAATGGGAAAGATCAGACTTTCCCCATTGAGCAGGCCTTAGTTAAGATCGTAGTTAAAGCTTTTGTTTGAAAGCTGAATATTCAGTTACGGCTGTGGGTATAGACATGTAGGGGTTGCTACCATGATCAGCACCTTCCGTAAATTGATGAGCCCAAACCAAGTTGTTAGGTGCATTTTCGTTGAGAGCTGCTAACAGTCCTTTAAACGAGCCTGTAATGATAGACGGCTCTTTTGCTCCTAAGCTTAAATAAAAAAACTTTGGTGCACCTTCAAGTTTAACTAGGTTCTTCTTAAATTCTTTTACAACCACTGAATCGTCGTACCAAGCTGCTGGGCTAAACGCAAAATATGCATTAAATAGCGAGGGGTGAGTGATCATGGTGTACAACACAAAACTGCCGCCTGCAGAATAACCGCTGAGTGAACGGTCGTCTGATATTTTATAACGACTTTCTATGTAGGGCAGCAACTCGGTTTCAATAAAGGCTAAAAACGTATCTGCTCGGCCAAACAGCTCTCTTGCCGTTTCATTAGTTGGGCGCGCGTTGATATTGACGTCTTTTCTTGCAAATGGCGGAACTAAGTCGCGATTTCGTGTATCTGTCCAAAATTGATTTGGTATTGCCACAACGATAGCGTCATCATGCTTGGCAACTGTTTCAGCCCATCTGTCTAAATTAAAATTGCCATCGGTTTTAATAACAAGGGGATAACTTTTTTGCACATTATATTTATCGGGTAAGCGGATAAAAATTTTTCTACTCTCGCCTAACACGTGAGAGTTAATCATTACATCTAGATAGGGAGATGTGTAGTGATCGAGATAGCGAATATAAGTATAAATAGATGCCAGCCCAGCTATCACGATGAGCACGAATGAGATTTTTAGAGACTTCATGTTTTATTACTCCTTTTATTATCAATAACTGTTTGTGTTTTGATATGCAAGGTGCTGTTATTTATTTGTTACAAAAAGAAAAATTGAACCATTCACTGCGCGGCGTTATTCAATTGTTAAGAGAAAAAACAAAAACATCTTTTTGTATATACTGCTGCCAGCGTCCCGAAAAGGAGTGGCATGCCAACGGAACGAATGCGCGCAAATTACTTGCTTAATTAACTGAAAAGCCCAATTTTTACCCTAAAAAAGAAAACCTTCTAATCCACTATAATGGTTTGTTGGGAAACGATTGCCTTTTGAAAAAATTCGATAAAAAGTTTAAATTGATTTACATAAAACCGCTTCAAACTTTCAACTTTTAAAAATGAAATCGCTGCGCCGTTTTTATAAGCGTTGTAATCCACTTAGTTAACTGTTTAAACCGCTAGAGTAGTTGTTTTTATTGAGATATTCGTTGATATTGTTGTTATTTGGGGTTTTAGTCTGATGCCAATTTTGGTACAGTTTTAATGCGTTGCGCCACTTGTTGGCGCAGCGAAAATACCTTTAAACATGTAAAAGGAATTGCATGCAGGTCATAAACATTGATTGTTTGTGATTCCTCAGGAATAAGGATATTCAATGAAATCTACACATTCTTCTTTTAGATTTTTAGCCTGCAGTACTGCGCTATCCGTTTTTCTTTACGGATGCGGCGGAGGCTCGTCTGATAAAGATACATCGCCCAATCCCGATCAAGGTAATCGCGTGCCAACCGTTACTATTAATGGTGACAACAGCGCACAAGAATCGAGCGTCGTAACACTTAATGCTGCGGCTAGCGATAGCGATGGCTCGATCAGCAAATATGCTTGGTCTATCACATCGGGTGAGAACGTTACTTTAAACAATAGTGAACAAGCTTCGGTCGATCTCACTTTGCCAAATGTAGATAGTGATACTCAAATCACCATTAGCGTCACGGTAACCGATAATGATGGTGCAACCGCGCGCGATGAACACACACTTACAATTGTAGATAATGCAGATAACCAAGCGCCTAGTGTGGTAATTAATGGGGTTACCGAGGTTGATGAGCAAAGCGAGCTTAACCTTACCGCCAACGCCAGCGATAACGATGGCGAAATTGTCAGTTATTTCTGGCAACTAATAAGTGGTGAAGGAGTCACGTTAAGCGATACCGATAAAGCACAAGTAACAGTCACTACAGCAGATATCGATGAAGATCAGCAAGTTACTATTGCCGTTATGGTAACCGATGATGGTGGTGCGATTGCAATGACGCAGCATCACTTGCTAGTAAAAGCCAGCGCGCAAACGCAAGTATTTACTTTGAAAGGTCGCGTTAATAATGGCGTTAATTCAGCCGTAAATTTAACCGTTGGCGATAAAATTGTTACAGCAACTACCAATGGAAGCGGTGAATTCAGCTTACCCGTTGAACTTGAAGAAAGCTATGACTCGCATTTAGTTAAGCTATCTGCGCCTAGTAATTCGGTATTTTTCCCGGAGTTTAATTTTGTTTCACAATTGCTGACATTAGGCGAGCTAAAGCAAAGTGCTGGCAGCGATAATATATTAACTGAGGATGAGTACTCTGGCGTTAGCGTTGGTGCTATATCAACGGCGCTATATTACATGCTTGATGATAGAGAAAACATTACAACCACAGAGCAGCTAGAAAACAATTATGGCAGGATCTATTCAGGGGAGCTAGCAATCAACGCTAATGTACTGCATATGTTACTTAACGGTAACCAGGGTGAAACCTATCCCTTACCTACAGGGGTTACGACACTTGGGCAGCTGTTTGAAAATGACTTATTAATCAGTGAATTTAGAGAGCGTATGCTGGATAGCTATCCATCAGATACGGATGATAATCAAAAGCTAATTGCTGAAACAACTACTTATCCTGCAATTAATGAAACTAAGCAGTTAGTTTTTGCACCTGGTTTTAATTTGTACACCATAGGCCGCCACTACACGCTAAACCCAGACGGTACTGGCAGCACAGTGCTAGAAAATGGTAATAGCGGCGAACTTACATGGTCTATTGATGCGGCAGGAATATTAATTCTGGAATATAAAGTGCCTATTACCCTGCGCATGGGGGTTCACAATATCAATGAAAAAACGGACTCTTATGAAGAGCAATTATTGACGTCTGCGTTTTATACTGTTTTTCAGCGTGGTAACACTATCGAAGGGGTTCTAAATGAAAGTATTCGCCTTGTCGATAAGAGTGGCACGGTTGTAGAGGGTACTTATGACAATGTGGTGCACGGCGGTTTTACCGAAAAACAAAATGCGGCCAAATTATCTGAAGCGGATTTTCCGGGGACGTGGTTTATTGACGATGTATTTACGCCAGAGGGTCTCTATTTCACCGAACCAGCAATTGCTAATCTAATGGCTGACGGCTCTGCCAGCATTGAAGTGCCAAGTGTTGATTTTTATACTAATAATGCCAAGTGGCAAGTGACTAATGGTAATTTAGAGATAATCTCTGGTAGTGGTGATAATGAGACTCGCTTTACTTACTATGTGACACATAAAGACGAAATCGGTTATGCGTTTGTTGCAAGTGTAACCAACGGCGGCCAGCAATTCGCACGTAACGGCATTATGGTGAAGCAAAAAACAACAACAGGCTTTAACGAAAATGATATTGTAGGCCATTTTAAACAGGTGACAGGACAGCGCATTCATTATACGGGAAACTTAATTATATATGATGACCTGATTGCACGAGAGGATATCGACAGGGAAGATAAGGTTGCCCGTGTAGATGAAAACGGTATTTTGCAATTAGAAACGTATTTAGATAGAGATACACTTGAACTATGTCGAACAAATGACGATGGGCGTTGCTTCTTGTCGAAGCAAACGTCTTACCGTTTATTTGCTAACGATACGAATCAGTATGTTGTCATGCTCACAGAGTCAGGGTTCGGTAGTAATGGTGAACGAGCTTACGGAATTAGTAGAATTACGCGCCTAGTAAAGCAAGATGGTATTAATATTACGCAGTTTGATTATGGTATGTTGAACAGCTTGCGTGTAAGAGAGTACTTACCGAACGGTCAAAAAAATGATTATTTCTTCAGTGAGCTATATATCAGTGATGAAGAAAGCGAACCTAGGTATGCATTGAGTGTTAGCTATGCAAATGATGAGCATGAGGTAGCGCCATTCTATCTTGATAATGGTATTGCTTATTTCACATTAGCGGGCAAATCGATGCAAATGTCGCTTGAGCAGTTTGAGCGAGATACACTAACTGTTTGTTTACATGAAGCGGGCGCCACATGTACCGACGCAGATAAAAAGCAGTTAGATATGCGTTGGAATGTCGCAGAAATGCCGCCAGCACAATAAGTAAAAAGAGAAAGAAGCTAAGCCTTAAAAAATAACAAAGACACTGACTCAATCAGAGTCGTTAATTTTTTAAACTTCTCTCACTAAAAGCTAGCCGTTGGGCTAGCTTTTTGTTTTTGCCTTATTTTTTCTATTTGAACAGGCGTTTTAAATTAGGTAGTCTGCCTACTTAATGGACTGCTAAAGTAACTAGAATTATAATAATAAAAGATTGAATATTAATGAAAAAACTTGCCTTTTTAACACTTCTTTTGCCATTTTCAGCGATTGCAAACCCTTTTAATTGTACAGCTGAGTTTGAGTGGCTTAAAACCACGTTTGAAAATAATGATGCTGGTTTTGAATATGCTGTTTCTACAAAAGGTGAAAGCAGCTATAAAAGTCACAATGCTGAATACCTAAACGCTGTTAAAAAGAGTGGTTCAGTAACTGAATGCCATCAACATCTAAAGGGCTGGTTGTCATTTTTTCGAGATGGCCATATTCACATTGGGCTTAATACCTATGGTGAAGAAGTACAAAACAAAGCGTCTAAAATTCATGAGTTTAATGAATTAGCTTTTAGCCAGTATCTTGATACCAAACAAGCAGAGGACTGGGAGGGAATTTGGGCGTTTTCAGGCTATACACTTGCGTTGAAAAAAGAAGGTTCGGATTATAACGCTTACGTTATTGAGTCGAGCAACGCAAGTTGGAAAAAAGGGCAAATTAAATTCACAATTCATGATAGCAGCAACGGCACACATACGGTCAGCTACTACATGTCAGATCACTCCTTACGTTCTATCGATTCGGTAAGTAACCTAGATAAAAACCACTTAGTGATAGGGAAAAATTGGTTAACGTTGTCACGTCAGAATGCAAAAACTGTGAGCGCACCATCCATTACTCAATATGTGAAGCTTATGGCGGCACGCAAACCACTATTTGAGGTGTTATCAAATAAAACTGCACTGCTTAGAATTCCGTCATTTGATCATAGTTATAAAAAAGAGATTGATACGGTTATTAAAGATAACTTAGATACCATTTTGCAGACGGAAAATTTGATTATCGATATACGTGGTAACGGCGGCGGCAGTGATGTTAGCTACGACGAGATATTACCAATTATTTATACCAATCCTATCCGTACTATTGGCCTAGAGTTTTTGTCTACAACACTTAATAACTCGAGAATGCTGCAGTTTATGGAAGACGATAACTTTAGCGACGAAGATAAAGAGTGGGCAAAGGAGAGTTATAACAAGTTAGAAAATCGCTTGGGTGAGTTTGTTAATTTGGAAGACGATACAGTCACGGTAGAAACATTCGAGCGTGTGCATCCACTGCCTAAAAATGTTGGTGTATTAATTGATAATGGCAATGGCAGCACGGCCGAGCAATTTTTATTGGCGGCCAAGCAAAGTAAGAAAGTGAAATTGTTTGGTGTGACAACCCGCGGCGTTTTAGATATTTCGAATATGTATCAAGTTCAGTCGCCAAATAAACACTTTACACTCTATTACAGCTTGTCAAAGAGCTTTAGAATTCCAGAGATGGCGATAGACAGTAAAGGCATTCAACCCGACTATTACATTGATGCGAGCGTGCCTGCTTTCCAATGGATTGATCACACACAACAGATCTTAGAAGCGCGTTAATTCTTTTTTGTTAAATTGAATTAGTTCAGACGAGATCTGATACTGTGGTTTGTAACGCCAGCCATTTTGAAAAAGGTTATCGCTTTACGCGTTAACCTTTTTCCTAAATGTTAATAACTTAGTGTTTTGAATTGTGCTTAATCTAAAACACAACATGTTTTGTAATTAACGTTCACCTTGCACTTCAAATTCGTCGTCAATTAAGCGCGCTTTGCCGTCTTCTTCAACGCGCCATAATTCGCGATGTACAACACCATACGCTTTATTCATTGTCCATTTTGAGCTAAGGATAAAACTCTTATCATCGAACTTTGACCATGCAACATCTGTGTATTCAATGTTTTTAAATCCTTGTTCAATGATCCCTTGCCAGAAAGATTCAATTTCTGTAGAGCCTTTAAACGTACCAAAAGGGCGAGCATGCATAATGGCATGTTTACTGTATTGTGCAGCACAGCCAGCTGCGTCTTGGTTGTTAAATGCGTTTTGCCATGCCGTAATACCATCTTTACAGGCGTTTAAAATCTGCTGTTCAGTCATCTTGTTGTCTCTTAGTTAGTAATGAGTAGCTAGATTAACGAGCTACTAAGCGCTAAAAAACAGATATAATAGAAATAACTGTTTTGCTATACAGAACAATAAATATGAATCGACTTAAGCAAATGATGATTTTTGCCCATATTGTTGAGGCAGGATCGATATCGGCAGCTGGTGAACAACTCAACTTATCGAAATCAGTAATAAGCCAAAACTTGAAACAACTGGAACAATCGCTGGGAGTTGTTTTACTCAAGCGCACAACACGTAGGCTGTCACTGACAGATGCAGGGGAGCGTTTTTACACCAAGTGTAAAACAATTAACTCGATTGCGGATAATGCATGGGAGCAAGCGCAAGCTTATTTAGCTCAGCCAAAAGGGCGTATTCGCATTACTGCGCCAAATGCCTTAATGGAAATGTTAGTAACGCCAGTGATTGCAAAGCTAATGAAAGACTATCCAGGGTTAAAACCAGAACTGGTAAGTGCGGATGAACAGCTTGATTTTATGGCAAACGATATTGATTTGGCGATTAGAGTTGGCAGATCTGCAGACAGTAACTTGACGCAAAAACGCATTGGGTCGTTTAATGATATATTGTGTGGTGTAGTGGGGTTTGCGCAGAAAAACATCAATACATTGCCCTACATTGCAAATGTTTGGCAGGGGAGCAACATTAAACACACGTTTACGACGCAAGATGGCTCTGAACAACTTTTCTCTACTGAGGCGCAATGCACCACGAACTCATTTTATGCGTGTGTGGCATTAATTAAAGCCGGTGCGGGTATTGGGATTGTTCCAGATTTTTATTTGTCGCGATTTGATAGTGAATTAGTACCGGTAGACTCAAACCTTAAATTGCCTAGCAACCCGGTTTTTGCAATTCATCCTTTTGGTAAAAACCAACCGCTTAACGTTGCAGTGTGTGTAGAAGGTATCCAGAAACACTTACAAAACTTAGTGGGCGATAGCTAATTTTTGTGGCAATTTTAGGATGCGCAATCATGAGGTTTTTTTACACTATGAAAAAAGCATTAACTCACCTTTAATTTAAACAGAATTACCCTCCTTTAATTTCATGATTGTAATGATAAAAGTGACTAGTTGTATTCCTCGAACTAGTCACCGTTTTTAAGTAATCACCGGTAATTTATCTATGTATTTGATTAAACTTAACGTCAATTTAACTACTGAGGTTGATAAAGCGGTTGGCTCAAACTCCTTGCTTACAATTTTGCTTTAACGTCTCTAACTAAGGTGTTTATAGCAATTGAATGGCTTTCAAATATATTGTCGTTTGAAAAAATGGGGTATGACTGCGCTGGTTTGAGCCCAATACCTTCAGATATTTTGCCGTCACTTTCTTGATATGTTTCATTAGATAGGCCTAAATGCCAGCCATTTAGCAGTGTTTTATCTAATACATCGGAGTGATTTCCTCGTGTTGTATCACCAACATGAGTCACGTTAGGAATTGCTCTCATCGCCATGGTAAAGGTTTCAGCCGCACTAACGGTGTGGTCGCTTGTTACTAAATAGACAGGCTTAATATATGGTGGCTCATTTGCTTTGTTTAAATAGAACTTTTGAGGTACGGTAGGACCTCCTAACGCGGTTTTCGAATATGCTAAACGCTGCTTCGCATTGAAGTATTGCGCAATGGCTAAGCCAACTTCATCATGTCCACCACCATTGGCAGTAATATCAAAAATAATCGCGTCGCTGGTAGCGAGTGTTGCCATAATGGTATCCATGGCTTGCTGGATTGCCAACACATCACCTTGAATAGAGCCACTTTGTGAAAAGTTCTGCATGCGTTGAAGATTGATGTAGCCAATATTGTCAGTCATACCCCAAATAATGAATTTACCTATATCGTTGGCACTTTCGTTTAAGATAGCGGTGCGCACTTGGTGTTTGTATTGCTCATACCAATTTAAACGGAAGGTGCGTTCGTCCTTAATTTCATTTTGTTCTTTGAACGCGCGCGATAATGCTGGGCGCAGAATACGGGATTCATTCGGCTGAAATCGCTTTGACGTATCGTTTATACGTGCAGATAAAAACACATGAGCATCGTCTAATTTCTTTATCATATTTGAAAAGAGATTAAACAGTTCAGTTTGTGACATATCGTCGTTCACTTTCGACTCGTACTGTTCGACAATTTTTGGCCAGTCCTGCTGGTATGTCTCAAAAAAGGCATAGTGTTCTGACATGGTTTGAGTAAAGTAAATAAAATTGTCAGTAGGGTTGTGATTGGGTGACGTTAAACACTTATCGATGACGCTTTTCGCATCCTTATTGGGTAACCGATTAAAATAATAGCGCGTCGAATTAGGAGTTTCACTCACCCAAATATGTTCATCTGTTATCGTATGGAATACGGCCATATGAGATGCGATATCGGCACTGCTCATCGCTTTTTGCACGCAACCTACTCGTGTTGTATCAAAGAGTTGCATTCCGTTGGCATCAATTTTCATTAGATAGCCATATCCTTGCGACTGCCACACCCCCGAATGTTCAGCAATATTAAAGGTTGATGATGTTGGAAAATTAGGGCGATTATCGCATCCTGCCAATGCGAGTACGCCACTTAGTATTAATGTTTTTAAAATTTGCATAGTCACGCTCATTTATTGTCCATAAGAACCTTGATACTATGATTTTGTTTGTTTTTTTCGTCCGTCTAAGCTGATTAGTACACATTAAATAAACTTACTTATTGCGATTTTGTATGTGCCCAAGGAAATTTACGTGGAATTAAAACTAGAAAGTGCTATTCAAATTTTGCTTGTAGGTGCATCTTTTGGCGTATGTCTATTCATTCTTGCGCATTTGTGGCTCAAAGAACGGGTGACATCAGTCCGTTATTTGGGACTATTTTATGGTGCGAACATCGCAAATATTCTTGATGAATGGTTTTGGCATTTTGGTGTATGGCAAGTAGCACCCATATTAACCAACGCATATCTGCCTATTTTATATTTAATCGCTCCTAGTTTTTATCTGTATGTAAAAGGGTTAACAGATCCTAGTTATAACAACCGTTTATTGGCAAATGTAAAGCATGGTATTGGGTTTATCGTAAGTTTCTTGGTGTGTGTACCTTATTTTGTGCTCGATAGCGATATTAAACTCGCCCGCTTATCTGCTCCATCAGGTACGTTAGAGCATTTAGGTTTAACAACTTTAGGGCCAACCATTGTTTTATTGTTGTTATTGCCGTTTTCGCTTTGCTACGTTATCGCCATCGTTAAGTTGTTAGCTCAACATCTAAATACTATAAAAAGTTATTTTTCTAATATCGATAATCGCGATTTATCATGGATCCGCTGGTCAATTATCGCCTTGTGTATTGCGTTCGCTGTATCAACGATCCGCATATTTTTACCCGAGCGGCTCTCAGAAGAAGGATGGCATAATATCTTATTCTTAACTTTTGAGCTGTTTTGGCTTGTGATCGTTGGCGTACTATCAATCACTCAAGGCCCTATCTACAAAAGTGAAGTTGAGTCAGAGCGAGCGCTACTTTGTGCTGATAAACAACAAGGGAAATATCAAAACTCGCCAATGCAAGATAGCGATATTGAACGAATCAAAAACAAACTGAACGCAGCCATGGCTGATGGCTTTTACAAGGATCCTAACCTTACCTTAAGGAAACTGTCTGATTTAACTGGAATAGCTGAAATTAGGATTTCTCAAGTGCTAAACACAGCCATGAATATCGGCTTTTATGATTTTATTAACAGTTGGCGAATTAATGCGGCATGCAAATCTATTGAGCAATCTGAACACACTATTTTAGAGGTTGCATTTGAAGTAGGGTTTAATTCTCGCTCCACGTTTAATCAAGCATTTAAAAAGCACGTTGGGAATACACCAAGTGCATATAGAAAACAGCTTATTACTGAACCTAACGCATCTGAAATTTGACGAAGATTGCAATCAATAGAACCCAATCTTGAACTGTACAAGACGAAAAGCGCATTTTGTTTTATGTTTAGAGGCTAAAACAATGGGCTGTAGTCTTATCGAGTGAATCTTAAAGTTCGCAAACATTATCAATTTAACATCAAGTACTCTTTGTTTGTCGCAGTCAGTTAACTGAATCAACGCACTTAAAGTGAAAATAATGAAGCATAAACACGTAACTAAAAATCAGTATGAGCATCGGTTGCTTAATGTCATTGACTATATCTATGAACATGTCGATGGAGAATTGGACGTCAATGCCCTAGCGGATGTTGCCTGTATGTCGAATTATCACTTTCATCGTATTTACCGTGAATTTGCAGGTGAAACGATCAATGTAACAGTGCGGAGAATGAGGTTATTGAAGGCTGCGGCGCTTTTATTGCGGAGCAACTTAACCCAGCAACAAATTGCGAAACAGGTTGGTTATGGCAGTGTTGAAGCATTTAACCGTGCGTTTAGTAAACACTATGGTGAAACACCCCATCAATACCGAATAACGCGCGTTGAAGAAAGGGTAACCCTGCTCTATCCCAAGTCTAACAAGGAGTACACCATTATGTATCAAGTTGAACAACACACTGTGCCTGCCATGAGCTTAATTGGCGTTGAGCACAAGGGTGACTACATGAAAATAGGCCAAGCGTTTGAAAAGCTGTCTGTGATGGCGAGTAAGCTCGGTCTTATTAATGAAAATACACGCTTTTTTGGCATTTATTATGATGATCCAAAAACGGTTGAACAAGATAAACTCAGCGCGAAGGCATGTATCTCAGTTGATGTAACTCAACTACCTGAAGAGCATCAGTTTGAACTGTTAAATATACCCTCATCCAAAGCTGTTTCACTATTATTTGAAGGCGACTACCCTGAACTAGAAAAGCCTTATGATTGGCTGTTTGGTGAATATTTGCCTCAAAGTAATTTCCAACTTAAGGACTTTCCACCGTTTGAAGAATATTTAAATGATGCGAAGAACACACCGCCACAGCAGCTATTAACCCGTATATACTGTTTAACGGCTTAACACTAAGAACCTAGCGATTGCTAGGTTCTTATTTTTACTATTTTTTAATTACTTCTAACACACCGTGATGATCTAGAAAGCTCGTTTTGGTATCCAGATAAATGAGTAATATATGGCTATCCGTTACTTAAAATAAACTAATTAGACAATAAATTAGATGTTTTAAACGAAACGATTATGTGTCTATGAGCGTCACTCGCTTACCGTTTTTGTCTATTACAAGTTCACCATCTTCTTTGGTTAAAGGCCCTTTAGGTAGCCGATCAAGTAAATCAAACACAGTTTCACTAGGGCGACAGAGCTTCACGCCATTTTTTGTCGCAATAATTGGCCTGTTAACTAAAATGGGGTGCTGTAGCATATGTTCTAGAATGTGTTCATCAGATACACCATTTTCTAGCAGTCCCAGCGCCTTGGCTGGCGACTTGGTTTCACGTAGTAATTGGCGAGGGGTTAACCCTGTTGCCGCTAATAGTGCTAAAAGTTGTGGCCGTGTCCAGCCTTCTTTTAAATATTCAATCACCACAGGGGTATAGCCAGATTCTCGAATAAAGCGCAGCACATTTCGCGATGTACCACAGTCGGGGTTGTGATGAATAACAATCATAGCTACTCCTTAAACCAATGCCGGGTTTTATTGGCAAATGCAACCAAAGACAGCATTACAGGCACTTCTACCAATACGCCAACGACAGTTGCTAGTGCTGCACCTGAATGCAGGCCAAATAAGGAAATAGCCACAGCCACGGCAAGCTCGAAAAAGTTTGAGGTGCCAATCATGCAAGCAGGAGCCGCCACGTTGTGAGGTAATTTCATTTTTTTCGCGAGTAAATAGGCAAATGCAAAGATCCCATACGTTTGGAGCAATAAGGGAATTGCAATTAATACAATTGCCACTGGGTTGCCTAAAATGGTTTGCGATTGAAAACCAAACAGCAATACCACGGTGGAAAGTAGCCCCATAATTGACCAAGGCTTTAGCTTACTAATAAAGTGATTGAGCTGAGTGTGGTTGTCTTTTTTGTCTAGTAATTTACGGGTAAAAACGCCCGCGAGTAAGGGAATAACAACATACAGCAATACTGATAAAACAAGCGTATCCCAAGGGACGGTAACATCCGTCACGCCGAGTAAAAATCCAGCGAGTGGTGCAAAAGCAAATATCATAATCAAATCATTTACTGATACCTGTACCAAAGTGTAATTGGCATCGCCTTTAGTTAGTTGGCTCCAAACAAATACCATTGCTGTGCACGGTGCCACACCGAGCAAAATCATACCGGCGATATATTCATTAGCGGTTTGTGGTTCTACCCAACTGACAAAAAATATTTTAAAAAATAACCAACCAAGAAACGCCATGCTAAACGGTTTAATAAGCCAGTTTACGATTAATGTTAACACTAGGCCTTTTGGTTTTTTGCCGACGTCTTTAATCGCTGAAAAATCGACTTGCACCATCATAGGGTAAATCATTAGCCAAATGAGTACCGCAATCACAATGTTCACATGTGCAAATTCTAAACTAGCTATCACAGTAAATAGATCAGGTAGAAAGCTACCTGCAGCAATTCCGATGACAATTGCCAATGCTACCCAAACCGATAAATAGCGTTCAAATAATCCCATAATATGCTCCTGACTACTTGCAAGTGTTCGCGTCCGTTTGAGCGGACTTAAGGCGAGTTAATGTATTTTGAAAATAGGGTTTATTACAAGCTGCACTGAGAGTAAGTACCTGCTTTGCCCAATCAGGCAGTTCATTGTGTATTTGGTAGTAAACCCATTTTCCCTGTCGTTCATCCCGTAACAAACCGCATTTTCTTAGAGATGCTAGATGACGTGATATTTTTGGCTGATCTAACTCAAGTGCGCTTATAAAGTCGCAAACACACGCTTTTTCAACCTGCGTTAATAACAATAAGATATGCAAACGGGTATCGTCTGCTAGGCATTTGTAAAATTGAAGTGGAACCATAGTTTTTATATATGTGAAAAAACACATATGTAAATATTCGCATGTGTTTATTTGTTATGCAACTTGGGCGTTTGTTTGATAGGTAATTTTTGATGGGAAGCAAAAAGAGGGGGGGAGTAATTATTTAGCTTAATCTGTGATTTATTCTTCACTGGCTCGAATTGTTATAAATCGACCAGCAAGCTAATTAAGTTGCCCTGCTAATCGATTGAAAACCTAAAAGTTTAAGTAAGCACTGAACACTGTGAAAAAAGGGGCAGGTATCTTTGGTTTTTAATGCTAATACAAAGAAAATCGCATTTTGCCAACCTACGCTAAGTGCGCTTACACTTCGTCTTCTATTTCTTTTGCCATGGTAAGAATTTCAGACAAGATGTCGCCTTTTACATTTAATACTTCAAGAATGATAAGAAATAGGCTTGTTGGCATTAGTCGGTTAGACACTTTATTGCGCAGGTTGCCGGGGGTAAGAACAATACCTTTTTGTTCAAGCAGTTCTGCTAGCTGTGGATACGTTACCTTTTTTTGTTTTAGCTTCATGCTTAAAAAGCGTGAAAATGCCTCACCGTAAGGGGCGAGGGCTAGATTATTTTGAATACTCGTTTGTTGATCCATAAAAAATACCTAAGTAGTTTACATTCACGCCAATGTATTAGATAAATAGCCTATATTGCGCACCGGTATTGCTACAGCGTAATACTGAATGCAAACAGGGCTAGGCATATTAAATGCTAAAAGTTACCTGTATTGATATAACACAAATACATTTTAAGTGTAACAAAATAATAACTAGTGCAATATAAAACTTGCAAGTGTTAGTTATATGTGACATTAATTTAATACCAATAGAAATATGGAGATCAAAATGGCTTTTAATACCGAACAACTGAAAACGGTGTTTTCAACACATCCAGATTGGGTTGTTGAACAAGAAGGTGACTGTGTAAGCATTTCAAACGATGAAGGAATTGATGTGTTTGTTTATGCGGGTGAAACACAGGTAGTGGCTGAAAGTGTGTTGTTTCCGGTAAGTAGCGTTACAGACACTTCAGGACTGAATGAACTGATTTTAAAAAGTCATCAGTTGGTTCCACTTTCTACTGTAGGTATTAGTTCGATATCTGGGCAAGAATATTACGTGGCGTTTGGTGCGTTGTCTGTTGACAGTAAAGATTCAGTGCTTGTTGAGGAAATTGAGTCTTTGTTTGCCAATATTCCAGAATTCCTTGAACTGTATGAAGATTATATCAATTAGGAGCAAGTCACATGAGTCTTAAAAAATTATGGACTGCGCTAGTAGGCGCAACAAATGAAGGGCTTGAAGCGGCCGCAGATACGCAAGCCATCCGAATTTTAGAGCAAGAACTTCGCGAAGCGAAAGAAGAGTTAAGACGTTCAGATCAAAGCCTAACTAGCATCATGGCAAAACGTAAATTAACCTCGAACAAGGTTGCTGCGTTTCAGGCAGATATCGATAAATACTCAGAGCATGCCGTGTCTGCAAGTGAATCAGGTAATATGGAACTTGCGGTAGAATGTGCAGAACGCGTTGCTGATTTAGAAAGCCAAATGGCAACTGAACAATCGATTCTTGATGGTTTCGAAAAGTCAGAGAAAACCCTGAAGGACAACATTGCTAAAGCGAAAACAAATGTACGACGCATGGAGCAGCAAATCGATCAGGTAAAAGCGACTGAGTCAGTGCAAAAGGCGCAAGCAGCAGCATCTACCCATCATGTTGGTGCTAATAGCAAAGTTAAAACTGCACTAGATAGCCTTGAACGTGTTAAGCAAAAGCAAGCGATGCGAGCAGCTGAATTAGAAGCCGCTGAAGAGCGCGCGGCTGATGAATCTGGCAGCAGTCTTGACGAAAAATTAAAAGCAGCAGGTGTAACGCCAGGTGGTCAAACATCGGGTCAGGACAAACTTGCACAGCTGCTAGCGAAGAAAAACGCAGGTTAGTGAGTAACCAATTTAAAAAGAGATAACTTAGTTATCTCTTTTTTAGTTTTTAAACAGTAAACATCACTGTAGACAACTGGTTAGCCCACATGTAACGTTAGCAACCTATGAAGCAAAGTTAAGGAACATTGATGTTCAATTTCTTCAAAAAAGACAAACCCAAAGCAACCATCTCAACGCCAGAAATAATGGGCTTGCGACTCGGAGCAAGTTTTGAAATAGATAAACTCGCGATCAAGCTGATACTTGATGAGCTCGTAATAGGTGATTTTGCCGCCACCCAGATTATTCAGGCCGTTGGCAAAGTCGATATGGATGGCACCTATCTTTTTCGGTTTTACACAGATGATGAAGCATGGCTTCAAGTAATTTGTGAAGGCCAACCAACAGCCGAGAATGTGGTTGATGTGAAGTTGTTTTACTACTTTGATACCTTGGATATTCAAAACCAAGCACAGTGGGAAAAACTACTTAACCAACAAATTGGCACGCCTACCTATACATTGGATGGGCATGAATACAATCGCGTATGGACCTCAATGGGCGATTATCACAACCCAGTTCATATGGCTGAAAAAACCTTCGATGGTAAATCTCAACCCAGTGAAACAGACCAATTCACCATGCTGTTTGAACGTGAATTAAGCGATGGCACAACCGAGTCGCTATTTCTTTCAGCAGAAGAGTCGCTTGAATCGTCAGGCAATCTTTCACGGTGTTTGGTAATTAGCACTGGCATAACGTTAAGCTCTTCTCAAATAACAATACATGGATAAAGGAGTCCAATAATGGAAAACGGTTATGATCTGATCGCCGGTGTCACTAATTTTGCAATGTCGTTTGGCATAAGCTTGGTATTACTTTTTGTGTTCAAAATACTGTTTGCTTTTGTAACGCCACACGATGAGTGGAAACTCATCAAAGAAGACAAAAACGCAGCGGCTGCCATTGGCTTTGGTGGTGCGGTAGTGGGTTTTGCTTTGGCACTCGCTGGCGCGGTAAGCAACTCTGGTGGCATTTTAGACTTTGCAATTTGGGGCGGTATTGCGCTAATTGCGCAATTGCTCGCGTTTGCAATTGTGCGTTTTGCCTTTATGCCAAAAATCGTGAAACGTATTGAAGATAATGAAATCAGTGCTGGTGTAATTCTCGCTTCGACCAATATTGCCGTAGGCTTATTAAACGCTGCAAGCATGACATATTAATAGGGAGGTCATGATGAAAAAGACCAGACATATTGACTTATCATTGCTGCGAAAAAAAGTACGAAAATTCAGCCTTGCACCACTTTCTGTTGGTGTTGCAGCGGCGCTTGCAGGATGCTCAGGTGAACCAGAGGAACGTGTTAAAGTAGTGTCATCGGTTGATGATTGTGTGAGCCAAACTGAATTGTCGGTTGAGCAATGTCAAGCTGCTTACCAAGAAGCGTTGGCAGAAGCAGAGCGCACAGGGCCGCGTTACCAGCACCAATATTTATGTGAAGCTGACTTTGGTCAGTGTCAGCAATCTAGCTCAGGTTTTTTTACGCCGTTTATTACCGGTTACATTGTAGCTGAGATAATTGATGAAGTAGGTGATGCGTTTGAGCGTAAACATCGACGCCGTTATAACCCAGTATACACCTATCAAAAAAGTGGCTCTAAACACCGTCAAAAAATAATGACTGCGGATGGCACCATTTTAGGTAGTGCTGGTAAAAGCAGCTATAAAGTGCCTAGCTCTGTAACTAAACCAAAACCGGCGGTAACACGCACGATATCGCGAGGTGGGTTCGGTGCTCAGGCTTCTGCTAAGTCTAACTGGGGCGGTGGTAAGTCTTCTTCTCGCGGTTGGGGCGGCTAATATGCTACGACTCCCAATAGCGCAACGACCAAACTGGCAGCGAAAAGCCGAAGAATTTGGCTTTAAATTTCACACCATGTATGGGGAAACCTATTGGGATGAGTCTGCTTATTATCAATTTAATCTTAAGCAAATAGAAGACGACCTGGAAAAGCCGACTGAAGAGATACATCAAATGTGCTTGGAAGTTGTTAGCCAGGTCATTAACGACGAAACGCTACTTAAGCGTTTTTGTATTCCCGAGCAGCACTGGGATTTTATTCGCCAATCATGGGTCAATGGTGACCCAAGTTTGTATTCCCGATTAGACTTTGCTTATTCAGGCAATGGTTCGGCAAAACTATACGAAAATAACGCAGATACCCCAACGTCAGTTTACGAAACCGCTTTTTGGCAGTGGTTATGGTTGGCTGATAACGTTGATAATGGGGTAATTGTAAAAAAAGCAGACCAATTTAACTCGTTGCAAGAAAAGCTTGTTAATCGTTTTAAAGAGGTTGAATATTTAACGCCCGATAGGACTTTACACTTTGCCTGCTGTAAAGATTCAGAAGAAGACCGCGGCACAGTGCAGTACATGGAAGATTGCGCAATCGCGGCTGGATTAAACACCAAATTCGTTTACATCGAAGAAATCGGTGTAGATGCAGATAACCGCTTCACAGATTCAGATGATCAGGTTATCGATTGGATGTTTAAACTGTACCCTTGGGAATTTATGTTTCAAGAAGAGTTTGGCAACCTGTTAGGCAAACAAAACATGCGCTGGATGGAGCCGCCATGGAAAGCGATTTTATCTAATAAAGCATTGTTGCCAATGTTATGGCGCTTGTTCCCAAATCATCCAAATTTATTGCCCGCATTCTTTGATGATGAACTGCACTTAGCGCAAGAATGTGATGTGTTGGTTAAAAAACCAATATTCTCTCGTGAAGGCGCGAATATTTCATTTGTTGATAGTCGAGGCAATCCTATTAGCGGCTCATCAGGTTCTGATGGCCCTTACGGTGAAGAAGGGTTTATCTTTCAAGCCAAACATGCGTTACCGAAATTCGGCCAAAACCACACACTTATTGGCAGTTGGCTGGTGGATGACCAAGCCGCGGGGATTTCAATTCGAGAAGATGACAGCGCAATTACACAGGATATGAGCCGTTACTTGCCACATGTTATTGTCGATTAATGCCCGTTTATTGATAATAACACTGTAAACCATATTGTGGATCAATTGCTGAAGCTGTTGATCCTCTCTAACTTCCATTATTCAGCTTTAAAATTTTATTTTCTGCCTTATTTCCTGATTGTGAAAAGAGGCAGTTTAGTGGGTCCAAATCGCATTAACGAGTCGTCGATTCCTCGTAAACAAACAACTAATACACCCGAACTATTTTGATTTAATGGAAGTATTTGTATTGTTTCAAAAATATGATTAATCCTTTAAATACTTCCACAAATGATTCAAAAACATAAACTTAACTTATAAAAATTAACATGATTTACGCTTGAAATATTAAGTTACAATTTGAGAGGTGACAAAAGTTATGTTGTAAATTTAATTGGAATGATAAGTATTACTATTTCTGTTATTTTGATTTGTTATTGCATGAGAGCAAATTCAATCACACATTTATTTAAAAGGAATAGAATGAATCCCCTAAAAAGCGTTAAGCTTTCAATCCCAGTATTTAAGTTAACAACACTCGCACTCATAATTTCTCAAAGTATTTCGTTTAACGCTTTGGCTCAACAACACGAAATAGCAGACAGCAGCCAAGAAGACAGTGGCGATAACGTTTCAATCGAACTAGAAAATGAGGCGGATCGTGTCCAAGAGCTGGAGCGAATTTACGTTTACGGCAACACCGCAAACAGCTACTCGGATCCGGCTACAAAATCTGCGACCAAATTTGTATTAAGTTTGCGAGAAACGCCACAATCAGTATCGGTTATTACTAATCAGCAACTACAAGATTGGCAAGCAGTTAACATTACCGATATTTTACAGCATTCAACAGGCTTTCATGCAACAAGTACAGGTAGTTTAGATCGCCCCTCATACAATATTAGAGGTGGCGAAGTAAACCGTATTCAAATTGACGGTGTACAACAGTTTGGTGGTGGACGTCGTCCTGATGTTGATGGCGATTCAGTTGCGTACGAGCGTGTAGAAATATTACGTGGTGCGAATGGTCTTATGACAGGTGAAGGCGAGCCAACGGCGACAGTAAATATTGTACGTAAGCGTGCTACGAGCAAAGAGTTTCAAGGTAGTGTAGCAGCGTCGCTAGGGCGCTGGGATCACTATCGTGTTGAAACAGACATTTCAACACCACTTACCAGCGATGGTCGTATTCGAGGTCGTGTCGCCGCTGCCTATAATGATAAAGATTCATACATTGAACGTTATGGCCAAGAGAAAACGTCGCTTTATGTGACTGCCGAGGCTGATTTAACTGACTACACCCTATTACGTATCGGCTATGAATATGCCGATACGTCTCAGAGCGGTGCGATGAACTCGCATAATCAACCTTATTTCTTTAATGATGGTAGTAAAGTAAAAGTAGGCCCAGGTAAAACTGGTATGTCTGCAACTTGGAGTGCTTGGCCTTTAACGGAGCATACTGCGTTTGCAAGTATCGATCATTCCTTTGAAAGCGGCTGGTTACTTAATGCAATGGCCACCTACAATACCATTGATATGGAAGGCGGCCATTTAATGTTTCTTTGGTACGACGATTTCTTGAATCCTGATGGCTCAGGCACATTTGGTGCTAATTGGGTAATGCCAGGTGGTGAAGATGAGCAGGTCACATTTGATTTTACGCTACAAGGCCCTATTGACTTATTCGGTCGCACTCACGAATTGATTATTGGTTACAGTATAAACGACCGAGAATCTGTAGGTTTTGGCACAAAAAGCTCAAATGCATCCAGTATTCCCGATAATCCAAATTGGTTTACATGGGATGGAAAACTACCGCGTTATGACTTTAAGCGTTTAGGGCGAAGTTATGTTAACACCACAGATACAAGTGGCTTCTTTGCCGCAACGCGCGTCAATCTGCATGACGACTTTAAACTTATTACAGGCTTAAGAACGACTAATTGGCGTTACACTTCAGATAGCTACGATCCACTTACTAACCAATTTTTAAAGCAACGCGATAATCGTGAAATTGATAATGAAATTACGCCTTACGCTGGTTTAGTTTATGACCTTAATGAAGATTTTAGTATTTACACCAGCTACACTGATGCATTTCGTCCGCAACGCGTTTATGACGCAAATGACAACTTGTTAGACGCAGTTACAGGCCAAAGTTATGAGATTGGCTTAAAAGCTGAATTACTTGAAGGTGCGCTGAATTTCTCAAGTGCACTATTTAGAATCATTGAAAATGGTGTCGCGGAGCGCGATCCACGATTTGGTCAAAATTACCAAACAGCGCAGGGTAATACTCCTTACCGAGTACGTGGTGATGGTGACGAAACCAGTGGTTTTGAAGCGGAAGTTTCAGGTGCCATTAGCAATGGTTGGAATATTTACAGTGGTGTTTCTTATACACAAACAGAAGATAACGACGGCGAGCGTATTAATACTGAAATACCTAAAGTGTTATTTAACGTATATTCCACTTATGATTTTAGCGAGTTAGTGGATGGATTAACAATTGGTTTAGGTATCAATTATAAAAGTAAATACTATGTAGAACATGGCCGTCCAACGGGGCAGTTTGATAGTAATGGTTCTTCAATTACCACTCCTTATCGAATAGAACAGTCTGATGTAACTTTAATCAATTTGATGGCGCGTTATGATGTAACAGACGATTTAACTGTTAATTTTAATATCGACAACGCGCTTGATAAAGATTACTACGGAGCAATTGCTACGTGGAGCCCGACCGTTGTTCGTGGCGAACCATTAAGCTGGAATGTTGGCGTGAGATATAGTTTCTAATCGCAATTCACGTATTAAATTAGCCTCGTATCTGAGGCTAATTTTTTATGAAATGAAGAGCTGTTACTAAAAAGGGGTGATGGGTAAATCCTCTTGTCGCAGAATTAAAATGTCTTCGTTTTATTCTTGAGTAAGTAATTTCAATTATTAACAAAGAGTTGTAATAATTATGTCATTTTATATTTGCTTTAAATAAGAAAATGAACTTGAGTTAAGAGGTACTAACATTTAATTCAAAAGGAACTTGAAATGGTTAGAATACTGCTTTTAGCGTGTTTATTTTTTTGTGCTCACACTTACGCTACTAATCTATTACGGTTAGCTTCTGATAAGGAAAACATTGATTTAGCTAACATCCAGCCCAAACATAATCCATGGAATGTAAGCTCAGTTTATATTGCAGGTGATGTGGTTGCTCATAATGAAAATGTATTTGTTGCAATGCACTGGGTCAAAGGCATCGAACCAGTTAAAAATACTATTAATTGGGATGGGTGGATCTGGGTGCAAAACTCAGTCATCGAAAAATGGCAACCCACTAAGGTTTACCAGGGAGGTGATTTAGTTAAATCTGGTACAGATTATTTTGTTGCCCGTTATTGGAATGAAAATAGCGAACCTAAGGCCCATAATAGTTGGCAGCGCATACGTGATCTTTCTTATGTTGATCCAAAGTTACCACCAGTACATTCTGACGACTATAAGACGTTAGACGGCGTCGATCAAAACGCAAACGGTATTCGAGATGATTATGAGCGAGTTGTTTATGAAAAGTTTGACTCACCAGAGCTTATCACCTTTAGTTTAGCCGCCGCACCGACCTTGCAATTAGTGATTGATGTTGAACAAAACAGATTCTCACATTTAGATGAAAATATAGGCAAAAAAATCATCTTGGATTTCGTAAATATTAGTATGTGTACCAGAGTGTTACAGACTACTTTCCCACACTTTAGAAACCCCAAACTCCTCTATTTCAACACTTTGGAGAGAGCGTTTGCTAATCGAACGGGGCAAAATAAAGTTCATCGTCTTATTCCATGGGATGATGATTTTCATTATTCAGCTGATAAAGATTGCGGCGCATTAACCGGGGTAGCGCACTGATCCAACTTTTATAGAGTGAGCGTTTAAACGCGAAAGCGATATTTGAGCAGATTGAATTGATCTCGTTACATTATTTGAGAATTGGGATATTGAAACTAACCGTTTGCTGATTGCGCTCGGGAACGGCCTAACAAAAAATCTTAAAAATAATTCACCCCCAAATTCATCGTCGTCCGTTTATAGCGTTAAACCATCTATAAAAGAGACTGATTATGAAGACAAATAAAACCTTAATCGCATTAACAATCGGCACACTATTTATTTCTGGCTGTTCGAATCAAGAGTCGGAAACAACAATTGCAAAGCAGTCTGAAAATGAAAAACAAGCCCAAACTGTTTTAGAAAATAAAGAGGTTGCAGAGGTTGAAAAAATTACTGTGACGGGTAGTCGATTGGCTGATGGGGGAGTTGTGGAGTACATGAAGGCCAGTCAGCCACAAGTGTTAATGGCAGCACCTGCAATGAGAAAGCGTATCGCACCACCGCCACCACCTGAATATTTTACGCAGCCTCAAAACCAAGATAACTACCTGCCGAGTGACAGTAATGGGGTATTTCAAGCTGCAACCACACCGCTTTCAACGTTTTCGGTTGATGTTGATACCGGAAGTTATGCAAATGTGCGTAGCCATTTGAGTATGGGGCAAAAACCACCAAAAGATGCCATACGCGAAGAAGCCTTTATTAATTACTTTGACTACAACTACCGCGTACCAGAAGATAAATCACAACCCTTTGCTACTTTTACTGAATTAGCGCCAGCTCCTTGGAGTGATGAGCGCCATATTTTGCGAATTGGTTTGCAAGGTTATGATTTACCAGTGAGTGAACGCAAGCCGTCTAATTTGGTGTTTTTATTGGATGTATCGGGTTCGATGCATGATAAAAACAAGCTGCCTTTACTAGTGCAAAGCCTAACCATGATGGTGAAACAGTTATCGGCACGCGATACGGTGAGTTTGGTGACCTATGCAGGCAATACACAGTTAGTACTTAGCCCCACTAAAGGCAATGAAAAGCAAACTATTATTAATGCGCTACAAAAACTACAAGCAGGTGGCGGTACACATGGTGAAAGTGGTATCAAAATGGCTTACCAAGCCGCGAAAAAAGCCTTTATTAAAGGTGGAGTGAACCGCATAATTTTAGCCACTGATGGTGACTTTAATGTAGGCACAACTAATATTGATGCACTCAAAGAGATGATTGCTGACAAGCGCAAACAGGGCATTTCGTTAACCACACTTGGCTTTGGCCGCGGTAACTACAACGATGCCATGATGGAACAATTAGCAAATATTGGTGATGGCAATCACGCCTATATTGATACCCTGCACGAGGCGCAAAAAGTACTTTTAAGGCAAATGAGTGGCACACTGCAAAGTATTGCGAATGATGTCAAAATTCAGCTCGAATTTAACCCAGCACATGTTAAAGAGTATCGTTTGATTGGCTATCAAAATCGCTTACTGAAAGACGAAGACTTTAATAACGATAAGGTCGATGCCGGCGAAATTGGCGCAGGTCATACTGTGACTGCCTTATATGAATTAACGCTTGCAGGCAATAAAGGGCAAGTTGATGCACTGCGCTACCAACAAAAACAAGTGGTCAACTCAAGCGATGAACTGTTACAGGTGAAAATTCGCTATAAATTACCGGGCGAAACGGAGAGTAAACTAATTAGCCAAGTAGTTAATAAACAACAGGTGTTAAATGATTTCGATAGTGCAAGTTTGGATTTTAAATTTGCGACTTCAGTCGCGGCATTTGCGCAAAAGTTAAAGCAGAGTCAGTACTTAGGCAGTATGAATTACCAAGATATCGCCACAATTGCACGAGCAAATAGGGGAGATGACCCATTTAACTATCGCGGTGAATTTGTTAACTTGGTTGAACTTGCCAGTGCTTTATAGCTGAATCACCATAGCCTATATGACTACAAACATTGAACCACACATGGAAACGGACGAGGAACTTATGCTTGATTATGGTAAAGGTAATCAAGCTGCCTTTCGTGCCCTTTATGCCCGTCATAAAGGGCCCTTGTATCGTTATGTGTGTCGCCAATTAGGCACAAAGCAGCAAAATAAAGCACAAGAATTGTTTCAAGAAGTGTGGCTGAGGGTAATCGATAATCGCACCCGTTACAAAGTAGAGGCTAAATTTAGCACTTGGCTTTATCGCATCGCTCATAACTTGTTGGTTGATGAACACCGAAAGTTAACAGCACGAGGTGAGCACTTGTCTTTAGTTGATGACGAACAACATGAAGGCAATCACCTTACTCTTGCCTCAAACCAAACGCATCACGAAAACACCTTGCATAATGATTATTTACAAAAGGCCATTAAGCATTGTGTTGAGCTACTTGTACCACAGCAACGCGAAGCGTTTTTGTTACGCCACGAAGCAGGGTTTGAGCCCGCACAAGTTTGCGACATTGTTGAGGCAAAACCTGAAACCGTTAAAACCAGATTACGCTACGCTATGTCGCAACTTCGCGAATGCTTGAAGCGCAAAGCGGGTGCTACTGAATTAGGAGGCGAAAGGCAGGTATGAGTAAGCAATTTAACGATGAAGAGATCATTAAGCTTTATCAACAAGGTAATGACGAGCTGCCGCCAAAAGCCCTCGATGACGGCATTTTGGCCCACGCGTCCGATGCAATTAGCAAAGAACAGCCCGTTATCATAAAGCCAAACCGCTGGTGGCATTATTCAGGTATCGCAGCAGCAATGGTTGCTATCGCCGTGTTTGCACCTTGGCAGTATTATCAAGAGCCAGATTTTGAATCAGAATTAAAATCTGTAGAATCAATGGGTAAGCCCGCGTTGCCGCAAGCCAAGAAAACAGCCAAACGTGAACAGCAAGTTGAAATGATGGAATTATTAGCAGATGACGTGCAGTTAGAAAAAATAGAAGTAACGGGTTCAAGAGTTGAACACGTAGCCCCAGAACAAAAAGCGCCATCTGTTCCAGCGCCACTGCCCGCGATGCCGAATTTAAAAGGCATTGAACCACGTTCTGAATTCAACGTTGTTTTAGCTAAACTTGAAGAAAATGACAAAAATGGCGCAGAACAAGCGCTAATTGAATTACTAAAAGCAAAACCAAAACTTCACGATAAGATCCCAGGACCTCTGAAGGGTTTATATCAAGAGCTAGTTAAAAACGGTAAATTGGCCAAGCCAGAGTAGTTAGAGGATTTTAGAGCGGGCTTAAATCACACATTCGTGAAAAAGTAGCATCGTGTTAAACGCAAGGTTGGGGCTAAACGTAACTCCACCCTCTCATTCGCTTTTAAACGTTAATTGCGTGCTGCAGATATACTTATAGCTAATATTTTGAAAGCTATGCATAAAACGCAGTCGAGGTGCTGCGTTTTACACTTTTGTTGATTATGTTTTTGATAGGTTATTCTGGTTTTAACGCTCGCATATCTTTTATTAGCTCTTCTAATTTTTTAAATTGTCGTCCGTAGATCATATTTAAGTCTAGGCGATAGAGCGCTGCTGAATATTTTATCACCACTAGTAATAGCACAGTGATTAGAGCCCAAACATAACCAGGAATATCTAGAAAAACATAGTCAGTTGGGTAGGCTTTTAGGAGCCGTGCCATTACGCGAGTACCTGCGTCACTCGCAAGTCCTTGTGACACCATTCCGACGTAAAATAATGGGTAGAAAAACTTGTAGTAAATAGCGTATCGCGTAATTGAATCCTGAAGCCACGCATTAAAGCTTTCTAAATACTCTAAACTACTTTGCCCTTTCGATAAGTTGTACGATTTATCTAACTCTTTTCTCGCCATCAGCACCAACGGAGCCAGTAATACACAAATATATAAGCCAAGCCAAGGTGCGCCGATTAAGCTCATCACTACGAGTAACAGCAAAGCCCCAATTACGATTGCTTTAATGTTCACAGCAAACATATGTTGCAGTTTATCAACTAAGTTTTGAGACTTTCTGCTATATAAGTCGTTAACTTTAGGCACTACTAGTTCGCCTTCGCTAATAAAGCCTTGTTTCCACATTGTTTCAATTGATTTTTTCATGTGTTCACTCCTGCGCGTTTATAAACTTGTTCAATCTTTCTTTAATGCGCGTAATGCGCACGCCAATACTGTTGGTGTTAGCACCGATAATTTCTGCAATCTCGCTGTAAGATTTTTCTTCTAAATAAAGTAAAATTACTGCTCGGTCTATCTCAGATAGATGTTTTATGGCGTTGTAAAGCACGTTAATGTCGTCTGAGTTAAATGCTTTTAAATCATCTTGTACCTCGTCGGGTAACGCATCAGACACAAAGTGTTTTTCGCCCTGTTTACGCTGTTTTAAATTGGTTAAGCATACATTTAAGGCCACTTTGTAAACCCAAGTAGACCATTGTGATCCCGCGTTAAAGCTGTCTTTGCTTCGCCATATTTGCAGGCATACCTCTTGGTAATAGTCATCAAAATCTTCTTGGCTATGTGTGTATGCCCGACATATTTTGATGATGATTCCCGCATAGGGCAGTATCGATTGCTGATAAAAATCGCTTCCCATTCACCTTGTTCCGTTTTGTATTTTTTTTAGTTAGTGGATTAAAGACGCTGTTTATTACAGCTTATTGGAATTTTTTTTCTGAAGGAAAGTATTTGAAGAAAAACATTAATAGCAAAGGTCAGCTAAAGTTAACGTTTATCAATAGCCTAGTAAGCAAATCACTAAGTAAATTTGCAACGTTTATTCAATTTACCTTACTTTAAATACTTATTTGTAATTTATTAGCCGCTTAGGTAACGTTTTACCTAAAAAGAATAAGGCGACTACCGTGGGTTTAGAACATAACGCGACTCAAGTTTCAGCGCATTTAAGCGCATGTGCAAATTGTGAAACGTCATTAGAAGATAAATTTTGCCCTTCATGCGGGCAACGCTATCGCTCAGAGCGATTATCGTTAAAAATGCTGTTGATAGATATTCCATCACAATGGCTTAACCTAGATAAGGGCTTTTTTTACACGTTCTTTCAACATTTTAAATCGCCGGGTTCCGTTGCAAAGCGTCATGTAGAAGGGCAAAGGGTTATTTTTACTAATCCGTTAACCTATTATTTGATTGGCGCAGCAGCGCAATTACTAATGTTGTTTGTGTTTAAAGATGTTTTATCTGAAAAAATGATTGCGCAAGTACAGCAATCTCCCGAAATGCTCGAAAGTTTAAAAGGTCTATTGGGAGAAAATGCCCCTAAAAAATATGCTGATTTGTATTTGTCGGTAATCAATCAGGGCTATACCTACTTAGGGTTTATTTTCTTATGTATTCCGTTTGCACTTTTTCTACGTTTATTTTCCAAAAAGCATAGGCAGGTTTATAACACCGCAGAAACACTGGTATTCTCTTTTTATACTATGGGGCATTTTGTGTTATGCACCGGATTATTGGGCTTTATCAGTATGATGATTAACCCAGACGTTCATGCACCGATCTCAGTTTTAATTTGCTTTGTATTTGGTTGGCTCTCTTGTCGCGGCTTTTATGGCAAAGCGCATCACAATGGCTTTGCATCTTTTTTTGCGCTTGTGCTGACGTTTGTAACCTTTCTGTCCACTCTTGTAATTATGATGGGAATTGCACTGCATACACGATAAAACCATATTTTCTATAGAGAGTTTTCAAGTGGTGATGCTTGGTAAGGCGAATTCGCTTACCAAGTATCATTATCGTCGCGCTTGCTAGCCTTATTTTTACCTGTAAAACTCACTTCGTTAAAAAATCCGATAAACGTAAATAATGCTACCCATAGCACCCATAAATGATTTGGTGCAGTAAACAGGTTAATTAATGTTAACCCGATAAGCAGTGGCAAATGTCTTAAGCTGTATTCAATAAAGTGTTTAATTACGTTGTTCATGATATCTCTCCTTGTTTAGTTGATGTAATTATTGTGGCAAATGACCGCACGCAGCACAGCTGCCAAGTGTCATCAATATAAGGTGACAATTGTCATTAATTGCCTTTTACTTCGCTTTTTTTGGATTGTGCAGCTTTGGCTGCGTTAATGGTTTTTGCGATAAAGTGTTGTAATAAAGGCGTATTTATTAGCAAGGGGAAAGTGTGAAAGTGCAGCTTCTTATTTGATTTATTGTGTTTAACAACCGGCACAGCATCGAGATAATACGCTGTACCGGTTGGCTTTAATTGATTATCGGTTGTGTGCTTGTTTCGAAATCATGTCAGCAACACTATCAACCTGTACCGACATACTTTCTTGGCTTGGCGGAAATGCTTTAAAGGTTTTTACAAAATCTGCAATTTGCTTACCCGCAGGGCCTAAAATCCAACTACGGTTTTCTGCCCACTCATCATAACCTCTGGCGTGAATAAAACGCTCAAATGGGTCCATTTTTAAGTTAATAATGTACGGTGAAGTTAGCGCTTGCTGTGTTGACCTAAACCAGTGCTCTTGCTCCGTGAAAATTAACTTCCAATCGCCGTAGCGCATACCGTGAAATGTGGTTTCGGTAAAGTAGTAAAACTCTTTGCGCTTTGTTTTACCATTGTTTAGCAAGATATCACTCTGATCAAAGCCGTCTAAATGCACTTTATATTTTTGACCATTAATTTTGCTACCTTTAAGCAGATTAGATTTTAAATTTTTGTCGCCAACCCACGACATAATTGTTGGCATCCAATCTTCCATGGTCATAAATTCACCGGTGCTTACACCTTTTGGAATATGCCCCGGCCATTTAACAAGCATAGGTACTCTAAAGCCACCTTCCCAACCACCAACACCTTTTTCGCCGTGAAACGGCTGGTTACCGCCATCAGGCCAAGAGTTAGATGCTGCGCCGTTATCGGTAGAGAACATCACAATTGTGTTATCAGCTACATTAAGCTCGTCTAATAAACCTAGTAATTCACCAACATCATCATCCAACTCAGCCATACCATCGGCATATAATCCATAGCCAGTTTTACCGTCATAGGCTTTGTTTAAGTTAGTTTGGTAGTGCATGCGCGTTGTGTTATGCCATACAAAGAAAGGTTTATTTTGTTTTACAGCATCACGAATAAAACGCTTTGATTCAACCAGCACTTCTTGATCTAAATTACGCTGGCGCTCTTTCCCAAACGGGCCAAGATCTTTAATCTCTTGCTTGCCATTAGCGAGTGCTTTTGAATGAATCACGCCACGCATGTTTAAGCCAAATTGCTTTTGTGTTTTAGCATCTTGCGGGTAGTCATGTTGCTCTGGATACTCACCAGCATTAAGGTGGTATAAAATACCAAAGAACTCATCAAAACCGTGGTTTGTTGGCAAGTGCTCATCGAGGTCGCCTAAATGGTTTTTACCAAATTGACCTGTGATATACCCTTTCGATTTAAGCATAGTGGCGAGCGTTGGATCTTTCTTTTGCAGACCTTGTGGTGCACCTGGCAAACCAACTGTGCTAAGTCCGGTTCGCATCGGGTATTGACCCGTAATAAACGCAGCCCGCCCTGCAGTGCATGAGGCTTGTGCGTAGTGATCCATAAATATCATGCCATTGTTGGCTATGCTATCTATGTTAGGTGTTTTACCTCCCATCATACCGCGGTGGTAGGCACTGATATTCCACATGCCAACATCATCGCCCCAAATAACAAGCACATTGGGTTTATCTGCCCCATAGCTGGGTAAACTAAAAGCTAAAATGGTCATACAGACCAATAGATACTTGAACATTTCTTTCTCCTTGAAAACAAGCCAAGACATAGACCTCGGCTGAAAAATCCCTTGTTTGCAGGCACCTTATACTGCGCTATAACGATATGCCCGAAAAAGACGGGTTGTGTATTTTCCATACTATTTGAATGCTATCTATTTACAAGCTAATTCCACCCTAACTTTGATTTAAATAGGAAAAAAAGATTATAAATATCAAAGTTAAATAGCAGTTTCACTCTGTTATATAAATGCTGTTAGTGAACAATATACTTGGGTACTTTGACGGCATTGGTATTTTTAAATGTTGCTTATACCTAAATGAAAGATTACGTAAGTTGTAAGTTTTTGGTTTGCACTTGTTAGCAAACGTAATGAATGTGTTTGATTTGGTGTAAATCTAGCAGTTTAACTTGAGCTATAGCGTGTGGCTCATGATAATAATGAATTTTGTGCATCTGCTGATTGGTGATTTTATTTGATTGGGTACACCTTGACTGTGGTTTTGGTGTTTAAAAAGTTGGTAATGCGCAGCTGTAACGCACTATTTTTCAGGGTTAAATCTAGCGTTGAAAAAATGTCTTTAAAATCATCGGGTAGCAACGCCGTATTTTGCATCAGCATTTGATATTCGTTATCGTCGCCAATCACAAAATCATATGCGCCAATGTAGCGAAAAGGCGTGGTATGGGTATTCACATATAAATATGCAAGTTCACGAATTAACTCTAATCCAGATTCGAAATACCTTGCTCTAACGATGATAATGTCTATTTTTTCGCAATGATTATTGTACTTTTCCACTGAAACCATTGCCTCAATATCATCTAACATACCTTGTTCGGTTTGGAATTTTTGTCCGTTAGAAACTAACACAACTTTTTGAGATGGACTGTTGGGTAAATAGAAAAGATCTGAATAGCCATAGAATCCCTCAAGTGAATTGGCTGTGAGGGAGTTTGGTTCGGCACTAAATCCAACATTTTTAGCGCTACAGGTAGTGTGCGAGTTATCACTTACACTCGTTTCTGACTGGCAAAGGAATGAAAATAATATTAAAGCTGAAGCCACTAAATATCGGTAAGCGCTTGGTATTTTTGTTAGCATTGTATTGTTATCCATTACTAATACATAGGCTTTTGTAACACGCATATCAATAGCTGAAGTACGCATTTTATACTGAGAGGATATTGCCTTTTTGAAAAGAAAAGTTCAACAGCGCCAACTTATTACGTGATAAGAGCAGAGTACCGAGCGCGTGTTTTAGTTGGCGCTATCATTCTGGCTGAAACGTTATACAATTTTACTTTTTGCCCGCTTACTATGACTTCATTGGAATGCCAGTTTTATGTCTATGACTACATAACTTCAGTAAATAATTATTCCCACATCGACATTATCGTTTAAGTTATCGGCGCCTATTTTCATAACTTGCCATGCACGACTTCAGCGAAATTTCGCAAATAGCGGGTTAAAAAATCAGGTGTTGGTAGGTGCAAAGTTTTAGATTATCCCGCTACTTATGGCGAAAAGTGTGTATCTTTAGCTCCCGTAATAAAAAGTACCGATACAGATTTGATTGTTTAGTTTCAGTTGTATTGTGTTTGAGAACACGGCCTAATACAGAAACTCATATTTCGCGACAAGATTCTTGTACTCTTTTGTTTGTTTATAGGTACTCATTGCACTATTGAAAGCAAGCATAAGTTTTTCATCAGTAAAGGCGATGTGATAGGTCGTTTTTGGAAATAATCGATGAATGACCACGTTTGCCATATGTGAACTGCCAATTAGCTCATTGCTTAAATAGTTAAAAATATTGATGTCCATAACGACAAAATCGACTTTGCCTTTTAACAGCATCTCAACTTGTTTTCGCTGATTGGGTAATTCTAAATACAGTGGGCTCTTTTGGGCGGCTTTTCGATATTCATCACCAAGAACCACCGACGCGTTTTGAAATGCAACAATAGAATGGTTTTTTAGATCGGATATTGAGTCGATTTCAATACTGCGCCCCTTCAAACTGATGGCAGCATTTTGATATGAAATATAGGGCTCGCTAAGCACTAAGCCTTCTATATCCATGTGTTCGTTCATTGTTAATGCGGCGTCTACTTTTTTTACTTTAATGAGTGTGTTTGAGCGGCCAAATGGCACATACACGTAGCTGACAGAATAACCCATATTAGCAAATATTGCTGAAACCATATCGAGTTCAAAGCCAGAATTTCTCTCTTCAATAACATAAGGCGGCTTGTTCCAACCAACTGAAATAGATAGAGAGTTAGCGATAGTATTGCTTGAAAATCCACTCACTGTTAGCAGTATAAGGTAGATAAAAACAACATAGTTTTTCGTTAGTTTTGCGCGTTTTATATCCATAAATCTCGCCTTTTTATCCACATTATTTGAGCTTAGGTCAAAGTATCTCGGTTTGATAATTAATTGTAACAGATCAGCGTAAATTAAGTGGGTAAAAGACCGATACGGGCTGGGATTCGATGCTTGCTTTGTGCCATTGCTTCTTGTTTTGGTCTGTATTCGTGTATTATTACGCTATCAATAGCGCGGTAACATTAAAAGTGAGAATTAAGCACAATGGCAAGTACAGCACATGCTCTACACATTTTGGTAAAGCATAAAGAGCAAGCGGAAGATATTCTCAAGCAGTTAAAAAAAGGGGCAAAGTTTCAAACTTTGGCAAAGAAGTATTCTAATTGCCCGTCGGGTAAGAAGGGTGGTGATTTAGGAGAGTTTAAACGCGGCACTATGGTGCCTCAATTTGATAAAGTGTGTTTTTCTTGCGAAGTGCTCACTCCGCAATTAGTTAAAACCAAGTTTGGTTGGCATATCATTAAAGTGCTGTACCGCACGTAAAAGGCACCTGTAGGTGAATAAACCTTTATAGTTGCCTTAAATGAATATAACTATTGCGTAATACAAAGAAGAAGCGGCATTTAAGCCGCTTTTTAAATGGTTATTTAAGCTCGCTTGGGCACTGCCAAGAAGACGTTTTTTGGTGAGTATATTGGTAGCATAAGCCGCTGCTTTTAATCTCAATATCTTTAATAAAGCCCGTTAAATCATTAAAGCTTTGCTCGCCAACTTGATTAAAACAATGTAAAAAGCCATCAGCTACTAAACAGGTATTCTGTTTATGTTGTGTAATCGTATACACATGAGAAAAAGCGTTTGTTAATGAAGTAGTATTAGCTGCATTTTGACCCCAACATTGCCACTGAGCGTTTTTAAATTGCACACACGCTGCGTTATTTCCAACCATATTTAGGCGTTCAATTTCGCCTGATAGTGTAGGAGTGTCGCTAACAATTGGATTTGCCGAATTACCAATACATTCCACAGCACTATTTTGTGTGAGTAAACAGGCGACTTCGTCATTCAATTTTAGTTGTCGGAGTTGGGCGGTATCAAGGGTAAACCTGATAGTACGACCATCATAAACACACACAGTACTGCGACCACTCACGGAGCAACTAATATCGTCCTTATCAATTCTTAATGTGCGATACATATCAATGAGTTTGTCGCTTTGCGTTGTTGACTCATTTTGATTAAATGATGCGTTAAGGCTGATTTCACCGTGAAACGACGGTGAACTTTCATAGCTAAATTCGCCACCATCTGATTGCACAATATCACCAATCGGTGTGTCAGTTTGCCACTGGGCGGTTTCTGCACGCAAGGTATCATCATGGTAAATTTGGTTGAATAATGTTATTTGAGAGCCCGCGTAAAACTGCTCGGTTAACCCAGGGTAAATGGTAAAATGGGATGGTTTTAGTCTTAGCTTAAAGTAATCATTTACTTGGTAGTCGCCCACAAACGCAGTAACTTGTAACGTGGTTTCTGCTTCTGTGGTGATGTTATCTGATAGCAGTGCCAGCTGAATTGTGTTGTTAATTAACTCAGCATTTTGTGTTGCGAAAGGCGTTACGGTGAACGGTAAATCAATGGCTACTGAATCAATCAAATCATACGCATTTGATACACTCAATGTGAAATTACCCGTTTCGCCGTTATATACCGGCAATGGGCGGTCGATATTATGCCCGATGTTTAGCTCAGTATCTAACGTGTAGGGATTTAATACGCGGATAGATTGAGTTAAGGTTTGCTGGTTGCCATTGGTTAAAGTGAGCGTTGCCTGTGCTTCTAAATCAATAAAAAAACCACTGCTTACTTCAGGTACAGTAATGTTTAGGCGATGGTCATTGGCGCTATAATCTTGTTCAGTAAGGTTATTTACAGTCCAATTAATGCTAGAAATTTGTTCTGGATTTTCAGTTATTACATCAACAAAAACTGCATGCCCTTTTACTGCTAAAGTACGATTTGCCGCCAAGCTAATGTTTGAATAGACAGTAACATCTTTGATTGTTACTGGTATCTCTGCAATGTGTGTTTGGTTTGCACTTGTTACGCTTACTTCCAGTATCAGCGTTTGATCGCTATCAACTTGAGGCGCGTTAAACGATACCGTTTTTGATGTGTCACCGGTAAGCGCAATTTCACTATTGTGCCAGCGCCACTTAATTTCAGATTGGCTGTCACTTGAATTTATCGTCACGCTTATGCTTGCGTCTTTGCCTTCATCAATAACGTAGCGTTCAGGCAGTGATATCGACAAAAAGTCTGAGGTGTCTGGGTTGATTGTAATACGTGTGTGCTTTTGTGAGAGCTGACCATTGGCGGTAACCGATATAATGGCATTAAACGATTGTGTTTGAGTTACGTCAGGCGTTAATAGTGTTAATGAGGATGTGGCCAAAGTGCCATTTAATGAATTTTGTACATTTACATCTGCATTAAGTGGTTCATCTAGCTGCCACGAAATGTCTGAAATAACATGATTCGCTTCGATTTGCGTAGTTAGCTCAAAATAACTGTTTTCTTTAGCAGAATATGCATCAAGTAAGTCAAACGTTACTTGCGCAGATTTAGGCTTTATTGTGACCGTAACATCCTGACTAGTTGTTGCATTTTTATCGTCTCGCGCGGTTAAAGTTAACGTTAGCGTGGTTTCTGTTGTTACTGTTGGTAATTGAACACTGGTTATTGCAAGTGTTGATTGGGTGATAGTAACTTGGTTAATGTCGTTCGACCAAGTTAATGAAACCGTGTCGTTTTCAGGATCAGCTACTTGATGTTCAATAGTAAGTATTGCACCGCTTTGTGCAGTATAGGCAGATTCAAGTGTCAGTTGAGGGGCACTGTTAACAACCTGAGGTGGTTTTTTACTTGATGAGCCGCCACAGCCGACTAACAGCATTATGGTTAATAAAATAATTGCGTCACGCATCCTTGTTCCTATTTAAAGTATTAACTCTAGCTCGCAAATGTACTTACATAGCTCACAAGTTAATAGGGGGGTGGGACGATAGGCATTTAACTGATGACCAAAGCATTTATTCTTTTGATTAGATTAGAGCGTGAAGGTCAACATGCGCTAAAGGACAATAAATTGTGAGAGTGTATTTAGGGGGGCTTTGCTGGTGTAATTACTTATTGTTTAACATGGTAGTCGCAATAAATTACGTTTTATGCGCATCTTGCCGCTATGTAAAACCCATACCAAGTAGTCTTAAAAACTTGTGGTCCGACAAGTGAGTTGTTAATCTCAAAACACTAATAACTATAAAGGCAACACCATGCAGGAATTTTTCGAAAAGTATCCAATTCACACTAAAATTAACGTTGTTTGGGGCGAAATGGATGCGTTAGGGCATGTAAATAATGTGTCTTATTTTCGTTACTTTGAAACAGCACGAATCGACTTTTTAACACAAACTGGTTTGCTTTCAGTGTTGTCGGACCCGACCAGTAGCCCTGTATTACGAGACACCTACGCACAATATAAACGCCCAGTGACCTTTCCTGATACCTTATATATTGGTTCATACATTACCGATATTAAAAGTGACCGCTTTACTATGCGCTATGAAGCGTTCAGTGAATCGCAGCAGGCTATTTGCACTACAGGCTATGCCAATGTAGTGATGTTTAATATGAAAACAGGGCAAAAATCACCTATTTCAGAAGACATGTTAGCGGTACTTAAACAGTACGAAAAAGGTGAGTATTAAACAAATTTTGGCTTATAATAAGCGCTATTTTTAAAACGTAAAAGGGGTCAAACTAGACCCCAACACTGTTATCTAACTAATTTTGATTAGGTGTGTTTTCAGCAAAGTATTCGTGGCTATCAGCGTTTTCAATAGCCTGATCAGGGTTTGAATTCGCTAAACTTTGCGCGCCCGATTGGCCATAAACAATATCATCCGTGCCCGCTACCGCAGTAAAGTGACTTAGTTCATGCACAATTGTACCTGCGCGTGAATCAGTACCTAGTACATTGGCACTCCAAAACGCTCTACATAAATAAACTTTGTAAGGCTGATTTGGATAAACATAGGCAAAATAGGTTTTTTTACAGCTACAGTCGAATGTAAGCGGTTGATTATCAATTGCGTCGTTAATTGCATTGAAATTGGCGCTAACTGTGTTGTAGCGAGATGATGTTGCTGCACCAAACCAAGTTTGGTAACGTGCTGATGTGTTCGAAGCGTTATGGCTGTTTAGGTACGAGACTGAGTCATTTGTGATTTGGTCTGCTGCCGAAAGTGCTGTCATAATGTCGTTCTTTTGACTGTTATCACAGCGGCCGGTAAAGCATGTGCCATCAATACAATCACCAGTAGAACCGCCACCACCTGGTTTTCCTTTGTTAGATGACCCTTTTTGTGCGATACCTTCAGACCAAAGCGATACTGTATTTGACTTTAGTTGCTCCACTTGGCGCTTCGCTTGTTTATCTCTTCCTGTTGCACGGCCAAATAAGTCGAATGATTTAACTTGATAAGTTACGTCATAATTACCTGCTTGAGAAAAGTCGTACAAGCCAGAAAGCTCAAAGGTTTTACTTAAACTTTGACCCGATTTTAGCATTATAAAATCTTTATCCGTTGGGGCGTGACGCTTGTAGTGCGGCCCCATAAACTCGATCGCTTGACCATCGCGGGTAATAGCGAATAGATTCTCTTCTTCAAGGTCGGTATACCAACTTAATATTTTTTGCACACCTTTACCGCTATTCGTAATTGTCAGTTCTGCTTGCACGTTGCCGTTATCTAAATGGGTAACATTTAAATCTACGTCTAACGCTCGGTTGCTCGCATTTGCAAAGGCCGATAGCGTTAAGCCGATCACGAGCGATATTGTTATGAGTATGCGTGAGAGTGAGAGTGTTGTCATAATTTTTCCTGTTATTATTTTAAGTACCCGGTTTGGGTAAAATAAATGTAGCAGAGTTGTTAACGGAAAAGAAGTGTTGATGTTTTTGGTATTATTGCTGTGCCACAATTATAGGCAAGGTTTAAATTGAATTTTCATACAAGGTTCAACTAAATCAGTTGATTGAGTGTGCTTGATGAAACGGTTGTGCTTTGCACAGTCTAATAAATATCATTTTGAACATTAAAGTAGATAGCCAATTTTAAAATTGACTATTTACTCATTGTTGAGCAGCGTTTTATGGGTCGAGCATCTTTTAGCAAGCGACCCGCCTAAATGGCATTTTTTGTTTATAAGTAATGCAGCGCCAAACCCATTCTAATGGCCCATATTGATAATGTGTAAGCCACCATTTACTCAGCAGAGACTGTAAAACAAAGCTTATTAGCGCAAGAAAAAAGCACATCAGCGGGCTAAGTGTTTGGTATAGCGAAAGCCCGAGGTTTGTAAATAAAAACAAGCCAATTACACTGTGAAGAATGTAATTACTTAGTGCAAGGCGGCCAACATAACTAAATTGTATCAATAGTTTTTTTATAAAGCCGCGGTGCCAAAGCCAAGCAATTGCCCACAGGTAACAAAGGCCAAAGGTAATATCACTCAAAAACATTAATTTAAACCATAATGGCCTTAGTAACTCGTGGCGATAAAGCTCGCTTTCCGGTAAGCAAAAAAGGAAAACTGCACGGTAAATACTTGTTAAAACTAATGCAAAAATTGTTGGTTTTTTAAAATAAACTAGCCATTGTTTTGAACCTAATGTAAGCGTACTTTTGCCAGCAGCAATACCTAATGTAAACATCGCAAATGCCATTGGTGCAAGGTAAAACAATAGCATAGGTAGGTTTGCCATATATTCATGAAAACGAAGTTGTATTGTCTCAAAGTATTCGCCTTCACGCAGCGTGCTAATTATGCCTTGTTCACCATACGCCAATAGTCCTTTATCAAGAGGTGTAGCTAGGCTTTTGAGGAATAATTCAGCAAGGTTGTCATAAAACGGAAAGACTAATAAACCAGCCCCAATCAAAATTAAAACGCGTACATTTAGTCTAACCATAGCTAAACTAAGCAACCCTAAAACAGCGTATAAATGTAATACGTCTCCTGACCAAAAAAAGGATATATGCAGCAAGCCAATGACGAATAACGCTGCCATTCTTCGCCTAAAAAAGCCCAAATACGGTTTGTTATTTAACTGCTTTTTGATGATCTGCGAAGTGATACCAAAACCAAATAAAAACGAGAAAATAGGGAAGAACTTATTGTAAAAAAAGAGTTGTAATACCCGGTTTATAAGCTCACTCGTAGTATCTTGGAATTGGCTTGAAAAGGCATCTTGGTTGATAAACAAGCAGTGCATAATTGTGATATTAATAAAAAAGATGCCGAAAATGGCAAAGCCACGAAAAATATCGAGCAGTGGATCTCGCTGAGCTGGTGTCATTGTATTTGTTATTATTGTTTTTTTATTAATGATGACACGGTCGAATGCCTAATGCCAGAACGAATGCAATCATGGTTTGGGTCATACGGCGATAAGCCTTTTGACATATTAGTTGGTAATAAAAAACGTGATTAAAAAATTAATCTTGTTTAAACCTTTTCAAAAAAAGCTTCGTCTAATACAAGGTCTTAAATAAAAACAATAATGGAAGAAGATGATTATTAAGCGCTTAATTTTAGTATTACTATGTGTTTTTGCTTTTATGGCTAACAGTACGTTGGCGAGTGAACATACGCAAAATTTACAAAATATGTTAACGCCAGCGCAAATGAAAGAGGATATAAATGCTTGGCAAGAGTTTGTAAATAACACTCACCCCGATTTAAGTATTCGAATTAAAAACACAACGGCATTTGAAAATTCCCTTACCGCCTTTAAACAGTCGATCACCAAACCAATGCGTGTAAACGACTTTTTGTCACAATTTGCACAATTCAATAGTCAGTTTAACGATGCGCATATGTTGGTTTTTACGCGTAGCCAAAAAGGACTCGCTAAAGAAGTGATTAAAAAAAAAGGGTTATTTCCTTTCGAAGTGACTGTTAACAAAGGCAAAGTGTATTTAGCAAGCTTACTTGGCGGCAGTGAAACATCGTTTGCTCAATCTGAGCTTATTAGCATTAATGATCAGCCAATTAATGCTATTTATAATACTTTAATTACGCGTATGTATGGCGATACCGTAAAACACCGTGAGCGTTTACTATCAGACAAATTTGCACTTTTTTACTGGTTGTTCGTCAATAAAACTGAGCATTTTAAGCTTGAAATTAAACAAGGTAAGTCTTCTCAAGTGATTGAGATGCAAGCTGCTAAAGTCTTACCTAAATCATTCAACAGTAAAACATTTGAACAAACGTTTAAGTTTGAAATTTTAAATCAGCAACATGCACTTTTAACAATTGATGAGTTTTGGTGGCAAGACAAAGAACGCTTTTATAGTTTTACTGAAAGTGTTTTTAAACAGCTAAAAGAGCGACAGATTCAGCAACTTATTATTGATGTTCGCAATAATGGTGGCGGCGATGACGATATGTGGAAACAAGGAATTGTAAAATACATCGCAAACAAGCCGTATCAACACACCAGTAAATATACTAAAAAAATCATTGCAAAATATATGGACGAAGGCGAAACCGAAGGCGAGGTGGTAACTAAAGTGTTTGACCGTTTTGAGCAACCAGTAAAAGATGAGCCGTTAAAGTTTAACGGTAAAGTTTCGGTTGTTGTAGGTGGTTATACATATTCATCGGCCATTTTATTTGCTAACACCATGCAAGATTTTGGTTTTGCTGAAATTGTGGGAGAAGAGTCTGCGGGCTATTCGTGGCAAACTGGGGGTATTCAATTTTTTACGCTCCCGCATTCAAAACTAAAAGCTGTAACACCTCGTTTTTATTTAGAAAGACCCAGTGGCTCACAAAAAGGGTTACCGGTCACACCGGATAAAGAATTGAAAGACGATGTGCTAAAGCCGCAGCTGCTAATTGACAAAATAGTGGATGAATTTAATACATTAGCCAATTAAACAAAAAAGCCTTTCCGCAGTTATAGTGGAAAGGCTTATTTTAATTGTTTTTTATAATGGTAAAACAGTTTTATTGTTTGCTTCATAGGCTGTCCTAAAGGTTACTTTGTTAGCATATAAATGCCGCCAATTGCTGCGCCAGTTGCGATTGCACTTGCCATACCCGCAGTAATTAAGCCTGCAATAACAAAGGTGCTAAGTGACGCGACCATCAAAATATCTACAGTGTTTGCATTGTTCATTTGAATTGTCTCTTAATTTTAATTGGTTATTTAGTTAATAAATAAGCGCTGCCAATCGCTGCACCAGTTACGATTGCTGTTGTCATACCAGCGGTTACTAAACCTGCAACTACAAATGTTGTTAAACCAGCTGCCATTAAAATTTCGATTGCGTTTGACGTGTTCATACTATGTTTCCTATTCAGTGTTGTTTGAGTAAAGCGTTTTGCTTGAGTTAAAGAATAGGCGAATTGACGCTACGATCCTGCCCTTTGTGATGTTTGGTCAAATAAGGTGATGTTTGGAAAATATCGGGGATAAAGTGTTTTTGAAAGGCGAAAAATTTAAATTGTTCTGATAAGCCAAACTAGGCGCGCGATTTGAAGCACCAATGCCAAATAAGGGCGGATGTTAATAGTTGTTTACAATATTGATAAAGCAATTAAAGCTAAAATCAATTAAAGTCACGCCGAATTTGAAATGCTTAAAAAATGCAAAGCTATTTGTTTTGTATTAAAAAATACAGGAAGAGCAATGTTTAACAAAAATAATAAGTTTGCATTTTATCTATCTATATCTGTAATGGTTATTACCACTACATTCATGCCTTTTACGGCGAATGCAAAACAAACACTTAATGAGTACATTCACACCGTGATGGCTGAACGGAATATTCCTGGTTTGCAGCTTGCCGTCGTTAAAGACAACAAAATAGTTAAGCTAGAAGGTTATGGCTTTGCTGATCTACAACACAAAGTACCAGTAACAAATAAAACACTATTCCCAATTAATTCAATGACCAAAGGTTTTACTGGCGTTGCAATAGTACAACTTGCTGAAAGAGGCTTGTTAGATTTGAATGACACAATTGGTACACATTTACCTGCTTTACCGAAAGCTTGGCATTCGCTTACCATCAAACAGCTAATGGCACACACCAGTGGACTGCCAGAAATTTTAGCCTCTACCAGTACGCTTGAGCTTATCGTCCCTTACGATATTGAATCCTCGTGGCAAGAAGTACAAAAGCGCCCGTTTTTATTTAAAACAAATGAATACTTTAAATATAACCAAACAGGTTATGTGATACTTGGCAAACTTATTGATAAATATGAACCAGCTGGCTTTCCAGCATATATTTCTGAGAATCAGCTTAAACCTGTTGGCATGACACAAACCGCCCTTGCAGGTTTTGATAACCTAGAAACCGTGGTACCCAATCAAGCAAGACAATACATTTACCAAGGTGATGGCGTTTATAAGAATTTTTACGGTGAGTTTGCTTATATTTTAAGAACCGCAGCAGGTATGAGTTCAACGGCAGCCGAGCTCGCCAATTATATGATTGCATTACAAAATGGAAAGTTAGTAAAGAATTTAGACACACTGTGGGAGCCTGTTAAACATAATAACGGCCGTACCGAAGGCTTTGGAAATAAAGAAAACGGCTATGCTATGGGTTGGCAAATTGGTCAGCGCAAATATCACCCTACAGTGAGCGCAAGTGGAGGCAATGCAACGACCCTGATCACATATCCGGAAGATAATGTCTCTGTTGTTGTGCTTACAAATTTACTCGGAGGCTTGCCAATTAGTTTTGTCGATGAAATTGCTGCTTATTACATTCCAGGTTTTAAAAATTCTGAAAAATTAAAAGCATATAAACCAATGGAATACCTAAATGACCTAGCAAAAAAACGTAACTTTAAAGACTTCCCAAGTATATTCGCAAAAGCAGAACAAGATACGGGTGTTATGTATGATCTGGACATTCTAGGAGAGTGGGGGTTTGCTTTATTGGATAAGAATCAAAATGAATATGCTGCAGAAGTTTTTAACTTTTTAGTTTCGCTATCAGACCAAAAATCGTATTTTAATTATGGTTTAGCGAAAGCTTACGACAACCTAGGGCGTTACCCTCAAGCACTTGAAAGCTATAAAGCTGTATTAGCAATCAATCCAAATGCCCAATTAACTAAAAAGCGCATTGCTGAGTTAGAAAAACATTTAAACTAAAACAATAACAAACAACGAAAAGCACTCGCTCAAAGCTTTGACGGGTGCTTTTTTGTAGAGGTACTCTAACGACTTTTTCGCTTTTGTTTGCACATTTTACTGTGCTTATAAGACTAACTTTGAAAGGTTAGCTGTAGAGCAAGTGTTAAACGGCATTAAAACTGCTTATTGAGCGCAAATTAATAGGCATTTCTGTGTGATTAAACGTATGATTAAACCGTAGTAACTAAAAGGTATTCCATGCGACGTTTAATCTCATTATTTATTGTTATCGCTTTATTGAGTGGGTGTAGCAATTCAAATTGGCGAACAGCTAGCCGAGAGCCAGCGGGTATCGCGCCTAATCCAATGCTAGTTAATGATGCGGTTATTGAATTTTATGGTGCCGATGCGTTTAGTTGGCGCGGCTGGTTTGCGGTGCATACTTGGGTCGCGATAAAGCCTGAGAATGCGAAAGAATACACCGTTTATGAAGTGGTAGGTTGGCGTGTAAAGCGTGGCTTACCAGCACTTAAAAAGTACACAACTCAAACACCTGACCGTTATTGGTATGGCGCAAAGCCAGAAAAAATTCTCTCAATCACCGGCGATAAAGCTAAAAAATTGATTCCAGAAATTATTGCTGCAACAGAGCGTTACCCATGGGCGAACGAATATACTTTGCTACCAGGCCCTAACAGCAATACGTTTCCTGCATGGCTAGGCTTACAAGTGGAAGAACTTGAACTCGATATGCCATTTAGTGCAATTGGCAGCGGTTACGCTGATACCGAAGTGGAAAAGTAACTCGGTTCCTATGTGTTGAGAATCAGCATGTGTAAGTTGCATGAGTTATCACGTTTATTGGAGAGAAGTTGCAACAAAAAAGCCAGTTGAATGATTCAATTGGCTTTTTAACGTTATTTATCAAGTGTATTTACTGCAAATAAACTGATTTGTACCACCTACAACTCGTTACTGTCACTTAGGTTACTTACGCCGTTGCTTGTACACTTTTGTTTGTTAAAGGAATACGTTTGCCATTAAGTAAAACACCAATCGCTGTGTTTCTAACAAGGAAATGATAGGTAATTAGCCCAATAATCATGGTGAGCGAAATAGACACTAAAAACTTTACCAAAGCCGGGATCGCAAGGTTAATAAGCGCAAACTGAATGTATAACAAAACTGGTACATGAATCAGGTAAAGCCAATACGACGCGTCAGACAAATAACGGCTTGTACTGTTTTCAACATTTAACCACTTGTAACCTGCAATAAAACCTACCGCAGTTAAGCTTAAAATGGCTATGGTTTGCGCAATAACAGGCACAAATGCAATCACTTTGGGCGCTGAGCTACCCGTTTTGGCGGCTTCAATAACTTGCTCTATAGTGAACGCAGGCGGCAATACATAAAAATAGGCAACGGTAGATACGGTTGCTAACAATAACAGCCAGTGAAATTGCTTTGCGATTTGTGCAATTTTATCGTTATGCTCAAAAAGCCCTGCACCCACTAAAAATAGCAGGCCATAAAAGCCAAATGACCAAAGCTCAGGGTATAGTTTATCTGGCGGTGGAAACGGCACCGCCACGTTAAGCATTGATATTGTAATTATTGTTGGCAATAAAACACACAAAAACAGCGGCTTCACAACCCACGAAAGTACTAAGTTATACGCCTTTTGACTTTTAGTAAGTAACCAAAACAGCAGGCAAAACTGCATTAAATTCCACAAAAACCATAAATGGCCTGTCGAAATTGGCAGGTCTTTTACTTGTTCAAATACCACATATACGGCGGGTGTGGTTTTTGCAAAGCCCAATCCCCACGTAATGGCGTGAAATGTTAAGCCAAATACAAATGGAATAAAGATGAAAAAAGGTAGTAACACGCGTTTAAAGCGGTTTTTTATAAAATGACGACTACCGCGTTTACTGATCAGTAACGCGGCGCAAAAACCAGCGATAACAAAGAACAACGGCATGCGAAATAAGTGAGACCAATTAGCAAAGTAGTTAAATAACACATGATTAGTCGTGTCGGCGGTAAACCACACATTTCGAAAGTAAGGACCATACGCTAGCGCTGCATGAAATGCGATACCGAGCAATAGCGCGATACAACGCAGGTTATCTATATAATGAAAGCGGCTTTGAGTGTGCATTCGTTCTTCCTTTAAACGTTAGCCAGTAAGTAAATAATTAAAACCGAGAATCACTCTCAACAAAGGTGCCGTTGTTATCGCCACTCATTTTTGAGTCTTTGGCTTATATAGTTGAACGCTGTCAGTAGCGAAGTCTAAAAACAGTTTAGTTACTTCGCTCGTTATCAGTTCGCTCAATGGGCGAAATACACGGTCATCCTTGCATGATGTATACGCGTTAATATTACCAATAAAAGTAATAAAATCTAAGTGTTAGATTAAGGCGGTCACCACATTAGCGCCGCTTTTCAACACAACAAGCACGACAAGGGATGGTGCTTATTCAGGTGTTTGTTTCGCTGCTGGTTTTAGTTAAAAAATAAATAATTTCTTACAATATCAATCACGTAATTAAAACTAAGAGCATTTAAAGTAAAGAGCAATATTGATGAACACTAACCATTAGGAACATGTATGCGCGTTAGTCACAAGGTAAAATTCGGATTAAGCTTTTTAGTTACCGTAATGATGGGCCACGTACATGCTGATCAGCAGCAACTGCTCGCGTACGATGGCAAACACGGTGATAATTTTGCTTACGGCGTGGCGATTGATGGCAACACCATTTTAGTCGGTGCACATAAGGCGGATAGTAAAAACGCGCAAGATAGTGGTGCAGGATATATTTATTCACTGGGCTCAAATGGTTGGCAGTTTCAACAAAAGCTTATTGCAAGCCCTGCGTTTTCCAACGATACCATGGGTGGTAAGGTTGCATTAAAAGGTAATATGGCGCTTTTGGGTGCAATTGGTCGAAGCGATAAAGGCGAAAATGCGGGCGCGGTAATAAGTTTCGAGCGCGCATCTAATAACTGGCAACAAACACAAGTACTGGGCGCATTTGACGCAAAGCCTGGTGATTCGTTTGGGCAAAGTATTGCGCTTACAGAAAAAATATTAGTAATCGGCGCACCAAAAAGTGATGCTATCGGCAAAGATGCGGGGGCGGTTTACGTTTACCAGCGCGTTAATAATGCTTGGCAATATCAGGTAAAACTTACCGCAAGTGATGGGGCTGCGGGCGATCTGTTTGGAATTAGCCTTGCTATAGATGGTAATACAGTGCTTGTGGGCGCAGATTTAAATGACCAGCAAAACAACAATGCTGGCGCGGTTTATGTGTTTGAGTTTAATGGTGCGTCATGGCAGCAACAGGCTAAATTAGTGGCATCTGATGGCGGCGATACCGACATTTTTGGTGTGCGTGTTGCGATATTTGGCGATACCGCGCTTATTTCTGCGCGTCGCGATGACATTGAGGGAGTTGGCAAAGACGCAGGATCTGCGTATATTTTCGTTCGAAAAAATGGCAACTGGCGCCAACATCAAAAATTACGCTCGCCCGATTTAAAAGCCGATGATAGATTTGGCCGAGGCGTTGCAATACAAGGTAATACCGCACTTGTTAGCGCAATGCACCATGATGCCAGTGGTGAAAACGCCGGTGCAGTTTACGTTTTCAACAAAGCGGGCGATACATGGCAATATTCATCGAAAATAATGGCCGAAAACGCTGCTCCTCACGATAAATTCGGCTGGAACATTGCAATGTCTGATCAGCATGCCGTTATTGCAACGCCTAATCGCGATGATAACGGTGAGCAATCGGGCGCTGCGTACGTTCATACATTGCAAACGACTAAACCGTAACGCTAATAAGTTAATTGAGTAGTGCTCAGGCCTTGGAAATAGGGCACTTTTTTAGTGTAAATTTAGCTTAGTTAATGCCACCGCATTTAAATTAACGTAAAATAAGCCATAATCTTTGTTTATAGGTGCAGGTTTGTCGCACTTTATAAATACACCCATATATTTTGTAGGTAAAGCACTGCAGAATATTTCTGTCTGAAGGCAATCATGAAAAAAACATTTGAATTAACACACCCAAAAATTAAGTTAGCAAGACGTGTTGACGCGGTTAAACATGAAATCAAAAAATACATTAAGCGCGAGCGTAATAAAAAGCTACCAACTGGCGCGGACTATTGGGATTTTGATTGTCAATTTGGCAACACAGAAGCAGAAGCAAAGCCAATTCACTTATCGCAAATTAATAAGCTAATTGACCAAACGCAAGTTGAAAACTTAACGTCGTTCTACGTTGAGATTTTAGCAAAGCCAGCGGTAAGACAATCTCGCATTGAACAAGATGACGATTTTGATCTTGACGATGAATTTGATCTTGATGACGAAGACTAAGCACTTCAGCTAAGTCATTTGGCTTGGTCGCTAAAAACACTAAGCTATTTATTGCAAAAAACCGAAGCACAATGCTTCGGTTTTTTTATGTTGCGATAGTCGATTAAGTATTAAATAAACTGAGGCTATTAATTAGAAGCTTTAATTTATTTGATAGTCACAAAGCGCTTGGCATAGTCATTAGTTGCATTTTGCTAGGTTTCTCCTTGCTAAAATGGACGAGAGCCAAGTAAATAGTAAAATGCCCAGCATATCAGCGGTGTAATCAAATATATCTAACGTTCTTGTTGGTAAAAAATGCTGACTTAATTCTTCAAACGTCACAAATACAAAAACAATCGCCGAGCCCCAAAATATTTTGATTTTACCTAACTTGAACACCTTAAACTTAGTCGCAAGGTTAGCAAGTAAGGTGAGCACGCCAAATAACCCGAGATGCCCGACCTTATCACCATATGGAATTAAGCGAACAAGCTCAAAGAAAATGCTCTGTTGCCCTGTATTGGCTAGGTAAATAATCCAGATAATAAATGCAAAGAACAAACTGGATAGGGTTATTGTTAATTTATACATAGGTTTTTTCTTTTTGTATCTCTTCCATATTTGTTCTGTTATATGTTTCTTTCGCGATTTTTGATGCTGAACGTATAAATTAAATAAACAATAATGTGAATGAATAAAACCGGTACTACTAATAAAAGATCTATTCTAATATTTGTTTCCGGAGTTAAGGACAACTCGGCTAAAAAAGCTAACGCAACAATTAACATTAATGAAATATTAAGTTTATTTTGAAGACTTTGTTTATATTCTAACCCCATACTTCTGCTTTTTAGAACCAACAGAATAGCCGAGCAGGGTATTAAGAGCTGGCTTGCAAAGCAAAATAAATAAAGATACTTCCAAGGTTCATTTTCATAGGTAGCTTGCCCTATGTATGCATTACTTGCGATAAGAAAAGATAAAGTAAGAACATACAAAAATGAATAAAATAAATATTTCAAATTAAACTCCTTCCATGAAAACGCCTTGCTTAACCAGCGCAGAATAGCAGGCTAAAATTAGCGAAAAGGAGCGCAAGCCTGCTGTTTTGCGCTCTTTTAGTTAAAACGTTTGTTAGCTTTAGTTTTGCTCTAAATTTTCACGACCAGAATATAGTAATGTAAGAAAGAATAGTGAAAGTAAATCTATCCCGACTCCAAACCCTAAGCCACTTCCATAAAGAATATTGTAGGAAGGATTAAAAATATTAGCTTTGAGAGCAATACCATCTTGAATAACTATCATTAAATAGCCTAAGCCTGAATAGCTATAATAAATAAAGCCTAAGTTGACGGTCAATAATTGTAAAATTTGATTTATTATAGATAAGTTGAACCCCAGCTTTTCTCGTTTGAAAAGATAATAACCAGCTACTCCGTTAAAAATAGCAATACAAAAAGGTACTATATTTACCCAAGCTTGTTGTTCTGAATTAAAATTTATAAAACCCGCATAAATGAATGCAATAGCTGTAATTGCCTGAAGCCAAGTTACAATTTTCAGGCGGTTTTCAGTTTTTATGATAAAGCTCTCATTCTGTTCTTTTTCGTATTTTTGAACTTCATCCTTTCTTGAATTCAATTCTTCAATTAGTTTTTTATAATTATCAGGATAAGCATCCTTATCAATTGTTTCTAAACTCTCTTTTAATTCACTTATTGAATAGCTTGAATAGTTCACAAATACTCCTAGAAAGCTTACAGCTTATTAGTGTGCATTTCGATTTAAGGAAGCTATCTACAACCTTAAACTCGCAGGCTAATAAAACTTTTATTTAATACTTTTAGAAGGTTATCAGTAGTTTGTGACGCTAGCAACGTGAAAATGGTTTGGTAAATATGTGCCATTACATAACCGCGCCTAAAATGGCGCGTTGGTGGCTAATTCTACTCAAACCTGCATTTTTGCAAAGGTGAACAGCCAACGCTAATTTTTGATAGAGCAAAATTGAACGTCTGTTATTTGCTGTAAGAAGCAGAGTTTAATAATGGCTCAATGACATAGCTAATCATAATAACAGCATCTTTATTTATCCATGCTGAGTCATTCTATAAGAAAACGAGATTCTTTTTGGCACTGGTTTATATAGTGATACATCCGATCACAGATTTAGCAGATGTAACGTTTGTTTTAAAAGCCTACGTCAGTGATGTTCACATCTTAAAGGCGGTTTAGTTTATGCAGTTTATCGGCGCTTACGTTTATTTGATTTCTTTTTGCTTGATGTATCTGGCATAGGTTCAAAATTGCCATATTCATCGTCATCAAACTGATTCGTTTTGGACTTTTTACCTGCCGTTTTGCCTTTTTTAGGCTTGCTAATGCCTTGCCCGCCCCACAATTGTTCGGCACGTTGAATACTTGGTATAAATCCGGCGACCACCTGTTGTTCAAACTTACGATTGATAAGGCGTTCAATGGCATTCAATTGTTTGCTTTCATCGCTGCTAAATAACGAGATAGACACGCCTTTTTTGCCAGCACGTCCGGTGCGGCCAATGCGATGCACATAATCTTCCGCCACATAAGGTAAATCGTAGTTAATAACGCAAGGTAGGTGGTTAATATCAATACCACGTGCGGCAATGTCGGTAGCAACAAGTACGTTTATATCGTTGTTTTTAAATGCTGCAAGCGCCTCAGTACGGGCGTGCTGTGTACGATTAGCGTGAATCGATTCTGCGCTTATACCGGCTTCTTTTAATGTGGTTACGAGTGCATCGGCACCTTGTTTGGTGCGGCTAAACACCAATACTTGCTGCCAGTTATGTTTTGACAATAAGTGAATTAACACATTACTTTTTTGATTTTTATCAACGTGGTAAAGCGTTTGCTTAATGTTGTCAACCGTTGTATTGGCGGCTTCAACGTCAATCAATTGTGGCTCGTGTAACATGGTATTTGCGAGCGTTTTAATCTGATCAGTAAAGGTTGCTGAAAACATTAACGTTTGGCGTTTATTCGGTAATAACTCGCTGATTTTTTTTATGTCATCAATAAAGCCCAAGTCCAGCATGCGGTCGGCTTCATCGAGTACTAGGGTGTGTAACTGGTCAAAACAAACGGCGTTTTGTTGATGTAAATCGCGCAAGCGCCCAGGCGTTGCAATTAACACATCAATGCCTTGCTCAAGTGCGGCTATTTGCGGCTCAATTCGCACACCACCGAACACCGCCAATGAACTTACATTTAAGTGTGCGCTGTAATTGCTCACACTGGTGGCTACTTGTGCAGCGAGCTCGCGGGTAGGCGCAATTATTAACGCTTGTACATTTTTTGTCGTTGTTTTTTCAGTAATTAATTGCAATACCGGAAGAACAAATCCGGCTGTTTTTCCGGTACCCGTTTGGGCAATGGCTATTACATCTTGGCGTTTTAAAATAGTTGGAATTGCTTCACGTTGAATAGCAGAAGGCGTATCGTAACCTTGCTCTGCAATTGCGGTTAGAAGTGCGTTGTTAAGACCAAGGGTTTTAAAACTCATGTAATGTGTTCTCAAAAGAATGAATAAGAAAAGGGTGCATATTAAGAAGCTAAGCAATAAGCACACTTCATTGCGAGCTGTATTCTATCACCTTTTGGCATTTTAGTAATTTTGAGAATGGAGTGTATAAATGAAATGCTCGCGCAATTGTTTAACTGCGCGAGAATAAATAGCCTGAGTGTTTAAGCTTAACGTAGCAACATGTTTGCCGCCATGATCACCAATAGCACTGCAAAACTCTTTTTAATGGTGCTAACGGGTAAGTGATGAGTTGCTTTAGCGCCAAGCGGGGCGGTAAACCACGAAGTACAGACAATGCCAAATAGTGCAGGTAAATACACAAAGCCGGCGAAACCTTGCGATAAACTTAGCTGTTCACTACCCGACACAATATAGCCAACCGAGCCAAACAGTGCGATTACAATGCCACAGGCTGACGCGCAGCCAATCGCTTTTTTCATATTCACTGAAAAAAATGTCAGTAGCGGCACAAGCACGGCGCCACCACCTATACCAATCATTGCCGATAAGCCGCCAGTAAGTGTGGTAAGCACAGTCAGTAGCCCTTTATTAGGCAGTTTACGCGTTGTGTCATCAGTTTGAGTGTTATCAAACATCATTTTTATGGCAATAAATATAACGCTGATAACGAATACTAAACGTACGGCTTTTTCTGGTAGCAGTGCAGCCATAAAGCCACTTAGTAACGCACCTAAGGCAACGCCTGTCATAATCCAAGGCGCGAGCTGCCAAGGCACATTGCCATTTTTATGGTGGGCAATGGCAGAGGAGGTTGATGTAAACAAAATAGATGCAAGGGATGTGGCAACTGCGGTGATCACAATTTGCTCTTGGGGTAGCACGGCAAAGTGCAACAAAATCATACTTAAAATTGGTACAATCACTAAGCCGCCGCCAATTCCCAGTAAGCCTGCAAGAAAGCCAACGCCACTGCCTAACACTGCACAATAAACAAATAGTTCGATTAGTTCACTCATTCCATCGCCTCGTTTTTTTAGTTGATTTGTCGTCGCTGGCGTTGGAGCAGAAACTTTTAGATTCGCTTATGCCTACAACAAAAGCGCAAAAGTATAGCAATATTATGTGTAATTACAGATAGATAAACTGCAACTACGCCGTGAGCAATATTCACATTCAACATGAAGTAAATTTGATTTGGCTATTTGGACACCTAGATGTCTTAACTTCTTTTGTCTGGTGGATGCTTTTTTGTTGTAAAAAGTGCGAAGCGAAGTTCTAAGAAATGAATATGCTTCACGTTTTAAGTGAAAGAAAACCGTTTTTCTTTATGGTACTGAGCGCGTATAAATTACTCATCTTTTAACGTGAACTTATTTTCAGTCACCGCAAGTGAGCCGTAATACAGATTTAAAACGGCAGTAAGTGAAATGGAAATACACTGCATTTACACATTGGACACACGTACACCATGAATAACGAATTTACTTTTACTGTTAAGCGTTTTCCGTTAGACGAAAACTATCACCCATCAAACAGCACACGTATTACAACCAACTTTGCGAATTTGGCGCGAGGTGAAAACCGCCAACAGAACTTACGCAACGCATTAACCATGATTAATACAAGCTTTAATGCGCGCGCTAAATGGGATAATAAAAATGGCCAGCGTTACTCAGTTGAGCTGGATATTATTTCGGTAGATATGGAAATAGCGGGCAGTAGCGAGGCGTTTCCGTCAATTGAAGTATTAAAAACCAATATTATTGATCATGAGACAAATCAGCGCTTTGAAGGCATTGTTGGCAACAACTTTTCTTCGTATGTGCGTGATTATGATTTTAGCGTGTTACTGCTTGAGCATAACAAAGACAAGCCATCGTTTAGTATTCCTGAAAACTTTGGCGAATTACACGGCAAACTGTTTAAAAGCTTCATTAATTCAGAGGTATATAAAAACAACTTTAACAAGGCACCAGTTATTTGCTTAAGCGTTTCGGATAACAAAACTTATTTCCAAAGTGATAATCAGCACCCCGTGTTAGGCACCGAATATGTGCCAAATGAATCGTCATTAACGGAGCAATATTTCAAAAAAATGGGCCTACAGGTACGTTACTTTATGCCGCCAAATAGCCAAGCGCCGTTAGCATTTTATTTTGTTGGCGACCTGCTAAACGATTACACCAATTTAGAACTAATCAGTACGATAAGCACAATGGAAACATTCCAAAAAATCTATCGTCCAGAAATTTATAACGCTAACGCAGCGGCATGCAGTTGTTATCAACCGAGCTTAAAGAATCAAGATCACTCGTTAACGCAAATTGTTTACGACCGTGAAGAGCGCAGCCAACTGGCAATTAAACAAGGTAAATTTGCACAAACGCACTTTATTGAACCTTATCAATCGCTACTTGAAAAGTGGTCGGCAAACTTTGCTGCTTAAAAATCGGAATTAGCATTAACTATGAAAACATTATTACCGACATCGACCGCGGGCAGCTTGCCAAAACCAAGCTGGCTTGCAGAGCCAGAAGTGCTTTGGTCACCATGGAAATTAAGCGGCGACGCACTTATTGATGGCAAACACGATGCACTAAAAGTATCGCTTCATGAACAACAACAAGCTGGCGTAGATATCGTCAGCGATGGTGAGCAAACGCGTCAGCACTTTGTAACAACCTTTATTGAACACCTCGACGGTGTTGATTTTGAAAATCGCAAAACCGTGCGCATTCGTAACCGTTATGATGCAAGCGTACCAACGGTAGTCGGCCCCGTGGCAAGAAAAGCCCCGGTGTTTGTTGAAGATGCAAAATTTTTACGCGCGCAAACCGACAAACCAATTAAATGGGCATTGCCTGGCCCAATGACAATGATCGATACCTTGTATGACGATCATTATAAAAGCCGTGAAAAACTTGCGTGGGAATTTGCCAAAATTCTTAATCAAGAAGCAAAAGAACTCGAAGCTGCGGGTGTTAATATTATTCAGTTTGACGAGCCAGCGTTTAACGTGTTTTTTGATGAAGTAAATGACTGGGGTATTGCGTGTTTAGAGCGCGCGATTGAGGGCTTAAAGTGCGAAACTGCAGTGCATATTTGCTACGGTTACGGCATTAAAGCAAATACAGATTGGAAGAAAACCTTAGGCTCTGAATGGCGTCAATACGAAGAAGTATTTCCTAAATTACAGCAATCGAATATTGATATCATCTCTCTTGAATGCCATAACTCGCGTGTGCCAATTGAGTTACTTGCACTTATTCGTGGCAAAAAGGTAATGGTAGGGGCTATTGATGTAGCGACCGATGATATTGAAACGCCAGAAGAAGTCGCCAATACGTTGCGCGAAGCGCTGAAATACGTGGATGCAGATAAGCTTTATCCATCAACTAACTGCGGCTTAGCGCCGTTATCACGTGAGGTTGCGCGAGCAAAACTGAATGCCCTTGCACAGGGCGCAGCCATTGTGCGGGCAGAGCTAAACGCTTAGTAGGTTGACCGCTACATAAGCAAAAGAAAAGCGTACGGTTAATACTGTACGCTTTTTTATCGTTAGCCTGCTTGTTGACGCTGTTTTTTATATTCCGATGCGGTTTGTCCCATAATTTCTTTGAATGCTTTGCTGAAGGTAACACGGTTTGCAAAGCCTGATTCAAACGCAATTCGCTCCAAAGGCCAATGAATATTTGGGTTATCAATAAGCGAAATAGCGTGTTGAATACGGTATCCATTAATAAGACGATAAAAGTTTGTTTGCATGCTTTGGTTGATCACTTGTGACAGGGTATGCGCTTTTATATCGGTTTCGTGTGCGAGCGTGGTTAAAGTGAGTTTGTCATTTAAATACAGTTGTTTTGCCTTAATTTGTTGTTCTAAGTGCTTGGCAACTTGATTACTTTGTTGCTCACTTAAGGAGGAGTGAAAGTACTTAATATTGCTGCTCTCATCTTTATTTTCCGAATAATTTTGCTGTATTACAGCATGCTCTTCTTTGCTCATAAGCAAATCAGTTTTTTGCATTGCGACATAACCGATTGCTAAAATGATCACAGCAATAAATAGCAGCCAAATATCACTTACCAATGCAAGTGTACCAATTTCGAAAAATTGCTGACCAATAAAGAGACCCACCCACATGAGTTCTAGTAAAAAGAGTGATACCACTAAAAACGTAAGCTGTTTTAATACCGCTTTACTGTTATCTGCACGTAAGGCGTTACATACTTTTTCAAACTTTTGAATATGCTGCCAACTCAAAAATAAATAGATGCTTAAATGTGTTTTGATTGCTAAAAACAATAGAACAAACTTGAGCGGAATTACGCGGGCTTCGGTTTGTGACAAAACAAATTGCCACATAGTGACTTTAGCATCGAGCGATTGAAACACCGATGGTGCGTTATAACACCATAATGAAATTGCAGGAATAAAGTGAAGTATGAGTTGATATGTCTTTGGTTTCTCTTCGCCTACCACTAAGCTGACATAGATAAACACCAACGGACCAATGAGCAATACTTCGCCAGGAAGCAAATCCATAAAATGGGCTAAATGCGGGTATAACCCAAGGTAAAGCGCACCTGCTTCAAATAATTTGTAGCTGATTATTAAACATACCAAGGCGAGCCATTTTGCGGTAGTAATATTAGTTAGTTTGGTTTTTCGCCATAAGCTAATCGCCAGCATTAATGCGTGGCTAAAAGCGATAAAGTAAATAACACCTAAAACTGTTTGTGGCATACTTTTTCCAAATCTTGAAGTTATGCTTCTCAGCTTAACTATAAATTTTTTGACAGTGTAAAGTTCAAGCTATTCTTACAGCTTTTTAAATCGTTTACATGCTTAAATTACCAACGTGTTTAACCTAGAAATGGTTGAAGGGAGGCAAAAACGCCATCTCGTTTAAGTTTGCGTAGAAAAAAGAATAGAAATTTTAAGTGTTTTTAATAATCTAAAAATCAATGGTTTACAGTCTTAATTGTTAACCTCAAGCTAGTTTTACACATGTTTTTTCATAATAAGTAAGCTTATTTATCGAATTAAGTTGTTAAGGATAAATAATGTTTTCTTGGAATAAAAAACACGTGCTTTTCTTAAGTGCCATCATAGTGTTGGTACACATTTTATCTGTGCCATTAATGGTACAAGCAGCACCTAAAAGTGCGTCTAGCCACAAGTATTTTCGCCATATTATGTTTCGTGAATCGCCTTATGCGCCTTATCGTGGCATTCACACAATTTCTGAAAAAGCATCTCAAAATAACGCGCATTACCAATTTAGTTATGATGAAAATGGACGTATTAGCGAGATACGATACCAAATGAATAATCAGCTGATTAATGGAAATGAAGTGTGGGATTCGTTTATCTGGTTTTCGCCAAAAGTGGCTATTAGCTATCATAAAGATAAAGAAATACACACTTATTATGACGCGCAAAATAAACAAACCTCTGCGCATGGCAAGGTATATCGTGCCGTTTATGCTTTAGATAAAAAGGGGAAGCGTGTGGGCCTGAGTTTTTTTGATGAACATGCGAGACCAGTTGAAAGTGCGTGGCATATTCACCGCTATGAGTGGCGACACGAAAATGGCAAAGTATATGAGAAACGCTTTAATTTAAATAATGAGCAGCAGCCACTTCGACCTGAATTTACGTTTTATGAGGTTGAGCTCACATACGACCATGACAACAAACTTAGTTTTGTAAAAAACTTAGGGTTAGAGGGAAAGCCGACAAATAATGACAGTGGTGCAGGCATCGATCGTATTATTTATGATCAACATGGCAACTTTACGCGCTGGCAAGTTTACGATAAAGACGGTAATCCGGTAGAAGGCAATCGACCTATGGTGCATATGGGCGAACATCTTTACGATGAATTTGGCAATAAAGTAGGGCTTAGAGGGTATGACAAGTTTGGTCAGCGTAAAGTATTTAGCTGGGGCGCGTTTGAACACAAAAGCACTTATTACCCAAATGGTAACCAAAAAAGCCATAAAATCTTTGATGAAAATGGCCGTTTAAGTCGTTACTTAGTAATCGAGTATAACCAAACTAATTCACATATCTTATGGTTGAAGTCGCTGGATGAAAAGGAGCAATTGTCACCTAGCTCAATGTTAGGCGGCGCGGCAGCATTAAAGTTCGACTATCAAGCCGATGGCGGTGCAAAACGCACTTTGTTCAATCGTGATTTAACAAAGTACACACCAAAACAAACAGAGTCGGCTGAATAACCATGTTGTTACGTTATTCTTTACTACTTTGCCTTTGGTTACAAAGTGCTTCTGTGCTTTATGCTAGTGAGCATAATTTTAATCAACATTATCAAGCGTTAGTTGATGACGTAATAAACAAGCCATATTTGCAACCGCAACTAGATTTCTCTAATGCGATAGAAAGATTAAAAAAACAGCCCAAAATTGCAGAAAACACTGTAAGCGAATGGCAGGCAAAATTACAAAAGTTAACGCCACACACCACTTGCCAGAAAATTGCATTTCAGAGTTTAGAAAATCACCTACGACGCATTAAAGTGCGTGAATCGTTAAAGAGCCAATTGTCTAAAGAGAGTCAATACTCGGGCGATTTTAGTGCATTACCAAACGGTAAGTTATGGTATTTACACTGGCTCGAAACCTGGCTAATGGATGATGTAACACCCTCTGAATTACAAGAAATCGCATTTAATGAGCTTCAAGTTGCGTTTGCGCAGTATCAAAAAATGAACGCCCAAGCACGTGCGAGCACAGCAGCTATTCCAGCAGTTGAACACCAGAAAATCGTGGCGGCGTTTATAACCAGAGAGCAGAAAGTGAAAGCAAAGTTGCAGACAATGCTAAATTTACCTGAGTTTGATGCGCCTTTAACTATTGCACCTTCAGGGTTGCCAGAGAGTTTTCCTGCGCCTGGTATTTATGATAATCGAACCCAACGTTTTCTTTATCATCCCCAAAATGGCGAAATGCACTTATCGCATTTTGATTGGCTTTATTTACACGAGGGGATCCCCGGCCACCATCTTCAGTTTAACGTGGTGAGTACTGAGAGCTTATGTCCAACGAGTGCAATTGTGCCTATTCCTTTTGTCAGTAGTGAAGGGTGGGCGGCCTATGTTGAAACACTCGGAAAAGAAATGGGGCTTTATAAAATGCCTTCATCTGAGGCGTATGCGTTAAAGTGGCGTGTATTACGCGCGCTTAGAGTGTTAATTGATATCGGCATTCATTACCAAGGCTGGCCGGATGAAAAAGCCAGAGTGCTTTGGCAAACATATCTGCCAGAGCACCCAGAAATCATGGTTCGTGAAATTAATCGTATTAAAAACTGGCCGGCACAAGTTATTACGTATGTGTATGGCAAATATCGAATTGAAAAGGCGATTGAACCATATAGAAATAATCGAACCAGAGCGCTTAATCGAGTATTGCGCTTGAGTAATCAACCGCCATTGGCATTAGAACAGTTAGCAGATTTTATGCCGCTTGATGATAATAAATAACAAGGAAACATCATGACATTAATAAAAACGAACTTACTGGCATTAAGTTGTCTGACTATGTTTATGCTATCAAACCAAAGTAGTGCAGCGGATGTAAAAAAAGAGTCTCAAAACACCTTACCTAGAGCCACATTACTTGGCGTAATGCCAAATAACAATCATCAAAACCAAGGGGTGATGCTGGCACATGTGGCACCTAATAGTACCGCATCTACATTGGGGTTAACGGTTGGTGATGTGATAACACAAGTCAACGGTACGCAGATTAATGACTTTAATCAGCTCTTATCAGCAGTGCGACCACTTAAATCAGGAGATGACATTGGTATCTCGTTAGTGCGCGATAAAAAGGTACTGACTGTGTCGAATAAAATGCAGCCTCGGCCATACGAAACAAGCGATTTTGCTGAGGTTGAATACAGTAAGGTGAGCTATCAGGGAAATATACTTCGCAGTATTGTGCATATTCCAAATGGCTTAAAAGCCAATGAAAAAGCGCCTGCTATTTTCTTTATTCAGGGTTATACCTGCGATTCTATAGATTATGGCATGATCCCTAATGTCACTACGCGACAAATGATCGACCAATTTACGAATGCAGGTTATGTAGTTTATCGTGTAGAAAAGCCCGGACTAGGCGACAGCATCTCAGACAAAGCATGCCGAGATATTGATTTTACAACAGAATCAAACGCATTTTTGCATGGTTTAACGGCGCTTAAAGCACACAAAAACGTCGATCCAAACAAGGTGTTTTTATGGGGGCATTCGCTCGGTGTGCTCCATGCCCCTGTGATTGCAAAGCAATCTCCAGTTAAGGGCATAATAGGGTATGGTGGTGTAGCCAAAGGTTGGTACCAATATATGCTAGATATTTATCAAAAGCAGTCAGTGAAACATTTTGATGTTAGTAAAGCGCAAGCATTGGAAAATACACAGCTGGTGACACCATTTTTAGATATGTGGCTAAATACAGATACCCCATGGCAGCGCATCGTGAGTGATGAACGTGTTCAAAAAGCAATTGCAGCAAATTTGGTTGATATAAATGGTGAGTTATCGGTAAATCGTCATTACAGTTTTTTCAGGGATTTGAATCGCTATAATTTTAGCGCTTTGTGGCGAGAGCTAAATACGCCTGTGTTGATGATGCATGGCAGTTTAGATATTCAAGCCATTGAGCCATCGTGGGCATTTGATATCGCGAAACTATCGGGCAGGCCACAAAGCAAAGGGCTTGTAATCGAAAATGCGGAGCATGCATTTATGCGCTTTGACAGTAAACAAGCTTATATGCGTGCGCGTCAATCTCGTCAATATAACCCAACAGAACCAAACGAATTATTTGATGCACGCATAGGGGAGCACACTATTCATTGGCTTGCGCAATTTAAGTAAGGTTCGCAAATGTTGTTACAAATGTATTTTTAAGGGAATAGGCTGAAAGCTTGCACGAGCAAAACGTAATGCCCTTGCCCAAGGTGCAGCGATAGTGCACGCAGAAGTACAAGCTTAAGTAATATACCCAATAACCCTAATAACAAAGGCGTACACATAGGTTGTACGCCTTTTTAGTGTGAAGTTTACGTGTCGTTAAACAAGGAAACACGTTTTTAAACGAGAAAATCGCTACCAAGATAACTTGGTAGCGGGAGCAATTTCACTCGTTTAAATTGCTGACGAGTTTAGATTTGTTTCAGCAATGGTGAATTTGGAATGCCATAATCAAATATCCACGGTTGTTCAGTGGCTAATTGTGCCGGAAGCTTTGCTTTTATTTTATTGGCGTTTTCAATGTCGTTTTGTTTTAAGTAAACGTAACGTTTATAGACATTCGTTACTGTGTTATCGCCCACATTTGGATGAGACAGTGTAGCAAGCGCTTGTTCATATTTTGCTTGGTCGATGTAGGCACGCGCTAGAACCATAAGACTACCTTGATTAACATTCTGGCCAAGGTCTGCTTTAAGCGCCTCTATTTCTTGTTCTGCAAGTTGCGGTTGCCCTAGTTTGAGCAAGGTGTCTGCTTTAATATTACGAGTATAGTGTGGTGCGTTGTTACCATCTTTGTACCACAGCTCGTATGCAGAAAGTGCGCCTTGGTGATCGCCAACTTTGTGTAAAAGGTGGTTAACCAATGTTAGGCTAAGTAGCTTCATTTGCTTTTCTTCTACCTGCGATAAGACAGGGCGTTGCTCGTGCCATGCAACGATTGTGTTGGCAATTTTTTTAAGCTCAGCGGCATCTTCCGATTTTGCGTTTTTCGCTAGGTTTAGCAATTCTGCCATTTGCGTATTATATGATTCACTTGTTTCGTATTGCGCACTTTGTGATTCATTATTCGTTGAGGTTTTTTTCTCAACAATTTGAGCCGCTGCGATTGTAGTAAACGAAACAGCTGCTAACATCATTACGATATGTCTTTTCTTCATCACTTTTTCCTTGTTTAACATTTTTACTCGGAGCACGTTAAAGTGCTTGGTATGAGCCATATTTAATACTGGCGAGCAATAACTTGAACCTTTTGGAGCTCCGGTAAAAGCTTCAAGTGTCAAACTTGCCAGGTCATGTTGATAGCGTTGATTTAGCTGATTAAAGCAACGCTCATCACAACTCAGTTCTAGTTGCTGTCGTGCTTTCGCACCAAGCAACATACAGATGGGGTTCCACCAAAATAAATTCTCGGTAAGGCATATAAACCAAATCCAATAAATATCTCGCTGTTTAATATGTGTCGCTTCATGTAATAAAACAGAGTCGAGTTCACTACGTGATACTAGGGTTTGGTCTAACCATATCACTGGCTTTAATATGCCTGTTGTTATGCCAGGGGTGCCTAAGTTCACGGTTTTAACTTGGTAGTTTTCCCCCTGTGAGTTCACTGCACAGTCACGTGCTTCTTTATTTAACTGTTTTACTAAAGCGAAATAGTGACGTACTTTATTTAAAAATAAGTAGATACCAATTGCGGTTACAGCGAGGCTAAGGTGCCACCAAGCAAGTGAATGATACCAAGGTGTTAGCTCACTCGTTACATCAGCCGAAATAGGTAAAGCACTATAGGTTAGTATGGGATCAGCCAAGTTAATCTCTGTTAAGAATAAAGTGCTGCTTGAAGATTGCGCATACATCGAAACTTCAGGTAAAAGATGCCAAGGCATAAACCAAGCAGCTAAAGCGATTACAGCGACATAAAACCCAATTCTTGCAGGGGCGTTTGTTAGGCCCTTAATAATCAATAGTGCCAACAGGCTAATGATGATATTTGTAAGAATATAATCCGTCATATTGACCTACCTTATTTGTGTGACTTTTTCTTTTTTAATAGTTCTTGTAGGTAATGTATATCGTCTTCATTTAGCTCTTCTTCTTTAATGAAGTGGGCAATTAAACTACGTGAGTTTCCACCAAAAAAACGTTGCATAAAGCTGGGAGTTTCTTGGCTTGAAAGGGTGCTTTGTTGCACCTTGCTTCGATACACAATGGCTCTGCCTTGTTTGTCTGCGCGCTCAACTGCACCTTTCTTTTCTAATCGGTCGATAATGGTTTTAACTGTGGTGTAAGCAACTTCTTTGTTTTGCGAAAGTAGCTGATGTAATTGCGCTGCCGTGCACGGTTCGTGCTGCCACATTAATTGCATTACATCGAGCTCAAAATCACTTAGTTTCATATTCTCACCTTATTACTACGTTTGTAGTTTTTATTTTCTACAAATGTAGTAGTAATAAAAAATGAAGTCAAACTATTTTTTGAGCAATTTTGCTTTTTATTATTGAAAGTAACTTTGCAGTATCTAAAACATGGCGGGGTTATTGATTGTTTTCGGTCGTTGCAATAAGTGCTGGGCGGTGTGTTTTAACACATAAAAAGTAAGCCCACGCAATGAGGATAATTTGTAATGGCGCACGAATAAGTAAATAAATTGGTCCCCATTGGTGGCCACCTAAACCAATGCTGTTTAAGGCCGCATAAATATTTGCCGGAAAAAACACAATAAAAATAACAATTGCAAGTTTTGCTGCCAGCTCACGGTACTTTGTAGTAAAAAGTGCAATGCCAACTGCAAATTCTAATAGTCCAGTGGCATAAACTAATTGTAAACGCAGGGGAACCCAAGGCGGCAACATTTCAATCATACCGTGTGTTTTTACAATATGACCAATTGCAAAGAAAACGAAAGTGATGCCCAACCCAATAGACGCATATTGTTTAATGTTTATTGCTTGTTGCGTTACTTGCCCTTTAATAAACCCAAACAGTAATGGGCTTATTAGCAAGATAAGAATTATTACCGGTGTGATCACGTTCCCTCGCAAATTGCTTTATTTGTTATGTGTGGTGTTAATAAGCGTAAAAACCACATCCTTGTATCCACTATAACTCACTGACATTACAAAACTTATACAAACTAATGTGGTTTGGTAAAAAAGCTTAACGGAATATTACTTATTGCTAACCACAGTTAATGCTTGAATTTATTGTTTGGTTACGTAAAGGTAACGTAAGGCTTACGGAACAATAACGTCACGGAGATTGCGCTTGCTTGCTAGGTTAGTACTGAGCCAGTAAGGAAGCCCAAATATACAATTGAAAATAAACGCTGCGCATTTGAAGTCGCTCAGAGAATCTCGATGTTGGTCGCAACAAGCGCTGTCGGAATTCTCTGGCTTAAGTTTACGTACAATACAGAGAATTGAAGCAAAATCGGTTGCATCGAAAGAAAGCATTAAATGCTTGGCGGCGGTGTACGAGGTACCGGTGCAATCATTGTGTATTAGTGACTTATCAATAAGCGAGTCTTCAGCGGAAATAGATGACGAACAAGTACAAAAAAAAGGCGCACAGAGCAAATTACAGTTAAAGCGAATGTATATTCAATTTGCGTTTGTATTTGCCTGTCACATGTTTGGTTTTGTAGGCATTTTCTTCGCATATGACGAGCAACGAATTGATAGTGAAACGTTTCAAGTGTTGAAGAATAGCTTGTCAATTGTCTTGGTCTTTTCTGCCCTTTATTTTATGTTTCATGCATACAAGTTGAAGCGAAAATTAGGCATTGGTTCATCTGAAATTTAACCAAAGGAGCAAGTAAGAGCTTGCTAAGGATGAAAGATGAAAAGACTATCAGTAGAATTTAATGTGTTAGCGATGGCGTGCGGGCTGTATTTAGTTGTGAGCATCGCATGTTCGATTTTATTAACCTTGGTTTGGCAACTCAATTTGGACGTTACTAATCAAAACTATCAAGCGTTGGCACAACAGGCAGAACAATCGCCGTTTATAATTATTGGAAGTGCGATAATAGGCGTCTTTACAACTATGATAACCGCCGCATTTATTACTTTTCGCGCTAAAAGACATGTTTTACAGATCGTATACTTTACCGGATTGTTAATCTTGTATGGCGTTTTAAGTATTGTATTGCACCCTGAAGCGTCCATGTTGATTAACGTATTGAAAGTATTGTCTCCTGCTCCGTTATGTTATTTCGGTTATTTAATCGCAACGCAATACCAACAGAAGAAGCAAATGCCGAGTCTTGCAGTTGAGTAATCTGTTAACGCTCAAAACCTTTGGGTAGCACTTCACTTCGCAAAGTGAGCAAAACGCACTATTAAAAAGTCCACCGAGCATCATATGTTTGATGCTCAAATTAATTTGTCTAATACAGGGAAACTTGACCGTGGGCTTTAATGTTTGTTTTGTACCCATTTACCCTTGTGCACAACCGCTGCGACGGGGGTATCTTTGATTGTCATCGGATCTACTGTAAATGGATTCTCTTTTAGTATTGTAAAATTGGCGATTTTCCCTACTTTGATAGAACCAATTTTATTTTCGAGATTAAGCGTACGAGCCGCATCTATAGTAATGCCTTTCATTGCGGTATAAACATCTAAGCGCTGGTCTTGAGAAAAAGCACTGTTTTCGCTGGTAACACGATTGATTGCTGTCCATGCCAAGGTTAGGGGCTCTGCAGGAGCCATCGCAAAATCGGAGTGGAACGATACCGGAATATTTCGTTTAGTGAGCTCTTTTACACGCACCAGATTCTCGGCGCGTTGTGGTCCTAATCCGTTCTCTGAGTATTTATCGGCCAGCGCCCACAGGTAAAATGGATTTACAGATGCTTCAATATTGAGTGAATTTATTTGTTCTGCGATGTTGGCATCAAAATAGCCCATATGGTGTAGTGTAAAACGATGATTTTCGCGCGGATGTGTTTTTTGGTCTGCTTTGTTAAAGTCGACAACTTGTTGTATTCCTTTGTCGCCGTTGGCATGTACATGGATTTTGTAACCTTTACGCCAATAAAAGCTGAGTTGTTGTTGAAAAAGTTCTAGTGGTGTCATCCATTCGCCGTGAAATTGCTTGCTAAGGTAAGGTTCGTTCATTTGCATCGCAAGTGAATAAATAGCGCCGTCGGCAAATAACTTTACTTGTTGAGGTAAAAAGAAAATATTATCGGTATTGTATTTTTCTGCTAAGCCTTGCATCTGTTTTTCGGCTTTTTTATTGCTATTCCCAGCCATACCGTACAATTGAGTACCGTTCGGGATCAGGTAAATATCATAGGGTGGCTGCTTATTCATTTCATTTTTTAAAAATGCGTACTCCATTTTAAAGTCTGAACTTGGAAAGCCTGGCTCTGCGATTGTTGTGATGCCATTTTGTAGCATCAGCTCCGTCATCATCGCGAGGCCTTTTTGCCAGTTTACTTGCGGGTTGCTTACAAAGTCATTTTCGGAGATATTAAACAACTTAATGGCTGCGTCATTTAGGTAAATTTCATGAAAGGAACGATGAATAATGCCTACCGGTTTGTTTTCGCCAGCATATTTGTTGAGCAATTCTCTACTAAGTTCACCATGCCAAAGCTGATGATAGCCCCAAATAAAGTGCATTTTGTTTTCTGGTGCGTTAGCGATTGACTGTTTGAGTTGTTGTTGAAATGCTTTAGGTGTCTTGGTCGCTTTGGAAATGCCGTTGGGCTTTTTCCATTGATGGGGAGCGATTGTATCGTTAGGAAGCATCAAGGCCGCAATTGAAGGGTGCAGATGGGGCTCTATAAATCCAGGCAACAATGTTTTGCCCGTTAGGTTTACCATACGTGCATGTGAGTATGCGTTTTCTGCCTTTTGTTTTGAACCTGCGTAAACTATTTTTCCTGCTTGCTCAACTACGGCATCAACATACATAGGGGAATCACCTTCCATTGTGATAATCTTCCCTCCGTAATAAAGCGATGCTTTCTGCTGTGCTAAGTGGCTGTTTTCTTGTGCAATCGCGCTAAATTGAAATAACGCTAATACAATTAACATGACGTATTTTGTGTTAATTCTCATGGATCCTTCCTTGTTGATTTACAGGTGTAAAAAGCTCACTTCAGCGTACTTTTGATGTTTAGTTCATCTTATTGTGTTGCTTAATTATTGTCATTGATTTTATTGTAAATCCTATGTTATTTGCATTCACAGTCAACGTTTAACTACGCCTATAAATTACGCTTTACTATTTAAAAATAAGCCAGCGTTGATCTGTGTTGTGTGACTAGGTTTTGCAAAGAGTCCGCTTACATAAGTTGCTGCTTGCTGTTGTATTAGTGATTGTACGTTCACAAGGGCTTCATCTAATTGTTTTTGTAGCTCAATGAGTTTCGTATTTTTTTCTGGGTCGTCATCATCTGAGGTGTTACGTAAGTTTTTTATTTGTTGCTGCAGCGACACAATGTGATTAATTTTATCTTGTGTTTCATTTGGCTTAGCAGCATCGTGTTGCTCTTCTGTTTTCGCCGGTTTTTCGTTTTGTGATTCACTCGCTTTGTCTTTTGCGTCAGCGGTGGCCGTATCGTTTTTTGATTGTGTTATGTCGTCCTTGTTGGTGTGAAGTAATGTGTTATATCCTGAATAGCCCGAGGAAAGGTTATTAATGTTCATAAACGTCCATAATTTGACATGTAAACAGGCAGTTAAGCAACTATTGTGCCTTTTATAAAAATGCTTTTGACGGATTATGCTTATTGCTATCTGGTAAGACCACTTGTAATCTATGAAGTATGAACATTTAATAAATGCATAATCCATGGCGAGCTTTGTTAAACAAGAAATTAAAATTAGTTGTGAAGATAATTATGTATTAGCCGCAACAGCTTATTTACCTGATAATGTAAAAGCAGCGGTTGTTATTGGGCCGGCTACTGGTATAAAACGTCAGTTCTATAATGCGTTTGCAGAATATTTAGCAGGCAATGACTTTGGCGTTTTAACGTATGATAATCGTGGTATCGGGCAATCAATTGATGGCGATATTGCGTCGCATACCGCGAGCTTACAATGTTGGGGGCAATTAGATAAACCTGCCGCCATTTCATGCTTACAGCAGTTATTTCCAAATACTTCGTACCATTTAGTTGGCCACAGCGCCGGGGGGCAGCTTATTGGCCTTGCCAAAAATGCGACCGAATTAAGTTCAATATTCAATTTTGCAAGCTCGTCAGGGCAACTGCGCAATATGAAACTGAAAGATCAGTTTAAATCACATTTCTTCATGAATATGTTTATTCCGTTTTCAAACATGGTATTTGGTTATACGAAATCCCAATGGTTTGGCATGGGAGAGCCATTGCCAAAACAGGTTGCGAAGCAATGGCAAACTTGGTGTAACGGAAGTGGATATGTAAAAACCGCATTTAATAAAACGGTTTTTACGCATTACTACAACGAACTTGCTATGCCAGCGTTATGGGTAAATGCCGCAGATGACTTTATTGCGACCGATGAGAATGTGCGCGATATGCTGTCAGTTTGCCCCAACTTAGTGGCAAACACACTGACGTTGTCGCCAGCCGATCATAATTTAAACGAAATTGGCCATATGAAGTTTTTTAGTCGTCGCGCCAATACATTGTGGCCAATTGCACTCGATTGGTTGAATTCACATGCTTAACAGTAATAATGCTGATTTACCATATTAAAAACAGGCCGTTATAAGGCCTGTTTTTATTTTGATAGCAACATATTGTAAGTCAGGGCGAAGCTGAACTGGCGGATTATTTTACTTTTTTGAATAGTTTTGTACTCAATACAGGTCTATCACCATACGATTTATGATTAGACGGTTGAGTACATAATTTATGAAAGAGAGCAGCAATAAAGTAATTGTTGGCGCATTGCTTGGCGTTTCCGGTTTATTAATGGCGATAAGCACCTTGCTGATTGGACAAGATGTAAGTTTACAGCGCGTGCTGGATTTTTATTTGCTCGATGGCGTGATGAGTTCGCACTATGCAAGTTTGCTAGCGGGTTTTGCATTTTTGGCTATGGCTATTCTTGCTATGTTGAGTATAAAAAAGCGTAAATACCAAGGTGATTTATCTGCTTTTTTACTCGTTATTAGCATAGTGCCGTTACTCACGTTACTGGACAGTAGTCGTTGGATTGCTGATTTAGGTGGTTTTCCGGCGATTGGTTCGGGGCAAGGGATCATTAAGTATGCTGCGTTGTTGGCACTTGCAATTCACTTTCTTTACGCCGAGAAAATGACACTTCGTCAACAGCACGTTTTACAGCTATTTCCTGTTGTATTAGTGCTGTTATGGATTGGTGGTATGAAGTTTACTTTGCTTGAAGCACAAGGCATTGAAGATCTGGTTCGCTCGTCGCCATTAATGAGTTGGATGTATTCAATTTGGTCTGTGCAGACCGCTTCAAATGTTATTGGGGTTTACGACCTTGTTGCACTTAGTGTATTAATTTTATCTCTGCAATTTAAGCGTTTATTGTTACCAGGTATTGCTATGGCTGGGGCAGTCATGCTTACCACTCAAACATTCCTGTTTACATGGCCTCCAGCGTTATCGGGCGAGACTTTACTCACATCGGGTGGGCAGTTTTTAATTAAAGACTTATGGTTTATCGCAAATCTCGTATTGTATTATTGTTTGAATAATCGTGATGAGAATACGCTTTAGCGATAACGTGATTCAAAATGGCATTAAGACCTCTTAATGCCATTTTACAGCTCGAAATAGTCGTTTTTATTCATTTGGCCATTTAGCGAAGTGTTCTAATAAATAATCGATCGCAAGGCGTGCACGCAGTGGCATAAATTGCTTGTTTTGATACACAATCCAACTTGTTGCGCCAGTAATACAAAAGGGCGCTAATATGGGCACCAACTTGTTTTGTTTAATTGACTCAGTAAAGGTGCTATCAGGCATATAGGCTATACCTAAACCCTGTTCACACGCATCAAGTACCACATTTGAATTGTTACTTTGCCAGTTGCCACTGACTTTAATGCTTTGCTTAATCCCATCAATGTTAAAGGTCCAGTGATCACTGTTTGCCAAAATGCAGCGATGACTTTTTAATTGATTCGGGTGATTTGGTGTTCCGTACTTGGCCAAATAGTCTGGACTTGCCACAAGCATCATAGAGCGGCTAATTAGTTTTCGCGCGATAAGGTTTGAATCATTTAATTCGCCATAGCGAATCGCAAAGTCTATGCCGTCTTCAATAAAATTAACCATGCGACTATTAAAGTCGATATCAATGGAAAGCTCAGGGTGATTTTTGGCAAACGTCATAAGCGCGGGAGCGACAAAGTTCTCAGCAAAGCCCCCTGCAGCACTGACTCTCAGTGTTCCGTTAAGTTGATACTGCTGCTGAGTAACTTGTTCATTAGCCTGTTGTAAACCATTTACTAGATATTTGCATTGTTGGTAATAAAACTCACCGTTTTCGGTCAAGCTGATTTGCCGCGTGGTGCGGGCAAGCAAACGCGAGCCTAAACGCTCTTCTAAGCGCGATACTTGTCGGCTAATGTGGCTGGTGGAGCAGCCTAACTTTTTAGCGGCAGCTGAAAAACCACCGCTTTCGGCAACGGCCACAAATTCAAATATACCTTCAAAACTGTCCATATAACGGCTCCATTATAACAACCTGCTTTGTTTTAACGTTTTTATGATAAAGCGCACGTTTGCGTTGATTGTTGCTAAATAGCAAAAGAGTTTAACTGATTTAGGTAATTATCATTAAATTAGAAACAATATAAAGTGGTTTTAACTTATTAAAACGCAATAAAGGTATTTATTATGAAAAAAGTACTTATTCCAGTAACAAATCACGCAACATTGGGTGAAACCGACCAAGCAAACGGCACATATGCGCCAGAGCTTACGCATGTTGTTCATGTATTGAACGACAACGGAATTGCGTTTGATATTGTATCAATTAATGGTGGTAAGGCACCGCTTTATGGCACAGATATCGAGGGCGATGATGTGAATAACCAAGTACTTGGTGATGCGTCATTCCAAACGCAGATCAACAATACGGTGCCTGTATCGCAAGTTAATATTGATAATTACGATGCAATTTTCTACCCAGGTGGCTTTGGTTTGCTGTCTGATTTAGCGAGCAATGAAGAAGTTGCGAGTATGGCGGCTAAACATTATGAAGCAGGTGGCATTATTGCTGCAGTATGTCACGGCCCTGCGGCATTGTTACCTATCACATTGAGTAACGGCGAACCATTAATTGCGAGCAAACAAGTAACAGGATTTACCCGTGAAGAAGAGATTGATTTTGGTACTATCAATGATATTCCGTTCCTACTTGAAGAAGCGTTAACACGTAAAGCTGCGCAATATAGCAAAGTTCAGCCTTGGGGCGAGTTTGTAATTGAAGATGAGCGTGTAATCACCGGGCAAAACCCAACGAGCGCACACGCTGTAGGTGAGTTTTTGGCAAAGCTATTGGCTGAGTAATCAGCCAACAGTCTGTTAAATAAGAAGGATTTAATATGAAACAAAATCGCACAGTAAACCGCCAAATTACCTTGGCGTCGCGCCCCCATGGCGCACCAACACCCGCGAATTTTAATTTAGTAGAAAACAGCCTGCCACTTGTGGGTGACAATGAAATGTTGCTGCGCACCATTTACTTATCGCTTGACCCATATATGCGTGGGCGAATGAGTGACGCAAAGTCTTATGCAGACCCCGTGGCGATTAACGAGGTTATGGTAGGCGGCAGTATTTGTCGCGTCGAAGAGTCCAATTTAAAAGGGTTTGAGAAAGGTGACTTGGTTGTCGCATTTGGTGGTTGGCAAGATTACAGCATTTCAAATGGCGAGGGCGTAATCAAACTTGATAGCGCAATGGCCAATCCATCTTATGGGTTAGGTGTACTGGGTATGCCAGGCTTAACCGCGTATATGGGGTTAATGGACATAGGTGCACCAAAGGCAGGGGAAACCTTAGTCGTTGCAGCAGCAACAGGGGCAGTAGGTAGTCTTGTTGGTCAAATTGGTAAGTTGCAAGGCTGCAAAGTGGTTGGTATCGCGGGCAGCCAAGAAAAATGTGATTACGCGGTAAACGAGTTAGGCTTTGATGCCTGTTTAAACCACAATGATGCAGATTTAGCTGAACAACTTGCAGCAGTGTGCGATTCGGGTATTGATATTTATTATGAAAATGTGGGCGGAAAAGTGTTTGATGCCGTACTGCCCCTTTTAAATACTAAAGCTCGTATTCCATTGTGTGGCTTAATTGCGCAATACAACGCGACTGATTTACCATCTGGCCCAGATCGCCTTGGTTTACTAATGGGCAATTTGCTTGTTAAGCGCATAAAAATGCAAGGCTTTATTGTATTTGACGACTACGGTCATCGCTATGGTGAATTTCAACAAGCCATGGTGCCATGGCTAGTATCAGGACAAATCAAATATAAAGAAGACAAAGTAGTCGGCCTTGAAAATGCAGTGTCAGCATTTATTGGCTTATTGCAAGGCGAAAACTTTGGCAAATTGGTTGTGCAAGTTGGCCCAGAACACTTGGATACAGAATAAACAGGAGTTGCTTATGATTAAAGTACATCATCTTAATCAATCACGCTCAACACGCGTATTGTGGTTACTTGAAGAATTGGGAATGCCATACCAAATTGAACACCATAAACGTGATGAGACAACGCGATTAGCCCCCGCTAGTTTGGGTGAAATTCATCCGCTAAATAAAGCGCCAATCATTGAACACGACGATGTCGTAATTTGCGAATCAAGCGCCATTATGGAGTACATTCTCGACCAAGATGACAAACAGCGTTTGCGCCCAGAAAAAGGTACAAAAAGTTATTACCAGTATCTTGAATGGTCGCATTTTGCCGAAGGCTCGTTAGGCTTGCCAATTATTGCGACCTTGCTAATGCGAATGGAAAAACGTGATGGCACTAACCCAATGGATGGCTATATTGCAAAAGAGATTAACCTAGATTTAGGTTATATTGATGCCGTACTTGCGACGCAAACCTATTTTGCTGGTAACGAGTTTACCGCCGCAGATATTATGATGACAATCACGTTAGAGTTTGCGGCTAATTTAAACTTGCTTGAAAACCGCGATAACATTACCCGCTATTTGGCAAATGTACACAGCCGAGATGCATATCAAAAAGCCCGTTCATTTGGCTAACGATTATCGATACAAAAACACGCGGCCATGATTTACACTAGTCGCGTTTTTTTATTGATAATAACGTTTATGATTAGCAGTCACTATGTTGCAAAAAGTCCTAAAGGGGATTTTTTAGACTTAACCATTGAAATAGGGTTACCTGAACCTGATCCAGAACCCGGTGGCGATTTTCGCTGTAAAGTAACAATCAACGCCTTCAAATTTGAAAAGTTTTCCTTCGGGGTTGATCAATTACAAGCTCACAGCCTAAGCATTAAATTACTTAATATGTTGCTGGTAGAAAAGCAAACGCAAGGTTGGCTATTCTATTTTCCTGATGATTTAGACCATGCGATGGATTTTGAAAATGGCTTTTTTTAGCCAGAACCAAAGCTTAAACCTTTTGATACAAAAAGCCTTGTTGCACTAATACGCGACAAGACTTTTACTTAACCAGAACTTGGGCTATTTATTTAGACGCGGCGTTATACATCAAATAGGTGTAACCCAATGAGTGAACTTTGTTTAGTAAGCCACACCAATTCGCTGATTCAGGTATTTTGCTTTTTCTAGCTCATCAACAAACGCAACGGCATAGTCAGCGACAGAAATACGGCTCTGGCCTTGTTCGTCAACTAATAGTTGGTCGTCTGTCACGCGATAATTTTGCTGTTTATCGCCAGGGAATATTTCAGCGGCAGGGCATATAAATGTCCAGTTTAATGGGCTTTGTGTTTGCTGAAATACCGTTAATGCCTCGCCTTGAGCAATCGCTTCATCTTTGTATTCTGCGGGAAACTCAGGCGTATCAACCAGTTTTACATTTGGTGCAACGGTTAATGAACCTGCACCGCCCACCCAAACCAGTCGCTCAATCGCGGTATGTGGCAATTCGCTCAGTAATCGCCTTGCGGTGTCTGCCACTATGTTGTGATTTCCCAACGCACGGCCACCTATGGCTGCAACAAATACGCTTTCGTCCGTAATTACATCTGAAAGGGAGCTGTTATCGGTTAAGTCGAATGGTTTAACGTTAACATCGGTCACGTCATAGTTTTTGGGGTTTCGTACCAGTGCAGTAACTTGGTGTCCTCTTGATTTTGCTTCTGCAACAATATGGCTACCAATCCAACCTGATGCACCTAAAACAACGAGTTTCATATTATTTCCTCACAATGTGTTTGATTTCGTTGTGTCTAGATTAGAAGAAAACTATCATGAAATAATCAGGTTAAATTGAAATAGATTGTATCAATTAAAGTTACTAATTATGGATCGTATCAATGCAATTAAAAGCTTTGTTGAAGTTGCACACTTGGCAAGCTTTACTAAAGCAGCTGAGCGCCTGGAACTCAGTCGCTTGCAAGTGTCGCGTCATGTTCAAGAGCTGGAACAATGGTTAGAACAGCGTTTACTGCACAGAACAACCCGTAAAGTAAGTTTGACTCAACAAGGCGAGCGCGCATTAATCCGTTTTGAGAGAATATTGAATGAAACCAGTGCGCTGGTGGCTGAAAGTATTGCAAATAAAACAGAGTTGTCAGGAACCGTTCGAATTTCGAGTCCAATTGGTTTTGCACAAACTATGTTAGTAGATGCAGTTAGCCAGTTTATTGCACAACACCCGCGAGTTAAGGTCGATATTCACGCCAGCGATAGCTTTTCAAATCTAGTCGAACAGCGTATTGATATTGCGCTTAGGTATACAAATACACCAGATGAAAGTTTGATTGCACGACCACTTCTGAAAATTGGCGCATGTGTTTGTGCTTCGCCAAGTTATTTGGCTAAAAATGGTGCGCTTTTAACACCGGATGAATTAACAGATCACCCTTGTTTGGTGCATTTAAATCACAACCAATGGCGCTTTTTTAATGACAATACACGTGTTGAAGTGAAGGTGTCTGGGCCACTCGTGTGTAATGATGTAACCACGATTGTGCACGCGGCGATAAATAGTGCCGGAATAGCATGGTTGCCGTTTGATATTGCTCGCAGTTACATACAGCAACAACAGCTTGTGCCTATTTTAACTGAGTATTCACTTGAAGCGAGTCAGTTGTGGGCCGTGTATCTATCACGAAGTTATCAATCTCCGCTTGTACGCGCATTTATCGATTTTGTATCGGATTCTTGGCAGCAGGATATTTTGCCAAACAAGTAGGGATCTGAATGTTCAGATCCCTTGGGTATGAAAATGGTTATGATCTCAGGTTTGGCTAAATTAATTTACGTTAGCCGTATATGTGTTAACTTCACCCGAGACCACAGTTTTAGAAGCGGTAGTTAAAGCGCAATTGGGCATTACGCTCTTTGCCAGGCATACCACCTAAGAACATGGCTTTTTCGTAATATACTTTGTCGAATAAGTTATTTAACTTAAGTTGTACACCCCAATTCTCAGCTTGGTAAGCAATACCCGCGTCAAACACGGTATAACTTGGTACATAACCGTCAGGAATACCAAAGTATTTTGAATTTGTACTGCGCTCATCAACATAGATGCCGCCTAGGCTGAATTCAATCGGGCTTTCATTGGTAAAGACATAACTTGAATGAGTTAACCAAGCACCCGCGGTAACATACGGCACACCTTTTTGTCGCTCATCATCGTTATTACGGGCATCTTGATACACCGCATTGATATTTAGTTTCCACTGCTCATTTAAATAAGCGTTTAAATCAAGTTCTATACCGTTTGTTTCTTCTTTACCATCATAGAAGTAGCGAGGTACATCCGGTGCTGAAACACCTTTGTCAAAATCTGGGTTGCTGTAGCGTAAATTAGTGCGGCTAGATTCAAATACCACTAATGATGCGACCAGTTGATCATCGAGTGCTTTGTAACGCACACCAATATCATTACTGATTGATTCCGAATCTTCACGGTCACTTTCGTTGCCGTAGATAGTGCCAAGCACACTGTAGGCGGTTCTGCCTTTAGCGTGGTTTACAAATATCGACAAGTCGTCATTTACAAGGTAGGTTGCACCTAAATTGTAAGTGATACCACTATCAGAGGTATCTTGCTCTGGTGTTGCCTCTGCAGCACTTGCGCGGTAACGCGCATCTACACCAAAGTGCTCATAACGCTGAGTAATTTCGTTAAACGCCACACCAATACGCGTGGTTAACCCAAAGTCAAAATAACCTACATGTTGAATACCTAAACCCCAAGCACTGACTTCCTTGTTGTAGTTAGCGGTTTTAAGCGGATCATAATCTTCGAAGCTACCAACCCCCCAATTAGGTGTACGAATATCTAATAAATATGGTAGTTGTCCACGATACGTAATATTGCCATCTTCGTCTTTAAATACCTGATCAGCATCATAGATTGAATATTGCTGAAAGCGAATGTCGCGATCTTCATAATTCGCATTAACTAATAATTCGTTGTCGATATCACCAATTGAAAAATCGTAACGTAAATCAGCAAAATATTGTAACGATTGCTCATTTGCAGTTACTTTTCGGTACTCTTGGCGTCTTGCAGCAAATGGGAAAAGCTCGCCGTCAACGACTAGTGGAGCGCGCGGATCGGCATTTATAGTGCCGCGGCGGTTCCAATACACATAGTTATAGGCACCCGTTTGGCGAACAAACCCTGAATCATAGTCGCGGTATTGTAATTGCTGGTTAAAGTAGAGGTTATCAGTGAAGTTAATATTGTGTGTTAGCTTTACACGAAACTCTTCACCTTCATTGTCTTTTGCCATTGGAGAAATGATGCCGTTATGACCAAAGGTGTAAGGCGTTAGGCCATCATTGGCAGCAAGTGACTCTGCTAATTGTTGTCTTTGTGCATCGCTAAGCTGAATACCAACCCCGTTAGGGTCGTTTACTAAGTCAGTCCAGCTTACGTCGCCCGCGCCTTTACCGCCGACCGATTCGGCATTATAAATACGAATAGGGTGACCGATTGAATCAACTGCAATGCCATCTTTAATATAGGCAGTCGAAAGCATTATATCGTGGCTGTCGCTAAATACGTATTTGAAGCTGAGGTAGGCTTCGTCGCGGTCGCTGTTTAAATCGCGATAACCATCGCTGCGCGCTGATTTAACCAAAACACGGTAAGCGAGGTCGTCGGTGATTGCTGCCGTTGAATCAAGTTCAAGCGCATAGGTATTCCACTGGCCTAAATCGGCAGTCATGGTGTGAGAGGCTTCAAACTCTGGTTTTTTCTCAATTAGGTTAATAACACCGCCAGCGCTGCCCATACCGTATAAACCGGTTGCAGGGCCTTTTAGTACTTCGATTGACTCAACATTGGTCATTGAACGGGTAGGGTTAAAGGTGTTGCCAAGGCCTGCGCCACCATACATGCCGTCGTATGTGTAGTTAGCACCAAGGCCACGGATCACTAAATTGTCGCCAATGCCATAGTTGTTACCAGCTTGGGTTACACCACTGATGTTTCTGATAGCATCTTGTAAATTATCGATAAGTTGCGAGTTAAGTAATTCACTGTCAACCACTACTACGGCTGCTGGGGTTTCCATTAACGACATATTCGATTTAGTAGCAAGACCCGAGTTTAGTACCACTTTATTTTGGCGGCCATAAACACTGACAACTTCAATATCGTCGTTGTTTTTAGCTATTGCTTGGTTATTAGCAAAAGCCATTGAAGTTGGTAAAAGTGCTGCACATGACAGTGCAATAAGCGAGAGATTAAATGATTTCATTGTTTAGATAATTGTATTTATAACTAAGGTGCAAATGATAACTGTAATCATTTTCTATATTCAATCAGGCAATGTGACATTTAACATTAATAAAAGTTACAGTTAACGTTATTAACAAATTAGCGCTATTTATGAGCTGTATAAGCCGATGAGACGATGTTTTGGATAAGTGCAGTTATATCCACGCCCACTTAATGCGAACTATACAAATAATAAACACGTGTATTTTTCTGAAAAAGAATGAATGGCGTTATACCAAAGATTCATCGGTTGCGGAGTCAGATGATGCGGTTTGGATTGATAACATTAAATTTGTGGGTCAAACAAATTAGGGTGTAATTTAAACCGTTATATAACACTAAAAGCCGCAATTAGTTGCGGCTTTTTTGTACTACCGTAAGGTGAGTTAATTTATTTCCAATAGCGTGAATTTTCGCCCGAAAAGTAGTGTGAAAATTGCGATAGATGCTGGTATAAAAAGTCTTTGGTTGCGGTTACTTTTGCTGCTGTTTTTAAATCAGAATGATACAGCAACCATAAACTCCAAATTGAGGGTTTTACCGGTATATCTAAGCGGTAAAGATTTGAATGTGGTTGTGAATCGACTAAACCACAGGGTAATTTTGCCATACCTAAGCCATTTTTAGTCGCGGTAACAAGCGGGCCGAGTTGATCAAATCGTGCGATTACATTGCTACTTGGTAAGTATTTGCTATGCCAATCGGCTTCAAATTCTAATTCCCACAATAACACGCGATGCTGTGCGCGTGAGGTACTTAAATAATCATTACTTGCATAGACGCCCCAATTTGATGAAAACAGCTTTCTGCCAATGAGGTCGTCTTGGCTCGGTGCTGGGGTGAATCGCAGTGCAATATCGGCCTCTCTTGCACGTAAGTCTTTGTGCATTGAACCAATTAGTAAGTTGGTTTGAATATTAGGATAAAGTGAATTGAACTCGTTAAGTGCGGGTACCACAAAATCGTTTGCTAGTTCAGGTGTTAAGGCTATATTTACCTCGCCACTTAGCAGCTGATCTTGACCGAATAATTTGCGTTCAATATTGCGCTGTTGCTCTTTTAGCAGCGTGATATCAGGTAACACCGCTTCGCCGGTTTCCGTCAGCTGGTAACCTTTTGGCACACGTTCAAACAGCCTAACCTTAAAGCGATTTTCAAATGCTTGAATACGCCGTGCAACGGTTGTGTGGTTAACCTTAAGTTGCTTGGCAGCGCCCGATAAGGTACCCGACTGATAAAGTGCAACTATGTATTGGTAATCATCATCTAAGTTCATCTGTGCATTATTGCACAATAAAAATGCGTAAATCACTAATTTTTTTATCGCTTAAGTGGCGTAAAGTGAGTGTGTAATTAATTTAACTTTAGACAGGATGCTAATTATGTATACCCTTTATCATTTTCAAATTTCATGCTCTTCGGCGGTAAAGATGGCGCTAGAAGTGATTGATGTGGAACATAAAACTGTGGTGGTGGATCTCTTTGAAGGCGCGCAGCACAACGCCGATTTTTTGGCTGTTAATCCACTTGGTAAATTGCCAGTATTGGTAGATGGCAGCCACACCTTTACGCAGGGCGAAGCAATTTTAATTTATTTGTCGCAAAAGCATAAAAATGCACACCTAATGCCTGATTTAGCAAGTGTTGATGGCATGGAAGCGTTAAAGTGGTTAAATTTGGTTGCCAGTAGTTTGCATGGCCATTTCACTAAAATATTTCATCCGGAAAAAGTGTCAACGGATCATGATTCGGTTAAACAAAATACTGAAGAAGAGATTGTTAAGTTACTTAATTTTGTGTCAGACCGATTAGCTCAATCGCCTTATTTAGCGGGCGAAAAACCAACCCTTGCGGATTTATATTTTGCAGTGGTCTTAGGCTGGGGGCAGGTGTTAAGTTTTGAGCTGTTTACACGTTTCCCTGAATTTAAGGTTTATAAACAGCGATTACAAACGACTTTCCCGCAATCAGAAACCTTACAAAATATTTAAGTTAACCACCGTACTAACAACAGATGTTTAGTACGGTGTAATTCGTTACTTGATGTGATTATCGGTAAGTAACGAATTAAAGCGGGTTTCGAGTTTGCCACCGATAATCGCGACACGCTTTTTCATTTCTGTTATCCATTTTTCATCGCTCATCACATCTTTTGAAAACGTCATATCGCGTTTAGTGTGACCAACATACAACAAGGCATCGGCAAGTGATTGAAGTGTCGCATCTTTACTGTTTATTTTACTAAGCATAGGTCGCGCTTTTGGCATTATGTCGCGAAATGGGATATTGGCGAGAACGGAGTTATCGTCTAGTTTAATAATTTTTGCCGTGTTTGTATTAGGCAACACGTCATATAGCACGTTTTGAATAACAGGCCACACAGTAAATACTGAGTTAGGTTTAGCCATCTCGATGCGGGAAACCAGCGATAAATCGTGCTGATTAACCGTTTCTGGATGCGCTGCTTTTAATAAGTGAAAACCGCCAAACACTAAAATCGCTTTTTGGTTAGACTGAATAAACGGTTTGAGTGTATCGTAAAAGCCATCTACTTTGCTCGATGCAGCACGCTGCCACGACTCGGCGGTTGCATTTTCCCAGTTAAAGTGTTTTTCTGCCAACAGTACTGTTAGCTTTTTGTCATCGGGCAATGTTTGGTTTATGGCCCTGATTGATTGCAATAACTCCTTATACCCGTCGCCAAGCCATGCGGTGAAATAGAGGGTTTCGCGCAGTACGTGTTTTAGCTGTGACTCATCAACAGCATCACCTTTAATATACTGATTTATATAGTCTTGATAATTTTGATTGCCAAACTCCAGCACAATAATTGGCTGCTGCGATACAATTTTTGGTGAGGTAATAATGTCACTTATTGCCAGCATAAAACCAGGGTAGTAATGGGCATCGCCAAGTGCTACAAATTGATGGGTTGAGAGTGCATCGACGACAACCTGTTTGCTTGGCTGTAACTGTGTTTGTAATTGACTAATTTGCTCTGGTGATAGATTTAGCGTCGCATTTTTCGGTAAGTAGTCGCATGCAGCTAAGCAGACAGCAATTAATACAATAGTAAAGTACTTCATGATAATCCTTGAGAAAATAGGGGAACGTAAGATTTTGAATAGGCGTTTGTTGATTTAGTCTGATTCATCTGGTTCGAGTGTAAAGAGCAGATCGAGCGCTGGCAGAAACACGCTGACGGTAAATAGCGCCGCCGCGAGAGCGTATAAATAATTTAAGCTGGTGGTATTTTTAATTAGCCATGAAATGCTCATACTTAGCCAAAATACGTTAAACAAAGTGATGTTTACATTTGGTTTAAGCGGTTTAGCGCAATACTTACAGTTGAGTGGCTCGCGATTTAATAATGCAAGGCGGTCACTTAGCTTAAGCGGTTTGTTGCAGCATGGGCACGAGCGAGTAACGAATTCGTTTAACATGGCTTAATATTAAATTGCAATTGATAATCATTACCGTTCAATGTTAAGCCATATGTAAATAAATTAAAAGGACTTTATAAGGGCTTTTAATGCCTTGCTAGTGTCCACTATATTTACTTGCGTTATGTTGCCGTTATTGAGTTTTAACACAGTAACGTGATCATCTTTTTTGGGAATAGTATTTAGTACGTTGCCCTCTTTATCCATAATTACCGAATAAGCGAGCTTCTTCATTTTAGGAATAGCAATAAAGCGGCTTATAAGTGATGGCATGGCGCTAATATCGGCGTAGTATTGAACATTTGCAGCCAATAAATCATCATTTTTTTTATTCTCAAATGCCGCTTTAACAAGCTTGCTACTATCCATATCGTGACTGAATACCAGCCAATTCGTACTAGGTAAAAGTGCCTGTTTTTTATCAAATTGGTCATTAAGCTCGGGTAACGAGAGTGTTTGTCCCACGGTTAATGTCGGCTTTGCAGTTTCGGCAACACTAACCCATGAGGTTAAAAGTAGCGAAAAAACAGCGAAAATGTTTAGAAATCTCATAATATGCTTTAAATCCTGCTTTATTTAAACGTGGCGTAATAACTTAAACTGAAATCTAAGTAATCAGTGTGCCTGCAACGTATTTACGCTACACACTCATTACCCCAAACTTGTACGTTTTATCTAACAGCTTAGATTAAGTTTATTTAGTGCCAAAAGTACAGTCTTGCTCGGAGCGTTTGAATACGGTTTGCATCCAAATACTTCGGTTTTCTTTGGTTTTAACTTGTTCTGGCAATGGGTGAATTAACAGTAGGTAATCGCCTTTGTTCATATCATCAACTGAAAATGAGGGAGCGCTTGGGTTATCTACTAAAACAGGTTGGATCACCGCGACTTTTCGCTTTTTTCGCAGCATTACCCGTTCAACGGTACCGAGATGTGATGCAGAGTGAAAATGACCATTTAAGTGCACTAGTTTATGATTTGGGTGATTTTCTAATGCATTATGGATTGATTCAGCCATGGTATCGTCACGAACTACTTGGGCAAAATAGCGATTTAACGCACTTGGTTTAATTGTTTCCTGGCTGTGTCCCATATTGGCAGTAAACTTGTTAAAGTAAGCGCCCTCGGTTGGCGTAAAAAACGACTGTGCCACTTGGTGTTTTCGTTTTTCTGGTAAGTTGTCAAGTATCTCTAAGCCGTGTCTTCCGGTACATACCACGGTATCTTTCGGTGCGTTTGCGGCAATAACAGGTAAACCATGTGTTTTTGCCATTTCAACAAGGGGGCGATAACTGCTTTGGTAATTATCCCATGCACGGCCAAAGTGGCGTAATGACCATTCACCAATTTCATCATTTAAATACGCATTTAGGTATGTTTGCGTATCTCGCTCAAATTGTTCTAACGAAAGGATGATTTTAGGGTTAGCTTTCAGTAGCGCTTGATAAATGTTTGCCTGTGCTAAATGGTTACCTGGATGGCGATGATTTTCACCAATAAATATCACGTCATAATCGCTCAACCCGCCAACGCCTTTTGCTAAATCAACAGTCTTAGGTTGCCCTGAACGCACATCGATCAGTTGATAGTCATACAAGTTTGTTAGCGGTATAGCTAAGTGCCATTGGTTGTTGTTTTTCATGGGAGTTAAGTTCGAATTGGTTTGTGAAACTTTGATAGATTTACATGCGCCGACAAGTAGCGAAATCAGCAAAATGATGATTTTTTGTTTGTTATTCAAACGGAAATCCTTAAATATTTTATTAAAATCTAGCTTCTGGGATGAAACATATATCTTAACTCGTAGTGAGAATTATTTCTATTTGGTTTTTAGTGATGTTTTCATTCTATGTAACGTAAATTAACTCAATGATTATCCTGTAAAAATAAGGTGTTTTTTGATAGGATTCGTCTGATTTTAGACAAGGATTAAGGAATAAAATGTTTAAGAAATCAGCGATAGTATTGGCCGTAACTGCCGCATTACCATTATCTGGCTGCTTAAAAGTCGAAGATAGTGATTCAAAAGAGACTATTGTTGTTGAACAAGCTGAGTTAACACCCGCAAGTGTTCAAGCTGTACTGGATTTAATTGATCCAACAACAAATGAACCAATAAGTGGTACTCAAGTGCGCTACCAAGTTGGTGTTGATTGGTCTGATAGCCTTACAATCTCAAACGGACAGGTTGTAATAGATAATTTACCTGGAAATAGCGACGTTTTGGTTGAAGTTACATCGCCAGATAATACTTACTTGAAACGCGTTTTTTATTTTAAAACCAGTACGGTTAGTCAAGGTCAAAACAGTGTTCAAAACTTAGGCTCGCAACATTTGTATAGAGCAACCACTGCTAGCTTCACTATCTTAGATAGTGCAAATAGCGTGATAAAAGATGTAAAAATTGGTTACCCTGTTATTTCATACCTCTCAAATGGCTATCAGACACAAGGTTTTACTAACAGAGTAAATGCTACTTATGATACACAAACTGGAAACTATACGTTACTAGTGCCTCAAGGTACTGGTTATGATGTTGAATTTGATGGTGATATAGATAATGACGGTATAGATGACTATTACTTTGGTTACGATGACTTTGGCAGCCGAATCCACTCGAGTAGATTGCTGAATGCGGATGTTGTATATGCAAAGAAAACTGTCTATAACCAAGAATTCCCCGTTAATATTACTCTTCTCAGTAAGCAAGGTGAGCTTATTGAAAATAATGATGCTGTATTTATTTCTAGTGAATTCAAATTACCGCAAGCACTGATCTTTGATCAGCAAAAGCAAGCTTACAGCTTTGTTTACAAAGGATCCGCGGCGATTAAAGTGAATATAGCTGAAATTGAATTCAATGGCGTGAGTTACAACACTGGCTTCGCAAAAATAAACCCGAATGATGAAAAGGCATATGTTTCTTTTGATAATGTACTAAATCAAAGTAGAGAATATGTGCTAGATGACCAAGGTGAATTAAATCTTGTCGTGATGCTTAAAGAAAACGATTCAAACTCTGACTCTAATTATTACTTCAGGGCGTTGAGTAATTACATAAATAGCGAAAATAATTCATTAAATTTATTTTTATCACATCCTGTTGAATTGTCAGAAGACTCGATTAAGTTTACGCAAAAAAATGTCATCGTAGTAACCAGAGGTAATGACAGTGACAATGATATGGTGCCAGCCGGAACAACGCTTATTGAAAGAAAAAGTGTTGATCGTAGCGTCAGCTTAAAACTGGAGTACAACAATAGCTTTTTAACTGTAACTCCGAATGCAGAGCTATCAACTGGTGAATATCGCTATGAAGTTAATAACCTCAGATCAGTAGACACAGGCAATGTTTATTCAAAGCAGTTCACAAATGAGTTTGAATTCATAAATTCAAATTTAGTATTCAATATTGATGACATTAAAGTTGATAACAATAACGGCTTTACGTTGGGTCTACGTAGTATTGAAAAGAATACTGCAGGGGTGATTGACGATAGTAGCTATAACTCAAACACGCCTGCCCTGTACCTTCCTCTGAGTATTTCATCATTAGATTATCTTGATATCACAGTAATAAAATCTGTAAAAAATAGTAATCAGAGTGACGAATTTTCTCGATATTCTGTAGTAGAAAATGGGGAAATTAAAGTTGGAAAACGATTTATTGCTTCACTTGCAAAAAATGAAAATGTTGAGAGTAATTATTCAAGTTACTACCAGTTACATACATCATTAGAACAAGGTGAATATTACAGTGTTTCTTTAAATGATGTGGGTTATCATTTTTATGATGATACTTCAGAGAGTAAAAATACAATCACAATCAACTATGAATACAAAGTTAAAGGTTCAAATGACGTAGTGTCAGGGACAAAAGAGCTTTCCGTTCATTAACCCATTAACAGAGCAAAAGGCTTACCATGTGGTAAGCCTTTTTATCGAGATTAGATTAAAGCTAAATAGCGGCGCTCTACTTCTTGCCAGTTTATTACATTGAAAAATGCGCTAATGTATTCTGGACGGCGGTTTTGGTATTTTAAGTAATAGGCGTGCTCCCACACATCTAAACCTAAAATTGGTGTTTCGTTATTCATTAGCGGGCTATCTTGGTTTGCAGAGCTTGTCACTGCTAGTTCGCCATTTGCGTTTACAACAAGCCATGCCCAACCACTACCAAAGCGAGTTAATGCTGCTTTAACAAACAGATCATGAAACGCATCAAATGAGCCAAATGTTGCAGTAATGGCATTTTCGAGCGTCCCCTTATGAAGCTCACCACCAGTGGGTGACATCACTTGCCAAAATAAGCTGTGATTATGATGACCACCTACATGATCTCTAACTGCCCCCTGTAATGAGTGTGGTAATGCAGCAATATTAGCTAGTAGCCATTCATCACTTTTTTGTTCAAACTCAGAATCAGCTAGCGCTTCGTTAGCTTTATTCACATAAGTTTGGTGATGCAAAGTGTGATGTATTTCCATCGTTTTTGCGTCAATGTGCGGCTCTAATGCGTCATATGCATATTCGAGGTTCGGTAGTGTAATTGCCATATTTTTTTCCTTTATAATTTAGCGTTACTCGCTAGTGAATCGTGTTGTTTTGAGCACTGATTGTGTTCATGATGGTAGTTAACTTGCTGACGATATTCGCATCGTCGCCATATTGTTTTAGTAAAACGAAGCAATGGTGTTTTAGTTGTGAGAGATGCTTTAATACGAGGAGCTGATGCGAAGATTGGGTTGATGTAAAAATATGTGCGGCGCATTTGCATACGCTTTTGTAGCCTTCAACTAACAGATCGCAGGCGTTGTTTATATTTTGCTGTGCGATATTGGAATCTACCAAGTTTAAATACGACACCACCACAGCGGGTATATACTGATCCACAATCCAAGCGTCTGGCGGAGGTGAATCAGATTCGATTTCCGCCTCTACTTGTTCTAACGCAGTTAAACAATCGGCATAAAAGAGGTTAGCGTAAGAAAACTGGCAGCTATCGAAAGCTTGGTTACCTTTTGATACATGCTGTTGCCAAATTTGCATCACGTTATGAATACAGGTTTTAGTATCGGGCATCTCAAATAGTTAATTTAAATAAAAACCATTATCATTAATATTTGAATTATTTCAAGCGGTAATTTGATTTTAGCTAGGGGATGTAATGGCTAGATTGGCAGCATAAGGCGTTAATTGTCGGACTTTCATGTGTTTTGAACGCATAGTAGCGTGAGATTTGGTGGTTTGCACAATGTCTCACGTAACGTTAGCACTTGCTCCATATTGGTGCTGGTAACTATGGAGCAGCATGCTTTAAAAAGTGTATTGCAGTGTTTGCTTAGGTTAGCGTGTTACTGCAAACGAATAGCTTTTGTCATCATTGCTTTACCTTCGGTTTCTACGTAATCTAAAAACACTTTGGCAATGGGTGAAAGCTGTTGCGATTTGGCCCAAGAGAAAGACCACTTGGATTGAATAGGTAAGGAGGATACGTTAATCACTTTTACATTATAGCTGTCGCCAAATGCCAATGTATGAGCTGATAAAATGGCTACGCCCATGCCTGAGAGTACAGAGTGAATAATGGCTTCATTACTGGCAATAGTCATTCTGACATTAGGCTTTATATTGTTTGCTTTGAAAAATTGTTCGGTGACGTAGCGTGTACCTGAGCCTTCTTCACGAATAATAAAACTTTCCGCTGAAAACTCTGCTAATGAAACTTGCTTACGTTTTGCAAACGGGTGGTCCGCATTGGCTATTGCCACAAGGTCGTTCGACATAAACTCAATAACTTCAAGATCAAGCTCTTGTGGCACGTAACTAAATACATAAAAGTCATCTACCCCTTGTTCAAATCGCTCAATGACTTGTTGCCTGTTAGCAACGGTAAATTGAATGTTAATTCCTGGATAACGCTTACAAAACGGGCCTAATAAGTGAGGAATAAAGTATTTTGCTGTTGTGGCACAGGCGATACGAAGCGTACCCGACTTAAGTCCTCGCAAGTTAGATAAATGCATATCAAGCGCCTCGCATTGCTGCATTATTTGCCGACTTGTTGCCACGGTTGCCAATCCCGCATCGGTGAATTTAAGTTGCCGTCCTACTTGTTGATAAAGCGGTAAGCCAATGGCTTCACTTAACTTTTTAAGTTGCATAGAGACCGTAGGCTGGGTCAAAAATAATGATTCTGCTGCAGCTTTAATGCTGCCACCTTCAAATACGGCTAATAAAATTTCAAGTTGACGAAAGGTGCCAATGTGCGCGTGTAATCGTGATGCCATACTCATTCCAAAATATTAAATTAGACAAAAATCTAATTCAAAGATAGTTAATATCTATTTTTATCTAATCAAAACGGTGTGTAAACTTTTTTCTGTCGCTTAATTTAATGGATGGGAAAGTAAAATGAAGAACCGAAGTTTTATATTGTCTCTCGTTACCTGTGCAATGCTGCTGGCGTTTTACGCGCTGAGCAGTCAAATTGGTCAGCCTCAGTTGGCATTTGTTATTGTTGCAGCGTTATTGTTTAGCTTTTCACTTTATTCACAGTTAGTCGCACGCAACAAGCTAGGCTTGTCTCGACCTGCCGCAGAGCACTATATGCAACGTGTGGGAGAAAAATAAACCATGATTATTGATGCCGTTGTCGCTTTTTTTATTCTGGGTATCGTTAGTCAATTATTAGGTGCCAAAATAGGATTTCCTGATGGGCTGTATAAGTCGCTAAGCATGTTTTTGATGATTGCGATTGGCTTAAAAGGGGGCCTTGCATTGCAAAAATACATCGATCCCGCATTACTTACAATGTCACTGGCCGTCGTTGCTTTTGGCCTTGTTTTACCGTTAATCGCATACCCACTTTTACGCTACTTCGGACAGCTCGATAAAATTAATGCTGGGGCAATTGCCGCACATTATGGCTCGGTGAGTGTGGCCACGTATGCTGTTGCAATAGCTATTCTTGAAGCGAACAATGTTTCGTATGAGGCATACTTCCCGCTGTTTGTCGTCCTATTAGAAATGCCAGCGATCGTTGTAGGCTTAGTATTAGCAAAAGGCAGCTTGAAAATCATCAACGGTGAATTTGTTAAAAAAGAGCTTGTGGCGAACCAAAGCATTCTGCTGATGCTTGGGAGCTTAATTATTGGTTATTTGGGTGGTGAAAGTGTTGCTAAATTATCGCCTTTCTTTATTGAGCTTTTTTCGGGCATTCTTGCGCTGTTTTTATTCAAAATGGGGCTAATCGCAGGCAAACAGCTTGTATCGGTTAAAAAGAACAGTGTGTTCTTAATTAGCTTTGCTGTACTGATGCCAATGATTGGTGGTCTTGCGGGCACAGGGCTTGGGTTAATGCTTGGCCTAAGTAGCGGTGGTATTGCATTAATGGCGGTGCTAGGCGCAAGTGCGTCTTACATTGCGGTGCCTGCTGCAATGAAACAAAGCCTGCCAGAAGCTAATGCTGGTATGTCGATTACCGCATCTTTAGGTATTACCTTTCCATTTAACGTACTGATTGGTGTGCCATTTTTTATCACGTTTGCAGAATATCTTGCGGCAAAATAATCGTGATAGTCATTAAATAAAAACGGCGAATCTAAGTTCGCCGTTTTTTAGTTTTTACTAGAATTAACGCGTCACTTTTACACGTTTTTCAATCATCAATTTCGCTTCAATGCGACGGTTTTCACTGTGTGCTTCAGCTGTGTTTGCGTCGTTTAATAAACGCGTTTCACCGTAACCTACAGCGCTAATACGTGACGCATCAATGCCGTATGTGTCAATTAACACTTGTTTAATTGCTTTGGCACGCTTTTCTGACAGTTTCAGGTTATAAACCGCGTTACCTGGCGCTGAGCTGTGGCCTTCAATTTGCACATTTTGTTCAGGGTATTTTTTCATAAAGTCAGCAAAACGACGTAAGTCAGTGCTGTTTGGATCAAGTACTTCACTTGAGTTGTTATCAAACTGCACCGCTAATTTAATGCTGTCTTGCATGTCTTTAAACAGTGTACACCCTTGTGCGTCTGTTTTATCTGTCGTTGGTGTATTTGGACATCTGTCTTCGTTGTCGTTAACACCGTCGTTATCGCTATCAAGCACAATAGCACAGCCAGTGCTGTCTACACGTACACCTTGTTTTGTGTTCGGGCATTGATCGTTTGCGTCAATAACACCGTCGTTGTCGCTGTCAATGACCGGCGCTGCTTTAGGTGCTTCGGTTGCAGGCGCACTGTTACCGCCAAACTGATAAAGCAGGCCAAGTTTACCGCTATAATCTTTATGATTTTCGCCAAAGTCATGGTAAGCCGCCACTTCTGTGATCACTTTCCATTTGTCGGCTACTGGCCAATGCATACCTACACCTAAATTACCTAGGTTATAACCTGTATCAAGTGATTCGTGTTTTAAACCTGCAAATACGTATGAATTGCCTTGGAATGGGAAGAACATCGCATCTAAACCGTAGCGATGACCGTCAATACTTTCTTGACCTGGATATGCTTCTAAGTCGATGCGTGCATATTCAAAACGACCACCCCATGAAGGAGTGAAACGTTCGCCAAGCTCTAAGCCCCAACCCCAATCAATACGGTCTTTTGGCATTGCTTGGAATTTATCTTTGTCTGCATAGTAATATTCGGCAAAGCCACCAAGCCAGATTTCCTTATCTTCAGCAAGCGATGGCATGCTTGTTACAGCTGCCAAAATAGATAGCGCAAGAGTGTGTTTTTTCATTTAATGATCTCCGTTTTCTCATGTAAACGTCATTTAGTTTAGTAGATTGCTGCAGTGGCGAAGTAAATATGTTCGTTCTGCTTTTTACGAACTGGCTTACAAATTTTATGCCTATTATTTTTCATTTATATTTCAATGGATTAATAAGGCTTCTTAGTTTTTTAACAATAACTGTGTAAAGAGTTACTCGGTAAAAAAGTCGCAATTTGTAAGTTTTACATTGCTCAGTGGTACACAAGGTATATTGTAAATCGGTACAAGCTGGGTTTGAAAGCAAAAAACGGCACTATGTTGTGGTTTTATGATTAGATGATGGTATTACACACAATGTGTTTATAAACCGAACTACAATGGGGAATGAGGGTTTAACAGACCCTCAATTTATAATGTGGTACAGCAACATAACAAAGCGAAAGTACTAAATATCTGCTAATCGCTGTAGCAACTCATCGGTTTTGATTAATCCCGAAATGGCTTCACCATTTTGTAGCAAGATAGTAGGCGTTGCACTAAAGCCAAATCGCTGTGCCAGCTGTTGCTGTGTAACTAAGTTATTCTCACAGACGTTTGTAACATTACCTTGGTAGTGGCCAACTTGCATTGCTTGGTTCATGGCTTCTTGTGGATTGCGTGCACACAGAGCGGCGGCGGTTTTTTCAAATGCGCTGCTGCCGACTTTGCCTCGTGGGATCATTACATAGTCAATCGTAACGCCTTGGCGATTGAGTACCTCAATTTTTCCATGCAATTTGCGGCAAAATGGGCAATCGATATCGGTAAAAATCGTGATGACATGCTGTTCGTTACTTGCTTGATAGCTTAGTAGTGCATCTCTAGGCAAGGTTTTGATAAGTGTTACACGTTGCTGCTGCTTTACTAATTCAGTTAGATCTATTTTGCTTTCGGTGTCGATAACTTGTCCTAAATATAAATATTTACCATCGGGGCTTGCGAAAAACGTATGGTTTTGTGTTGTGACTAAGCGGAGCTCATTGTTATAGGGCTCGACGGAAAACTGTGTATTTTCACCGAGTAAATCAAACAACTTTTGTTTTACCGCTGCAAGAGTCGAGTGATTATTTTCAAGTGGTTGCACTGTTTGTGAATGCACAAACGCAGCGCAAAAAAAGAGTGAAAGTGTGAACAATAACGCGATAATTCGATTAACTGATTGCATATAATTAGCCTATTAAAATTGGATTAGGCCAACTTACAAGGTAGCAGCGTTCGACGCATTTAAAACTATCTATAATCATCTATAAATAGCTATAATTTGTTTAATATTAATGGCTTATGTTTTTAAGGGTAAGGTGGTTTTAGGTGCGCATAGTGCGTTGTCGTAAGCCAAAAATATCACTATGCAAGGTGCTATTTGTGAAATTAAAACTGGTTGGCTGATTTAGTTGGTGGCAAAGCGCTAAGTGTTCAGCATTTTGCTCTGTGTTGGCTTGCTGCTTGTTATTTGTCACTATTGTTGCAATAAGTGATTCTCTGTTAACCGGGTTATGCTGAGTTGTGCTTGCAGTTGCTGGTTTGTTGGTGATAATCGTCGCAATACGCTGATTAACTACTTCACTACTACACACGGCTAAACTTGAATTAAGTAGCGCTTTACTTTCAATTGCATAGTTGAGTGCATCATTAATTTCACTGTTTTCTAATGATATACGGCTTAACAGGTCGAGTGCTTGCGTACGATAATAATCTGAAGTTGGCGTTTGATTAATAATCTTAAACGCAAGCTGATTTGCTTGAGTGAGCTCTTTTTTGTGTAATTTTACTTCAGCGAGCAATAGTTGCGCCTCTATGGAGTGGGGGTTTTCTTGCAAACTAAAGTTAAGCCACTTTTCGGCATTCTCTAAATCACTTTTTTGAAAAGCGATTAGCGCATTTGAGTAGCTGCTCATTGCCGGCAATAAATTTGTTGTAGGCGGTGTATCGCTATGTGATACCCACATAGCACTGGTAATTGTTGATATCATTAAGGTTAGGCCGGCAGCAATGGCGCGCCAAGGCAACTGTGCTCTTTGAACCGGCGTTACCTGTGTTACCGTGGCTTGCCAAATATAACCTTGATTAGGTTGAGTGCGAATAAGCTGTTGCTCTGGTGCCAGTTTACGCAATTCACTGATCACTTGAAAAAGGCGGTAGTCTTGCACGTCTTCACTTTGCCACAGCACCTTAAACAATGCGTGTTTTGATATTAATTGCTCTGGCTGTGTTAAAAAAAACAGCAGTGCTTGTGCAGTTTTAGGGCGAATCGGCTTTTCTTTACCTGATTGCGTTAAGGCAAATGTTGTTGCGCAAAACGTGAAATCGAGAAATTGATAAATAGCCATAAATTGTCCTTAACAGCATGTGTTTGTTTTTTCTTTAGTGTTATAAAGATAAAACAAGGTTAAGGCAACTGCTGCTTTATTTTTACCCGTGATTTATTTCGTTAGGTGCCGAGTTATTGGTAACGCCAGCACCTACTGAAACTGGGCGGCCATATTTATTTTCTGAATCGGTTCCTTTGGCGAAACCTAGGAATAACATACAACCGATAGGACCAATCACAGGGATCAGACTCAAAAACATCATCCAACCCGACTGATTACAATCGTGCCAACGCTTTATGTGGATCATTAAGGTCATCCAGGAAATCACACACAGGGTGAAAAAGAATACTAAGAAAAAATCGCTTCAGCGTAAACGGGCAGGCTAGAATTGGATTTAAAGAAATTATTTAATACGTTAAATAACCCTAAGCATAATACTATGTAAAGCAGCGACATACCCCAAAATATGCTTCGAGTAGCACGTCCTCGCCACGAAAAGAACAAGGTATGAATTGGTATGTTTAGATTTTTCAGAGTCCATAAATTAAGTAAAAAGCAGGGAAATAAAATATTAAATTTTAATAAATTTAATACGCTCATCGTGTCGTTATAATGTTTGTATAAATAAAGTAAATCGCCCCATAATGTATATTGCGCAATTTGAATAGCAGAATAAAACACGCTGGAAAATAACGACAGCGCAGCAAAACTAATTAGCCAAGGGCGACCTGGAATATTGCGAAGCATAAAAGCAAGAATTACGATGCCACTAGCAAAGATAGGATTTGAAAGTAAGTAAGCAATTTGAAGGAAGTCTTCTACACAATAAAGCGCATGAGAGCAGTTCATTACAGTCCTTGTAGTGATTTTAAATAAAATGTGGCGTTAGGCTACGCTTTAAATAAATTTTTTCAATTAAATCAATTGTTAAATTAGTCTTGGTAATTAGATTGCAAGGTGTCTAACTGGCCTGACGAAAGCAGTGTTTGAAGCGCTGAATTCAGTTTGTCGAGCAGTACTTTGTTGCCTTTTCTGACCGCAATGGCAACGGGGGTACCGCGATAATTTGATTGCACAATTTTAACTTTAACACCGTACTGTTTAGCGAGGTACAGCCCCACTGAACGCGGCATAATAGCAGCGGTAGTTTCACCGTTGGCAAGCATTAACATCGCTTGCTCTTTTGACTCAGTTTGGATTAAACGAAAGTTATCTTTTATATGCTTTTCTTGCCATATGGTTTCGGTGAGCGAGTGTTTGTCGCCGCTAATTTTTTTTCCGTAGAGGTCACGTACAATTTCAATGTCTTTACTGTCTTCTTTTACAAACACTGTGGTGTAGCGAAAATAATAGGGTATGGTGAAATCAAAGTACTTTTCTCGCAGCGGATTGATTTCCATTCCAGTGACGCAATCAAGCTCGGCAAAACGTAAGTGGTTTACTACCTCATCCCATGTATCTGCAACTAAATACAGTTCTTGATTAACTTGCTGTAACACACGCGTCAGCACATCGTAATCAAAGCCAGTGGGTTGGTTATTCTCGATAAACTGAAAAGGCGGATAGCCTGTCGCCATACCACATTTAATATTATTCCCCGTTTGTGCAGTCGCGGTGTAGGTAAAAACTGTTAGCAAAAAAACCATAGCAAAGCGGAAAAGAAACGTAGTCATTATTTACAAGCCGGTAGTCAAAAAGGTGCAGCGCAAAGAGAACGCGAGTAAAAGGTAATTAGCGACACAAATTATAGTTTAATGCGCGCTAAAAATTAACCGCGTTTGCGTTTAAGAATTAGCGCTACATCAAAGAAATTGCATTTAATAGCGATATTGTTCAGCTTTCACACAGCTAATTGCCTTTGCCTTACGTTAACAAGGTTATTTTAGCAATAAGCTGCAGCAAACCGTTTCTTAAGCTTTTCTTAAGTATTGCCGTTTAAGGTCTAACAAATAGAACGCTCTAGGTAGTCACAGCTGAGATTAATAATGCTGACAGATCTTAAAAAACATCTAATGCCGTATTTGGTATTAACTTTGTGTGTGCTAGGTGTACTTAGCACTTTTCGTTTGGGCTTTAGCCTTTGGCAGTATCAACACTTTTCAAACCCCAACGCGTTGTTAAATTTATTAATTGGTGGATTACGCATTGATTTAAGTACGTTGGGTTATTTACTGCTTATCCCTGCACTTATCTCACCGCTTGCATTAAGTATTAAAGCGCTAAAACCAATATGGCTAGCATGTCTTAAAAGCTACTTAGTGCTAATTCTAACAATCTTGGTGTTTTTAGAAATGGCAACACCCATGTTTATAGAAGAGTATGGCTTGCGACCAAATCGTTTGTTTGTGGAATATTTGGTGTATCCAAAAGAAGTGTTTTCAATGTTGATGAGCGGGCATTCTGCCGCTGTTTTTGTAACACTTATTTTATTGGTCGCTGCAATTAAGTTAATTGTGCTGCCGCTAGCCAATTATTTTGTGTTTAAAACTACTGGGCAAACTCACTCTACAGCAAAGGTTAAACTCGTCGCTATTTTACTGTTACTTGCTGCACTTATACTGTTTGCACGTGGCACGTTGGGACACCGACCTATCAATCCCGCGTATGTGTTTTTTTCAAATGATGCGCTAGTGAATTCGCTAACGCTTAATTCCACCTATAGTGTATTCCATGCAGTTAAAGCGCTGCTAAATGAAAAAAATGCGAGCAAACTATATGGCGCGATGCCTGAGCGCGAGGTTATAAACATTGTTCGTCAAGAAACAGGCTTACCAACATCGGCTTTTACTTTACCGAATAATCCATTGTTTAAAATACAGCAACCTAGCTACCTAGGTGCGAAAAAGAATTTGGTGATCATTTTAGAAGAAAGCCTCGGCGCCCAGTATGTTAAACGTTTAAACGGCTTGCCACTGACACCTAATATCGACAGTTTGTATCAACAGGGATGGGGGTTTGACAAGCTTTATGCAACGGGCACGCGATCTGTACGTGGCATTGAGGCCGTTGTTACTGGCTTTACGCCGACGCCTGCAAGGGCGGTGGTTAAGTTAGACAAGTCACAGAAAGGTTTTTTTACACTTGCAAGTTTGTTGCAATCTGAAGGTTACAACACGCAGTTTATTTATGGCGGTGAAAGCCACTTTGACAATATGAAAAGCTTTTTTCTCGGCAATGGCTTTCAAACAATTGTGGATTTTGATGATATTGATAAGCTAAATTTTGTCGGCTCTTGGGGTGCAAGTGACCAAGATGTGTTCACACAAGCGAATACAGAGCTTAATAAGCTGGCGTTACAAGAAAAACCGTTTTTTAGCCTGATTTTCACTTCAAGCAATCATGATCCATTTGAAATTCCGAACGAGGCGATAAAACCGTTTGATTACACACCATCTCAGCTTGCTCAGTATGATGATAAAGAGCGCGCAAGACATAAAGCAATTCAATATGCAGACTTGGCCTTAGGTGAGTTTATTAATACAGCAAAAACCCAATCGTATTGGCAAAATACGCTGTTTTTGATTGTTGCTGACCACGATGCTCGCGCGTTAGGTCAGGCTCTAGTGCCGGTAAACAATTTTCATATTCCAGCGATTATTTTAAACAGTGAGTTTGATAATCAGAGCTATAAAGCCATTGCTAGCCAAATTGATTTAGCGCCAACCTTGCTGTCATTAATGGGGGTAACTAATCAATCGCCTATGATTGGGCGCGATTTAACACAAAGTACCACAACTGGCAGGGCATTAATGCAGTATGCGGATAATTTTGCCTACTACAGTAATAAAGGTATCACCATTTTGCAGCCAGGGAAAAAACCGAAAATGTTCGATTTTAATAGCGCAGATAATTATATGAGTGAAAAACCACTCGATCATAATGAGGCGAAAGTGGCGTTGGCACATGCGCTTTGGGGCAGTTTAGCATATCAAAATGGCTGGCATGCCAATTAGTTAGCGTCAAGGTAAGCTAATTGGCACACGAATCACATGCGGTGTTTTGTTTTAAAACGTAATTGCGTATTTTTCTTTGATAAGAGGAATAAGCCTTTTTGATATTGCTAAGACCTCTGGCTTGTCTTTGCGTAAATAAATTTCACCATTTTGATATGCCTGCCACTGAGCATTTTCAAATATTGCTTTGCCGTAGGTGTTGCTAAGTGATTGCGCCACACGTGTTTGTTCAGCGCTTGCAGTTAAAATCCAAGCGAGTTCTAGGTGGTTATCACCGAATACGGCTTCAATTTTGCGCGGAAAACCAAATGCCGAAAAATTAAAACAGTTAACTTGTTTTTGCGCATTAGGCTTGGTTAACAACCAGGGTTTAGTGTCTTGAATCACCAGCGGTTGGCAGTGCTTTTCAAATATGGGCATAAGCGCATCAATTGACGCACCAAATTTAAGTAAGGTATTTAACGTAACCTCACTTTGCTGGTTATTGTTGATATATGGGTTTGACCAAACAAATAAATTTGGGTGAAGCGCATCCTGCCCGATTAAGGTAGCACTGTTGATGTCTGTATTTAACCACAATAAATGATTGCTGTGTGCTTGATACGCTAAGTACTCAGCATATTTATCGCTTAAGCCGGTAACGGCGCTTTCACTGATATTATTTGTGTTAATGTGCGCAACCTTACCGTCGGCAATTACAATAGCAGCCTTTCCGCCGTGTTTTACAATGTCACATACTAAATGTTGCTCTGTGTGTTTTGCGAGTGGAAAGCGCACTGGTAAGTTAGACAAAACGCGCACTTTTGTTTGGCAATTTTCTTGTAATTTAGTTAGAGATGAATCAAATGATTCACTTATCGAAATATCAAAAATGCTGGCTGGTACGGCGCTAGCGTTTGTTGAAAAGGTAATAGCGAGTGTACAAAGTGCGAGTAAAAATTTGTTCATAGTTGTTTGTTTAGCTGTTGTTTTTAACTAAGTCGCAAATTGTTTTTAAAAGGTTGCAATATTTTTTGACGAAACAAAAGCTTAAAAAACAAAAAGGCCAGCAAATGCTGGCCTTTATTCGTCTGTATCATGTGTGTTAGCGGTTAACGCTTAATCTGCTTTAATAAAGCTTTTGATTGCTTGTAATGAATCAAACCCTTTGTAACCAAGAGATTTTAATTCATCGTTTACGCAAAATAGCACGGCGCTGTCTTTATTCTCTTCTTCTTCAGCCATATCTAGGCAGAATTCATAAGAATCTTTCACTGTTTCTACGCTCGCTTGTTCTTCGCTTGCCCAAACTACAGTGCTTGCTAATGCCAATACCATTAAAAAAATCTTCATATTTACCCTTTTTCAATTAACTGGATTGATATTTTTAACACCGACAAATTAGGGCTATTTTTGTTTTAAGTAAAACGATAAATAATTGTCGTAAAGGTAAAATTTATTTTGCATTTATGCAGAACGTAAAGAGCAACACGCGCTAGATTAGATAGCCAAGCAACATTATTATTAAGGCAAGAAAAAAGGTTAGCTGCGAATGCTAACCTTTTTATTTTTTAAGGAGTTATCGCGTTATCACTACATTGCAGCGCGGAATATCTCTGCAATTTCTTCAGATGTAGCTTGTATTGGGTTAGTAAATCCGCAGGCATCTTTTAGCGCATTTTCAGTAAGTGTAGGAATATCGTCAGCTTTTGCGCCTAATTGCTCAATACCGGATGGAATACCAACATCACTGGCTAAGCTAACAATTGCGTCAATTGCTGCATCTGCACCTTGTTGTTCGCTTAAATTGCTCACATCAACGCCCATTGCTTTTGCAACATCACGCAAGCGACCTGGAACCGCTTTAGCGTTAAAACGTTGTACGTGTGGTAATAAGATTGCGTTACATACACCGTGAGGCAGATCGTAAAAACCGCCAAGCTGGTGCGCCATCGCGTGTACATAACCAAGTGATGCATTGTTAAACGCCATGCCTGCCATAAATTGCGCATAGGCCATTTGTTCACGTGCTTCAATGTTCTCGCCATTATTCACCGCTTCGCGCAAATGTGTTTGAATAAGTTCAATTGCTTTAATTGCAACAGCATCAGTGATTGGCGTTGCAGCAATTGATACATACGCTTCAATTGCATGGGTAAGCGCGTCCATACCGGTTGCGGCAGTAAGCGAGGCAGGTTTTGCCAGCATTAGCTCAGGATCGTTAACCGATACTAACGGCGTGGTGTGTTTATCAACAATGGCCATTTTAATGTGGCGCTCTTCATCGGTAATAATACAAAAACGCGTCATTTCTGAAGCTGTACCGGCTGTTGTATTAATTGCGACAAGCGGTAACATTGGTTTTGCTGATTGGTCGACCCCTTCATAGTCGCCAATCTTGCCGCCATTTGCAGCAACAAGCGCAATGCCTTTTGCGCAATCATGTGGCGAACCGCCGCCAAGTGAAATTACAAAGTCGCAATCATTGTCTTTTAAAATACTTAGGCCATCGTTTACATTGCTAACGGTAGGGTTTGGCTGGGTACCATCAAATACCGCCGTTGCGACATCGCGCTCGTTAAGCAGCGACTGAACTTTTTCAACAACACCAATTTGGTTCAGGATTTTATCGGTTACGATAAGCCCTTTTTTAAATCCTTTTGCTTGAATATTATCAGCGGCATCTTTTAAACAACCTGCACCCATTAAGTTAACGGTAGGAATATAAAATGCAGTAGTCATAATGATTTGTCCTTTATTTAGTGAGAGTTACTTTATTGCGACGGTGATTGTCACATGCGAAACCTTTCGCCTTTTTGATTTAAAACAAATACCGCGCTTAGAACACTTAGACTTTAATCTAATGCGCTTGTAACGGCGTTTATTTGAGTTATTTAGAGTGGCTGAAAAAATAAAAAGTGACAGAAAAAATAATCAAAACTTCAGTATGTTATGACAAGTTTTATTACATTTAACGATTCTATCTCGTTTACGCATTGTTTTATCGTATCTGGCTTGTTTATTGAAAACCGGTGGCGTTTAAATAGTACACAATAATAAAAAGGGAACACATAATAATGGCAGACCATATTCAGCAAGGAACGTCACGACGCCAGTTTATAAAAAGCGCAGCGTTTGGCACGCTTGGCGCATCTTTGGCGCTAACCTCAAAAGTAAATGCAAAAGAAAATAGCGGCCTAGTATCGAACAGTTTTGACGAAGCGCCGTTTTTACCTGTACCTAAGCATGCACCTGCAAAAGAAGGTGTATTTCAGGTGTCAAATGAACAAGGAATTTACTATTGGGATACCGGTGGCAACGGACCTGTGGTTATTTTAGTGCATCCAGGGCGGGGCAGTGCTTATTCATGGCCGTATCAACAAGATGCATTTGCGCAAGCTGGGTTTAGAACCATCGCATATTCAAGGCGTGGCCATCAAGGCTCGCCAATTAAATCGGCCGAGCAGCCTAGTACCGATGCCGATGATTTACATGCGCTGATTAACCATTTAAACATTGGTAAATTTCATATTGTAGGCTTAGCTGCTGGTGGTTTTACCGTTACTGATTTTGCCGTTTCATTTGCAGACAGGTTGTTAAGTATCACCATAGCATGCAGTTTGTTTGGTATGTGGGACAAGGATCTTGATATCCGTTCAGATTTTATTTTGTCAAAAGGGTTTGCCGATTTGCCGCCTGAATTTAAAGAGCTGGGTCCCTCGTATCGCTTTGCTCATCCTGAGGGCGTAAAAGCGTGGATAGCGATGGAGAAACAGGCGAAAGAGCCCGGTCTTAGAAATCGTCAGAAAGATAAAAATACGATTACATGGCAAAAGCTACAGGATCTTAATTTACCTATATTCCTACTAACTGGCGGCGCAGATCTGTATCAACCGCCTGCTCTGATGCGCGCAGCAGCAAGGCAATTACCGGGTTGTGAAACCTTAGTGGTGGAAGAAGCTGGACATGCATTGCAATGGGAGCAGCCAAATGTGTTCAATCACGCTGTCATTTCGTTTCTAAACAAAGTAACTGTGTAACAGACACTTAGTTATAGATGCAAATTTAACGGTTAAGACTTTATTTTGCCGATTGATTTTTATACTATCAAAGCGCATGTGCAAGTTATCAAGGAGTGATAATGAAAATTAAGCTACTGATTGTTACCGTACTTATTATGTTTGTTACTAAGGTGCATTCGTCACAGACGACCCTAGTGCAAAAATCAGCTGAGTTTGCTAAAGCAAGCGAAGGTTTTCAGTTACATTTACGCGAAAAATTTTTCAAATCTGAGTCTATTCCGTTTCAATCTAACCAAATACACCTAGAATTTGGCAGCCAAGCACCCTTTAAAGATTATGTGCTTGAAATAAAAAAAGGTAATAAAACCTGGTCAAGTGATCTGGTTTTATTTAACCAACAAGACAATGTGATAGATTTTAATGCATTGTTATTTGGCTTACTCATTGATCATAGAGATATTCTTCATTTAACTGGACAAGCTGGTTATGATTTTTACTTAGATTTGGAAAATAACCTAGCGGAAGATTTTAAACAATTTCACAACCAATACCAAAAAAGCCTAGAAAGCTATTTGAATTTTGTTGCTTACTCACGTGATTTCACGGTGTATCAAAATCGCATTATGCCGCCGTCGGATAAGTTAAAAGCGTTAGCAACAAAGGTTAAAGTTGTACCGCCTGTTGAGCATCAGCAGTTAATTAGCCAATTTATTGATGCGATTAATAGCCAAAATACTGCATTTTTGATGGCGCAGCACATTCCCAATGCAAGCCAACGAGAAATAGACATTTATTCGCGAGGCTTAAATGTGCTTTATGAATATTTTGATAAGATAGGTAATCCGAGCGATTTCAAAATAGTGCAATCGAGCGATCTTAAAACCTATTCAGGCCCCAAAAAAACCTTTTATGTAATCGAGCTACTCAACCATCAAGGCAGGCACAAAATCGAAATGGAGTTTTTCTTTGCTGATATGTACGGTGAGCGATACATTGGCGAATATGACATCACCGGAGTGCATTTTAGCTAACAGCTACAATAATACCAATTCACTTAAATAGCTGATCATCCTAGCGGGCTAAACATCATGCTAACTGCGTTAGAATATATCAATGTAGAACAACTACATAAGAAAAATTCCGCCTTGTTACCATTTCATTTATCCAGCGCTATCTGTGATCACATACTTAATGGAATTGGTATAAATTAAGCAAAATGGCCGCCCCATTTTGCTTAATTTTGTTTACTAAAACGCTGTTTTTAGCTCAAATTTGATTGTTCTAGGGTGACCTTGTGCCAGTAGTCTAGACCCCGTTGCCGCCCAATAAGCTTTGTCTGCAATATTTTGAACGTAAAGACTAATCGCAACATCATGATTGCGAAGATTCAATTGGTAGTTTATCCCAGCATCAAATAGTGTGTATGCGTTGGCACTTGCTGAATTAAGCGCATCAACATAGCGGCTACCCGTGTAATAGGCACCTAATGATAGGCTTAACCCCAGCACACTATTTAATTCGTATGTGGTAAATATTGATGCTGTGGTCTTTGGTGTATTTTCAATCGCGTTGCCGTTTAGTTGTGCGTTGGAAGACTTTTGCTGCTCTGCATCAATATAACTTGCTGTGGTGTAAACTGACCAGCCTTCAGTTATGCCGCCTGAGGCACTTAATTCAACGCCCGCATAGTTTGCACGGCCATCTTGCACAAAAAACTCAGTTTCGGGGTGAATAAATGCAGATGCGCGGTCGATATCAAAATAAGCGAGTGTTAGCAGCAGTTGCTGTGATGTTTCAAATTTGACACCGTATTCCCATTGTTCACTTAATGCTGCGGGTAATACTTCCCCTGCATTTTTCGCAATACCTTGGGCGATACCGCCTTCTTCAAGCCCCTCAATGTAACTTGTATAAAACGCAAAGTTTGGCTGAGGTTTGTATATCACACTGCCTGATAGTGTGTCTTCGGTGTCATCGTACTGAGCAAAGTCGCTGGTATTTTTATAATCAGCATAGCGATAACCTAAGGTAGTTTGCCATTGCTCATTAAAGTGCGTTTTCAAATTTAAAAAGTAACCGATATCTGTTTTTTCAATGGTGTTCTTGATACTTCTGGGCGGGGTTGGCAGCTTTGCTATATCGACAGGATGATACAAATTTTGCGCCCACTTACCTTGGCGCACACGATCAGCAATAATCGACTCATTGTTACGACGGCTTGCACCCATAACCCATTGATTAGAAGTGCCCAATAACGTAAAGCTGCTGGTAAGTTTTACATCGGCAATGTTGTTTTCGTACTCAGTATTAGGAAATGTAGATAAACTGACTAACCCATCACTACCTGTTTCAATATCATAACCAAAAAAGGCAGAATAACGACGCGTTGTGTCTGCATAAGCACGCCCAAGTGACATATTTATGTGTAAATTCGGTGTGATTGCGTAGCTTAATTTTCCGAGTAGGTTATGCGCCGTTGTTTCTGCTTTAAACCATTCAGCACCGTGATTGATATCTGTATCGAGTAAAGGAGGGAGCGAGAGAGAACCATCTTGATTTGCAAGTAAATAATATTGGGTCGGCTCGGTAATGTCGCGGGCAATATACTCACCATCAAATTCAAAACGTAGTTTGTCATTAATATCAAAATGATAACCAACTGACGCGAATTGGCGCTCGCCTGATGTTCTTTCAATACCGATTTCTTCGTCTGCCGCAACTAAGTTTACACGCACACCGGCATCGTCAAATATTTTACTAATATCGAGTGATGCGCCATAGGTACCGTGTTGATTTGCAAACAACGACCCCGCAATTTGGTCTTGATATGCACGTTCAGTTACTAAATTTACAATTCCGGCGGGAGAGCCGAAACCGTAATACAAGCCAGCCGCTCCTTTAAGTACTTCAACGCGGTATTTGTTCTCCATTGGCGTTTGCACGTAGTTGGCAATGGGTAATATGCCATTAAGACGATAATTGGTGGTGGGATCAAGTCGAATACCACGGATGTTAAGGTTACTGTAAATGGTGGTGTTGATTTGCGCGGCGCTGACGCCTGCAGTGTTTCTAATGGAGTCTGCTAAAGAGCTGGCGAGTTGTGCGTCCAATAACTCTTTTGTGATTATGTTCGTTGTTAATGCGGTATCAAGTACATTAGCGTTAAAAAAGGTGCCTGCTTGCACGTACTTAGCACTATAACTGTTAGGGCGATCTGCTGTAATTTCAATTACTTCTATTGTTTTCTTGTCATCGGATTCAGACGCATTGAGCGTGTTAAGCAGTGCACTTAATGCAAAGACTGGAAACAATAATAAACCCCATTTCATAATAGTTATCATTTAGATTTAAGGTGGCGGCATGGTATCGTGTGGCGATAAAAGGTGCAAGTGTGTTTTGATATAGTGTTGCCGAACGGTTCTTATGAACGTACTTTTCTCATTGTTGCCTATATGGATGTAGGTAAGGGGCGTGAGCAGGATGCGGAAGCTTTGCTCGATATTCGCTTAGATTGCTAGGCCACACATCGAGCGCCGTGATAAAAGCACGCTCAGAAAGAACAAAAATAGAACAGCAAAGGTGGGCAGACCCTAGGTATTCGCGATTATAAACTTGAACCGTAAATATAGGCCTTTTATGTCAAACTCTTAGCCGCTTTTACATTGCAGTGACACAGGTGTAATTAACGTGTTATAAATCGAGGTAAGAATTTCAAGGAGGTAGCGTGCAAAGTTCACGTAAATTTAAGGATTATCTCACCGCTCGACCTAAACCTACAGGCATTGATGTGTTATGCGGTTTAAAGCATTTTGCCATCATAACGTATGCGGTGCCGGCAGAGCGATTTGCAGGCTTGTTTCCGAAGCGCTTTTTACTCGACACCATTGAATTAAATGGCGAGCAGATGGCACTCATCTCGGTAGTGCCCTTTATTGATGTTGACTTTACCTCGGCAGTGTTTCCGTTTCCCAAATTCACGATGGGACAAACCAATTACCGCATCTACATTATTGATAGTGAAACGGGCGAGCGTTGTGTTTGGTTTTTAGGCACCACGCTTGATTCATGGACCTTAGCGGTACCGCGTTATCTGTGGAATTTGCCATGGCATGCGGGCAATATTCGGTTTGATTGTATTTTTGATGAGTCGACAGGCTTGTACCAGCAATATCGTATGGAAACACGTTCCCAATGGGCTGCGGCATCGGTTGAGTTAAGCCAATCTGATAGCGATAGTTTAAATTTTCCCGGCTTTCCAGATACAGAATCAGCGCTGGTTTATTTAACCCATCCGCTCGCGGGTTTTTATTATCGTCGTGATAAAAAGCTTGGCACGTATCGGGTATGGCATGACGAATTGCATGTAAAACCCGGTCAGCTTGAATCTGCAAACTTTAAGCTGTTATCGGATTTAAACTTGGTAAATATTCAAGAGCAACAGTCGCCGTACAGTGTTTTAATCGAACCTATCAATGAATTTACGATTTATCTGCCGCCAACGGTGGTTAACGAACTGAACGCGGGTTAATAGCCTTTTAGAGCTGATATTTTTTAATCATTTATTTTGATGTTTACAAGGAGTTGTAATGGCATTTTCAAGCCAAGAAAAAGCGGCATTGCTTGCCGTTAAAGGGGTTGGGCCAACCGTGATAAAGCGCTTTGAAGAAATAGGCATTCACTCATTTGCAGAATTAACCCAATACAGTGTTGATGATATCGCCCAAATGGTCGCCTCAATGTTAAGAACGAGCTGTTGGAAGAATAGCCCGCAGGCTAAAATGGCCATTGCAGCAGCAATTGAACGCGCAAAGTTAACGCTTTAATCGTACGCTTTTTACAGGACGTTTTATGAATAATCTTGGTAACTTAACCTTTTTTTGCGGCAAGATGGGAGCGGGTAAGTCAACCCAAGCAAAGCTTATAGCGAAGCAAACGCACGGAGTATTGATTTCTGAAGATGAATGGTTAAGTGCGCACTTCCCTGAGCAAATTAAGTCGTTTGATGACTATATTCATTATGCAAATCTGATAAAACCGTTCATGAAAACGCATGTGCAGCGTATGTTAGCAACGGGTAGTCATGTGGTAATGGATTTTCCTGCGAATACCGTAAAGCAACGCGCTTGGTTGCGTTCATTGAGTGATGAAATTAATGGCCAACATAAAGTTATCTACTTAGATGTGAGTAATGCAACGTGCCTTGCACAAATCGCCAAGCGTCGTATTTCAGAACCTGAGCGATCGCATTTTGATACAGAAGCAATGTTTCATCATGTGACACAATATTTTGAGCCCCCGAAAGAGAATGAAGGACTTAACATAGTCCTAAATAAAAATGCGCAATAACATACTAAATTTAAAAGATAGTTTTACGTTAAGCTTGAAGAAAAAGAGTGTTAATTTAAGCCCCTGAGCATAGATTAACCTGACATAACACCGCTTAAGAAACACAAATAGGAAAATATATGGATTTAAACGCATTACTTATATTCGTTATTGCTTGCCTGGCAATAAATTTAATTCCCGGACCCGATGTGATTTACATCGTATCAAACACAATGAAAGGTAAAATGACAACGGGATTAAAAGCGGCAATGGGACTGGGCGTTGGTTATTTTGCACATACCTTAGCTGCATGCCTTGGTTTGTCGGCGATAATTTTAAGCTCTGCACTGGCATTTACCCTAGTTAAGGTGTTAGGAGCAGCGTATTTATGTTACCTCGGTATTAAGTCACTTTACGCAATGTGGCGTGGTGAAAGTCAGGTCGTGCTAAACGATAAATCACGCGCGTCAGACAATGTATTTTTGCAAGGAATAATTGTAAGTGTTTTAAATCCTAAAGTAGCGCTATTTTTTCTCTCGTTCTTACCGCAATTTATCGACGCATCGTCTGCTGATGTTGCGTTTCAGCTGCTTTTATTGGGGTGTGTTTTCAGTCTATTAGCAACGGCATGTAATTTACTGTACGCGGTATTGGGCAGTTGGCTGTTTAAAAGAGCAAATTCAGCGCGTCTTACCCGTGTTTTAGATGGCATTTCCGGCGTGCTACTGGTGGGCTTAGCCAGTAAAGTGCTGGTCAGTGACGCCACCAAGTAATCGTTTTAATACGTTTTACGTGCCAGCCATGCTCTATGCTGTCACGTATTCTACTCGTCACTTTAGGTTGAGATAACCCGTTTTCGGTAAACGAGAGCAAGAGCGAGCAAAATTACGACTACGCCTAAACCTATGGGTAAAAAGGCACTGAGAATCGCGCGTTCGAAGGTTAAAAAGTCGGGTATACCTGCTTGCCAAAAGGTCCATTCAGATGCGATAGCGGTTGCAAGATTTTCTCCGCCAGAGGTTAACACAATGATTGCATCGTGATTAGTTGGATTGAGGCGAAGTGCGCTGTTAATTGCGGGCTCATTTGCGCCATCATGACCGAGAATAAATTTACCATCCGGTAGCGGGGCATATAGCATCGCACCCATGCCCCAAATTGGCGCCCCTAGTTTATGACCGAGAGGTTTACTTAATGTGTTGATGGCATTTTTAGTGTGTTTATCCGTTTGCTGTAAGGCCAATACAAACTGAGTAAGGTCATTAGTGCTAGCCAGTAACCCCGTTGCGGCAGGGCTTACATATTGATAAAAAGGTGCTTTTTTGCCAGCCGAATCATAAGGGTTTGCCACATTACTGTGCGTTTCGATAAATGCATAATTGGCGCGATACATCGAAAGCGGGCTGAAAACGGTTTTTGCCATAAAATCTTCAAATGGCATCTTAGTCACATTCTCGATGATATGTTCTGTAATTAGGTAACCGCCGCCCGAATATTGCCACTGCGTTGCTGGTTCGAATCCGATTTCAAGTTTAACGTCACCGCGTGCGCCTTTTGGGTGGTTTAATGAATCAATTAAACTAGGCATTGGCTGGCTTTTACTCATGTCGGCAAAGCCTAAGCCATCGGTTAACCCCGAGGTATGGGACAGTAAACTGCGCAAGGTGATTTTATTATGATTGAAACTGGATGCGGGTAGTTGCCATGCTGCTGTTAGGTAATTAGAAATAGGTGCATCTAAATCAATGTCGCCTTGTTGTGCCAATTGATACACACCATATGCGGTAAATAACTTGCTCATTGACGCCACAGGGAAGAGGGTATCGCCATTTACCGAATTTATTGATGGTGTGAATTGCTGTGACACAACCCGCCCATCTTCAATGATAACCATGGCAAAATTTCCTTTTGCCTCGTTTAAAAAGCGCTGTTGAACCCTGGCAATAAATGCGGCCGAATCACCTTGTTTGGCAAGCGGTGTTAACCACCAACCATTTAATGCGCCATAAAGGCAAACGCAACTCCAACTCAAAGTGAGTATAATAAAGCTTATAAGTACTTTAACTAAACGCATAACATTTCCTTGTTTTGTTTCATCACCTTGTATGGCTTAAATTACTTCTAGTTCTTCTTTGTCTTTAACAAAGTAAATAGACAGTACCAGCAGTGCCGCAGGGAATAGGAATACGTTGGTGAAAGACAAAACAAGGGTCATTTGTAGAATGCTCATTAATAACATTAACACCGAGAACACTTTCAACAGTGGCGGCAAATGTTTGTTAATTAAACATACAATTGAAAATACAGCCGCGAATAATGTGTACAGCCCCAAAGAACCAAATGCTACCACCATTGCTACGATGCCTGTACTTTCTGAAAGCATATCTTGGTTGGTTAAGGCTAAATAAATATCAAATAACACAGTTGAGTGAAATATGGCGACGACTGCGGCCATAGCACACAGCAAAATACGAGCGGAGCGGGCATTAAAGTGAGATTTCAGGTGATTGCTTAAGCTCAAATAAACACACACTTCTAATGCGCCAATCAATACAAACAGTAAATCACGCCAATTGAATGTGAGTAGATCTTGTTTAAGTGCGGCCTCAAAGCCATCAAAGGTTTGGCCCAAAAACGTGATCCAGTAAAATGGAAATAACACTGCTAGCAAAGCAGCCGCCCCAGCGGATATAAAATTATCGCGAGAAGTCATAATACGTCCTTTTGTTATGTATCCAGATCAGTGTCTGAATGATCGTGTTCATATTGCAAAATATCGCCCGGCTGACAATTAAGCGCCGCACAAATTGCCTCTAATGTTGAGAACCGAATGGCTTTCACTTTGCCATTTTTAAGCAGTGATAAATTGGTCATTGAAATGCCGATATCTTGCGATAATTGTTTCAATGACATTTTATTTTTTGCCAGTTCTATATCTAGGTTGATTCGTATACTCATGCTTATAAATTAATCATGTGATTTATGTTTGTCAAATAAAGTTTTATGATAAACGTAAAATATTTGATGTTTAACGTTTTTTCGAGAGTAATGTGAAAAGCACATTTTTTGCCTTGGTTTGAGTTTTAAAAATGTGAAACTATTGCAATAATTTGATCAATTAACAAACAATTGTTAGGCTGAATGAAGCATTGAGCAGTAGGGATGCATTTGTTTTTAAGTGGTACTTAATAAACTAAATAACCTCAGTTTTGGATGAGAGCGTTTTACTGCTTTTGCGTTAATTACTCACTAACTTGTTTAAGTTGGTGTCACCTTTCTCGCAACAGTAAGCGATTTAGAAGCGCGTGTTCAGTTGCGACAAATCTCAACTGCTTACCAACGTCTAATCTAACTCTGAGGACAACAACTCAGATTTAGGAAAAGCAATGATTAAACAGTTAGTTATGGCGGCGTTACTGAGCGCCGCCGCAATCTCACCAGCGAGTTGGGCAGGCACTCAGTCGGTTGAAATCGACAGTGTGTCGGTTAACAACAAGCAAACTTGGCTCAAGGTTAAAGGTGAACTAAAAGGCTTTGGTAAAAATACGTCGTTAACCTTACGAGATGCCGACAATTTAAACGTTATTTTTCATTCAGAAACCGTGAAAAACAAACGCTTTAATGCGCAAGTGCAAATTGAAGATCTGATTTATGTGCCGTGTAAAATTGCCGCTGTTGCGAATAACAATACCACTTTAATTGATAGCGCAGATGTGACCGATGTTAGTAGTTGCGGCGGTTACAGTGCGACATTATCGGGTTTAGTGACTGATGAACCTATTCCATATGCCAGCGTTAGTGTTACCGTAAATGGTAATACCTTTACGACTACAGCCGATGAAAACGGCGCGTATTCGCTGACGATTTTAACCACTACACTCGAAACACTTGTGAAAATAGAATCATCGGCCTTTGATGCGCAAACTGGCGATGAAATTAACTTCGTTAATTTGTTAGGGTCGTTTGAAAAAGTACTAGAAGATGACTCTCATAATGTTACGAACGTAACAACTGCGAGTTACGTATTAACTCTTGCGGCAAATGGCTTTCAAGAACCGACTAATATTACAGAATTACAACAAGCTGAAACCGCCGTCGATGCATCGCAGTTAATTGAATTAGCCGCGGTAATTAAATTGATTGTTGATGATGCGAATTATCAATTGCCCGATGGTTACAACAGCATTATTGAATTTATTTCATCGCAAAGTGCAGTTGAGAGTTTTATTGAGAACACACCCGAGGTTGACCTAATCGCAGCGCAAAACGCGATTTTAGCCGACAGTGACTTAGTGGCAGGATTCGATGAAAGTGATATTCCAAGTTTTTATTACGCCATTGATACCGCCGAACCTGGATATTTATCACGCAGTGGCTCAGCACTTACATTTAACGTGACAGGTACAGGAAGCAAGCTCAGTTTTACCTCATGGAATGGGCAAGCAATTAACGCGGGCTATTCGTGGCATGTTGCCAATGGCCGAATCGAAACAACCTATACCACCCCTATCGAGCAAGAATTACTAACTTACAATATTGAATCGCTTACTGACGATCAGGCTGAAATTGATGCATTTTATGCGGGCGGTGGCGTAGATGACCAAATCGTGTTTTATCAATCAACGCTGTCGCAAAATTACGCTCGTGTTGTTGATGGTGCGTTAGTTGATGTAATTAATGTTGAAACGCGCGTTGAAAAGCGCACGCCACCAATTCAATTAACGAATGGCGATACCTTAACGCTGCAAAATAATAAAATTGAAATCAGTAGTGGTCAGCAAACTTTCCGTTCAGCGCTTGATATTGAGCCGATTGCGTTTAAAGCGGGCTGTAGCAATGGCGTTGCATGTGTGCTTGGTCAGTGGGGCGGGCAATATAATTACTCGGAAGGTAAACGCGCTTATGATGATTATATTTATCCTACCACCTCGTATGCTGATGTAATTATGTTTGATTCAAATGGCGTGGCAAACGGCAAAATATCTAATATTAGCGCAAACTGGCAGGTAAATAATGCGGGTCAGTTAGTGATCCAATATCCAAATGGCGCTGTGCAAACGAGCGAAATCATTGATCAACTTGGATTAGAATACGGTGTGTTTTCTCAGTTCAGTACGCCAGAAGGGGAATTTGCTACCTATGATATTTGGGTAAAAGGGCAAACTAGCTTTGTACTCGATAGTGCTTATTTGCAGCCAACAAGCAGCAACCATTACTGGAATGGCGAAATTAATTCGTGGATCCCGGGTTCGTTTGATAGCAATGGTTTGCTTATTCCAGAACGCTTATGGGGCTGGTTGTTTACCAGTCACACAGTGCAAAATATCGATGGCGTTGCTTGGCAGGGACCTGACCAAAACGGATTAAGCAGCATTAATTTTGTGCTAAGTGATGCAGTGAGTTATCAGGTGGGGGCACAGAATATTGAAATTAACCGTCTACCTTTTGCCAAACGTTTTTGGTATCCCATTGCAAGTACTATTATTAACGGCGATAGAGTGTTTTACATTGTTGAACGTGAAGAACGTGATGCGCAATTGTGGTTTGGCGGGCAGCCAGGTTACAACACCTTTATCCCGTCGCGCATTAATATTGAGCGAGAAGTAGACAGAGCAAATTACACCAATGTAGCGCGCTAAAACGTTAAGGGCGTATGCCCTTAACGCTTAATAAATTGACGTGTTAATTTACCAGTTATAGCGATAAGTGAGTTTAACCATCGCACCTTTCGCAGGAATATGGCTGGTATTAGCGTTTGAGCGCAATAATTGACTATAAAGCGGGTAATACTCGCGGTTTGTGGCGTTTTCTATACCAATATTTACAACGCTTTGGTCTAGCTCAATGCTGGCGAATAAGTCGAGTGTGGTATACGAATCTGTTTGGTGGCGGCCAAAGCCGGTGTTGCCATTTAAGCGGTAATCGTGACCGTCAACATAGTTTAGTTGCGCTTGCAGATTGATGTTATCGAACTGATATTGGGTTGCGAATGTTGCTTTTAACGGCGCGATTCTAAAACCATTCATTTCGCGCCACGTGTCGGCGCCTTCAGGTTTTTCATCACCGTTTATTTTACTTACTAACGCCATCATGCTTAGGGCATCCGTTAGGTAATAGTTTACGTCCAGCTCGATACCTGAAATTCGTTCTTTATCGCGGCGCAAATCTAAACCAAAGCCACTACTTTTAACGCGTCCACGGTCCGACGTTGAATTAAAGAGCGCACCATTAACGCTAACGTTATCCGATTGATAGTTAAAACCAATTTCAAAGTTATCTGAGGTTACGGGTTCAAGTTCACTGCTTGCGATGTCAAAATCACTTGATGCGTAGCGAAGTAGCAGACCAATATCAGGTAATTCGTACCCTTGGTCAAATGCGATATAGGTTTTTATATTGTCGGTTAGACTATAGTTTACGCTAGCGTTTAGCATAGTGCCGTCGTAGCTTTTGCTGCCACCATCAACAGAATTACCTTGGCCAAGAGTTGTAAAATCATCGAATGAAACACGAATATGTTCAAAACGTGCACCGGCGTCTACATTAAGTCCCCAATCTGTGTGGTATTTGTATTGCGCAAATGCGGCAATGTTATTGGTGTCGGTTTCTGGCATAAAGGTTTTATCTTCGAGTTTGACAAACTCTAAGCCGTTACTGTTATCAAATACTTCAGGGTCGTATGCTGTGATCGGCATTTTAGTTGATTCAAAATTACCATCTAGGCCATAAATAACGGTGTGATTGCTAATTGGCAGGCTAAATGCGCTTCTAAAACCAAGCACTTGCGCATTAAGGTAAACTTGCCCTAAATGATTCCAAGAGGCGAATGGGCGACCGTCAAACGGATAAAAGCGGGTTTCGTAGTCGCGATAATAAAGCTGGCCAGAAAACTGCTGCGACCATAAGTCATTATCAACATAATGAAGATTAAACATTAAGTTGTCGGCACTATTTTGTTCAGCTAATACCAGGCCTTTGCGCGGTTTTGCACTTACGCTATGTAATGGCAGCGAGTTAACACTTGGATCTGACGCGAACTCAGTGTCTTGGCTTGAATCAAACCACATTACACTGGCAAACAGCTCTGCATTTTTATCAAACTGATAACCGACCTTGCCGTGAAGGCTAAATTGAGTGCTGTCAAACAGATCACCTTGGCTTGGCTCTGGTGCAATTCTGTCACCATTTGCATCAAAATAGCCACCGGTCGATGCGATATCAAAGTCCACTGCAAACGACAGCTTATCACGTTGATCAGCAATACTTTGACCCAGTTTATAGGTGGTGGCATCGCTTGAAATTTCAGTTAAGCTAGTGCTTAATTCTGCACGCGTTTGAGTGCTTGATTGCTTAGCCGTTTTAGTTGTGATGTACATCACACCGCCGCTTGCGCCTGAACCGTAAATGGCGTTACCACCACGTACAATTTCAATTGAATAGATCAGTGATGGATCAAGATTAAATAGGTCGCGCGACACATTACGGTTAGTGCTCATTGGCACGCCATCAATCAACACCAGTAAGTTGCGCCCACGCAATGTTAAACCAAAATTCGTCATGGTTTGACTGGCAGGCGATACACCGGGCACTAGTTTGCCAATTACCTGAGCTAAATTTGCATTCGCGGCCATTGCATTAGTGATATCGGCTGCTGAAAAATAGCTGGTTTGACGTGCAACGCTGGTCAGCCCTTGTTGCATACGAGATCCATTTACTTGCACTACTTCAATGTTATCTAATGGCGCAGTTGTTGATGGTTTGCTCGTCGTTTGCGAACGTTGATTTTGCGGTGCTTTTGCTTTTAGCACCACACCTTGCGGTGATTTCCACTCAGCGTATAAATTTGATTGGTTGAGCAAATATGTAAGGCCTTGAGCCGCTGTAAATTGGCCTTTAAGCGGTGCATTTTGTTGTTCGTTTAATAGCGCATCGTTTACAAATAATTGAATGCCAGTAACGCGTGTAAATTCAGCTAAACCTTGGCGTAGCGAGGATGCATTAATATCAAATTGAACAAGCTGATTGACACTTTGCGTATTGCCAAGCACAACAGGTGAATAAATCGTAGAAAGTGAGACTGCTGAAATAGCTAATGCAAGTGGGAGGATTTTCATTTTTAACCTTAATAAAAATAATTCTTACTATCTATAACGCGTTAAAAATGAAAAACCGTAAATTATTTTTAATAAATTATGAGATCGTTACTGGCATTGCGCATTTGCTTTAAATTTAAGCTTTCTAATAACAAAGAAAGCGCAAACTCAGGCGATTGTGTATTCACATTACCCGTTACTTTTAAATTTAGGTGTTGCTGATTAACGACGCTAATTTTGTAATCCACAAAAGGTTGTAACTGCTTAATTGCATCACCGAGCGGAGTTGCATTAAAGATCAGTTTGCCATCACGCCATGCCAGTGCCGCATTAATTTCGCTTGCGTGCATTTTCAGCCAATGTTTATTTGATAAAATTAACCCTTCACCTTGTGCAAGTTGCTGCATTTGCTTGGTTTGGGTGTTAGTAACACTAACTTTATGCTCGGTTACAACCACTTTTGCAACGCCTAACGTATTGATCAAAAAAGACGTACCTAGCGCGGTGACTTGCTTATTATTAAACTCAACGCGAAATGGTCGATTAGCGTCACTTGCAACGTCAAACCAGGCATCTCCTTCAAGCAATTTGATTATGCGTTCGTTTTGGCTGTAAGCAACGGCAATTTTAGTGGCTTTTTTTAACTCAATTACCGAACCATCGCTTAAGGTTACAGGGCTTTGCTCGGCACTAAAGTACACCAATGATGGCGCTATTTTGCTGGTGTTGGGCGTTTTGACAAGCCAAATTGTCAGCGCAAATGCCACTAACGATAAAAATGCCAATGAATGACCTAAACGAGGCGCTTTATTGCTGTTGCTGTCTAGTAATATGTCGCGCTCAGCAAAATAGGTATCTTGATGTTGTTTAGACTTTTTGCACCAAGCGACAAAAGCGCGCTGTTGCTCGTAAGTTACATTCTCAGCGCGCATTTTTGTTAACCAGCGCTTGGCTTGTACTCGAATTAACCAGCGTTTAATCATTATGCTGCGACCCTAAAATAAGCTGACGGCATTTGCTTTGCAAATTCGCCAATGACTTTTCAACCCAACTTAGTGAGCGCCCTTTATCACACGCGATATTACGACAGCTATCGCCATTGATTTTAGCGCGCCAAATTAAATCTTTCATTTCGGGCTTTTGTTTATCGAGCAGTTTTTGAATTTTTTCAATGGCCAGGTGCTGGCCAACATATTGTTCTGGACAAGTATCGGCTTTAAGTGAATCCAGATCGACATCATCAACTAACTCTTTACTACTTTTTCGATAAAAATCAATAATTAAGTTGTTCAACATGGTTGTGACATAGGCATTAATATTGCCAATGCTATGCCAGTTTTCAACGAGCATAAGCTTGAGGTAAAGCTCTTGCGAAAGATCTTTTCTGGTTTCGCTACATGCTACTTTTTTGGCGAGGTGTTGCTGCATTAACGGCATGCAATGTTGATAAATTGGCTCGGCAGTATAGGGAGGCTGCATTGAAATCATTAAAACAGTCAATTTGTCGCTAATGCTAATGATAGCTATTATCAAAATCAAGCTTTATGTGGTCGGTGCACTGTGTTTATTAAATCCATTCTTTTCAACTTCATACAAAAACGTGTTGGACTTAGCACAATTAATCATCAACACAGTGTGATTGGCTGTTAATATAAATATATGAGATTGATAATGATTATCGTTAGTGTTAATTTGTTTTCACTCTTTCATTTTGGTTTTATGTTATGAAAAATAAGCGGCCAGTCAATTTGGCAATTCATACCATGGCGTTACCGATTACGGCCTACGCATCAATTTTGCATCGAATTTGTGCAGTGATCATTTGGTTTTATTCAGTGGCTTTAATCCCTGTTATTTATTATGCGAGTCGAACGCAACAACAGTTTGACGAAGTGAAGTCCTATTTCAATGACGTATTTTTTATCCAATTTTTAGTTTGGGGTGGGTTAACCGCATTGGCGTATTATTGCGTTGCAAGTGTTAAACACTTTATTCAGGAATTTGGTTATTTTGAAGAGTTATCAGGCGGCATTGCGATTTCTCGCGTTACGATTGGCTTAGCGTTGGTATTAAGCATTATTGCAGGAGGCTGGGTTTGGTTAGTTTAAACATTAATCGTCACGGTACAAAACAGTGGGTTTTTCAGCGGGTTGCTAATTTATTAATTGTGCTACTTAGTCTGTGTTTTGTTTTTGTGTTCGCTACTTTTCCTGTCGACGATTATGCATCGTTAATCGGCTTGTTAAACGCACATTGGTTTAAAGTAATCGCAAGTATAAGCCTTATTGTGTTATCGCTTAATAGCATGTTGGCAGGTTGGCAAATCGCAGGCGATTACGTAAAGGGAAGTTTCGTTAACTATTTATTCAATACATTGTGTATTGTGGTAAGTGTAATGATTGCAGCACTCGGTAACTATATTATTTGGTTTTAACCCGTGTTTAACATTGCCAACGCACAAAAGTCTATGTGAAAAATAAAGCCTGTTTAAAAACAGGCTTTATTGTATTTAAAAGTGATATTCGAAGTTTGCGCCTATGGTTCTTGGCGTAATCGTAAGCGGCGATTCGGGTGCAAACTCAGAGCTTATCAAGGTGATATCATCTGCATCAAATAAATTATCTACATATAAAGCAATGCGGCCATTATCAAACTTGTAAGCTAGTTTCACATTAGCGCGCCAATAGGCATCTACTTTTAATGCTTCAATATTATTTCGGTCTGAATAGTAACTGCTAGAGTAATTGGCATTAGCCGAAAACTGGAAGCTATTTAAGAAACGATACACAAGGTTAAGGTTAGCGGAAGCGCTGGGGGCTCTTGGTAGTTCCTTTTCAACTTTTGTATTAGTGTTGTTTTTTTTGTATTCAGATTCAAGTAAACCAACGCCACCAGATAACTCTAAATTATCAAGGGCAAGCCAACGAAGGTTTGCCTCTACACCATAAGTATTTGCGCTATCGAGGTTTTGCACCGATACATAACCGTCGGAATGAGTTTGTAGGATCTGCATACCATCATAATCGTTATAAAATAGATTTGAGGTTAGCTCGAGCGTGTTTTGGAAAAATCGCTGTCTGCTATACAGTTCGTAATTCCAGACGTACTCGGTGTCAAAGCTGTAAGGTTTCATTGGGGCACGAGCAGTAAACGTATTAAAGCTTAACCCTGCACCACCTGAGTTAAACCCTTTGCCTGATTTAAAACCGAATGCCTGATTTTCTTTTGGTGCAAAATTAATATCTATTTTTGGCAAAAATACATCGGTGGTTTCATCATAATCAAGTGCGAATAGGGGAACCACTCGGGTTACGGTTTCACTTTCATAGCGACCGCCAAGTGTCGCTGTAAATTGCGCATTAACTTTATATACCACTTCGGCAAAAGCTGAACGAGTTGTCGTTTCTCCCGTCATATCACTTTTACCGCGGTTGTGGGTATACACGTCATCATGTGCTGAATCAAAGTAGCGCAGCCCCGTAATTGCAGACAATGACGCATTGCTAGGGTTGTAACGTATTATCGGTTCTATAAATATTTCTTCACCATCAGTGATAAAATCAGCGCGGCGGCCTTTTGGGTCTGTAATTCGCTCATAACCAAAATCAGTGTAGTTAACACTGTTTTCAAAGATCACAGCATCGGAAATTTGATAAACGATTTGCCAATCAGCACTGGTCGAATCGGTTTCATAAACAGGACGTTCTTTTGGGAAAAAGCTGCCAACTTCGTTTTCAGATTGTGGCGCACGTGTATCCATATAATTAAACGTTAAAGTAGAGGTGAGTTCTTCGAGAGCGCTCGGTTCATAGCGTAATTTAGTACGAATATTTGTTGTGCTTATTTCGCGAGAATCTCCAGCAGGCTGGTAACTGACGATATCGAGATGACTGTTTTTAGTTTGGCGATCAGCACTAAAACGTAATGCTAATTCATCATCAACAAGTGGTGCGTTTACCATTACCGCGGTTTGTCGGTAATCGTGGTTCGCAATTCCCACTTTGATAGCGCTGTCAAAATAATACACAGGATCATTCGATTTCATCACAATTGAACCCGCAGATGCGCTGCGCCCTTGAATATAACTCTGCGGCCCTAAATAGACTTCAATTTGTTGCATATCCCATAAGGAACGTGGGCCAAACGCGATTTCTGAATAAGTGAGAGAGCGACCATCTATGGACATGTTTAAACGAGGAGCTGTGCCTGCAAAACTCGCCAATCCACCCACTGACGGGCCAGAACCATCGATTCCGCGAACTGTTGGCAGATTGTTATCCATGCCGGAGCTGACTAGGTTTGGAATGATTTCAAGTAAGTCATCGATTTCACTTACATTGGTGAGTGAATTTAATGCATTTGCATCAAATGCGTGTACGCTGGAACCCGTCTCAAAGATGGTTTGCTCTTTCTTTTCACCGAAGATAGTAATGGTTTCAATTTCGTTTGAATCGGCGCTTTGCTGTGCCTCTGCATGGAAAATAGAAGCGAGAAAAATGGCTGTGAAAACGGTATTTAGCCGAAAAGGTAAAGCCTTCATGTAAATCCTTATAATGAGAAAATTTAAAACGTTACTGTAGAAACTTCTAATCAAATAAAAGTGGTAATAATTATCATTTAATGTTTTTATTAATGTCAATTAGAACACGTTCAATCTACATTTTTAGGGCTTATTTATTGATATTAAATAAAAATTAACGATGTTCTCTTTTTTATCCAAAGGAAAAAGCGGCAGCTGTGTGTTGGCTAATGCTTTAAAAATAATATGTTATAATGTATCGTTTTGTTTTTTTAAACGGACCTTAAAACCATGAAGTTAAATAATTGCGTGTGTGCCTTACCTCTTTCTCTATTGACCCTCTCCCTTTATGCCAATACTGAAAAGTCACTCGAACATATTGAAGTATTGGGCACACGTGCTCCAATGTATGATGCCCGCGATGTGAACGCCGCGGCCTTGGGCATTAAAGATCCTTTGCAGCTGCCAATTTCCATTCAGTCGTTTTCAGAACAACTTATCGATAATCAACTTGCGCGTACGTTAAGTGAGGTATTAAGTAATGATGCGTCGGTACAAAACACCTCGATAGGTACTGTGTTTGATTTTGTTAGTTTGCGTGGCTTTCAACTGGATTGGAATAATGGCCTGCGACGTGATGGTTTATCGCTAGCGCCATACCAAGATGTAGCACTTGAAAATGTTCAACGTATTGATGTGCTAAAAGGGCCTTCGGGTGTGATTGCAGGGTTTAACAATCCTGGAGGCACGGTTAATTACGTCACCAAACGACCTACCTCTGAGCAATTTATTGAGCTTGGTGCAGAGCTTAATAGTAGTGATGGTCGTTATTTATCGCTTGATATGGGCGGCCCGCTATCAGCACAAAGTGATGTGGGGTATCGTGTGAACGCAGCGATTGAAGATAATGGTGATTTTACCGGCGGTGATGACACCGAACGCTACTTTTTAAGCAGTGCATTTGATTGGCAGTTAAATGATCAGGTGCTTGTCAGACTAGACTTTGACTATCACGATAAGTCGATTGTCTCGCAACCCCTAATTGGCTTAGTGTATGGTGAAAATGGGCAAACCTTTTTACCACCTTATGTCGACACCCAAGAGGTCCTGCTAGGCCAACCGTGGGCGTTGTACGAGACAGAAACTTATAATATTGGCGCACGTGTTGATTATTGGTTAAACGATAATTGGCAATGGGTTAATCAGGTGGCGCTAAGCAACAATGATCGTTTTACCATTTTCCCAGATATTTATGCCACATCACCTAACGGGGAAGTACTGAGTGCTGCCATTTTAGTCACGCCTGATGAGTCGTTTAAAGCACGCTCTGGCCACAGTTTTTTAAGTGGCGAAGTAGAAACCGGCTTTATAAATCATGAGCTGGTGGTTGGCGTAAGTTACCGTGATTTAGAATCTATTTCGGGTCGTTGGTTCGAACTTGATAACCCAGTTGCAAGCCTATTTGAGCCTGTTTATACAGCGCGCCCTGAGTTTCCAGAGATCCCAGATGCGAATCTAGAAAAATCGCGCGAACGTGCGGTATTTATTACAGATATTGTGCACTTTAGCGATCATGTGTATGCAACCTTAGGAGTGAGGCATTTAACCTATCAGCGTGATAAAACAGCTCCTGGCGAGCAACGAGTACGCACTCACGATGATAGTTATACAACACCAACGCTGGGTATTAATTACAACCCAAATGATGCGCTGGCATTTTACGGTATGTATACCGAAGGCGCAGGCGAAGGCGGCATTGCGGTGATTGGCAGTGGCGCTGAAAACGAAGGCCAGTACCTCGGTGCGCAAGAAAGTGAGCAAATGGAAGTAGGTGTAAAGTATCGCTTCAACAAGGCCACATTTAGCGCTGCGATTTATCAAATTGAAAAGTCATTGGAGTATCATAATCGCGCTACCAATTACTTTGTGCAAGATGGTGTGCAACGTCACCGCGGTATTGAGCTAAACGCCAATGGTGAAATTATCGAGAACCTATCGTTAGTATTCTCAACCAGCTTTATGGATGCAGAAATTAGAGAGCTAGCGGGGCAAGCAGAGATCAATGGTAATCAGCCACATAATGTGCCAAAAACGCAAGGCAACCTATTTGTTGATTATAACTTTGCTTCGCTAAAAGGCTTGTCTGGGTTAAGCGCCAATATTGGTGTTTTTTACGTGGGTGAGCGCCAACAAAACTTACAAAACAGCTTATCACTGCCAAGCTATACGCGCGTTGATACGGGCGTGCGTTATGACTTTAGCTACCTTAATTTAATGCTACGCTTTAAAGTTGAAAACCTATTTGATAAAGAATATTGGGTATCGGCTGGGGCAAAGGGCATGGATTGGGGCGTAGCGCCGGGTAACGGACGCCTTGTGTCGTTATCTGCTAATTATACGTTTTAAGCTTTTTAAGGTGCTGGCGTTGCTAGCACCTTTTTTATAGGGTTTTGCCTCAGTATATTTGGTGTGTAGGTCATGCTTTTAAAGCGCACAACATTCGGTGGTTTAGCAAAGATTAGATATAACTTGTAATGTGTTACTGCATTATTGGTTGTTTGCGAATAGTATAGTGGCCAAAACAAGTTGGATAGGTATCGCAAATGGATATGCCACTTTCCGTATTTTTAGAATCCAAAGGCATTAGTGCAGCAAAAGCGGCTTTACTTGCTAAAGAATTAAAGCCCGTAATCTTTAAATCAAACACGCCGTTATTATCCCAAGGTGAGCACTGGCAAGATTTTTATATTATCTCACAAGGACTTGTGCGCCTGTACTACCTCGACTCAGAGGGTAAAGAATCAAATAAAGGTTTTTTTAGCGAAGGTGACATATTGGCACCAATTGCGCCGTCGGCAATATCAGGCCCATCGAATTTTTATGTTGAAACTTTGACCGAGGTGCATGGCTGCCATATGGCTTACGCAAAAGTGGTTGAGCTCTTAGCAGATTGCAGTATTAGTCAGTGCTTATTTCATTGCTTAACAGCGCAATTGCTCGAAGACAAAATAGAGCGCGAATTAATGTTTTTGCAGCAAGACGCGAAAAAACGCTACGCTTATTTTTCAAAAAAATACCCAACACTTTGTCAACAAATACCGCTTAAACACATCGCTTCGTATCTTGGTATGACAGACGTTACCTTATCGCGTGTAAAAAACAAACATTAATGCCTTATCAAATGTTAAGGCAAACGCAGTTTATTCAAATCACACTATTGCTACATTTACTTTGTAGGAATAGTTATGAAAAATTTACTCAACTGCCAAATAGTCATCTGCTGCTTGTTTTTTAGTTGCCATGTATTGGCAAAGGAACAGGTAAACACAAGCGCGTTAGTGTTGATTGAATACCAAAATGAATGGGTATCGCCAAAAGGCACACTAAGAAACTTATTGGTTAAAGATAAAAAGGCATTTGCACAGGCTATTAGCCAATCTCAGCAATTATTAGCAAAAGCACGTCAGCATCAAATGCATATTGTACACGTCACATTAAAGCCCGATGCTAATTATCAAATTTTTGGCAAGGCGCAATTCGGGTTACGTGCCGCCATTAAAAAAGCCAAAACATGGCAAGGTGATATGGCAAATATCCACCCTGATTTTCAGCCAAAAGTAGGTGAGTTTGTTATTTCAGAACGCTCGGGGGCATCAGCGTTTGCTGGTAGTAGTTTAGATAGTTACCTAAGAAATAATAACATTACAACACTGTACCTTGCTGGCTTTGCTACGCATGTGTGTGTTGAATCTACCCTCAGAGAAGCGCACGACAAAGGTTATACAACGTATGTTGTAACCGACGCAACAGGGGCATTTACTCAGCAACAGCAAACTTATTTCAAAGACGAGATTTTGCATCACTTTGGGAAAGGGATTTTAGTAGAGACATTCAACGCACTTTAGCACTAAATAGTACCTCATCTTTTTTGTTCTATCTAAAATAACGGGTTATAACTGATTGTTTTAATATGCTTTTAATCACGTTTAATTTTAAATGTTTGCAGTTTCTTTGATTTATTAAACGTCTTTCTAAGATGAAAATTTTGGCCGTTAATTAAGCGTAAATCGGGCTGTTTTTTCGCTCTCTTTTACCACCATTAATTTTTATCTTCACGATAATAATTTTTTGATTTTCTTCTTTGAAAAATTTAACTATTTTTCACTTGCGAGCGCATCAATAGTTGATGCGGGCAAGGTTTAATTTACTAACATGTTGAGATTAAAAATATGGCAGCTGAAATTAGATTAGGTGGTCGAAAATTTTATGACGATGAACACTTTCCTGGTGGCATCGATAGGGCTGGCTTTTTCACTATTCCTGAGGCAAATTTTTTAATTAATTATGGCTATACGTTAAACGGCTTGTATTGTGGCGAATTGGCACCGAGTAACGAGGCGGAGCAAAACTTTGTTGATAACATCAATGTGGATGCTGAGTCTGGATTATACGAGGTACGCTTATGGCGCAAGTACTTAAAAGCGCTATATAAAGTGAGCCACAGAGCGAGTGCAAATAGTTCTCGCAATGAAGTAACACGGTCGTATGAGAGTTTCGATGAAGCATGAGCAAAATCAAGGTAGTTATCTTGAGAAGAATAAAGCACACAAGAAAGCAAAAAAGGAAAAACCGAAAGCTAAATTAAGTCACAAATCTAAACGCAAAAAATTTGACGATGATGACTGGAGTGACGAGTAGTACTCACGTCTTTATCTACACAAAAACCATAGGGCTTGTTTATTCTTGTTGATAGTTCAACTAGGAAAAACCAGCCCTAATGGTATGTAAAAGCCCAGTTATTTACTCTAGCGAGTCTTTAGCTTTGTGTTATGTAACTAACCTAATTAAATCAAGAGTGACAGACGCAAAGGTGTCAAATTCGGTCGTTCGAGAAAAAATCAACATCTCCCCCATTAATTGCAAAAATAACTTTCTACAGCTAACGAATGTTACCTCTCAAAATTTGTGGTAATTATCCCCACACAATAGACTTTGTGAATCAGTTAATCTGACTTTTTGGTAGATGAACCTTGGCAGTTTTTCTTATCTGAAAAATACTGATATATGTTGTATGAAATTAGAGAAAAACAGGCAATTGCAATAATTAAAAATGGGATAAAAATTAATAATAAATGCGATTGATAACCCGCAATAGCTATTACAGTACAAATAGTGCCAATTGCAAACTCAATAGAAAGAGTTTCGATATCTAAAGAATATGAAGAGCTCGTTGTTTTGGCTGAATACATATTTACTTTTAATCCCAATCTATTGTCCTTTTAAAAATGGGGAGCTGCTTTGCATTTTGTATGCTCATAATAGTTTTATCAACAACCGTTATTGGCTCATTACTGTCGGATACATAATTAAATTCAGAGGGTTACTTCCGCAGCGGACAGTCGTAACGCCGCGCTAAGCGGAAAAGTACAGTTTGGCTAAAATAGTGAGCGAAGTGAACAAAGCCAACTGTAATTTTTCCGTTTAAGCGCCTTGTTATAAACCATTTAGATGCTCAATGACATTATTTACAAAGCACTTAAGTGGTTCAGGTGCCCCATGTTCATCAATATATTCTAATGCTGGGACAATCCATTTATTCTTTTTCACGTCACCAAGATCAATCCAGCCCTCAAGCTCTCCGACAGGAACGACAAAAACCCCTATTTTAGATAGAACTGAAATTAGTTTATCAATATTTATTCGCATATCTTCAGTTAAAATATTAGTACCTGAAGATTTAATATTTGACCATTTACTGGCGTCTTTTCTAATTCGATTGATAGCCCCTCTTGCACCTGAAAAAGTATGCTCCCCACTGTGAAGCTGACTTAAAAACAGTTCAATTGAATCTGCAATTGATTTTAATGCTTCACTATCACTGGTACGTTCAACCTCAATCATTAGAGCTTCTAATAGTTTTTCTTGTTCTTGGTTTAATACAGATTGCATTAAAGAGGTTAAAATCCTATTTAATTCGTTTTTGCTATTAAGAATATCAATATCAACAATACCGCAACAAGGTATATTTGCTTTGGTAAGTAAATCCAAAACTACATGAACAGTCTGTTTATTGTGCGCATGAATAAATAATACTTCTTGTGTGGACAATTCATTGGTAGCAACAGTGCTGTACAAAATCCTGTCTGAGTCCGCCTCACATACAGCTACCCCTTTATGAAATAAAGAATCGAGAACTCTTTGACTTGATAAAATAGGAGATTTAGATAGAAGCTCCGTTGACTCAGGTGGGATTTGACTAAATGTTGTTAAGTTAGATTTTCGATTAAGCCTATAAATGTCAATGGGCTGATTAGCAGCTAAAATACCTGCAATAAAATTGGAGTTATGCGTAGATATAATTACTTGCCCTGGTACTCGCTCAATATGTTTGGCCATCCAATAACCAAGTTTTCTAGATTGAGCTGGATGGAGGAAAGCTTCAGGTTCATCGAGTAAAACTATACGGTCATGCGATAATAGTAAACTTAAAACCACGCCAACAAAACTTCTAAAGCCATCTCCTTGTTCGTCTAACAATGAATGTTCACTAAAAAATTCAGCTGCTTTTTTAGGATCTTGCGGTACATTTTCAAACTTATCTGCAACCCTAAAAGTCAATTCAGTTAGTCCACTATAATCCAGCTTTATATCTTTCTCAAAAACAGCATAAAAAGCTGCTCTTAATTGCTCTTCTATTTCTTCATTCGCTCCATAAAGTGCTTGTAATAAATTCTGAGGTGCCACCTTATGTAAATTTGCCGAGGGTGCTGTTTTGGCAACGTTTAGCCTTGACTCAGCGTCAAGATAAGAAATTCTAAATTTTGCTATATTTCCGAAAAGAGCATTTATGCCTTTATTTTGATATTCCCTTTCAATATGTTGTCTCATGAATCCAACACTCTCCGAGGTATTAAGCTTTGAAGTAATTCCTGACAATTGCTCCATACCTACATTGTGTTGATCCTGTTTGACATCTAATCCTCTTAAGAAATAGTCAAAATCAGGTTTTTCATCGAACTCCAAAGAGTCGAGTAATACGGCCTCCATTCCATCACTTTTTGTAAACTTGTGATGTATGTCTTTAAGTGTTTGAGATTTACCTACATTGTTTGGTCCGATCAATATAGTAAATTTTCCTATATCAACTTTAGAGCCATTTTTAATATTGAGACTATTGATTATCATATGGATGCTTATGGTTTATAACATGTTTATAGCGAGCGAATCGCGCGTTTTTCTACCACAGCGTTGCTCGTTTTTCTGAATAACTCATTTGTAACAAACTTCTTAACTATTTGCCAATACTAACAAAATGCAGTGGTTATAGCTTTTATCTCAGGACAAAAACGAGCGATTGGGTCGTGTTCCTGACTATGCAAGCAATATACTTTGACGAAGTAGAAAAGTAATTTTGAAAGACCGCAGAACGCTCATTTCTGACCTATAAGACTGCCACTAAGATTCTTTTGCGTTTATATCAAACCCGAATCAATTTTGAATGATAAACCGAATGTCTTAAATGAAGTTGTATTATTAATTATTAAATTTCGCTTATCGCTACTTTTTGACTTAGATATCAATAAACTCACGAGATAGCTATAAATGACTACAGCTATCTCAGTAGTTACTTAGCTATGTTTGGTAATCTATTGGGATTGCTTGGGTGACAACCTGATTGCGTGCATCAACAATCACCGCGTGATTACGTGCTACTTTAATCCAATCGCTTTTATCACTTGTAAGCGGTTCACTCGTTAAAGGCTCTGAGCTAATGATTACCGTATTTTGCGCTGAATTTCCGTTTAAACTAAAGTCTTTGCCTGCTGCAATTGCCAATTTACCTTGACCATAAAACAATGAAGCAGGTTGGCTCTCGCGGTCAGTTGCAAAACGCGTGGCGACCATCGATGTGCCATCACTCACTGCTAAGTTAATAAATGCATTGGTGTTTGCATCTGCTTCGCGTCTTATTTGAATAATTTTCTCAATGACACGATATAGCGCCTGAGTTAGATCATCTGTCGACAAATTATCAGCAAATTTAATGGTGTCGAGAAAGAGGGCAAAAATGCACTCAGAATCGGTGTTTCCCTTCACTAAATCAAACGCTCGATTTGATAATTGATTAAGTAAATTGCGCCTAAATTTTGCGAATTGGTCGAGGCGGCCATTATGCATAAAGGTGTATTTTTGATAATTGAATGGGTGGCAATTTGCTTGCGAGACAGGCATACCAACAGATGCGTCACGAACATGGGCAAAAAAGCACTGGCTGCGCACTTTGCTCGCAATTTGTTGCAAGTTTTGATTGCTCCACGCAGGCTCAATGCTGACAAATCGCGCAGGAAAAGGATCGTTGTGAGTTGGGTACCAACTTAAGCCAAATCCATCGCCATTGAGCGGCTTTTTACGCTTTTTCGCATCTTTACTTTGTTCAATAAGCGAATTCGTTGGCGAAATAACAATATCGTTTAAAGTGACTTCTTCACCTTTATACGCAATAAAACGACACATAAATTTATCCAAAAAAATTTTTTACACTATAGGCGATTTTTAAAAATTTCATACAAAAATATGCACGGTTTACCGCTGATTTTCTGTTATTTACAGTAAACGTGAAGGGAAAAGGCTAAAAGATTGTTTTTACGGTGTTTAAGGGCGCTAAAATATGGTGTTTAAAACTCAGTTTATACAAATTTTTTTCACTTGTATTTACTAAAGTGGCTGGTTAGTTTGTGTCTAACTTATTCTTTTTATAGTGTGTTTTATGCGACTTATTTCTTCCTTTGCAATTTGTTTCACGTTATCGAGTTTCGCTTCAGTTGCTGGCGATTTTTACCCCAATAACGCACAGCATGCGGTTAGTTTGAGCTTTGACGATGCGCGCCGCTCTCAAGCTGATATTGGGCTACCAATTTTAGATAAACATAACGTAAAGGGCACGTTTTACTTGATGCCAGTGCAAATGAAAGGCAAAGAAGCTAAGTGGCAAGCCGCCGCTAAAGCGGGGCATGAAATTGCGAATCACAGTGCTAGCCATTTATGTACGGGCAATTTTCGCTGGTTACGGGAAAAGAACAAAGGGCTAGAACAAGTCGATTTGCCATTTATCGAAATAGATATTGAAACAGCGCAACAGCAAATTGAGCAAATTACAGGTGTGGCGCCTGTGGGTTATGCCTATCCGTGTGGTCATAAATTTGTGGGCCGCGGTGAATCGGTAAAAAGCTATGTGCCGCTGATTGCTAAGTCATTTGAATACGGCAGAACGTGGAATGATGAAACGGCAAATGACCCGCATTATTATGACACAGCACAAATCCGCGCGTTTGATATCGATAATAAATCGTTTGAAGAAATAAAGGCGATTATCGAGCGGGCTAAATTTGATGACGCATGGATAGTACTTGCCGGTCACGAAGTTGGTGATAGAGCGCTTTACACTATCGATAGCAAGGCATTAGATCAGTTAATCGTATATTTAAAAGATCCTAAAAACGGCTTTTGGTTAGCACCCGTTGCTGAGGTAAATCAGTATATTCAGCAAAAACGTACTCGGTAATTGTTACTTTAAACCTAATAGCGCTTGAGTCCTCTTTTCAAGCGCATAACGTAACCTTGGTGAATCGATAGTAAATACGTTTTTTTCTTGTTAAAGTTCTAAAAAATTAGCAAAAATAGGTGTTTAGGTAATTACTTTAAGCTCTTTTGCTAATGACCTGTAGTTTTTAGTGAGACAAGGATAAATATGGATATTGAAGTTTTCCGACCTAAACAGTTCCAAGATATGGCGCGAGATTACAAACTATTTGCCGATGGTAAACAAGTTGCTGTGATTAAACGAGGTAAAACTCAAACCGTGTCGCTGCCTGCGAATACCCAAGTTATTCAAGCAAAAATCGATTGGTGTAGCAGTGCTGAGGTGAAAGTGAGTGAATTAAGTGGCACAAAAATCACTGTTAAAAACACATTTGCTAACAATATTATTGAAGCAATGTTTTTCGCTTGGTATTACATTTCATTCGGTAAAAACAGGTATTTAACCATCGAAAGCAGCAATTAATTCGTTGAGTAAAAAATCATTTTTCAAGTAACAATTGTTTTGCTGCTGTGAGCATTGCCATAACAAAGTGCAATAAGGCAGCAGATGCGCGGTAGTAAGGTGATTTATGAAATTTGAAACCCTTAATAGCAGTCATAGTAAGCAGTTACTCGACTTTGAACTAGACAATAAAGCGTGGTTTGAATCATTTATCGCACCAAGAAACGCCGATTTTTATTCCAATGTTGGCGTTTTAAAACATATTGCTTTGCTTGAGGCAACAATGCGTTCGAAAAGCGGTTATTCTGCGGTGTTGATACAAAACGATGCAATTGTGGCGCGTGCAAATTTAAAAGATATAACAGGTGACACAGCATACATCGGTTATCGCGTAGCAAAAAACATGACCTCGCGAGGTATCGCCAGTTTATGTGTAGCGCAGCTAATTAAGGTTGCTGCGCAGCAATTTAGTTTAACAACACTGCGTGCACAGGTACTCAATAATAACCCCGCGTCAGAGCGCGTATTGCACAAGTTTGCTTTTCAAGCTGCTAGTACGCAACCCGATTTTTTACGCTTGAACGGACAAAGTTTGGCGTGCACTGAGTTTAGTTTGCGCCTGAGCGAATTAAATCAGCAGGCGTTAAAGGCAGCATCTTCCTTAGTTAACAGCAAGGTTGGTTGTTAAATGCCGTTTACAACACGGCTTTTTCGTTGGCAACGTGGGCGTCAAAATAGTGGCTACGATAAAATGCTGTTATGTGGGGCCGTGTGGCCAATTAAATTTGATGTTTACCTACTGAAATTCCCAACCGGCAGTGAAATACCAGCGCATACCGATAACGTTGCGTCGGGCAAACATTATCGATTGAATGTTGTGCTTAAAAAAGCACAACAAGGTGGTGAGTTTATATGTGCATCACCGATTTACGACAGTGAGCGTATTAAATTTTTCCGCCCCGATGCATGTGAACATCGAGTTTCTAAAGTAATTAAAGGTAATCGTTACATATTAAGTATTGGTTGGATAAGAAATACGTAGTGCTCACGTGAGCCTAATAAAAAATATACTAAAACATGTTATTTAGGGAACTTACATGAAGATTGTTGCTGGGTTATGTGCACTTGCGATGAGTGTTACGACAATTGCGCAAGAGCTGGAACCAACAAAATCAGGATTATTTGATGTTGGTGGATTTAAGCTGTATTTGACCTGTTATGAAAACGATAAACCGACACTCATAATTGAACAAGGTTTTGGTCGTTCAGGCTCTGATGGTGTTTGGCTCGACAATGTAAAACGTTTACACAGCGATTTTAGTATTTGTTTGTACGACCGTGCAGGGTTAGGTAAAAGTGAAAAAGGCCCAGTACCGTTTACTGTTACTGATATGGCAACACGGCTTAACGCGCTGCTGCACAATGCCAATGTTAAACCACCATACTATTTTGCTGGTGGCTCCTACGCCTCTTACATTATCACAGCGTTTAATAACCAGTATGCAGACAAGGTGAAAGGCGCGGTATTTATCGACCCTCCGCCATTTGGTTACTTTTATACAATGGCAACACGCTGGCCGAAAAATTTTAAAACAGACGATGAAAACTTAGCGCGTTACTATCAATTTGAGCAAAGTGTGCGTGATCCAATGTATAAAAAAGTGCCGGAAAATGTTGACCATATCGCAAGCTATCAATCGCTGGTTAAGTCAGGCGGTTTTGCAAATAAACCGATTATCGTGTTACGCGCTAAGGCATCGGATGAACGCTACGATCCGCCTTTTGTACCAGATGAAATTGCGCTAAAAATGGATACGCTTTACGCAGGCGCTGAACACGACTTTTTGAGGCTTTCGAGTCAAAGCGCAATCGTGTATTCAAAGTCAAACAAGCATCACCTTCATATCGCCGATGCCGACCTTGTAGTCAAAAGTATTAAGCAGCTACTTGAGTAATTATTGTTTTATGCGGTTAAACACAAAAGGGATGATTGGTGCTTAAGAAAATAACGTTTGAAACAGCAACACAGAGTGATGCCAGTAGTCTGGCGACATTAGTGCTTGATGTATCACAACAATCGATTTTGCCGTATTTAGAATCCAACGGGCAAAACGCGTATGTTGCTAGCATTCAATCAGACATTAATACTGTGCTCAATCGCAGTGAGTATCAAAGCGTTAAAGCGTCTATTAACAATAAACTCATTGGTTTTGCTGCAATGCGAGAGGGCAACTACATAATACCAATTCACTTAAGTAGCTGATCATCCTAGCGGACTAAATATCATGCTAACTGCGTTAGAATTTATCAATGTAGAACAACTACATAAGAAAAATTCCGCCTTGTTATCATTTCATTTATCCAGCGCTATCCCTGATCTCATACTTAACAGAATTGGTATGACGCACTTGTTTGTCGATAATCAGTATCAGGCAACGGGCGTAGGTAAAGCATTACTTGCACGGCTAATGGCAACGTCACACGCTGGCGAGGTAAGTTTAAAAGCATCGTTAAATGCGGTTTCTTTTTATGAGTCTCAAGGTTTTGTGGCAACAGGCTCTCAAATGAGTGTAAATGGAATTCGTTTTGTGCCAATGGTTTGGCAAAATACGCATAGCAAATAACGCTTTTTAAAAACGACATTAGAAAGTGTAAATAAATGGAACTGAAATAACACAGGAAGGTGGTTTATGTTTGAAAAAGTGGCAGTTTATTCAGGGCTTATTGCAACGGTCTGGATTGTGTTCGGTGTGTTTATTGCTGGGCGATATTATGCGGGTTACAACCATGCTAAGCAGTTCTGCAGTGAGCTTGGTGCTGCGGGGTGTCCAACAGAAAAATTGTCACCCCGTATCAATAATTACCCATTGGGTTTACTTTTTTGCTTTTTTGGCTGGTATTTAATCCAGTTACCAAATGTATCTTTGCTAGTCACCGGTGCAGGCTGGTGTGTTATTGCACATGGCCTCGCGACTTGGGTTGCGGGTTATTTCCCGATGGATGCTGACCCTTTTACTGAAAATCCTTCTTTTAACTGCAAAATACACACAATTGCAGGCATAGTGATGTTGTTGTCGTTATTTGTGGCGCCAGTATTGGTGGCACTTAGCCCAACCAGTGATGTCATTTCACAGCATTTTAAGGTGTTTTCTTGGATTATGGTGGTCGCGGCTGTTGTATTTTTGCTGACTATGACGCGTGCAATTAATCAGCAAACAAACCCAGGCATTCATCAGCGATTATCTTATGGTGCACAATTAATTTGGTTAACTGGGTTGTCGTTGCAGCTTGGGTAGTGTGCGTTAACGTGTAAATTATCGCAACCCTTTAAAGTTACAGTGTATAAAGGCGCTTAATGCGCCTTTTTTAACCTTGATTTAGTGTCTTTCGATATTGCTCGAATGGGCGTATTGCATCACTGTTTTGCAAGTAGGTTATGGAAAAACTATCAAGTAATTGTGCATTGATGTTGTCGTAACTCGCGAGATAGTTAAACCCATAGGCGCTTGCTTGATGGCGGTCGGTTAAAATCACGATATGCGATATTTTCGCCACATGCATAGCCATATAACAAAGGGCGCATGGTTCACCCGAGGCAATTAATGTGCTGCCTTCAAGACTCAAGCGGCGACATTTTTTCGTTGCGGCTCGAATGGCTTGAATTTCCGCGTGAGCCGTGCAGTCGTGACATTGTGATTCTTGATTCACACCGGTACTTAATATTTCACCTTTGTCATCAAGAATCATGGCAGAGAAAGGTAAGCCAGCTTGTGCCACGTTTTTCTCTGCGAGCGAAATTATGGCACTTATGTGATTTTGATTAAACTGCGCTGGCATGCTGTATTTCCTGTCGTTGTGTGCTTAGAGTCTTTGCCAGCTTGGCTGCATCGTGATGCGCTTTAGCAACAGAATCTTGGTGTCTTTTATCGTTGAATTCTTGATACTCAGAGGCAATTTCAAACATCACTTGTACCCCTAAATATTTCGATAAGGTTTGAATATGTGGTGTGAGATGTGAGTGCGCTTCGTTTACCTCGCCTTTACCAAAACCAAACTCGCCACATGAGGTGATCAGCACTAAGGTTTTTCCACTGAGTAAAGGTCTTAGAGGTTGATCGCCACGGGCTAAATCAAAATCAAACGTTTTATTGATGCGAATGACTTGGTCGAACCACGCTTTTAACTGTGCTGGCATGCCGTAATTGTACATAGGTGTTGACATTAAAATGATATCGGCGCGCGTTAGTTCATCAATTAGGGTATCTGACAGTTGTAATTGTTGGTGTTGCGCTGCACTTCTTTTGTCACTTGGCGTAAACACGGCGCCAATCCAATCTTGGGAAATAAAATGAGGTGGATTTACACCTACATCACGGTAAATATATTCATCTATCTGATTGCTTTCTCGCCAGCTGTCTAAAAATGTTTTAGCAATGTTTTTAGACAGTGAGTTGTGTGCGGGATTATCATTATCTATCGCTCTAACGCTTGAATCTATGTGTAGTATTGTGGTCATGATGTTTCCTCTATTAAAAATGTGTGTTGAATAATGCGTTTCTAGGTGGCTTCGGACAAACGATTTGATATCATTTATAGATGAGTAAAACTTATTTATAGAAAGGGTGGGATTAGCTTTGCAAGTATCGTTACAAGCGTTAAAAGCATTTGATGCGGCGGCGCGTCATGGCAGTTTTAAACTAGCAGCAAGTGAGCTTGCATTAACGCCAACTGCAATTTCGCATCATGTAAGTAAGCTAGAAGCGCGTTTAAATACCCAATTATTTGTACGTAAAACGCGAAAAATAGAATTGACCGAATTAGGAAAACGCTTAGCACAAGCAACCAATTCGGGTTTTCAAACAATTGCACAGGCGTTAGATGAAATCACGCATATTGGTAAGTTGGTTAATGTAAACACGACATCGTCATTTGCTGCCTCGGTGTTGTTACCGTCGCTCGCAGAGTTCAACGCAAAGCACGGTGATATTGAGGTTGCGATTTCAACGGGAGAGAGCGTTGAGCATAATCAATATGCTGTGGCTATTCGTTTAGGCGATAAACGCGTTGTAAGTAGCCAAGATATTTTGCAGTGCGATGTATTTAATGTGTATCGCGCCAAGTCGGCAGGCGAGCAAAACAACTTAGCCTCGTTAAGTCATATTTATACCTGTAAATGGAAAAATCCCGATTTACCGCCTGTGCCATTAACTCAATGGTGTAACCAAAATGGCATAACGCAAGCGTTAGCCTTAACCCAGTACGATCAAGAGCTTTTTGCTTTGCAACAGGCCATAGATCATGGCGGGTACGTGTTTTGCTCACAAACATTAGCCAAAAGTTATGTGGCACGCGGAGAATTGTGTGAGCTAACTACTTTGCCTGTTACGTCTGACCTTTGTTATTACATTCCTAATAAAAGCGCGTTGGCAACGCTTCCCGCTCGTTTGTTTAGTGAGTGGTTAAGTAACCTGATCTCGGCATAACAAATTACTTTTACGCTGCCATTTTTGGTTATTAGCGCGCTAGTTAATTATTTAACGTACGTTTTTGTAGGGTAGCTTATTTGCGCTTAGTAACTTTTTAGCCAGTTAACGTACTGTTTGTGGTAACCTTTGTCGATATTAAGCTTGGCTCTGTTTCTCTTTGTGACTAGTTTCAGAGTCAATAGTCTCAATTGTAATGGTTAAAATAATGGATTATCAAACTCTGCCCAAATTGGTCAGACGCTTGCTAAAAATAACGGCAAGTGGCAATGCTACTTTGCCATCAAGGCGTCAAATGACCTCCAAATTGTTTGCATTGGTTGCGCTTGTGCCTGGTATTGCGAGTGTGGTGATGGCAATCGCATTGCATCAAACAGCCGGACTCGCTTTTATCATTTCCGCTATATTCTTTTGTGGCATTTCATTGCTGTTATTCGGTCGAAAGCGATTACTAGAGTTTGATAGCGCCACCCAACAAGTTTATTTATCAACATCACTTTGGCATTTTTTTCAAAAACGAAGTGCGATAACACCTTTTAGTGCGCTGACATGCGAATTAACCAGCCTTGGAACGAAGGGCCCGTATCAAATAACCGTGGCAGAGCAAAACTACGTATTCGACGACTATCAAGATGCCTACGCTTTGTTGGCGTTTTTGTCTTTGCACTATAAGTTGCCTGTAACAGAAAACATCTCAAATTGGCCTAGCAAAACACCGCTTAGCTTTGACAATATGCAGGCTGCTGATATTACGCCACTTGACCAAACTGAAACACTCAATGATAAAAGCGATCTGTATATTGAAATATGGGATCGTAAATCAATCATTAGGTTGTCACTGCCTTTTTTCTTTTTTACCGTGCTCGGCGCATTGGTTAAGTATGGAGTGCTTTAATGTACTTTAACAAACTATCTAATGATGAAGCGGTTTATCGCGTTACAGGTATTGCTAAGTTATTGTTACGATTGCTAAGTTTAGTGATTTTATTTGTTGGCATTGTAAGTGTTTTAGGTTCTGATTCTGCAAGGTCTTTACCAATTTGGGTATCAGGCTTTTTTTGTTGGCTGGGTTGGCTCGGCGTGTTTGGCGGCTATGTTTGCCGTATGAATTTAAGCTCACAAACAATTCAGCTTAAGGCGAGTAATTTATACACCGTTTTTAACCGTGTTTATCATCTCAAAGATATAAAGGGTTTTAGAGCAATGACTGCTCAAGCCGCAACTCAGAGGTACCGTGTTTATATGGTTTTAAACGATGGCACTCATGTTGCGGTGGCAAACCCCAAAGAACGAGGTGTAGCGGTAAACGTGTGTAAAAATATGGCAGAGTTTACTGGTAAGCCCTATGAAAATAATTTGCCAGAGTTATAAAGTTTATTGATGCTATGTGTTATACCTAAATAGGTTTAGGTTAAATTTTTGTGGTACCTGATGGGGTTTAATTGTGCGCTTTATTTATTTGCTGATAATTACATTTTCAACGTTATTGAGTGCAGATCCCATTGATGAACAGCTGCAAGAAGCCAAGGATTATTTAACAGTTAAACCCTCAAAAAGTTATGAAATTCTAACTAACTTGCAGCAAAATACTGGGTTAACAACGCAACAACAAATTGACTTAAATATACTGATAGCGCGAGCTGCATTGCCGTTAGATAAGTTAGACGAGCTTTATTTGGCTGTTGAAGGCTTGTTTGAACATCATAACCATCCGTATTTTACTGAGAATATCACGACAGTAACAAGTGCACTGGGCATTTGGCTGCGAAAAAATAATTATTTGGAAGATGCTCAGTTGAGCTTTGAATGTTCCTATCAGCATGCTAAAAATGATCGATTAAAGTTAATATTAAACAACAGCTTGGCGTTGGTAGTTCGCCAGGTTAATAATTTGGAACGCGCTAAATCCCTGTTTGAATACTCGTTTAAGCTAGCGAAGGCAAGTCGCAACGTAAATATGATGGGGATGACAAGCCACAATCTAGGTTTAATAGCGTTAGAGCAGGGGCAAATTAGTGTTGCAGAGCAGCGCTTTAGAGACGCACTTGAATACTTTACCTCAATCAATAAACGCGCGGGTAATATTAACACTGGCACGTATCTGCTACTGACGTTTGTAATTCAAGAGCAGCTCACTAATTTTCAACGTTTGTATGCGCCTATTTCAAGAAAAGCACAGGCATTTCCAAACGAACGGTCACACGCGTTACTCACTTGGGTTCACGCTCGTTATTTAGATTTAAAAGAGCAAAAACCATCAGCAGCCGAGCGCACTCAATTATTACAAGAGTTTGCTTATATAGTGGACTATCGCGAGCAAGTGGTTGTTGAAAAATACCTTGCTCAGCCGATGGGGATTTTACTCGCACTAGAAGCGCCAAAAGTGCAATCATCGCGTTTTGATGCCCCTTGGTTTGCTTACGTAAAAAGTTGTGACTTTAGTCAGAAAACAAGCTAAAAGCAGCAGCTAGCAAGGCATATTAAACACGTCAAAAACATTTGGCTGAACCGTATTTTTGTTATTTAACATCGCATTAGTTAATTGCAGTAACTTTGCCGTTGGTTCACTTGCTCAAATACTCGCCACTTAGCGCAAAAAAATTCTTATTTCTCTGATGTTTGACTATATTTAATTGAGTACAAAAACAAAGAGTCGCTACATCTATGCATCACCTCTCAATCAAAACAAAACTAATAGCGTTTATCTCAATAACCTTGGCTTTACTGGTTATTACTTTGGTTGCTATTAGTTGGTCTCAATTAAACACTAATAATGATACGCAAAGCGCTAAAGTACAGGACGTATTGCTTGCAGAAATAAACGATAAATTAATGGCCAAAACGCAATTTTATGCCACGGAGATTGCGGGCTACATCAATACAGAATATAAAATTCCATTAACTTTGTCGGGTGGCTTGGCCAATACTTCAGAAAGTTCTCCGTTATCACGTGATAGTGTTTATCAAATGACACGCGGTGCCCTTGCTAAAAACCCTGATATTTCGTCCATTTATGCGCAATTTGAAGCAAATGGCTACGACCAACGCGATAGTGAATTTACCACTGGATTTACACACTCGGTGCCAGGAGCCGGTACGCTCGAAATTTACATTACACGTGAAAACGATGGCAGCTTATTACAACATCAAGTTGAAGATGCTGCTGAAAAATACTTACATGCAAAAAATGAGTTCGGTTTTCGAGAAAGTGAATGGTACTTGTGTGCCATGGATACGCGTAAGCCTTGTATTATGGAACCGTATCTCTATGAAATTGAGCCCGGCAAATCTGAATTGATGACGTCACTAACAGTGCCAATCATCCGCAATAACAAGTTTATTGGTTTGGTAGGCAGTGATATTAATTTACCTAAATTCCAATCACTTACTGAGAGCATTTCGCAAAGCCTATACAATGGGCAAGCTAAAGTGACTATTTTAAGTGATATTGGTTTAGTTGTTGGCTCAAGTCATTATAAAAAGCTGGCGCGCCCGTTAAGCGAGTCACTTACCAATGGTGATGCGACAAACATTATGGCAATACGCAAGCGCCAAGATAATATTGAAATTGGAGAGAATTTGGTTTTTTCTATGCCAATCAATATTAAAGCGGCTAATACTACTTGGAGCTTAATTTTAGAATTACCTAAAAATGTCGCATTGGCAAACGCGGTAGCACTTGCACAAAGCCAAGCTAAAGCAACCGCGTCAGTAGGCCGTACCATGATGTTTATTGGTGTTTTGGTATCGGTAATTGCAATTGCGATTTCAATCGTCATTTTACGCACTATTATCCAGCCAATTACCGATATAAAACAGCGCATCGAAAACTTAGCCAGCAGTGAAGGGGATTTAACCGTGAACTTAACGGTTACGCAACACGAAGAACTCATTTCACTGGCGGCTGGTTTTAATATGTTTACGCAAAAGCTGCGTACTATGGTTGATGGCTTAAAAGAGTTGGCGGATAACTCGTTTAGTCAATCCGCAAACACTTCACAGGCTGCGCAGGAAATAAAAGCCAAAGTAAATATGCAACATATGGAAATTGACAGTGTTGTTACGGCGATTAATGAATTAAGTGCGACCGCCAGTGAAGTCGCTCGCTCATCAGAAAATGCTGCGATGACCACAAACAATACCAACTTAAAGGTAAAAGAGAGCGAACAGGGTATTGTGGCAGCATCTCACTCGGTTGAAACCATGACCGAATATGTAAGTAGTGCAAAAGAATCAATTGTTGCCGTTGCTCAGCGCAGTAATGATATTACGCATATTCTTGATGTGATCCGCTCGATTGCAGAACAAACTAACTTGCTAGCATTAAATGCGGCAATTGAAGCAGCGCGTGCAGGTGAACAAGGGCGAGGTTTTGCGGTTGTTGCTGATGAGGTTCGCTCGCTCGCATCGAAAACACAAGAATCAACCAATGAAATTAGCCAATTGATCGATAACCTGCAAAGTGAGGTTGGCACATCTGAATCAATTATCGAAAAATCAGTATCGCAAGCTAGCGATGCGATGGCGCACTGTGCTAAAGCCGCGTCGCAAATGGGAGAAATGGTTGATGAGCTGGCCCTTATCTCAAATGAGGTAACGCAAATCGCTACAGCCGCGGAAGAGCAAAGTGCAGTAACCGAAGATTTAAGTGCCAATATGACAGGTATTTCAGATGCCGCAGCGGAACTGTCACAGCTGGCCGATACCGTTGAACAAGCGGCGCAACAACTAACACATCTAGTTGAAGAGAAACACAAGCAACTTGGACAATTAAAAACCTAACACGCTTTGGTGTTTGAGTGAAAAGGCGCAAGTAACTAGATTTGCGCCTTTTTTATTTTTAACTCTGTTCAACGCTTTATCCTCTGCTTTTACCAAATATCACTTAAATTTACCGCTAAACACAAAGCCAACTTTCAGTTCGTGGATCTGCCTATACTAAACCCATCAACAGAACAGGATTAAGACCATGACAACAGCAGATAACACAACATTCGATTTTGACGTTTCACACCTGGTAGAGGGCGGTATCGCAATTTTTGCATTAGGCGCAACCATTGGCACATTAGTGGGTGCAGGTATGGCAAGTGCAGTAGTTATCGGCTCAGTTGCAGCATTAGCGACATACTTAATTCGTCATAAATAACATTTATAATTTTACAGTTACAGTATCTCAACCATAAAAGCACTTGCCTTCAACCAGCAAGTGTTTTTTTATGCGTCTAATGCGTAAATAAGTGCCTGCAAAGGCGTTGCTTGTAGCGCGGTTGGGCAGTAAAGAATATGATGGTTCTCAAAGCCTAATGCCGCATAAAGTGGTAACGTAGCAATACCCTTTTGCGTGATTTGGCTAACTTCTGGGGTTTTAATTAAGCGGATAACTTGACGCTCGCCATATTGTGCGATGCTTGGAATGTAAGGGCGAAGCTGCTTGATTAAGGTATCGAGTAACCATTCGTTTATATCGCCGCCTAAAATAATCGTTTGGCTATTAAAAATAGATTCTATTGTATGAATCGCGATGCGCATTGGTTCTTCCGCACGATTAACCCAACTTTCAAGAAGCTTATTATCGGCAGTTAAATTCGCTAAAAAATCATCGTGCTTTTGATTATCAATATTGAGCGCCGCTTTTAATGAATTAAGCGATGAAAAGTCGTTTAAACGGCCCAGTTCGCCAGTATCGTTATCCGTTTCGGGAGTAACAAATATATCGCCTAACGCACCTGTTAGGCCGTTTTGACCTAGCAAAATGTCGCGGTTATAAACAACGGATGATTCAACTCGATTACCTATATGTACATAAACAAAACTTTGCAGCGTTTGAGCTTCACCAAACAGCATTTGGTAAGCGGCACACGCGGATGCGGTGCTTTCTAACGCAACAGGTAAGTTTAGGCTTTCGGCAAGGGCGACTTGGGTTTCTTTTGCTACTTTGTGCGCATCTAAAGCAAAGTTATTGCTATCTTGCATGGCAAGACCTACGGCAAGCACCTTGCTGCTATCGATATTTTCAATATTAACTAAGGTGTTTACTAAATAAGTGGCTTTACTCACCAGCTCATCATGTGAAAATAGCGTAGTTAAGCTATTGATGCAGTCACCATTGAGTTTAAACATACCCACAAACAACTCATTTTCCATAATGCGAATGGCAATCGAATACGCCGCTTTCTCATTAAAACAGAGCATTTTTGAGGGTTTACCGGCACCTTCGGCTTTTTTTATGCCAACTTCAGACACCAGATCATGCTCCAATAAGGTTTCAACCATATTGGTAATTGTTTGTTTGGTCAGATTAGTATTTCGAGCGATCTCAACGCGGGAGATTGGACCCAAAGCAACAATTTGGGACAGGGCTAAGCGTAAATTAAGCGCTTTATTTTGCTTTGCGTTTGATCCTTTCAAAAGAAATGTCCTGCTTTTATCCCAAAATTCAGAAGTTTAAACGATGATATATTGAGTAATGATGGATGTGCAATTATTAACTGGTATTTTTCGCCAGAATTAATTAGTCAAAACATTTGACATAATTGACCATTTGCATAAATATAACACAATCCATTGTATAAAAAGAAATCAAAAATGAAAGAGCAAGGACAGCCAATTTGGCGAAATATTAGGAAATTAAAAAAACTAATCCCAATAACCGCGGGATTACTCATCTCTTTCGCCATGCCAACTCACGCCGATGAACAAAATATCGATTGGCAACAGGCAAAACAAGCAAAATCAATTACGATAAGCAAAGAACAAGCCCAAAAGATTAAACAAAAATCGCTTACAGCAGCTATGGCTTGGCATGGTGCAAGCCCTTGGATAAGCGCAGTATCTCGCGGTGCGAGCGATACTTTTGAAGCGCTTGGCATTAAAGTGGTTGCCAGTACTGATGCACAGTTTGATCCGGCCAAGCAAGTTGCTGATCTTGAAAATATCACCGCATTAAAACCTAACATTTTGTTATCACTCAGTGTTGATGGCACAAGCACTAAGCAAAGTTACCAAAAAGCCATCAATGCAGGTGCAGAGTTAGTACTGTTAAGCAACCCAATACCAGGCTTTCGCCATGGCAAAGAGTATGTTGGCATTGTAACTGACGATATGTTCGGAATGGGCAAAGCTGCAGCAACAAGTATTCAACAAGCATTTGGTGAGAACGCCAAAATAGGCATGATTTTTCACGATGCAAAGTACTTTATTACCAATAATCGCGATAGCGCATTTCGTAAACAAGTTTCCACCTTGGCGGGTCATAAAATTGTTGTCGAAAAAGGCTTTGTTAAAGAGCATGAAACAAGTGCAATCGCCGCGGCAATGATTTTGCAACATCCTGATCTGGATGTGATTTATGTATCTTGGGATGCCGCAGCAGAAGGTGTTATTGAGGCACTGCGTTCATTTGGTAATCGCGATATTAAAGTAGTAACACACGACCTTGGCGTTAATAATTTGCTCGATATGGCGATGCAGCGCAACATGCTCGCAACCATATCCGATAGGCCTTATGTTATTGGCGCGACGATGGCTAAGTTAGGTGCATTAGCAACATTAGATCTACCTGCACCGCACTTTACTTTGGTGCCATATGATGCTGTTACGAAAGACAATATTGCTGATATTTGGCAACAAGCATTTAAAGCGCCATTGCCTAAAATGCTTGACCTTGCACTAAAACAATAAGGAAAAATAATGAGTGCCAGTGACTTAACTACCATAGAGACAAAATCGCGCATTGCCGAATTTGTCGCTAAATACGCCTTTAAGCGTGAACTATTTATTTACTATATTTTCGTCGCTGTGTTATTGCTTTTTGCCGTTGTACTGCATGACACCGCATTTTTTAGTTTGACTAATTTTATGAATATTATTCGTCAAACAGCGCCTATTACCGTGATGGCTGTTGGCTTAACATTTGCGCTCGCTGTGGGTCATATAGATTTATCTATTGGCGCCGTGGTGGCATTATCAGCCTTAGTCGGTGCGGTTTTGTTGCAGTATACCGGGATACCATTGGCGGTACTTGGCGCTCTGTGCGTAGGCTTGTTTGTCGGTTTAATAAATGGCTTTTTAATTGAGCGATTACAGGTTTCTTCGTTATTAATCACACTTGGCACAATGGGTGTTATCACAGGGCTTGCGCGTCAGTTCACTAATTTAGAATCGGTACCCATTATTAATAGTTGCTTCACCGGATTTTTTGGCGCAGGCGAATTATTTGGCATTCCATCGTTATTAGTATGGACGGTTGTTATTGCTGCGATTGGCTATGTGGCATTAACCAAACTGGCCTTTGGCAGACACCTTTTGGCGGTTGGTGGCAGCCCTAAAGCGGCGCTTGCTATGGGGATTAAGGTAACGCGCATTCGTATTTATGCCTTAGTCATTTCATCTATGGCAGCAGCGCTCGCAGGGCTTTTATATGCGGGCCGTTTACATGGCGCGCGCTATACATTAGGCGAGGCAGATTTGCTTACCGTGATTGCTGCAGTTGCCATTGGTGGTACGAGTTTATTTGGCGGGCGTGCGTGTATTATTGGTGCGGTGCTTGGTTCATGGTTAATGGGCTTAATTAATAACGGTTTGATTTTATCTGGCTTTTCGACCAATGAACAAATGATAGCTCGAGGCCTAATATTAATTGTTGCCGTAGCAATTGGTGTTAAGGAGATTAAAAATGGTTAGAACAGCATTAGATCAAGTTGCACTGGAATTAAAAGACATTAAAAAGAGCTTTGGTGCGGTAACTGCGTTAAAAAATGTCAGCTTTAAAATCAACAAAGGTGAAGTGGTGGGTTTGTTAGGTGATAACGGCGCGGGTAAATCAACATTGGTGCGCTGCATATCAGGCATTCATGCGCCCGACAGCGGCAGTATTTTGGTGAATGATAAAACCGTAAACATAACCAACCCAGAGCAAGCGCGTGATGCGGGAATTGAAACGGTGTTTCAAGACCTCGCCATGGTGCCAGAGTTTAATATTGCCGATAACCTATTCTTGAACCGTGAAATAAAGCATAAAAACCCGCTATTACGTGCGCTTGGTTGGCTTGATAAAAAAGCCATGGAAAAGCGCGCCAAAAAAGCGATTAATCGCTTAAACAGTCGTATTCCGAGCTTTCAGGCGCAAATTCAATCACTTTCTGGGGGGCAACGACAAGCGGTTGCTATTGCCAGAGCGGTAAATTGGGGCGCGGACATTGTGATTATGGATGAACCGACTGCGGCCCTAGGTGTTGAGCAAAGTGCTCAGGTAAATGAATTAATAAATGTGATTAGCTCGCAAGGGGTGGCAGTGCTTCTGATCAGCCACAATATGCAGCATGTGATTGATACTTGCGATAGGGCAGTAGTGCTATATCAAGGACAATCTGTTGCCGATGTATCTGTTTCTGATGTTACGAAAGAAGACTTAGTCAGTTTAATCACGGGCGCAAAAACAGCACTCGACGTTACTACGTCCAAGGTTGCTTAACGGATTTTGGCTTTTGCGCGATTGCTAGCGCTAAGCCAAATAGCAAAAGTTTCACTTAACCAATGTTTTTACTTTTATGTTAATTCATAAAAGCGGTCTCTTGCGGCCTAAATTTGGAGAAATCATGAATAATAACAGTAAAGTAACTCAGTTAATTAGCACTATGACGTTAGCTGAAAAAGTTGGGCAGCTCTTTGTATTGGCATTTGCTGGGCCCGATATTGATTATGCGAAACAGTTGGTGAAATCACATCATGTGGGTGGTTTTTATATTACCGATGACAACGCTGCCACACCTAAAGATGCGAAAACATTAGCTGACGAACTGCAACACCAAGCCCAGTTACGTGCGTGCGATGCCCCCTTATTGCTGTGTGTTGACCAAGAAGGCTCGTGGGGGATTTTAGCCAAGCACACCGATTTAGGGCCGGGAAATTTGGCTCTTGGCAAAGCCAATAAAGCAGAGCTAACTGAGCAAATGTATCAGGTATATGCTGAGCAAATGCATGAAATTGGTTACAACACACTGCTATCGCCTTGCTCTGACGTTAACACCAATCCAAATAACCCGATTATTGGTTTGCGTTCATTTGGAGAAACACCTAAGCAGGTCGCAACGCATGTTGCTGCAGCAGTTAGGGGTATTAAACGCGGCGGCAATTTGGCAACGGCAAAACACTTTCCAGGTCATGGCGACACGCATAGTGATTCCCATCAATGTTTGCCAACCGTCGACAAAACGTTGAGCGAACTGCAACAGGGTGATTTGTTACCGTTTCAAGCGGCAATTGATGCCGGTGTATCGATGATTATGACAAGTCATATTTGCTTCCCACAGCTTGACGATACTTACCCTGCAACATTGTCATCAAAAATCTTAACCAATTTGCTACAGCAACAAATGGGCTTTAATGGACTGATCATAACCGACAGTATGAATATGTGGGCAATGCGTAAAAACTACCAACCTGCTGAAGCTGCGATTTTAGCGTTAAAAGCAGGTGCGCATTTAGTGATGCTAAGCGAAGAGCACTATGAAAACAGTGCAACTGATTATAAAGCGCTGCAACTTGCTACGTTAAATGGGGTGATCCACGCAGTTGAATCAGGGCAACTTGATGAAGCCGTGATAAACGAACGGTTACACCATGTGTTGTCGTTTAAATATGACAAGCTCAATGTTGTAAAAACGCCGGTGCACTTAACTGCAGACGATATTGAAGCGTTAATTGAAACGGCGGTTAGTAGTAGCGTTTCGGTGTTGCGTAATGAGGTGGGGAATTGGCCACTTACTGGTCGTGAGTTTACTCTCACCTTTGCCGCGCATCCGAAAAAATATGACAGCTTAGTAAATAGTCGAGGTATTGGGCCAAACGATCCCCGATCTGCAAAAGATACAATTATTCAGGGCCTACAACAGCGCACAAGTAAAGTTAACTTATTACCTTTTGATGAGATTTTAACGTTGCTTGAAGGTAGTGATGAGACAATTTCAACACCGCTTGTAATTGTTACCGAAGATTATCCGCTGCCCGGAGAAAGCTTTGATGTAGCGGAGCAAAAGCAATTAGTACAACGCGCGCTAAAACGCTTTGGCAAGCAAGTAGTGGTGATTGCTATGCGCTCAGATTACGAACTAACGGACTATACAGAATTGGCGACTTACATTTGTGCATACTCAAGTCGTGTTTGTGCCGCAAAATACATTGCGTCACTTTTATAGAAATTAAACAAAAAGAATGAGAATTGCTTGACAATTAGTCAAAATGATTTAATAAATAATTAATCAAAATAATTTACTAATACAAATAAACTAAAGTGGCAATTGCATGCGTCTGGGGAGAAGGCAGTGCTTTGACGGAGCGAGTTGACTGAGAATGCAAAGATATTTCAGTTGGTTAGCGGCAGTGAGACCACATAACATTTGAAAACTTATAAATAATAATAAGGACAACAAGATGAAGACTAACCAACCTGTTGCGGTAACACTAAAAGCAACGCGCCTGTCATTGTGTATTGGTGCCGCGCTTTGTGCCATGACCTTTAATTTGTCAGCGCAAGAAAGCAAACAACTGGCTGAAAATGACAATATTGAGACCATTGAAGTGCGTGGTATTCGCAGAAGTTTAACCAAAGCACTCAATACAAAGCGCTTTGCCAATGCTGTTGTCGACTCAATTTCAGCTGAAGATATTGGTAAGTTTCCCGATAAAAACATCGGTGATGCACTACAACGTATTCCTGGTGTGACAGTTGTTAGAACATTTGGTGAAGTGAACGGAGTAACCATTCGTGGTACGGCACCTGAGCACAGTATGGTGCTATTAAACGGTCAAAATGTAGCAAGCGTTGGTTGGTTTGACTTGGGCGGTATGAACCGCAGCTTTAACTTTGAAATGTTAGCGTCGGAGCAGATTGCTGGCATGGATGTGTATAAATCCGTTGAATCTAATATTAATGAAGGCGCGATGGGCGGTACGGTTAATCTTAAAACCCGTAAACCGCTCGATATGGATGCTGGGACCGTATTTGCGTCGGTTGAAGGCATGTATCACAATAATGCTGAAGACTGGTCGCCTGCGTATTCAGCGTTAGGCAGTTGGAAGAATGACAGCGAAACGTTTGGTGTGTTACTCGCGTATTCCAATGAAGAGTCAAAGGTATACCGCGAAACCTTGTCGAATTTTGGCCCCGCTGGAAACGCCACGTTTACTGATTCTAATGGCGTAGAGCGTAGCTCTTATGGCGCTATGTCATCTATTTTATTCGATGAAGATCGCGAGCGTGCAAGCTCTCAACTGACATTGCAATACGCGCCAAGCGATAATTTATCGTTTAACTTAAATTATAATTTATTTGAATTGAAGAACGATCACGTCAATTCAGCGATGTTTGCCATTGTTGGTTTTGGCCAAATGCAAGGTGATTCGGTAGTTGAAAATGCAAACGGCATCGTTACTCAAGCAACATCGCTTGCATCAGGTGCTGGACTTGCGCCACTTTTTAACAATGCGGTATTGCGTAAACCTGATATGCAAACAGATGCGCTTAACTTTACCGTTGAATATGAGGCAGATACATGGTCTGCTGATTTTGTAATTGGTAAATCGGATGCCAAAGGTGAAACGTTGCAGTCGAGTACGTGGTGGGGGGATATCACCAACACCGAAAATTCAAGTTTTAGCTTTGATGTCGCTGGTCCACTGGAACTTATCCCAACGAATCCAGCCTATCTTGATTCACACAGTAACTTTGATTTATTTCAAGAGTTTACTTATATCAATTACATTCGTGAAAACGAAATTGATTACGCCCAGGCTGATTTTACTTTCTTGCTAGAGAGCGACTTAGTAACGTCAATTCAAGCGGGTTTAAAATATCAACAACAAGCGTTTTCATCACAAGGTAATTACCAAGATCTTGACCTTGCAGCGGCAATGGCTGAGGGTCTTTCGTTAGCTGATTTTAATGGCGGTTTTGTATCTGGCCTACACTCAGCAGAAGGGCGTGCGGGAAGTATGTCGTCATTTCCAGTAGCGAGTCGCGATATTTGGCGTTATGCCGAGGCAAATAAACCAAGTAGCATTTCTGTACGTGACGCGTTTTCAATAGAAGAAGACATTACCGCGGCCTATGTTAAAGCTAATTTTTCAGGTGAAGGCTTTCGCGGTAACGTAGGCTTGCGTATCGTCGATACTGATATTCTTTCAGTTGGCGAAATTAACGGTGTAGCGGGTGAAGTTGAAAAGTCTTATACCAATTACTTGCCAAGTGTGAATGTGGCAATGGACCTATCAGATGATCTTATTTTCCGTGTTGCAGCAGGCTCGACGGTGTCGCGTCCTGACTATGACGATATGAAAGTAGCAGACATTATCTCTGAAAGTTTTCAAACAGCTAATGTAGGCAGTCCTGAATTAAATCCATACAAATCAGATCAATACGATATGGGTTTAGAGTATTATTTTAATCCGTCATCGATTGTTGGTGCGACTTTCTTTATAAAAAATATTAGTGATTACATAGAGCAAACCACAGCAAAAGAGAACTATGCTGGGTGTGGTCCGGAGTGTTTAGTGACACGTTCTCGTAACGTGGGCACCGCTGATGTGCAAGGTATTGAATTACAATACCAACACGACTTTGGTAACGGTTTTGGTGCTCAGTTTAATTACACGTATACCGACAGTGCACGTACTAACTCAGCCGGTGAAGAAGTACCAATTGAAGAAGTGTCTAAAAACTCATTTAACTTATCAGGTTACTTTGAAAACGAAATGTTTAGTGTACGTTTAGCTTATAACTACCGTGATGACTGGGTCCGTCAGTACAATGGTAGTAGCTTAGACAGCTTAAATGATGCGTATGATCAGTTAGATGCATCGGTTATTTGGCATGTTACAGAAAATGTAGATATGTCATTTGAAGCGGTGAATTTGCTCAACGAAGCATTGGTATTGCGTCAACCTAAAGCGGGCAATATTGTTCACAGTGTGGATGAATTCGGTACCCGTTACTTTGTTGGCGCCAGCATTCGCTTTTAAATAAAAGGTTTGAGGCTAATGTGCCTCAAACCGCTATATTCCTAGTTGTTGAATGCAAAAGTATTACCAATACCACATCAGCAACGTTTATCTGTCTAACACAGATGGGCCGAATTATGTTGTTTAGATTAGTGGCTCGTGTTCCCCTAAGGCAAGCTGCCCAGTTTGCCTTATCTTTATCTCACAATTATCACCATTTTAAAATGTAAATAAAAAGTTAAATTAATAAGTAAATTATATTGACTAAATTTTAGTCAAGCGTTAGTGTGAATTATGTTAGACCATTAGATTTAGCGCAGTTCTGGTTTAACCAAGACAATGCGATTGTTTAAGCATACTTAAATTTAACTTTTGCAAAATTAGCAACTTGTAAACAATTTTAAGAAGGACACCCTAATGCGTCACGCTAAAATGACTACTTGCGCACTGGCTGTATTAATTAGCTGTAATGTTAATGCAGGTACTGGTATTCAAGACTTTTTAGATTCATTGCGAAACTTTGAATCGGGTATAAACCCAAATCTCGCCGATTTTTATCTCGAAAACCTCAATAATCCTGTTTATAACTATGCACGGGTAAGTGCACCCGGTCGTATGGTGCGTGATTGCTCAACTGGTAGCATGATCCCCGAGCCAACTACCATCAATGAGTTTTTCACTAAACTGGGGGTCGACCATTTTTACAACGCGCAAACCCCTAACGACCCAGAAATGTTTAAGAGCATGCAGTACAACTCAATGAATGCGTGGGGCTTTGTTGGTTATCAGCTAGGTGAAGCAGTATTAATCGATGCAGGGTATTACAGCCCAAAAGTGGTTACCGTAGACGGTGTTGAATACGACAGTTTTTATGTCTTTGTTGATGATTCGACGTGGATTGGTTGCGAAACTGAAGCGTTAGTCGAAATCGTTGGCTCTGATGGCAATAAAATCTTAGCAACGGATGTTAATAACTGGCAAGGCACATTCGTCGGCAAAAACGGTGTTAACTCATTTGCCGACTTAATAAAGCCAGAAAAACAAGAATTGGTTATTCGCGACGCCATGCATTTTAATTACGGAGTGATGACGCAATTGTTAAGTGATGCCAATATGACATGGGCAGAAGCACTTACAAAAAGCTGGCCGGGTGTTGATGACAATGGCAATCCAGTGCAAGTGCAAGCGACTATGTCGGGGTTGTTAGCCGCAGCACATTTACGCGGTGCGTGGGGCACAGCACGTTTATTAACAAAGGATGAAATTACGTGTGACGAATTAGGCACTTGCATCACTAAATATGTACATAAATTTGGCGGTTATAATACCATTTTCGATACGCCTTTTGACGATGTAATTGAAGGCTCAAGCTACGCAGAAACATTATCCGCAGGTTGGGGTAATGATCTTGTGATATTAGGTGGCGGAGTGGATACGCTTGCGTTACATCAAAATGACAGCGCTATCACTACAGTGCGCGGTTTCACCCTTGCAGAAGATTTTATTGTGCTAAGAGATTGGACAGCATCAGCGCCACTGGCAAATTTACAGATAGCTGATGTTGCTGCAGGTGCAGGTGCAGAGCTTAGCTTTGCTAATCAACGTGTGGTGATTGAAGGGATGAGCGCCGCTGAAATTAGCGCAAATCCAAGTGCTGTGATTGCAGAATCAAAAATTTATGAAATTGCTTGGTCGGGTTCGCAAACGGTTAATAACTTTAATCCACGCTTAGATAAAATTCGTGGCACCGCAGGGATTGGTTTTAAACATTTAAAAGCGTACGAAACGGATAATGCGCTGGTGGTTGGCGTGCAAGCAGCAGATGGCGGTATTTATAGTTCGGTTGAGTTGGTGGGGTTAACCATCGCCGATTTAACACCAGATATGTTTGATAATGTAACCGGTGGATATGACCGTTTAGGCTTTATTGTTCCACTTAATAGTCAAAACTGGGGCTGGAACATGACCTTGTCGGTTAATAGTTTTGATGCTGCAAAAACAGTGATTAGTATGCCACTGTTTAACTACAGTTTTTCGATGCTAGTGTTAACGCAAGAGGGGGCGGATACGGTTATTACACTAGATGCAGCGGCGTCGCAAGGCGATCAAAAACGACTAGTGCTCAAAAATACCGATGTAACAACACTAAGTGCAGCAAACTTTTCATTTGTTAATGGTAACTTTAGTGACGCGACAATCGATATTCCAGTGTATTACACGGTAACAGCGGCAGTGGTGGGTAATGGTGGCAGTATTTCACCACTACCTAATGCAAATGGTGAGCTAAGTGCAAAAGGTAACACTGACTTCACACTTAATTTTGTTGCAGACAGTGGTTATCGCGTGGCAAACATTACAGTTGATGGGGTAACGGTCAGCGCAGCAAATGCTTATACCTTTAATACTATCAGTAGTAATCACACTATTTCTGTGAGCTTTGAACAAGGGGTTTCTTGTCCAAATGCATGGCGTTCGTCAGAGGTTTACACGGGCGGTATGCAAGTGACTTATCAAGGCAAAATATACGAGGCCAAATGGTGGTCGCAAAATAATGTGCCGACAGCGGGTGATCCGTGGAAGTTTATAAGTGACTGCCAGTAATCATTTCATAAAATAGCAAAGCGATGCTCATTGCATCGCTTTATTTGCGTTTCCACCTCATAACAACTCACAGTTATAGCCCCATAAAACTAATATGTAAGCCGATGGCGTTATCAAAGCCTTTGTCAGCAAAAAAGTTTGAATAATTGAGCTGAATATGTACATTTTGTGTTAACTGATACTCAAAAAACGCTTTAGCATAAAGTGAGCTTTCAAAGTCATCTAATGTTTGGCTTTCGCAGCTATCACAGTTAAATACGGCGCGTTCAATATTGTTGTAGCGATAACCAGCGAGTACGCCAAATGACATACGCTCAACAGTTTGCGGTGCGAATTTAAAGCCAGCTTCAGCATACATTGCAAACCCCGTAATTGATGACTCTTTACTACTGATCTGGCCGGTAAATTCGTTTTTTACGGATTGTGTAAACGGTGACGTATCTTCCATGTACATGTAATCCATTCCGGTAGCAAACTGCAAATAGCGATGTGGTTCACCTTTGTAATACAACCCGATTGCATGCGCATTACCGCCATCGATTGTGACACTGTCATTGGTAGCTTGATAATCACTAGCGGTTAAATATTGATAACTTACGCCAATTGAATAGTCGTAGAAGTTCACGTTTTGCTTTTCAGATGCATGCGCACTGACAAGCCAAAGTATTAAGCTGGTTAAAATTACTGTTTTCATGAGTTATCTCCTTAGAAAGTGCTTTGACAGCTGCGCACCAAGTGAACGTGGTGTTTTGTTTGTCGGGAGCTGTAAAAGACAATACTATTTTGATACTGGTAGTGATAACTGGCGTCATCATTACGTGGGTTTGGTGTAGCACTCCACACTTCACCGAAAGGAACGTTTTTAAACGCAAACGGGTTTAGTGGTGGCTCCTCGCAGGCAAGCTCGATATTTTGTTGCAGTTCTTTGATACTCGGCAAGCGCCATGGCTGCGCATTTGGCGTGTTATCATTTAATGTATTAGCGTATTCAAATGCTTGTTGCCAATCTAGTTTTTCTGCTTCGCCTTGTTCACAGTTTTCACCGCTTAAGCCAACAACGCATTTTTGCCAAATTAGTCCGGTTAGGGTATCGATTACATTACCGTTTTGATCTTGTTTGTAACGTATAGTAGGTGCGGTATTCGCTTCAATTGCATTACACCTTTGTTGTGGTGCATAGCGACGACGGCTTTCAATTTCTTGTTCTTCATTTGTTGGCGGTTGAAGTTGTTGAAGAATGCGGTCAACACCACGAACCGCACGAATATGGCGCGTTGTAGAACTAACGCCACCAGCCACACGGCCCACATTAAAATCGACCGCCCACACGCTGCCCTCATCATCAACATCGAGGGTGTTGCTCCAATAAAATGCGGTTTTGGTATGTGGGAAAAAATTACTATCAATGGCTGGTGTATTGGTGTGGTAGTTAACGATTTCCTGTAACTCGATTTTGCTCGGTAAACGCCAATCATTGTAACCGCACAATGCCTGTTGATTTAGTCGTGCTAAATAGCTTTGGCTATCGCAATCACGATCACAATCACCGCCGTTAATGCTTGAAAATGCGCCGAAATTATCATCGCGCCAAGTGTAGGTATGATTTGCATCTTGCAGGCCGCCAGAGCCAGCAAAGGTTTTTACTTCCCAAATAAGGCCGGTTACATTATCAAGTACACATGATGCAGTTTCATTCATATCATTAATTCTATTGCCAGCGTTATCGAGCTTGGTAAAACTAAACCCAGCATGGCCGTCTAGGTCTTGGTTTTGCGTAGCATCCGCACCTATATCGCAATCTTGCAAGAAACCCGATTGGTTATTGCAGCTAGCAAAATTGCCAGCGGGAAAATCCCCAGCAAGTTGCGACCCAGTATCATTGAATGCAATGCTCACCTCATCACATGTGCATTCGCCATCGCATAATGGCAGCTGAAAATCAGCTGGAGCTGGTTGCGACGTGTTTGCGTCATTTACTTGTGCTGCACTTTGCTCAACCGCTTCATATTTACACGCACCCAGTAAAGTGCAGCTAAGCATAATTGCGAGGTGCAATAGCGAGTATGAATATCTTGCCTCGTTTTTCATAACGTTGCCTTAGCCAGATTGGAATAGATTAATGTTTGCAAAAACAAATCCAATGGCAGTTACACGAACGTCTTTAAGCGTTAATGATGTGGCGTTTTAATTTTCTAACGCTATGAATTATCGCGTGTAATTTTCTCAAAATAACTAGCGGACTGAGCATTTGCAGCGTAGCAAGCGTTAACCATTGTTGTTTATCGACTACTCGTTTTTGCAAAATTCGGCGGAAAATTCGCAAATTGCAACGCATTTTTATCTAGCTGCGGTGCCGGTTATTGAATAGCTCGCGCGGAGCAGTATTAATGTTGAAATTATAACTATTTGTTTAATTTGTCTTTTTTGTTGGTTTTTAATAGCGTGCTAGGAAAGGTTGCGAGTTATGGATTGCTTTATGCCTGAGTCATTAATAGCGCAGTTGGGTAGATACACTGTTATCACTGCCAACTGCGCGATGACTTACGTTAGCAATATAATAGGAGCCGTTATGGAATCAGTTGACCCAATGTTAATCGCGTTTCTACCTAAAGATATACGCAACATGTTCTTCCCATACGCAAGTGTGCAACTTGCAGCCCTTGTGCTCAATCTGTTGATTGGATTTGTAATGGCCAGCATTATAGGTGTGCACTTTCGCAAATATGCGAGCGCGTTTTGCAATCGCCAAGATTTCTCGCGTTTGTTTCCACTTTTAATGTTAAGCGTGATTTTAATTATCACAGTAGTCAAAGCATCACTCGCGCTGGCTCTTGGTTTGGTGGGGGCGTTATCGATAGTACGCTTTAGAACACCTATAAAAGAACCCGAAGAACTGCTTTACCTCTTTTTGAATATTGGTGTGGCAGTTGCGCTTGGCGCAGGACAAACGCTGGCCGCGGTAGTTGCGTGTTTTGTCACTCTGTTCTTAATTGGTTGGGTTAAAAAACGCGACGATAAAAGCAAACAAGAAAACGGTTTGTTCTTGTCGCTTAATTTTATTAGTGATCAAAGCTTAAAAGATACGCAACTGGTCTCGCAACTTAAAAGTTTGTTGAGTGAACATGCCGATAGAATTGAATTACGCCGTATTGATATTGCAGATAATCGTTTTGACGCCAACTTCTTTATTTCAGTAAGCGATGAAAGCCAAATTGACCTGTGTATGAAGGCACTGTCAAACGCGTTTTCTGGTATCAATATTTCGCTGCTGGAGCAACATAATATTGCGGGGGTTTAGCCATGCGATTAGATACTCCGATTCAATCACCAACGAAAGGTGACCGCATAAAACTATTAGGTGGCCTGCTGGTGTTAGCAATTTTGCTAATGCCATCTGCAGGTGCAGTCAAACGATACTTAGTTGATAAAGGGTTTGTTGCTGAGCATGTTTCAGGTAAAGACAAAGCGTTGCAATTAATGCGCAGTGTAGTGCAGGCTCCGCAAAGTTACTTATCAGCCAACACCGATTTACCACTCATCAAGGTCGATATTAAGTATCAGGATTGGCTTAAGCTTGAAAATGACAGACGCACTGCATTTGAGCGTGGCATGATCCCAGAACTGCGTAGCCAAGTGCCAGCCACCATTGTATATGGTAAGGAACGCCATACTGCAAAAGTGCGCTTGCAAGGTGATATGTTAGATCACGTGAATAAACGAATACGCTGGTCCCTAAAAGTTGAACTTAAGAAAAAACAAGCTTTGTTTGAATCGCGTAAGTTCGCCTTAGTTGCGCCAAGTGTGCGTGTAAACCAGGGACCGAACCTGTTTGCCAAAAGTTTAGCGCTTAGCAACTTTGACATTGTTTCGCCGAAAAATATTCCTGTGCGCTTAATTGTTAATGGTGCAGATTGGGGCGTTATGTTGTTTGAACAATCCTTTAGTCAAGATTTGTTGGCGGTTAATAACCGCACGGAAGGCTTGATTACACGACTTGATTTAGTATCGCAAACAACAGATGAAAACGGCAAAGTGATTCGTACGCTGAAGCCGAGAGTTTTGCAACGCAAAACCATTTTGGCAAATCAAGCACTTGCTAATCAACGACAAATTGCCTTGGCACTGTTAGATGACTTTTTAACAGGCACGCGCCCAGCAAGCGATGTATTTGATGCGCAGCGCATGGGGCAATATCTTGCAATGGTTGATTTATGGGGAGCATGGCATGCGCTGACATGGAATAACTGGCGTTGGTATTACAACCCGCATATCGCCAAACTCGAACCGATCCAAAGCGATGTAGCGGTAACGCCAGCTGCGCATATTTGGTTAATGAAACCGCCAAGTCATCAATTCGCACTAAGCAAGGCAATGCTTGCAGACGCTAATATCAAGCAACATTATTTGACAGCTAAACAGCGTTTAATTGCGAGCCTTGATACTACGCTTATTCCAGCACTGGCTGATTACGACAAGCAATTTATCAAATCGCTGCACAGTGATAGTCCACTCGCTACGCCATTTAACTATCAGGTAATGAAGCAACAAGCTAACTGTTGGGCTGCTAATTACCAAACTGATGAGTGTGAGAGTATTGTGCAAGTGAGCGAAGAGCTGCATAAGCAAATGGATGGGTTTAGCGCGCTAGCGCCATGGGATCTATTAAGTCGATTAAAAAATGAAAATGGTAAACTTGTGTGGTCGGTGGTGAATAATCAAGGAGTTCCACTGACGATTAAAAGCATTGAAGGTGTTACAAAACGCCAAGAAATTTCGCCACTTGAGCAAATTAATGATGAGCTACCCGTTACTATTGCCGCAGGCGAAACATTAGCGGTTACTTTGCCAGAGCGTTTACATGCAATCAAGGTACGTGCGGGACTTGAAGATAAAGGCACAGACAGTTTTTATTTTCAAAAAGACACGCCTCCATTGGCATTTATTCCTCGCGGTGGCATCACACCGTTCAACGCATCTCATTATCAAGCGTTTATTACACAAACCGAAAATAAATGGGTATTTAAGCCGGGCGAATGGCTTATTAATGAATATTTAGTGACGCCGCCGAATACACAAGTGGTGATCCCTAAAGGAACTACGCTTAAATTTAGCCGGTATGCAGGTTTGATGGTGTTTGGCGCACTTCATAGTCAAGGAACACAGCATCAACCCGTTGTTATGACGCGCCAAGCGGATACTTCCAAGTGGTCAGGCTTAAGTGTTTTCTCAAATGACGTAAATACCATAAACCAAGTTGAACATCTGCAAATAAGTTATGCCAGTAGCCCAAAACTTGGCTTGTGGCAGCCACGAGGCGCTATTTATTTTGTTAAAGGCAAGGTGAATATGCGCTCGGTGCAAATTACTGATAATCAATCTGAAGATGGCTTAAACATTATTAATGCAAAGGTGGATATATTCGACTTAACCATCAAAAACGCGTTGTCTGATGCATTTGATTGCGATTTTTGCACTGGTGTACTTGATACCAGTCAATTTACCAATATTGGTTTTCGCTCTGGTGGTGATGGCTTAGATGTAAGTGGCTCAACGCTTACGGTAAAACATGCCAAGTTTAATAATGTGCGTGACAAAGCCATTTCAGCGGGTGAGCGCAGTCAATTGTTTGTCAGTGACACTGAATTTGACGATGTAAATTTTGGCTTGGTTGCCAAAGACAGCTCCTTAATTGAAGCTGACGGAGTGCGTGCGTCTAACATTCAACATAAAGCGTTAATGAGTTATTCGAAAAAGCGGATTTTTGGCCCTGCGATAATGCGAGTTAGTGATTACTTATGTTCTGATCCCAACTGCAGTGGCAAGAATACAGCGGAATTGGGTAGTCAATTACACGTGAATGGGCTAGCTGTGCGCACTGAAGCGCTTGATGTGAAAGACTTATACAACACAGTAATGAAATCGGATAAACCAAAATGAACCTACAGCATAGAGAATATCGGTTTGAGGTTAAAGTGCCAGTTCCTTTAAATCGATTACAAGAAGTGTATATATGGTTAATGGCGCACTCGATGATGTTTCGTGAACATTTTGCACCACGAGATATTAATAGTTTGTACCTAGATACGCCGTTTTTAGCACGCTTTGAAGAAAATTTAAGTGGCATTAGTACGCGTAAAAAAGTACGCATTCGCTGGTATGGTGAGCTGCATCATGCTCATCAGGCCAAACTCGAATTTAAGCACCGCCAAGGTGGCAAAGGGTTTAAGGTCACGTTTGATACCGCATTACAGTTCGAAAATCCCGAGTTTTCATGGCTTTACGCACTTAAAAACGCTTACCAATCTTTGCCAGTGAATGCTCAGTATTTATGGGATACAGAACATTCTCCAATTATTATCTGCCGCTACCGTCGGGAGTATTATATTTCAGGTGATGAGTCCATTCGAGCAACGTTTGATAGTAACATTGAATCATACGATCAACGGTATCGTCAGCAGGCAAATTTAACGCGTGCTGCAGCTTTGGGTGATTATGTCTTACTGGAGCTTAAAACAAACGCGGATAATGAAGCTGCGTTAAGTGATTTATTGGCTACCTGCCCGTTAAGACCCTCTCGGCACTCAAAATACGTTAACTGCATTCGTCATTTGATGTGGCAATAGGGTTGGAGGTTTAAAAGGCATTTAACCGAATCATTTATTTTTTTCACTTAAATGTTTTTAAACATGTTTAAGCAAGAGGAAGAAACGGTAGTCTTTTAAAAAATACGGTGTCTATAATCAGAAAATCCGTATGCGTAAGTGTTTAATACATAACACGCTGATTATGGTTATCGAGTAAGTTTGAGTGAATAACGCATTAAGGCGCAATTTTTAATAATTGCGCCACTTTATTAGCCAGGTATACACGGTTTATCGCTTTAAGACATTAAGTCTGTAATGATACTAACGTCTTCAATACCGGCCTCTTTCATCGCATCTTGCAGTGCTTGAATTGCATCGAAGCGCGCAATTTCTAAAGAGTTTAAAAAACTCTGCTGGCTGTCAATGACTGCTTTTTTTACTTTTTCATCGGAATAATCAGCTTCTTTGGCTTTTGCTAGCATTTCTTCAGCCATTTCGATTTGCTCTTTTATGCGCTCAATTGCCTTGATCATGTCTTTAATATGTTTGGGTAAGGCGTTTAATTTGGCTTCTTTCTCCTCTTCACTTTCTTTTAGTTTTTGCCAACTTTCAGGTGAGATTGACACGGTTGTTCCGTCTTTTTCGTTACTCGAATCGTCATTATCTTGCTCATTTGCAGTGACAACAGAGCTTGTTGGGTGAATGGCAAAGGGTATTTTATTAATGCTGGAAATACTCATAACATTCCTTGGTTAAAAGTTATCGCTATCTTATCGACAATAACTTCTGTTACTTTAAATAAATGCTTTATTTATCTTAAAAGTTGAACCCATGTCAGAATTTACAATTCGTCCTATGTTGGCTGATGAGCTAAAAATCGCCATTGATTGGGCTGCAAGAGAAGGTTGGAACCCAGGCTTAAACGATGCTGAGCTGTTTTATTTGGCAGATCCCAATGGCTTTTTTGTTGGAGAGTTAAACGGTGAAATTGTCGCAGTTGGCAGTGCGGTCACTTATGATCACGCGTATGCGTTTTGTGGTTTGTATATTGTTGCACCTGAGCATCGAGGTAAAGGTTATGGTTTAACCCTGACCAAACACCGCTTAGCGTATTGCGGCGATCGAAATGTTGGCATTGATGGTGTGCTGGAAAATGTCGAAATATACAAGCGCATCGGTTACGTGCCTTATTACCAGAATAAACGCTTTCTAAAATTAGCCAATGCGACAACTCGTTCGACGCACGTTGTTGATATTACAAAAGAACATATTCCCGATATTTTAACTTACGATAAGCCATGTTTTGGTGCTACGCGTGAGCAATTTCTAGCAGCGTGGTTATCACAACCTCAGGGTAAGTCTGTATGTTTTTTACAAAACGGTGAAATTAAAGGCTATGCAGTCAGGCGCAAGTGTCAGGAAGGTTATAAAGTAGGGCCGCTTTTTGCTGATTCGCCAGATATTGCATTATCGCTTTTTCAGGCGTTGCAGGTGGATATTCAAGGTGAACAGATTATTTTAGATGTGCCCGAAAACAACCCACAGGCAATCTCTTTAGCTGAATCGGAACGTATGGATGTGGTGTTTGCCACAATGCGCATGTATCAAAAAACAATACCCTCTACCGCACGTGATAAAATTTATGGCATTACCACCTTTGAGTTGGGTTAACATGCAAAAAACAAATAAGCCTTTTATGATGAAATGGTTGTTTGCTATTTAAATAGTATCGCTGGTCTATTTGGAAACTAATACCTTCATCCATAATTATTAGAGGGTTATCCCCAGAAAAGGTGTGTAAAGCTGTTTAAAAGTACTATTTTATCATTTAAATCATGGTGCTAGGTGAGCTAATACTTTTGTTATAAATAACTAAAAGTTACCCCTTTGTAGCAAATCGGTATATATTATTTGCGCCGCTTTAGGCTAGCGTAAATGTAAAGCGGCGCAAACTTTCTATTTTAACGAAAGACTTCTACCAACGCGTGTTTCACTGCGCGCACGAATATAACGAGCATCGTTTACATCTTTGATGTGGTTAATTGCATGCCAAGTGCCTTGGTTATCTTGCACCTCAATTGCAAAGCCAGGGTAAGGCGTAAATGCATCTAGCTTGGTGTTATTAACCGCTGCTGCAACGGTTGGTACGCGATAAAATACTCCTTGCTGTTCTAACTTTGCAATTTCTTTTAAGCCAACCAACGCGGCGAAGCGCTGCCAATCAGTATCTCTTTCGGCTTGTTTTTGTGCTGTAAACACACCGCTTTGCTTATCATAGATACGCCCTTTTTCAGCGTAGCTAAGTTGCCAGTCGGCTTTGTGCCAAGCGCGTTCAGCCAGCGCTAATAAGCGCGGATAAAGCATGTATTCGGCTTGGTTATCTGAACGTAACATTTCGCTCCATAAATGGCCTTGCAAGCCTTTAAATTTAATACCTTGGTTTAGACGCTCTTGGTTATCATCAGCGCGATATGCGAGATGTTCCTTGGTTTGCCAAATTTCTGCGTGAGCAGGTAAGTTTTCGGGCATAAAACCAAACACTTTATAACCGTCAATGGCACGTGCCGCCCAATGATTGCCGCGCTCTTCAGGGTGGCTTTGGTAAGGGAAATCAAAGTAGGTAACTTCGGGGGTCGAGAGTACCATATCCCAGCCTAAATTAGCTTGCTGGTGTACTTCTTTGTAGCCGTCCTCAGTGATCATCGACCAGCCGTTCGACTGTACTTTTGATGGCATATTTTGTGGATTAGTATCACCTAAACCATCATTCCAAGCCGCTACTTTAACCCCTTTACTGGCAACTAATTGCGATACTTTTTCAATAAAGTAGCCGTTAAATGAGGTTAGCTCAGGTGTGCTGGCTTTAAGGGCGTTACATGCCGGGCTATTAAGCCACGCACCGGCCGTTTCGTCCGCGCCAATGTGATAAGTGGCAAGCTCTACACCAACTTCATGGTGCATCGCGATAAGTTCATCAATTACTTTTTCAATAAAAGTATAAGTGCTTGGCAAGCATACATTGAGAGTGTTGTCGTTATAATGCTGAATTGATGAGTATTGGGTGGTGTCGTTTGCTTCACTTAACCAGTACTGCTCGGCTTTTTGTTGCTCGCCCGCTTGCATGTATTTTTTGTAACGCGCATCCATGGCTTTTACGGCAGCGCGTGAGTGCCCTGGCATATCCAGCGATGGAATGACTTCAATATGGTTAAGCGCGGCAAATTTTAAAATCTCTTGGTAGTCTGCTTTGCTATAAAAGCCGTTAACTGGGCTCGATTTGTCGATACCTGCGCCTAATTGTGGCAATAAACATTCGCTTTCATTTAAGTCTAAACAGCGATATGCGCCGACCTCGGTAAGCTCTCGTAAGTCGTTAATGGCTAAGCGCCAACCTTCATCGTCGGCTAAATGGAGGTGTAATTTATTGAGTTTGTAGGCCGCCATTTGTGACAAGGTATCTAAGATAAACTGTTTGCTACGGAAATTTCGCGCCACATCAATATGCAAACCTCTAAATTCAAAATGCGGTTCATCAACAATGGTAAGGCTTGGTACGCTTAAATTATCAAGGCTGACTAAGCCCGCGATCGACATCAGTGCGTAAAATGCACCGGTGTTGCTGCTCGCTGTGATGGTAATGGCATCTGGCGCTAGGGTTAACTGATAGGCCTCATTGGCGAGTGTATTATCAATGTTAAGTTGTGTTGGAATGCCTGTTTTGGAATGGCCAATACCGAACAGTTCAAGGCGCGTTAACGCCGCAGACAGCGCGTTATTATTGACAAGCTCAGGAGCTAAGTTTAGCCCTTTGCTGAGCTTTACAAGATTATCGGCTGAATTAATATCAAGGCGACTTGGTTTCGGGATTAAACTCACCGGCGCCGTGTTAAGGTTCGGTTTTAACTGCGTTTGATAGAGGTATTGTGGCGACATCCACGGCGTTTGGTCTTGTTTGCTTACGCGTAACTGCGCAAGTGAGGTAAATGGCGCAAGGTAGGGCTGGCGCTCAAGGCCGGTGTCAGGATCAATACTCGTATGGGTGCTTTTAATGGTGCGTGCAGTTACCTTATCGCTCGCAGTTCTATCGCTAATAATGTAGTTTGGCATAAATTCGGAGCGGGTAATTTGCGAATCTTTGCTGTAAAAACGGATCACCTCTGGGGTATTTTTAGTAAAACCTTTAAAGTGCTTTTTTGCGGAAATTTTGTGAACGTCGCCGTTGATATGGCTAATATCAAAGTGCGTTGATTCCACAGCATAAATCGGCATCAGTTGGCTAAAAAATATTGCAAAGTTGGTGTCTTTGAGGTCACTTGGGTTGGTCAGTGTTAACTCAGATAAGTAACACTTTTTTTCATCGCCTGGACAACTTTTAGGGCTGGCACTAATTAAGCGATAGTTAACATCAAGCTCGTTGGCAAGCGTATCGATGGTGTGTTGATTGGCATTGACAAGTTTCGGTGTTACTAAACATAAAACAGAAAGGGCTAATAACTTATTCACCTGTTGCTACCTCGTCTAAAAAAAGCTGATAAGCGCCAAACAGCGCAGTATTTGTATCTTGGGTGTAATGAATTTGCAGTGCGTTATAAACGCTTTGCGGCAGTTGCTTAAGTAATGTTTGCTGTAACGCATCAATAAACAGTGGGGCACTTTTAGCAATGGCACCGCCAAACACTACTTTTTCAGGGTTAAATGCTTGCACTACTTGCACTAGTGCGTGGCCTAAATGCTTACCTAGTTCGGTAAACACCGCCAGAGCGCGGTTATCACCTGCTTGTGCTTGCTGATAAGTAGCAGCGCCATCTAAACCTTGTTTTTTAAAGAATTGGCTTGAACAATAGTCTTCGATAATGCCGTCTAAATAGGGGAAACTACCAAACTCGCCAGCGGCAGATTGTTTGCCGGTATAAAGGCGGCCATTCAAGATTAAGCCCGCGCCAAGGCCTGTGCCTAAGGTGACGCCAACTAAATTTTCATAATGTTGATAGTCTTTGCTTTTATAAATGCCATAGGCAAAACAATTGGCATCGTTATGCACTAAAACAGGCCGAGCAAAGCGCGCTTCAAGCAGCGTTTTAAGTGCCACATTTTGCCAGTGCTTAATATTGAGCACCTCAATAACAAAGCCGCTATCACTCTCGACTAAGCCCGGCACACCAATGCAAATGCCACGGCATGCCTTGGTTACAAAGGGGGTTAAATTATTAAATAAAAACGCGTTAAAGTCGTCTTTACTTAAGCTCGCATCAATTGGCAATGTATGCGATTTAATAATCTCGCCATTCGCAATGTTTGCGATGGCAAGTTTAGTGCCGCCTAAGTCAACACAGGTAATAAACGGGGTATTGCAATTAGTCATTACTGCTCTCTTAATCTACTGCGATACGTTTTTTATTAAATTGAATGGTGTGATTTTTAATTAGCGGTTTAGCCCAAATGCTAACGCTGAAAATAAAGCCCAGTGGAATAAACAACACTAACAGTGCAACACGTAAATCGTCTGAAAACTCTGCGATAAAGCCAATAATTGGCGATGCCAACGCACCACCAATAATGCCAGTACATAAAATACCAGACACCGCACTGTGCCCGCTTGCAACCGAATTTAGCGCAAGTGAAAACAGTACAGACCACATAATTGATAAAAAGAAGCCTGCTGCTGGAAACGCCACAAGCGCAACTTGCTTGCTGCCAAAAATAGCGCAAGTAAGTGACGCTGCAGCACCCAGAGAAAACAGTTTTAGCACTAATTTAGCGTCGAGCACTTTTAACAGCACTAACCCTAATACACAGCCAATGGTTAAAAATAACCAAAACTGACTGACTACTTCAGTGCCTTGGGTGTTAGGATCAAGTCCGTGGTAGGTCTCTAAAAATACCGAAATCGAATTCGCAATGCCTTGCTCTAAGCCGACATAACAGGCAATTGCAATAAAAAACAGTAATACGGTTTTGTCTTTGAAAAGTGCTAACGAATCGGCAAGGTTGGTGTTCTGTTGTTGCTGAGGCTCGCGCGCGATTGGAGTAATAAAAGTAACGGCCAACATCACTAAGCTAATAACCGCAAATAGCGCATACATAATTAGCCACGCTTTGTTTGGTTCAGTGAAGGCCGCCAGCAGTTGCCCAGTTGGTGTACCATTTTCAATGTGGCTAACCAAAGTGCTGTACACTAATGGTGATAATGCCGCTGCTGCACCAAATAATAATTGAGCCGATACAGAATAAGCGGCAAAGTTTTGCTCACCACCGGCGCGTCGAAGCAGCGGATTAATCGCCACTTGGAGTAATGCCATCGCACTGCCAATGGTAAAGAGTGCAAACATTGCCATGGCAAAATTAGGCAGTAATACGAATAATATGGCGCCGAGTGCTGCCAGCGCAAACGCTAGTAAAATAACAAATTTTTCCCCTTTTTTTTGTGCGATTAGTCCCGCTGGGATTGACATTAAGCCGTATGCGGCAAAAAAGGCAAAGGGGAAAAATCCAGCTAACATCAGACCAATTTGATAGCTTTCAATCAGTGCGGGAAAAATAGGGCCCAGGAGGTTTGAAACAAACGAAATCACAAAAAAGGTGATTAAGACTAAGAGCACGACGGGATAGGCTTTCATGATTATTTCCTGTTTATTATTGGTTTTATTCGTTTATTAGTATTTTTCGTTCGCCAAGAGCGTATGGGTGAGGCTGCGACAAAAATTAATTTTTGACGGGCAGACAAAAACAAGGGGATTGCCACAGCCTCGCGCTTACATGTCCTGTGAGGTGATTTCTTAGGGGGAAATACCGAGTAGACTGTAAACGTTATCTAGTGTGCCAAGATAAAGAATCAGATAGCGGTATTTTTCTATTTATTAATAATACTTTTCAATCAAGCTAACAGCAGTTTTCGATCATTTCAGGCGTGATTTTGACTTTGGATGGAGCGTTAATTGAATGCGCCCATCACCGCTGAAATGTTGTAAGTTTTGAGAGTTTTTTGAGATAAGCAGATCTACTTATTGTAAATATCGAAGCAGATTACTCCAAACAACACAGGAGCTGAAGCCGGTATCACAACATTTAGGTTATTTTAAACCACTTTAATAAGTAACCCGTTAATTTTATAGGTACATACTTGTTCGACTTTTAGCGAATAGTCTGAAATACAACTTAACGATAAAATTGAAAAGTATCGTTACTTGATAGAATAGTATCTTTTGTTATGCACGATTCTGTTGAAATGGTTTGTAGTAATTGAATTAAGTTAGTTATTAAATTATGCGTGCATTTTGCGAAAAGGTGATAACGCCTACCGATGCGTCATGGCGGTATCATAAATACCTGATGCCATATCTGCCGTTCAGTTGGCACTACCATCCTGAATATGAGATTTGCCTAACATTAAACAGTAAAGGTATGCGCCATATTGGCGATCATATTGAGGAATATGGTGAGCTAGATTTGGTTTTTGTCGGGCCTAATTTACCGCACACATGGCAATCTGAAGCAAACCAAGATGGCTCAGAGCAAATCGTGTATGTAGCGCAAATTCCAGTAAAATGGCTTGATAAGCTAGCGCGTGACCATAAAGAGTTACATGGCTTACTGCCAATGTTAGCGCGTTCGCTAAAAGGCATTAAGTATTCAAAAGAATGCGCAATTGAAGCAAAAGCGTTATTTGAAGCTATGGATAATGCGGGGGCAACTCAGCGTTTGTTTTTATTACTCGATTTGTTAGATAAAATGCAGCACGATGTAGAGCAATTTACTTTATCAACCCCAATGTTCGCATTTGGTAAGCAGATGGAACAAGATAACGGCAAACTTAACCAAGTGATTGAGTTTATATACCAACACTACACAGATAATTTATACGCCGATCAACTTGCAGAACTGGCGCATATGTCAACCAACCACTTTCATCGCTATTTTAAACAGCGCACCGAATGCACGCTCACTGAGTTTATTAATCGTTTACGCATTGGTAAAGCGTGCAAGCTGTTGGTGACCAGTTCATCACCCATTTCGGTGATCAGCGACCAATGCGGTTTTAATAACGTGTCTAACTTTAATCGTCGTTTTCTGGCGTTTAAAGGGTGTACGCCGCGTAAATTTCGTCAACAACTCATTAACCACAACTTAATTAATTGAGATTGTTAGTTTTTGCAACAGCCCATGCATTTGAAAGATAAAAGGGCACGTGCGTGCCCTTTGGTTTGTTAACTTAGTGGAATAGGCTGAAATACAGCCCATCGTTACTAAAAACCAGGGGGTGTTAAATACAGGTACAATTAAACCACTTCACCGAAATCACGAATTGTTAGCACATAAGGTGTTTAGCAATATAACTGCGCTAACTGAATTGGCATTATTTTAGACAAAAACACTGTATCAGATTGATATTCATCTTAAGTGAATTGATAATTATTCTCAATGGTGTTTATTGATCTGTAACAAATAAACTTCATCTAACGAGAAACTATTTATCGCTAACTAACAAAGCGTTATATTAAACAAAATTGTTTTTAAGACATTTCAATGATTGAATTTTGTAGTTATAAATTAGTGCCAGCTAGCTTTAATCCTTGGCGAGAAGAATTTTTAACCGTCGCAACGCATATTATGCAACGCCTTGATGATCCTCGTTTTACCTTTTTACATTTTGGCTCGTCATCATTTTATGTTGCCGGCAAGGGCATCATTGATATTTCTATTTTATATCAACCAGGTAACCTGGAATCGGCAGTCGAATACATCAAGCAGTTTGGTTTTGTTGACCAACACAGTAATAAGCCTTTTCCAGCAACACGCCCGCGTAAAGACATAGGCGTTAAATATAATGGCGAAGTGTTTAATGTGCATTTACATGTTATTGAACACAATAGCGAAGAGCATTTAAAGCAAGTCGCTTACAAACATCATATGCTCGAAAATCCAGAAGATAGAGCTGCCTATGAAGCAAAAAAGAAAGCGGTACTAGCTGAAGGTAATACCGTTCAAGATGACTACGGCAAAGCAAAATCGCCTTTTGTGAAAAGTATTTTAAGTCAACTTTAAATTAGGCTAGTGAACTAATTCTAAACTAATTATCTGGCTTGTAACATCTGCATCTTCATCAAAAATGATATATGGCAGGGAGTTGATAAATCCAAAATCAGTCACGAACTGATTAGGTTTTATCATAAATAATGGTTTCGTTATTTTTGAATTGAAGTCGTAAAAACTAATTACTTGCTGCTTATTGATTTTACTCAAATAAAAAAAGCCCTCTTTTGTTAATTTGATGCTGCTCGCTCTGATTTGAAGCGCTTTGTTCTCAAAATCAAAAAGGGTATTGGTTGCGCCAAGGTTTGTTTGATATTGCAAAGCTTGGTTACTGAACGAATAATAGTAGATACCATTAGCATCACTCATTGTTGCAATACCCGCATTAAGGGCAATTTTAGAGACAGTTTGATTTTTGATATTTAAGCTAAGTAAATCATAATTTTCGGCAGCCCTTTGACTTATATATAAATTAGTTGAAGTGTGGTCAAAATTGAGTAAATAGCTATCGTTTTCGGTTGTAACATCGAAGATTATCGTATTGTTCAATAAAGAATATACCGCGATGTGCTTAGCTTTGTCTTTGGTGTAACTAAGGGCAATTAGGCTTTGTGAGTTATCCACTTTTATCGTATGAATGTAGCTTGCATTTATTTCGGTTAGTTTTGATTGTTGGTCGTGCGATTCTAACCAAAGTTCGTAGCTTCCTGAGCGATTTGAATTAAAAATAAAAGCTTTACTTTCACTAAGGTATTTACCATCGAGGTTGATGCTAGGGTGCTCAATTTTAGTTGATAGTGCACCTTTGCTTTGAATGGTGATAGGCCTATTTTGTATGGCATAATGGATAGTTTTAGTTTTGTGATCAACTGCTATCCCAGTCACTTTTTGCTGTGGGTCAATGTTAGCTATAACTGATAAAGAGAGTGGGTCTATAGTTAAGAGCCATAATGCATACTGCCCATTGTAACGTCCTGTTATAACGTACTTTGAATCAGTATAAAAAGATAAACCGCTCACTCTATCAATGGGTAATGGCTTAGTTGTCGTTTGGCGAGTGTCTAGATTGTAGTTTGCTAAGTAAGTTTTTCTGTCTGAAGTTTGCGAAATGTAGTATAGGCTATTGTCGTTGGCAAACACTGGGTGTTGTTCACTACCATCATGAGGCAGATAGAAGATTTTGGCGTCTTTTTCTTCAATCGAGACTAACGCTATATTGTGTCTATTGTGCTTAGTGATTTGCAATGCTAACCATTTTTCGTTTGGAGAAACGTTTAATTTAATGATTCTTTCATTAATCTTTAAAATAGGTGTGTCGTTGTCTTTATCGCGTTTGAATATAGAGCAAGCGTCATTGCAATTAAGGATATAATCTGACTCATTCGTTGAAAATATATCTCTTATTTCAGTCAGCGAAGTTTCAAGCTTGGTGTTTTTGAGCGTTGTATTGTTATGTAAATAAAGCGATGAACTTGAGTTTTCTTTTTGAGTAAACAGCAGCTGATTATTGTTATTTACACTTATCGAACTGATTTCCCCATCTACACTATGTCGTATTATTTTTTTAGTCGGTATGTTAGATAAATCTATACCATTTCTTTGCGTATTATTGGTGTAAAAAAATGCGGCAACTATACATACCAAAATACTAATCAAAGAGATGTTAGCTGTGCTGAGCTTAGGTTTTTGTAAGTTTATTTTGCCTATAAATACGTAGCCTTTACGAGGGATAGTCTCAATTAAACGAGGGGTTTTAGGGTTGTCATTTAGTACCTTTCTAATTTCGAAAACGGCCTTAGTAACGAGTTCTGGCTCAAGTGATTGGCTTGGCCAAAGTGAAGCCAAAATTTGTTCTTTACTTAATACCTCACCTTGATGTTCGACTAAGTAACATAAAATTGACATTACACGGGGTTCTAAACGAAATTCTGCCTTGGGTAAACTTACCTTATTCTTTTCAGGTTCAACTTTGAAATCTGCTATGTAAAACGTTCTCATTATAACCTTCTGAAAATAAATAAGATAACTTTGAAATAGTATCGAGATAACTTCTTAATTGCAATTGAACACTTGGCTAAGGCATTGTGCGGAAAGTTTGACTTCTAGGAGAATAAAATGAATAAAAAACTCTGTGCAATATTAATTAGTTTGCCGTTTAGCGTGTTTGCGAATCAAATCACTTTGGGTGTTACCGGTAATGGTAGTGTTAAATATGGTGATGAAACTTGTACTGACACATGTACGATAAGTACAGAGAATAATAATGTGATGCTTTCACCAAGTGCAAACGCTGGTGATAGCTTTTCTCACTGGAGTGGCCAGCAATGTGACTTTGGACAAGGTGTTAAAACAAATTCTGAACGCACACTAATCGGAAAGGCGAGTGGCGGAGCAAAAACCCTTGCAACGATCGATCTTGATAATGATGGAGATAGTGATCTGTTGGGAATTAGCCTTTTTAAAGGACAACTAGTAAAATACCGAAACCAAGGAGATGGAACTTTTATTTCTAATACATTCGCCTCTTCATTAAAATATCCATCGGCGATGGCTACTCATGATATGGATCAAGATGGATTTTCCGATTTATTCGTAGCCGAGTACGGTGCTCAACAAGTGCGTGTATATAGAAACGATGGCGCGGGGCAATTGGCTGAATCAGAGATCATCAAGATCCCTGATATTAACCCTTACTCGATTAGTGCAACAGATTTAAATCAAGACGGCTCTACAGAGCTGATTATCTCAAGTTTTTTTGCCGATAGGTCGGGGGATTTATTTCAACTTGTTAACTCAATTCAAAATCAAGAAATTTCGATTTATGAAAAATCGGAGGATGGTTACGTAAAATCCCAGAACATCGCTAATACAGCAGGTGTTACATTGGATAGCTATCTTGATGCCGAACATGGTTTAGTGATTGTTTCAGCAGAAATTGATACAGGTAATGTTTCTGTGTATAGGTCATCCGACGACTTTTCCGGTATCGTTGTCGATCAGAGTAATGCTCCCTATGGAGTCGGGTTTGCTGATGTTGATGACGACGGTGATATGGATATTGTTACAGCCCATTATGGACCATATAGTTTACGTATTATTTATAATATCGAAGGCAGTTATAGTTCTGCGGAACAAATAGGCAAAGGTGCCGATGGGTTAACTGCAGTACAAATTGCTGACTATAATCTTGATGGCTATAAAGATATTGCTACTGGCGAATTTAATAGTCAGACCTTTTACTACCATGCCGCTGAAAGCTACATTGATTGTGGTGTTGTTAAAGGCTCAACTATCGAACTAACTGCAAATTTTAGCGCTAATTCAACCGCTACTCCGAACGCAGAAGAAACGAGTAAAAGTAGTGGTGGCACATTTCATAACTGGTTGATGGCTTTACTTGGCTTTGTATTTGTTCGCAGAAGCGTAAATATAAAAAAAGCAAAATTTAAGTAGAGGCAGCTGCTTTAAACTAAATCGCATTTAAGAAAGATAAAAAATGCCGGCAATGTAGCCTTGCCGGCATTAAGATCACTTTAATGGGAAACCAAAGTGAAAGCGTTAAACCGATAAGCGTATTTTTATTTAAATATAAAATATGCGCTTATTAATGGTCGTGTTCGTGCTCTTCTTCCTCAAACGCACCTAGCCAAGTTAGGTTGCCAATACCATCTTCAAACGTTGTAATTTCAGCGACTGTTTGCTGCTCAATATCAATTTGATACACGGTATTGCCGTACGCTAGGTAAACGTGATTATTTGCTTTATTTGCAATAAGCTTAGCGCTTTTTTCAGCATTTAGTTCCGTAATCGCGGCGAAACGTGCGACACTTTGCCACTGCGATTCTTGGTTATAAACATTAATATAGCCAGCTTCGTCTAATACGACGATTGATTCTTCATCACCACTAACACCGTATGCTAAGTAGCTAGTAATACCTTCAGCTTGCCATTGGAATGGGCTAATTTCATCAGTTGTTAAATCAACAGCAAATACGCCCCCGCGTGATAAGCCGATAATCGTGTTGTTTTCTTTGCTACCAATAAATTTACCAATGCGCACTCCTGCTGGTAATTCTTCTGGGTTAGCGATTTTGCTAGACGTAAATAACTCACCCTCTTGTTTTACTTTTACAACGCCGTCACTACACGCAAACGCGATATAGTCTTCAGTTTGGAAACTACCGTGAAGATCAGGGCATGCGTGTTCAAATGTTTGTTCTTGGTGGAAGTGATCGTTATGTACTTCAAATAAACCAATTGTTTCAGGTAATGATGTTTCACTGTTTACATCACGAATAGTGGCAAGTACGAAGCCATCACGAATTTGTCCTGTACCGTGTTGATAGGTTTCATAATGGTGCTCAGCAATAACGCGGCTTTCAGTAATACTTTCGTCAGAAACAATTGCAAACCCGGCATCTGCAGATGCGTCTTTATCACCGTCAAAAAATACTAGAGCTTGTTCGCCTACAGGCACATAGTGCGTTGGTTTTACATCGAGTAATTCAAACGAGTTAGCAGAGGGGACATCTTCATGTAGATCATGATGATCGCCGTGCTCTTCTAAATAAATACCGCCATCAATAAATTCAACTAGATTATCGTTACGCTGAATCGCTACCGCGTAGCGACCATTAGGGCTGGCATAAAGTGCAGATACAGTGTTAGTAACAGAAAATGTATCAATGATTTGATTGCTGGTTAAATCATAAATACTAACTTGATTTGAATCGGGAGAGTTAATCGCTAAGCGACCCGCAGGTAATTCAAGCTCTGGATGAGGCTCAGAAGGTTGATCTACAACCGGCGTATTGTCAATTACGGTGTGCTTGTCTGAACCGCAGGCGCTCAGTAGGGAAACCAAAATAGCACTTGCAAGCGCTTTACGTATCATCTTTTTATCCTTGTAATGTTATATAGTAACGTTGGTATTATGTTATACTATAACAATTAAATGCAAGTGTTATTTGGTATCAGACCTGAATATGAAACAGTACGACTGTCTAAATTTAATAGTAGAAGGTTATGTATATAGTTATAGGGCGTAGTGATTACAGAGTTTAAGGCGACTTTTCTTATCACATTTTATTGCAGACAAAATTAAAGCTGATATCAGTAATAATAATTGATAGCAATGCTGCGTTATCCAAAACTGAATCTGTCTACGTCTTAACATAGCGAGATTGTACGTAATTTAAGGTACAAGAGAGCGTAAACTAAACGATGTGCTTATGAAAAAAGCGGGAATAACAGAGGGTGTTTCAGTCTTAAAATAGCTTAGATTTTCCTTTTAACTCGGTAATAAGTAATAGAGTTTTTATTTAGAGGTTGCTCCCTTTGAGCGACAAGTACATTTTAAAGATTAAAAAAAGGCGCTCATTTGAGCGCCAAACACGGAATCGTTAAAAGCGAAACTAGGCTTCGTTGCGCTTATAAAAAGCAATTATTGCCAGCGCAACAAAGGCTAAAATAAAGCAATAGTAAGAGCTGGTTGCAACATCCCAAGGCGTAATATGGAAAGTTGCGCCAAGTAATAGTGCTTGTGCACCGTATGGCAAACTGCCTTGCATTACACAGGCGAAAATATCGAGCAAACTTGCTGAGCGTTTAGCCGGAATATTGCCGTCTTCAGCAAGCTTTTTCGCAATTGGGCCTGCGACAATAATTGATACTGTGTTGTTCGCAATGCATAAATTAGAAGTAAGTACTAACGCAGCAATACCAAACTGGTCGGCTACTTTACGATTCCATTTAGCAATAACAGCTGTGCCTTTTTGAATTTTGTGAGCGATATAATCAAGGCCACCATTTACACGAATAAACTCAGACAGGCCGCCAATAAACATCGACAACAAGAAAATTTCTTGCATGCCTTTAAAGCCCTCGTAAATGTCTTTAACAAATTGACCACCTTGGTAGTCACCAGTAAAGCCCATTAAACCGGCAAACACAATGCCACTAAACAGCACAACAAACACATTCAAGCCTGCGACCGCAAGCACTAAAATAAAGGCATAAGGTAATACTAATAATAAGTCGTAATCCTTAACATCAATGATTTCAGGTTCAGGCGTTAAAAAGGCTAACAGTAATACGGTTAACGCAGCGGCGGGTAAGGCAATTTTTAAATTCTCGCGGAATTTATCTTTCATTTCACAGCCTTGCGTGCGCGTAGCGGCAATCGTGGTATCTGAAATAATTGATAAGTTGTCGCCAAACATTGCACCTGACACCACCGTACCGGCAACAAGCGCAGGATCAAGCCCCGTTTTAACTGAGAGTGCATAGGCAATTGGACCAATGGCGCCTATGGTACCCATTGATGTACCCATTGCCGTTGATACCACTGCTGAGATTAAAAATAAGCCTGGCAATAAAAACGAAGGAGGTACTAAATCAAGACCTGCGTTTACCACAGCATCAACACCACCAGTCGCGCCTGCGACCGTTGAAAACGCACCAGCAAGCAGGTAAATCAAACACATAGTGATGATATTGTTGTGGCCCGCACCCTTTATAAAGGTGTCTACAGATTCGTTAATGGTTTTTTTATTGAGTAAAAATGCCAGTAAAATTGCAGGTAAAATCGCTACAGGCGCTGGCAATTGATAAAATGCATAATCAACGCCTTGCGACTGCAAATATAAACCCGCCCCTAAAAATAGGCCGACAAATGTAAGTAACGGCAGCAACGAGAGTTTTGCTGCGGTTTTGTTAATGTGCGTATCCATAAAAACCTCAAACGGAAACTTTGTAAGTTATTGCTAACAACAGGCAATAACTGAAATTTCTTCTTCTTATTCAGTTCTATTAGTTCCATGTTTTGCGCGTGAGCGCAAGTTTTAAGCGATATTGGCAAAAAAATAGAGTGAATAAAAATGGATGTGCGAATGTATAGATGTCTAGATGTTTTGTCAAATTGAACTTGTTATAATTGGCAAAGGAATAAAATTAACCGCTAAAAAATGCTAAGGTCGGCTTTCTTTAAAGGGTAATATCAAACAAACTTTATCCGAAATTATGAAAGCGTCAGGTTTAACGCATTTAACCGAACAAAAGTAGAGAAAATTATGACAAACATCGCAGTGTTTGGGGCGAATGGCCGAATGGGCCGCGCACTTTGTGAAGCAAGCATCAACAATGAGTCAACACAATTAGTATGTGCCGCAGTGCGCGCTAACAATGAATTACTTGGACAAGCCGTTAAGCATTTTATTAACCAAGGCGACAGCACAGTAACCTTCAGTGATGAAACTCGTGTAAGCGCTGACACTGACGTCATTATTGATTTCACACTACCTGTAGGCATGAAAAAACACTTAGCCTACGCGGTGGCACATAATATTCCAATGGTAATTGGCACGACCGGTTTAACCGCGGATGATATGGCGGAGCTTGAATCTGCTGCAAAATCAATCCCAATTGTTTTTTCTCGCAATTATTCAGTAGGAATCAATTTACTTGAGAACCTGGTTAAAACTGCGGCAAAAACGTTGGCAGACGATATTGATATCGAAATTTTCGAACTGCACCACAAACATAAAATTGATGCGCCGTCTGGCACGGCATTAATGATTGGTGAAGCCATTGCTGAGGCAAAAGGCTGGCAACACGATGAAGTTGCAGTTTTTGACCGATCAAAAGATGAGCAGGCGAAAAGTCAAAAAGAAATTGGCTATTCTGTGATGCGTGGCGGCGATATAGTTGGTGAACATACGGCTTATTTTGCGGCTGACGGCGAAAGACTCGAACTTACTCATAAAGCAAGCTCTCGAATGACCTTTGCTAAAGGCGCTGTAAGGGCTGCGGCTTGGTTACATAATAAACCAGTTGGACTTTATACTATGCAAGATGTGCTTGGTTTTAGGTAGATAACTGAATTTTTTGGCAGGTTAAAGTGAATTTTCTGTTAAACACGTTATTTTTAATTTTTTCTGATTTTTTATTAGACCTTTTTTCAGATTTCATCTAAAATACTTGGAATTTGCCAAAATTTTATAATCTAGCGCTTTCTCTAGGGCGTTAGGTCGATTGAACGGGTTGAATTTTACGCAAATTTTGCCCGTTTTTTACTGTTAGGAGGTCAACTTGTCTAAATCCGCTCTGTTAGTCCTTGAAGACGGCACGGTATTTCGCGGTACTGCCATTGGTGCTGAGGGTATCTCAGTTGGTGAAGTAGTTTTTAATACTTCAATGACTGGATATCAAGAAATTTTAACTGATCCATCTTACGCTGAACAAATTGTTACTTTAACTTACCCACATATCGGTAACACAGGTACCAATAGCGAAGATGAAGAAGCTTCAAAAATTTGGGCTAAAGGCCTAGTTATTCGCGACCTTCCGCTGCTTGCAAGCAACTTCCGTAATGAGCAATCATTAGATGAGTATCTTAAATCACGCAACATCCTAGGTATTGCTGATATTGATACGCGTAAGCTAACTCGTATTTTACGTGACAAAGGCGCACAAAACGGCTGTATCATCGCAGGTGATGTTGATGAAGCAAAAGCACTTGAAGCGGCAAAAGCATTCCCAGGCCTTAAAGGTATGGACCTTGCTAAAGTAGTGTGTACAAAAGAACAGTACACTTGGAACGAAACAAGTTGGACGTTAGGCGAAGGGTTTAAAACTCTGAGCGATGAAGATGCAAAATTCCACGTTGTGGCATATGACTTTGGTGTGAAACGTAACATTTTACGTATGTTAGTTGACCGCGGTTGTAAGTTAACTGTCGTACCAGCACAAACCCCAGCTGCTGACGTACTTGCACTTAACCCAGATGGCATCTTCTTATCAAATGGCCCTGGTGACCCAGCGCCGTGTACTTATGCAATTGAAGCAATAAAAACTTTCCTTGAAACAGACACGCCAATCTTTGGTATTTGTTTAGGTCATCAGTTACTGGCGTTAGCGTCAGGTGCTCAGACAGTAAAAATGAAATTTGGTCACCACGGTGGTAACCACCCGGTTAAAGACCTAGACCGCGATGTGGTAATGATCACTGCGCAAAACCACGGTTTCGCAGCGGACCAAGACACACTTCCTGAAAATTTACGTGCAACGCACGTTTCATTATTCGACGGCACATTACAAGGTATTCACCGCACTGATAAGCCAGCGTTTAGCTTCCAAGGTCACCCTGAAGCGAGCCCAGGTCCTCACGATGCAGCACCGTTATTTGACCATTTCATCGACTTAATGCAAGAACGTAAATAATTAGGACTGAGACTAAAATGCCAAAACGTAATGACATAAAAAGTATTTTAATTTTAGGTGCAGGTCCGATTGTTATCGGTCAGGCATGTGAATTCGATTATTCAGGCGCACAGGCGTGTAAAGCACTAAGAGAAGAAGGTTACCGCGTAATCTTAGTAAACTCTAACCCTGCTACTATCATGACTGACCCAGAAATGGCTGATGCAACTTACATCGAGCCAATTCACTGGGAAGTAGTTGAGCGCATTATCGAAAAAGAAAAGCCAGATGCAGTACTACCGACTATGGGTGGTCAAACTGCGCTTAACTGTGCACTTGATTTAGACAAGCATGGCGTACTTGCAAAGCATGGCGTTGAGTTAATCGGTGCAACTGCTGATGCAATCGACAAAGCAGAAAACCGTGAGCGTTTTGATGCGGCAATGAAGGCGATTGGCCTTGAATGTCCTCGCGCAGAAATTGCACACTCAATGGATGAAGCACGTGACACGCTAACGCGTATCGGCTTCCCATGTATTATTCGTCCTTCTTTCACTATGGGTGGTACCGGTGGTGGTGTTGCTTACAACATGGAAGAGTTCGAAGAAATCTGTACGCGTGGTCTTGACCTTTCACCTACAAGCGAGCTTCTTATTGATGAAAGCTTACTAGGTTGGAAAGAGTACGAGATGGAAGTGGTTCGTGACAAAAACGACAACTGTATCATCGTATGTTCAATCGAGAACTTCGACCCAATGGGTGTTCACACAGGTGACTCAATCACAGTAGCGCCAGCACAAACGCTCACTGATAAAGAATACCAGCTAATGCGTAACGCATCGATGGCGGTTCTTCGTGAAATCGGTGTTGAAACAGGTGGTTCAAACGTACAGTTTGGTGTTAACCCTGCTGATGGCCGTATGGTTATCATCGAAATGAACCCACGTGTATCACGTTCATCTGCACTTGCATCAAAAGCAACAGGTTTCCCAATTGCAAAAATCGCTGCAAAATTAGCAGTAGGTTACACGCTAGACGAGCTTCAAAACGACATTACGGGTGGCGCAACACCTGCATCGTTCGAGCCGTCAATCGACTACGTTGTAACTAAGATCCCGCGTTTCAACTTCGAAAAATTCGCAGGTTCTAACGATCGTCTAACGACTCAGATGAAGTCGGTAGGTGAAGTTATGGCAATCGGCCGTAACCAACAAGAATCATTACACAAAGCACTTCGCGGCTTAGAAGTTGGTGCAACGGGTTTCAACCCAATCGTTGCGCTTGACGACCCGAACGCGAAAGAAAAAATCGTACGTGAATTACGTGAGCCAGGTGCGGAGCGTATTTGGTACGTTGCTGATGCAATGCGTCATGGTATGAGTGTTGAAGACGTATTCGAACTGACTAAGATTGACCGTTGGTACTTAGTACAAATCGAAGACATCATCAAAGACGAAGCAAAAATCGTTGAAGGCGGCATGGCTGGTCTTAACAAAGACTTCCTACGTAGCTTAAAGCGTAAAGGTTTTGCGGATGCACGTATCGCTGAACTACTTGGTGTTAGCGAAGCTGAAGTACGTAAAAAGCGTCATACGCTTGAAGTATTACCAGTTTACAAGCGCGTAGATACCTGTGCGGCAGAATTTAGCTCAGACACAGCTTACATGTATTCATCGTACGATGAAGAGTGTGAAGCGAACCCGTCTGACAAAGACAAGATCATGGTTATCGGCGGTGGCCCTAACCGTATCGGTCAAGGTATTGAATTCGATTACTGTTGTGTACACGCAGCGCTTGCGATGCGTGAAGATGGTTACGAAACGATTATGGTTAACTGTAACCCTGAGACAGTTTCTACTGACTACGACACATCGGACCGTTTATTCTTCGAGCCAATCACGCTAGAAGACGTATTAGAAATCGTACGTGTTGAGAAGCCAAAAGGCGTAATCGTGCAGTACGGTGGTCAAACACCACTTAAGCTTGCGCGTGAACTTGAAGCGAACGGCGTGCCAATCATTGGTACTTCGCCAGATGCAATCGACCGTGCAGAAGACCGTGAGCGCTTCCAACAAATGGTTGAGCGTTTAGACCTACTTCAGCCTGAAAACGCAACAGTTACTTCACTAGAAGAAGCGGTAGCTAAATCTGCTGAAATCGGCTTCCCACTCGTTGTACGTCCTTCATATGTACTGGGTGGTCGTGCGATGGAAATCGTATACGACGAAGACGATTTACGCCGCTACATGACAGAAGCTGTATCTGCGTCAAACGAAGCACCAGTACTTCTTGACCGTTTCCTAGATGACGCAATCGAAATCGACGTAGATGCTATCTGTGACGGTGAGCAAGTGATCATCGGTGGTATCATGGAACACATCGAACAAGCAGGTGTTCACTCAGGTGACTCAGCATGTTCACTACCAGCATACTCACTAAGCCCTGAAATCCAAGACCGCATGCGTGACCAAGTAACTCGCATGGCATTAGAGCTTGGCGTTGTTGGCTTAATGAATACGCAGTTTGCTGTTAAAGATGGCGAAGTATACTTAATTGAAGTAAACCCACGTGCTGCACGTACTGTCCCTTTTGTGTCAAAAGCAACAGGTGTTGCACTTGCTAAAGTAGCTGCACGTTGTATGGCGGGTCAGTCTCTTGCAAGCCAAGGCGTAACGAAAGAAATCATTCCTCCATACTACAGCGTAAAAGAAGTAGTACTTCCGTTCGCTAAATTCCCTGGCGTTGACCCAATGCGTGGTCCTGAAATGCGTTCAACAGGTGAAGTTATGGGTGTGGGTGACACATTCGCTGACGCATTTGCTAAAGCACAGCTTGGTGCAGGTAACGTAATGCCACGTGGTGGTCGTGCGTTACTATCTGTTCGTAACAGCGATAAAAAGCGTATTGTTGAATTAGCACGTACCATGCGTGATTTAGGCTTTGAGCTTGACGCAACTGGCGGCACAGCAAAAGCACTTGAAGAAGCAGGCATTGAAGCGCGTCGTGTAAACAAAGTTTACGAAGGTCGTCCTCATATTCTTGACCGTATCAAGAATGGTGAGTACAGCTACATTGTAAACACCACTGAAGGTCGTCAAGCGATTGAAGATTCTAAAGTACTTCGTCGTGGTGCTCTGCAAGGTAAAGTAAACTACACAACAACGCTTAATGCCGCATTTGCTAACTGTAAAGCACATGCTGCTGATGACCGTTCAACGGTATCGTCCGTACAAGAGCTACACAAGCGTGTAAATTAATTGCCCCGTCTATATTTTTTGATATAGACTAAGACAATTAAAGTAGAAATGATAAAAAGCCCGGTTAATCCGGGCTTTTATTGTGAAAGAGTTCTAGGAAGAATAATGCAACAAACACCAATGACAGTACGTGGTGAACAATTACTGCGTGACGAGTTAAATGAATTAAAAACGGTACGCCGTCCTAAAATTGTCGCTGATATTGCAGAAGCGCGTGAACACGGTGACCTAAAAGAAAATGCTGAATACCACGCAGCGCGTGAAGAGCAAGGTTTTTGTGAAGGCCGTATTCAAGAGATTGAAGCAAAACTTTCAACGGTTCAAATCATTGACGTTACTAAAATGCAAAATAACGGCAAAGTGATTTTCGGTGCAACTGTTACTATCGTTAACGTTGATACCGACGAAGAAACAACTTATCGCATCGTTGGTGATGATGAAGCAGACATTAAAAATAATCTGATTTCATTTAACTCACCAATTGCTCGTGGTTTAATCGGTAAAGAAATCGATGATGCAGTAACAATCAAAACCCCAAATGGTGCGGTTGAGTACGAAATCACAGAAGTAGAATACATCTAACTTATAAAAGCTCGGTTATTACCGAGCTTTTTTGTTTTAGCGTTATGAAAATACATTTCCTGTTTTGCTTGCTACTTTTAACGCCATTTATGGCTGTTAAAGCCCAGTACACGCCCCAGTTTGATAATGAATGCACCCGTGCGTTTAACGATGCGGATTATATAAACGCGCGCTATAAATGTGCCGAATTAGCAGAAGATGATAACGCAGAAGCAAATTTTATCTTGGCAACCTTGTACGCTAAAGGACATGGGGTTGTTAAAAACAAACAAAAAGCACTCGAATACTTAACCCTTGCCGATGAACAAGGTCACGCGGAGGCAACGTTTAATCTTGCCCTTACGTTTGAACTTGGAAAAGTTGTTGGCGTTGATGTTGAAAAGCGTAAGCGCTTGGCGTTTGATTATTATTTGAAAGCAGCGCGTAATGGCTCGATTAATGCGCAGCGTAAATTGGCGAGTCGCTATAGCAATGAGACGAGTGTTGTTTATCAACCGGAGAAAGCAGCCCAGTGGTTAACTGCGGCTGTTGAACAGGGTGATAATAAAGCCAAATTAGAATTAGGCGCGCTTTATTTGAAAGGCGAGGGCGTTTCTAAAGATCAAGCACGGGGCTTGGCACTTATCAAAGGATCTGCTGATGCAGGATATGATAAAGCGCAATTTATTTATGCCACACTGATTTTTAAAACTGAGCCACAAGAAAGTATTGGTTATTACCAAAGTGCCGCCAAACAAGGCAATGGTTTTGCAGCGCATAACTTGGCGTCGTTACACTTTAATGGCGAATACCTAGCGCAAGATAAAAACAAAGCCCATGAATACGCGCTAATGGCCCTTAAGCAAGGTGTGCCTCAAGCGGAAATGTTCCTTATTAACGAGCATAGCAATCAATCTGCTGCAGCACATCAAACCAGCACTCGTTCGCACGATGCATTGACCTTTGAGCCACCACAACCAAGTCAAAATTTAAGTGGGTTTGTTTTACAGTTTGGTAAATATGCAGAACGTGAAAATGCATTAAGAGTGGCGCAACAGCTTGATTGTAAGGTTGTTGAGCTGGCAGGTTTTTATTATGCCATTAACTTTGATTTTGCGACATATGCCGCGGCTAAAAAACGCGCTCAGCAGTTAGTGCAAACGTATAATATTGCGATGCCTTATATACGTGTTGCAAGTGACTTTAATTTTGCAGCAAAATTCTAGTTAAACAACGCGCCTATAGACCGTTTATTGTATCAACGCTCAAAGGAATTAATATGAGCCAACGAGATAACTTTCTTTATCTAACCATCGCCTTAACTCTGCTACTGTTTGGTACAGCCCTGTGTCACCAATTTTTCAGCAGTAAAATGCAACATATGATGCAATCGTGCACCATGTTTACTTTGGTGATTTCGGTGTGGGGCGTAGATTCAAGCAATCAATTGTTTAAATATAAGATGTTGTTTCCGTTTGTGATTATCGCATTTTCTTGGCTGACTTTGTTTATTGATAGTGTGATGGGCGATAATGTCACATTGGGCTTAATGCTTGTTTTCTTTACATTTACTGCAATTAAAACGGCAAAGCAGGTGCTGTTTTCAGGTGTTGTAGACGGTAACAAAATTCTTGGCGCAATTTGCCTCTATTTTATGATGGGGATTATTTGGGCGATTATTTATAGCCTTATCCATATTAACTTTATGCCAGCTTTTAATAACGTACCTTCGACCATCAAGTGGTTCGCGCTATTTCCAGAGTTTATTTATTTCTCCTTTGTTACGTTAACCACGCTGGGTTTTGGTGATATTGCCCCTAATATTCCAATTTCTAGGGTGTTTGTGTATTTTGAAGCAGTGGTAGGGCAGCTATACCTCACAATATTAGTTGCCAGTTTAGTTGGTTCACGACTAAATATAATGCACCAAAATCATCTTTCGATGACAAAAAAACACGATAATGACGCTTAGTGTGCGTCGCTTACGCCCTGACATTGTATTACTTTGAGTGAACCTGCTTTTTCAGCGGCTAATTCGGGGTGTAACTCTATTAGCTTTTGGTAAATTTCCGGTAAGGTCAGCTTAATGCGGTACACTTCGTCTAGGTGGCGCGCTTTTAGTTTTGCACCGTTGTTAATAAGTGCATCGACAACACTAATCCATTGATCTGATGCACGGTTTTCTTTTAAAAAATGTAACATTTTCAGTAGCGGATCCGGATGGCGCTCGCTGTGTTGCTGCACATAACCACGATTTATTAATTCGACGGTTAGGCTTGGATTGATAAACATCAGGTTATACACCACACTTTCACCACGTTGATTTGGCTTATCGATATTGCCCATGCGATCAAGCATACGCAGTGCATCTTCGCTGTTAAGGCGCTGAATTACGGCAACGGCATTGGCATCTTTCGGATAAAGCCCTTGCGTGACTAGCGCATCAATGATTGCGACACGTTGACTATGCATCGGCCTTGAATAAATTAATAAATACGCAAGTTCACGTTCGAACTCAGGCTTTTTAGCAAGGTATTCATGGATCAAGGTAAGATCTGCTCGTTTTACCTGCTCTGCATTATTTAGATTACTAAGGTCGATACCCGCCGCTAAAAACTGAGCTGATAATTCAGAAAATAACGCCAACATGCCAATCTCTTTAGCTTGTTCTGACAGCAAACGATCGCAACTCGGGTGGTCATAATCAAGGGTCGATGCATCTACATACGTAACATTTATTTGGCTGTCGATTTCGGCCACATCGTAAAGCTGACAAACATTTTGTTCACTGAGACTCAGTTTTTCTTTTTCGATAATATTTGCGATACGGGTTTTTAATTCATCACTTTCAACAACTGGTTTTGCGCTAACCGTCGCACCTTTGATTATCTCGGCGAACTGCTTGTTGAGACCGCCAATGCGCGCTAGCACAATGGACTTTGTTTCCTCACTGTCTAATTGTTCAATCAGCAATAAACGAGATAGCACTTTATTGGCAACATCGGGCGTTAATCCGCTTAGCAAATAAGATAGTTGGTGTGACGTAATCAATTTGTTTGGAACAGGGTTAAGTGAGTAGTAACTATCGTAAAGTAACAGTAATTGATCAAAATCGGGCTTGGGGTTATCAATATTGATTGCTTGTAAAAATGCTTGTTGCAGTATATCGGCTGCGATATCAGGGTAACGCTCTGCTTGTTCGCGATAGCTTTCTATAAAGTCGTTTTTAATCGCGTGCTGACGCCATTTTAAAAAGTGTAAACGGTGTTTATTTTTCGCATAATCATTAAAGGTTAATTCATTGAGGTATTGTTGGCTTTTACTCAAATTACTTTCGTTAAACGATGAGACCAGTTTTAAGTCTCGCTTAAAACGCTGTGCGGCGTCTTTTGATACTGTTGTTTCAAGTGCATGAATTATGGTTTGTGGATTTTGCCCTTGTAGTTTCCAAGCGACAGCAAGCGTACTTAAATAACCTTTTTTGTCACGCTCAAATTTGGCAATGTAGCGTGTTTGGTCCTTGCAATAACTATTTTTAGCTGAATCTTCCGCTATCGCAGTTTTTGTGTGTGTTTGTGCTTTTTCGGGGACGGTTTTTACCTGTTCCAGTATTATTTCATCGGTAATCGGTGTGTTAGGTAAAGCGTGATCAACTTCTGGTGTAGGCAGTGAATAAAAGTTGGCGAACCATATAAGTGCGCCAAATAGCACAATAATTAAGGTTATTACGCTGTACTTTTTTACCACATTCTCTTCCATAAATCGTTAATTTGCAGTCTGACGGGTGCTGTGTTTCCAAGTACAACTGTTAGTATCACCTAGATGACAGCACCTTTACCGACAGTATAAGGAATATTTTTATTATTTAAACTTTTATACTAATTCACTTAAGTAGCTAATCATCCTAGCGGGCTAAATATCATGCTAACTACGTTAGAATTTATCAATGTAGAACAACTACATAAGAAAAATTCCGCCTTGTTACCATTTCATTTATCCAGCGCTATCCCTGATCACATACTTAACAGAATTGGTATTATGAGCTGTTGAATGATCAAAATACGTTTAACAAAATTAGTATTTAGTAAATAAAAAGCCCACAACAGGTGTGGGCTTTGGTTGGTTAGACAAGTAATCAGATTTTTACAGTAGCGTCGTCATCAATGTCTGATTGAGAAATTTCCTTTTTCTCTTTGCCTCGTCTAAAAAGACCTTTTATATCTTCAAGTGCAACGTATTGGCATGGGATCAGCACTAAGGTGATCACCGTTGCGAATAACACACCAAATGCGAGTGATACTGCCATTGGCACCACAAGTTGTGCTTGTAAGCTAGTTTCACTCAAAATTGGAATAAGACCAATAAATGTTGTTGCTGAAGTCAGTAAGATAGCGCGGAAGCGTTTACAACCAGCGTCAACCACCGCATCTTTAATGGCAACACCTTGCTTACGAGCGTTGTTAACAAAGTCCACCATAACCAGCGAATCATTTACTACCACACCTGCTGCGGCAATAATACCGAACATCGACAGGGCACTCATGGTCATGCCAAGGACCATATGGCCGAACATTGCGCCAATGATACCAAATGGAATAACCGACATAATTAACAGCGGCTGCGAGTATGAGCGCAGTGGAATTGCCAGCAAGCTGTAAATCACCATTAATGAGATAATGAAGTTCTTAATTTGCTCCATCATTGAGTCCATTTCCTCTTGCACGCGACCTGTTAAATTGGTGCTAATACCTGGGAACTTCTCAAGTAATGTTGGGATGTACTCTTCACGAATATCTTCTGCGACTTTAAACGGTTCAACTTGCTCTGCATCAATGCTGGCCCATACATTAATTGTACGGCGCGCATTTTCACGGCGAATGCGGCTTACACCTTCAACCAATTTTACTTCAGCGACTTCTGATAGCAGTACCTCAGCACCTTGTGGTGTGATAATGCGTACATCGTGAATACGGCTGATTGCGTTACGTTCTTGCTCTGGGTAGCGGATCATCACGCGTACCTCTTCGCCGTCACGTAAAATACGTTGTGCTTCTAAGCCGTAAAAACTAAAGCTTACTTGAGACGCAACATCCGCTAAGGTTAAGCCTAAGCTGTAGGCAACTGGTTTCAGTTCAAACTGCACTTCATCGGTCGCCGTTTGCATTGAATCATTTACATCGCCCACACCTTTAATGGTATTTAGATGTGTTTTTAACTCTGCGGCAGCTAAACGCAGCTCTTCCATATCTTTGCCTTCAAGGCGGAAACTAATATCGCCGTCGTCACGTTGGTTACCACCAATGCTGTCGCGTATATTTAGGTTTTTAACTGCGGCAAAGTCAGGCATTTTACTACGCCAGCGATCGGCAAGTTCAAAGGTATCCATCGGACGCAGTTCTGGGTCAACTAGTTTTGCCATAATTTCAGCATTGGTACGGCCTTCTAAGCGTACTGAGATTGCTTCAATCATTTTTTGACCGTGCTCTTGTTCAATTAGCTTGTCTTCGTTCAAAATCAATTGCTCAATTTTCAACGCCGTATCAAGCGTTGTGCGCTCGGCAGTTGCTTGTTCCATCTCAATGTTGATATTAGCGAAATCGTGCGGCACTTTAGGGTTGGCAACAAATTTAACAAAGCCACCTGCAAATAGGCCTCCACTAATAATCATTAAGCCAACGAAAGCGAAAATAACCGGGTAGCGGAACTCAATAAATTTAACAATCATTGGGCGGTAGCTGTTATCAATAAAGCGTTTTAAACCACCATCTAACCCTTCACGCATACGGTGTAGTGGGTTTTTAGGGTTATGTGGCTTTAATTTCATTTTTGCTAAGTGAGCAGGCAAAATCAGCTTTGATTCAATCAGTGAAAAGATTAAGCATAAAATGATTACACCACCAATGGATTTTGATACCGCAGCTTCTGGGCCGCTATCTAGCATCATTGGTAAGAATGCCGCAATGGTGGTGAGTACACCAAAGGTTGCAGGCACTGCCACGCGTTTTACGCCGCGAATAACGTTATCGGTTGAGTGGCCGTGTTTTTCAATTTCACTGTGTGCTGATTCACCGATGACAATGGCGTCATCCACCACGATGCCGAGTACCAGAATAAAGGCAAATAGCGACATAATATTAATGGTGATATCAAGGCCGCCAAGTGGCATAACTAACAATGCGCCTAAGAACGACACAGGTAATCCCATCATTACCCAAAACGCCAGTTTAATGCGAAGGAATAATGCTAAGCTCAGGATAACCAACAAGCCACCCCATGCCATATTTTCAATCATCATGTTTAAACGACCTTCAAGGTAATAGGTCATATCAACAAATGATTCTAACGTTACGCCTTCAGGCAGCTCTTTTGCTTTCTTTTCTAAGTAGGTGTTAATTGTTGCAGCAACTTTTGTGATGTCTTGATCTTCTGACGCACCAATAAAGAAGGTACGCGAGTTGTCGCCATTAAATTTAGAAAATTGAATGCCTTCTTGAAAGCCATCGTTAACTGTTGCAACGTCACCAAGTAAAATCTGGCTGCCGTCGGCTAAGCTAACAAGCGGGAGTTTTTCAAACTCTTTGCCGCGATAGGCTTGGTTTTCAACACGCATTGAAATGTAGCCGTTTTCAGCACGAATTTGACCTGCCGACATATTAGCTGACGATGCACGCACTGCATTGGCAACATCTCTAAAAGTTAGACCGTATTCACGCAGTTTGTCAGGGCTAATTTCTATGCCAATTTCATAGTTTAAGCCACTGTAGTACTCGGCAATATTAATGCCGGGTAATGCTAATAGTTCATCATGAATTTTGTAGCCTAAATCTTTTAGTTCGCGTTGCGAAAGCGGGCCATGTAGCGATAAAAACATCACTTCCTGACGGTACTTTTCTTTGGCAACAATAGGGCGTTCCATACCATCTGGGAAGGTTGAGATGGAGTCGATTTGCATCTTAACTTCATCAAGTACTTCTTTGGCATCGTAACTTTCGTCAATTCGGATCCACGATTGCGAGAAGCCGCGATTAGAGTAGGTGATAAGGCGTTCTATGCCTTGCATTCCCTCTAATGCTTCTTCAATTTTCATGGTTATGCCTTCTTCTACCTCTTGGGCGGCAGCGCCAGGGTAGGCAACTTGAACTGACATCCAGTTAATTTCAAATTGCGGGAACATTTGTTTGCGAATGGTCATAGCGGTAAATAAACCACCGACCAAAATAATGATCATTAGCAGGTTTGCAGCAACAGGGTTGCGAGTAAACCATGCAATGATACCTTTATTTGTATCAATCATGGTTTAGTCCTCGTTTTTCATCGCAAGTTCTGCAACAGGCTTTGCAGGCTTGATATCGCTTGCAAGTACTGCGTTGGCAAGTTTCATCCCTACTTTAGGGCGCTTAATATTAGACGCGATAATTTGCTCATTATCGCCTAAGTCGCCTTTAACAATTAAATCACGGCCCTCTTCACGCAGTACTTCAACGCTGCGATATGCCAGCACGCCGTCTTCTAACACGGCAACTTTACCATCTTTAACAAGGTGTGACTTAACACGGCTTACGCCTTCAATTGATAAGCCTGAAATTGCCGCATTTACATAAGAACCATAACGCAATGGCGTATTGTTAGATTCTAAACCATATGGATCTTTAATTTCTGCGACTAAATAAGACATTCGGCTTTTGTTATCCACTTGGCCTTCGCTACGTACAATTTTTGCTTGCCAATGGTGTAGTTTGCCTTGGTAATTTGTAACAAGATCAACCTCAGCGTTTAAACCGCCTTGCATTAAGAATTGTAATTCTTTATCCGCAACAGGCAGGCGCACTTCGGCAAAATCGGTGCTACTTAATTCGCCGATTGGGCTTCCTGAATTTACTACTGAGCCAAGGGCCACTGAGCGTGCGGTAATAATTGCGTCGTAAGGTGCTTTGATGTAAGTACGCTCAAGGTTGCGTTTTGCACGTTTAACACCGGCTTCTGCCGCACGGTAGCGCGCTACTTTTTCCGCAAGTTGTGGTTTACGCAAATAAAGTTCGGTTGGCACAAATTCGTTTTTGGCACTTTCTTTAATACGTTCCCATTCGGATTCGGCAACGCGTTTTTGTGCTCGTTCTAATTCAAGTGCTGCGCGCGCTTGCGCGAGACTTGCTTCTGCTTCTGTCAGCGCTGCTTCGTAATCGTTTGGATCGATACGGGCAATCACTTCGCCTTGCTTTACAAAGCCACCTTTAACAAAGGCATTTGAAATTTCAGTTACTTGGCCGGTTACTTGCGCAGTAAGTGAGGTTTGATACTTAGGGTTAACTAACCCGTAAGAATTAACGTTTAGTGTGATGGTTTCAACACTGTTATCTTCAACGACAACAACTGGAATTGAATCTTTTTCTTCTTTTTTTTCCGGTGGCTTTTTCATTGCACCTAAACCTGCTGCAACGCCAACTGACCCTAGCAAAACAGCTAGGGTGATCCCGGTGAGTTTTAATTTGCTCGCCATTGTAAATCCCTACATTTTTCTATTGATGACGACGTTACTATAGAGAAGAGAATGTTTACGAAGATGAGCTAGATGTAACAAACTATGTGTGATTTTTGATAATGATTTTTAATACGCTTATAAGTGTATGAAATACCTAGTTTCTAAATGTTATCTAAAGATAACCTAAAAACATGTTTTGTTACACTTTACCAGGCCGTTGGTACTTGAAGTGACGCTATCGCAAGCCTAGGCAGAATGTTTTATAATGCGAGCCGAGAAACAAAAGGGGTTTTAAACGTGGAGTGTCGATTAGGATGTGGTGCGTGCTGCATTGCGCCAAGTATTTCATCATCAATACCGGGTATGCCAATGGGTAAACCTGCGGGTGTGCGTTGTGTGCAACTGGACGAAAATAACTTATGTCGATTATTTGGAGATAAAACCCGCCCTAAAGTCTGTTTAGACTTTAAGCCGACACATGATGTGTGTGGTGACACCAATGACGATGCAATGAAGATTATTAGCTATCTTGAAGGTGCAACCTAATTTCGCTTTCACCAATTGGGCATGCCCTTAATAACAAAAAAGCCATCATTGATGGCTTTTTTGTGTCCGCTTACCCTACATTAATTCAGGCGGGAAGTTTGATAGAATTTCAGCGATCAGCTCGTTGGCTGCTTTTGTACGTTGTTCTGGCGATTGATTTTTAGTTAACTTACCGCCTTTTGCACCGCGCCAAACAAGGGCTTTTTCGTTGCGATCAATAACATCTAACACCAGCGTACCTACTTCATATTCGCGAGTTGATGTATGGGTTTCCATTCCTACACCCCAGTAACCCCAGCGCGCGCTGTACGGGTAACCCATACCGGTATTGTATGAAATGGTGTCGGTACTAATTTTCTTTTCAACTGATGCGTGGTAGTTAATCAGTACGTCAGCTGAGTCGGTTGATGTTTGGGTAAAGCCTTTCGCTTTTAATTCTCGTGCAACTGCTGCACGCACACGTTGTTCCATTAGCGGGCTAATTTGGTAATTAGTGGTGTTTTTAGCAAGATCGGCGTTATCAACAAAGGCAAATGTTTTATAGTTTGCAAAATTTGCTGTGCGGTCATAGTCCCAATCAGGGGTTTTTGCACAGGCAGCTAACAGTAACACGCCACATGCGATTAGTAGGTTTTTCATAATCAAGCTCCTTGGCCAGCTAACGAAGTTGTGTTTTGTTTAAGAAAGATAACATAGATTTTAGGAACTGTAATCTCTATGCTAATGGTAAGACTACAGTTTTTATCTTAATAGACAATGAATAGGGATAAAATGAATAACAATTGGACAAAACAGGCATTTGCTAAAATTGCCGCCGATTATACCCGCTCTGCGGATACCCATTTAATTCCATTTAATTTAACGGCATTTCCTCATATTGAGTTTTATTTAAAAGATGAAAGCACGCACCCAACAGGCTCACTAAAGCATCGTTTAGCACGTTCATTGTTTTTATATGCGCTTAGCAACGGTTGGATCAATGAAAATACACCGATTATTGAATCTTCAAGCGGTTCAACGGCGGTTTCTGAGGCTTATTTCGCAAAATTACTCGGTTTACCCTTTATTGCAGTTATGGCAAAAACCACAGCGAAAGAGAAAATAAAGCAAATTGAGTTTTATGGTGGAAAATGCCATTTAGTTGAAAATACCACACAGATTTATGCCGAATCACAACGTTTAGCAGATGAGCTTGGTGGCCATTACATGGACCAATTTACCTATGCTGAGCGGGCAACCGATTGGCGTGGTAATAACAATATTGCTGAGAGTATTTTTTCACAAATGGCTAAAGAGCCAAACCCTATTCCACGCTGGATAGTGATGAGTCCAGGTACCGGTGGTACATCGGCAACAATAGGTCGTTACGTGCGCTATCAAGGTGTTGATACACAGTTGTTGGTAGTAGACCCAGATAACTCGGTATTTTATGACTTTTATAAAAATGGTGATAACACGCTGACAAATCAAACGGGTAGTCGCATTGAAGGCATTGGTCGCCCGCGAGTAGAGCCCTCATTTGTACCCGGTGTGATTGACGATATGTTAAAAGTGCCTGACGGACAAAGTATTGCAGCGATGATGTGGCTAACCAATTTACTCGGTCGAAAAGTTGGCCCTTCAACAGGCACTAATCTTGTTGGCATGTTACACCTAGCAAAACAAATGCATGAAGCAGGGCAGTCGGGCTCTATCGTAAGTTTGATTTGTGATAGTGGCGAGCGTTATTTAAATACCTATCACGATAACGATTGGCAACACGCGCATATTCCGATAGATGCTAACTATCAAAATTGGCTTAGTGCCTTGGTTTAGAGCATTTTTTTGCAATTATGTTTTTAACTGTTCAAAATAAGCCGCTTATTGCGTGCTGAGAATAATAATGAACGATTCAATTTATACCATTATCCCGCCGATTGTGGCGATATTAGTTGCCATTTGGCGCAAAAGTGCAATTCAAGCCCTAGTAGTTGGGTTAGTACTTACATACTTTATGTCATCAAATTTTGCGCCATTAACAAGTGTCAGCGCGATGACTACAGGGGTGATTGATGTCGCAACATCCACCTATAACCAACGCATTATTATATTTAGTTTATTGATTGGTGCGGTGCTTGCGCTGGTAAATGCCAGTGGTGGTGTGGCTGGCTTTATTAACGCGCTGAATAAAAAGCATTGGGTTGATAACGATAGAAAAGCAGCGATGGTTCCGACTTTGATCGGGTCGTCCATTTTTACCGATACTAATTTAAGTATGTTTACCGCGGGTCTTGCGTCACAAAGTATTTTTGATAAATACAAATTATCGCGTGCGCGTCTTGCTTTTATTCTCGATTCTACCTGTTCGCCAATTAGTATTCTATTGCTGATTAATGGCTGGGGCGCATACATTTTAGGCTTGCTTGATGGATATAATTTATCGGATGAAGTGGGCGTTTTGATCAGCACCATAGGTTATAATTTTTATCCCATTATCGTTATTTGTGTGGTGTATTACACGGCGTTAAGCGGACGCGTGTTTGGCCCTTTAAAAGCAGCCAGCAGCAAGGTCGAATCAAAATTTGAACAAAATGATACGATTGGCAAAGCGCGATACCTTGTTATTCCGATGCTTGGCATTATTTTTATTACCTTGGGTTTACTTTATTACACTGGTGATGGAGATTTACGTCGCGGCAGTGGTTCGTTTTCAGTGCTTTGGGCCGTGGTGACGAGTTACCTTGTACTTGTGTTGATGTTGTTACTTGATAAGGTATTTTCAATTAAACATCTGCTATCGCACAGCCTGAAAGGTATTAAAAACTTAGTGCCAGCGGTTGCGGTGTTAGTGTTGTCGTTTGCCTTTGGCGATGCGGTAAAAGCCTTTGGCACAGGCACTTACGTTAGCGGCCTTATGAGCTCTGAAGTATCAATGCTTTGGATTGCACCGTTACTGTTTATTACTGCAGGTATTATGGCATTTGCTACGGGCACATCGTGGGGAACCTTTGCCATTTTATTCCCAATTGCCCTACCTATTGCGTTACAAACAGGCATTGAGCCGGCGTTTCTATTAGCAGCCGTTTTGGGCGGCGGGGTATTTGGCGATCACGCTTCACCAATTTCAGATTCGACCATAGTGGCGTCTATCGCCAGTGGGTGCGATCATATTGAGCACGTGAAAACCCAGTTACCGTATTGTTTGGTGATTGCTGCAATCAGTTTATTACTGTACGTTGTGGTAGGCAGTTTTATAATTTGATTTGGATTTGGCATAACAAATTATCAAGCGAGAAGGTTTAAACCAATAAATCTATCTATGACAAATTGGTAGTTAACGTATTAAGCCAAGTTCAGGTTATTTAGTATTTTTAGCGAAGACACGGAGGCCGTATGCAACACGAAAAAATAAACTATCTTGAGTTTCCAGCCAGCGACTTATCACAGGTAAAAGCCTTTTTTAATGCGGTTTTTGCCTTTGAATTTACCGACTACGGGCCTGAATATACCGCGTTTAATAATGCCGGTATTGATGGTGGCTTTTATTTAAGTGACAACGCTATGACGGTAGCTAAAGGCTCAGCATTAGTGGTGTTTTACAGTGCAAATTTGGCTGAAACTCAAGACAAAATTACCGCAGCTGGCGGTAAAATTGTAGTGGAAACGTTTGAGTTTCCAGGTGGAAAACGTTTTCACTTTAGCGATCCTTGTGGCAACGAATTTGCTGTGTGGAGCGATAAATAACGCACTAACTCTATAAATAACGAGGCATACTTAAATCAAATAACGTGTGCCTCGTTTTTGTATCTTATTTATGGATGCGCCGCAGCGCCACCAAACTCGCTCGCTAGATGGTTGATAATAGCTACTGGATCGGTGATGGTACGCTTGTTTTCTAGAATAAGTACTGGCAACCACTGATTTTCTTCGCCAAGTAATTCAACCACTTGCTGTCTTGGTTTAGCAAATTCAATGCGGCGAATATCCAGGTGTTGTTGCCAATGCGGATTAAACTGTAGTGCACCCTCTATCATCGCACAATGAGAGCATACCCACATTTTTCCAGGTCCATCTTCAAATGGCATAGTTAAAATAAATAAAATTGGTTTCAATGTTTACTCCATTAAATCTGAACGTTTATAACCATTCAAGGTTATCGTAAGGGCGTAGTTTGAGTGCTTGCAGGCGCGTTTTCAACGAGCCGACATGCACTTCTAATTGGTGACCATCGGGGTCTAAAAAGTAAAGCGAGTCGCCTTCACTTTTATTATTCTTCCAAAGAGGAATATTGTGCTCTGTTATCTGCGTTCTGAAGCTATCAAAGTCCGCTTTAGCAATATCAAATGCAATGTGCGAATAGTCAGTTCGTGTTGAAGGTGTATCAACACTTAGGCAAAACCATAAATCGCCTACAGATAAGTATGCTCCGTGTTGCCATTTCACATGCCCTTTGAAACCGAGTACATCGATGTAAAACTCAAGGGAGCGAGCTAAATCGCTCACCGCAATAGTGATATGATTTAAGCCTAAAATCATTGTTGGGCAACCTAAAACTGTTTTTGTTATCAGCGATTTACTATAGCAAAATGATTATTGGCTGGCGCTAGTTTTTTCATCAACAAAGCTTGCATTAGATATTAAATCTTCACCTAAGTAGCCAGCTAACAAATTCATCATGGTTTTTGGGTTATCCCCTTTGGCAATATGCATCACACCATCACGCACTAAACACATATGATGCTTTATCTCTTCTGCGCGTTCGCCCAGTTTATTAGCAAAAGGACCAGTGATGCCATTGGCAATCAATGCGCCATATAGAGTCGTTAATAACGCGACTGACATTTGCGGCCCGATGGTTTTTGGATCGTCCATTGCAATTAGCATCGCAACTAAGCCAATTAATGTACCTATCATGCCCATAGCAGGTGCAAGTTCGGTAAAACTGTTCATTACTTTAATGGCATCGTTGTTATTTTGGCGAGTATGCAAAATATCGCGATTCATTGTAAATTCAATGGCTTCAGGGTTATGACCATCGACCAGTAAGTTAATTGCTTTAGCCATAAACGGGTCGTTTATCGGTTTTTCTTCTAACCCTAAAAAGCCACTTTTACGGGCAATTTCAGCTAATTCAACGAGTTCATCCATGGTGTTGAAGAGATCGGGCGTGGTTTTAGAAAATACCCATTTAATGTGTTTTATTGCAGCGATAAATTTAGATAAGCGATAACTTAGCATTACCGCACCTAAGGTGCCGCCAAGTACAATGCAAATAGACGATAGATTTGCGTATGCCTCTGGTGCTGCGCCGCTGGCAAAAATGCCAAAAATCAGCGCTAAAATGATGATTGAAAGGCCAAAGCCACTTGCTGAATCCATGGGTTTTCCTAAAAAGACTGAGAAGGTTGAAGTTCGACCGCGTTTCCTTGCGAAATTGCAATTTCAACGCGGCGATTTTTAGCTCTATTTTGTTGCGATGTGTTGGGCAGCAAAGGCTTGGTATCGGCGTAAGCCGCTATATGCAAGCGGTTACTGTTAAGCTGATTTGAACCGAGTAAGGCTTGCAGCACGGCATTCGCCCGCTTTGATGATAACTCCCAGTTATTGGCATGCAGTTCATTACTTACGTGCAAGTCATCACTGTGCCCAGATACGGAAATTTGCCCCGGAATACGCGCGAGTTGCTCAGCTATAGTCGTTAAAACGGGTTTGAATCGCGGTTGCAAAAAGCTTGAACCAGACGGAAAACTGCCGCGCTCGTTTAATCGAATAATCAGTTGCTGCCCAAGCATTTCAAGTTCAATTAGTTCGTTGTCAATTTCGCTTTTAAGCAAGTGCTCTAAGGTTTCTTTTAACTTTAGATTGATTTTAGCTACATAACTTTCAGTTTTTTGCGTTTGTAAGTCACGTTGTTCATTTTCAGTTGTAAGCTGTTGCACAGACTGTATTGGCGTGGGTTCTGGTTTTCCTGGTGAAAACTCGGTAGCGATAACCGATGTGCCTTTAGGTATATCTTCTAACATTACTTCTGATTGCACACCAAAGGCTTTTTTCATTGAGCCCGCAATGTGTTTAAACTTTTCGACATCCATCACTGAATAAGATAACAGCAATACAAAAAAGCACATCAGAAGCGACATTAAATCAGCAAACGTCGTCATCCAATTAGGCGCACCTTTGGCTTTTTCATCTACAAATTCGTGGTTTTCCATGACGATACTTCTTGCGTTATTTAACTGTTGGATTGCCAGACTTTGTTGTGTTCGACGTGTAAGCGTTTCGCAATAAAATAACAGCTTGGCAGCACTAAATAGAACACATTGAGCAACATACAAGCCAGTACAGGGCCGGTTTGCGTTGCCGCGTAATCTTGATTGCTAAGTAAATACATACCGTACAAGTAGGGCACACACACCATTAATAAAGACGCTATGCAAAGTAGTCGCATTGATGCGGTTTTACTTAAATAACGAATAGCAAAGAGGGATACTGTCGCCATCATCACAGCCGGAACATCAATAAACAGTTTTATAAACGACCAAATGCCATCATCGACACTTTTCATCACATATTCAGGTGTGCCTGACCAAAATGCCCCTTCGAGCAAGGCGAGGTGGATATTGCCATTTAACAGTGAGTGCCAAAAACCGTCACTAAAGCCATCAACGTTATCCATGCTACTTAACCACATTACCAAGAGGGCAATAATTGTAAAAATGGTAAGTCCGATACTAAAAGTAACGCCTTTAATAACATTCGCGTTAGTAACTAGGCGATGAAATGCCGTTTGACCTGAAAGATAGGTTTGATGCCAAAACCAGCAATTTGCAACCGATGGGTTTTGCGTTTGCAGTAGAGAATACTCTTCGTACAAGTCGCCTAATAGGGCATTTTGATGGTGTTTTGGTGTAAAGCGCGCAATTAGCCAAGCAGCGAGCTTAGGTGGATTTACATTGTTTTTAGCCATGGTGTTCACCGTTTATACTTCAAAGGGCTGATTTGGCACGTGCTGCCAAAGGGTATCCATAGCATCTTTTGCCCGCTGTAACGCTTTTAATCCATCATTCGTTACTTTAAAAAAACGCTTTGGGCGACCGCCGCGCTCAGGCGTTGCCTCGCCAAGTTTTGATGACACTAGGCCCTTTTTTTCAAGCCGTTCAAGGGTGGCGTAAAGTGCACCCAAAGCAACGGTGCGTTTAATTTGTTGGTCTAAAAGTTGACGAATAGCCGCGCCATAAGCGTTCTCTTTTAGTTGTAATAAGGCAAGCAAAACCATTTGTTCAAACTCACCTAAAAATTTATCACTTTTACCCACAAACCACCTATGGACACTATCAAGGCTTAATTTACTACAAAATAGTTTTTTAAACTGAAAGATGCAAATGGTTTTTACTATTTTGTAGTAAAAAATGGCAAGCGAGCTAAAAGCGTGGTTTTAAAAGTAACGTGACTTTGGGTTAGAAGTTGAAAAATTACTTCAGAGTATCAAACGCTCAGCATAAAAAAACAGGTGCAATGCACCTGTTGAAGGGGAGGGTGTTTTAACCTCACAATAAAACGTAAGTGTTACGTTTTAATTAACCAAGCTGCGCCATAACAGTTGCAAGTTCATCTGCAAGTTCATCATTGGTAATTTGACCTTTTTCTACATCAAAGTTATCGAAAAAGCTTGGTAGTGAAAAACTACCTTTAACGTCCATCGCAAAAAAACCTGCAGAGCCTGTTGCTGCGCCTAATACACTTTGTGCGCCGCCAGGACCTGGAGATGATGCCATTAATACAACTGGCTTATCTTGGTACACTTTCATATTAATTCGTGATGTCCAATCGAATAGGTTTTTATACGCCGCCGTGTAAGAACCGTTATGCTCAGCAAATGAAATTACAACGGCATCTGCGTCGCCAATTTTTTTGTAAAAGGTTTGTGCTTGCTCTGGAATGCCACCTTGTTGTTCACGATCTTGGCTGTAAATTGGCATTTCAAAGTCGTTTAAATCTAAAATCTCAACTTCTGCATCTACTAATGATGATGCGTATTGTACTAGTTGCTTGTTAATTGATTGGCTATTGTTTGTTGCTGCGAATGCTAATAATTTCATAATGCTCTCCGACACGAATTCTAATTAAGTAGTTACCTTGACTTGTTGAATATAAGGTTATATTAATTCCTTTACGATATTAATACTTATAAAATTAAAATACTGTTTCCATATGGCTAATAATATATTTGATGGTATTCCCATTTTTGTGCAAGTGGTAAAACTGGGGGGTTTTGGTGCAGCTGCTGAGGCGATGAATCACTCAAACTCCCATGTTAGTAAAGTAATCAGTAAGTTAGAAGAGCGTGTAGGCGTGCGCTTATTAAATCGAACCACACGCTCTATTTCACTCACGCCTGAGGGGCAAGTGTTTTTTAATCACTGCGAGCAGCTGGTGAATGATACTGAGCAGGCACTGCAATCTATCTCACCAAGTGATGAAAAACCGAAAGGCAGTTTAAAAGTGAGCTGTCCGCTTGGCTTGAGTAAAGGGTTGTTACAGCCTGCATTGTCGGAATATTTATCGCTTTATCCCAATGTAAGTTTAGAGTGGAATATCAGTGACGAAAAAGTCGATTTGATTAACGAAGGCTACGACCTAGCGATTCGCGCAACGCCCGCTCTGGATGATTCTACGTTAATTTGTAAGCGTTTAACCAGTTACCCAACTTATACGGTAATCAGTAAAAAATACATCGAGCGTTATGGTAAACCTCATCACCCGCGTGAGCTGTCTAATCATCACTGCATTTGTTATAGCAATTTAAAAAAGGCCGATAAATGGGACTTTATCGATAAAAATGGCAGTGAGTTTACGGTACCTGTTAAAGAACGTATTCGCAGCAATAACGGCCATATGGAATTGGCAATGGCGTTAGACGGCCATGGAATTGTGCGCTTGCCCGAATTTTTTTTAGCAGAGGCGTTGCAGAATGACGATATTGAAGTACTGTTTACCGATTTTCCAACGACGGAAGTTCATGTGTATGCGGTATATCCAAGCCGTAAGCATTTATCGCCGAAAGTTAGAAAGTTTGTTGAGCTATTACAAGAAAAGTTAACTTGAGAGACCGACAGCTGCTAATTTTTGATCTGAAATAACAAGCGCTTAAATAATTTGTTCCCTTTTTGAATGAGATGCGGTTTACTGGTTTTAGTGAGTGCGAATTGATAAAACAAGTTCACAAGCTTAAGTAAAGGAGAGTACGTTATGAAATGGCATTGGATGATAGCAGGCGCTGTTGGGCTTACACTAACAGGCTGTTTTTCAGAAAAACCAACACAAAGTGAGGCAGTTTCAAAACCGCTTGCAGTAACAGCAGCCGATAGAATTTACTTTGGTGGTGACATATTAACTATGGAAGGTGATACGCCTCAATACGCAGAAGCAATCGCAACCCTTGGCGAAAAAATCATTTTTGTCGGTGATAAAAAAAGTGCCATGGTGCATAAGTTTGGTAAAACAAAACTGATTGATTTAAAAGGTAAAGCACTGTTACCGGGGTTTGTTGACCCGCATAGCCATGTTTATGGTGTAGGGCTTCAAGCCGTGGTGGCCAATGTTTTACCGCCGCCTGATGGAAAAGCAAATACAGTAGACAGCATTATTGAGATATTAAAAGCGGCTGACCAAGAGCAAACGCAACGCTTATTTATCGAGAAAACAGGTTGGATTTTAGGCTTTGGCTATGACGATGCAGAACTTGACCGCTATCCTACTAAAGAGGACCTTGATAAGGTAAGTACCGACAAGCCGGTGTTGATTGTGCACACTTCGGGCCATTTAAGTGTGGCAAATAGTAAGGCGCTCGAACTAAGCGGAATCAACGCAGATTCACCTAATCCAGAGGGCGGTGTTATTCGCCGTATTGAAGGTAGCAAAGAGCCAAACGGTGTGCTTGAAGAAAACGCACACTTTGCAGTGTTATTTAGCCTCAATAAACTCATCGACCAAAGCTTGCAAGACACTATGTTAGAAGCGGCGCAAAAGATGTATGCGAAATTTGGCTACACCACCGCGCAAGAGGGCCGTGCAACCACCGATGGTTATCAAGCGCTTAAACGCGCATCAACCAAAGGGCAACTGCTAATAGATGTTGTTGCATATGCCGATATGGTAACGAGCAGTGACTTTATGACTTCGCTATACAATGCGCCAACGTACACAAATCATTTTCGCATAGGTGGTGTTAAGTTAAATTTTGATGGCTCACCACAAGGCAAAACAGCGTGGTTAACACAGCCCTATTTTCATCCACCTCATGGGCAAAATAATGAGTATGTTGGCTACCCAACATTTAAAGATGAAACCGCCTATAACTATGTTGAAACCGCATTTAAAAATGATTGGCAAGTATTAACCCACGCCAATGGTGATGCGGCAATTGAACAATTTATTACTGCTGTAGAAAAAGCTAACAGCAAACTTGGCAAAAAAGACCGTCGCCCGGTATTAATTCATGGCCAAACAATACGACAAGATCAAGTAGCACGATTAAAAGATGCAGGTATTTTCCCTGCGCTTTTCCCAATGCATACCTTTTATTGGGGCGATTGGCATCGCGACTCGGTGTTAGGTCTTCCGCGCGCTGATTTTATTTCACCAACTAAAGCCATGCTTGATGCGGGATTGATTTTCAGCAGTCACCATGACGCGCCAGTGGCATTGCCAAGCTCTTTTAGAGTGCTAGATGCAACGGTTAATCGCACTACGCGGACACATAAAGTGCTTGGACCCGATCAGCGTGTAGATGCCTACACAGGTTTAAAATCAATGACGCTTTGGCCTGCCTATCAGCACTTTGAAGAACACAGTAAAGGTAGTTTAAAAGAGGGCAAACAGGCCGACTTAATCATTTTGAACAAAAACCCGCTTAAAGTAGCACCTGAAACGTTAAAAGATTTACAGGTGATTGAAACCATTAGCCGCGGTGACACCGTTTATCGTCGTAGCGAGTAAAACTCGCTATTTATAGGTTATGTAACACGGTTGAATCTAAAATTATTCGCTCAATAATCAACCGTACTCATAATGTTTAAGGCGGGTTACGAGTACGATGACTCGCTTATGGCATAGTGAAATAAGACTTATTGAAGTTGAAAGATAAAATACGGTAACACACTATTTTTAAAAAATTAATTAATGTAAGGAAACATTCCAATGACAAAAATATTAACAGTGCTGGCCGTTTCTGCTGTTTTTGCATCATTTACCACAAGTGCAGACGTAAAAAAGCAAGATGAAAATACACAGTTTTGCTACGACGATAAACAACTTAAATACTCACAAGGTGCGGTGATTAAAAGTGAAAATGAGAAAGTATTACGCTGCGTGTATACCTACGATAAGCCGTCAGACACTAAAAAATTAGCGTGGGTGGAAATTATAAAAGCAGACTCAAAATACTCATTGGCAATTAAGCAAGCCGATAAATAAATGCGTGCACCTTTTTAGCACTTATTAGTTTAATATTTATTGGGTGTTAAGAAAACGATAAGCGTTGATTCGAGTAATGCGTGTAAACACGTTAACAATTGAATTTAAGGTAAACCAGGCACAATAAAAAAGCACTTTGCGCCAAGCTAAGTGCTTTTTTAATTTAGAGAGTTTAGTGCCATATATAGCCCCTTATGTGTTTAAGCTATGTGTTAAATTATTTAAACACGAGGTAGCTTGCGCCAATTAATGTTCCTGTTACCAGTGCTAATGTCATGCCCGCAGTAATCAGGCTTGCAACAACAAATGTAGTTAAACCTGCCGTAAATAATAAATCAAACGCATTTGAAGTGTTCATATCGCTATTCCTATTGTGTGTTAAGTAAAGCATTTATCGCTTTGGTTATTTAATAAGTCGTAGCAGGGCTTAAAAAGGTTTAAAAAGTTTTAGAAAAGAAATGGGCGTTAACTTAAGTAAGCGATTTTTTTTATTGAATTTATTGGACCAAAACGGGGTGTAATGCGTTGATAAAGTTTTATAATTTGAAAGGTTGAGGTTTGAACTCAAAATTATTAAAAAAATTTTACCCCTTTTTATATGGCGCTGCGTTTTATAGGTAACTCAATTAAAAAAGGGAAAGCCTATGTTATTGCAACTTGATACTTTCGAGTCACAAACGCCGATACTAAAACTAGCACTTTGCTTTATTGCTGCGTTGGCTGTGACATTTAGTTTGTTCGCGTTTATGCAGTTTTTAATTAAATCGCCAAATCGAATTGTTGATGCGCCCAAGCCAATAATTGATATTGCTTTATACCAAGCGCGCGAAATTTCAGAGGTTAAGCAGAAAACTAAAATTCAACCACCTCCAAAATTATCGGAGCCTCCGAAGCGTGTTATAGAAGCGCCAGCAAATGTGTCGAGCAATGTTCCGTTAACATTTGCACCCAACTTAAATGTGTCTATTGGTAGTATGCCAAGCAGTGGGCCTAGCCTTATGTCGCAAAGTGGGCAGGCAAGCCCAATTGTGCGTGTGCCACCTAAGTATCCTGTAGGTGCAGCTCGCGATGGCATTGAGGGCTGGGTAGAATTGACGTTTAGTATTGATAAAACCGGCCGTGTTATCGATGCGCAAGTAATTGCTGCTGAACCTAAACGTGTTTTTAATACAGCTGCACTAAAGGCGTTGAAACGCTGGAAGTATAAACCCTCTATTGATAACGGGGTGGCACATATTCAGACAAACCAGTCAGTGTTGCTTGAATTTAAATTAGCGCAAGAATAAAGTGCTGTTATGTTTAGGGGATTGTTTTTGCGAATGTAAATGACTTATTGTGTTGTTTTAAAAAGCTTTACGAGCGTATTTTTCATAAATACGCTTAATCCCTAACACAGCGCCTACGCAAAAGTTGGATCAACGAGCAAAAGGAGTCGTTATAGATGCTGTTAACTTTGACTACTTGGCTTAGTGCAGACCTCAGCGCAGAGGAAATCATGGTGCGGTACCGTGATTCAGGGAAAAAGCGGTATTTAAATCAATTGGTAGATGCTTATTATGACGATTTATATCACTTTCTGGTAAGTCAGTCAGATCAAGTGCTTGCGCAAGATATTAGTCAAAAAACATGGCTTAAAGTGATTGAAAAAAAAGCGTTATTTAAAACATCAGTTTCGTTTAAATCTTGGTTGTTTATGATTGCAAGGCGCTTACTAATTGATGAATTTCGCAGTCAAAATAAACTGACTCAGCTAGATGATGTGCAGCTAGTATGCGGCCAATCACAAGAAGTGAGCGGCGATGACATGTTGGCGGTACTTGATAGTGCGCTTAACGCACTCAACTTTTACCAACGAGAAGCGTTTATTCTGCAAAAAGAAGGGTTTTCGGTTGATGAAATTGCACATATTACAGGGTGCGAGTTTGAGACAGTAAAATCACGACTACGCTACGCAAAACAAAATTTACGCAATATGTTGAAAGGGTACGCAGATGAGTAATAAAGCAGACGAACTAATTGATTCGCTCTATGAAAAGCGCAAACAACAACTGCACTCAAGCGTAAAGCAGAGGCGTGAATTTAGCGATAACATTATTGCCCAGTCGATAAAAAAACCAAAATCTAAACTTTTTTACCGTCTTCAATTTGCCATGAGCATTGCTGCGTTAACGATGCTCGGATTTGTTGTGTTTAACCAAGTGCAGCGTGAGGCTACGCCTCAATATAGCCAGATCAATGAAGCGAATTACTATCAAGTGGCTGTAGTAGAACGTCAATCAGAAACACTAAGTTGGTTTATTACGACTCAAAAAAATGCGTTAGAAAATGACCGTAATGCGCAAATAGCGAACTTAAATCGACACTTTAACAACGCATCAGATAATACAAATATAATGACCGTTAAGGTGCTTAATACGCAATTAGATTGGCATTTAGAGAGCTGTGATGGTTCGACTTTAATAAAAATAAAACGTGAGGTTGTTGCTGAATTAATGGCGTCTTCGAATTTATTTGATAGTACGCACACGGGTCAGTGGTTAGCGTTGGTATTAGATGAGCAGGGTAGTCCTTATGCGCTGCGTAAAACAGGTAAAGCCAGTGTGTGTAGTTAAGGCGAAAATATGCGTTTGATATATGTAATGGACCCAATGTGTGCTTGGTGTTACGGGTTTAAACCTGAACTGGAAGCGTTTTTTGAAACGCATTCAGGTATCCATGTTGAATGGGTTATGGGCGGACTAGCCCCCGATAACAACCAGCCCATGAGCGAGCAAATGCGCGCTACAATTGCCGCCTATTGGCAGCAAATTGAAGCGAAAACACAGGTAACATTTAATCATGATTATTGGCAGTGCAATACGCCGTATCGCTCAACCTATTTAGCGTGTCGTGCGGAGATTGTGGCAAATGATTCACTGGAAAATGGGGCCGAAAAAATGGTCAATGCAATTCAAACAGCGTATTACCAAAAGGCGCAAAACCCATCGTTAGAAAACACGTTAATTGAATGTGCCGCAACAATTGGATTAAATAAAGGTGAGTTTGTTCACGCCCTTAAGTCTGAACAAACGCAAAAAACGCTGACACAACATCTTGCTATTACACAGCAGTTAAACGTAACGGGTTTTCCCGCCTTGTTTTACCTTGATGAAAATAACCATGTTTACCCATTGGTCCTTGGCTTTTGCACATTTAACGAATTAGCACAGCGATTTAATCGTATTTCAAAATGATTGGCGGTATTTACGTGGTGTGTTTGGTGGCCGGATTTTCGAAAAGTGCAAAATGTGTAGTTATGTATTTAATAAGCTAAATAATACGGGCTCTCAATAGTGAGTTACCCGTATTTATAAGCAAACCCCAATGGGTGCTGCTTGCTCAAAGCTAAGGTTTAATTATTAGAACTAAGCTGGGTTAACGTGGCGCCTTTAATCACAAACAGCTTATCAAACTGATCTTCATTAATAGTGACATCTTGATCGGTTAACAACTTTACCAATTGTGGTGTGGTGTTGCTGTGCCCAACAATTACGGTATTGCCTTTTAATGTTCTTAGCTGTTTAACCAAAGCGGTTAACTGACGCGGGTTATAATGGGTTACCACAATGCCCAATTTTTGACTAAGCGGTTTTACGGTTTCTAAGGTGCGGTTGTAATTAGTGCTAAAAATATGCTTAATTTCTTTGTCTTTTAACATGCTAACGAGGTGCTCTGCACGGGCTTTACCCGCCTCAGACAAGTTTGGATTAATACCATCGCGCTTTTCTGCGTGACGTAACAAAAATAGCTTGTCAGGTGTTGCAAATGTTGCCGATGAAAATAGAGTAATAATTAGAAAAAATAAAGTTCGCATAGCGTTACTACTTATGTTGTTTGACGGGCTCAGTTACTTGAGCCCTTTATTTTAAATTAAGACACAATGATGTCTTTATCATCTTCTGTTAACACAGTTTTTGGCTCTTCAAAAGAGTTATCAATCGACTTTAATTGCTTTGAAACAGCGTCAACTTTATTCCAAACATCGTGGTCGAGCCTTACTTTGTGTTGCATAATTTTAAGCACAGGTAGTAGTGAAGCGTCAATGGTTTGGGCCACGGCCGCTACTGCTTCAGCCACTTTAGGATCGGTATGGTTATCGACAGTGACTTTTGGCGAAATAGCTGAAAGCGCCACAATTAATTGCTCAAGGGTCTGTTGTGATAAGGTTTGCTGCGTTTCTATTGTCTTGCTTATTGTGGCTAATTGTTGGTTGATATCATTGCTTTGAGTTTGGCTATTTTGAACAATGGTTTGTAATTGTGCTAATAATGATTCGTTAACATCACTCGTTGCGTCCCTTTCCAAATTTTGTTGCTGCACGTCAGCAAGGTTTTGCAATGTTAGCGCAAGCGCACTTGCATTTTGTTGAGTTTGTTGACTACACGTTAACTGTTCTTGGTTTTGCTGAGTGATTTTATCTAGCAGGGTGTTACGCGTTGATGCAACTTCGTTTTGTTTGCTCAAGTTGTTAAGCATGTTTTCGTGTGATTCAGCAAGTTTTGCAAGCTGATTTTCTACTTCGCTTAATTTTGGTGTATTGAGTGTTTCAATTAGACTTTGCAGCTTTTCAAGCTGGTGGCCTTTATTTTCATTGCTTTGACTTAACTCGACTGCGATTTGTGATAGCGAGTCATTACTGTTATTGCGTGTCAGCGTTTCAAGTAATATGTCATTTTGCTGATTGACTGAATGTGCCGTATTGTCTTGTGCTAAGGCCAACTTAGCAAGTAATTGCTCTACATTGGCAAGTTTAGGTTTAGCAATCGCGCTAGTGAGGTTTGCGAACATATCAGCATATTCTGTGCTGTGCTCATTGCGCTGAGTGAGAATGTCTGCAATGTTATCAAGCGTAGCGCCGCTGTTATTTTCAGCAATATTTTTAGCAATCAGGGCAAGTGAATCTTGATACGGTGTGTTTGCTAATTGTTCAGATAAAGCAGATGTTAGCGTTTCAAATGATTGCGAACTATCAAGCTTTGCGAGTGAGTCACTTAGCGCCGTAAATTGTTCAGCGTAGTTATGCATTAGGGTGTTTGCATTTAACTTTTCGCCTATTTGCTCGAGTGAACTATGCACATTAGCGAGCTGCTCAACAGCCATCATTTCAGCGCTTCCAGCTTGGCCAAGTTTGTTTTTACTGCTGTAATCTTTTTTTATCTGCAGCCAACGCTGATTGTCGTGTTCACTCAGTGTGCCACGCAGTTCAGCGAGTTTCAGCAGGTTTTCTTCGCTGCCTTTACTTAATGTTTGAGCTTCACCGCGGTAATGATCTTGAATTAAATTTTCTAGCTCTTCATCATTCATTGCCGCTACGATTTTCTCTGCCATTTTGTTCATATTTCGGTAGCTGCCTTGTAGTTTAAATGGCGGCTCGGTGCGGTAGCTATCATCTTGTGCTGCAGACGCGATGTATTGGGCATTGACTTTCAACACGGTATTTCTTACGTGCATTAGTTTGTCGAGTACTGCGGTAATTTCATTCGCTTCTGCTTGTGAATATCCATATTCTAGCTCGTTTAGAGAGATGTCTTCACCTTGGCAAATACGCACAAATTTATACAGATCTTGCATATTACGGTTAGCAAGTGGCGCAAGTACAGCGTTTGAGGTCAGTGAGTTTTCAATAAAACTCATGGCAAATTCTTGTTCACAACCAGCTAAGGTGTCACCTAAATTATAAATGTCCGCACGGTTTGCAAGCATGTCTGGAATTTTAAATGATTCACCTGATTCTGTGTATGGGTTACCCGCCATCACAACGGAGAACTTTTTGCCGCGCAGATCATAGGTTTTACTTTTGCCATTCCAAACGCCATCTATTCGTCTAGAACCATCACACAAAGAGATAAATTTCTGTAAAAACTCAGGATTTGTATGTTGAATATCATCGAGATACAACATCACGTTATTACCCATTTCAAAGCTTTGATTTATCTTTTCGATTTCTTTTGCAGCTGTAGCGTTAATTGCTTGTGCGGGGTCGAGTGATATTTGGTCGTGTCCAATTGACGGGCAGTTTACTTTAACGAATGTTAAACCTAAGCGATTGGCTATGTATTCGATCAAGGTGGTTTTACCGTAACCCGGTGGCGAAATAAGCAGTAACATACCCATTAAATCAGTGCGTTTATTTTTACCAGACGCGCCAATTTGCTTTGCTAAATTATCACCGATAATTGGAAAGTAAACTTTATCTATTAGCTGGTTACGAACAAATGAACTGAGTGGCTTAGCTTTAAACTCATCCAATTGTAACTTATCTTTTTGTAACGCAATGACTTCCTTTCTAAGCGCATGGTATTGCTCGAAACGTGGCACTACATCGCTACTATACTGGCTTAAGCGTTGACTAAACTCAGCATAATCGAGCTCCATGATTTGTTCTTTAACCCGTGCATGCTGTCCCATTAGACCTGTTACTTGATTTTCGATTTTGCTGTCGATTTCAACAAACGTTGCTTGGTATTGGTGACTAAACAAAACGTAACTTGCAGCTTCAATCGCGGTGTGAGTATCGACTTCGTTTGTTTTACAATACGCATTCAACCAATTAATTATTAGTGCCGCTTGGTCATCAAAAGTGTTGAGTTTGCTAACAGTGTCAGCTAACGTATGCCAAAACCGTTTGCTTTTAGCTGAACCAATAAATTGCTCAGCTGCCGTTTTTGCCTGTGTGGTGATAGTAAACTGTAGAGACTCATTTGGCATGCTAGCAAGCTCAACTATCAAGTAGTCTGCAGCGAGCGTATAAGAGGTCTCCCCAAGCAATGGTGCGACAGTTACTAAATTTTCACTAAATTGTTCAAGCTGTTCTGTTAGTTGATTTGCCAGTGAAAGCTTAAATTGATCATTGCCAAATTCGTTACTCATTAGCTGGCTATTTTGAGCTTGGCTTTTAAGTGTATCACGCTCAATTTCAGACAAAGAGATAAACAATGATTGCGCTAAAAAGCGGGCTGAAACTGGAAATGTCAGCAAGCCTAAACTCTGTTGTTGAGATAATAAATTGTGCAAGATAATAGCTGCATCATGATCGTGAATGCCTTTGTCGTAGCTTTCTTGATATCTTGGCTCGGCAAATTTTTGAACTAACGGTAATAACTGAGATTCTTGTTGCGCTGAAATTAAGCGTTCTAATGTGAGCCCCTGATATTGCGTTCTCGCCGCGCTAAGGATCTGATATGCCAAATACTCTGCGCGATAAACTTGGCTACTTTCAGAAATTAAAGACTGTTGCCATATTTCTTGGCAAGCGAGCATTTTTATTGACGTGTCGGGGTCGGTAATTGGTTCAAAGTAATCTGTTCCAGTGAGGTGGAACATAAGTGCATCGTCACGTGGAAGCAGCGTTAAATCGAGTACTTGATTGTTAACACTGAATGCGTGTTTACCAATACTAACGGTGTTACCACCATCTGTATAAATGTCTTGTTTGTCTCGCAGCGCGCGAATACCTTGGTCGCGCGTGGCTTTGAGCTTGGCTTCTAGATCATCTGCACGAATTTCGTCGCCGAGAGATTGCAGTTCTTTTATTAGTTTACGCAGCTTGCCTATCATTGGGTCGCCAGCGAAATAACTGTTTAGCGCATCGAGCTCATTAAAACTAGATAGCCTACGAGTTACGCCTTGTAAGATACGTTCTGCAGCATTAGTCAGAGATAGGGCGCGACGTTGTTGTTCATCAAGTAGCTTTTGTTTATGTGCTTCAAAGCTTTCATAAACGTCATCGCGTTTTGCGATAATTTCAGCTAAATATTCATCATGATCACTGAAAAGTGATTCAAGCTCTTCTAATTGGATCAGTAAACGAGATAACTGCTCATCACATTCTTGTGGTGTATTGGCGCTATTTAATGCACCTGTGATACTTTGCGAAAAGAGTTTAAAACGCGCGGCAAATTCTGCTTTTGCTTCGACTGAACCTAAGCTTTTACGTCTTATTTCAATACTGGCTTTTGTGCGATTTACGAGCGCATAAACACTACTTATATCTTCTAAAATTTGAGTGCGCACACGGCTATCATCAATCTCTAGGTCAAGCATCGTGTGATTGAGTAAATCAAGCTCTGCAGCCAATGCATCTAGTTTGCCAAGGAAGTCATTAAGCTCGGTTACACCCTCACTTTTTTCACTTAACTCGGAAATGTCATCAAGTTGTTTATGATAAGGCGCTAGCGCTTCGGCTTTTTGTAAGAACGATGCAGTTGCATTGCTTAGCTGTGTTTCTTGTGCTGTGATGTTGTTTTGCAGCTGGGTGAGTGCAGCGATATCAATGTATTTCACATCTTCAAGACTGATAACTTTACCGCTTAGTTGCTTGAGTGTAGCAAGGCTTGCAACAAATTGATTCGCAAATTTAAAACTATCAGGGCGAATTTCTTTTAGTGCATTGTTTATTTGTAGTTCGATGTCATCAAGCGCTTCTTTCGCTTTGTTTTGAATTTGAGTGACTTTCTCAAACTCATCGAGCACTTGTTCTGCAGTTTCAAGTACGTTGTGCAGTTCGCTGTTTAGTTTATCGAACTCTTTTTTGCTTAACCAATGATAACGGTCGAAAATGGCACGTGCTAAGGCAATAAGATCTTCATAGTGATTTTGTGTTGCGCTCTGTTCTTGGATAGCTCTACAGACACTGAATAAATCTGAAATACCGCGTACTAAATCGGGGTTACCAATCTTACCAAAGGTATCGGTTGGTGCAGGCGCGCTTGCTGCATACTCAGCCGATACGAAGGGACTTTGCCAAATTTGCAATGGATGTACACGTTCAGCTTCGTCTTTTTCGGCTTTAAAAGTAACAGTTAAGCCATCTTGGTAAACGCCATAGCCGTGACAATAAATAGGGTTTTGCAGATTTTTTTCAATTATATTATAAGCGAATAGGGCGTAACGGCCTTCGCTTGGCTCATAAAATATATACAGTACATCTTCACCGTTAGGTGAGCGCAACTGTTTATGAAACTCTAAGTCGTTTAGTTTATCTTCGAAGTAGCGTGATTGTCCTGATTGCAGATAATAACCACCGGGATAAATAATCCCATGATCTTCTGGTAAAGATACGCAGGCATGTGCTAGGGCATCTTGCCGCACAATCGATTGGCTACGTGTATTGTAAATATAGTAACGAACGATTTTTTCGCGATAAGGCAATATTTTTAGCAGTACGAGATCACCAACAATGGCATAGTCTAAATCGCAATCAGCCAAAGACTGATTTTTGTCTTCTAGAGACTCTTGGTAGATACCCTGGCCAGAATTAGTGTTGTTTTCAACTTTGAAAGTAAGCGATCCACCTTTGGTATCGATAAAGATTTTATCACACACATTTATATGCGGGTGAGTGCCTTCAACATGGTTTTCACGCGAGGTTTTTTCCCATTCAAAATCGTAGTCTTGGCGACTTTGAATGTCTCTTTCGCCGCGGTTGTCGATATAGTTTAAGGTGTTATCGTTTTCAATTTGCCAACGAAACACTCTTACGTCGCTGAGCTTGTCACCGATTTGGAATAGGGCATAGAGTTTGCCATGTTGGGCAAACAAATGTTGTAGCTTTGCTTCTTTGTAATAAGTGTAAAGTTCCTCAAAGTCACGAATAAAACGGCTATCCGTTAAAAAACGGGTATCGCTTGGGTAGTTATCGATCTCAAAATGGTCATCCACTATGGTTAGCTTTTGTACGCTAAATACATCGTGAATACTGGTTTGTTTCTTCAAACCGATAAACACGTTGTAAGCGAATATTAATTTGTCGCCAATGATCACAATGTCTCGAGGAACACAGTTATTTTCGGTACGTACGCGTACGCGGCCTTTAACTTGCAGCTCGGTACTGCCGAAGCTATCAATACGTTGCTGATTAATGGCATCAACTGATGATTTTAAATCACTTCCTAGGTTGCTTAGGCGGCGCTTAATAAGGTCGTATGATCCTTGTTCTAAAGCGGATTGTTGTGTTTGTTCCGTCATTTACCAATGTGTCCTGAAAAAATTGCCTTAGAGTGCGAGGCGCGCAAATGCGCGCCTTGTTTATAGTGCTTTTCTAGTCTTGTGTTTCGAGTTTTTGAGTTTGCTTTAAATCAATGCCTAGTAGCGAGAGCAACTGAGATTTTTGTGCATCGCTTGAGTTTGATAATTGGCTTAATAACTTACTCATATTGATGTTTTTTAGGGTTTCAGATGATTCATTGGCACCGGCAAGTACCCCTTTTAAATCTTCTACTAAGTTACGTTCACCGGTTAAATGGTCTTTAAATACGGTTTGGACTACCTGACTCTCGTCAACTAGGCCATCAATTGATTTACCAAGAGTGATGGCTTTCATAAATTGATTAAAGAACTGACCGTCGCCGCCCATAATATTGATATCTGCATTACCCAATGTTTGCGCTAATACTTCGGCCTGATGTGCTGCGATATCTTTACTCGCATCAATCTTTGCAAGTGTAAGTTCTTTTTGTTGTGCTAGTTGCAATGAGAAGGTCTCATAATCGTGCGCTTCTTGATTCATTGCATTTAGCGCTTCTAACTTCTCTTGTAAGCCTTTAGCTTCTGCCGTCATTTTAAGTTCAAGGGTGTCGGCCTCAGCTTGTCCTTGCTGTTTCACTGCCTCTGCCATAGCTGTTTGTACTTCAGCCTCGGCGTTACCAATTTCGCGTTTACCTTGTGCTTCAGCCTCGAATTGTTGTCTTAACTTAGTTGCATCAACTTCGCCTTGGATCGCTTCTGCTTCTGCTTTTGCCTTAATAACATCTGCTTCAGCAAGGCCTTTGGCAGCGATTTCAGTTTGCTCAGCTTCCGCCATAATCTTAATTGATTCAGCTTTTTGGTGTGCAACTCGAAGGTCCGCCTCTGCCATTTTTTCAAGCTCACGCACTTTGTATTCAGCGGCTTGCTCTTTTGCTTTCGCTGACTCAATGTCCTTTACTAATGCCTCTTCGGCCTCTGCTTTAGCGCGGATCACGATTGCTTCTTTTTCTCGCTCTGCTGCGGCGATAGTTTGTACATCTCTGATACGTTCTTGCTCTTCAGCTACGGTTTTTTCTACTGCGACGCGATCACGTTGTACTTCGGCTATCTCTTTACGTTCAACTTCGAGCGCTTTTTCTTTATTGATGCGCAAAATTTCTATTTCTTTCTCGCGATCAATTTCTTCAACTTGACGCGCACGAGTTACTTTTTCTTCTTCAATAGCAAGAACACGTAGGCGGTTTTGCTCTGCGATATCAATTTCACGCTGCTTATTTTGCTCCGCAATAGCGATTTGCTCATCTGCCGCAACGCGAGCTTCTTCCGCTTTGATGCGTTCTTCATGTCTAACACGCTCAACTTCCGCAGTTTCACGTGCACGCACGGTTTCGATTTCACGCTGTTGTTTTGCGAGCACATCTTCGCGTTGGCGCTCAATTTCTTTCGATTTTTCAAGTGCAGCCTGGTTTTGGTGCTCAATACGGATTTTTTCATCACATTTTAGTTGGTTAGTCTCAACATTTTGTTGTGCTGTCTTTTCCGTGATGCGGCGAATACCCTCTGAATCGAGAATATTATTTGGGTCGAGCATTTCAATTTTAGTTTGCTCTAAATAATCAATTGCGACATCTTCAAGCGTGTAGCCAGATAAGTCTTGGCCGATAACTTCTTTAATTTTATCGCGGAACATATCACGTTGAGTAAACAGTTCTTCAAATTCTAGTTGCTTACCAACTGTTTTGAGTGCTTCTGAAAATTTGGCTTCAAACAATTCCTGCAGTGTTTCAGGCTGTGAGGCACGAGAACAGCCTACCTGTTTTGCTACGCGTAGAATGTCTTCTTTACTTTCATTAACGCGAATATAAAAGGTAATAGCGATATCTGCACGAATGTTATCTTTACAAATTAAACCGCTGCTTTCACGGCGGTCTAATACCATGCGTTTTGTGGAAATATCCATGACTTCCATTTTATGGATGACAGGATAGACAATACCACCAGTTGTTGTGACATCTGGCTCGTTTTTCATTTTATTGATGATAAGAGCTTGGCCTTGCTCAACTTTTCGGTAGAACTTGCCAATAATAAGTAAGATGCTAAAAAAAATAGCAACCGCAATGCCTGCAATCGTCAGGATTGGCATTATGTTGTCTAAAAATTCCATGTTGTTTTCCTGAATTTCCTAGTTATTTAAATATGTTGTTACCAAGGCTTATCAGCGATAATGTAACTGTGTTGAGTAGCGAGATGATCAATTAATACTGCTTGATCACCTGATTTAAATTGGTTGTCCTGTTCACATCTAACCTCTATTAGATGCTCTGCGCCATTAAAATAAACACGAGCTTGGCCAAAAGTTTGGGTGACTTTTCCAGTTGCAATTGTGCACTCTAAACCGAGAAGATCGTTGCGAGAGGTTGCATTTTGACTCTTAAATAATCGTTTTAATGGTTTGATAAAAAGTACGGTAAGTGGAATTGCGGCAATAAAGCTGGCGAGCAGCATAAATGTGCCAAATACATAAAATAAGATGCCGTTACCTAGCAAAAAGCTAAAAAACATTTGGCAGTAAATACTGAATACCCAGCTGAGCATAATAACGATGCTCAAAGATATGGTGAGTGGCACACCGCCAAATGCGGCTTGGAACCAACCAGAATCGACGTTTACATCTGCATCCGCATCTAGCTCGACGTCTCCTTCGAACATATCTATGTCGGCAAAGCCGATAAGGGTTATAAACCAGAATAAAATTACAATTACCATTAACAATGTAAAAACACTGCTCGGGAAACTAAATGCGATATTTAGAAATTCCATACTTTTTGTCTCAATAAAATGGGTGGATTAGTTTTTTTGTTGTGCGTATTGAATTAATAGCTCAGCGACTTTTTGCTTAACTAGGCGTTTATCGAGAGGCTCTACGTCAAAACGCTTTGCAAGCAAGAGCAATTCATCATCGTTTAGATTAAAGCTTAAACGTTGACGTGTTTTTTTTGATTTTACTTCTAGGTTTAGGATCCGCCTGATCATATCGGATGGCGTTAATTCGGCATCAATTGCTTGCTTTTTTATATATTTTTGCGCATCTGAACTTAAATCAAAAGCGAGCTGAGTTGCGCGTACAGCTTGTTCTTGTTTTTGCCAGGTATGCTTGTTTTTAATCACGTGTAATCCTTTACGCTTGCAGTTGCAGAGTTTTTAATGCCAAAAATTCAGTTTTAGTAACAAGTAGTGTTACGAATATTACACTTGTATTGTTGTTATTCACCTTGCATAAAGTTAAAAAGCACATTTAAGATTTACGCAGCGTGAACAACAAAACAATATGGTTTATGTTACTTAGCTTTGTTTTGCCTTTATGCGCGCCAATATCGCTTGAGTGCGAGAAGCATCTTTGCCAATGCCGGCCTCATGTAATTTGTTCTCAAGGTCGCAGTTGTTTGTTTCAGCTTCTAATATTTCAGCGGCATTAATTTGGTCTTGCCTGTCAGCTTGGCGTTGTTTTATGCGCTCGAGCGACTCTTTTGCTGACGCCATTGAAGAGTTATTGTTTATTAAAGTATCGTTAACAGCCAAGGTTGCTTTTTGCACGCTTTCAGTTGTTTTGACCATACTCAACTGACGTTGATTTTCCTGAATGATTTTTTCAGCTTTTTTAATCTGTTGCTTTAATGCGGCAATGTGGTTTTGAAAGCTTTGTAACACCTCAACTTGATGTGTTTTTTCTTGTTCAAATTCTGCAATTTTTTGTGCAATTTCTAATGCAATAGGCTCATTATCTTGGGCAAGTGCATGCGCAGCGTAATTCTCGTGTTCGCTTATTTTGTTATCAATGGCTTTGATTGCACGACTAGATTGCATTTCTTTTGCCATTACTTGAGTTAGGCTTTTCTTTGCTTGGGTTAGTGCATTTTTAGCATCAACAATTTCTTGTTCGAAAATACGAATGGCATTTGCATCGATCAACCCTTCACCAACTTCACGAGCGCCGCCCTTGAGGGCTGTAAATAATTTTTGAAAGATACTCATAGTTCACTCCATTGAAAAATTAGTCGGTTAAATAATTTGAAATAGCCTCAAGCGCATCGATACTGTTAGCTGCGAGTGTCACAATTTCATGTTCAACCTGATCAAATGTTGATGTGGTAAATAACGCGCCAAAAATTGCGTATCTGTCATCTATTTTGGCAAATGCACTTAAAGGCATAGGTACATTTAATTGCAGCAGTAAATTATTGAGTTCAACTTGTTGTGCCTCTTTAATTTCATTCTCTTTAAACAGATAACAAATGCACAAGACCTGTTCATCTGTGCGCGTTACAAAAATAGGTAATTCATCGTTACCGTCGACGATTACCTGTAGTACGTCTTGAGAATTACTTGAGATAATGAATGATTCGAATTCATTGCTTTTAGAGCTAGCGGCAGCTAATTGAATTGATAGCTCGTTTAAATCCATATAGTTACGTTCCTTTTTCCTTGACATAGTATGTCTTACGGGAACACAATTACACAGGCCATTTCATCTGTCAACTCAATATTTAAAATTTAAATAAATATTACATAAGTTTGATTTCTGTGAAATTATTACGCACTTAAACAAATATCGCCTCATTGGCAGGACAGTACTTTTGTAAAAAATCATCGTGGCTGGGCTGCGCTTCAGCGCATTTTTCAAGGGCATTTCTGCCAGCCGCTAGGCTTTTTGCAAGCATTTCGCTGTTAAGCGCATCTAGGGTTGGGTTGTAGCCATTGGGTACCACACCCATACCATCAAACACTGCATACCAGCTGGTGGGTTGGAATAACTCTTCAACACCAGGGATCAATCCACCGCTTTGTTTAAAAAATTCGATGCGTGTGGCTAAACTTGCCGGAATTTGCTTTTGTTGCCAATCGCGCCAAAACGCTGAGTCGTCACGTTTTGTGGTGCAGTAGTGCAGCACTAAAAAGTCACGAATTTCTTCATAATCGCCAATAATGCGGCGGTTAAATTCATTTTGTAGTACCGCATTTGGCGTTTTAGTCGGAAACATACGTACAAACAGCGCTAGCGATTTAGACACTAAATGAATTGCAGTAGATTCAAGCGGCTCTAAAAAACCCTGTGCAAGACCAAGTGATAGGCAGTTTTTATTCCATACTTTATCGCGCACACCGGTAACAAAGGGGATCACTCTTGGCTCGGTTAGCGGCTCGCCGTCAACATTTTCGAGCAAAGTTTGAATCGCTTCTTCATCGGTGATGTATTTATCGCAAAATACATAGCCATTACCAGTACGGTGTTGTAGCGGAATATGCCAGCTCCAACCTGCTTTTTGCCCGCGCGAAACGGTATACGGTTTGGTATCACCCGTAAGTTTAGTTTGCACGGCAACCGCACGATTACACGGTAAATGTTCCGACCAATCTTGGTATTCGGTATTCAGTGCATTACCAATCAGTAAGCCCTTAAAGCCTGTACAATCAATAAAAAAGTCGCCGCTTATTGTCTCGCCTGATTTTAATGTGACAGAGGCAATATTGCCGTCAAGAGTTTTGCTGATTGATTCGACGTGGCCAACGGTGCGTTTTACACCAACATTTTCTGAGAATTTGCGTAAGTATTGCCCCGCCAGCACCGCATCAAGGTGCAGTGCAAAGCGGGCACCTGCAAGTGGGGTATTCATTGCTTGGTGCGGTACAAAAAAACGATTTTTTTCAGATAATACCGCTTCTGGCGAATAGGCCATTAACGGTGTGCTGTCGCCTTCAGCTTTTTGTTTTAGCCAACATTGGTAAAACTCGTGACCATCAATTTTTTGGCCAACTTCACCAAAGGGGTGAAAATAGCAGTGTGATTCTTGATACCAGTTTTCAAACTGAATACCCCATTTAAAACTAGCTTGGGTGGCTTTTATAAATTCAACTAAATCGATGCCTAAGCTTTCAAGCGTATCAATGAGCGGTGGAATAGTGGCCTCACCTACGCCAATAATATTGACTTCGTCTGATTCAATCAGCTCTACTTGGGTGTTACTGTTTTTAAAAATATTGCCAAGTGTTGCTGCGGCGAGCCAACCTGCGGTGCCACCACCAACAATGACAAATTTATTAATCGGGTTTTGGGTTAACTGCATACCGCTTCCTGTTGCTTTATGGGTTGATAGCCACAGTGTTGTGCCAAAAATTCGCTGTGGGTAGGTGCATTGTTTACTTGGCTTGAAACCATTTCGCGCATTTTAGTTAAATGTTCGTTTAAGTAATTGAGCGGCATATTATCTGCGCTTGCTTGGTAGTTTTCAGGTAAAAAGTTTAAACCGTGGTAAATAGCCAGCCAACTATCAGGGCCAAACATTTCCCAAGGCAGGCGTTTTAACTCACCGGTTTTAGCAAAGGTTAGCATTTTCTCTTCGAGTGTTGCCGGAATTGCCATATCACGGTAGTACTGCCACATAGGGCTGTCGCTGCGGCCGTTTAACTTATAGTGCAAAATAATAAAGTCGCGTACGCGCTCATATTCTTGCGCATTCACATCATTAAATTTAGCGACATCGTGCGTTGAGTAGTGATTGCGTGCGAAAGTAAGTAAGAGTTTTTCGATTGCCGTTTCAACTAGTGCAATGCTGGTGCTCTCTAATGGCTCTAAAAAGCCAGAGCTTAAACCAATGGCGACACAGTTGTTATGCCATGCAGATTTTCGCCGTCCTGGGGTAAAACTAAATTTACGTGGTGGCTGTAAAATGTCGCCATCAATTGATGAAAGCAAACTTTGCTCTGCTTCTTCATGGGAAAGGTATTTGCTGCTGTAAACGTAGCCATTGCCAACGCGATGCTGAAGTGGGATACGCCATTGCCAGCCGCCTTTTTTCGCGATAGCGAGTGTACGGGTGATGGGCTCAGCCGTTGCGCTTGTTTGCACTGCGATAGCGCTGTCATTTAATAGCCAATGGCTCCAATTTTCATATTCAACAGCTTGGTTTTCACCAATTAACAGCGCCTTAAAGCCAGAACAATCGATAAATAAATCCGCAGCGATGCTTGAGCCATCTTCAAAATGTAATTGATTGATGCTGCCATCAGGATGATTTTCAATGCTAAAAATGGTGTTATCGATATGCTGAACACCTTTATTGGTTGAATAATCGAACATCAGTTTCGCAAACAAGCTGGCGTCAAAATGCAGTGCCCAATCAAAAATTTCTAACTGGTTTTGTGGTTTAGTTTTGGGCGGCACAAATTTATTGTGTTTTGCCATTTGCACGCCAATAGAATAGTCATTTAAATCGCTGTGGGCACCTGCACGCTCTGCGCGCAGCCAATAATGATGAAATGGGGTAGTAGGCGTACTTTGCCCGTAAATGCCAAACGGGTGAATAAAACGCGAGTTTTCACCCGCCCAACCTTGAAATTCAATGCCAAGTTTACAGCTGCCTTTGGTGGCTTTTAATACCTCAATATCGCTAATACCTAAGTTTTGATAAAAGCGGCGTAGGGTTGGAATAGTGGCTTCACCGACACCTATGGTGCCAAGTTTACTTGATTCAATTAGGGTTATTTTACAGTGTTTTAGCGGGGCATGATTAGCAAGGGCAGCAGCTGTCATCCAGCCAGATGTGCCGCCGCCGACTATGACGATGGAATTTATTGTTTTTGTTGTTTCTGTCATGGTTCACACTCGTGCTTATACTTCAATACCAATTTGATTAAGTAACTTGATTAAGTAAATAGGCAATTAGTTAATCAAATGGGTATTTTCATTGTATCGTGATGAAACCAAAAGAAAAGACTGCCGCCAAATGACGGCAGTCTTGGGCAGAAAGTGTTAATTCAACCTAAATCCTAATAATTCTAAGGATTAAAATGTTGCCCTAACACCAAGGGTCCAACGCGATTCATACTCGTTACGGAACGCTTTTTGTGAAGAGAACTGCAGATAAGTCTGTTGTACTTCTTCAGTAAGGTTAGAACCGTGAATAAAGATATCGAGGTTTTCAGTTGCATGGTATGTTGCACTGAAGTCAAGTTGCGAATAAGGGTCTTGTAATAAACGCTGTTTAGCTACAGAATTGTCAGAGCCTTCTATGATCATACGTTCACTACGTGAATTCCATGCTAAACGCGTTGAGAAATCATCTTGTTCGTACCATAGTACAAAGTTGTATGTATGCTCAGAGTTACCTGGGAACGGAAGCGCACCAAATGGGCTTGGATCATCAGTTTCGTAACCACTATCACTGTACGTATAGTTAACATCTACACCAAAGTTATTTAGAATTGCTACGTCCATATAGTCGTTAAACGCTGCTTTAATGCCAACTTCAACACCTTGGACATGACCACCCGTACCTTGTATTTGTGTACTGAACGGCCAAGGACCACGACGGATACCATCGTCATCTGGCTCATCGATCATTACTTCACCACCTGTAGTAAAGCTTTCAATATCGATTTTATAAAACGCTAAGAACATCATAGATGCTTCGCCGTTATACCACTCAGCTGAAAGTGAGAAGTTTTCTGAACGCCATGGGTTAAGTGCCGGGTTACCTGTTAGGGTACCATTTACTACGCGTAAGCAGTCACATTCACCGTTAATGGCTTTACCCACTGTTTTACCACCGCCCCAGTTAGCAAGGCTAAGTGCTTGCATATTCTTAGAGTAGGCACCACGAACAATCACATCTTCTGTAATATCTGCAATAATATTTAGTGAAGGTAAGTAATCAGTGTAACTGCGCTCAGTTACCACATCACCGATATCCGGGCCTAAACCTGAGTGAGGTAAGTTTGAACCTGCCAGATTTTGCTTAACATAAAGGTCAGTTTCAACCACCTTCATACCAAAGTTACCGCGAATCATTTCCCACTCAAAGTTAGCTTGTGCAAAGTAGCTAAACTCACTTAATTTCACATCGTATGATGCACCCGCATTTTCAACACGTTGTACGTTTCCAAACGTATCTAAGTGGAACTGACGTGGGTCACGGAAGTTTGATGGATCAATTGCCCACATTGTCGGAATGCCTTTTGCGCTACCGAAGTCAGAAATTTGGCTAACTGTAGTATGTGTGTCAAGGCGAGTTGGGTTAAGTAATGTATAAGGTACCCAAGTACCTGCAGTTAAATCGCCAACATCTTCTGTTAGGTATTCACCTGCAGCAGGATTACCCTCACATGTAGATGTTGTGTGGTATTGGTCAACTGCTTTCCACTGTGCGATATCACAGCCATCACCAAATTCTGAAGTATATGTGAATTGGTCGTGATCTACTTTACGCTCCATAAAGCGCACGCCAAAGTCGACGCTTGTAATGAATGGCATATCATCAAACTGGTAATTCCAGTTTGTGCTGAATGTATTAATTTCACCTTCGTCGTCCGTGTTACCTTCTGATGAGAATGCACCAATGTGGTATGAATCTAAGCTGCCCATATAATCAGCAATGCTCATTAAGCCTTGACCACCGTTAACCATTTGGTCAAAACCACTAAATACTGGAGATTCGCCACGTGCATCATATCGGATAAGGAATGAATCATCTTCGATGCCGCCTGGTGCAAAGGCTGCGTAACAACCACCTTGGTCGCCCACAATCGTGTCACCTGCTCCACAGTACTCAGCTGGTGTGAACTGACCTGGGCCTGTTACACGTGTACCTTGGTCGATACTTAGTAAGTCACCTTCACCGTAGCCGTGGCGCATGCTTGCATCGGCTTTAGCACGTGTTACACGTACTTGACCTGAAAGTGGACCACCATTATTAAAATTTAGTTCTAAGTTTAAGTTGGTAGATGTTTCGTAGTTATTGTTTACCTGAGTGAACGTCTGCATGCGCCATGGCTGAAGGTAAAAATCATTTACCGAGCCCCACTCATTACCATGAATGTCGGTGAATTTATCGGTGTAGCCTGATTCTGTTGGGAATGCATAATCGTTAAATGAGTACCAACGGTTGTTATGCGAGAAGCCTTGACGCTCATTGAAACGCTCTTGGTCGGTGTAGAAAGCTTCAAATACTAGTTCTACGCCTTCACTTAAATCAGCTTGGAAAGCGAACTGATAACCTTGACGCTCACGCTTTTCTTGTTTGTTAAATGCAGCAAAACCTTGTGGTACAACGTGACGTATGTCATTGCCTTGTGGGTTTTGACCCCATGTGAAGTTGTTGTTTGCCGCACCAATACCACCATTTTCTGACGTATCAAAGAAACCATTGTAGTCTGTTGCAAGTGTTGCTTCTTGCGTCACAGCTGAGAATAACACACCCCATTTATCAGCATTGTAGCTAATTAAGCCGTTTAGGTTAGGATCTGTTTCTTCACTAATTGAGCCACGTGTCACATCTGCTGCAACGTTTGTTGTCCAGCCTTCGCTCATATCGAATGGACGACGTGTTTTAAGGTCAACTGCACCGGTGATACCAGAAGCTGTGCGTTTCGTTTCACTTGTTTTATAAACATCAACACCAGAGAAAAGCTGAGAAGGTAAGTCACCAAAGTCAGCGCCTGATGAATCAATGGTTGTTGCACTTAAAAATACTTCGCCATTAAGTGTAGTATCAACTTGTGACATCCCACGAATTTGAACTGGACCACTTTCACCAGCTGCACGCTCCACCTGTACACCAGTAATACGTTGGAGTGAGTCTGAAATTGTTACATCTGGCAGTTTACCGATGTCTTCTGACGCAATGCCGTCAACTTGAGATAAAGCAAATCGTTTTGTATTGATTGCTTTAACGGTACTTGCGCGAATACCTTTAACCTGAATTACTTCCATTTCAGCTTCAGCAGCTGACTTTTCTTCCGCCATAACGTTTTGTGCGAAACCGGCAGAGAGTGCCACCGCTATGGTTGAAGACAACACGCTTCGTTTAAATGTTCTGTTTGACACAGTTTTCCCCTATTAGTGTTTAGTTCTATCAGAAAATAATTCCGAGAAACCTTATTGTTGTGATTACTTGTATAATTCGCTGACAGCGTTGTCATTGCTTGTCAAAAAAATAATAAAAGGGTCGTAACTTCGACAGTAATTAATGCGTTTTACAGCTCAATTCACGCAGCGCTAAACTCTTATCAACAGCCCAGTTTAGCTGATACTTGAAAGTTGACTCACCTCGTCAAGATGTAAATGTCCGTTCCTTTGTGATGTTAAAAAGTAACACATAAATATCTTGAACTTGTTACTTTTTAACATTAACATAATTAAAAAAGCAACACTTTGATAACAAATTTGTTTGAAATGCATCTAGATTGAATAGAATTGTATTAGTTGGGTGTTTCGCTGTTAGCAATTTGGTAACAAGTTTTATGAATGAAGTAATTAAAGGTGCGGGAAATCCACAATCTCTTGCACACGGTGGCTGGCATATATTGCGTGAAGAGGTGAGTTTTCCGGTTGCAGTATTATCACAATCGGCCATTAATAATAATGCAAAGTGGATGGGCGACTTTTGTCAAAAGGCTAAAGTTAACTTAGCCCCCCATGGCAAAACCACTATGGCGCCAGCGCTTTTTAAAATGCAGCTTGAGCACGGTGCCTGGGGTATTACCCTTGCAACGGTCGCGCAAGTACTTAACGCAGTAAATCACGGTGTTAAACGAATTATTTTGGCAAATCAATTGGTAGGAAAATACCACTTTGAACAAATAGCTAATTTACTTGAAAGCACCGATGTAGAATTTTACTGTTTTGTCGATTCGGTAGAAAACGCCAAGCAAATAGGCCGCTTTTTTGATGCGCGAAAAGTATCAATTAACATTCTTTTAGAAATTGGTGCACAAGGTGGCCGCTGTGGTTGGCGTGATGTGAATAATGCAGAGGCATTTTTAGCTGCATGTAAACAGCACCCAAGTATAAAGCTCGCAGGAATTGGTTTTTATGAAGGGGTGATTGGCGGTAGTAATGCCCTTGAAAAAGTCACTAGTTTTGTTGATGAAATTTATCAACTTGCAAGCACACTTAAAAAGCAAAATGCGTTTGATTTAGATAAGCCCATTATTACTGGCGCAGGATCTGCTTGGTATGACATTGTAGCGAATACACTCGGCAAGCATAATCACCAAAAGAACTTTAATTTAGTGATTCGCCCAGGCTGTTACCTTATTCATGACACTGGCATTTATCAAGATGCACAAAATGCGGTAATGGCACGTAGTCAATTGGCTTGTGATGTGACAGGTGCTTTAGCATCAAGCTTAACGGTGTGGGCGTATGTTGTATCGCGTCCCGAAGCAGGGCTTGCCATTGTCGGTTTAGGTAAACGTGATGTGGCATTTGACGCAGGTTTACCAAAAGCAGAATTAATCTATCATGTTGATAACCAAACGTTGCAACCGGCTGATGCCTTAATTGAAACCGTTAAAATCATGGACCAACATGCCATGCTAACCTTGCCTGACAACTGCAATCTGAAAGTGGGTGATATGGTCTGTTTTTCGACGTCTCATCCGTGTTTAACGTTTGATAAATGGCGTCAGGTAGCAATCGCCGATGATGATTGGGTAATTCGCAAAACCATTTCCACCTTTTTTTAGTTAGGAAGCAGTAACACATGGATATTATTAACAAAATAAAAGAAGGGTTAGGGCACTTTAGCCCAGCAGAAGACAAGGTTGCTCATCTAATTTTGAGTGATCTTGAATTTGCGGCGACTGCTTCAATTAATGAGCTGGCAGACAAAGCCAGTGTGAGTCACGCGAGCATTACGCGCCTTGCCAAAAGTTTAGGCTGTGAAAATGTGCGCGATCTAAAGTTTCAGATCACTCAGTCAGCAGCGATCGGTGAGCGCTTTACTAATTCAGAACCGATTGAAAAGAAAGATATCTTTCATGTTTACTCGTCAATTCAAGAAATTTTAGCACTTAATGTCGGTCTAATTAGCGAAGAAGCTGTTATGACCGCTGCAGAAGCAATCTGTGATACACGCCATTGCTTGATTTTTGGCGTGGGTGGCGGTAGCAGTATGCTGGCGATGGAATGTCAAAACCGCCTATTTCGCTTAGATGTGTTATGTAACGCTCACTCTGATCCTATGATGATGCGTATGACCGCATCAACCATCAACAAAAATGATGTGGTGCTGTGTTTATCGCTAAGTGGCGTATCGCCAGATGTGATTGCTGCGGCGCGTATTGCAAAAGAGTACGGTGCAAATATTATTGCCATTTGCCCTCTAGGTGAACTTGCTTATATTGCAGATGTGCATTTGCCGATTAAAACGCAAGAAAGTGATTACATCTTTAAGCCAAGTGCTGCGCGTTATGCAATGATGGCCGCGATTGATATTTTATCAAGTGAAGTGGCAACTAAAAATCAGCGCCGCTCAAAAGAAAAATTACGTCGTTTAAAAATTCAATTAGATCAGCATCGTAATCAAAATAGCGACGCGCCACCGGCGGACACACGCTTTCCGCTAGGCGATTAAATATGAGTGATAATAACCACACTACCACTGTGATTCGTAATGCGACTGTTTACACGGGCGAGCTAAATGAATGCTTTGTTGGCGATGTTGCCATACGTGACGACCGCATTATTGCGCTAGGTGATTGTTCTCACTTCTACTCAGAGCAGGACATTGATGCAACAGGGTTAACATTAGCCCCTGGTTTTATTGATGTGCATACTCATGACGATTTAGAAGTGCTGCGTAATCCGCATATGCTGAGCAAAGTCAGTCAAGGTGTAACTACGGTAATTGCAGGCAATTGTGGTATTAGTAGTGTGCCCTATGTTGCTGATATAGAGCCGGTAGATCCCATTAATTTATTGGGCCCAAAAGCAGATTTCAAATACACCAATTTAACTGATTTTAGAAATGCTTTTGAAAGGGCAAAGCCAAGCGTTAATCTTGCTCAGTTAATTGGTCATACTAGCCTTCGCGCGCAAGTAATGAATGATTTATCAAAAGCTGCCTCAGAACAAGAAATTAACCAAATGCAGTCGTTACTGCGTACTCAGCTGGAAGAGGGCGCTTTAGGGCTAAGTACTGGGCTTGCTTATCCGAATGCTAAAGCATCAAGTCGTGAAGAAGTGAATCGTCTTGCCAAATGTGTAACGCCGTTTGAAGGTGTGTATACCACCCACTTACGCACTGAATTTCAAGGCATTATTGATGCTATGGACGAAGCATTTGCAACCGCGAAACAAGCAAAGCTTCCGCTGATTATTTCCCACTTGAAATGCGCCGGTTTAGATAACTGGGGGCGAGCACAGGAAGTATTAGCGCATCTAGAAGATAAACGACAATCACAACTCGCTTGCTGCGATTGTTATCCGTATGCTGCGAGCTCAAGCACACTCGATTTAAATCAGGTCACTGACAGTACCGAGATTTACATTACGTGGTCTGAAACCCATCCTGAAATGGCTGAAAAAAGTTTGCGTGATATAGCAAATAACTGGCAATTATCATTAATGGACGCTGCTAAAAAATTAATGCCTGCCGGTGCGGTTTATCACTGCATGTTAGAAGACGATGTAAAACAGTTTTTAAGCTATGAGAACAGTATGATTGGCTCGGATGGCTTACCCTGCGATCCACACCCGCATCCGAGATTATGGGGCACGTTTCCTAGGGTGTTAGGGCATTACGCAAGAGAGCAGCAAACGCTGTCGCTGGCATTGGCTATTCATAAAATGACAGCGCTGCCATCATCGCAATTTAAGCTCAACAATCGCGGCAAAATTGCCACAGGCTACTTTGCGGATTTAGTGTTATTTGATGCAAACGTGATTATCGATAACGCCAGCTATCAAAACCCTCAAGCACAAGCTGACGGCATTAGGTGTGTATGGGTCAACGGCAAAGTAAGTTTTGTTGAGGGTCTTGATGGTCTAAGCATTACGCAATTTGGACGAGCCGGGCGATTTTTAGCGCGCACTTAATATGAGCGCCAACTAAATAAGAATTTTGAAATGTTGAGAAAAGGTTCTCAACGCAGCATTTAAAAGAGGAAATTATGACAATTAGACGTATTGGCGCAGAAGGCGGCACAGGTACAGGTGGCCAACATTTACCTTTTTCACGCGCAGTAGAAGCGGGTGGTTGGTTAAAAGTATCGGGGCAAACCCCCATGCGCGATGGCGAAGTTGTTGAAGGCGGCATTATTGAGCAATCGCGTCTTGCCATACAAAACTGTATCGACATTATGACTGAGGCAGGATATGGCCTTGAAACAGTAACCCATGTATCGGTGGTATTAACTGACTCTCGTTATTTTCAGTCATTTAATAAAGTATTTGCAGAAGTATTTGGTGAGCACCCGCCTGCGCGAATTTGCATGGTGGCAGACCTAGTTGTTGACTGTAAAGTGGAAGTTGATGTGACCTGCTACAAAGGCCAATAAGGGAACTAAGCAAGAATAATAAAAATAGGGGCACTTATGACATCACAACAAATGACGTTTCTGGCTGCATTTTTTGCCTATTTGCTTGCCATGATTGCAATTAGTTGGTTTGTTTCTCGCTGGCAAAAATCCGGTAGTGACTTTTTGTTAGCAGGGCGAAAAGTGCCTTTATTTCTCACACTCGGCACCACGGTTGCAACTATGGTCGGCACTGGCTCTTCTATGGGGGCTGTGGGTTTTGCCTATCAAAATGCGTGGGCGGGTGCGCTCTATGGCATAGGTGGTGCAGTGGGAATACTGTTATTGGCGTGGATATTTGCACCTGTGCGCAAACAACAATTTGCCACCATGAGTGAAGAGCTTGCGAGCTATGTTGGCAATAATGCGCTTGTAAAAAAAATACTCGCTGTGATTATTTATGCTGCAAGTATTGGCTGGTTAGGTGCGCATTTAATTGGCGGTGGTATGTATTTAGCATGGCTTACGGGCATAGATGATACCACTGCAAAGCTAATTATCGGCATTGGTCTTGCCATTTATGTCACGCTAGGGGGCTATTCTGCAGTGGTTTGGACCGATGCCATTCAAGCGGTGATTTTATTTGTAGGCTTTTTATTAATGGCCTATTTTGCGATTGATTCTGTCGGTGGTTGGCAAGCGGTACAAAACAACCAACTGGTTAACGGTAGTGGTTTTTTGTCTTATCAGAATATCGGTCTTATTCCAGCAATCTCTATGTCATTTGCAGTATTAGTTGGGGTAATGGCCACCCCTTCATTTCGCCAGCGCATCTATTCAGGTGACAATGTGAATAGTATTCGCAAATCGTTTGTGATGTCGGGCGTACTTTATTTAGGGTTTTCATTAGTACCTGCAATTATCGGTATTTGCGCTTATTTGATTAAGGGGGATTTAGATAATCCTGCGTATGCTTTTCCGTATATTGCTCTTAATACTCTGCCACTCTTACTGGGCGGGCTTATTTTATTAGCGGGCATATCGGCGACTCTTTCAAGCGCAAGCTCAGATGCTATAGCAGGGGTGAGCGTATTTGTCAGTGATATTTATGCTTGGCTTTTCAAACAATCACAGAGTAAGCAACCTCTAACAGATAAACAGCAACTTTTATTGTCACGTTTAGCCATGATTTTAACCGTGACCATCGCACTGTTATTTGCCCTTTTATCAAATAATATCATTACCTATATCACTAAAATGATCTCGCTCGCACTCTGTGGCTTGTTTGTGATGGGGCTACTTGGTCGTTTTTGGAAAAAGCTTACATGGCAAGGCAGTATTGCAATTTTAGTGGCGAGTACATTAACGGCAGCACTGATAGGTTTTAACCCCACGTGGCTCGCATTTTTTGGTAACCCTTCAATACCGGCGGTAATAAGCGGTGCGTTTTTTGGCATTGTTGTAAGCCTAGTTACACAAGTAAAAACGCCATCAAAAATAGTGCAGAAAAATACAGTGGAGCTAATGTGATGCTGCAACCATTTAATTCTATTGTGTTTTTAGGTGAGTGTATGATTGAGCATCGCGCTGATGGCGATGTGTTTTTTGGTGGAGATAGCTTTAATACCGCCTATTACCTGAGTCAACTCATAGCTTCGCAGGGCGAAAAACCTATTCAAATTTATTATGCAACGGCAATTGGCACTGATAACCAAAGCGAAATGCTAAAAGCGTTAATGACACAATCTGGAATGCAGCTTGATTTTGTTGAGCGCCATCCAACCAAAACATTAGGGCAATACTGGGTTGATGTTTGTGATAGCGGCGAGCGCTCTTTTCGTTTTGATAGGCAAAATAGTGCGGCTAGGGATTATTTGGCTTTGTCTCGCAAACTACTTACTGAACTTGAAACAAAACAAGTGGATGCCATTTATCTGTCGGGTATAAGCCTTGCCATTTTAGATGAAAAGCAACGAGCTTTGCTTATAAATGCACTGCACCAATTTAAAGCGAAGGGCGGCATCATTTATTTTGATAATAATTATCGCCCAGCGCTTTGGCAGTCTGTATCGCCCATTCATGATTACTTTTCGTTAATGGCACTTGCTGACATCGCATTTTTAACCAATGACGATGAATATGCCGTTTATGGCACGCAATCGGTGAGCGATATAATTGACTTACACTTCAAAGGAAAAAGTTCTAGGCAAACTCTTGTTATTAGGCAAGGGGCAGGGCCCTGTGTGATTCAAGAAATTGGCAAAGATTCATTGCTTTATGTGGCAGCAGAGCAGCTAACCCAAAAACAAGTTGTCGATACCTGCGCCGCAGGCGATTCGTTTGCTGCAGGTTTTTTAGCGGCAATGTTATTTGGGCGTGATACGAAAAGTGCCGCGCATTTTGCGCATAAGGTAGCTGCCTCGGTGATTAAGCAGCATGGTGCGCTTATCCCAACTCATTTTCTTCCCAAACTTTCGAACCAGGAGTGTTTAGGTGTCGATACATTTTATTAATAAAGCATGTGTATTTTTAAAGCTGTGTAGTTTATTGCTGTTTAGCTCATTACTTTTTGCAGAAACCAGCTTAATGCCACAACCACAATCATTTGAAAGGCAAACGGGTGAACTGCGCTTACCTAGTCAAATTGAATTTTCATTTGAAGGATTTAGTGATAAGCGAAAAAAATTTCAAGCCAAGCGTTTAGAGTTGCACTTAACACGTTTAGCAAAGCACAAAATCACCTTAATAGAATTAGCAAATAACAAAAAGCAAACGCCAGATAACGCTACCCTTAAAGTCATTGTGCGCGACAAAGAAAGCGATTTGCTGGCGCCACAGCTCAATAACGACGAAAGCTATCAATTAGTGATTAACCAAAATGGCATCACAATAAACGCCAATACCGTGTTTGGCGCACAGCATGGTTTAACAACGCTCATACAAATAGCGGCAAACCATTTTGACAATCAACTGATATTACCTCATGCAACGATTACTGATGCGCCACGTTTTGCTTGGCGTGGGTTATTAATTGATAGTGCGAGGCATTTTTTATCAACTGAGACAATTAAACGTCAGCTAAACACTATGGCTTCTGCCAAATTAAATGTGTTGCACTGGCATTTAACGGATGATCAAGGTTGGCGCATTGAAAGTAAACGCTTTGCACAGCTTACGCAAAAGGCATCAGATGGCCTCTATTACAGCCAAAGTGAGGTAAAGGAGGTTATTGAATATGCTGCTCTTTTAGGTATTCGAGTGGTGCCTGAATTTGGTATGCCGGGTCATGCGAGTGCCATTGCCGTTGCATACCCTGAGCTTATGGCAGAGGTGAAACCCTATGAAATGGAGCGTCATTGGGGCGTATTTAAGCCGTTACTTGATATTTCTAAACCTGAGGCATATCAGTTTGTAGATAGTTTAATTGAAGAAATGACAGCTATTTTCCCTGATCAGTATTTACATATTGGCGGTGATGAAGTGGAACCCGAGCAGTGGCTAAATAATAAGGATATTCAAGCGCTAATGGCCAAGCACTCCCTTAAAAATGGCCATGATTTGCAGAATTATTTTAATACCCAAATTCAATCTATTATTGCTAAACACCAGCGCATAATGATGGGTTGGGATGAGATTTTTCATCAAGATTTACCAAAAGATATTGTGGTGCAATCATGGCGCGGTCATGACTCATTAAATGAAGTAGCGAATAGCGGCCATTTAGGCATTTTATCGACAGGGTTTTATATTGATCAGCCACAATACAGCGAATACCACTATCGTAATGATCCTCTACGCAAATTGCCTCAGGTTGATTTATCGAAACCGCAGGTATTGGCAAAGTCGTTTGTGATTGACCGCTTAAAAGGCAGTGATGTTAAAGGTGAGCTGGTTGTTTTAGGTGAGCAAGTTTTAATTAAACTTAATAATAACCACCATCAGTTGGCATTAGTTAATAAAACACCTAATCAAACAACAAATGCATTTAAAGCCAAAATGGACAGTTGGATGGGGCCATTGACCTTTGAATTTGATTTGAAAGGTGAAAATAGCGCAGTGATGATTGGTAATAGCCGTTACCCAGTTAAATTATCAATGCTTAACACGCCATCACCTATAACATTATCTCAACCATTAAAAAGCTCACATGCAGCGAATATTTTAGGTGCTGAAGCGACAATTTGGAGCGAAATGGTGACTGATGACAATATTGATTTGCGCATTTGGCCGCGTTTGTATGTGATAAGTGAGCGCTTGTGGTCAAGTAAAGAGAATACAGATGAAAACAGCATGTATTTGCGCTTGGCTTTTATCAATACATTTGCTGCAAATGTGATTGGTGCAGCGCATTTATCGCAGCAACAAAGTGGCTTTGAACGCCAGTTTTCTAAGTCGCTTAGTAAACAAGAAAAAGCCACTACCTTAGCGCTTCTTAATGCGATGGCAGCACTGCTTGAACCCGCTCATTACTACACGCGCCACCATATTAAATATTTAAACGATGAATATCATCAAGAGGCACCACTAAATCTATTTGTTGATTATTTAAATGTCGAAAGTGAGCAAGTACGCCAAATTAAACGCTGGGTATTAGCCTATACCGCGGGCGATTTTGACTCGCTTACGCAATTAGATAAGCAATTAATAAAATGGCAAAAAGGCCTTGAAATGGGGCTTGAAACCCTCTCATCAAGTAAAAAATTAAGCGTGCTAAAACCGACGCTTTCATCACTAACGCAATTTATTGGGCTTTCACAACAGGTGATAAGCAGTTGTAAAAGTGAAATAAAGGGCACCGGATTAGACGAGCAGTTGCTTGATTTACAAAAACTCACAGATGAACTTGTGATTGCGGGTATTTATCCAATGCGAGATCTCTATCTTGCTTGCACCGAACAATAAGGAATAACAATGAAATTAAACATAGCAAGTGCACTAATTCTGGCATTATTTGCCGCCCATGCAAGCAGTGACACGTTATTTGAGACAAGTGACTGGGTGAAAGATAATGCGTTTACCAATGGAGTAGAGGGCCCTGCAGTTGACTCGCAAGGTGTGTTATACGCGGTGAATTACAACCACCAAGGCACTATCGGTAAAGTGCTTGGTAAAGATAAAGTCGAGACGCTCGTTACGCTTAAAAATGGCTCTATCGGTAATGGCATTCGCTTTGATAAAAAAGGCAATATGTATATTGCTGACTACGTTAATCACAATGTACTAACAATAGCTGCGAAAGACTTAGCGCAAGGCGGCGAACTCACAGACAAAGTTAAGGTGTTTTCCCATAATGCAAAAATGAATCAACCAAATGATCTCGCCATTATGGATAACGGTATTTTATTTGCGAGCGACCCAAACTGGCAAATCAGCACAGGTAACTTATGGCGCATCAACCAACAAGGTGAAACAAGTTTATTAGAGGCAAATATGGGCACCACCAATGGGGTTGAAGTGAGCCCAGATAACAACACCTTGTATGTGAATGAAAGCGTGCAGCGCAAAGTATGGCGTTATGATCTCGACAGCAAAGGTGCTATATCTAATAAACAGCTACTAATCGAATTTAAAGATCATGGCCTTGATGGCATGCGTACAGATAAAGCAGGTAACTTATATATTGCACGCTATGGTGCAGGTGTTATTGCAGTGGTTTCTTCAAAAGGTAAGTTACTAAGAGAAATTAAACTAAAAGGACAGTTCCCAACCAATCTGGCGTTTGGTGGTAAAGACGGCAAAACCGTGTTTGTAACCATGCAAAAACGCGGTGCTATTGAAACCTTTAATGTGGATATTGCCGGGCGTTCGTTTATTCAAAAGTAAAGCTTAAAAGTAAAGATTAAAAGTTAGCGTGATTAGTTGAACACGCTAACTTATTTCCTTTTTGATTTCGTTTTTAGAAAGAAAGCTACTTATAATCATCTTTTCTACCGTTCATCCTTTCATATTACCATTAGTCACAAATTAATCATTTTTCGTTGTTTAACAAGTAGATTGCACTCACTATTTCAAAGGGAAACCAGGATTTTACAATGAAAAAAGCATTTACGGTCAGTGCAATAGCGCTCGCATTAGCGACTGCTTGCTCACAAACAACGAATCAAAACTCAACAGCGGTTGCAACTAATCAACTTTCTCCTTTAACAGAGCTTGCTGTTAGTCCAAATGATAAGCGTAGTTACCGCACCTTGAAATTGGAAAATAACTTAGAAGTTATCCTAGTTTCAGATCCAAGCACAGAAAAGTCTGCTGCTGCACTTAATGTTGGAGTTGGTCTCCTACAAGACCCGAAAACACAGCAAGGTATGGCACACTACTTAGAGCATCTATTGTTTTTAGGCACGGACAAGTACCCAGATACCAATGAATATAAAGAATTCTTGTCTCAAAATGGCGGTGTCTCAAATGCATCGACTTGGCTTACGTATACAAACTACATGTTTAAAGTAAACAATGATGCATATGATGCAACTTTAGATCGTTTCTCAGATTTTTTTAAGGCACCAAAACTATATCCTGAGTATACAGATAAAGAAATTAATGCAGTAAATGCTGAGTGGTCAATGCGACGAGAATTAGACTTCTTCGGTCAATTTAAGTTATCGCGCGAAATGATGGGCGAGCACCCAGCTAACCGTTTCTTAATTGGTAATTTAGAGACCTTAGGCGATAAGCCTGATAGTAATTTACATCAAGAAACAGTTGATTTTTATAATAAGTACTATTCAGCAAATATTATGAAGGTTGCGTTAATCAGTAATCTACCTCTTGATGAAATGGAACGATTAGCTAACAAACATTTTTCATCAATTAAAGATAAAAACATCGAAAAGCCGCGCATACAGCAAGAAATTGACTTTACAAATCTGGCTGCAAAAAAAATTTACTACAAGCCAAATAACGATTTAAAACAACTGAAACTTGATTTCACAATTCGCAATAATCAAGATCAATTTAAGTTTAAACCAAACCGCTATGTCTCTTATTTATTAGACTCAGAAATGCCAGGAACACCTGCACAAATTTTGAAAGCCCGAGGTTGGATTAGTTCATTAAGTGCTGGTGCGAGCCCAAACCACTATGGTAACTATGGTGAAATGTCAATAACGCTAAACCTTACCGACCAAGGTATGGCAAAGCGTGACGAAATTGTTGCGACATTGATGCAATACATTCAGCTTATCAAAGATAAAGGAGTTGATGAGAAATATTATCGTGAGATAAAAACATCGCTTGATAACGAGTTTCGTTTCTTACAAAAAACAGATGAATTTAGTTACGCTGCGCAACTTGTAGATAGTATGCAAGATTACCCGATTAATTACAGTATCAATGCACCGTATTATTTTGGTCAGTTTGATGCTGACGCTGTAAATAATGTGTTAGAGCAGCTTACTCCTGATACATTGCGTATTTGGTACATAAGCAAAGATGAAAAAGTAGACAGCAAGCAACATTTTTATGCGGGAGAGTACCGCATCGAAGACATTTCTGAGGCAGAAATATCAAGTTGGCAAGCTTCAACTCAAACCGCACTTAATTTGCCCGCAGTTAATCGCTTACTACCTGAAAACTTTGATTTAAAAACTCAAGAAATGAAGCAGGCAACAGCTGAGTTAAAGGTAGACAAGCACGGAGTAAAAGTGTGGCACTATCCTAGTCAATTATTTGCTGAACAGCCAAAAGGGGTGATCAAAATTGATTTTAACGCTGGTGATGCTAACGCGAATATAGAAAGCCATGTAGCCTTGTCTCTATGGTCTGATCTTTATAACTTAGAGCAGAGTCTACTTAGAGCAGAAGCAAGTGTTGCGGGAATCAAAGCATTTGCTCAAAACTCAAACGGTATGAGTGTTTTATTAAATGGCTTTACTGATAAACAGTCATTCTTACTTACTGAATTGTTAAATAATTTAATACCTACAGTGAGTCAAACAGGGTTTGAACAAGCAAAAGACCGCTATATTCGAAAACTTAATAACGCGAAAAAACAATTTACTGTTCGCCAATTATTTCCCGCGCTTATTAATTTAACAAAGGCACACCAGTTTGAGAGTGAGGCTTTAATTGCGGCAGTGAATAAACTTGATTTAGCAGGGTTTAACGCACAAATGCGCCTGTTATTAAATGAAAACCAACCTAGAGTGTTTGCGTTTGGTAACTATAACGATGAAAACCTCGAGCAAGTAGCAAAATTAGTCGGTAAATCTTTAGGTATAAATCACAAACAAACAGATTTTGCTACAGTGAAGACGATTACCCCTCGCCCAGGTCAAGTGCTAAGTTATCAAAAAGATACATTATCCGCAGATAATGGACTAGTAGACATTCACGTACACAGTCAGACTGGTTTCAAACAAAAAGCAACAGCCAAGGTTCTTGCGAAACACTTTAACCACGAAGCGTTTAACCAGCTACGTACTGAAGAACAGCTTGCCTATGCGGTTGGTGCGTTTGACTACACAGTTGATGAATATGCCGGTGTTGGCCTTTACATTCAGTCACCTGTAATGGACTTAGTGCAAGCACAGAAACGTTTTGATGATTTCAAAGTAGAGTACCAAATAGCATTGGATAAATTAACGCAAGACCAGTTCAATGCGATTAAGCAAGGTGTTATTGTCGGCTTAACCCAGGCACCAAAAAATATGTATGAAGAAGTGTCACCTATCTTAGACGATTGGTACAAAGAAAACTGGCAGTACGATTCAAAGCAGAAGCTGACCGAAGAAGTACGAAAAGTAACTTTGTCAGATATTAAAAGTTTTTATTTGGCTACAGTAGCAAATGAAAAAGCTTCTCGTATTAATGTACAACTAAGAGGTGCTAGTTACCGTGAAAAACCGTTTGCTGAACTTAAAGGACAAACCAAAATTACAAATGTTGCAGAGTTAAACGGAAAAGTGACTTACCAACTTTAAACTCTCCATCTTATGGATTAAAAAGGTCAATGAATGTTGACCTTTTTAATCTTTGTAACAGAGGTTCGTGCTGGGTATTCCCGTAAGTTGGTTCAACATACTTGTTTTATCTGGAACATAAACTCATACTATTCTTAATAATCTAAGAACAGTATGATTTAAGTGAGAAAATGTCGTTTAAAAAAGTTTGGCCTGCAATAGTGTGTTTTAGTTTCTCATTAGTCGCGTATTTTGCTTATCAATTTAATGGAGTTACGGTTAATGAAAATGGGTTTTTAAGGGAGGCATTTTTTCTTATTCCCATTTCATTGAGCTTGTTTATGTTAGGCAGTGTATTACTTGTGGTTTTTATTGCCTTAAAAGTAAAAGCTGGTAGACGTTCACAACTTAGCTGATTGTAAACCACTTCCTTGTTGTTAAACTCGTTAAGTAATCGCCCAGTAAATACTGGGCGATTTTTGATCTAAATTTCGCTGTGATTGACTAGCGAATCAACCAATTGACTGAAAGTCTTGGCACTTTTTGCCTGATTAAGTGAATAGCCAGTGATTTTTGCAATATCAATTAAATCAAAGTAGCCGCGCAATTCGTTTTGATTAGCACCGGTTACCAATAAATATTCGTAACTGGCTTTTTCCATGGTTTTTAACACGTCGCCTACTTTGGCATTGGCGAGTGTTGTTTCCGACACGGTGTCAATTTCTTCTAATCTCACCATAATGTCACCAATCGTAAGTTGCGCGCGTGTTAAGCCTTTTTTACTTGCTATTTTAAGTACATAGCTGCTTGCCAAGCGCGCCTTTGAAATCACGCCTTTAAGTTGGTTTTGTCCATCAACTACAAAGCTAGTGCGCATATGGGTTTTTTCCAAAATGCGGTTTGCATCATCTAAATTAGTATCGATATCAATATACTGCAAAGGCTCAAGGTGAAAGCCATGCATTACAAATGAAGCAGGGCTTGAAAGTGACACACTTGTGTCTACATGAACTTGTGCAAATAAGCTTGCGCCTTCAAGAAGCGGTTTTGTTGAAAATGAAGTGAATTGGTTCATAACGACCACCTTATTTATTAACTGTTAGAATTAAGATAAATATGAAAAGCTAACAGGTTGTAGGCGGTGCTCTTATTAGTTTAATCGCGATGCGTGATTGAATCGCAGGTTGTAATAGCTGGTTGGGTTGGTAAAAACTTAACGCTATGGCGTTTTTTGTGCTGACGTCTAACACGACGTCGTCAAAATCAAGTTGGTTTGGATTTAAGTCTTCAGAGTTATCAAAGCTGATAACGGTTGCTTGGCTATCGCTTGCTATAGCTGTCGTGGTGCTTAAGCTAAGCGCCAAAACAACTACTGTAACGACAAACAACCAACGAAGCATAATTTACAACTTAAAAATTACTGTTACTTTAATAGTGGGTCTGTTTGGTTGATAATTCAACACTTATTTTATGTAAAGTTTATTTTATTTTTATATTTGGTTTTAACTTGCTGAATTTAAGTTGTATTTACGGTTTTAGTTTTGCCGAATATATTTATATTCGGCAAAACACATAATTACGAGGTAACGTATTCATTTTTATGTTGCATTCGGCGTTTGGGTTTTCTGCGTTTAAGCCACAAATAGCATCCGGTAACCGAAAATATAAGCGGTGTTAAACCGATTAAACACCAAATTATACGGCTCGGTAACCCTGCAAAATAGCCAAAATGTAGCTTGCGAAAGCTATCTACTGCAACTAAAAAGAACGGTGCTTCACGAATATCGTAATTGGAAAGTTGTTTACCTGTCTCTTTATCAAAGCTGACCGTTGACGCGTATTCACTCGTTACAAAACTGGTATTTGCAACGTCGCCAAAAAACGTGAGGGGTAAGTCGGGTTCATAAGGGAACATTAAATAAGTCGCCCTAAAGCCGCCCATTTGTGTTTTTGCGGTTACCATTAAGTTATCGAGTGAAAGCTGGTGGTTGTATAGTGGGCCTTTAACTAAATGTGGTGGCTCATCAGCGTGCTCAAATTCATGATGAATAATTTCAGAAATATTCCAGTATACACCTGTAAAACCTAAAATAAGCAGCACTGGCGCAGACCAAATTCCGACTAGCTTATGTAGATCGCTAAAAAAAGCGATGCGTTTAACCTTTACGCGCAAGGTAAAAAATTTCTTCCAAAACTGACGGTAAATAATGAGGCCTGAAATGCCCATAAACATTAAAATAAGCGAAATAGTGCCTGTAAACCAAAGGCCTGTTTCGCCAATCAAGAACTTGTAATGTAGGTCTAACAGCCAATCGGTAAGGTAATAGTCGACCGCTTGTGGCGTTGATCGAACAATACCTTGGTATTGATCTAAATAAATTTTAGACCACTCATCTGTACCGTGCTTGAGTACATATACCCGATCAGCGGTTTGCCCATCATCAAATATTTCCCAGCTACCAATTTCATAGTTAGGTAAGTTATGTTTGATGGTTGTGTGCAAGTTATCGTAGCTAAGGCGTGTTCCAGGTGAAGCATTCACACTTGCCAGCTCGGGCATAATTAAGTGATCAATTTCTTCTTTAAAAACTAAAATACTGCCCGTAAGCGAAATTATAATAAGCGGCAGGGCAATGACTAAACCGCAGTAGCGGTGCCAAAGATGGAGTTTCTTTTTCATAATTCGGTGACGTCCGTTTATAAAAACAACAAAAGGCCGCATAGCGCGACCTTTACGTTTTGAGTTTTGTTATAGTGACCAGTTAAGTGACAGTGCGTAGTTACGCGGTGCACCATAAAAACCTTGTGCCCAGTAAAGTGAATTCACGTACTTCTTATCAAATACGTTGTTTACGTTAGCTGTAACACTTACTTGCGAATTAATTTCGTAGCTTGCCATCATATTCACAAGTGCGTAGGCGTTTTGTTTCGTAACAATAAGTGGAGTGTCGTTTTGCACTCGGCTAATATCGTCTTGCCAACGCATGTTCATGCCAAATGATAAGCCATCAACAAAAGTCGCATCGTATTTAGCAGCAAGTTTAAATACTTGTTTTGGCGTATAGTCTTTTACTAATTGCGCGTCTTTATTGCCTGAATTAATTGTATCCGATACGTCAATATCAGTGTAGGTGTAGCCTAAGTTCGCACTAATACCAAACCCAACTTCACCACTTAATTCAAGTTCAAAACCTTGCGATTGAATACCAGGTGCAGCTCTATGGTACTGAATTTTTCCATCATCGTTGTCGTTATCGTTTGGATCTTGGGTAACACCAATCGCGATGTTTTTCTGTTCAGCATCAAAAATAGCCACATTTAACATCATTAAATCGTTAAATAACTCAGTTTTAATACCAATTTCTTTTGTATCGCCACTAATAGGGTCAAGCGTTTGGCCGTTATTATCTTCTTCAGCTTGCGGAGCAAAGGTTTCGCTGTACGATGCGTAAACATTAATATCGTCGTTGATTTGATAAACTGACCCTAAGTGAGAGGTCGTGTCGCTCACATCACGAGATTTGTTTTTACCGTATGATAAACCGTTAGTTTCCCAAGCGGTGTGACGAATACCTGCAAGTAGTTTTAAATCATCTGTAATCGAGAAACGCGCAGAGACATATTCTGAAACTTGTTCACTGTCTACACGAGAACCATTTAAGCCGTCTTTTAATACTGGTACTGGTGCTACACCATCCCAATCATTTAGATTTGGCATCGCTGGGAAGCCATTTCCGGTCGTGTAATCGTATAACGAGCTATCTTGATATGCCATATCAGCAACACTCGCACCAGCTGCAATTAAGTGCTCTTGTCCGAATAATTCAAAGCTCCCTTTGGCATACACATCAAATAGGTTAAGGCGGTCGGTTAGTTGGTAATCACTGGCATAACCGGTTAAACCTAAACCCGTTTGCGCATCTGGCGTACCATAAACATAAAATAGATTTGAGTCTTGCTCGGTTTGAGTATGCGCATAACGTGCGATCACACTCCAGTTATCACCTACAAGTTGCTCTAATTCTACAAAAGCTTGTTTTGACGTGTTATTCCAATAAGCCCAGTCAGCCGCGGTAGAAGTAGAGGTATCATAATCTGTAGGGTTCCCTTCTGAATCAAATAATGCAAGTGCACCCCAAAGTGGGCTGTCAGCATCGTTTTGCTGGTAGGTAAGGCTTGTTGTTAATGTGGTGCTATCAGTTAGGTTTAACTCGGTAATACCATAAAATACGTCACGTTCAACGCTGTAGCGGTCAAGGTATGAATCACGTTTTTGTTTAACAACTACAGCACGTCCTGCTGCGTATTCATTTAAGCGGCCTGACACATCTGCATCCAAGCGCATATTTGACCAAGAACCCGCAGTAATTGACACATTGGCGCGCAGATCATCGGTTGGACGTTTACGAATAAAGTTAACCGTAGCTGATGGGTTGCCGGCACCTGTCATCATGCCGTTCGCACCCATAACCACTTCAATTCGTTGATAAATGGCTGTATCAAGTGTGCCTTGCAGTGCGCCACTTTCTTGCGGTAATCCCAACCCGTCTACTTGAAAGTTGGTGATATCAAAACCGCGCGCTTTGTAGTAAGTACGATCGGTTTCAATTTTTTCTACCGAAACGCCCGGAGTTGTTTCAAGTACTTGATTCACATCATCAAGTGAAAAGTCGTTCATAAGGGCACGAGTAATTACGCGTACCGATTGTGGCGTTTCCTTAATTGAAATACCGAGTTTTGAAGCGGTTTCTGCTTCAACGGCAAGGTAGTTTGAGTGGTTCTTTCCTAACACCTCAATTTTTTCGATGCTTTTATCTGTTTGATCGTTAGCAAAAAGTGGGGTAGCGAATACTGAAGATGTGGCGACAAATAAAGTACTTAGTTTAAAAGCACGCGATTTCATAACAGGGACCTAAATTCACAAGTGACTAAAATTGTTGCGTATCGTAATTCAAATGATAATCGATCTCAATACTATTATTGTGTTATTTTCAATTAAGCTGTTAATTGCATTAGATTCTAAAAACTGAATGGAGTTTATGGTTCGGTTTGAGCATCGCTTTTCCAATTTAACGATCACGAGAAAACATAATAAAACGTATAAATTAAATGTGACCTAGTTAAATTAAAGTTTGTTTGATCACTGTAAGTACAGGGCAGGCACATTATTTAAAGGTTATTTCACTAACGAGTGAAATGAATAACTATTTGTTGATACCTTAATGTATCAACAAGATACCTTAAGGTTACAAAATGATTGATTTGGTGATACCTAGGGGTTACACTTTTGGCTGATAGAATTTAAATATCAAAGTTAAAGAAAGTATTTGAGCTGAGTACAAAGTTACATAATGGACATCTTACATTGGTTGATAAATTGAAAGTATTTAGAAAAGGCTAATTTGTATTAGCCATTTTGTCATCTTATTGAAGCAATGTTTAATTGGTCATTATCAATTTAATGTTACTTTTGACAGCTTAATACAAACATAAATACCGAAGACGTATTCCAAAAGATGGATATAGTGGCTTTGGTAAAGTGATATTAGTTTATAAGAGTGCCGTCAGTGGGTGGTTTATAAAGACCAAATATTTGCAGTGCAATGCTAAGGAATGATAATTATGACTGCTATTTTAAAACAAGAACGAAATTTACTAATTACGGCGAAAATACTTTTTGCTGTTGGTTTATTTTTTACAGTCGATGCTATTTATACCAGCTTTGAATTCACCTTTAATGCATTTTGGGGAACTTTGGGTGCCATATTATTCTTATTGATATTGTATTGGAGTGCTAAGAGCTTTAAACACATGACGGAAAGATGTGATGATGAATATTTAAAACATGTTTATCAAACATCATATAGTTATGCTGCCACAGGCGCTGTAATCGCTTTATTTGTTTTTATGCTTTTTGATGATTGGCTTGCGCATTACTTTACCCTTAAATATGCGGCAAAACTGTGTATTGGATGTATGTTTGGTGCACAGGGAGGCTACATTTTATGGCGAAATTTCAAAGATAATCAAGATATTGAAAATTCGCACGAATATGGCGAAAGTTAGTGATGAGTGAGGTTAAAAATCGTATTGCTGTGTTACGTGCTGAACATAAAATATCACAGCAAGCATTAGCTGATGCTATTAGTGTGTCTAGAAAAACGATTAGTACGATTGAAACCGGCCGGTTTACACCTTCGGTAACAATTGCTTTGAAGCTGGCGATCTTTTTTAATGTCACTGTAGAGGAGATATTTAGTTTGAATTAACTGAGAACCGTTAATTCTAATTGATGATTCATCCTGTTTTTGTGGTTCACAAAAATACTAGACTTTACAGAGTACTTCTAGTCAACTAGATGCTAAATTGTGTGTAAGAAACTCAATTATTATTCCAGATTCGATAATTATGTTATTTATTATTTTTAAAGAAAAATAGAACTCCGACTTTTTAACGTGTTTTGAATCCACGATAGCAAGAATATAAAAAAGCCAGCTAATGCTGGCTTTCTGTTATTTGTTTGCTTTAAATTTCACATTGTTTGGCTTTCGTTTCGGGCGCTTAGCTTGTCCGTTATTATCACTTCTGCCTTTGCTGTTTTGCTTTGGTTTTTCGCCATTTTTAGGCTTAGCATTGTGTGAACTGCTTTTCTTTTTTGGCTTACTTGCCGCTTTTGCTTCAGCTTTTACTTTGTCGTTGGTACTCGCGTTTTCTTTTGGCTTTTTCGGTTTCTTCGGCTTTTTAGGCTTAATTGGACGCGTATCTAGCTTTGATTCTGGCACAGGGCTTTGTGGTTCAAACCCAGCTTCAATTTTACGCGGAATAACTTCTTGGATAAGTCGTTCAATACCAAATAAATCGGCAGCTACGTCTTGGGTTACAAACGAAATTGCTTCGCCCGATGCACCCGCACGGCCAGTACGACCAATACGGTGAACATAATCTTCATACACATTTGGTAGGTCAAAGTTAACCACATAAGGTAGCTCTTGAATATCGAGTCCACGCGCTACAATATCGGTAGCAACCAGTACATTTACATCACCTAATTTAAAGCCATTAAGTGCATTCATACGTGCGCTTTGGCTTTTATTACCGTGAATTGCAGCGGCATTGATTTTGGCTTTTTCAAGGTCACGAACCAAACGGTTTGCACCATGCTTAGTACGCGTAAATACCAATACTTGTTGCCAGTTATTGGTTTTAATTAGGTGTTTAAGCAAGCTAGTACGTTTGCTTTTATCAACGGGATAGGCCCATTGGGTCACTGTTTTAGCGGTTGTATTGGCAGCAGCAACTGAGATCTCGATTGGGTCGTTAATTAGACCTTTAGCAAGTGCGCGAATATCGTCAGAAAAGGTTGCTGAAAACAGCAAGTTTTGTCGCTTTGAAGGCAGCGCTTTAATAACGCGTTTAATATCATGAATAAAACCCATGTCGAGCATGCGGTCAGCTTCATCGAGCACAAACAACTCAAGTTGGTCAAATTTTACGGCATTTTGCTGAAAGAGATCGAGTAATCGCCCTGGTGTGGCAACTAAAATATCGCAGCCTTTTCGCAGTTTCAGCATTTGTGGGTTAATTTTAACACCACCGTAAACAACTTGGCATGAAAGGGGGAGGTGTTTGCTGTAGGTTGCAACACTTTGCCAAACTTGAGCTGCTAATTCTCGCGTTGGTGTGAGTACTAATGCGCGCACTTGATTGCTACTAACTTTTGGCCCTTTGCTTAGCATTTCTAGCATTGGCAGGGTAAAACCTGCGGTTTTACCTGTACCGGTTTGCGCCGCAGCCATTACGTCACGTCCCGCTAATATTGCTGGAATTGACTTTTCTTGAATTGGCGTTGGGCTTTCATAACCTTGCTCTTCAATTGCTTGGTTTATTTCAGGGCACAGGTTTAAGTCTGAGAAATGCATTTTTAGTAACTCTTATAACGGCGGCCGAGCAGGGTACAGCATCCCCGCTCGGAACGCAATTTTCACGTGATTTCAGCTTTGATAGCTTTTTGCGTAATAACAAATATACAATGGCTTTATTGAACAAAATTAATTGCTTATCACTACTCTAAACTTGAAATGTTGACTATTGTTTAATTACTGGAAATTTTGCAGGTAAACAGATGTTAGTTTTAGTAAGAGGGATACTGGTGGTTTCCCTGTTTATCACAAGTCACGCAATTGCACAAAAGCGCGTTTTTAATATCTACCATGACTCTGACTATTCAAATCATGCAGAATCCGCCAATGCGATGAAAATGGGCTTTTTAACTGCGCTTTCGCAATACGAAAACGAGTTTAACAATGTAGAATTTAACTTTATTGAAAAAGATCATCGCGGCAACAGTAATCGTAGTTTGTTGCATATGAAGCAGTTTTTAGCAGACCCAAATGCTCTGTTTATGCTGGGCGGCTTACATTCGCCACCTTATATTAAGTACAAACAGTTTATTAGTAAAAATGAAGTGTTGCTGTTAGTACCATGGGCCGCAGGTGGGCCAATCACTCGCCATGCAGAGCCAACAAATTGGGTTTTTCGTGTGTCGGTTGATGGCACTAAAGCCGGGCATCGCATCGTAAGCTTTGCGCGTGATCAATTAGGATGTGAGCAGCCACACATGCTGCTTGAGCAAACGCCTTGGGGCAAGTCTAACCACACTACCATGCGAAAGGCGCTAGGCAGCGAAAATGAGGGGCCTGTAACCTGGTTTAGTTGGAATACAAAACTTAATCAAGCCAAAATAATGCTGCGAGATATTACCTCGACGCGCGCAGAATGTATTTTGTTTGTTGGTAATGCAGTAGAGGGAAAGCAATTTGTTGATGCAATGGCGGCGCTGCCGGCTGACCAACGCGTGCCAATAGTGAGCCATTGGGGGATCACTGGCGGCGACTTTTTTAACCATGTTAAGCAACATCTAGCCACTGACGTTAAATTAAACTTTATTCAAACGTGTTTCGCTATCGAACCACAAAACCAATCTCCTCTTGCAAAACAGGCCGCGATTACAGCTACAAAGTTGTTTCCAAATAAATTTACTGGATTGGAAAATTTATCGGCGCCAGCTGGATTTATTCATAGCTTCGATTTTGCGAAAATATTTTTCACGGCGTTCGCTAATGTTAAACCCGAGGGCGATATTAGTGATATTCGTTTATCTTTGCGTAATGAATTGGAGCGTATTAAGAACCCCATTACAGGTTTGATTAAAACATATGAACAGCCGTTTTCTCAATGGAGCCCAGCACAGCCTGACGCTCACGACGCATTAGGACTTGAACACTTATGCATGGCCGAGTACAAAGAGAATGGCGGTATTCGTGTGTTTAACAATAAAGAGCGCTAAATGGCGAATAATAAGTTAAGTACACAGCTATCAGCAAACAGCGCATTTTTATCTTTTGTGGTGCTAAGCCTGTTATTGTCGGTGTTGGTGAGCGCAGTGTTTGTTGGTTTCACCACCGATAAAAATATGCGTCAATATGAGATTAATAACGCCAAGACTGAAGCTAAGTTGAGTGCAAGTTACATTGAACAGTTTGTCGAAACACGATTACAGCTGCTGCATGACTTGGCTAAGCAACCTATGTTAGTAAATGGTGTTATGGGCTCAGATGTGTCTGCTGCATCTTTGTCAGATTATTTAGATGACTACCATTTAGTCGGTAAAAAGCATCCAATTTGGCTTGTGAATATTGCTAGTGAACTTGTTTATAGTAACAGTGAAGCAGAGCCTCCAGATTTAAACGCCCCTTGGCTTGCACAACTTTTGAGTGAGAACGTTGCACACGTAGTTACTTTAAATACGTTGCAAGCAGGTGATCATTTCTTAATTGCGGTACCTGTAAAGTATAACGGTTTTACCGAAGGGGTAATGATTGTTGAATTCCGCTATTCCCTCGCCGAGCTTTTTCAAGATGTAATAAACAGTGCGAATTATGGCGTAACGCTTAATGGAAAATGGTTAGATTTCTCAAGTTTAATGAGCAATACCGAATATTTATCAGTTGCTACGTTGGCACTTGGTAATACGGGACTTACGCTCAATTATCATTTAAATATGCAACTTATTGAGCAGCGCGTGATGGCGGTGATTATTAAAATTGCGTCGTCAATTTTAATAAGCCTTTTAGTGGCTTGGATTGTACTTTATCTCGTTGGCCACAGATTATTGCTCGATCCCTATCGGCGTTTAGCGGCTTCTGAGCGTGCAATTAAACTCAGTGAAGAACGCTATAAAGTGGCTGTAGCTGGAAGTAACGATGGTTTGTGGGATTGGGATATAAAAGCCGGAACGGTTTATTATGCGCCGCGCTATAAAGAATTACTAGGCTACTCGTCATACGATGAGGCGTTTCCTAATACTTTTGCGAGTTTTGAAAATGCCCTGCACCCTGATGATAAAGAACGTGTTAATAAAGCAATCGAACAACATTTAAAAGAAAGGCAGCTTTACGATATTGAATACCGCTTGCGCACAAAAAGTGGGGAGTACCGGTTTTATCGTGCAAGAGGTACCGCAATTTGGGATGAAAATGGCAATGCAACGCGTATGGCAGGATCGCTTACCGATGTAACCGAGCGTATTGAAATAAATAAAGCGCTGGAATTAGCTAAGCATCAAGCAGAAAATGCCAATAAAGCCAAAAGTGAATTTTTGGCGTCAATGAGTCATGAGATCCGAACACCAATGAATGGGGTGTTGGGAATGCTTAATTTACTGCAAACAAGTGAGCTATCGAAAGAGCAATTGCATCGGGTAAATGTGGCAATTGGTAGTGCAAATGCATTATTAAATTTGTTAAATGATATTTTGGACTTTTCAAAAATTGATGCAGGTAAACTCGAACTTGAATTTATAGAATTTGATTTACGCACCTTGCTTGGCGAATTTGCAGAGGCCGCAGCGATTCAAGCCCATCAAAAAAACCTTGAATTGATACTTGATATTACTAAGGTTAATGCGCAAACCGTAATGGGCGATCCGAACCGTCTTCGGCAAATACTATACAACTTAGTAGGCAATGCCATTAAGTTTACCTCACACGGTGAAGTCGTGATAAAAGCGGCCTTAGAATTAAAAGATTCTGATAAATATATTCTGAATTGTGAGGTTAATGACACCGGAATTGGTATTCCTGAGCAGCAACAATCCAAGCTTTTTAAAACATTTTCTCAGGTAGATGCATCTACAACACGTAAATACGGTGGTACTGGGTTGGGCTTGGCCATCGTAAAGCAGTTATGTGAATTGATGGGGGGCAGTATTGAGGTGAGTAGTCTCGAGGGCAAGGGAAGCAGCTTCAAATTTAGTTTAGTGCTTGGCTGTGGCAGTGGGGCTAAAGCCAGTATTCCATCGATTGATATTAGTAAATTACATATTTTGATTGTTGACGACAATAAAACAAATTTAGACGTTTTACGTGGTCAATTTGAGTTTTGGGGAGCACGTGTAACAGAAGCACTTTCAGCAGATGAAGCGATGTTGGCGTGTAAATCCTACTTTGAAACTCACCAACGATGCTTTGATATTGCGTTTTTGGATATGCAAATGCCGAATGTTGATGGTGCGAAATTAGGTAAAGCAATTAAACAGCACGCAGATTTTCATGCAACAAAATTGGTGATGATGACCTCAATGAACCATCAAGGCGATGCATCTTATTTCGCAGAGCTTGGTTTTGCGGGTTATTTTCCAAAACCCGCGACTACCTCAGACTTACTCGATGCGTTATCGATTGTGGTTGACGGCGGCGATGCACTTGAGCAAGCAACACCCTTAGTAACTCGCCATTATATTCAAACGCTACAAACTCATGCTACTAATGAGCAGGTTAAATGGGCGAAAAATATTAAACTACTGCTTGCCGAAGATAACCAAGTAAATCAAATTGTTGCCAAAAGCACTTTAGCAAAGTTAGGTTTAACGGACGTTAAAATTGCCTCAAATGGGCAAGAGGTCCTAACCATATTAAACGAAAGCGAAGACAGCTTTACTGCAATTTTGATGGATTGCCAAATGCCAGAACTCGACGGCTATGATGCCACCAAGGCGATTCGAAATGGTAAGGCAGGAAAGCACAACACACGCATTCCAATTATCGCAATGACAGCAAATGCAATGGTTGGCGATCGCGAAAAGTGTATTGCAGCCGGCATGGATGATTACATTACTAAACCAATTGTTGAAGCCAACCTTAAAACTAAACTGCGCGCGTGGCTGCCAGAGGAAAAAGAAGCTGAATCTTGAGCGTCTAACGGGCTTAAGTTTGACACATATTAAGGCTTTACTTGAATCGCTAAGTGATTCTCGCAAAAGTTTCACTCTATCGTTTTAACGATTTCATATTTTTGCATGGTCTTCCAACGTAAAATATCCATTATCATTCGGTTGTATTAAAGAGAAGTCAAATTCAACGAAGTGTTAAAAGTGGGGCTAAATCCCTTTATTTTAAAAGGTTTTTAGAGTCTAAACTCTAAAGTTGGACCATTTTTGCGAGTTACATAAAAGTAATTGTAACTCAACAACAAAACAGTGATTAAAGAATATTTGTCCCTACTTTACAGTAGTTTAAATTAGTTATTTTCAGATTTGTCACAAAAACATTAATGATAAAATTGGAATATTTATTCATTGCCAATGATAATGGTTTGCATTATTATTCTGTGAATTTTATCAGGATTGTTACTATGAAGCTTAATTTACTCGCGTTTGCAGTTGCATCAGCGTTCTTGACTGGTTGTGGCTCAAGCAATGATTCAAATACGGCCCCAGTATTTGGTCAATCGAATCACACTATTTCGATTAACGAAGACACCTCTGGCACGCTAACCGTTGCTGCAACAGACAAAGACAATGACTCACTTACATATTCACTAGCAAATGCAGCGGCAAATGGTGCTGTGAGAGTTGATTCAAGCTCTGGTAGAATCGATTACACGCCAAATGCAAACTTTAATGGTGAAGACACTTTCCAAATCGCAGTCTCTGACGGTGAAGATTCAGTCACAGCGACGGTTACTGTTACTGTTGCAGCCGTAAACGACGCACCTATCATTGATATTGACTCAGTCATCGTTTCAGGTGGTGAAATTAAAAACGGGCAAGTTAACGCCTCTGACATCGATGGCGATACGTTAAACTACAGCATAACCCAAGACCCAACCAATGGTACCTTAACCATTGATTCTGCTAGCGGTGCAATTACCTATACCCCAACAGATTTGACAAATGCTGTAGACAGTTTTGAACTAACAGTAGATGATGGGAATGGCGGTGTAGTAGCAAAACAAATTACGATCGGCACTAATCTAGCAACTAACACTGACCGTGCGTATTACTATTACGCTAGCGAAATGTCTCACTTAAAACGTGCAGAAGCGTTAATAGCATCAGTTAAAAATGATGTTAACCAAGGTAATGTTTACGCGACACTTGCTGGCGGTTATGCAGAAGCTGGCTTAGAAAGCGAAGTAAACAGATTAATTACCGAAGAAAAAATTATACGTGATGAACTTCGCGCAATTGCTTTCTTAAATGTTGCTAACCAATACAACCTTCAGAATAAATTGGAAGAAGCAAACGAGCTTCGCCAGCAAGCAAATACACTTTATACACAGTATGTCGCAAGTAAAGGTATCGCAAACTTTAATGATGACGATCAAGAGTTTTATAACTCTCTCGCTTCGTCATACCAAAAAGCAGGGGAACTAGCATTAGCTGCTCAGAGTTTTAGCGTGCTCGACATACTACTTACTTCAGCCCTTGACGGTGAACAAACAACACAAGCTCTACGTTTATTCTTTGGTTTCCGCAATAGAGTTGAAGATACTATAGCTATCTGGCAAGAGTCTCGTAACCAGGCTGACTACGATAATGCGTTAGATATGGTAGAACGTTTGCATAGATATGCGAACATGATTGGCCATCGTTATGTGCGGAATAACCGCAACAGTAATGAAGGTAAGCCTTACTTTTCAACTAGACAAGTTGCGCTTAGTGATGTGATCGCAAGCTATATTGCACTAAATAAGCTAGAGGAAGCGAAGCCTGCATTAGCTGATGCTTTAGCATTACACGGGTTAGTTGGTGTTGATGAAAATTACCCTCGTGAACCTCACGAATATGCAGCCGTAACTCATGTTGAGTATCCATATGGCTTAGTAATGATGGCTCCTCACTTTGTAAATCTATACCCAAACAAAGACCTAAACGTTTTCTTAAATGGATTTGAAGAAGGCGACTTCTATCGTGATTGGGCAAAGGGTGACGCTGAGGAAGCAGTATTACTAGCCGAGGTTCGTAACAACCCAGACAAAGATGCCGCATTAGCCGCCGTTTTAGCTAGCCGTGATGATTCAGACTTGCGTTCCTTGTTTACTAACCTAATTTCATTCAATGGTTCAAACCCAGGCGCCGCAAGAATATTAATTAACCAAGGTGAATTTGAAGCAGCTAGCAAGTTTATCTCTGAAGGGTTAAAGCTACTAACTTCAGATGATTATTTAAAAGAGAATATTGCAATAACGACATTTGTGACGGGTATTACAGGTTGTGGCATGATGCTCGACCAACTGAACGACCTTACACGTATCTCTGGCGACACGAAGTACAGAGAGCAGATGATTGAAACCCTAGCATCATGTCGCACTGTTGCTCTAACGCGCTATGCAGAAGAAGATGGAATCGACATACTAAAAGAAGACGTAATAAATGCGCATATCGATTTAATCAAATATCACAATCCCTTAGGCCAAGCGGCAGAAGTTAAAGCGCTTACAGCGAAAGTTGACGAATACATCGTAAAATATAGCGCTGAGGAAATAATAGATAAGGCAGTTGATTTAGGTAAACTCGGTGGTGCACTCGGCCTAGGTGGTATGTTCAGTGAAGCTCAGGTTTACTACAATCAAATGATTGAGTTGGTTAAAGAGATCGAGACGAATGTTGCAAATGAAGACCGCTTTGACTTCACTAAACGTTTCTTTGACTATACTGGATATAAAGATATCAACTATGCACAATACTTATCTCAAGTTAGAAACAGTACCGGTTCAATCGATAACTACAGTGAAGTATACACCGCTGCTACTCAAGCATGGGCGGATCTAGTTGCTTGGAATCTTGGCAACTTACCAACAGCTTCACTTCAACAGCAAGTGGTTTTCTATCCTGAATTTGCAGATCAATACCTCAAACTAAGTATGTTTGATCAAGCGCTCGCACTAAAAGATCAAGGAATGCTAGGTGAGGTTGAGCAAGATTCAATTATTTCTAATGTAATTTCACATTTAGCTAGCTATGACGCATTTACTTCATACAGTATTGCGACCGTAGATACTGATTTAGATGGAAAAGCTAACTTCTTTGCTCCTTGGGCAACTGAGGAAATGATCGCTAACTCTGGGATTGAGTTAGACCAAGATAGTGATAACGACGGTGTCAATGACGATAGCGACGGATATCCTTTAGACCCTTCAAAAAAGTAAATGAAAAGCACTCCCTGTATCGGACTAGTTAGCCTTGTGCTAACTGGTCCTGTTTTTTCTGCTGATAATGAAAAAACAAATGAAAAGTTAATCGAAAAAAGTACCTTTGAAGATTGCAAAGTTAGACGAGACAATTGCATAAAAAACATGGAGGTAATTGAGGTTCGAGGGCAGAAACCCAATCCAATCTCATTTACATCAAAAGGCGTTTATACACTCGACAGAAAGCTCATCGAAGACTACCGCTTTGGTAATGGTAATCTTAATGACGTGTTAGGGGTTTTACCTGGGGTTCAATATGGTGAAGCAGCCTATTCGGCAGAGCAAATAACAAATATCAAGCCGTCTGAAGTCTCTTTGGCTGGAACAACAGGTAAAGCTACCGGTTATCTCATCGATGGAATTTCAAATAACTCTAATCTAAATAATCATGATAGTTCGAATGATCGTAATCTACTGCAAGATGTCGTAGGTCATAGCCAAGAAGTTTTTTTAAACCTAGAACTTGTGGACTCGATTGAAGTTTACGACAGTAATATTCCTGCCAAATACGGAGATTTTAGCGGTGGATTGGTAAAAGCAGAAACCCGCAAAGCCCGTGAGAGTCTAGAGTTTGGTTTAAGCTACCGTCAGACTGCAGATGATTGGGTGGAATATCACAGATTTTATGCACCTGATTTTGATGGTTCTAACGAACTAGACACAGCAACATTTAATAAGCGTAATTTTAGTGGCTACGTTTCAGCACCACTAACTGAAAAGTTAGGCATGGTTGCACAAATCCAATTTCTAGATTCCAAAGAAAGTCTGGACCAGTTGGGAAGTTCTCGTTTGCAAACTCAAACGAATTATAATGGCTTATTGAAATTAGATTATGCCCTGACGCCCCACGACGACATATCTGTTAGTTATTTGTTTGCCCCTTATGAAGGCGAATATTTTGATGTGAACGCTATTAATAGTGATTACATAATAAAAGGAGGCGGCAATAATGCATCATTTAAATGGGATGCTGACAGAGATTGGGCTTATTTTACTACAAAGTTGGCTTGGCGAGACAGCCGAAATAGTAAAAATGCAGCTCCTATTTGGTTTAATTGGTTAAACATTCCTGGCAAAAATTGGGGTGATGTAAAAGGGTCGATTAATAGCTCTGAAGGTGGGTTTGGTGATATAGAAAAAAAACAGCAAAGTATTATTCTCACCCAAGACTTTGAACTGGCAACAAATCATTTTCTGGGTGCCTATAATAGTTTTACTTTTGGTTATTCATTAGAGCAACAAACCTCAATTTTTGACCGTCTGGAAGATGCTGTCACTTACAATGGTGCTATTACATCCACTAACATCAACTGCGCAGGTTATATTTCAGACTGTATCGAAACAGAACTTTTCCGACCTTTTTCTGAAATTGAAGCTGAGCTTGGTCGTCCGATAGATTTAACTAATATCGATGACTTCGTCTTGTACCAAAATAACTTTAAAACAACCGGGCAGTATTTTCAGTACCGTCAGGTTTCTCCAAAAGCAAGAGCTGAGGCAACAGTTAATTCATTCGGAACATACCTTGAAAATGAATTTGACTGGGAAAATTATCGCCTAACCCTAGGTGCTCGATATGATTACAATGATTTTTTTAAGAATCATAATTTTGCTCCACGTATACGAGGCAGTATCTACCTTTTTGATTCTCAGGGAATGATTGTACTTGGTGCCAATCGCTACTACGCGAGTGATACAATTAGTTATAAGCTTAATGCAGCTATGCAGCCTACTCTCACCGAAGTTAGACCTCTATATCAAAATAGACCGCAACAATGGAAAGAAGCTGTCAACCGCCGCGGCTATAAGCATGTATATGATAAATTGAAAACGCCATTTAGTGATGAGTTATCAGCCGCCTATCGTCATCAGGTTTTTGGAGGTACTTTAGAGTTAAAGTACCTTTATCGAGAGCAGAAAGATTCTATTAATCGAATCAAAGGTACCAATGATGCCGGTGAAGCCATTCTGTTCGGAGCTAATGATGGTAGTAGTAGATACCAACGTTGGACACTTGCTTGGATGGCTACTTTTGAAAATCAACATGTGGAATTGAATGTTTCTCATGCCACAAACACCACAAGTCGCGCTCAGTTTGATGGAGATCCAAGAACATTTACCAGTGGAAACAACTATTTCTTAAACTTTAACTATGATGACAATGAACTTGTATTCTTATCATCAGAATACTACGACATAGAAAACCGTAAGAATGAAACAGATTTTTTCTTAGTAACTCGCAGTGACATGGAGCAAGAAAAACAAGATTTTAACCGACCTATTGTCGCAAATCTAAGTTGGGGTGGTCGCTGGGAAAATTGGTCAATTTCTGCCTATGCCAGATACAATGGTGAACAAGATGCCTTATATGCAACTGGTCAATCACAATCAGTTAAAGAAGCAAACACTATATGTGATGGCTGTGAACCAGATAGACGAGAGTTCCCTGTATATCGTATCGATAAACGCCCTGCTTTTTGGCTTTTAAGTGGTAGCGTAAAGTACACTATGCATGTAGCCAATGATTATCGCGTGTCCTTTACATTTGAAGGTGAAAACCTACTAAACAAACGCACATATCAAGTTAGCCCGTATAGCACAGGATTAGAGCTTGGTCGTCGCTTTTGGTTAGGGGTAAATATTAATTATTAGTTTCCCTAACCTTTCACAAGGTGGTGGCAGCGTTGCCACCACTTCATTTTTTATTAGAGTTAAATAACATGCAGTTTATAGCTTCCGTCACAGGCTTTTTGCTTATCTGTTCAGCTGCAACAGCGTTAGCTGAACAAATAGATATTGATGCGCTGAGAAAAGCGTATTCAAAACCACCAACCGAGTGGCCCAAGCCAACTTTAGAACCGAACGTAGCACACAACGAAATTGGACTTTTGCCCGAAGTCACGTTTCCAAAAGGTAACCCTTACAGCACCGAGAAAATGCGCCTAGGTGAAAAACTTTATTTCGACCCAAAACTGTCTCGTTCTGGTCAAATTGCCTGTGCCAGTTGTCACGACCAAGATTTAGGGTGGGCTGATGGGCGTACTTTGTCGTTTGGTCATGATAGACAAAAAGGTAATCGCAATGCCCCAGCAGTTGAAAACGCCGCTTTTTGGCATACCCTTTTTTGGGATGGCCGAGCAGAAAGCTTAGAGCAACAAGCGCTGATGCCAATCCAAGATCCGGTTGAGATGAATTTCACTTTACCTGAGCTGGAAGCACGCTTAAACAAGCTACCTGAGTACCAACAAGCATTCTTAGCAGTATTTGGCGACCCCAAAGTGACCTCTGAACGGATCGGCAAAGCCTTGGCAACCTATCAGCGAACGCTGGTTTCTCGCCGCTCTGATTTCGATGCTTTTTTGTTGGCGCCAAACATCAAAAATGAGCGTTTGCAGCGTGCCTACAACCAGCGCTTTAGTAATGAAGCCCTTTTGGGTTTACACCTATTCCGTACCAAAGCTGGCTGTATGAATTGTCATGCTGGGCCGCTATTTTCCGACAATCAATTTCACAATATTGGTTTGACGTATTATAAACGCGAATATGAGGATTTAGGTCGTTACAATGTGACTGGAAAAGCTGAAGACGTGGGCAAGTTTAAAACGCCTAGTTTGCGTGGCGTAATGAATACAGGTCCGTGGATGCATAACGGCTTATTTGGTGATATACGTGGCATCCTCAATATTTACAATGCGGGAGGCGTTCCCATTAAAAAAGACCCGAACGATCCGCTATCGCCAGAAACATCTGTATTACTTAAACCATTACAATTGACCGAAAATGAAATGAATGCACTTGAAGCATTCCTTCAATCAATTACGGCATCACCAGCGGGTGGCCCGCAAGCCCGTTTTTTAATTCAAGAACGTGATGAAAAAGCTGTTTTAGTAAAGTGAGAACATTTCGAGACTACTAATTGAACTGTTTTTAAAGGGTGGTAGTAACTTAGCGTTTAACTCTAGGCCAAACTTGATTGTATATGAACACATCGAAGCACGTCCTATTTTTTAGTTGTAAATCGGGTATATCTCAACAAAACCAATAGGTTTTGCATTGTACTTTCAGATATCTTTGATGGCGTGCTTATATCCTTGCTATTTAGCTTACTATTTATAGTGAAAGACTTGGATAGAGAGTGGTATTAATCATTGCTGCATTGCATTACCGAGCGTATACATGTTTTTATAGGTGGCAAATAATATCCTAATAGCTATGCTTTTCGAGGCTGAAAAACAGCTTCATCTGACTACTTCACTAAGAATAGAAATTAATCCATCTAATGTATTTTTTAACCGTACTTTTATGCAAGTCAAGATCTTATAATGTAATCTTATTAGTTAAAAAAGCCGCTGTTTAGTCGTATCAAATATTAAAAATACTATGTTTTTCGTTTTGATTGTGTACCTCTTTTGTCTGTTCACTATTGCAAAATTGGCGTTCTGTCCAATTTTTCCTAAACAACTCCAACCTATTGATAGCTAAAGATATGTTATGATAGGTGTAACAAGTGTCTAAAAATGGCGTAACTTATTGTGAGTAAAGGGAAAAATAGAACTTTTAGAGTGCTAGTCGTATGCATGGGTAGAATACCCTTGGAAATTGACTGTGTTTTTACTTATTAAAATCAATAGCTTAAGCCGTGAGGATGTATTCCCCATAATTCTCCTAAAATTCCCCACAGAAAAATATGTACTCCCCACTCGCTATTATTTGCTCAGTAAAAATAGATTTCTTAGTTCTTCAACAATAATTTTCATGGTCTGTTCCTAGTTAGATTTGAACTAATAAGAAAAGGAATAAAGAATATGAAACGAATTTCGACCGTTGATTTATTAAAAGCAAACGATGACCTAGGCTCAGCAATTTACATGGCGGAAAATGCATTCTGTGATTTGAATGCCGGCGTTAGCGAACTGACTTACGAAGACATTTGGAAGCGTACACTCGATCCTCACTATAGTCAGCATGATGATTTTGAATATGAGTTGTGTAAACGCTTGTTTATAAGTTATCTGACAATTTTTGATGAATTAAGAACTACGCCAAATTTAGTGGTAGACCGTGAAAATGATTATTTTGATGAGCAACTCATTTTAGATTTTTACGACTAACCTAATAACTCCCACAACGTGTTCCTATTTAATTTAAAAGACATAAAAGTAGGAACTTTAAAATGAGCCAAAATCAATTTATCCGTAAATATAAGCGTATCTCTAAATCAAAGTGGGCATCACATGACAAAAGTACAATTTTACTTTTGGCAGACGTTATTGCTGACTCAGGTGGTGAAATAGAACTGGGATTTACCCGATATATCTATTTACATCGAGATGAGGTGGGCAAGGCACTCGGTATATCGATTTCAAAAGCGATATTTGATGAGACCGATCTTCAATTTGAAGAACGTTATCTGGAGGGCAATGACATGTTGTTATTGATACTTTCTTATATTGATGAAATTGCTGAGTTCTGTGAGTTATTTTCGGATGAGTTTAAAAGCATTTTCATGCTGTCACCAAAAGACTATTTTGAGGTAGCAATCCAAGTTTGGTGTGAACAAATTGAAAATGCTTAACTAGAGCGAGCCAAATGGCTCGCTTTTTTTTGAATCAAAGTTGATATGTTTAAAGGCTATTTGAGTTAATGTTTAAACATACAAATTATAGAGGATGCGATAAAGCTACCAATATGACGTTCGTCATTCGTGAGAAGAGTAATATCACTTGGTTGTAAATCAAGTGTGATAGCATAATGTTGCTTAAATCGCTCAACCGTGAGATTAGATATTTTGATATCAATGATGTCATCTTTTAACATTACATGTTGTGGTTTTTGCTTTAAAGAGCTGAGTACTTTAATTGCTTGATTTGCAGTTTGAACCGTATTTAGCTTCACGCGAAGTCCAATCAGTGCACTTAATGGTGCAACAGCCCGCCCTGCTAAAATGGAACATGCTGCGAGACCTCCTGTAGTTAATTGCCATAAACTACCTGCAACTACAATAATCAAGGATGTTATGATAGAGGCTAATTGAATAAACTCCATCGCAAACGCATTTAGTTGTTCTTCGCTTGCTTTAGAAAGGAATCGAATATCATTTACATGCTTAAATTGACTATACAGTCGAGATTCTACGGCTTGTCGTTTGATGCTCTGTCTGAGTAACAACATAAATCCTTTCCGGACTTGTTCTTTCTCTAAAGCGAGTTTGCCAAGCTCCTTTGATCTGATTGAAACAGACAAAACAATCACCTTGGCTATTGCCCATACAACAATTGGTACAAGCACTAAGGAACCGCCTATATAAAAAACCAATGCTAAAAATAGCAAAGCAAATGGCAGATCTATAAAGCCAGAAACAATTCCGCCAGAATACCATTCTCTGAATTTAGCGATGGAGGAAAGGCCGTTGTCTACACCTGACGCATCAAACATACGTAATTCATTAGAGTTTGCACTAAATACGGTTTTTACGAGCTCGACATAGTATTACGCTCAGTATTGCTAGCAGTTGCTGAGAGTAACCAGCTTCCTACATAGCGAATAAACGCTTCCAATAAAACAGCGGTTGTAGCGCCTAAAATTAATAAAGTAGCAGTACCATAGCTTTGATTGGACAGTATCCGATCATAAATTTGTAAAACCGTTAATGGTACGGCGAGTGATAGAAGCTTTATCAGAACAGAAGGGATAGCGACTTGTTTGATTACATCCTTGTTGATTGCTTGAGTCATTGGCATTACTTATATTCGTAAACCTTATGAAATAAGGTTGGTACATAGTCGCATGACATTCAAGTTAACATACTGAATTTATGACTAAATTTAATATTTTTATTAAGTTGGAGTAGCAAGTATTACTTGCTTAATACATATATGAGCGGTATTTCCCATGTTCTAAACTTATATATAAATAGAAAACAATAATAAAGATATCTTAGATATCAAACCTCGTTCATCAACCTTAAAAAATGTCACCTCGCTAGCTACAGCGAAACTTACTCAGAAGGAGGCTGAAAGTAGCTTTTTGGCCTGTTTTTGTAAACTCTAAAATGAGTTTGTAATAACGATGGATATTGACAGAGTTCAATGATTAGGACACCTGAAAACAGGCTCATTTGAGCCTGTTTTCTTATTTTTACCCCATGGCAAACCTAGTTGTTAATGCAAGACATAACAATAGGAGATTGCATGAAAGGTTTAATTAAACAGAAACTAACTGAATTAGCAGGGATATTTGCTAAAGCATTCAAAGTTGCAGGCGACCTTGTCATAATCGTTGGTGCGTTAGGCGATTTAAATAACGACTTGCGGGTCATTTATTTAAAAGATGCTGTTTTGGTATCACTTTGTTTGTATACGCTGGCATTAGCGCTGTATGTACTCGATATGAGGTTAAATCCTGATGAGTAAATTACAAAACTATTTATTGGATGAGCTCTATCGCATTACACGCTTTCTGGGACTATTCGGTTGCTTACTTGGGGTATTAAGCGTATTTGATGTAATCACTTTGCATAATAATTTCCCGCTGAGTAACTGGGAGCTTGTTGAGCTTTCAATACTGATTTATATAACGGGCTTATTAGTAAAACTAACAAAAAAGCCAGACTAATTTAAAATACTAGCCCACAAACGTGGGCTTTTTTATTTGATGATTTTTAGTAATGATATCGATGTGATTTATTGATAAAACAACTCATTTATCTCATTACAAAATTTAGTACGATAGATGATGCTTGCTTCTAAAAGTGCAGCATCTTCATCACTTAAGTAGTCTTTTTTATACTTGCCGTTGTTGGCAGAGCTTAATTCATCAATTATTTGGTTATTGAGACGTTTTGCATCATTTAATATGTCGAGCGAATGCGATACTAAGAACACCTTGCTGTAATAACCCCCTTTTATCGCACTTAAGTATTTAAGCAGGATTTGGCGGCGGGCAGTTTTGTTTTTAAATGAGTGTTCAACTTCGATAGCAACGAGCGCACCATCAGACTCTTGCACCAGCCCATCAATGTTACGTACGTCTTTATTAGTAATGCGTTTAAACTCTTTTTCAGTCACAAATCCTTGCCAAAATGGCGAATAGTTTTCATCTGTTTGCCAGTTGTGAATACCTCGAAGTAACACAAATGCATTAATTAAATCATGCATTACGGTGTTGTGGTTAAAGGAGAGTTGCGGGTTAGCTTTAGAACGAAAATTAGTTTGAATGCCCGTTAACTCCTCCGTATATTTTGCAGCAGAGTAAGTGGGTACATAAATACGGCCATCGTTCGAACGGTGGGTTTTAACAAGCAGTAATAAACCTTCTTTTACGAGTTTATTTAAATGCTCAAGTGCATGATGCCTACTGGTTTGATATAACCTGCTAACGAGTGTTGGCGATATAATACCGAACCTAACGGCAATTATAGAGGTAAGCTTTCGGCGATTTAAGCCAGTAACAAGGTTGTTTGCACCAGGGCGATAAAACATATCGACAGAGAGGTAGCGATTAAAATTGTTTATAGGATTGTTCATATTTAATTACTCATTTTATTAATGGAGTAATTACTTAGATTTAACGCATGCAAAATAGCGATGTTCATCGCAATAAAGATAACAAAACACTAAATAGAAACGGGTACATTCGTCAATATACCCGCTTTTAGAAATTATTAGCTCGTATTCATCGCTTTATCTCTTAATCAAAATAAAATCTGAGTGCACTCTTCGGATCTCAACACCCCTGGCAAACAATCCATATATCGAACAGCGCTGGCTTATAAATTATGCGCACACCAGATGTTCGTCGCCCGTGTATCGGTAAAGCTATCTTATGAAATTAGTGCAGATAGCAAAAATTTTGATTAAGCCGTTTTTTGCACCCAATGTTTTTTGTTATTGGGTGAGCGAATGATTTTATTTGCTTTGTTTAACGAGGTAATAGCGCGGCAAAACTCTGCTTTAGTTAACCCTAACTGCTTTTGCAATTTATCGTTTAGTGGCCTTGGTTGATGTAATGCCTCAAACACTAACTCGATATGTGTTTTTGGCTGAATAGGTACAACGGTGTCGTCTTTAGTTTTTATGATGCTAGTCTTTGCGCCAATTAATGCACACTGAAACTCAAACGCTTCAATCAGGCTTGTGTCATTGGTATATAAACAAAACTCGACGTTTTTAACGTGTGATTTTGGTAGTGAGGCGAGAATACGCGATAAGTAAGCGATGATATAAAAATCTGCTTGGTTAGACGAACTAGGATAATCCGATAAGCACAAAAATAGTTGCTGTTCGCATACGCGTTTAATGCTTTCAACTTTTGAGAAAACAAACACTTTATCAATAATTGTGGCGTTTACTTTCTCAAGTTCCTTTAAGCCAATATTTTCGGCATCAACAAAAACCATCTTCATCATAAAATCCTTTTACACCATGTTGAATTTTGATTATTCAATACTTACAAGTAGCAGTCAAACACACCGACTAACAATATTCATTGCTAGTTACTACAAAATTAGGCTCGATATGATTCTCGCAATCACTGTGTGATGAAAATAGCCTTCGGCTAATAGTTTCATTGCGTTGCAACTCAACTATAAGCACTTTAATCGCCTGTCATTGCTGGGTTTTGCTACGCAAAGCAATGACTCTGCGTGCTACGCACTGGGCGTTTAAATTGCTCGCGCTATCTACCGAGCTACGCTCTGTAGTAACCGCCTTTCCGCCCGTTTTTGGTTTGGACTGTTTTTGCAAAACGCTTAGTCCAACCATAACGCGCTGCTTTCTAACGAAAGTCATGGTTCGCTTTCGAGTTTTACAAACTCTTAGCGAATTTTGCTGAAGGCAAAACGAAAACGCGGTTACTACAGACCAGCTGTAGATAGCGCGGCTTCATTTGATTTGTCATGCTGACAACTAAAATTACGCGCTTGTTGGCATCATGCTGATGCGCTTTTTATTGCATTTTGCTTGCAGCAAACTACTGATTTTGTTCTTTCAGAAGGCGCTATATTTTAACGATTTGCCAATCCGAGCCGCGTAAGTCGTTATAAGCATCTGTCATTTTTTGTTCGCTATGACCGCATAGTAGGCGTGTATCTATGCCTTGCTCACGGTACAAGCGCTCAGATAAAGATCTTATTTCATGAAAGCTAGCTGGTGTGCTGCTCCAATTAATACCTGTTTTATCGCGGGCATTTTTAAAATGACGAGTTAAAAGAATAGGGCTCACTGCATCACCTATTTTAGCTTTATTACGGTTTTTTGTGTGGTGTAATACAAAGTCACTTACAATATTGTGATGCGCTAATTTAATGACATCATGTATTGATTGATCAATTACATTTAACTTAAGAGCTAAAGGTATTTTTAAAAGCTTGCCTGTCTTTAACTGAAAAACGTGTAAATAGTCGTTTTCAAGATAGGAGTAGGGAGCAAATCTAACTAATTTTTGAAATGAATCGCCCGCATCATTGGTGTCGATAAAGTGGTTTGGGTTTTCTTTGTATTTATTAAAACGTTCTTCCCAATCGCTACCTTTAAATTTTCTTAGAAGACATAGGTCAGTCCTACGTTGCGCCGTGACGAGAGCTAAAAGACTCGCTAATTTGAACGGCTTGTAATCAAATTGAGCTGAGATTTGCTCAAATTGCGATAGTGATAAACGAGATTTTGTGACTTTAGCAACTGGCTTTTTAGTTGTTTTAGCTGGATTAAACATAGAATCGACTTCACCAGCTTGTGCCGCTTCTGTGAATATGTCGATGTACACGCTTCTCACAGCCTGAGCTGAGCGCACTTTTCCTTCTTTTACATAGCTATCAAGTAAAGCTTTAACGAGTTTAGTTGTGATAGCATCAAGTTTGTATTTACCATGTGCTTTATTAATGCGGTTAATTAATCCGCGGCGAACTTTCCAAGTGTTTGGTTTCAAAGCACCAGATTTTAGTTTGTCTTCTTGAACAGCTGTGTATTGGGTAAGCCATGTGCTGAGTTTAATGCTTTTGCTCGAAGTTTTGGCTGTGTTTACTATCAAAGTAACCTTAGCACTAGCAACTAATGGGATAAGGCAAGCATTGAGCTTCCGTGCTGTTTCTATAGCTTGTGTTACATCGCTACCAAGGCCTCGATATTGCTTGACGCCAGTGAATTCTTTAAACCCAAATCTGGGGTCTTTATATTGGCAAGCAACACCTGTTCGAGTTCTTTTATCACGTCTTACATAAAGATTGTCGACGCCATGTTGGTTTAGCTCATTCCTCATCTAATCCAAGACCTGTTTTATTTATAACTCTTTAATTCTCCTAATTTATATGATAAAAGTCATGAATATGTTTTACGCCTGTAAAAGATATTCTTATGCTATTCAATCACAGCAAAGCTAGTGCGTGGTGCTAAATAAGTTTCAGTTATTTTACTTTTTGAAGAATGCCCTAATGCGGACCTAACTCCTTTACTCGCACATTGTGCATTTTCAATTTCGTCATCTATGGTGCCTGTTTTAGCTTCTTGTGTAAGGCGTTCACCATCGCGACCATTGTATTTTTCTGATAGTCTGGCTGCAAGACTCCGAAGTTCATATAATGAAGGCGGAGTACCACTTGCCCAGGTTAAATTAAGGTTAGCAATCTGCTTATTAAAATTACCTGCTGCAGCTTTTGGTGAGATTGGAGCACCCGCTTTTGATCGCCCGCGCCCCTTTTGATAACTTAAAACGAAATCCGATTCTACTGTTATGTATTCCTCTATTTCTTTTAGTATTTCACCTGCGCTTTTGATGTTTTCATCTATCTTATGTGAGAATGGTACATTACGGAATGTTCCTTTTTTTGTTTCAAAAATGCGAAATACTTGAGCATCTTTATCAATATAAGAATATGGTAAGTTATTAATTATATCTTTGAACGTTTTGACTTCAGAATTCGTAAATTTCCCGTCATTATAGTTTTTTACTCTTTGTTCATAATCTTGCCCTGTCTCTTTTCTCATTGTAGATACTTCGATAGGTCTCGCATTTAGTACGAGACAAAGGTCATTGAATAATTTATATATTTTCGGTTGACTTTTATTCGCCTGAATTTTAATAAATACCTTATATTCAAGTCTCGATCGTTTAACTTTTACTTTTATAGACTTGAGCTTGTCTAGGTCGCTTAGATTAAAGTCAAAGAAACCCTGTTGTGATCCATGTTTTAAAAGTCTTTTGTAACCATTTTTAAGTTGTTGAGCAGCTCTTTTTTTTCCTTTACTTATTAAAACAGCCATATGTTTTGATATGTTTTCGATAGTTAGAAATTCGGGAGAATGATTACCAAAAATCTTTGCGATTCTGTTATAAGGCGTGTTGTAAGTTTTAAAAGTAGCAGCTGCTACATTATCTCGAATGTGCTCTTGTTTAATTGAGTTAATTACGCAATTCACTGTTAATTGTTCATTACTGGTTTGCACCAACTTATGTTTAATAGGACTGATTGAAATTTCTGGTTTGACTGTTTTTATGTATTTTCCATGATTTCTAATTTTGTATTCCTCTTGGTAAGCCTTAATTTCGGCAATTGATAATTGTGCGAATTCTTCTAGGATTTGATTTGCTTTCGTATTTGCTGTCTCTTTACAGCTGCCTAACGATAGTCTCTCTACGTTGCTTTTATATAAGCCATGTAAACCATAAAATGGATTGTCCATTTGGAAACTTTCCTTAGTTGCCGATCTATCGTCTGACTTGCCATAGACACCGGTAGGAAGGCCTATTGATAATGAGTTTGTTTTTTGTACAGGCATGACTATCCTAAAAGTTGTTGTAATTTTTGGCTTATTTTATTGCGTTCATCTATGGTTTTTAGCTTGGGCTTCAACTCAACAACCTTATTGATATACTTGGCATTTCTAAAAACTTTATATTTGCCGCCATGTTTTTCTGGGGTCGGAAAAATTAAACCTTTTTGGCACCAGCGGCGAACTGTTTGTGCACAGTAAGCATCGCCGTAATTTAAATGCCACCAAGTTTTTAGATCTACTAAGTTATTCAAGTTTTGTACTCCAAGTAATTAATTTCCCCTATTAGAAAATAATTTTCGAAATGTACAAAACTTCGATTAAGCAAAAAAATAATATCTTTTTCTAATTAAAACAGTGCAATAGGAGAAAGGTTTCATTTATTTTGCTTTTTTTATAAAAAATATTTTTAGTATTGAATACTGTTTGGCTAAATAATGAGCATAATTTAATGGTTGTGATTTATGTGGGAAGTCAAAAATAGCATTAAAGTTAATAAGGATTGACGTTAGCCATTCAATTGAAGAAGTTTGAGCTGAATCTGTTTGCCAGATTCGAGTTTTAGAATGAGTTAAATTTGGTGGTCAATAGCAGGCAAAAGCGGATCGTCACGCTTGATTCGTTTCTGCCCCAAAACGTGTTTAGGCTAAGTACTCAAAAGAGCGAATAGCGGTCATTAGAAAATTATTTTTCAACACTGATTTTATGTTCGGTTGCTATGTGTTTCTCCTATATTCAGGAAAACGACCCATTTGGTCGTTTTTACCCTTTTCATAATTTCTATAATGATCAAAAGTTTATCTGTAGCAACAAGTTAGTTAGTGTGGTAGAACTGGTACAATGATGAAAATGACCCGCAGGTCGGTATTTTTGCTAGTCGATGCCTTTGGAAATGCAATGGATTCAGGGTCAGCTCGAATGACAGTTGTTGGCAGAGCCTTAGGCTCTAAATTGTTTATGTCTATTTTCGTTTCAGCCTTTTCGGGCTAAAACATTTCTGCCCCGAAACAACTTAGAGCAAAAGCTCTCTAGTTGTGCTGATGGGGCTGTTTAACTTACATAATCTAATACAAAACTGATATTAATTTACTCTGATTATTCTACATCCAGTACCAACTATCTTATCTCCATGGCATTGGTGTAATCCGATCTTTCAGTAATGAAATAAAACCTGAAATTCGAGCTGACCGCTCTTTATCTGGACTACTTAATAGCGCCACTATATTGGCATTGGGGAGCGAATAGGTAGGTAACAGACGCACTAAATCACCATTATTAATTTGAGGTTGAACATCCCATTCAGAACGCATAATAATCCCGAATCCTGATATCGCCCAATCTTTGACCACTCTACCTTCGTTACTTGCTAGTGTAGGTGTAATTCTGACGATGTCAGGACGGCCATTCTCGTCTTCAAATTGCCATAACGTTACATCTTCATTATTTTCTCGAAGTGCGATGCATTCATGCCTAGTCAATTCATTTGGCGTTGTGGGGCATCCTTGTCTTTCGATATATTTGGGTGATGCACAGATAAAGCGTTGATTTGACGCCAGTGTGATCATTTTGAGAGATGAATCATTTAATTCGCCGATATAGATAATAATATCCCACTTATGATGTTTGGCCCAATTAGGGTTATCAGAGAGTTCAAGTTCAACATCTAATTGAGGATGCATGGCTTTATACTCACCAAGCAAAGGGGCTATATAGTCGTTACCAAACCCTAGTGGAGCCAGAACTCTTAGCTTGCCACAAACTTGTTCTTTTCTTTCGTTAATCTGCTCTTGCAAGTCGTCTAAACCTTGGAGGATCAAACGTCCTTTGTTGAGTAAAAGTTGACCTTCTTCGGTCAGGGTAACGATTCTGGATGGTCGCTGAATTAATTTTACCGCTAGCTTCTTTTCAATATGCTGAAGCCGAAGTGTGACTGATGGAGGTGTGATATTCAGTGCTCTGGCGGCTTCAGCCAGTGTACGGTTTTCAGCTATTGTCACAATAAACTTCAAATCTTCTGTAGTAACCATTTGGTTTAAACCTAATCTATAAGTTAATAATTGTTAATGTACGGGAAAATCTAATTAGTGGATACTAGAATGTGATACTTGGATCTAATCGCTGAGGTAAGAAAACATGTCTAGCTTGAATCAAGCTTCTACGTTGATGGCTCAATATGAAAAAATTGACACGCCATTTATGTATGTTGATAAGTGTACATTTCTCAAAAACCTGACCCGAATGAGAAGTAAAATAAAATCACAAGGGGCAAGATTGAGACCGCATTTCAAAACGCTTCGCTCACTTGAAGCGGCTCAATACTTATTACCAGAACACTCTGCTCCTGTTACCGTTTCGACGGTGAAAGAAGCGGAGGAACTCGCTGGTATCGGGTATAACAACATCGTTTATGCGGTCGGTATTTCAGCTCAAAAGTTACACAGAATATCTGAACTCATTTCGAATGGAATTGATATTACTGTACTGCTGGATAGTGTGGAGCAAGCCATCGAACTCAATACGTTTTGTATAGAAAATCAGTGTTCTATTGCTGCTTTGATCGAGGTGGACTGTGACGGACATAGAGGTGGCGTGTCTCCTGAAGACCCTAAGTTATTAGATATTGCCCAGTTGTTGTGTGGTGGAAAGACCCAGTTTGCGGGAATACTTTGTCATGCAGGGGAGTCATATCACTGTTTTGACCCCCTCTCATTACAAAATAGTGCTGCCAATGAGGTTAGGGCTGCATTAGAAGCTGTTGATATTTTGAAACAGCATGACATCACCTGTGAGATTGTCAGTATAGGCTCCACACCAACGGCACACCATTATCAGGACCTTACGGGTATTACAGAGGTAAGAGCTGGAGTTTATTCCTTTTTTGACTTGGTTATGGCTGGAATCGGTGTTTGTCAGTATAGCGATATTGCTGCCAGCGTTGTTGCAACCGTCATTGGGCATAACAAAGCAAAAGGTTGGGTATTAATTGATGCTGGCTGGATGGCGTTATCAGCAGATCGTGGCACGGCTAACCAGCCAACTGATTGCGGATATGGCTTAGTGACGAAAAATCGCGGTGCCCCAATTTCTAATGTGCAAGTTACAAGTGTCAATCAGGAGCACGGTATTCTTGAAGCCGTAAATGGTGAAAGCATCGACTTTTCTGATTTTCCAATTGGTAGTCGTATACATGTGTTGCCTAACCATGCCTGTGCCATGGCATCAATGCACCAGCAATACCATGTGTTTGATATTAAAAATGATACTTATGAAACTTGGAACCGAGTTCAGGGGTGGTAAATGATTTATCTGAGTGAGCAACAAACAGCGCAGCTTATTTCTCATGAACTTGCTTATGATGCTGTAAAAGAAGCATTTATAGCGGCAGTGAGTGACGAAGCAACACTGTTTCCTGTCGTTAATGCTGCTGGTTCGCAAGACGGCTCCATCTTTTCTTTAAAGTCAGCTTGTACATCCAACTTCGTCGGTTGGAAAACAGGGACATATTGGCCCAATAATCGCGAATTAGATATACCATGCCATGGAACGACTGTTTTTTTAATAAAGCCAGATACAGGTGAATTGCAGGCAGCAATTGCAGCAAGTAAGGTAAATGCCTATCGAACGGCTGCTGCTGATGCTGTAGCTGCTGATTACCTAGCTCGAAAAGATTCAAAGATTCTGGCTGTATTTGGCACTGGACATCAAGCTGAATTCGAGGTCTTAGCAATTTGTGACATTCGTAAGATTGAAAAAGTTTTGGTCGTAGGCCGAAGCAACACAGAAGTATTTGTTGAAAAATTAAAGCAACAGGGTATTAATGCGGAAAGTGCCAGTGCACAAACTGCTTGTGATCAAGCTGATATTATTGTAACCGCGACAACAGCCCAATCGCCTTTATTTGATGCCCAATGGGTAAAGGGTGGAACCCATATTTCTGCTATGGGGGCGGATAAAGTTGGTAAGCAAGAGCTACCACCAGAACTTTATAATACGGCAAGGCTATTTTGCGACTATAAAATGCAATCGGTTGCTATAGGGGAGTTTCAACATACGGTAAATCCACTCGTTACTGAGATTGGTCAAGTCATAACGGGAAATGCTACAGGGAGAAAAACGGATAAAGAAATCACCGTTTTTGATAGCTCTGGCATTGCCATTCAGGATCTATTTGTCGCAGCAAAACTATTAGATTTGGTCGATAGAAAGGCTGCTGAATAATTTAGTCTGTCAAGTTGTGTTCAAATACTAAAAGTGACTTTGCCATACCTAAAGTAATTCATGAAAAGCTACATTAGCAAAGTCACTAGCAAACTTTTGTTCAAAAATGAGTTAAATTGAACTCCCGTCATTTGGGTTTTATTAATAATCTGACGAAATAGCGAAACGACACAAAGCGGTATCTAATAGAAGCAATTCGCTGAGCTTAATCGTAATTTTGTTCGATTTTAGTCGTTGAAAACTTGTAATCACCATGCAAAATGCAGAGCTTAATTTTGTGTGCCTAAATATCGGGGATTACTATGTTATTACTAAAAATTACAGGTATATGGCTGTTAATGGTGGTTGCTGCGATAGTTAATGGAACGCTTAGAGAGTTTTTTTTGAACAAATATTTATCACCTGAAATAGCATTGCCGTTAAGTGGTTTAATTTTATCTGTATTGATAATAGTGATTTCATTAAAACTCTTAGTGTTTGTTAAAGGTGAAAGTTCCACAACTTACCTATGTGTGGGTACTTTTTGGATAACATTAACATTAACATTAACATTAACATTAACATTAACATTGCTGCTTGAGTATGGATTAGGTTTTTCTCAAGAGTTAACTTTATCAGAGATTAATGAAGTCTTTAGTGTGCATCAAGGGAATCTCTTCTCACTCGTTTTATTGGTCACATTGTTTTCACCTATTGTAGTTGCTCGATTAAACGGTTATAGCGTTGACAACAAATAACTAAGATGTTTGGCAGATACAAAATGATATACATGTTTTGTAGCCAGCCTCGCTGTAATTTAGCAATTTTGTATTTTACACACTGGATTTGGTGTTTGACTGTTTGCAGTACGCGCCTTTGATTGAGTACATTTACTTAAATATAACAATTTAAATTTTGATTTATTTAGGTATAGATACTTTTTAGCTGCCTATATTAGCAAGGTCATGAAAACTGATTTATAGTGAGTATTTACAAGTTAATCTCAACTCTAAGGTAAGGAACCTTTTTGATTGTTTATTTCAAATCATTTAAGTTTGATTGGTCGGCTATTACATATGGTTTGAATTCTTTGTGAGTAATGATTTTTTTACCTAGTTCGTCTTTTGCAGTCCACTGTGTATTTTCTCTTAAGAAGGTACGGTTCGCATGAGATTTTGATTTATTTACTAACTCCAGATGGTAGTCCAGTTCGTTATCTTCCCTAAAATTTACTGTGTCTCGGTCATTCATTGGTTTTGCCCTTTTCTAAAATCTTACAATATTAGTATAAACAACATCTTTTTTTAATTGCTCTTATGGTTTTTGGGTAACAACGTGTTGTAGTTTTTAAGAGTACTTGGTTAGATAATTCTATGAATTATTATTGCGCAAGATATAACACTTAGGTCAGTAATTAATATTATTGGTGAGACGGTGATAGATTAATTAACATGATGTCAGGGTGTCATGGTAAGCTATTGAATCAATGGTGGTTTTCTGTTTTTTGTCATTTATTTTAACTTGCGTTCTTGTTTGCTTTATGTACTTTTACCAATAAATAGTGGGGGTGAAAGTCAATCGGAGTGTATATACGAAGTATATCTTTCAAAGGTAAGAGTTTGAGTGCAGCAGCTTGATAGAGAAAGCACCAGATTTTAACAATCAGAGTTCGTGGGCTATGCAAATAAAACGCTAGCCCAGCATAGCCCAATTACTTTATTAAATTTTAAAAGTAATGTTTTCAATTTTACGCGTTTGCTCCGCACGTATCTGACTTGAATCAGCAAATTCACTTGAAATGTTTCCGAGTTTGTATCTGTTGATTATCACGTCCAATTCACAGTTCTTAACGCTACTTAAATTTACGTTTTCCAACAACTTCAGAGTATGTAAATTAATGGTAAAACTGCTTTTATTTTCGAACTGTCTGCTCGCGGAACCGCTGGTAGTGCCGCCGTTATTGTTGTCACAAATATAGTTGAGGATAAATTCATTTTTGCTACCAACATCAATCCCGTCAAGTAATACGTTGACAGACTGATTATATCTAATTTCTGAATTACTGTTTGGGGCTAAAATTTTAAAGTTCAATGGTAACTCGACTGTAGAACTTGCGTTTTGCGCATCGCTTCTTATTAATTCAACTTTAAATTCTGCACTCTCTTCAGAGCCGCTGAACCTACCTTCATAATCGATATCGAGAATATCAGTGTCTTCCTCTAGTTGAATTCGTTTGTTATGTACCTCAGCGTAAATTTTATCACCATTTGACAGGCGAACATTTGAGCCAAAACTATTGCCAGAGTTTAGTTCTGCGTTCACCTTTGTTCTTTCGCCATTTGAACTAACTAAAATTTCTGCTTGGATAGCTTTTGTTTTTAATAAATCAGAATCTGTGTCGCTTGTGCAGCCCGTAGCTAATATTCCTAGGGCGAGAATGCTAATACCCGTTTTTTTCATCGTCGTAGTTTCGTTAAAGAAAATAAATTAAAAATATATTCTAAATCCCGAAATGCCTAAAACAAGTACGCGAATGTAGGGATTTGTAGTGTTTTGTAAGGTTAGGCTCATATTCTAAAGTCGGAACTTAATGATAGTGTGACTTGAAATTAGTAATTTGATGAACTTAATTTAGTTTTTAACTCTGGTTTGAATATAGTTGCACTGGAATTTATTCTCATCTGTATTGCAACATTTTTTTGGTTAGATGCTCCAAATTTTGACTACATTCATTCAGTTTCTGACCTAAACTCACTAAGATAATTATTGTAGTGTTGATTCTCTTGTGAAATAGACTATCGATGCTTTGAGATATCCGACTGATGAAACTTCGAAAGCACGTATATTTGTGGCTATGTTTAAGTAATCTGAAATTATTTTTTAACTATTCTGATACCCCTGGTGAAAAATGGGAAAATTGAGTAAGCAAGAGAATAATCTTAAAGCTTTGAAAGATAAGTTTGTAATTGGGTTAGATGAACTAATGCCGCCGAAATTTATATCTGAACATTCAAAGTTTGAAAATATAGACAACCTGATTGAAGCAAGCGGAGTTGTGATCGATTCTAAAGGAGATAAGACGAATTTCGATGATGAATGGGATAAATTTATCTGAAATAACACATCATTCGACTCATGGGAAAAAATGTATAACGCCGCAGGTGTTACATATATTGTAGAGGTTGTGTTAAATAAAAAATAGCAAAAGTTAAAACGCTGTCTATACTTGATGTGAGTTTGGATCAAGGAGATCAAACTCGTTCTTTAAGCACCACCCCAAATAAAGGACTTTGCTAAGTCCTTTCCTTTTATCCGCCCAATTAAGATAAGCGCTCGATATCTATGCTTAATAGAGAGTAACGGTGTTCACTTTTTACCTGTAAATTGTTGTTATTTATAGCCTCCGTCTAGATTATTATTCTCTTCAATTTCTTGAAATCAAATAAATAGAGGACTACTTTTTAAATACGTTGTGCCCCGAGCATGACAAATAGCGCAGCAATTATAAGGATTAACTATGTTATTACCTTCACCCAAAAAAACGTGGAAAGTTGTTTGTGTAGTATCCACATTGACAATAATGAACATGTCACATGCAATAGCTGATGTGGCTGTTGTTGTCCACCCAACAAATGATTCAACTTTTGATGAGGGCACTATTAAGAAAATATTTTTAGGTAAAACTAAAAGTTATACAAATGGCCGCTCTGCAATTTTAATCAGCCCTAGCAACACTGATATTGCGGTGGAAGAGTTTAATTCAAAAGTGCTTGGCAAATCGAATAGCCAGGTTAAAGCTTACTGGTCAAAAATTTTGTTTACCGGCAAAGGAACTCCGCCTCAAGAGATGGACTCAAATGGGGCCGTCATTTCATCTGTAGCATCAAACCCTGATGCAATCGGATACGTTGATGCGAGCGCCGTAACAAGCGATGTTAAAGTCGTGGCAACATTCTGAGGAGAGATAAAATGAAAAAGCTTTCACTAGTAGCATTAGCACTGCTTGTTTTTTTCTCTCAATCAGCAAATGCAGAGCTAAAAATAAGTGGCTACGGATCTATTATCGCAGGTAAAACCCTCGGTACAGTCAATGACCCTCTTAACCCTGGACAAAAGCGAGATGAAATCCTCACCGCTGATTTTTATGATGTTGGTCAGTATAATAATGATCTCACATTTAAAGCTGAGTCTATTCTCGCAGTACAGGGTACTTATCGGTTCAATAATAAGCTATCCTTTACAGCTCAATTGGTTGCGAAAGGAGTAGACGATTTCAAACCTGAATTTGATTGGTATTATGTTACTTATCAAGCCAATGAAGATTGGACTTTCATGGCGGGACGACGAAATATACCGATGTACTATTTCTCAGAGTTTGCAGAAGTAGGTTACGCATACCCTTGGATGCGTCCACCTTCAAACCTTTACTGGTGGCAAGTAACGCAGTTCGATGGCGCCCATGCTATGTATAGCTTCGAAATCGGTGATTATTCAAATACTATTACAGCATTTTATGGTAATGAATATTCAGACGATAATGTTGAAATGCTGTATTACGATAAGCTATATGGTGGCACAGCACGGACAGTTAATGAATATTGGACAGATATTGCAGGCTTCAACTGGAATATGTCAGGTGATTTCTTTGACCTTCGTTTTGTTTACTTCCAAAATGACAGGGATAGAGAAACCATTCAACAAGATGGCAGCATTAGCCCTTATACACCTTTTTCTCAACAATTTATTGGCTTTGGTGGCCAGGTTAATATAAGTGACTTTACCATTCTTTTTGATATGAACTATGTTGAATATGATGATGCAGTTGGAACTGAATTTCCTACATATCTTATTTCTGTGGTTTACAACATTGATGAATTCCAACCTTATGTTTCTTATTCCAAAGCAGATCATGAACGTTCAAATGTTCCTACGGAAGATTTAGAAGAGCATTATATGTTGAGTTATGGTTTGAGGTATGATTTTTATTCAAATGTTGCATTTAAAGTACAATACGACACATTCGTAGATCAGGGAGATAAAGCAACAGGTTGGGCTTATCATGGTGATTCTAGAACGATTAGTATGGGCATAGATTTTGTTTTCTAATCAAGTCTAAAAGGGCTGAGAAAGCCCTTTTTCATACAATAAATTTCAAAATCGTATACTAACCAATTCCATTACTTGAATTATCTGAGAAAATAAACGTATCTAATTTTTTATTACTATATCTTTCTAAATCAAGCATAAACAGAGCTTACATATTTAACCTTAAAACGGTTCCTTCTTTCTTTTTTAGCGCCTTTTCACGAATAAATTTTAACTCTTTGCATAAGTTTTAATTAGTTTTATTGATTAACTTCTACTATTTTTTATTTTGGGATAGGTTTGAGGACATGATAATGGAAATAAATTGTCGTATTTTTATCATTGATGATGAGGAGATTAACACACTGCAACTTGAGCATATATTGCAAGAGTGCGGTGAGGTTTTGTCTTGTAATAATAGCTCTAAGGCACTTTCTACAATAGATGCTTTCCGTCCAGATGTTATTGTTTTAGATATTGAAATGCCTGAGGTAAACGGATTCGATATCTTAAAAGAACTTAGACAGAAAGACTATTTCAATGACCTTCGTATTATTGTAATCACTTCACATAGTGATATTGAAATAGAAGAAAAGGCGTTATCACTAGGCGCCATAGATTTTATCTCTAAACCGCTTAATCTCACGTTATGTCGTATGCGAATAGAAAATCATGTCAATTTTAAACGGCAAGAAAACATGCTTTACGAAGCGCAATCCTCACTTCAGTCTGAAAAAGAGCATCTAAGAATTACGCTTGATTCAATTGCCGACGGTGTAATTTCAACAGATGACAAAGCGCGTATTAACTATATGAACCCAGTAGCGCAAAGGCTAACAGGATGGCCACTCGTAGCCGCTAAAGGGAAGCACATCGAAGAAGTGATGACACTGAATGATGCAAGTACAGGAATTCAGTCTCTCAATCCGTTAGTAATGGCTTTACAAGAGAACAGACCTGTTGCAATGGCAATTAATACACAACTAACAAGTAGGCAAGGTATTACCCACCGAGTTGAAGATAGTGCCGCGCCAATATTAAACAATAATGATGAGCAATGTGGTGCAGTGATGGTGTTTCAAGACGTGAGTGAAACGATGGCTATGGCGGTTCAAATGACATACTTATCGCACCACGACCAGCTGACCGCGTTGCCCAATAGAGTTTTGTTACATGACCGTCTAACTCAAGCTATAACACGAGCGGCTTTCAGTGAGAACAAGCTCAGTTTAATGTTATTAGACCTCGATAAATTTAAATACATTAATGATGCGCTTGGGCACCATGTTGGAGATGAGATAATAGCCCATGTAGGACACAGTCTGGATAAGTTTGCTTGCAACGATATTACGGTAGCGCGAGTGGGAGGGGATGAATTTGCATTAGTAGTGCCGCATACTTCAACTTTATCTAATGTTGAGCCTTTAATAGAGCAAGTGCTTAACGTAATAGGCACACCATTTAGAATCGCAGATGAGCAACATGTATTAAGTGCCAGTGTTGGGATAAGTGTATACCCTGATGATGCCAAGAGTGTTGAAGAAATGTTGAGGCATGCAGATTCTGCAATGTACAAAGCAAAACATGAAGCATCGAACAGTTATTGTTACTTTAATGACGAATTGCAACTAGCGATGAATGAACGCTTAAGAATTGGCAACTTGCTCAGAAAAGCATTAGATGAAAATACGCTTGAAGTTTATTTTCAACCCAAAAAGGATTTAGGTACAAATGAAACTGTTGGGTATGAAAGTCTGGTTCGCTTAATCGATGAAGAAAGTAATTGTATATCACCGCTACAATTTATTGAGTATGCTGAGGAAACAGGTTTGATTTACCGATTAGGAGAACAAGTATTAGAGAAAAGCTGTGTTATCGCGAAAAAATGGTTAGATGCGGGGTGTCCCAAGCAAGTAGCGGTGAATATCTCTGCCAAACAGTTTTCTGATTCCTCCTTAGTCGAATTGGTAGCATCAATTTTAGAAAGAACAAAGTTACCAAGTCGTTACCTTGAACTAGAAATAACGGAGTCAGCATTAATCGATTGCTATGAGCAAACGGTAACACAACTCAACTCTATATCTAAAATGGGTATAAGCATTGCGCTTGATGATTTTGGTACGGGTTACTCGAGTCTCTCGTATTTAAGGCTTTTCCCTTTGAATGTGTTGAAGATTGACCAATCTTTTGTGAGAGACATGTTGAATGACTCACAGGCACTAGACATTGTTTCTACAATTGTTGAACTTGCGAAAACGCTCAATTTAAAAATAGTTGCAGAAGGGATTGAAACAATAGAGCAAAAACAGAAGTTGCAATCATTAGGTTGCTTGATAGGGCAAGGATATTTATTAGGAAAACCTGAACCTTTCAATAAAAATTAATAAACATTCATTAGGTTTAATATGCTTCTAGACATAAAACCGTTTTCAGATTGTAAAGTGCTTATTGTCGATGATGATGATTTGATTAGATTATCATTAACTACTTTGCTGAAAGAAGAGTTTCAGGTCGACTCAGTGAATAGTGGTGAAGCTGTTTTAGATTATTGTGTGAAGGAGATACCCGATCTATTGTTATTGGATGTAAATTTACCAGGCATATCAGGGTTGGAAGTATGTGAGAAGCTTAAGCAGGTTCCTGCTCTTAGATATATTCCAGTAGTATTCATCACATCCTCCACGGAGGAATCATTACAAGACAAGTGTTGGGAAGTAGGTGCATCAGATTTCATATTTAAACCAATAGTCGCGTCTACTTTAGTTCATCGAACTAAAAATCATCTCACCAATAAATTACATTTAGAAAAGCTGTTTGAGTATTCTCTGAAAGAGCCTTTAACAGGTCTATACAATCGCTACTATTTAATGGAAGAAGTAAAAAATGTACTAGCACAATCGATAAGAGAAAAAAGGTCATTTTCGCTACTTATGATAGATATTGATAATTTTAAATTGTATAACGATCATTTTGGTCATCTTAAAGGGGATGAGTGCCTTGTAGCTATTGCAAACTTAATCAAGGGCGAACTAAAAAGACCACATGATGTTGCAGTTAGGTTCGGTGGGGATGAGTTTTTAGTTGTGTTGCCTTATACGGATTATACCGGGGTTACGAAAATTTGTGAAAACTTAAAGGCTAAGTTACTAGATTGTTTACTCCCCCATCCACTATCACCCCATAAAGCAGTAACTTTAAGTATTGGTGGTGTACTATTTGAAAAGTTTTGTTTCTTATCTTTAGAATCTATGATGTCACTTGCTGATGAAAGCTTATACCAAGCAAAAGAGTCAGGTAGAAACTGCGTTATTATCACTAAAATCTAATCTATTTCATAAAGTTGCCTATATTTCTTATATTTTTTAAGCTCCTTGTTCTACACTCTAAATTCAATTCTCATGTACGGTGTAGAAATGGAAAGTTCATTTAATAGAAGAAAGTTTCTCAAGACAGTTGGGGTTGGAGCAGCGGTAACGTCTTTAGGGTTTAAAGCACCATATGTTTTAGCAAAAAAACAAGTGACACTCCGAGTGATGGGTACCCATGTCACCCTACAAGAAGAGCTTAGACAAAGAGCGATGCGAGAATTAGGCATCAATCTAGAATTCACCCCAATGGGAAGTGCTGCGGTACTTCAAAAGGCGGCTGCTGACCCTAACTCTTTCGATTTGTATGAGCAATGGTCAGATTCCATAAATATTTTGTGGCAAGCAGATGCTATTAAGCCGCTAGATATTAACCGAATTGTGTATTGGAATGAGATAAACTCGCTGACAAAAACTGGGAAAATCGCTCCCGAAGCTAAGATTGGATCTGGTGACTCGCCAAATAAATTACTGTTTGTTCAACCGGATGGAACCCTAGGTAATAAGTCGAGCACTAAGATAAGCTTTTTACCGTATGTTCACAACGTAGATTCGTTTGGCTACAACACGAAATTTTTAGACAAAGGGGTCCCGTACAAAACAGAATCGTGGGCTTGGTTATTAGATGAAAAAAATAGGGGAAAAGTCGCATTAGTAAATGCACCAACCATTGGCATATTTGATGCCGCACTGGCTGCTCAAGGTGCGGATCTTATGAAGTTTAACGATATTGGTAATATGTCAATAAATGAAATTGATTCACTTTTTAGTATATTGCTTGCAAAGAAAAGGGAAGGGCATTTTTCAGGGTTCTGGACATCGGTCCCGCAGTCAGTCGATTTTATGAAATCTAATCGAGTGCATATTCAGAGTATGTTTTCTCCAGGTGTCAGTGCATGTAGAGGGAGTGGCATACCTGTTGTATATGCTTCTCCCAAGGAAGGTTATCGAGCTTGGCACGGCGTTATGTGCATGTCTAAAAACGTAACAGGCTATGTGGAAGAAGCGGCATATAAATACATGAACTGGTGGTTATCAGGATATCCTGGAGCATTTATTGCTAGACAGGGGTATTACATATCGAATCCCGAAAGAAGTCAGCCACTAATGTCTATTCCTGAGTGGGATTATTGGTATAACGGTAAAGAAGCCACAATAGAGTTAAAAGGAACGGATGGAAAAGTGTCTGTTCACCCAGGAGAAACAAGAGATGGAGGCAGTTATATTAAGCGCTTTTCAAATATTGCAGTATGGAATACTGTTATGAACAATTATGACTACAGTCTTGATAAGTGGTACGAGCTGCTAAATTCATAGGGTAATGAATTGTTCAATAAAATAGTAAGTTCAATTGCTTCAAAAATAACACTGGCATTAGTGGTAGTGTTTGCGATCCTCGTTATAAGTTATTTTATTATGTCGCAACGTTTGAATAGCATTGAAAAATCTGTACAAAGTACTGCAGAGATAAGTCATTACTCGCTTGAAATATTGAAGATAAGTAAAGATATTGTTGAACTACAGCGTGATATTAATGTTTACGGTGTATCTGGAAGTGCTAGTATTTTCGATAAAATCAAAGAAAACTTTTTAAGTATTGAAACCAGGTTGAATTCTATCGCCAGCGGTAAAATACACCCATCTGAGCAGATGTATATCGATGCAATGTTGGAGCTTATTGTTAGGTATAAAAGTAATTTGCCCACGTTTCATAAACGGCATGAAATAAGAGAAAGTTTACTTGAGAAAGCGCTTCCAAATACATATTTTAATGGGGTTAATTTATTGAATAGCCTTAAAGCGGTTGCAATTACGCCTACTGAGAAACAATACTCTTTAGAGCTAATAGATAAATGGCATTCCCTACATCATGATGCGCTTCTTTATTTAAATAAAAAAGATTATTCAAAAAGACAAAATGTAGAAAATATTTTTAAACTATTATCTAAGCTAAATTATGCTGTCAGTAATGATGGATTTAATGAAAAGCTGGACCAGGTTTCAAATATTTCTACGCAATATGCAAAAGTTTTTCGTAAAAGTATTCAAGCGAATCGAAATTATCTCACTTTGGTTAATGTTGTTATGTCGGGTGACTCTATAGAGTTTAGTTCCCTGGCTAATAGGTTAAGGGAATCATCACTCCAACGCTTATCGAAAATTAAGCTGCAAAGCGAAAAAAATATTAATGAGGCAGAGTCTATATTATCGATCTTAAGTATTGGAATTTTCTGTTATCTGGTGCTGCTAGCCATCTTTATCCAATCACACGTTTCTTTTGCATTAAAACGACTTACCAATAGTTTTTCCAGTTTTTTAAAAGGTGACTTTAGCGCACCTATTGAAGACCTTAATCGACGAGATGAAATAGGCCAACTTGCACTCGCTGCAGATCGGTTTAGGCATCTAAGTAAAGCTTTAAACGATGCCAAACTTGAAGCAGAACGTGTATCCAAAGTTAAGTCAGAGTTTCTAGCTAATATGAGTCATGAAATTAGAACGCCTATGAATGGTATTCTCGGCATGGCGAGGCAGTTGGAACGCACCCCTTTAACTTCAGAGCAATCAAGCATGTTAAACATCATCCAATCTTCAGGTGATAGTCTGCTTGTGATTATTAACGACATCCTAGACTTGAGTAAAATCGAGGCATCTAAAATAGAGTTGGAGCATACTGTTGTTGATTTAACGCTTTTGTTAAACGAATTGGAACAACTCTTTGTTCATCAAGCATTAGATAAAGGCATTCAGTTGTTTGTTTCTAAGTCGGAAGACACTGAGGTGTTGTTCTACGCTGACAAAACAAGGCTTAAACAGGTATTAATTAATTTATTAGGGAATGCAATCAAATTTACGGAAGTTGGTAGCGTTTCCTTAAATGTACATATTCATGAAAAAAACAATGAATTAGTACTTTCTTTCAGCGTATCTGATACAGGTATTGGTATATCTGAAGATAATATTAAAGACCTGTTTGAAGCATTTTCACAAGCAGATACATCAATTACTAGGCGTTTCGGAGGTACCGGACTGGGATTAACTATTTCAAGCAAGTTACTCAATTTAATGGATGCACCACTTCGGGTTAAAAGCGAGTTAGGAAAGGGAACGCAGTTTTACTTTGATTTTAAAACAAAACGCGCAAAGAGTATTGAAAGAGCTGAAATTAGTACTGATGATATTACGTTAGATTTGAACTTGTCCCACCTTAGTGTATTAGTTGTTGAAGATAATGAGATAAACCAAATTGTAATCGAAGCATTGTTAAAGGAATTCAATATTACCGACATAACAATTGCAAGTGATGGTGTAGAGGCAATTGAAGAGTGTAAGTTTAACGCGTTTGATATCGTATTAATGGATATGCAGATGCCCATAATGGGAGGAGAAGAAGCCGCTCAGCATATCAGGAAAATGATAAATCATGTCGATACGCCAATTATTGCACTTACAGCAAATGTCTTGAAGGAAGATAGGCAACGTTGTTTTGATTCTGGGATGGATGATTTTGTTTCAAAACCTATAAATTTCGATAGCTTAAAGGCTGTACTGACTAAGTGGTCGAATAAAGCTAATACAAATTAACTGGGTTGGATAAAATGAAAAATAAACCACATAACCATATAGTTTTGTCGCAAAAATCACTCATTCTTGTTGTTGTACTCGTAGTTAGTTTTTTGTCTTTGGCAGTCTACATATTTGAAGCCCAAATTACGTCAAACACTTTACGAGAGTTAAATAATAGCCTTTCAGAAAATAGTCAGCTATTAGAAACGACGCTTCAGTCGTCTATAAAGCGTTCAAAAGCAAATCTTAGATTTTTACATGCCACACCACCAATTTCAGGACTTCCTCGAGCACATTTTAATGGAAATATTGATCCTTTTGATGGTACTACGTTTGCACAGTGGAAAAATAGATTAGAAACAATTTTTGTAGGCTTTATGCAAAACAATCCTACAATCACTCAACTAAGAGTTATTGAAGTGAGTTCAAATGGTAAAGAGCTCATAAGAGTAGATAAAAATGGGTCGAAGATAGCCCCTGTGAGAGATTTTCAGCTACAGAGCAAAAGTAGTGAGCCATATTTTTTACCGAGCTCTCAACTTGAAGTTAACCAGATATATACATCGCTAATATCACTTAATAAAGAGCACAATGAAGTGATATTCCCTTACCAACCAACAATTCGTTTCTCCATACCAATCTATAGTGAAAATGGTAAGCGCTACGCTTTTTTGATTATGAATATAGATGCTAGTCAATTGTTAAGGGACTTAAATGACAATACATTGAACTATGCTGATTTGGTTATTACTGGACCTGATGGGGATGTAGTTTATCATCCTAATGAGTCATTCTTGTTTTCTAAAGATTTAGGGACAGAAATAAACTGGAAGTCTTTGTATAAACAGTCGATTAAGTATGACACGCTACAGTTTTCTGAATCGAATTTATTCAATATGGAACCTTCTTATTCTTACTCCCAAAAAGTACAAATACGAAATGGTCAAGAAAGAGGTTTTTTTAGCCTTAGTGTTACTGTCGAACAGCCGTATCTAAACGCACAAATTAATGAGCGTCGATATGCGACATATGGAGTGTTGGTTGCAATCGTCATATTTTCAGCCGTGTTGATTATGTTTTTCCATAGGAATTCACTGCGAAATAAAATTCTAGCGGAAACCAGGCGTGAAGCGGAAGCAATAGTTGATGGCGCTATTGATGCAATAATCGGGTTTGACCTTGACGGAAATGTTTCAAGCTTAAACCTAGCAGCGGAGTATTTATGTAAAACAACTAAAGGGATGAGTATCGGACAGCACTTTTCTAATGTGAATATTCTCAAAGAGTTACCGATAGTAAGGTACATAAGTGAAGCTAAAGATAATTCACATATACTCAGGGATGAGTATTCATCTGAACCTGATGAAAATAAAAATTACTATGCTATTACTGTCAGTCCTTTATTTTCCGAAAGTAGTAAAATTATAGGTATTTCATTAATAATTAGAGATATTAGTAATGAAAAATCAGCAGAAGAAAAAGTTAAACGCTTGAATTATGATTTGGAGGCTAAAGTTCGAGAGAGAACAAAAGAGCTTGCAACAGCAAAAGATATGGCGGTAAAAAACAACAATATCAAAAATGCATTTATATCAAACATAACCCATCAATTAATTACACCGCTAAATGGCATAATTGGCCCATTAAATATACTAAAACGTGAGCCCTTATCAAAAGACGCTATGAAATTAACTGAGATGATAGAGTCTAGCGCTGAGAATCTCAACCTTTATATTAATGACATTTTGGACTTGTCGAAAATTGAAGCTGGGAAATTAGAGTTAAATTATAAGGTAGTACCGTTAAAAACTTTAATTGAAAATTTAATTGAGTCCTTATCAGTGAAAGTGTTTTCCAAAGGGCTAGAGATTTATCTTGATACTACAGAGTTGAAGTGTGGTGTTGTAAAAACAGATCCTATAAGACTGACGCAAATTATTGATAATTTGATTAGCAACGCTGTTAAGTTTACTGAAGATGGTAGTATAGAAGTTAAGGCATCGACCGTTGCCACTGACGATAATAGTTACAAGCTAATAATTGAAATAAGTGATACTGGTATAGGCATAGACTATAAAAAGAAAAAAGATATATTTAACCGGTTTAATAATGGACAAAATCTTTCTGACTCTAACGGAGAGGGCGCTGGCTTAGGACTTTCAATATGCAAGCAATTATGTCAAAAGATGGGGGGCGATATTAATTGTGTATCTACTCGTAATGTTGGTAGTATATTCTCATTTTTCATTAGTGTAGAAAATCAAGACGAAACAGAAACACCAAATGCTGCATGCTTTGATTCACAAAATATTTTAATTGTTAGTGATATTGAAAAAACTAAAGAGTCTTTACGTCATTTACTCAACTTTGAGGGAGCTTTTGTTCACGAGTCTTCTGGTCACGATGTTCATTTGAATATGCATAAAAGCTACGATTATATATTTTTTGATAAAGAGTCTTTTGATCTAGCTAAGTCGGAGGAAATACTCAAAAAAACATCAATAAACGTTAATCCTGAGAATATTATCATTCTAAATAGGCCTGGTGCTCCTTTAAGCAAGAACTTAGTCGATTTATATACTGTGGTTAATAAACCGCTTACGCAAAGCAAGCTAAAAATGGTTAGTGGTGGTGGGGTATGCGATGAAAGCATTGCCCAGCCTTCTATACCTCACGACGCAACAGAAACAGTCTCACAATCAATTCTTGATAAATTATCTGGCAGCAAAGTACTAATCGTTGATGATAATGACATAAATATTGAAGTGGTAAAAGATGCTCTCTCAACTCTACCAATAGAAATCTATGTAGCTAACAATGGAGTAGATGCAATAGCACAATTGAAACAAAGCGGCTTAAATGAGGTGCCAATTTGTTGCGTATTGATGGATTGTCAAATGCCCGAATTGAATGGATATGAGACTTGTGAAAAAGTTAGGGCAGGTGAAGCAGGTAAAGAATTTACTAATATTCCTATTATTGCCATGACTGCAAATGCTATGAAGGGTGAGAGGGAAAAGTGTTTATTAGTAGGAATGAACGACTACCTTAGTAAACCATTAAGCTCAACTCAAGTGTTGGAAAAAACAATAGAGTGGTCATTATCTAATTTCAACAATGAAGTTAAGGTTAATAATACTCAGGGTAGCCAACTATGGGATAGAGATAGCGCACTGAAGCGTCTTCTAAATAAAGAAGATTTATTATTCAAGATTTGTAAAATGTTTTCTGTGAAAGCATTAGGACGATTTAAAGAACTTTGTGATGCCATAATGCAAAAAGATCAGGAACTTTCTCGACAGTTAGCACATTCACTAAAAGGAATGTGTGGTGAAATAAGTGCTAATGGTCTTCGAGAGCTTTTCTCAGAAATTGAAATAAAAGCGAGCCAAGGCAATTTTGAATGCAACAATGAACTGGAAGAAATAGGGGAATCATTACCAAAGTTAGTCCATACTTTACAAGAGTTGTAAATTAAACGTATTGTAGACTATTAATTTCAATATTCATTTCATGATGTAGATAATACTGAAGAGCGAATGTTTTCTGAAATCTTATAATCGAAACGGAGTATTCGTGCCACTTGATTTAAAGCCTTTATCAGATTCAAAAATTCTTGTTGTTGATGACGACTTACTCATGAGAAAAGTCATGGGTACTATTTTGAAAGATATCTGCAATGTAGACGTTTTGTCAGATAGCACTCAAGTTATGGACTATTGTATATCAGGAGTTCCTCCTGACTTAATATTACTTGATGTTCACATGCCAAAGATAAATGGTTTGGAAGTTTGTAAGCAGCTTAGAGAATTAAAAGCTATGAATGATGTTCCAATTATTTTTGTTACTGCAAGCGTCGAAGTGAAATCGCAGAATGAGTGTTGGGAAGCTGGAGGCAGCGACTTTATAAGTAAACCTATTGCGCCATCGACTCTTGTTCATAGAGTTAAAGCACATTTGCTCAACAAGGCAAGATTAGAGCAGTTACAAAAGCTAACCTATAAAGATTCGTTAACAGGTTTGTATAATCGACATTATTTAAATGAACATTCCGAAGCGATAGTTAAACAAGTAAAGAGGTTAAATGAGTCGATTGGTTTTTTAATGTTGGACTTGGACTTTTTTAAGCGCTTTAATGATTTATATGGACATCAGGCAGGAGATGAGTGTCTCAGAGATGCAGCTGATGCAATAGTTGAATCGTTGAAAAGACCTCAAGATGTTGCTGTGCGATATGGGGGAGAAGAGTTTCTGATAATTCTCCCATATACTGATTTAACGGGTCTTCAACATGTTGCAGAAAATATCCTATCGAATATTAAAAAGAAAAATATAAAACATGCAGAAAGCCCATTTGAATATGTGTCTTTTAGTATTGGTGGTGCATTATCGCATACTAAAATTTGTGAATATTCTTTAGAATCAATGATAAAAATTGCAGATGAAAACCTTTACGAAGCAAAACGTTTAGGTAAAAATCAGTTTGTCATATGAAATAATTAGGATATTTAGTTAATTGACGAGAGCCTTTCGCAAGCACGTGAAGCTGTCAGAAATTAATCTCTTGTGCTACTACGTGATGTTAGTTGAAAAAAAGGACTAGCGTTTCTTGGTTTAATTAGTAGTAGTTTTACCACACAAATCGAGCAAACATTTCATTTTTTGCATACATCGTATTTGTAAGTTTTCTTCAATCACTCCTTTCTGAATATTTTCTAAAACACTAGACTAAAGATATTTAGGATTGAGTTATTTTCTAGATGCTTTTGATAATATGTATGACTTTCACGACTAAACAGGATTAATACTCTCACAACTTATCTAAATTTAGTCTATTGAATTATTTTAAATCTAAAAAGTACTTCATTTATAGCAAAATTCATTTTATTGCCTCATTGTTGGGGAAAAGTGGCGTATAGTATCGTAAACAATGAATTGCTGAATTTTAAAGGATTGAAAATTTTGAATAGGATGGTTTTAAGTTTCATTTTTGTTTTAGTAACATTTTATAGCGTTGACTTGTATGCAGATAAGTCGATACACATTCCATTGAACAAATGGTCAAGTCAGCGAGTGTTATCTAAAGCTGTGGGAAAAGTTATTAGCGACTCAGGCACTCCGGTAGAGTACGTTGAGATAAATGTAGAGGACCAGTGGGGAGCTTTGAGGCGTGGCGCAATTCATTTTCAATTAGAGGTCTGGGAGCCATCAATGAAAAAGGCTTTCAATCATCTAGTAGCACAAAACGAAATAATTGATTTGGGTACTCATAAAGCAACAGTGATAGAAGATTGGTGGTATCCTGAATATGTTGAAAAATACTGTCCGTCGTTACCAGTGTGGACTTCACTCAATGAGTGTATTGATTTGTTCAAGGAAAAACCATCAGATAATAAAGGGGTTTACCATGGTGGCCCTTGGAATTATGGTGATGCTGATATTATTCGTGCGTTAAATATTAATTTCAAAATTAATCGGTTACAGACAGGGTTAGAGCTTTGGCACGAATTAGCACAAGCGATACACAAAGAAAAACCTATTGTATTGTTAAACTGGAGCCCAAATTGGACTGATAAATATGCACATGGAAAGTTCATTCAATTTCCGGAGTATGAAGAAGAATGTGAAATAAATCCAGAATGGGGATTAAATAAAAAGTACGTAAAAGACTGTGCTAATCGAAAGAATGGCTGGCTAAAAAAAGCGGCGTCAAAATCATTGAAAGAAAACTATCACTGTATTTTTCAGTTTATTAAACAGGTCAACTTTTCTAAAGAGATGATTATAGAAGCTTCATCTTTGGTTGTTATTAACAAGTTAAACCTAGAAGAGGCGGCTGAGCAATGGATTGCCTCTAATTCGTCAGCGATAGAAGTTTGGCGCTCAAACACTTGCATGTAATTATTAGTCAGCTTGATGTGTTATAGCTTCTCCGTCGTACAGTTGCTATGACTTTGTTATGTTGTCGCTTAAAAATACGATTGTGAAGTTGGTCAATTTACAATAATTAAGAATAAACTAGTATTAATTTAAAACGAACAAAACAGACTCAAATACTGATGGTAGTCACAAATAAGCTTTTACTTATATCGATAGTATTTTTCACGATATTTTCTCCATCTCAAATAGCCATTGCTAGCGGTTCTAAATGCCAGAGTATTAGTATATCAGCCCATCCGAATTACCCTCCTTTTCATTGGAAAGAGCAGGATACACTAGTTGGCGCTTCGATTGATATCAGTCGAAGCATCTTTCAAAATTTGGGATTGGATGTAAAAGTTAGCTATGAAGGCCCTTGGAAGAGAGTGCTTATGTCCATCAAGCAAGAAAAAATCGACTTCATACCTGCGTTAAAAAAAACATCAGATAGGCTGCAGTACCTCGAATTCACTCAAAACGAATTCGCAACAAATCCAGTCGCAATTTTTGTAAAAAAAAGCAAGGCGCTAGTACCCAAATCGTTTAAAGACTTAATTGGGTTATATGGCAGTGTGAATGCTGGTGACAAACACGGTGATAAAGTCGATTCATTTGTATCAAGTCAATCTAATATGCAATTTATTCATGGACTATCACAAAACTTTGAAATGTTAATTCTCGGTAGAACAGACTATTTTATAACAGGATTTTACACAGGCTACGACTTCTTGAAAGCCAACAAGTTGGATAGTCATGTTGAGGTCGCTTTTAAAATAAATGGGCTTAAAATACATAACGGGTTTACGCATCAGTACGCAAAAGAGTGCCAAAGAATTGTAAAAGAATTCGATAAGCAGTTGTCACTTCTAAGGCAAAGCGGAGAAATAGAAAAAAGTATCAACAATTATCATAATGCTTGGTTAGAAGGGGCGAAAAAACTATAAGTTTAATGATAGCCAAAACCCTTGCTTAAGAGTGCTTATTAAATTGCCGATATGTACGAGTACTATTGTCAATTGAGATTGATGGTATGCACTATATGTTGTGTTTTTAGTTGTGATGAATAAGTGGAAAGTTATCAGGCAACTTGTCTCTTCAAAAACTGTTAAACACTCTTAATAAAAGAATCATAGTTACAAAAAATAGATCGCGGAAGTGTGCAATCCTGCTAATTTTTCTGTGTCGGGCAGATGCAGTGGCGCTTTTAACTTGGATAAAAAGGGAAATAATTGGGCTGTTTTCTATACTGAGATAGGTTGTGATTCTAAGTTTATCTTTTGGTTCGATATATGTCTTCAACTATGTGGTTACGCAGCATCATTGACACATAGTTGGGGTCTACAGAAAAAGAGTCTGAGCTAGTACAGCTAATTAGAAATGATACTCCCGCGTCCTAAAAGGAAACCACTTTACCGTGAACACACTTTTCTTAAAGGGTGTTAAGAACGTTTGGACCACTTGCTGTAAATTGTAGTAGCTCATATCTGATCTTACAGTTTCTATGTGTAGGTTTGGACTTAATCTGACAGGCAGCTATGAGCGAAGAACGGTCGTTCATTTTTTTTTACCACTCAATAGCGAGAGCATACAAAGCTCACGCTTGATTTAAGTGATAAAATCTAACTTTTATATTTTTTGAGTTGCCAATAGCTTAGTAATGTTAATACCGTGAAGAAAGCAGGATCGCTCCAACCAAACCCAACAAATATTCCTGTTATTCCTGCGTAACTTGTAATTATGATTCCAAGTAAGTTAGTAATTATCAGGGCCTTAAGGATTTGTTTAACGGCTTCACCATCGTTAATATTTCTAAAGAGTAAACTAACCGCACCTAATCCACCTAAAAATATACTTGTATGTTGTGATAAAAAATATGCGTATTTATCGTTTATCTCTACACCATACATAGGCCAAACCTGTGTAGGTAAAAAGAACAATACCAAAGCAAAAACGAAGTAAATGCTGCCATGTAATGTTAAAAATGCTCTATTATTCATACGGTTTCTCCTTTAAATACGGGACCTTTATTAATTTTGGTCAATGGTAAGTTTATGTCAAAAACTATTCCCCTAACGTTAGGTATTCCCATGCCCTTTAGGCGAGCTGTATGCATTTCTAGATATGACTTCGCACTGACCTCATCTTCAAAGAGGTAAATGCCACCCCCTAGTTTATCTGATTCATTTTCAGTCCAGATTTTCCATATTAAGCCTTCTTCCTGATTAATTGACTCTGCTAAGCCAACAAGGGCTTTCGACATTTCTTCACCCAAAGCACCTTGATATTCAAAATCAACTTGTAATAGTTTCATCGTGTAGTCTCCAAATATAACGCTTTAAGCGCTGTGTTATGCATTAAATTTATTATTCACTACAAAATTTACATATTAAAGTTCATAATATTGTCAATAACTGTAGAAAAAACTGACAGGTAATAGTGTATTGAGATTGAAAAGTACGCTGGAGCAATGGATTACACTACAAGAAGTGGATAAATCTGGCAGCATCCAAGCAGCCGCTACATCACTAAATAAAAGCCATACTACTCTAATCTACTCAATAAAAAAGCTAGAGGCCCAATTGGGCATAAAGCTACTGGAGATAAGTGGACGTAGGGCAATACTTACCAAACATGCTAAGTCCTTACTCAGAAGGGCTGAAAGCATGGTAGAACAAGCTAGAGATTTAGAGGAAATGAGCCAACAACTGTCTGTTGGTGTCGAATCAGAAATAACCATAGCTGTGGATCATTTATGTGACCCTACGTTACTTTATAAGCCAATGAAAGAGTTTCTAAAAGCTAACACGACTACATCTATTCAGGTTGTCGAAACATCGCTGTCGAAAACCTCTGAAATGGTTACTAGTGAGGAGGCTGATATAGCTATTATTACTTTGCCAGTGACGAATTATCCCGCACAGGTGTTCTCTCTAACCACGATGATTCCTGTAGTATCTACCACCCACCCGCTTGCCGCTCTAGACTATGTATGTATTCAAGATTTGGCAATTCATAGTCAAATCGTTATCCGAGATTTAGGTAGCGTTTCATCTAACGTCGAGGGAAAAAATGTTGGCTGGTTAAAAGCAAATCAAAGAATTACTGTTGATAACTTTGATCATGCATTTAGAGCCACTGAGCAAGGATTAGGGTTCTGTCGTCTGCCTGAACATATAATAAGGAAAAGAAATGGTGAAAAGCTTAAAATTATCAAGATAGAGCAAAATGAAAAATACCAAGTGCCTATACATATTACTTTACCTAAACGGAGTAAAACAGGATTCGCAGCCAAGACTTTTTATGAAATGTTACTTCGAGATACCTATGCCCCTGAACATAAATAGTGGAAAAAGACATATAATTATAGAAACTTATGTCCGTTACTGGCACAAAGCGGAAGTAAGCCTCTGAATTTCATTATGTATCAGGCAGTAATGAGCTAGTACAACTAAGATTAAACTGGTCGAATTCTACCTGTTTTAGTTTGTGTCGCTCGTTTGTTCCTAATGGCCTGTCAGGTTAAATTCAAATCTATTTAACTAAATTGTTAGAAAAGATATGAGGTAACACAAATTACTTATCAAGTTAAACTTGGAAGTTTTTCTATCCAACTCTTTAATTACGGCATGTGAATTAAATAGCCTAGTTTAGGTTACATTACTTAAATGAAGTATTACTAAGTTTTCCATCGCTTTTTCATCTCTTATTTTCTTTAATGGAGCATACTCTGGTGATGCTAACCATTGCTCCGCATCTTCTAAAGAAGGCCACTGTTGAATCACACTAACATCGGCATTAATTTCGCCAGTTAATGGTGTCACTTGCTTATTAACAGCAATAGTTTTTCCGCCGTATTTTTCAACAGTAGCGCTTACTTGTTTTGCATATATAGAAAATGCTTGCTGATCTTTAATTGAAAATTGAATATATATAAATACATAGATTCCTCTTTTAGAGCGAATAGCGTTAATGTTTCTCAACCCGCTAGATAAAACCGTCAGAAAAGATGAAAGCGATTAGTGTTACATCGCTTTCATCTACTCGATATTGAAATTTAACTTTTTTGTTTCGTTATTTAGCAGCAACGTGATGAACTTAAAGCAAAGATTCATCAACTTCGTCATGAATTGCTTGCAAAAGGGTTGATAGAAACACATGAATGGCCGTTGGATAACTAGCCGTGATCGCAAATAATTGTTTAAGATACAAGTTAAACCAATGTTTGCTATACTTCAATAAATTCGTCTTTCCCTAATTTAGCAAAAGTGCTAATTCAGAAATGTCCATTAACTGTTTAGTATGGTTCTTAACCCGCTATTGGATTATGAACAAATAAAAGGATTGGTTAATATTTTTGTAGATGGACGCTCTGTTTCTTTAGAAAACGCCCACAGTGTGGTGAATACTTGTTAAGTAAAGATTACTTTTCGCCTTGATCTAAGATTTCCTTTGCTTGATAAACTTGACTCTGTAACTCTTCAAATAAATCTTCAGGGTGCTCGGAATATATTTCGTTATCTATCTCATCTTTCAAGAATGTTGCAATTACCTTTCTAATCTCAAATTCATTACTAGCATAATTGAGGATCGGCTTACCATCATAAATTATATGTTCAATTTCATAGTGATCGGTTGGTAACTGATATATTTCGGAACTCAAAGGGCTATCGGATTCAGTTCGCATAGTAGTGTTATCTTCACTATTAATCGAAATGTACAGTTCTTCAATACAGTCAGATTTTGCCATTTCTTCAACTATGTATGCCTTTAATTTTTCCCAACCAATCTTTGAAATACAATCACCGATCAAAAGAAAATCAGGACTTGGAAAAAACTCGCTTTCATGAATCTCTATTGGTCCATGAACCGATTTACTTTCAAAGTCAATTTCAAGGGCTAATACAAACCCACGCTTGGATATGTAAGGAAGCGGAGATACGGAAGAAACAGCATCTCTGAATTCTGTATGTAACTTATGACCATTTAAACCTGAAAGTTCAGTCAATCTAGAGTTAAACCTCTGGTTAGCCTCACTTGTAGTATTTAACAGGTATTTAATACCGTCTAATTTAGCTTTGAAATGTGCATCAGTGTTGAATGACTGAGAACAAGCGATAGCTTCATAGATATGTTGATTTTTAAAATCTGTGGGGAGTGAACGTTTTATTACTTTAGCAATTTCTTTAACATCGCTTCTACCGTTAATAATCATAGATTTACCCTATTTATTTTATTAGGTATTACGTGATGCCACCATTTTATTTTAAAGTCGTAATACCAAAATAGATAAATTTGTTTTATTACAATAGACAATTAAAAAGGTTTCTAGACGATGACTAACTATGGCACCTGAGCCGCCATCTATAATACCTAATAAGGCAAGGTTTGCAACAACTACTTTTTAGCGTGAGATACGTTAAGTCTACTATGTTTGGATAAAAATGATTTAGTACAACCGTCTCTTGAGCGCTTAATGATGCTTATCAGCTTAAAAATAAGTTAATTCTCCTAAGCTGTAAGTTCAGATATGAGCTACTATATTTTAACTATGTAAAACAAATCATGTTAATCAGAATTAAAGTGATATTATCTTTTTAGTTCTAAAGCTTATCTATCTTCTCATTCTCAAAGTCCACTTTTTGGCTTTGAGCAATCCCTCGCCTAATAGGTCCCCAGCTTTACACGTCTCTTAAACTTGTCAAAAGCAACGTATCTGGTTATCTAAGTCACCATTTATTCGTTTCACATATAAAAAATTAAATCAGCTTAATCACAATTTCGTGCACTCATTTCACTTGTTTACTATTACAAAAAATTGGAGGTTTTTCTCCTAGGATTCTCCTAATATATTCCCCACAAAAAATGTAACCTATTGATAGCTAAAGATATGTTATGATAGGTGTAACAAGTGTCTAAAACTGGGGCAAGTTATTGTGAGTAAAGGGAAAAATAGACCTTTTCGAGTACTAGTCGTATGCATGGGTAATATTTGCCGTTCGCCTACGGGTGAGGCGGTGCTTAAAGCTAAGGCGATTGATGCGGGTATAGCTTTAGAAGTGGATTCGGCAGGTACTATTGCGTATCACGCTGGAGAGCGCTCAGATCTTAGGTCACGTGCTGCCGGCGAGGCGCGTGGTTATGATTTTTCATCAATTCGTGCGCGACAAGTGACGGCTAATGATTTTGAATACTTCGATGAGATTCTTTGTGCGGATAAGCAAAATTTGGCGGACTTACAAGCAATTTGCCCAAAGCAGAGTCAATATAAACTGAAACTGTTTTTAAGTTACGGTGATAACGAGGTTGATGAAATTCCAGACCCTTATTATGGCGGTGACCACGGTTTTGAGAGGGTACTCGATCTGATTGAACATGCCAGCATTGCTTTTTTACAACAGCTAAAACAATAACTTTTAATGCGTACTAAGTGCAGTGTGTGCCAAATAGCATGGTGTTTGGTTGTGAAAGTTTGAGTAAAACTTGAAATGAGTTTAGTTAAGCGCTGATAGAAATTAAGTGCTCTGTCGTGGCACCTTAGGTGCCACGGTCTGTTGCTCTGAATGAGTTCAGTTAACCTAATCTCATGAGCTATTGTTACCACGTTGCTTTAACAAACAGCAATTCATCAGAGGTTTTACGTAGTCGTTTTAGTATAAGTCAGCTCTTAGTTTTTAATCGTAGTTAAGCTGTATTTAACGTGAAGTTGGTGTAATAGCACTTCTAGCAAAGGGTAATTACACAATTTCGACCTGCATTTTTTGCCTGATAAACCGCGACATCAGCCTTTTTAATTGTATCTTCAATAGAATGTTCTAACGCCATTTCTGCAACACCAAAACTAGCGGTAAGCTTTATTATTCGTTGTTCGTGCTGAATTACCATATTTTCAATGGTTACTCTCAGTCTTTCAGCGAGTTGGCTTGCTTGTTGTTCGCCAGTGTAGGGCAAAATAATAATAAATTCTTCGCCGCCGTATCGACATAAACAATCTTCCAAGCGTAATTGGTTTTGACACGTTCTAGCAAATTGTGAAAGTACGATGTCGCCGGCTTTGTGGCCAAATTCGTCGTTAATATGCTTAAAATGATCTAGGTCGATCATGATAAGTGAAAGCGGTGTTTGCATGCGGTATTGCGAATTTTTAGCACTTTGCACGCGTTCATTAAAATAGCGTCTGTTTTTGAGGCCTGTTAGCGCATCAACAAACACCAGTTCGCTTAGTTTGTTTTGTAATTTTAGTGTTTCAAGCGCCATAAGTCGCCGACTGCAGCTATCAGCCAGTGATTCGGCATATACAATATCTTCGTTGCTCCAGCAGTGAGGGCTTTTTGTTTTACAGCTGATCACCCCTTGCGCTTTACCATTGTGAAAAATAACTGTATCTAATATTGTGTTAGCCACGTTATCAGACTGGTCATTGTGGGTACTTTGCAGCTGGTGATTTGCCATAATGGTTTCACCTTTGAACATGCGTTCAAAGTAGTCTGGGTGTTGTGCGATATCTAAATTGGGTATTGTTTGCACATCAATTTCGCAACTGCTGGCAACGCAATGTAAATATTCAGCCGAATCAATGTCATTGATTAGCCAAACAGTTATTTGATCGACACATAAAAAGTGACAGCCTTCAGATAGTAAATCGGTTAATAAACTATCTAAATTTGATGCTTCATTAATCGTTAATGAGCTAACGCGACGCAGTCGCTGTCTTGCTTGTTGGGGGGTAAGCATATACATCCGCCTATTTAAACCTGTACCTCCCTGCACCTTAGTGTTTTCCTTTACTACTATAGTAGTGGTTTTACCAGTGATGCTTTTGATTTAGCGCAATAATTTTTAGGGTCTGTTGATCTTTGCTGTTCTATTTTTGTTCTCTTTGAGCGTGCTTTTATCGCGGCGCTCGATGTGTGGCCTAGCAATCTAAGCGAATATCGAGCAACAATGAGAAAAGTGCGCTCAAAAGAACCGTTCGGCAGCGCTTGATTGGCTTTTCTACTGTGTTATCGGCTGACTCACATAGAATAACTATGTCACGCAGCCTCTGCCTTGTATAAACCCCAATCAAACTGCTGCAAAAACGAACTTGAAAGGTCAACAGACCCTAGATTTTCGGTACGCAAAATTCAATAGATTTCATGTTATTGGGTAATAACTCACGATAGTATTCTGCTGCGACTTACCCTAATATACGCTTAGTTTTTAATTATGGAGAACATTAAGGTTATGTCACAGCACAAAGATACGCTGAGAGACTATGTAATGACCTTTTTAAAAGGTGCTGGAATGGGCGCGGCTGATGTAGTTCCCGGTGTTTCAGGGGGAACTATCGCATTTATTACTGGTATATACGAACGCTTGTTAAGCGCAATACGTAGCGTTAACTTAACTGCGTTTAAGGTGTTAAAGGAAAATGGAATAAAAGCATTATGGCAACATATTGATGGTAATTTTTTGGTTGCTGTTTTCGGTGGTTTAGCATTAAGTGCGCTTTCTTTGGCGAAAGTAATCACCTATTTATTAGCTAATCATCAAACGTTTGTTTGGTCTTTCTTTTTCGGATTAATTATCGCGTCTTTCCTACATATCGCAAAACAGCTTGAGAATTGGGATATAAAAACCGTTATTGCATGTATTATCGGAACCTTAATTGCCTTTACAATTACTTCACTGGCGCCAGCAGAGGCCAATGCAAGCTGGTGGTATTATTTTGTCGCAGGGGCAATTGCCATTTGCGCGATGATCTTACCTGGTATTTCTGGCAGTTTTATTTTGTTGTTGTTAGGTATGTACGGCCATGTATTAAGCGCGGTTACCTCTTTTGATTTACCGCTAATCGGTTTATTTTTAGCGGGTTGTGTTGTTGGCTTAATGACATTTTCGCACTTTTTAGGCTGGCTGTTAGCCCGTTTTAGAGACGTAACTTTTGCTTTACTGGCTGGTTTTTTATTTGGCTCACTAAATTTATTGTGGCCTTGGAAACAAGTGGTAACGACTTATACCAATTCAAAAGGTATTGAAAAGCCACTTAGCCAAACGAATATCGGGCCGGAAACATACCACACACTGACGGGGCAAGATCCGCAAACCTTAATTTGTTTTGCGTTGGCAATGGCTGGTTTGGGCTTAATTTTAGCGATTGAGAAGTTAACAGCAGATAAGCCAAAAGGCTAGGTTAATTAACTGATTTTAAAATTAAAACCTGAGATGCATTCTCGGGTTTTTTATTGCGTAAAATTTGCTTTGAATAAAATGTGTGCGAATTTGATTTTTTATGGTACAAAGTGGTTGTACATAAAATAACCGTAAGTGAAGTGTTATGTGTCGTAGAAATAAATTAATTATGCGCGTGGTATTAAGTGAGTTGATGACATCTCATCCAAAGCCAATTAAGCGCCATGAATTAGTTCTGTCTGGAGTGGCAGATAGCGATGTTGATACGGTAATCGAATATTTAACGCAAGAAAATTACATTCATTATGATGACCAAGGTCAGCTAATATTAAACGATGATTTTGAGTCTATTACGTAACTTGAACTTAGGTTACTTAACTTAATTATGTAAAACAAAAAGCCCGAAATAACTTTCGGGCTTTTTAGTTTTTTAAGTACGTAAATTAGAATGTATAACGTGCTTCAAAACGCAGGTAACGAGCACCTAAACGTGATGATGTCATACCCCAGTTCGGATTCACTTCTTGCCCGTTTTCACCGTCGCGCGCATGCTCTTGTACAACAGCTGTTTGCGTATCAAAGTTAAACACGTTAAATGCTGTTGCTTTTAACTCAAGTGGGTTACCGGCAACTGAAATGTTGTAAGCTAGGCTTAAATCAAACTCTTTTAGCCAATCTGTTTCGCCAAATGTGCCACGTGGAGCAGGGTTACCATCAGCATCATAGAATGATACATGGTCATAGCCACGGCTATTACATTCACTCCACACTGAGCTCGCTGCGCAGCTATCAATGCCTTCTGGGTGACGTGAGAATCGGCTAATTGGTACACCTGACGTAACACGCGCGTTAAAGCCAAGCACAAGATTTTCAGTAATGTTGTAATAACCATTTACTTTAAATGAGTGACGACGGTCATTTGGCAGGTTACCGCTTGAATGGTCCATTAAATCAGCGTAGTCATAAGAGGTAGTCCAACCTGGATCCGCTTGACCGTTATCGGTACGTACAAGGCCTTCGGTGTTACCCCAGCTGTGCGACCAAGTGTATGATGCGTTGTAATGGAAATCGTTGCCAATATTGCCTTTTAAGGTATTTTCAATTGCGCCATATTTACGTTTAGGGTCCGGCAATGCGATGTACTCTGCTGGAATAACAATGCGCTCGGCCACACCGTCGCCATTTGTATCGTAGAAAATATCAAGGTCAGTACCCGGGTTATTCAAGATATAAGCATAACCAGGATCGCTGTCGATACCGTTTTCTGCAAACCATTTGCGCATTACAGGGCCGTAGTTGGTGTCTTCAATTGATTTCTTTAAGTCGCGATAAATACCGCGTACACCATAAACTAAATCACCGTCTAAAAACTCACCCTGATAACCAATTGTAATTTCATCAGAATACATGGCTTCAAGGTCTTGGCTCACAATCATACCTGTGTTGATCTCACCAGTTTGTACAACATCTTCACCTAAAAATGCACCTGTACTTGGTGAGCCATCAGCAAGTAGCATTGGTTCGCCGTTTGCATCTAAATCTCCGAGTTCATAGTAGTAATGAATATCACGGCGTTGACCACCTTGCGTGATGTTCATGTTGGCTGATACTGGCTGGTAGTAGCGTCCAAATGTGGCATATACTTTTGACGTGCCTTCACCTAAATCATAAATCGCTTGTAGGCGAGGTGCGATTTGGTCGTCAACATCTACGTACTTTTCACCCGTAGAAACCGTGTTGTAAACGCTTGAGTAACGTAAGCCTAAGTTTAAGGTTAGTTGATCGGTAACCATCCACGTATCTTGAATGTAGAATGCGGTTGAGTTGACCTCTGAATTAGTGAAGTCGGTTCTTACACGTTGATCAATAAATGCTTCGCCCGCAGGGTGTCCAACTGGGTTACCTTCCCACGCGTAAAGTACTTCCCACCAACCAGCGCGATCACCAACACCATTTGGGCTGTTTTCGTAATCAACATCAATATTTACGTAATCAAAACCAATCTTGATATCGTGGTCGTCGAGTGTCCAGCTAAAGTCAGCGCGGAACTGATCGCGAATAAACTCACTTTCAGTAATTGATGATGCTGACTCTTGTGAGATTTTGTTCCAGCTACCTGAGAGTTGTGACCACACGAGTGGATCTGAGCTTGTCGCTGAGTTATACGTTTTATCTACTGTGCGACCAGCAACCACTTCAATCGACATATCGTCATTGAGAATACCTGAATATGTTAAGCCATAAATATCACCACCTGTACGCGACTTATAATCACTTAGAAACTCGCCAACGTCTTCTGTTTGCCAATCGTTTGCGTAAGTTTTACCTTTGCCTTTGTTAGTAAAGCCAATGGCTGTGGCAGTAATTGAATGATCGTCGGTAATAAACCAGTCAACAGTAGCAAGGTAACGGTCTGATGTATTTTCACCGATATCTATCGTGTTGTTTTTGCCGTTTTCGTAATCATTCTTTTGCGGCGCATAAACACCATAAAAGAATAGGGTATCTTCAATTAAAGCGCCGCCTGCCGAGATTGAGTAGCGGGTAAACGTGCTTTCGTCTTGCGCTGTATTTGAGAAGTAATTGCCTTCTCTATCGATTAAATTGTCGTGATGTGAACGCGTAAGTTCTGGGTCGATACGAGCGTATGCTTCGAATTCCCATTCATTGCTACCTGATTTTGATACGGCATTTACAATACCACCTAAAGCGCCACCAAATTTAGGGTCAATGCCGCCTGTCATAACTTCGGTTTGCGCAACACCTTCCCACGGTAAACCAATAGAGCCAATACCGGTTTTGATATTGGTAATATTAATTCCATTTAAATAATAGGCATTTTCAGCAGACGAACTTCCGCCAATGCTTGATGCACCAAATTCACCGTTACTTACAACACCTGGTGTCAGTAAAGCGATTGCTTCAAACCCTGCTTCCACAGGTAAACGCTCTAGTTCAGCTTTTGTAACAACGATACCACCGGTAGAAGATTCCATGTTAACGCGAGCAATGCTGCTACCGGTAATTTCTATGGTTTCCATATCAGTGCCGACAGAATACATGGTATTGTTAAATACAACTGATCCACCTACGGTCACCAGAAGATCTTGCTCGATGATCTGTTCATAACCATTTTTTTCAATGGTCATAATGTATTCACCAACAGGTAGTTTGCGTAGGGTATAACTGCCGTCTTCGTTGGTTGTGATAGTACGTGTTACACCTTTTGTTTTATGTTTTAGTGTAACCGTAGCGTTTTCGAGTACTTGCTGCTGCGCATTTGACACAACACCTTTTACAGTGCCGTTGAAGGTATCATTTGCAAACGTTGGTGCGCTTATTCCGATTGCGCCGGAAACGGCAAGGGCGCATGCCGAACGTTTAAGTAAGTTGCTTGTTTTTATCATTGTTGCATATCCTGAATTGTTGTGAAGGTATAATGTATACATTATGTAAATAGATGTAACATGGATGTGCTTGCTGTGTAAAGATTGTATACATTATATTTTGTATTGATTTACATTTACGGACGAAATGTAACCCTAGTGAAAAAGTTAAAATTCAAACAATACAAAAGGTTATGTATTTTAAGTTAATGTATCTTTGGGTGAAATTTAAACAATAATAATTTAACTAATTAGCGTCACTACAAGATTGTCGATGTAAAAAATGTGTTTAAGAATGCCAACATTAGTCAATTGGATATGTTAAGAATTGAGATCAAATTTAGGCAATGTACATAAAAACAGAGCTTTTCTTTTTAGCAAAAAACATGACTATTTTGATTTTGTTTTATGGCAAACATGGCAGGTGTTTTGTCAAGAGATCACGCCTTATACGTATGTCTATTTACAAGGCACTGCTAACTTTACTTTGTTAACGCGTAAAACGTTTATGTTCTTATAAATGCAAAAGTAACAGTGTTGTATTATGTCGAAATACAAAAAACATATAAAAATGCAAAGCATAAAATTAACACCAAATACTAGGTTAGATTCGTCTTACATTTTTGGAGTTTGAATGGTGAGGCTTATTTTGAGGTTGAGCGTTAATTTGTATGGAAAGGGAATATTAAAGGCTTGATTACAATACTATTTAACGCATTTAGCGCACAGTGATTTCAGGAAAATTGGTATCTTGGTAATTTAAAAGTTCCAAAGAGCTTGTAGTAAATAGCCTGATTAGTCTTTATGCAACTCAAACAGTTGGTCGAGTGAATAAATCGCTAACGGTGACGTTTGATTAAGTGACACATCAAGCATTTTTGTTGCTACTTTTGATGCGGTTATCGGTTGAAAGCGCTTTAGAAAAGCAAACTTACACAGTGCAGGTAATATTAAACTTGCCATATATTCGCCAAGGCGAAATGTATCTCGATTCCCCAAAAGTAATGACGGTTGTAAAATACTAATATGTTTAAAAGGCAGCGCCTTTATTTTTGTTTCTAGTTCGCCCTTCATTTTGAGATATGCGCTCACACTTTTACTATTAGCACCACTAGAAGACACTAAAATATAGCGACTAACGCCATTTTCCGCTGCAATTTTTGCTACTGTATATTGATAATCAACATCGACAATACGTTGTGCGTTAATTGAACCTGCTTGTCGCTTTGTTGTTCCCAAACAAGAAAATAACATATCACCGTTTATCAATGCGTGATGTTGTACTAGCTCGTCAAAATTAATTCTGTGGCAGGTTATTTTGGCATGATGAAACTCAACATTTCGCCTTACCAGTAGATTTATGTGCTTAATTTGATCACATTCAATTAATTGCTTTACTAGTTTGCTACCAACAAGGCCCGTTGCACCAATCACTGTTACGTTATACGCCATATATCTTTCTCAATTTTTATCGTATTAAGTTTATTGCGGTCGGTCTTTGTTTTAACTTAGTCGATCAACAACGTAACCCGGCCATTAACCTCTTTTTAATTTAAAAACGTTTTGGCGTGAAACTTTATACACGCCAGCTGCTAAATGTTGGTTACTACAACGCGTATCGCTAGCAGAATAAATGCAATGGCGAGCATATTGTTAATTGCTTTACCGTATCGTAACAATTCAAATTTTTGATTAGCATGACTAGTGATGAAACTTACCAAGCAATACCACAGTGTGTCGATCACTAAAACAGTAATGCACATAATAGCGGCTGAACTAATTGTTATGCTATCTGGGTCAATAAATTGCGAGAATAGCGCCAAAAAGAAAATGGCGAGCTTTGGGTTTAAAAATGCGATGGCAAAGCCATCTTGCGCTGCAGCAAAATTCCCCGTATTCGCATTATTCGTGATCTCAAAATGATTTGTTTTTTGTCGCAGAATATTAACTGCGAGATAAACTAAATAAGCGGCGCCAGCAAATAAAATTACCTTATACGCAATAGGAAATTCATGGATAAAACCGGCTAATCCAACAACCGCAAGTGTTGCGTAAATGCCAACTCCAACGCCATGGGCGACGCTTGCAATCAGACCTTGTTTTAACCCGCGTGTCATGGAGTGGGATAACACCACCGCTAAACTAGGTCCTGGGGACATAGCACCGATTGCACAAACACCAACAAGACTTATCCAAAGTGCAAAATCCATAATTATTCCTTTTTTTACCAGTTATGTTTACTGGTGTTGCAAATTCAACATACGTGTTTGTTTAGACCGTGCACAAGTTAAATTCGACGATTTAATCACAATCGGCTTTATACAATAACGTAACCCACTCAGGGTGGTCGATAAAGGGATTGCGATTTGCCTGAAAAGTATAAATTACCGTATTTCTGTTTATTTCGAAACTATCAACTGGGTCGGCAAAATGCCATTGCAATAACGTGCATAAATCGCCTATCTGGCCAACGCCGTCTTCGATTTTGCTGCGTGCAGTATCGTGATGGGTTACAACTTGTAAATCTGGCATATCATGGTGCGAACCATTTTCATACATCACATCCATGTAAAAAATCATGCGCGCAATATCGCCTTTAACCCCGTTATGTGGCTCAAAAGACTGTGATTTATACTTTTTATTCCAGGGGGCTTCTTTAATAGGCATGCCCCCATTAAAAAAATCATTATCACTGCGCTGAGTATTGAGTGACACATCGGCGGGTTTTATGTGATGAACATCGGTATAGCCTTGTTGCGAGCGCTTAGGGAAGCCATGACTTTTTGGCCAAATATGTTCTCGGTTCCAATAATCTTGATTACGACTAAATTTACCGGTGCCATTATGTCGTTTTGAAATCGAGGTGTTTTTATAAATTAACCGAATATTTTCGCGATTATTTGGCTCTTCATCGCTGTAGGTAAGTACCGACCATACTTCTTTATATTTAAGAGTGTGAAATTCGCGATTGATGTCTTTGTGAATTGCGTGTTTGAGCTTTTGTGGCCCTGCGCTAAGCGCACGGTAACTGTCGCGGTAATAAATATTTGCGTCAAATAAGCTCGCGTCTTTAACGGTCTCGACAATAGGGCAATGCGTACATGGGGCATTCGATTTGGCGAGTACAGAATTAACACTCAAATAGAAAACAAGCAAAAACAAACAAGGTTTTAACATTACGCGCATTTATTATTATTTTTTTAGGCCGCTAAATTGTACCTAGTTTATTGATAATTATGCAATCAAAAGCTCTGTGCGTAGTCAAATCATCAGATTTACGCTAGTTTACTTATTTAAAAACCGCACTAAATATAAGTGTATGACTTAATTGGTATTATTACTTAACTTTTCGTCTCTAAGAGTGTGAGAAAAACGCAAAGTAAGATATACTTGAGTAATATACACGCTATTGTTTCATGCCCGTACACTCTAGTGTGGCGATTAATTATGTCGCGCAGGTAAATAATTCCAAGAAAACTGACATTAGGTGACCAATGACGGCTGAATTAAAGAAGCGAATCGCTATTTTAGAAAGGATGTTAGATAACGTGGGTGCTTGTATTTTTAGTAAAGATTTAGATGGACGATATACCTATGTTAATCAAGCCGTATTAAATGTGTTTGATTTGAATGAAGAAGATGTACTCGGAAAAGACGATAGTCACTTTTTCAACTTAGCGAAGTCTCAAGAAGTCATCGAGAATGACCGCGCCGTAATGCAAACAGGCAAAGTGCTGGAAAAAGAAGAAACGAATTTTGTTAAATCGTTTAATAAAGAGAAAACTTACCGCATTGTAAAAAAGCCAATTTATGATGAAGACGCAAATATTATCGGCTTATTTGGTATTGCCAATGATATTAGCGAGCAACGTGAATTAGAAAGCAAAGTACATGAACAAAACCAACTGCTCGATATTGTATTAGATAATGTAGCAGCGCACATTTATATGAAAGATGATGCCCGTGAGTTTATGTATGTTAACGCTAAAGTAGCGTCGCTATTTGGTTTGCCGGTATCGCAAATTATCGGTGCGAAAGAACAAGATATATTGCCGGAAGAAATGGCTGCACATTTCCATCAAAGTGATTCAGAGTTATTTGCCAGCGGTAAAAAACAAACAATTGAAGAAACCGTAACGGATGAAAGTGGTAATACGCGCCACTATTTAAGTGTAAAAGTACCCTTTGAACAACAAGGACGCCGTTCACTAATTGGCTTTTCAACCGAAGTGACAGAACTTTATGAGCTCAAAGAGCAATTTCGTAAACAAGCAAATACCGATTATTTGACTGGACTGTATAACCGCCGTTATTTTGTTGAAGTTGCTGAACGGGAATTTAAGCGAGCAATGCGCAGTGGCGAACCGTTTGCGTTAATGTCGCTGGATATCGACCATTTTAAGCGCATAAATGACAAGTTTGGTCACCCAGCAGGTGATGAAGTGCTTAAAACAATAGCAAAAAACCTGATTGGAAATTTACGTGACGAAGACGTTTTAGCGCGTATCGGTGGTGAAGAATTTGCGATTATTTTGCCACATACGAACTTTGAACAAGCCAGTAAGGTAGCTGAGCGCATTCGTGATTATCAATCATCTCATGCCATAGCTACGGAGCAAGATGATGTGTTGGCAAAAGTGAGTATCGGCTTAGTGATGCGAGAACATGACGATGATACTTTCGATAGCATGTTTAAACGTGTTGATAAGGCGCTTTATCAAGCCAAAGAGCAAGGCCGCAACCGAGTCGTCGCGCACGTAAGTTAAGCTGTTGCACGTTACTCATTTTTACAGCCCGTTGTTAGTTTAAAGCCGCGAAATCGCGGCTTTTTTGTTTCTGTTCGCGTTAGTTCGAATACTACATCGCGAATAGATGAAGTCAGTAACAGGTTATTGGCTGCGCGTTTGTTCTAGCCGCGTCAGTACGTCTATGGCATTTAGATAAACCTCATTCGACCCACTGTTTTGCCCGCCAAATGATGTGCTTAGCTTGTAGGTGTGTTTCATATCATTGAGCAAGTCATGTTTTTGATTTGGTAATTCATTCATTGAAGTAGGGGCACCAATCGCCATCATTTCACCGCGGCCAATAAATCCACCTTCAAATAACTCTTTAGATAGGCTGCGAATTTCATCGCCATAGATACTGTGTAAATCGTACTGAGAGGCAATGGTTTGCCAGTTTTCATTCATTTTATGGGCTTGTTCACTGATTGACACCGAATCACTGACACTTTTGTTCACTGTATCTTGAGGCGTCTGATCTGCGTGTGTCACCCGCAACGATTGAGGTTTGTTAACCGCACTGAGGTTACTTGCGCTGTATACATTCATGATTGAGTTCCTTTCATACGTATTGTGTGGAACAAAATATGAGCAAGTTAAGTGCCAATCCTTATTATTTTAGAGCGTTTTCAGCGCACAGTAAGTTCAATTTTGTTGCGCTTGCACACGTAACACAGTGTATTAATTAACCTGATACATTGCTTGGATACTTGGCCATCGCCTTTGGAAATTGTTGTTTGATAAGTGCTAAGTCAGCTTCGATATCACCGCTTAGTGTAACCGGTGGCATTACAATAAATTCTTTGGTGCGAAAATCGAGTGCCATAGGCACAACAGGAACATTAGCAGCATAGGCTATGTGTAAAAAGCCCGTCTTCCATTCATCGGTGTGCTTTCGTGTGCCTTCTGGTGCAATGCCTAGAATAAGTTTGTCTTGTTGTTGAAATACATCGGCAACCTGCGCAACCAAACCGTGCTTAGAAGAGCGCTCAACGGCAATGCCACCCCACTTTTTAAGTAAAACACCCAGCGGCCAGAAAAATATGGTGTGTTTACCAAGAAACTTAATCTCGATACCCAACGAAAGCTTAACGGCGATTGCGATTATAAAGTCCCAATTTGATGTATGAGGTGCCACAGCCGCAACAAATTTTGACTGATCCGGGAATGCCCCAGAGACACGCCAACCAAATAACTTAAGAAAGTTGCGTCCGATAAAACGACCAAGTTGGCTGTTTGTGCGAGGAATTGAATTAGGTACTTCAGTGTGCATAAGCATATATTATTTTTACTACCATCTATCACCATCACAGATTTAGAGCATAAAGTCTAGTTGTTTAGTAATGGTTTCTATTTTGCTAATACTACCGTGAGTGGGTTTGTTGTGATGGATGAGCGCATCAAGTAGCAAAGTGTTTTTGACACTATACTTTAACTCCATACAGGGCTATAACCTCAGGTTATGCACACCCTTTATTCTGTCACTGTTGCTGGTGTGTTTTCCGTGTTAGCGTATTGCTTCATAACCAAAAAAACAAACTTAAAAAAATGATTTTACGAATAGCGCTTACAGTCTGTTTACTCTTGCCGCTCGTGAGCAAAGCAGAGAGCTTAATGATGTTGTCGGGCAAGGTTGTTACAGATAGCAATAAACCAATTGCCAATGCACATATAAAAATTGGCGACACATCCGTTGTTACTTCAAGTGAAGGTAACTTTTCATTAGAGCTGTCAAAACATACCATATATGCGCTCGATATTAGTGCTTCTAATTTTTATAGTATGCGCTTTAGCTATTCGCACTTCGAACTTGAAAACAGCCATACAGGCAATGTTGATTTAGGCAAAATCACCTTAGTTGCTAAGAAAAAAGAGCGGGTTCTGTTAGCGTTTGGCGGCGACGTAATGATGGGCAGGCGTTATGCCAAACCGTATTTTGATAATCCTACTCTCATTCACGATGAAACGATCGCCACTGATACCAAAGCAATTGTTCAGTATATGGCGCCTTACATTAAAAAAGCCGACTTTGCAGCGGTTAATTTAGAAAGCCAAATAGCGGATAAAACACCAACGCAACGTGCGCCTAAATCGGTGACGTTTTTCTCACCACCAGAGACGATTAGCGCACTTAAAGATGCGGGTGTTGATTACGTCACTCTTGGAAACAACCATACTTACGATTACTTAGATTCAGGTCTAAAATCCACCCTAGAAGCGCTGAATTATTACCAAATGCCGTATTCAGGCGCAGGCGTTAATGAAGCCGAAGCGCTCAAAGCGTATCGTACATCTATTCAAGGTAATCAGTACGCAATGCTTGGTTATGTTGGATGGGAAGGCAGTGCACAGCCTAGTCAAACAGCAGCAAAGGTAAAGGGCGGGGCAGCCTATGGCTCTTATGACAATATTGTTGCTACAGTGAAACGCGAAGTGGCAGATAATCGTGTAACGGTTGCGCAATATCATGGCAGTCTGGAATACCAAGATGAACCTTCAATGATGACCGAGACACGCTTAAAGGCGGCAATTGACGCCGGCGCAGATCTGGCAATTGCACACCATCCGCACGTTGCGCAGGGTTTTGAAGTGTATAACGGAAAGCTGATTGCGTATTCAATGGGCAACTTTATTTTTGATCAGTTTTTTTACGCTACAAATCACTCATTTATGTTGTACGTTTGGATGGATGGCGAGCGCTTCTATCGTGCTGAAGTTGTGCCGGTTTATCTACAGGGCTATGTGCCAACGCCGGCAACAGGCAGTCATCGTACACGTATTTTGACACGTCTTGATGAGCTAACCAGTAAACGCAATACCCATTTTGCACGAAATGCCGGCCATGGCGTTATATTACCAAACACAAAAGTGGCGAAAGAATTTGAAATTACACTTTCGGCACAAAATAAACGTGTTTTAGCCTTGCCTTATCGTGCAAGCGAAGGACATGTTACGGCCGTTAAAACGAGTGAAAAAAACCGCTATCGATTAGGGATAAATTTGATAAACAACGCGAATTTAGAAACCCACATGGCATATTATTCTCATGATCGTGGATTTAATTTGGACCAAAGTTCGTTCCAGATCAGTGATAAACAGGCTTTCAGTGGCGATTATGCGCTAAAAAGCCAAGGTGACAATGGGCAGTCGCAACTGGCAATGACTAACTTTACGCGTGTTTACCGAGCAGGAAACCCAGCAACCGTCAGTGCAATGGTGAAAGGTAAAGGTAGGGTTAATGTTTATTGGCAGGGGCGTAAAACGCGAGGTAAATTACTCGACTCACTAAAAAATGGTAAAAAACATCGAATAGATAGCATTGAGCTTAATGGAAATTGGCAAGAAATAGCCAGTGAATTTAATACGCCAAGAGTAGGGTATCGCAGTATTCGCGTGTTGTTTGAGTTTGAGCACAGTGGAGAGGTGTTTATAGACGATATAGCCTTTATCGAGTGGCGAACCCCTTTTCTGCCAAAACAACAGCAAGCACATTTTCATAATGGGGCGGGCCATGCAACCTATATTGGCTTTGAACAGCCATTGAAAAAGACTGCAGGGCTTGTGATAAAACAACGCTAAAAAAAGAGGCAAATGCCTCTTTTTTACGATTAGAATGTGTAGCTGTATTGCACTGCAGCTAAACTGGCGTCGCCGTGCGATTCAAAACCCCAAGTTTGGCCTAAATCATCACGTTCTTCAAAACTAACCGACTCACCGTCAATGAAGGTGACTGCAAAATCAATTTTATGCTGTTTGTTAGGCGAATAGTTTAAGCCGGTGCTGTACCAAATTCGGTCGCTATCTGGAATTGAAATTGACTTGTGCGCCGAGTTAGTCGGTGTCGCGTCATTGGCGATACCTGCACGGATCATTACTGTCGGTGTAAGCTGATAACTCGCACCGAGCGATACACGATATGCATCGCTGAAATCTTCAGTTTTGGTAAATACTGCGTCTTCTTTGCCTTCAACATAAGCGGCCAACTCTTGGAAATCACTCCAGTCGGTCCATTGCACGCTGTAATGAATAGCCAATGCCGGAGTTAAAGCGTGATAACCCGAAAACTCAGCAATATCAGGTAAGGTGATGGCAAGTTCGCCTGGTAATACCTTACCTTGTAAACCGCCAATCATGGTCGGTAGTTGATTAGAGTAATCACCTTCTAGGTCGAGCTCTACTTGAGAGCGGTAGCTTAGGCCAAAACGGTGGTCATGGTTTACTTCGTACAATGCACCGATATTCCAACCAAATGCAATATCATCACCTTCTAAGTTTGCTGCTTCTAACTCATTTGGTAGGTTAAATGCTGTTTCACCAAAGTGTCTAACTAAGTTTGCGTCGGCATAGACTAAATTTAAACCTGCGCCTACGCTCAGTTGCTCTGTTACCTTGTATGCAGCACTTAGATTAAAATTAACCGTGGTAAGTGATGTTTCGCCGGCGAGTTGACCCGCGTTGTAATCGTCATTTAGCTTGGTGCTTAAACCATAGTTTGAAAATGCACCACCACCAAGCGTTAAACGCTCGTCGATTGGTAACACAAAATATCCTGCTGGAATGACAGCTGAAGGCGCGATGCTGTTGTCATTTAAGCTTGTGATATCACTGCCGTTTGAGGCACTTAACCCAGATACCGACACATCGGGCGCAATGTATGACACAACACCACTGATTTGTGCGTCTTTAATTTTGCTCATACCTGCAGGGTTACGCGCAACAATACTGGCATCATCGGCAATCGCAGCGTCACCTGCGAAGGCTCGGCCTAAACCTGATGCACTGTGTTCATTGAGTTGAAAAGCGCCAGCGGTGGCATTTGCACACACCATCATTAGTGATGATGCGATAAGTGTTTTTCTAATAAGCACGGACGTTACTCTTTATAGTAAGATTTCGCGCTAGTGTAGAGTAATGAAAAGTGTAAGCCTGTAGTTATTGGTGATTGTTGTAATTACGTGGTTACAAATGTAAAAAAAGGGAAGCGAGCTTCCCTTTTTAATTACTATTATTCAATTATTTCTGGCGATGCAGGGGCATCTTCATCCTGTTTGAACGCTAACATATCGCGAATATTCTTTTGTACCGTGATGGCTGAAAACAGTGATAAGGTATACGCCATGGCAAAAAAGCCCTTTTCACTGAGTAACATATCGGCGTTAAACAGGCCAATCGCAAGTAATGCAATAGCAATTGCCAGTGATACCCAGCAAATCATTGTGTACGGCTTTGATATAGGTAAACCTTGTTGTTTATCACGTACCACTTTTTGTAACGACACTGCTGCAAATAAACTGTAAAGCAAAATAATTAGGTAATAACCTTTCTCGTTCAACAGTAAGGTTGCATTGTATAAGCCAATTAAATACGCGCCCATGCCAATCACTAAACTTGCGATAGCGCTTAATTTAAATGCGCTGGTTGGTTTTAAATTATCCATAATATTTTTCCATGCTTGTCAATTAAGTTACATACAAGTATCGGGATAATTACAAATAAGTAAACTTTATATTTGAAAGTTGCTTATTTTACGCTTTCTGGTATTAATTTGTGCTACTAAACTAACTTTTTGTGCGTCTAAACTGTTCGAATAACGATGGCTCCCATGGCCGCATCGCAAATAATATGCCCATGTGTTTGCGTTTATCAAGGGCAAGATCAGCATCTTCAATATTGAGTTGTGCGGCTTCTTTAGTCAGCTGTTCTAGTTTCTTCTTAATGTAATCGATGGAAGTTTGTGAATAACGACCACGTAAATAGAAGCGAGATGCATCAATGTTATCGAATTTGTTAGCCATAAACTTAGTCATGACTTCGTTTTCCATAAAGCGCTCTAATGGTCCATTTTTTTGCCAACGAAAATCTTGTGCGATAAGCGATTTGTAATGATTATTGGGCAATAGCTGAATAATTTTGAGTTTGTCTAGCTTAGCCATCAAACGGATCGCTTCGAATTGATCTATGTCGTATTGGTCAATAATTTCATCAAATTGCCAGCCATCGCGAATACATACCGCAACAAGTAACAGTTTAGGGTCGTCAACCAGCTGTTGTTCTTGCTCTAAGTTTAATTGTGATAATTGGCTTTGTTGTTTCTCAGTTAATGAAAACAAATCAGTAAGGCTAATATTGAGCAGTTGGCAAATTTGTTCAAGCCGCGTTAGCGAAAAGTTATTACTAGCAAAAACACGCTTTACATTTGCTTCACTTAAATCTAGATGCGCTGCAACATCGCGGTAGGTGAGTTTATGTTGTTTAAGCAATTGTTTAAGCGTTAAGGTGACGCTTTTAATTTGGCTCATAATCATCCTTGGTATTATTTTTTGATACTTTAAGTCTTTAAATCTCATACTTCAACCATTTTGGTTTACAGAGATAATCCTTTCTCCTAATTTAAAAAACGTAAACGGAACCACCCAAGAGGAATTAACATGAAGTTTATTAAATCAATTGTAATCAGTTCAGTACTTTTCGCAGCAATGCCGTATCACGCAAATGCAGCATCAGATAATTTTAGTGAGGCGAGCAAGCATTCATCGCTAGCAACGGTCCATTCAGCAAAAGGCTCAGCACAAGTTGCTAGCGGTGTAGTCGCGGTACCTTTAATTGCTGCTGGCAGTGTTGGCATGGCGAGTATGGCTGCGGGCGATAAAGCAATGCGCACTGCAAAATCACTTAGCAAAAAACCAGATTCACCGCTTGAAATTACCGAGGTGACTATCACAGTAGACCGTTCACCTGCACATGCAATGAAGAAAAAGTGTAAGCAGTAATTAAGTAATCTGAATTCGGAGTAACAAATGAGTTTCTAGCAGCTCCTGTTACTTATTTCCGGGTTAAATAGCATTAAGGGAGAAACATTATGAAATGGACATATGCATTATTTAGTTGCTTGTTGTTATCGAAGGCTGCCATTGCAGGCAGCCAGCAACAACAAAAGCAAACGTTTCCGGTTGAGGATGTAACCGCGTTTGCTAAACAAGTTGAGCACTATGCCGCTAAAAAAGGTGCGCGTGCATTTATTATTGCGCGCATGGGGCAAGCGAAAAAAGATTTACCAAAAGGTGTCAATTTCACCCATTCGGCATTAGCGATTTATTCTGAAATTGCCCTTGATAACGGCGACACAGCAAAAGGGTATGCTATTTATAACTTGTATCAAGAGCTAAAAGATAAAGACAAAAGCAGTTTAGTGACAGATTATCCTGTGGATTTTTTTTGGGGTGTGCCAGAGCTTACTGCGGGTATTATTATTCCTGACAGCGACCTACAATCTCGACTAATTGAAGCCGTTATTAACGGTAATAATGTTACTTTGCACAATAGCAATTACTCACTTATATCAAACCCTTACACAACAAAATATCAAAATTGCAACGAGCATTTATTAGATCTGATTAACTCAGCGATTTATCAAACTACAGATAAACAGCAATTAAAAGCGAACACCAAAGCGTATTTTAAGCCGCAGCGTATTAGAGTAAACCGTGCAAAGTTGGCAATGGGAAACTTATTTATGGATGGAGTGTCGACCGATGATCATGGTACGAAAATTTATACCACCACGTTTACGAGCATAGCGAAATACCTGTCATCGTATGATTTGGCATCAAATGTCATAACGCTTAGTTACAATCAACCCGCTCGTCAGTTACTTGCGTCTAACTAGCGCATATTATGAATCAGCGTAGGAAAATACGGATTGGTGCGGTAACTCGCACCTAAGAAATCTCGCCAGCCTTGCCACTCATCATATACTTCGTTAGGTAAAATCGGCAGGTTATCTGCAATGAAATGGCGCTTGGTAACATAATCATTAATACTGCGAAATTGCTGTTCGCGCACCATCGTTTTAAGTGTTGAAAACGAAGGTAGTGTGTGTTGGTTACAATCGCATAATCCTAAAAAATCACGCCAACTAATCCAGTCGTTTTTGTACTTTTCGCGCGGTTTACAGGGTAGACGAATGTCACAACGTTTCGCGCGCTTTTGATAATCACTGGCTGAGGTAAATTTAAATTGTTTCGCAACCGATTTGGCGGTGTTGTATTCGCTGTAAAGCTTATTGTCTTCACGTTTAGTGCCTAAAAAGTCATACCAAGATATCCAGTCATTCACATAATGTTTAATTGGGTTAGGAGGCAGCTTTTCGTCATGTTCTTTACGCGTTGCAAAATAAGCAAGCGAACTTGAAATACCGAGCGCTTTTGCAGCTTGCTGGGCTTCTTTGTAGTCTTGGTAATAGGTCTTTCTTTTAATGCCGAGAAAGTGCGACCAACCTTGCCATTGCTCTGCGTAAAACTGTTCGGGTACTTTGGGCAGGCGCTCGTCAACTGATTTACAAAATAGCTTATATGCACGGGCATTTTTAAAATTTGCGTTTGCAGCAACGCGTTTTGCACTGGAGTAATCTTTGTAAAGTCTTTCTGTGGCAGGGGCTGTGTTTAAAAAATCATGCCAGCCTTGCCACTCATTTTTGTAATAGGACTGCGGATTAGAATGTAAACGACTATCACATTGGCAACGCCGATAGCGATAGTCGATAGCACTGGTAAAGTTAAAAGTGTGTGCTGCGTGCTTGGCTTCGGCAAATGTCGTATAAAAGTCACGCTTGCTCATACTAAAGCCCCGCTATTTTGCTTGAGTGTGCTTTTGCTTCCCCCCAAATAAAGGGGGTGGGTTGAGACATTTGTGTACCATGAAACTCAAAGCCACATACAATATCGCTGCTAAGGAGCAAAGGTCCATCTAAATCAACAAAATCAGCGTGCTGTGCAATTAGAAAGGCGGGTGCCATCGCTAACGAACTCGCTACCATACAGCCGGTCATAATAATAAAGCCGTGTTGTTTTGCTTCGTTTAATAAAGCTAGTGCCTCGGTTAGACCGCCAGTTTTATCAAGCTTAATATTGATTGCCTGATAGCGGTTTTTAAGCTCTGCTAATTGGTGTCGTGTATGGCATGATTCGTCGGCACAGATTGGAACGCAAGGCGTTAACTGAGTGAGCGCCTGATCATTACCGGCTGGCAGGGGTTGTTCTATCAATGCAACATTGTACTGTTTCAGCGTAGGCAATACGGCTTTTAATAAATCGAAATTCCATGCTTCATTCGCATCAACAATAAACTTGCTGTGTGGCGCTGCTACGTGAATTGCTTTCATTTTATCTAGCACCGAATCGGCATCAAGTTTGACCTTAATGAGCGGTGCATTGGCTAATGCTTTTGCCGCAACAGCCATATTTTGTGTACTGTCTAAACTAATTGTTTGAGCTGTCGTTAAGGGGCGTAATGGTATTTTCAGCATTTTGCTAACACTTTGTGATTGTGACTTCGCGTTAAAGTCCCAAAGTGCGCAATCAAGCGCGTTACGAGCAGCGCCTGCTTTTAATTCACTGATTGCGTGCTGGAGCGCAGCTTCCGATGAAAATTCACAGCCCAGCGCTTCGATTTGTGCAGCTACTGATGCACAGGTTTCACCATAGCGAGCATAGGGCACAGCTTCGCCAATGCCTTGAAATTCGCCGTCTGAAATAGTCACAAGAATCGTTTGTGCATGGCTTTTAACCCCGCGTGAAATACGAAACGGCTGTGCTAAGGGCCAAGATTGTTGATGTAATGATATCGAAATAGCCATTATAAATTGTCCACAATTGATTGTACGCCATGACGTAATGGATCAACCACGGGCAGTCCCAGCTCTTGACTTAAATTACGGCAGATTTCATTGGCTTGTTGTTCACTTACCGAGGATGTATTAATTGTAATACCAGCAACTTTAACCGCTGGATTAGTGATACTGGCTGCCGCAAGATTAAGTTCGATTGTGTGCTTTAAAGTAGGTAAAGGGCGATCTGTTAGCCCGCGCATTGAACTGCGTCCAAGCGCATGACAAATAACCAGCGCATCCGGTTGTGAACCGTGCAATAATCCAAGGCTGACACCTGCAAAGGCGGGATGCGATAACGAACCTTGGCCTTCGATTATATCCCAGTGATCAGCAGTATTATTGGGTGATAATGTTTCCGCTGCACCGCTAATAAAATCTGCCACTACACAGTCAATTGCAAGGCCTTTGCCCGCAATTAGTACGCCGCATTGGCCTGTTGCGCGAAAATCCACATTTATGCCGTTTTCACGCATTGCACTCTCAAGGGCTAACGAAGTATACATTTTGCCAACCGAACAGTCAGTACCAACGGTCAATAGGCGTTTACCGCTGCGTTTATAGCCAGTACCTGTAGCGAACTTTTCAGTTGGGTGGCGAATGTCGATTAATTTGCAGTGATGTTGTGAACTTAGCGCTACAAGCTCATGAAAATCAGTGAGTTTATCGTGAAGGCCGCTGACAATATCCATGCCATTTTCAATTGCTTCTTTTATATAGGGCAGCCAGCTTACATCAATTTTACCGCCAGAATTGGCAAACCCTAGTACAAAGGTTTTCGCTCCTTTTTCAGCAGCTTCGGCAATGCTCATATCGGGTAAGTTAGCACTTTCAGAACAGCCATCTAAACGATATTGACCAACGCATAACTCTGGCTTCCATGTGGCTACGCCTTTGGCCATTTTGATGGAAAGTGGATCGGTGGCATCGCCAAGGAAAACTAAATAAGGGGCTTGTAGCATAGTGGGTCTCGTTGTTCTTAATGTTGATACCTCTACACTAAGTGAATGTACAAACCTTGCCTATTTCCAAGCCTTTTTAGGCCTATAACTAAAGGTTATAGGTATTATTTTTGAATGTGTTAACTAAACCTGTTTCATTAAAATATCGATAAATGCCTGGCAGTTAACCGATAAAGGTTTATCACTTAAATGAAGCGCTTGTACATCAAATTCCAGCTTAGGTTTGAATCCTGCGTAGTCGGTATCATTTGTTAAATTACCTCGCGCAGTAAATTCATCTACCACACATACGCCAATATTTTGCGCCACTAAACGCGACGCAATGAAATAGGTTTGTACTTGAATCGAACTTGACACACTGACTTCATTTTCGGATAAGCGATTCCATAATAAGTCACCGAGCGGTCCGCTATCCCAAATGCCGATTAGTTCATGCTTTGCCAGCTCACTGGTTTCGATATCAGTTTGCTGCGACGGCAAAATTGGTTTGGGTGCAACCATTACCATCTCGCTTTTACAAAGTGGAATTGCGCTGATGTTGGCTATCGGTGGCGGAGAAAACATAATAGCTAAATCGAGTTTATGTTCCATCAATGCTTGTTGTACATCTTCGTTATGTAATGTTTGCAAGTTTATATGTACTCCTGGGTAGCGCTTTTTAAATTCGCTAATTACAAGAGGAATAAGATCAAAACCAAGCGCTGGAGTAAAGCCAATATTAATGTGCCCAGAGCTGCTTTTCTTGATATTTTCTGCGGTATTTCTAACCCCGCGGATCTGCTTGTATACCTTGTCGACTTCGCTAAACAAGGCTTCTGCTTGCGAAGTGGGGATAAGGCGTCCTTTTACCCGTTCAAATAGTGCAAAACCTAATTGTTGTTCGGCATGAGCCAACACCTTACTCACTGATGGTTGAGAAACATGAAGAAACTGCGCCGCATTGGTGATTGAACCAGTTGTGTATATGGCGTGAAATACTTCAATGTGTCTTAATCGCATAGTGTTCTCGTTCTTTTAATGCTGAATTTAATGCTTAGCAAGTCGCTAAATTGGACTCGTTGTAAACCAAAAGTCTACTCAACGTATCGATTTATTATATTTGTATATTATTTTATGCAATAAAACGAGTTTCTGTGAGAAAGATGTAACGTCATATTAACAAAGGTGAAATCCCCCCTGGTAGTGACGAAATAATCGGTATGCATAACTTTAGGTTATGGGGTGGTAAAAAACTATAAGTTGTTATTTTGAAGCCCATCTGTAACTTTTGTTATTCAGAAATGAACAGCTAACCCTGTTTGGTAGCGTCACTATAACAATAAATGGTAATTCATTATGAACAACACGGGCAAAACCAGATTTCAGCTAAGTGCAATGGCACTGGCTGTGATAACCAGCATAACAGCAAACGCAAATGAGCAAACGACAAAAGACACTGAAATAGAACGTGTCGAAGTACTTGGGTCAAATATCAAACGTGCTCAAGTGACAGATACCTTACCGATTACAGTAATGAGCAGTGACGATATCGCAGCAACAGGGGCGGCAACCGGTGAAGAGTTGTTACGTTCAATTCCACAAATCGGTGAAATGGCGTTTAATAACGAACGTGCTATTGGTGGTGTAAACGATGCACGTGGCGATGTATCGTCAATTAACTTACGTGGCTTAGGTACTGGTAATACACTTACCTTATTAAATGGTCGTCGTTTAGTGTTACACCCAGGCACGCAAACTGAAAACTTTGTTCCAGTGTCAACGGTTAATGCAAACACCTTACCGGTAAGTGGTTTAAAGCGTGTTGAAGTTTTACGTGATGGTGCTGCGGCAATTTATGGCTCAGATGCCGTGGCGGGTGTTGTGAACTATGTATTAAAAGATGATTATGAAGGCTCACGTATCAGTGTAAACCACGGTACGTCACAAGGTACAGAGCTTAGTCAAACAAGTATCTCTGGTGCAACAGGGTTATCGTTTAATGATGACAAAACCCACCTAACAATGAGCTTAAGCCTATATGACAGAAAAGGCATGCCCGCGTCGGACAGAGATTATGCGGCTTCGCAAGACCGCAGAGAATACGCAGGGTTACCTGAAGATTATATTGGCGATACGCAACTTGATAATCGTTCAACCTCATCACCTTGGGGCGAATTTTCAACAGATACGCTAAAAACATTTCATATTCAACCAAATACAATGTCAGGCTGTGTTGTTGAGTTAGGTGACGGTTTATGTGCTGATAAGGGCAGTTTGTCGCGCGACATGCGTTATGATCGTGCACTTGAGCAAAGCATGACCTCTGACGTGCAACGTGCAAACTTTTACGGCTATTTAAATCACGACTTGGATAACGACATCACATTATTTGGCGAAGCCATTTATTACCATGCAGAAACTCAGCGCTGGCGTGAACAAGCTGGCAATTTAACCGCACAACGCTTTACTATCAGCCCTGATGCGTATTACAACCCGTTCGGTGAAACAGTGACAATGCGCCGTTACCGCCCAGTTGATACAGGATTGCGAGACATTCAGGTTAAAGATACAAGCTTTCGGGTGTTAACAGGTTTGTCTGGTTATTATCAGGATTGGGATTGGGAAAGTGCGGTACTGTACAGCGAAGCGAAAACCCATGATAAAACTTACAACCGTATTGATGCGAATGCCTTTTTTGACGCGGTAAATAGTACAGATGCAGCGACAGCATATAACATTTTTAATGGTGCAGACCCAGCAAACTTAAACTCAGGTGATGCAACACCTAATTCACAAGCTGTGATTGATCAGTTTTTAGTAAATATTGACCGAGAAAGTAAAACATCTCTGGCACTTATGGACTTTAAAGTTTCAAACGCTGCGCTATTTGAATTAGGCGATGGCGAAGTGGGAATGGCCAGTGGTGTAGAATTTCGCCGTGAAACCTATTCAGATGATCGTGACCCCTTGTTAGATGGTAGTAAAGCGTTTTTTGATAAAAATAGCGGCGAAATGTTGTCTGAAAGTGGTGTGTTAGGCTCTAGCAATACCCCAGACTCAAATGGCTCACGCAATGTGTTTTCAGCCTATGTTGAATTTGTAGCACCATTATTAATGGATAGAGCGTTTGCCAAAAATTTAGAGCTTCAACTTGCTGCGCGTTATGAAAACTTTTCTGATGTGGGATCAGTGACCAAACCTAAAGTGGCATTGAGCTGGATGCCAAGCGATTGGTTACAGGTACGTGCCGCCTATGCCGAAGGGTTTAGAGCGCCAAACTTACCACAGGTTGTTGAACAAGGAATTTCACGTTCAAATACGCGCTACGACCCGATTACCGACAGTTCTTATGGCATAACAGAAATTCGCGGTGGTAACAAAAACTTAAAACCTGAGGACGATACTAATACATCGTTTGGTTTAGTACTTATGCCATTTGATAACATCACTGTGACTGCCGACTGGTGGAATATCGAACAAGATGGTGTGGTAGGTATTTTAAACAGTCAAACGCACTTACTCTATGATTCATTATTGCGCTCGCAAGGTGGCAGTAATGCAAATGTTATTCGCGGTGATGACAATGAAGTGATCCATGTTAATAATCAATATGACAACTTAAGCCCAAGAGAAATTGAAGGCGTTGATTTTAGTGTTTTTTATGACCTAAAAACCGACTTTGGTAATTTTGATTTTAAGGTGAACGCAGCGCGCTTAATTCGTTTCGAACAACAACCTGATGACATTACAGCGCAAGTGCTAGCGGCGCAGCAAGCTGGCGATCCAGCCGTACCAGAATCTATTGTGATTACGGGCGCTGGCGATTTAATCCAGCAAAATGGCCGACCTGAGTGGCGCGCATATGCGTCAATGCGTTTTAAGCGCGACCAGTGGTCAGTTGGTACCACTGCAAACTATGTAAGTGATTTTTACGATACTAGCATTACCACATCAGATGGTGAGCCTTTGCCAATAGATAGTTTTACGACCATAAATTTATACGGCGACTATCGTTTTAAAGACGCAGGTTGGTTATCTAAAACGCGTATACGTGTTGGCGTTCGTAACATTGCTGACGAGAAGCCACCGATTGCGGATGAAAGCTTTGGTTACTTCTCAAGTGTGCATTCTAACCGAGGCCGTTATTTCTATTTTGATATCAGCAAATCGTTTTAATTCTGAAACGTGATGTAAGCAACCAGCGGCATAAACAATGCCGCTATTTCTCGTATTCTTAAGGCACATTATGTTATTTCATAAACACCTCTTATCTGCATCGCTTTTATTCATTTGCTGCACGTTACACGCAAGCGTTAATTTTGATGGTAAAGCAAGCTGTCAAAGTGAGTCACTGTTGTTAACGACTGATTTTGAAAGTGCACGAGTGAATGATTGCAAAATCAATGGCAACCATGTCTCAATTAGCATTAAACCGGAAAATAAACCGATTAATGACAGCCCTTGGTACGCGTTTAAGTTAGAGGCAAAAACCGCAAGCGAAGTGACCGTTAGGGTGAAGTACTATGGTGGTAAACATCGTTATCATCCCAAGGCTAGTGTCGATGGTGTAAATTGGACCGCGCTACCGTACCGTATTAAAAACGGTGATTTAGTGTTCCAAGTGACACTTGGCGACACGCCATTGTTGGTTGCAGGACAAGAAATTGTGTCTAATCACGCGTATGAAAATTGGATGCAAAACATTAAAACGCGGTTTGAATTAACCTCAGTTTCTCTTGGCCAATCGGTTCAAGGACGCGCCATTACAGCGCTATTGAGTAAAGGGCAAAGCGACAAATATTTATTGGTGATAGGACGCCAGCACCCACCAGAAATTACCGGTGCTTTAGCGTATTTCCCATTTAGTGAAACCCTGCTAGAAAATTCAACTTTTAGGCAACACTACAATATTGTGTTTGTACCAAATATTAACCCTGATGGTGTAGCACTTGGTCATTGGCGACACAATGTTAACGGGGTTGACCTCAACCGCGATTGGAAACACTTTAAGCAACCTGAAACCGCGGCAATTAAGCAATATTTAGATACGATAGTTAAACGTGGCGGCAAGATAACCTACGGTGTTGATTTTCACTCAACACACCACGATGTGTTTTACACTATGCCGCAAGGCAAAGGCTTAACACCTGACGATACCACCGTTAATTGGCTTGAACGCTTAGCGCTTGCTGAACCAAATTTCACTGTGCTTGATAAGCCAGGACATAACCCAGGGCGCGGCGTATTTAAACAGTGGTTATCAGATACCTATGGTGTGCACGCCATTACATACGAAATGGGTGATAACACCAATCGTAAGGTGATTAAGCAAGTGGCAATTTCGGCAGCGAACACCTTGAGTGAAACCTTACTTAATCAGTCCAAAACAGCAAAATAGGAAACACCATGAAGTATCTACTATTAACATTGAGTGTGTTGAGTCTTAGTGTGTTTGCCAAGCCACAAATTGATTATGTGATCAGTAGCGAACGCGTATTCAATAGCGATAAAAAATCCTTTGAAGCCCTTGATATCTCAATTTGTGGAAAAACAATATGTGATATCGGCCAACGCTTTAAATACCGTTCTTTAGATGTAAATTATATTGATTACGGTAGTAAAGTGATTAGTCCAGGCTTTATTGACCCACATACGCACAGCTTGTCTGAACTGAAAAACGAAAAAACGAGCGCTAATTTGAACTACCTCACGCAAGGTGTCACCACAGTAATTAATGGTAACGATGGCAAAAGTCCGCTCTCAATTGCTAAAACTACAAAGCAGCTGTTATCGCACGGTATTGGTACAAATGTCGCATTTTTTATCGGCCATAATACAGTGCGCAATGCGGTAATGGGAAAAGAAGACCGTCAACCTAGTACGCGAGAAATGAATAAAATGAAAGCCCTTGTTGAGCGCAATATGCAAGCTGGCGCATTAGGTTTATCAACAGGGCTTTATTATTTACCGGGCACGTTTGCAACGACAGAAGAAGTGGTAACACTTGCTAAAGTCGCTGCTAATTACCAAGGCATTTATGAAACGCATTTACGAGACGAAAGTACTTTTAATATTGGCTTTTTAAACGCGGTAAAAGAAGCAATTCATGTAGCGGAGCAAGCCAAGATGCCATTGCATCTTGGTCATATTAAAGCGCTCGGCGTTGATGTATGGGGACAAGCAAATGATGCGATTGCACTTATTGAAGCGGCGCAGCAACGTGGCATAAAGATAACAGCCGATCAATATCCTTGGCTTGCATCAGGAACCTCAATCAGTGGCGCTGTTGTACCAAGCTGGGTGCGCGAAGGGGGTAAAAAAGCCACTATTAAGCGCTTAAAAGATAAACGTTTATATCAACAAATTTTTACTGAAATAAGTGAAAATATCCGTCGCCGTGGTGGGGCTGAACGCTTGCTTATTACCGTCACAGAGCAAAAGGGGATTACTGGTAAAACCCTCGCTGAGGTTGCAAAAGACCGTTCACTTACGCCTGCAGATACCGTGATTGAGTTGGCACAAGGTCCTGTTGTGAAAGTTGCATCGTTTAATATGTCGGAACAGGATGTTAATCACTTTATGGTTAAGCCGTGGGTTGTCACATCATCAGATGGAAGTAATGGTCACCCACGTAAATATGCGAGTTTTGCGAAAAAACTAACCACGTATGTGCTTGAGCAGCAGGTACTTAGTTTAGAAACGTTTATTTATCAAAGTACAACGGCCACAGCACATGCACTCAATATTTCAGATCGAGGTGCAATAAAACACGGGCTATCCGCTGATTTGATTGTGTTTGATCCTAAAGATGTAACGGTCAATGCCAGCTTTAAACAATGGAATGTATTGACCAGTGGATTTAACGATGTGTTTATAAATGGCCAGCATGTGATTAAAGCGGGCACGTTTACCGGCGCGCTAGCGGGCGAATTTATTAAGCCTCATTAATTGTAATCGGGGTTTACAGTAGGTGACACCTGCACAAGGCATCTACTGTAAACGCGATGCTCATTACTCAGCACATAAATATGAACTGCGTTTAAACCCTTGCATTGCTATTGCTATCGAATATATCTCTTTCGAAAATAGCATTTTACTCAGATAAGACCATTTCTTATGATTACACACTCGTTTTGCAAAGACAGGAATGGTTGTGCTCGCTAAAAAATTTCTTACCCTTAAAGATTATCAATTACTGACACTCGCATGGTTATTTATGCTGAGTTTGGTTTGTTTAAATTGTACCGTTCATAGTTTATTTATTGCAAAAACACGTGTTGATATTGCCTCGTCTATTGCGTGGTCATTGCAGAAATACGGTATTTGGTTACTGATAACGCCACTTATTTGTATGGGATTACAGGCGCAGTTTTCGTTTAAACGTATCTTATCAATAGGTGTAAGTGCGCTGCTTATTGTACTGTGCGTTAATACCAGTTTAGATATCTTGTTTGAGGGAATTAGATGGCAAGAAAGTGTGTTTTATAATTGGCATAAACACGTTTTTGCCTATGGCGGTATTGTTCTGGTGGTCTGGGCGAGAAAGCAGCTCTTTTCTGAATCGAGTACCGTAGAAAACTGCGCAAATTCAAGCGTTGTTGTAAGTGACGAAAAAGCACCATTGTCAGGCCAGTTAGTCACATCTGAATTGAGGTTAGCTTTTAGTGATATCTATTACGCTAAATCGTCCGGCAACTATATCGACATAGTGACAAAACATAAAACCTATTTACTGCGCATGACAATGAAAGAGCTTATCGCTTTATTACCAAGTGATTACTTTATTCGCACACACCGTTCTTACATTGTTAATTTAGTGCATACAGAACACATGCAAAACATTCGAGCAGGCAATGCCAATTTAGTACTTGCTAATGCGCAAAACGTACCTGTGAGCAAATCACAACGGCAACTTGTGAAACAGCTTTTAGCCCAGTAAATATAGGCTTTTGGGATGAATGGAGGCGTGCCGTTCATCCCAAAATAAGTGAATTTATCACAGCCAACTTTACCCCTGTTATTGTGCACTTTAACGTATGGCGCATTACATAATTGGAGTAATTAAAATGAATATACCGTCACTTAATCGTACCACTCGCTACTTTCATTGGTTGAGCGCGTTTATTATGTTGGGCCTGATCAGCGTAGGTTATTACATGGTGTATTGGGAGGTGTGGGCACTTTACCCAACGCATAAGTCTATTGGTGTGTTAGCTTTGCTAGTCGTACTTCCGCGTGCTTTGTATCGTCTTCAAAAAGGGTTGCTAACGCCTACATCAGCGGTGTCACACCATCAACAAAAGCTCATTGAAGCAGCCCACTGGGCGCTATTAGCCGGTACTATTATGATGCCTATAAGTGGTATGTTGTACTCAGGTTTTGGCGGTTACGGTATTGATATTTTTGGTTTTACATTGGTTGCCAGTAATTACATCGATTCTACTGCTGTTCCCTATAGCGAAACCATTTTCATTTTAGCTAAAGCAGCGCATTCGTATATTGCCTATTGTTTAACTGGATTGATTGCGTTGCATATTCTGGGTGCGTTTAAACATCACCTGTTGAGTAAAGATGTCACCTTATTGCGCATGCTTGGGCGCGCTTAAACTCATTTTTCGAAAAATGCTGTAAGGCTTGGGGCCAACACCCAAACGGCGCGTCGTTGTTTGGGTGTTTTTTATGGTTGTAATACATCGTAAGCGATTTAAATTGGTGTTTTTTGCAATCTTTAAAACGTTGCTGGGTGTTTTGATGTTAGGATGACGTCAATATTAATGCTGTAAATCAAGGACGAAACTCGGTGTCATCAGTTCAAATTGCTCGTTATATCGTGAGTTTTAGTTGGTTGTATCACGGAATTTTTCCAAAACTAGTGCATATTGCGCCACTTGAAAAATTAATGACGGCGAGTATCGGGTTTTCTGAAGAAGCCTCATACTTCATTACTAAAGCCGCAGGAGTTGGGGAAGTGTTGTTCGGTCTGCTTATTTTTGTTTATTATCGTTCAAAACTGCTTTTATATTTCAATATCTTAGCGTTATGTGGTTTATTACTGTTTGTTGCGATTTTACAGCCGTCGTTACTGATTGAAGCATTTAATCCAGTTACAACGAATATTGCGATAATTGGTTTAAGCCTCATTTTACTCGCAGACTTAAACCAATCCAAAAACGGTGATAACGCCCAAGTGTAACGGAACACTATTACGTAACTGTATGATCACTCATTATTAATTTCGTGTTTTTTCATTAATTTGTAAAAGTCGGAGCGGTTTCGTTGTGCCAGTTTTGCAGCTTCAGACACATTGCCACCAGACAGTGCTAACACCTTTTGAATATAGTCATATTCAAACTGACGTTTGGCTTCATTTAAACCAACAAAGGCGTTATGCGTTTCGTCTGAATCAGGCAATGCGTTTGCGACAACATCTTCGGTAATAATATTTCCAGCGCTAATGGCAATACAGTGTTCAACGATATTGTGCAGTTGACGCACATTACCCGGCCAATCGTAACTTAGCATTCGCGTGATACTTTGTGGATTAAATTGTTTGGCATCGTCGGTGAGTTTGGCTAAAAATCGCGTGGCAAGTAGGGGGATATCATCTAAGCGTTCTTTTAAGCTCGGTAAGGTAATTGAAACCACATTTAAGCGATAATACAAATCTTCACGGAATTGATTATCTTTGACCGCTTGCACAATATTTTTATGGCTTGCCGAGACCACACGAATATCTACTTCTTGTTCAACTTGACTGCCAACCGGACGAACTTTTTTCTCTTGTAATACCCGTAATAATTTAACTTGTAAATCAAGCGGCATATCGCCAATTTCATCTAAAAATAAGGTACCGCCGTTGGCCGCTTGCACTAAACCTTCTTTATCGCTCACTGCGCCTGTGAATGCCCCTTTTTTATGACCAAATAGCTCTGATTCAAGTAAGTGACCTGGCATTGCACCACAGTTAATAGCAATAAAAGGACCGTTGGCTTGATTACTGGCTAAGTGAATGGCTTTTGCTGCGACTTCTTTACCGCTACCGCTTTGACCTTGAATAAGGATATTAACCTTACTGTTTGCCAGCGCTTTTATTTGCTGCACTAATTGGTGCATTTTTTCACTTTGGTAAATGAGGCCATGAAAGTTATCTGGCTCAACACTGCTGTTTTGGCTTACTTTGCCGGCAAGCGTTTTTTCAATCACATCAAGCATTTGTTGGCTATCGATAGGTTTTGTTAAAAAGCTAACAAACCCTTGGTGCATGGCATCTACCGCATCGGGAATAGAGCCATGTGCCGTCATCATAATTACTGGCATGCCAGTGTAAAATTTTTTGATTTCTTGATTAAGAGCAAAGCCATCCATATTCGCCATTTTAAAATCGGTGATCACTAAATCAATGGCGGTTTGCTTTAACAGGGCAAGTGCTTGATTACCATTTTCAGCCACAGTGACATTATATCCGTTGCCTTCAAGGCGAATCGCAAGCAGTTCTGCAAGCGCAGTGTCATCGTCAACCAGTAATAAATTGGCAGCGCTAGCCAAATGTTTCATAGGTGTCCTTTATTGTGTTCTGTTTTCTGAAAGAGAGGTTTCAAGGCGTTGTTTTTCAATGTCGACTAGCTTTTGTTTAAGTTCAATTAATTGCCTTTGCAGCTCGAGCAATTGTTGCTCGTGTTTTTGAGCTTTTGAATCTGAATAAAAGTTAGTGATCTTTTGTTTTCGTAAGTTTTCCGTATGCCAAGTTAACGAATCAAACCAAACCACGTAATCATTTGGCCATAACGCGTTGGCTTTAATGTCCTCAATCAGTTTTAACTGTTTGTTGGTAGAGGTCGTTGTACAATATTCACCAATAAATGTTTGTAACGCCTCGTTTTCAAGAGTTGGGCGTGTTGGCGCTTGAGTACAATTTGCAAGCAAGGCGTTTATTACTGCGGTAATCGGTTGATGCGTTTGTTCTGCCGCTTTATTTGTTGTCGGCTGAGTGTGTTCACTGTTATTTTGCACAGGTGGTGTACTTGTACATGCGACAATAAGCAGTGCTGCACTTAAATGTGTAATTAGTTTAAATATCTTCATTGGCTTGGGAATGTAATTAGTATGTTTGCACCTGAGTCTGTTTCTTGCCATGTGATATCGCCTTTTAATTGATTGACGCATTCTGACACAATGGCAAGCCCTAACCCAGAACCTTGCTTGTTTTTATTGTGTTCGCTTTGGTAAAAAGGCTGAAAAAGTAAGTGTGCTTCTTCTTGATTAATGCCTGGTCCGTCGTCCGCCACGTTAAGTTCAATGGTATTATGATTTTGTCTAATGTAAATATCTACTGTGCTCGTCGCATGATTTAGCGCATTGCTGACTAGTTGCGTAAGGATCAATTTACACGGTAAGTGAGGTACCTTATTTGTAGCGCTAATGTGCCAACATATAGCGACGTCCTTATTCGCAATAGTATCACTTAAGTGACGGTTAATTTCTTCTTCAAGTGTGTTGAAAGAGGTGACCTGTTGTAATCCGTCAGGGTGGCTGGCTGCACTGTAATTAAGTAAATCATCAATCATGCGCGCAAGCTTTTCGACCGATTGTTGCATTATGGTTAGAATTCTACCTTGTTTATCACTTACCTCGCCAAGTAAACCGCTGTTTAATAAGCTGCTGCCTTCATTAATTGAGGCTAGCGGTGTTTTCAGTTCGTGTGTGACATGACGTAAAAAGGTTTCCTTTTGTTGTTGCACGCGTTTTAGTGCCAAGCGAAGCCAGTCAAGTCGCCTACCAAGTTGTTGCAGCTCATGGCTACCTGATAATTTTATCGGCTGATCTAACTGCCCCTTACCTACATCAGATAACACGGTTTCAACCTGATTGAGTTGACGACAAATGCGAAAGATTAAAAACGAACTAATAATCACTAATATCGGCAGTAACACAATAAGGCCAACAACAAACTCGGTTTGTAACGACTTAAACTGTTCATTTTTATTTGCTAGGCGGGTATCTAGTGTGTCATCAAAATTGGCATCAAGTTGTTTAAGTTGCGCCACCAGTTGCGCAAATTCGTCAGCGCTTTTTGGGTCTAATAATGTCGCTTGTTGCAATTTAGCAACAAAATCACTTTTCGCGAGTTTTAATTTTAGTAATTCGATGCGATTTTGCGTGGTTTGCCATTTTTGTTCGATACTAATTTGTAATTGTTCACTCTTTAACAGTTGGTTGTTTTTGAGCGCCTTTTCAATGCCATTTACGTCTGCTTTTATATAATTGTATTCGAGTATAAGCTCCTGATTTTCATCATAAATACTAAGCGTTTCTTGCTGGTGTTTCGAGATGCTGGTGGCATACCACAGTGTAAGCAATACGATCGGAAGTACACCCACTAACATGGCAACTAGCGCTTGTTTTTGTAACGACTGAGAAAAAAATTGTTTCACTAAAAAAAACCTTTGCAAATACAGGCTGAACCGAACAGCTTTTGCTCGATTAAAAGTAGAAATTAAATTAGTTGTTGCAAAATTGCGACAATGTAACCAGTTGTTTTATATAGATAAAAATATGATGGCTGTTTTGTTGTTGCAATTTAGCAACAAATAAACAGCTTATTTTCGAGCGAAATACCTCTAAAATATCCTATCTATTTGTTTTATATGCTTTTTTTAAAGTTGGCATTATGTTTGTAATAGTCTTAGCGACAATGCGAAAGCATAAAACGAGACTAGCTTAACAAATGTATTTTGCGTTAAGCAAAAATTTAACAGACATCCAAATATAGGGAGAAATACCCATGAAGATTAGAGCAATTGCATATTTAACAGCAGTACTTGGTGTAGCAGCATTTAATACACAAGCAAACACATTATTTGATGAGCTTGACCTTAATAAAGATGGCTTCATTTCTGAAGTAGAAGCAGCTGCAAACAGCAAAGTAGCTGAAGTGTTTCAAGAGTTAGACACAAACGAAGATGCGCAAATCAGCAAAGACGAATTTGCAGCATTTGAAGGCTAATAAACGCCTTACCACTTAATAATAGGGAAGTGCGCTACTTTCCAATCAGTTTAGATATTCAAAGTTAAAATGAAAGGAAGTTCCAAATGAAAAAATTAGTAATGTCAGTATTTGTTATCGCAAGTTCATTCTCAGCAGTTGCAGCGGACGATTTCGCAACACTTGATAGCGATAGCAATGGTGCAATCAGCCAGCAGGAAGCGGCACAAAATGAAGCACTTTCAGAGCAATTTAAAACACTGGATGTTGATGGTAACGGCGAGCTAAGCAAAGACGAGTTTGCAGCATTTAAAGGCTAATCCGTACCAAGGGAAGTGCGCTACTTTCCAACGTTAAGTAACAAACCCAAAGTAAAGATGAAGGAATTTAAAATGAAAAAATTAGTAATGTCAGTATTTGTTATCGCAAGTTCATTCTCAGTAGTTGCAGCGGACGATTTCGCAACACTTGATACAGACGGTAACGGCTCTATCAGCAAAGACGAAGCAATGCAAAACGTATCGCTAGTTCACCAATTTGCTGACTTAGATGTAGACAACAGTGGCGAGTTAAGCAAAGAGGAATTTTCGAAGTTTAAAGCGTCATAGGTTTAAAGCTTCTTAAATATCCCGTTTTACAGTTGGGCTCACTTAACTCCTTGTCAATCAGTATGCCGAGTGAGTCCAACTTTTTTTATTAAATCAAGTAGTGAAGTGAAATGAAAAAAGCCTTAGTTATCGCAATCTCAATGTATGTAATGTTATTTGCCACCGTAAAAGCCGTTGCAGATGAAGAGTTTGCTTTGTTCGATTCTGACAACAGCGGTACCATCAGCGTAGACGAGGCGAAACGCAATCACGCACTACTTGAACAATTTACACATTTAGACCGTGATAATAATGGCGAATTAAGTCCACAAGAATTCGCCAGATTCACTGGATAACCCCGTATCAACCCTCCCTAGTGCGACCTGAACTATTTTTTGTTGGACATGAATACTTTTAAGGTCGCACTATTTTCACATTAAAAGTGCTTTTGCTTTTGAATTGGCTTATGTAAGCTGCTTATAACATCTTAGTTTTATGAGCAAAATCATGACGCCAGCAATTAAAACAGCAGAAAAAGCGAAGATAGATTTCTCCGTACACCAGTATGAACACGACAGCAGTGTTGCATCTTTCGGGTTAGAAGCCAGTGAAAAGCTTGGCGTATCTGCGGCCACTGTGTTTAAAACGCTGGTAGCAAGCTTAGATAATGGCGAGCTGGTTGTCGCGATTATTCCTGTCGACCAAAAGTTAAATCTAAAAGCTGTGGCCAAGGCGAGTAAAGCAAAAAAAGCCAAAATGGCCAAACCGCTCGATGTTGAGCGTTCAACCGGTTATGTACTTGGCGGCGTAAGCCCACTTGGACAAAAGAAACGTCTTAAAACCCTGCTTGATGACTCTGCTAAAGCACAATCCACTATTTATGTGAGCGCCGGTCGTCGCGGTTTGGAGATTGAACTTCAACCAAGTGATCTTTTATCACTGACTAATGGGCAGTTTGTACCACTAAAAGCCGAATAACTCCTATCTAAGGTTTATCCCGAACCGTTATTTGTCATTGAAGTTTCATAATTCGAGGTCATTTTTATGCTTAAATGATCTGGACTATACCAGATTGGAAAAGATGAAATGAATGAATACTTGTTATTGACGCCGGGCCCACTCTCAACCAGTAATACAGTAAAGCAAGCAATGCTTAAAGATTGGTGTACCTGGGATGACGACTATAACATTGAGGTTGTAGAGGCGATCCGTGCAAAACTCACGGCACTTGCGAGTAACACTCACGATTATACCAGTGTATTAATGCAAGGCAGTGGTACGGCAAGCGTTGAGTCAGCACTTGGCAGTTTAATTAAAAACACTGATAAACTGCTTATCATTAATAATGGCGCTTATGGTAAGCGCATCGCTGAAATTGCAAATTACTTAAATATTAATGCGCAGGTAGTAAATTTAAATGAAACCCAGTTACCAAATATGGCTGAGGTTGAAGAGCAGTTACAAACACACAGTGATATTACTCACATAGCCATGGTGCACTGTGAAACAACCACAGGTATGCTTAACCCCGTTGCTGAAATGGGCGCGCTTGCTAAAAAGTACCAAAAAACCTTTATATTAGATGCAATGAGCAGCTTTGGTGGTATTGAGCTTGATATGGCTGAACTTAACATAGATGTGCTTATAAGCTCTGCTAATAAATGTATTCAAGGTGTACCGGGGTTTGGGTTTGTGATTGTTAAAAAGGCAATTATTGAGCAATGCCAAGGCATTGCACGCTCGCTTAGCTTAGATTTGTACGCGCAGTGGAAAACCATGGAAGATCATAACGGTAAGTGGCGTTTCACGTCGCCGACTCATGTGGTAAGAGCTTTCTATCAGGCGCTTTTGGAATTAGAAGAGGAAGGCGGTGTTAAAGCGCGCTATAACCGTTACAAAGAAAATCAACAGCGTTTAGTTGATGGTATGCACGCACTTGGATTTGAGACCTTGCTAGCGAAAGAGCTGCATTCGCCGATTATCACCTCGTTCTATTCACCAACCAGTAATAAATACAATTTTGCTTTGTTTTACAGTGCGTTAAAAGAGCAAGGGTTTGTAATTTATCCGGGTAAAGTATCAGATGCTGATTGTTTTCGCATTGGTAATATTGGCGAAATTTACCCTGATGATATAACGCGATTACTTAGTGCAATAAAGCGCAGCCGATTTTGGTTAGAAGCTTAAGATAAAATTGTCGATAAGCTAAAGGTGATAACTAAGGTTATTGCCTTTTGTTTTGTTAGTTAATCGTTGTTTGGTTACGTCCAGCTTGTTTAGACTGATACAAGGCTTTATCAGCTTGTGCAATATTATCATCCAAAGACACGGTTTCATTAAACTGTGTTAATCCAACACTGATGGTTAATGGCCCGTAGGCTTTATCTTTTGAGTGTTCCGTCACCGAACCACGAATGCGTTCGGCAATTTGAAAGCCAAGATTACTGTCAGTATTGGTTAAAAAAATAAAAAACTCTTCACCGCCATAACGGCAACTAATGTCGTATTCACGTGTGCAGTGTTGTATTTGCTGTGCCACAAGCTTAATTGCATCATCTCCCTGTTGATGCCCATGCTGATCATTTACTTGTTTAAAGTGATCAATATCTAACATAAGTACAGCGCAAGCTTGTTTATTACGTTTTGCGAGCGCCAGCTGGTTGTTAACTAAATCATAAACAGAAGTCCGATTATATAAACCGGTGAGTGCGTCTTGCGTGGCGAGCGTTTTGTATTTCAGCGTAAGGTTTATTAATTGGCTGGTAAAAATAAATACCGTTAATACTAATATTAACGATGAAAAATAAACCAGCGGATAATAGAAATCAGATGCGTAATACTCAATTCGACTAATGTTATGAGGAATACTATTTAATTCGTAAAATATAACCAGCAAAGACACAGCGATAAATATGGCTAAGCCTTTATCTGCTTGGTTTAAATTTTTAGTACGAACAAGGCTAACAAACGCAAGCAGAATGCAAAATGCCGAAAAAGACATGGTGTAATGAACGTGGTTTGCAACAAATAATATCGACGCTGAAAACGCAATAAATGCTGCGATTAATAATTTACAAAGCCATTCGCTATGGCCTTTTTTACAAATGGTTAAACCAAAAAAGAGCGATGTTAAGCTCCCCAATAAGTCTTCAATGTACCAACCTGTATTGCCAATCTCTAAGGTCGATTTATTAAGAAAGTAAAAGAACAGTAACGAGCTAATAAAGTAACCAAAAAGGTAGGGGGTTTCTTTGTTGTCTTTCATTACCGAGCGCAAAATAAATAGCGCGAAGATACAGGCGATGATCTCTATGGTGGTGCTAACACCCACTGCTTCTTGGTAACTGATACTCATTAACTCTGCCGCTTAGCAACTTATGCTTTGAGTTTAGTAAAAATCCAACAGAGTTAAAATGTTAGCGGTTAAATTTAGAGTAAAAGTGATAAAAAGTGAATGCTAGTGTTTTACCTATTATTGACCAATTACAATCATTTCAATGGCATCGTGTAACCAGTATTCAATATTGTAATCGATTAAAATACCACTTGTTTCGTAACGCTGACGAATCACTTTTAAACACGGCGCACCGCTATTTTTTTCAAGGCTTTTGGCAACATCATCGGGCAGTACTGTAACACTTATAACGCATTCTTCGTTGTTAATATCCACATGATAATGAGAGGTCATAATCGTGGTGATTGAGCCATTGAGCGGTTGTGATTCTAAATCATCAAAACGGCTGGCATCGCAGTTAATCTGCTCAAACATAATTGGTCGGCCATCAAGGCTGCGAACACGTTCGATTTTATATAACGTATCCCCACTAAAGTGCTGGTTAAGCGACACATTTTCTTGCTTCTCGATACTCAACACATGGGTGTTTGGCGTAAAGCCTTGCTCTTGCGCTAATTGATAAAAATTAACCTTAGTTGCAGGTCGCCACTTAAGTTTATTGGGTGTCACAAACCAGCCGCGACGTTTTTGGCTGTAAATTAAGCCTTGTGCTTCGAGGCGGTTTAATGCTTCACGCACAGTAATACGCGTAGAATTAAAGTGTTCTTGCAGCGTGCGCTCCGATGGCAGTTTATCACCAATAGCAAGTTCACCATTGGCGATATGTGTTTGAATATACTTTTGTATTTTTTGATATAGCAACATAGAAAGCGGCTTTTAGAATCTGCAGAAAACGAGGCCTATGCTATTAGGCCTAAGAAATATGTCAAGCATATGAATCGCGCGTTAATTTGTATCGGCCTTTGCAGCAGCACCGGAAAGCTTAGCTAAGTAATTATCGAGTTTAGATGGTGCTTCTTTGTTATCCTCCGCGCGCTCTTTTCGCCTGATGCCGTTACGAATGACATAAGCGCCAAGTGTGCGAAAGGGCTCGATTGGAAAACGTTCAAGGTTTTGGTTTACAAGGCCACACTTTCGCCATTCATCGTGCGTATTTATTAGCATAGACGCGAGAATTTGCCCGCCTAAATACGATTGCACCACACCATTACCCGAGTAACCTGCTGCAACCACTACATTTTTATCGCTCTCTTGGAAAAATGGAAAGCCGCTTACGCTGCGATCTGATGGACCTGTCCAGGTGCGCTCAATTTCAAAGCCATGATCGCCAAAGAAATAATTAAGTGAGTGTTGTAACTCAGTTTGATATTGGCTGGGGGCGTTGAATTTATTACTCATCTGATTGGCAAAACTAAAATAGTTACCGCCTTTACCGAGCATTAAACGGCCATCGGATGTTGTGCGGTAATAATTCACAAAAATACGCGAATCGATAACTGCTGCCCCATGGTTAAGATTAAGTGCTTTTAGCCTTTCAGGCATCGGCTTAGTAATCACCATATCGGATGATACCAACACAACATTTCGCGAAAATTGCGGCATTAACTCTGGTAACCAGGCGTTGACGGCAAATAACAATTTTTCAGTTTTAAGGCTTTTTATTGACTGGCTTTTATCGCTATAACAAACGCTAATAGTCTGGTTTTGTGGTGCGTTTACCTTTCTGTGGGAAACATAACGGGTAGATTCACTTATCACTATGCCCATTTTTATGGCAACACGGCGTAGTCCGCGAACCAGCTTGGCCGGTTGCACGCTGCCAGCGTGAGGTGAAAAGACCGCGTGTTGATTCTGACGTGAGCCCGTGTGTTTCAGCTGCTCTTTATTTACAACTTGCCATTGATTAAGCGAAACAGCGTCTAGGGCATTAAGACAGGGTGTAAGCACATCTAGCTGCGCAGTATTGGATGCAGTGATATAACAGCCATCGATACGTAAATCACAGTCAATATTATGCTCTTTGGCAAATTTGGATATTGCATGAACGGCGTTTTCAGATTGTTGCACTAGCCACTTGGCCTGTGACTCACCAAAGCGTTTTTTCAAACTTAAATACTTGGTTGACCACGTTAACATGGCACCGCCATTTCGACCCGAAGCCCCTTGGCCACATAAATCTTTTTCAAGGATCACAATACGTGTGTTTGGCTCGCGTTGTTTAATGGTGATTGCTGTCCAAAGTCCGGTAAATCCGCCACCAATAATTGCAATGTCGTAAGGGTTTTCATCAATACCAGCTGAAGAAACAGAGGTTGTTTCTTCAGCCATTGCTTGATCAAACCAAAAGGGTTGATACGTCATTAAGGGCGTTCGCCTCTTGCTAAGCGTGCATTAATCTCAAAAAGAACCGGTTCAATATCGGCTAAGCTATTAATCACGAAATGAGCACCTGCGCTTGATAATTGGGCATATGCTTCGCGTGTTAAATTAGTTTGGTCACTTGCTGATAATGCTTGCCATTCTTCTTCACTTTTGCCTACAGCATTGCCCGTGAGTGCAACACCCACTGTCCACATGCCTGCATTTAATCCCTCTAAAATACCGGGAACTGAGTCATCGACCTTTACACAGTGATTGACTGAATTAATTGCCAGCTTGTTAACATTTTCCAATGCCATCCAAGGACCGGGGCGAGAGCCCGCTGTTAACTCGTCACTTGCCACGCAGTAATCTGGGCGATAGCCGTGCTCAGCTGCGGCAATTTCAAGTTCGGTCATTACTTCGCGCGGGTAGCCTGAACAGCTACCGATTTTAATTCCTTTTGCTTGTAAGCGTTGGATCACGGGTAGCACCCCTTCGATAGGTGCTGAACGATCCGCAACTTTGGCTTTTTGCAGCGGCATAAAGGTTTGATAAATATGGTCAACTTGCTCGGTGGTCATTGACTTACCAAACTGTTCACACCAACGGCGATTAACACTGTCGAGTTTGCCAAGTGATTCGATATGATCCCATTTACCCATACCCATTGGAATTCGTGCTTCTTCGAGCGTGATGTCAAAATCATAGGCTGATTTAAACGCTTCAACAAAGATGGTAGTGGGTGCAATTGAGCCATAGTCAACAACGGTGCCTGCCCAGTCGAGAATAAGTGCTTCTACTTGTTTCATAAATAGTCCTTAATGAGTTGGTGCGAGCGACTTAGCATTAAGTGCTCGTTTATAGTTGTATTTGTTAGATAAAATAATGCTGAAGTAGCAAAGGGAACTGATGACCAATACGCTTGCAACCGCACAGATCCAGTAACTGGTAGCAATAAAGTAGTTCAGCCATGACAACTCTGGCTCGGCAAAAGTGCGGTACAGCAAAATACTGACCGAGCCGATATACCCCGCTGAATCAGCTAAATAGAGTAGAAAACCCACATTGGCAACACCACCCACGGCGGCAATCATGCGGTCGAATAAAAAGCAGTTGTAGGGGATATACGCGATATAAAGCCCTGCGCCAAGTAGTACCATCCAGGCTTTGGCATCTAATAGGCCCAATTCGAAGCCATAAGTACTGGCACCGAGTAACAATGTACCAAATAAGATAAAACCATGATTGACTAAAAACGCGGTTTTGTTGTTTTTAATCAGTACCATCATGGCAAGGGCAATCAGCACGATAAATGAAATGCGAATGCCTGCGTAAGCAAAAATGGTAGGCTCTTCACCATAACCTAACGCCATCCAGAGTTCTGCTTGAAAATTATCTAAAAAGTCTCGAAAGCCTGTGAAAAGTAAAAAACTTAAAACGAGCGCTGTAATACCAAACCAATATTGTTTAAAGAAGTTAAATCGTGCTTTGCCATCCATTGGTGTGCGTTTTTGCCTTGCAGCAATATCGCTTTGATCAGGTTTTGGAATGGCGTTTAAACACACAACACTGAGCAGCAATAGGGGTAAAAAGAGTAGGCCAGTTAGGGCAGGCATCCATAACTCAGAAACGCCTAGGTTGTTGGTAATATAGCGGCCAACAGTTTTTACAACACCGGATGATAAAATAAAGGTGATACTTAAAATGGCACCGAGGATTTCGGTAGTGCGTCTACCTTCTAAATAACTAAAGACGACCCCCCAAATCATGCCAAGAGATAAACCATTAAAAAATAGGCAAATAATGTTAAGGCCAATTGGCAATAGTGCAAATAACACCAGCGAGAGCTCTGCGCCTAAGATCATCAAAATGATGGCGTTAGCTCGCTGCTTAGATTGCATTTCGGAAATCACTTTTACACCGATAAATTTTGCTAGCATGTAACCAAATACTTGGCTTAATACCAGCGCCACTTTAAAGCTTACAAGCCAGTTTTCTTGCTCAAATGCAAGATAGCTTGATGCGGCAAATGGCTTTCGAAATGCGTACATACAAAAATAAGTCATAAAGGCAGCGGAGGCTGCGAATAATACGAACGCGGGGCCTTGTGTCTTTTGTAACCAGTTAGCATTTTTAAACAACATAATACGTCTCGACTGCGTTTGAAAAAGGGTGCAAAGCAGGTGCTTTGCAACCTCGGTACTATCAACAAATCAGTGTTAATTTAGGGCAATTTATTCGGGAACCCATTGTGATAGTGTTATGTGAACTTAATGTGTAACCAAAGGGGTTAAGTTTGCACTGTGATGCACCCTTACCCCTGTTAGCTTGTTCGCGTTAAAAACATTCGTTAAAACTTCGTTTTAACGAATGTTAGAAACGATAATTAAGGCCGAGCATGCCGCGAATACCGTAATATTCAACTTGCAGCGGGCGACCTTGCTGACCTTGGTAATACATTAAAGGTTCGTTCGTTAAGTTATTAAGCTCAAGGTAAACCATGGCATCGTCATTAATTTGATATGAAGTAGTAAAATCAACGCTGGTATAGTCACCGTAGTAACTGTCGCTTTGTTTATCGCTGCCGTGCTCTTCAATGTACTCACCTTTGTGGTTCACAGCTAAACGCGCAGCAAAGAAGGTGTTATCGTAGTAAAGGGTAATGTTAAATAATTCATCGGCTTGGCGAGGGATGCTCACCTTGTCATCGCGCTCTGGGATGGTCATTTCAGAATCCATAAAAGTCGCATTTGCCATTACCCCAAAGTTCTCAAGGCTTGGCGCGATAAAGCTAAAATCACGATTAAACGCAAGTTCTAATCCCACTAACGATGCGTTGTCGCCATTTTCTGGTCGAATTAAATTAACACCTTCACGGCCGTTGTAACTGCCAATGGAACTGCTTTGGAAAATAGGATCTTCAATATCTTTATAGAACACACCGGCTGACACTAAACCAAGTCGGTCAAAGTAATGTTCAAACATGACATCAATGTTGTTTGAATAGGTTGGGTCGAGTTCAGGGTTACCTGAAAACAGTTGGTTATCTGCTTCTAGGTAAGTTGCACCTGGCGATAATGAGCCAAAATCCGGACGGGCAAAGGTGCGCGTGAGTGCTAAACGCCAATTGGTCATATCACTCATTTTATATGTGACATGGAGCGATGGCAGCACAGAGAGATAATCATTCTCGGCTTTACTTTCAACCACTTTGTCTTGATCGGCAAGATAGGTAAAGCCAGATACTTCGGTATCGGTTTGGGTTAAACGCAGGCCACCGAGTACTTCGATTTGTTCATTAGCTTGCCAAGTTGCCATACCGTAAATACTGGCATGTTGCTCGTTTACATCAAAGTTACGACCAAGGGCGCCACCGTTTGAAATAAGTGCTGATTCACCGGCATCGAGCTTAAATTTATTGCGGTTTTGTGTCCAAAACTGTGCTAACGCATCCGTGGAAGCCACTTGAGAGAACTGGCTTGCGTAATCAATGCTTAGTTCGTTTAAGTAATCATTTCGACCTGGTTGGTCGCTTAACGCAAAGTCAGCAAGCGTAGGCGCATCGCCGTAGTTCTCACTGTCCCATGCGTAAAATTCATCAGCAAATTCGGCAACGCGTTCTTTATCACGGTACTTCACACCGAATTTAAGTAATAAGCTGTTATCTAGTTGCCAGTCAAAATCACTGCTGAAAACGATTTTGTCTTTTTCATTCACGAAAACTTTGTAGAGCTCTACCCATGCAAGCTTGGTATCGCTCGGTGACATTTGAAAGCCATTTGGCAAGTGGTTGCTGATGGCATTCCATGGGTCACTGCCGCCGTCCACTTCGTTGTAGGCGTAGTTTTTACCTGTGCCACGGTCTTCAAGGCCAACATAGCCAACGTTCTTTTGGTCAAAACGCACAACAAAGTAACTGTTGTCTTCGCCATTTGGCATATCGCCGTAGCGGAACTCATTTTCGTAACTCGACAGTGACCAAGAAAGTGTTTTATCAAAACCAAAATAATGTTCACCAGCAAGTTCACCGCCACGCATTTCGGTGATAAGTTCATTGCGAATGTGTTGCACTTCAACGCGGTCTTTGTCAAAACGCATACGATGTTTGTAATGAGTTTCATCGTCGATTAAGGTACCGTACATTGCGCTTGCACTGACTTTACCCTGATCTAAGGTATACTCTAAAGAGCCATTTAAACCGTAGGTTTCGCGTGTGCCTGTGTAGTCTCGAAGCTCTAAACGACGAATACCAATACCATCATTTCCGCGACGAGGTTCAAAGTTATCCGTCGCCCAATCACGTTTCCATGCAGTGGCATTAATTAGATAACCGAGTTTGTCATCGGCGATACGGTCGCCATATAGCACACTCGCAGAGTAGTTAGTGCCTTCGGCAAGTTCATTTGCGCCCAGCGCGATATTGGTATTTAAGGTAAATTCGTCAGGGGCTTTTTTGGTGATGAAATTAACGTTACCGCCAATTGCATCACCTTCCATATCCGGTGAAATGGCTTTTGATACTTCAACAAATTCAATAAGTTCACTTGGGAAAAAATCAAATGCGGTAGCGCGGCTGGTGGTTTCTTCTTCAGCGGTTGGTAAGCGATTGCCATTAATTGATGCTGAACTCCATTGCGATGGTAAACCGCGTACAGCAACAAAGCGGCCTTCCCCTTGGTCGCGCTCAATGGAAATACCCGGAATACGCTGTACTGCTTCTGCTGCATTTCGGTCTGGTAATTTGCCAATGCCATCACTTGAAATCACATTGATAATATTGCTGGCATTTTTTTGGCTGTTAGCTGCAGCCATTTCGCCACGTTGAATTTGACCAATGGCAACCACTTCTTCAATTTCATTGTTGGTGTTGTTTGCATTGAGGAAAATGGTTTCAAGTACTTTCATTTCATCATCTTTAACAGAAACGCTCAGTAACTTTGTTTGGTAACCCATATAATTAACTTCCAGTTGATGCGTACCTGGTGTTAATTTAGGCAGTTCAAAGCGGCCATTAAAGTCGGTAACGGCACTGTTATTAGTACCAACTACTTTGACCATGGCACCTGGCAGTGTTGCATGTTGATCTTTTACAACGCCTGTCAGTTTTGCTTCGGCGGCAAGAATGTGGGGGCTTGTTATCAGCAGTATACTGGCGGCAATACGCGATATATTTTTCATGTTAAGGCTTCTCAGTTAGTAAAATTATTATGGTCTAGACCAGAAACTGAAAAACAGTCTAACGAGGGTTTTTTACAAATCGGTTACGCTTGTGTGAAAAATAGAAAATTGACTGAGTTTTTTATTTAACCTGAACTTGGGATAAGAAGTTAACTAACAATTTTTAATACATATATATTTTTATTTAAGCCTTCTAGCTTGATAATTTTTCTTAGTACAAGGCAAATTTGTGCGTCAATAGCGAGTCTATTGCAAACAAATTTAACGCAGTAATAAGTAAAAGTAGCTGCTAGAAAGTAATTTGTTATTCCTAGCTCAGGTTATTTAATACATTGATTTTAAATGATATAAAATAAAGCAGTCACAAAGAGTATTGGTTGTAACTGCTTATTTGGAATTTTTTAGAGGCTTACAACAAAGTGAAACAACAAAAAAGGCCTTATTGAATGAGTTATACCAATAAACTAGCGGGCCTTGGATTTGCTAATAAATCGGCAAACACCTGCCAAACAGAGGCTTTATCTTGCATATTGGCATGTTTTTCAATGTAGGCTTTAACAATATCTTGGCCGAGGTTGTAATTAAGCACATAGGCACGGTTTGCTTTAATAAACCCTAAGCGCTGTGTTGCACGCTCTTTACTCACTAATGTGTATTTAACTAATAAATCGACTGCGTGTTGCTCTGATATTTCGCCATCAAGTAAGCGTTTAGCGACCATATTGTCAGCATAAGAGAGTTTTTGCATTAGCGCTTGTACTTGATAGTAGCGCTCAGCTTGTGAGACATCGAGACCGGCAAGCACGAAGAGCACTTCTTTTTCAAAGACCATGCGTTCAGGCTTTGGAAAAACCACTTCAATTCCATAGTTAGCAGAGCCTTCAGCAAGCAGTGACATCGGGGAAAATAATGGATAAACACAATATTCCATCCAACCTTTTTCGTTTACTAGGTGCTTTTCCATCAGAGAGTTAAACACATGGTGGCCGGGATAGCCTTCATGGGCAGCTAAATCGACCGCACGTGAAATATAAATCGGGAAGTCGGTATTCATTTGAATCAGGCTAAAGTTATCGCCTTTATACCAGTTATAGCCACTCCAAATTTGGTTTGTTACATACTCCAACTGAAAATTCTCGTTATCTGCAAGGGGAATATACTGTTTGGTAATCTCCCGTGAGCGCGCTACTGCGGCTTTAAATACGTCATCGAGTTTGTTTTTGGGGATTTCAAATTGTGCATTAAATGCCACCATGCGTTCGCTTAAACTACCATCGCCTGGTACCAGATTTTCAAGCTCTAGTAGGACATTATCAAACTCAGATTCCGTCTTATTTGGCGAAATGGCATCGTATAACGCAAGCGATTCATCATCAAATTTCGGTGCGTTGCCCGAAATCACACTTATAAAGGTTAGTATTGATTCGCTTTGCTTTAATAAAAAGGTATGTCTGAGTGTTTCGCTTTCATTTGGTGTTGTATTTTTTAAGCTATCTACAAGCTCTATAACTTGCTGTTGAATAGCTTCAAGCGGCTCTTTGATAGTTGGTTGCCAGTCACTTGGGCCATAGTAAGCGTCAACATAGTGTGGGTGATGAAGGCCAATTGCCAGTACAAGCTTTACATATTGCTCGGCAAGGGGGTTTAATGACATAGCGAACTCATTTTAAACGATAGAAATAACAGGCATAATAACCGAGATTTAAATTGTATACAATTTGGAGCTCGGTTATTAATTTAAGTATCAATATTCACTGATATCAAGTGTGCCTATGCTTATCGCTATAGGCATATGCTGCGTAGCTAATCGCGTTACACCTTTAATGCGTTACACTTTGAACTGCGATACTTGGTTCTTTAATTCACTGGCAAGTGCGGCGAGTTCAGTACTTGCACTGCTGGTGTTTGCGGCCTCTTGCGAGGTGTTGTCTGAGATAGTAGAAATATTCACTACATTGCGATTTATCTCTTCATTAACACTGGTTTGCTCTTCTGCAGCGGTTGCAATTTGTGCCGCCATATCGTTTATTTTTGCCACCGCAGTAGTGATCAAATCAAGTGCTTCACCTGCCTGTGTTGCATTGTTTACACTGTCTTCTGCTTGTTGCTTACTTTGCAGCATTAATGCGACCGCGTCTTTACTGCCATTTTGCAAGCTTTCAATCATTTGATGAATTTCTTGAATTGAACTTTCGGTACGTGATGCAAGCGAGCGCACTTCATCTGCTACCACAGCAAAACCGCGGCCTTGCTCACCAGCTCGGGCCGCTTCTATTGCTGCGTTTAGCGCAAGTAGATTGGTTTGTTCCGCAATGCCGCGAATAACATCGAGTACGCGGCCAATTTCTTGGCTATCGTTTGATAATTTATCAACCGAGAGTGAAGCCGTATCGATTTGTTGCGCAAGCTTATCGATGCTGGTGACTGTTGACCCAACAACTTGTTGCCCGCTGGATGCTTGAGTGTTTGCATCCATCGCCCCTGTTGCTGTATCGGCAGCGTTGCGAGAGACTTCGTTAGCGGTGATTGCCATTTCGTTCATTGCAGTCGCAACCATATCGGTTTCTTGGCGCTGTTCGCTTATTAACGAGCTAGTATTTTCACTTGATTGGGCCAGCATGTTAGACGCCTGATGTACCTGTTCACTGGCGTTAACCACCTGTTGTAATGTGCCGTGGAAATTATCAATTAACGTATCAAATGCATGGCTCACTACGCCAAGTTCATCGTTCGATTTAACTTGGGTGCGTTTCGTTAAATCGTTGCTCTTTGCAATATCATTAATGGAATTTCGCAACGTATTAAGCGGGGCAATAATATTGTTTGTGACAAGCCAACTTAATATTGCCGCAACTAAAGCAGCAACCACAGCAAAATAAATACTAACGGAAATCGATGAGTCAATATCGTTGGTCGTTGCCTGAAAAATGACTTCTCTTTCTTGATTCATTTTGCGGTTAAGCGCGGCAAAGTCTTCGCGAGATTTTGCAGCAACAGGGCTGTAATCACGTTTATACGTTTGCCATGCTTGTTCAAGTTCTGCTTTTGTCGATGTCGATGAGAGCGTTTGAACCAGCTGAAGACTTTTTGATAAAAATGTTTCGGTGGATGATTGTGATTTAACAATCAGTTGCTTGAGCTCTTTTTGTTCGGTGTTGTCGTTAAGGGCTAATGAATTTAGCTGTGAAAAATGCGATTGAATATCCTTGATACGTTCACGCATTTTAGCAAGGTTTGATTGATAATCGTCACCAAGCATAATGCTGCGATTAATGCGCGATACGTAATTTACATCGCGATTAATTTTGAGTGTAGTCACTTCTAACTTAACCGCGACACGGCTGTACTGCTCAAAGCTCGATTTGATTGAATTGAGCTTATAGATCTCAAAACTCGCAAACAATATTAAGGCAAATAGCAGAGCGCCAGAGATGATATTTATTTTGTTACGAACTGAGACATTAGACAGCAGTGTATTCCTGCGCTTATTCCAAAATGAGTTGATATGACGGTATCGATTTTTAACCCAGCTAATAAGTTTAACTGATCTTATTGTATCGGTATGTAATCTTATGTATTAATAATAAAAATTCATTAAAATTAGATAAATACGATGAAAAAACGCATTTCACTTATTTTAGGCAGTGGCGGTGCACGTGGGCTTGCGCATATCGGAGTAATTAAAGCGCTAGAACAGCACAACTTTGAGATTTGTTCCATATCAGGGTGTTCAATTGGTGCTTTAATCGGTGGTATTTATGCGGCAGGTAAGTTGCCTGAATTTGAGAAATGGATTTTAGAAATAGACAAATACGATATTGTGTCATTGCTTGATTTAGCGTGGGGCAATAATGGGTTGGTAAAGGGCGACAAAATAATCAACACCTTAAAGAAAATGGTAGGGGATATTACGATTGCCGAGTTACCAATTAGCTACACGGCTGTTGCGTCTGATATTTTAAACGGTAAAGAAGTATGGCTAAATTCGGGGTCATTATTCGACGCGATCCGCGCATCGATTTCACTTCCTTTGTTTTTTACACCGATTGAAACCAATAATAGAATTTTAATTGATGGTGGGGTGCTAAATCCTGTGCCGATTGCGCCTACGTTTAATGATGACAGTGATTATAAAATAGCGGTTAATTTAGGCAGTGAAAAAGCAACACCACCAGAGCCCATCGAAAAAGTCGAAACCCATGATGATACATCCCCAATTTCACGTTTTATTGATTCATTGCGATTTGATAAAGAAGAAAAAGAGGTGAATAAACTGGGGGCGTACGAAGTAGCTGATAAAGCATTTGATGCCATGCAGTCTCACTTAGCTGCTGCTAAATTAGCGGCATATCCGCCTGATGTACTGGTTGAGATTAGCCGTAATGCCTGTGGCACATTAGAGTTTGATAAAGCCGCTGAGATGATTGCGCTTGGCTACAGTACCTGTATAAAAGCGCTTAAAAATAACTATTTACTGATTGAGTAAGGTGTAACCCAGAGCGCCTTAACACAGCCTGTCGTAGCGCAAAGTTAGCGATTTAAAAGCGCTAAAACAGGTGAAGAACTTCACAATTTAAATGGGGTTTACTGGATTGTCGGTTAAATATACATGTTTTGTTGTATTTTATGGCCAAAATACGCGCACTTAGGCCAATACGGGCTATTATAAATGAATGGCAAATATTAAGTTATCGTGCCAGAGCAAGATCAGACTTGCCAAGCATAGGTTAGCTTTAAAGTACTTTGATACGACAAAAGGATTATTCCGTATTATGTGTTTTATCGTTAATAATTAGCTATTTCAGCTTGTTACGAGTTTGGCTTTGCTTTAAAGTTCGCTTTGTAATGTTAAGAAGTTGTTTTAAATAAGATCAATTTTTTCTTCTTTGAATATGCATTGTGTTTTACACTGTATTAATGAAACGACAGCAGTGATGGCTCGTTGGTTCACTTCTCATATTCTGAACGGATTCATGTGACTAGGGTTTAATTTTTTGTTTCATAAAGTCTTTTCTTTTGTTCTTGTCTTACTCTTTGCATCCAGCAATGCGTTTACTGCGGAATATAGCCGCTATCTAAAAAATTACTCCGTAGAAGAAGGGCTATCGCAAAGCTATGTCAATCAAACGCTGCAAGATAACTATGGCTACTTATGGGTTGCCACAGATTATGGCTTGAATCGTTTTGATGGTTATGAATTTGAAAAAATAACGGGTCCTGACAACGTATTTACAAACGATGGCATTATTGCACTCCATTCGCTAAAAAATGGCAGTTTAATTGTTAGCACTTATTATACAGGTGCGTATTTTGTTGATCCTCTTACGCTTGAAGCCACACGGTTTTATGACGGTAAATTAGTTGAAACTAAAGACGAATATTTAAGTATTGAAAGTGTTATTGAAGTAAAGGGTGACTTGATATTAGCAATTGGTCGTCATTTGGTTTCGTATAGTGTTGCAAGCAAGCAATTTAAAATCTTGTTTTCATTAAGTGAAAAACAAGACCTTATTCGCGCCTTATTTCAAAAAGGTGAGTACATCTATTTTGGTACGTCTAAAGGCCTTTATGTCTACCATTTAGAAACTGGCGGGGCAGGGTTAACGCATCATAAACCTTCTAGCATCAAGGATACGGATGATAACAACAATGTTAAATATTTAGCATGGGATCATCGCCTAGGTTTATTGATTGGCACGGTTGAAGGGTTGTTTGCACTTAAACTCGATGAAAAAGATGCTAAACCCATGCAGCTTATTCCCGATTTAAATATTTGGGGTGTAGTTAGAAATGCAGATGCATTTTATATTGGCTCTGAAAAAGGGTTGTATCGTTTTGACCCAATGTCGTTTGAGTTAAATCTGCTGGCACAATATTCAAAACGTCACCCATTAGTCAGTAACGACGCTATTAAAGATATTTACCAAGACGACAGCGGGCTACTTTGGCTTGCGTCTGAGTCGAAAGGTGTTTATTACTGGCATCCAGATTTACAACGATTTTCAAGTTACAGCAAAGCGTCTGGTATCGATTTGTCTAATTCATCGGTAACCGATTTTATTGAATTGCAAGCGGGTACGCTTTGGGTTGCAACCGAGAACGGCCTGACAAAACTAAATACCGAAACAAAAGAGACTAAACATTTCTTCGTTGAAGATAACCCCAAAAATAAATGGGGAAAGCATTTTATTCAGTATATTTTTGACGCAGGTGATGGAAAAATTTGGCTGGTACACAGTGAGGGATTGACGCTTTTTGATACTGAAAAAGAAGTTGTTGTGCCGACCAACTTATCTGCAGAGGTTAATAAAGAATTTACTGAGCTATACCCTTACGGTGTTCACCCACTAGACAAACATCGTTTGATATTTGTTAGTTACAAAGGGCATTTTATTTTAGATACACAGAAAAATACCCTCACGTCTCTTAAGAATCTTGATAAACATTTTGAGCCCGATTTATCAATTGGTTTTATGAAAAGCTTCGTTGATGAGTCTGGCGTGCTCTATAGTGTTGGTGGTGCGATTTATCAATATAACTATCAAGAAGATACATTTGATTTAATTCATCAACTCGAGAATTATCAAGTACACGATTTTAAGTTTGTATCTGACTGGGCACGAGATGCAGATAATACAATTTGGATTGCTTATAACGCACACGGCATAGTGGCCCTTGATGATAAATACCAACAACAAAAAGAGATTACCTTTGCTGATGGTTTGCCTGATAATCGATTATTTAGTGTCACGCAAAGTGATAACGGCGCACTGTGGTTTAGTTCGCAAAGTGGTTTAATCAAATATGATAAAGACTTAGATGCACTTAATCAGTATACCCACGAACAAGGATTGATAAGTGATGAGGTCTACAGTGCGCCGCATAAATTAAAAGATGGCCGCATTGCGTTTACAACACCCGCGGGCATTATTTTATTTAATGCTGAAGAAATTGAAAAAACTCGAAACGACAAACCGGTCAGGTTGCTTGATGTCGAGGTGAAATCTCGCGATGAAAAACTGACGTTATCAGGCTTAATGGAGCAACAATTATCGCTTGAACATGATGATTTTGGCTTGAAGTTTCACTTTTCTAACTTTGATTTTGCCAACCAAAAACAAATAAAATACCGCGTTGATTTACAAGGGCCCAGCAGTGTGGTGTATGAACATTACGGTAAAAATAACATTGAGTTTACCCGCTTGTTGCCCGGTGATTATACCTTCAACGTAGCAGCTTATTCATTAAAAGATGGCCAATTAGGCACGCCTGAAACTTTTTCATTTTATGTAAAGCACAACCCATGGACATCGCCATATGCCATTGTTGGTTACATTATTCTGTTTCTTGGTAGCTTTACGTTAATTTATATTAAGCGCGTTAAGCAACAGCATATTCTGCAACAACTTCATAATGAATCGATGGCGGCGAAGCAGCGTGCACGCTTGGCGCTTGAGGCAAGTAACAGTGGCGTATGGGTTTATAACAGTCATAACCAGCAATTGGATCAAGAACGCATTGTGTCTGACTTAGGTTATGAGCGTGAAACGCTAACTAGCCTTAATGATCATATGTCACTTATTCATCCTGAAGATCGTATTCGTTTAGAAGCAAAGTGGCGGGCATTTTCAAGTGGCGCGACCAATTTATGGGACGTTACGTATCGTATGCGCGCAAAAAGTGGTGAATGGGTCTGGTATCGAGACTTAGGTAAGCGCTCTAAAGAAAGTAAAAACGAAGAAACCCCCGTTTATGCAGGGACGTACACCAATATTAGCGAAACTAAAAATAAAGAGATCCAAGCTCGACTCTACGGTGAAGCACTGCGCAAAATGAACGAGTGGCTGATTATTTTAGACAGCAAATTCAAATTAGTTGCGTCAAATGAAGCGTTTAATAAACGCTTTTCAAAACATGCAGAAGATGCGACCCAAGATACGTTATTGGCGTTATTTGATGAGCAACGTCAAGCATTTTACGTTGAGCAATTAGCCAGTCTTAAGGTTGGCGAGCATTTACGTCGCGAAGAAACTTGGGTGTTTGATAACGAAACCATTGAAGTATTGTTATCAATTTCAGCGATCGGTGAAGAAAGTGTCAGTAACTATGTGGTTGTTGTGTCGGATTTGACGCAGCAAAAAGCAGCAGAGAAGAAACTTACACAAATGGCTAATTTTGATCACCTAACGCAATTAGCTAATCGCAGTTTAATCAACGATCGTATTGAACAAGCCTTGCTGCATGCTCAAAACAAAGTCGTTGCGGTGTTATTTATAGACCTTGACCGCTTTAAACAAGTGAACGATTCGCTTGGCCACAGTGTCGGTGACAGATTATTAGTTAAAGTTGCCGAGCGCATGACCTCGGTTGTTGGTGAGCAACACAGTGTAGGTCGTCAAAGCGGCGATGAGTTTATTGTGTTGTTTGAAGATGTGGTTTCGCCACAGGAAATTAGCCAATATGCTAACGACCTCAACAGCGAACTTGCCAAACCCTATAAAATTGGCGGTAACACGGTCAATATTAGTTCATCAATCGGTATTTCGTTTTATCCATTTGATGCAGAAACAACTGAAGAATTAATACAAAAAGCAGACATTGCGATGATCCACGCGAAAAACAGTGGTCGTAATTGCTACCGTTTTTACACCGAGCAGCTTAATAAAGAAGCGCGCAACCGTATGTTGCTTGAAAACGAATTAGTAAATGCGGTACAAAACCGCCAACTGACAAACTTCTATCAACCTATTATTAATACGCAATCACAAAAAGTAGTAGGTGTTGAGTTGCTATTGCGCTGGTTTAAAGACGGTGACATGATTTCACCAGGTGTGTTTATTCCGTTGGCTGAGCAAATTGGGCAAATTGTTGCGATCACCGAAATAGCGCTTGAAACTGCGACAACAGAGCTAGCGTCATGGTTAGCAAGTAATGAAAACCGCTATCTATCAATTAACTTATCAGCACTACATATTACCCAGCCTAACTTGGTTGAACGATTTGTCACCATTTTAGCCGACAACAACGTATCGCCACGTCAAATTCGCTTAGAAATTACCGAAGGTATTTTGATTGAAGATACAGTGAACGCCCTTGAGCAACTAGAGCGCTTACAAAAAGCGGGCTTTAAACTGTATTTGGATGACTTTGGCACAGGGTATTCGTCGTTAACTTATATCAATCAATTTCCAATTGATGTGATTAAGATAGATCAGAGTTTTATTCGTCAAATGTTATCCAGCCGTACAAACCAAGCAATTGTACAAACCATCGCAGATTTAGCGAAAAATTTAGGTAGTTACTGTATCGCCGAAGGGGTTGAAGAACTTACGCAAGTCAGTGTGCTAAAGCGTTTAGGCTGTTATAACCTACAAGGGTTTTATTTTGCCAAACCGGTACCGGCAACTACCTTTTTAAGTGACGAATTCCAAAACGATGTATCTCGTAAAATCAACGCCTGTAAGAATGCTTAAAAAAAAGGGGCTTCAGCGCCCCTTTAACGCGAAGGGAGTGTTTAGTTTAGAGTTTCAGTGATCACGGTATCAATCACATGAATAACACCGTTAGTAGTGTAAATGTCGGTAGTTACCACGTTTGCCCCTTGTACTTGCAGCGCAACTTGCGGCAGTGACACTTTCCACCATAAATTATTTACGCCGTCACCTTTACTTTCACCCGGTGCCATATCTTGCGCATAATAATATAACGGGCGTCCCATAAAGGCTGCTTGTTTAGTACCATCTGCTCTGGTAATCACGCTCAAACCTTGAATGTTATCCACCATACCATCATCGACTAATACTGGCGGCCAAGCGTCTTTGCAATCATCTACGCAAGTACTTGTCGATTGCCCTAAGTCGTTATCGAAAACATACAGAGTATTTCCGGCGTTTGATGAACCTGCCCCGCCTACAAGCATTTGCATTTCGGCGTTATAAGCAACTTCGTCACTTGCTGTATTGGATGTGCTGGCATAATTAACTAAATCTACGCTGACATCTTCCATCGCTAGCGTGTTTACTGTTTTACCATTAGCTGCGTAGGCACTAACAGAGCCAATTTCGCCGTCAATAACGTGTTGTAACAACACGTTTGTAAGAGCAGTATTGTCGCCTAGTAGCGCAGATAATGCGTCGTCAGGAATTTTATCAAACGCCGCGTTAGTGGGGGCAAAAACCGTGTACGTTTTGCTTTCATCAGCGAGTGCATCAACTAAGTTCGCCGCTTGTAATGCGCTGACGAGAGTTGAAAAATTAGGGTTATTTACCGCAACTTCTACAATATTTTGTGTTGGCTCGCCTTTCATTGATGGAGGTAAAATAACCTGATCAACAACATGAATAACACCGTTACTCGCTGCAACATTGGCAGCAGGCACTTTTGAGGCATTGATGTATAAGTCAGAGCCTGACAGTGACAAAGCGGCCATTTGCGTATTGGCCATTGTTACTTTGTTATCGTCGCTATTAGCAATTGCTACAGCTCCATCCGACATCACTTTCGCATCAGCAATAACGTGGTAGAGCAACACATTTTTCAGCGCTTCTGTATCGGCGAGTAGGGCATTTAATGTACTTTCAGGAAGTTGTGCAAATGCAGCATCTGTTGGTGCAAACACTGTGAATGTAGCCGATTCGTCCGCAAGTACGCCATCAAGTCCTGCAGCTGCTGCAGCGATTAATAAGGTATTAAATGATCCAGCTTGTGAAGCAACATCAACAATATTTCCTACAGGCTCAGGTACACTTACGTCACCCACAATTACCGCGTCAATTACATGAATGATGCCGTTGGAAGTATAAATATCTTCAGAAACAATCTTGGCACCACCAAACATTAAGCTGTCGGTTTGCGCATTGATAGAAATAGGCAAGGTAGCACCTGAAACTGTTTCAGCTTCCATACCATTTAGTGTATATGCGGTGATGGAATCGACTTCACCCATCACGACATGTTGCAGCAAGATATTACTCAAAACGTCGGTGTTGTTTAGCAAGGTATTAATGGTCTCTTCACCGAGCATAGCGAAGGCATCATCAGTAGGTGCAAAAACAGTGTACTGTTTTGATTCATCGGCTAAAACTGAGTCTAATCCAGCAGCTTGAAGTGCTGCTACTAACGTATTAAAAGACCCTGCAGCTACCGCCGTTTCAACAATATTTGCCGACGGCATGGTATTTTCTTTCGGTGGCATTAATACAGCATCAATTACATGAATAATACCGTTGTCAGCCATTATATCGGTTGCTGTAACAGTTACTGTATTGACCAGCAAATTATCACCGTCGAGCGATAAACCCACCGAATCACCGTTAACCATGGTTACTTTTGATCCTGCGCTTGATACGGCCGTTGCCGCATCGACTTTGTCCGCAATAACGTGGTATGTGAGGATGTCAGAAAGGGTGTTTGTATCGGCTAAAAGTGCGTCAACAGTGCCCTCAGGTAACAGCGCAAAAGCAGCGTCGGTAGGCGCAAATACGGTAAAGTTGGCATCAGCGTTTGCAAGCGTTTCGTCGAGCCCCGTTGCTTCAAGCGCAGCGACTAGCGTAGAAAAGTTGCCATTGCTCACTGCAACGTCGACCACTGTTGTTGGTGTGGCAACAGGCGTCGTTGGCGTTTCCACTTTATGATCGTCGTCATCGTCGTTACACCCAGTTACTACAAGCGTTGATGACACTAAAAGTGCTATTTTTAATAAATTTCTCACCTTGTTTATCCTTTTATTTTGATAATTAACTGGCGAGATTTTGTACGGGTTAAAAATTTAACTAGATCAAATTAATGTGAGCTTTCGGTTTTGTTAATCATTTTTAATGAATAAACTAAACGCAAGATGACCTACTATTTGATGTCAATTTGACGATTAAATTTTTGTAATCTTTCAGTTTGTTACTAGACTTATAAAGGAAAGGGCTGGCGTCAAAGATGTTCTTACTTGCAAGGAATGCGACATGCATAAAAATTTAATTAAAATTGCGATTGTTGACGACTCGAAAACCATGTTGTTAACGCTAAAAGCAATGCTCAATGGCCTCGGCTATCAAAATACCGAGACCTTCTCTTCCGCGCGTCTTGCATTTGACGAAATCAGAAAAGATAGTTCAGCTTATCACTGCGTATTAACTGATTTAAATATGCCTGAATTAGACGGTATGGCATTTATTAGGCAGTTAGGTGAAATTGGCTTTAATGGCGGTGTGGCAATTGTTTCAGAAATGGATGAACGTGTTATCTCGCTGGCCGCTGACCTTGCTAAAATTCATAAAGTCCGGCTTATTGGCAATTTGTCAAAGCCAGTTAGCGTTAAGCAAATTGAAATGGTGTTAGACCGGCTAAAAACACTCAATGTTGTTAAAATGCAAACCTTGCAATACCTCTCTGAACAAGAACTGATAGAAGCCATTGAAAACCAGCAAATTGAACCTTACTACCAACCTAAAATTAACAGCCAAACTAACCGCGTCGACAGTTTGGAAATTCTTGCAAGAATCGTAAAGCCTGGTCGTATTGACGCCATTTTGCCGCAACATTTTTTGCCGACTGCTGTATCACTTGGCATCGAAAATATTATTACCTTTCAGCTTGTTGAAAAAGCCGCACGGCATTATTGCGAGTTGCAGGTGATTTTTGACCACGATTTTAAACTGGCAATTAATTTATCACCCAAACAAATGCAAGATTCATTTTGCGCCGAGCAAATGGCGACCATCTTGTGTGTAAATGGTTTAGAGCCAAGCCAATTTATTATTGAAGTAACCGAAGAATATGCGTTGCGTACGCCTGAACAACTGGAAACGTTAAACCGCTTGCGCATGCATGGTTATGGTATTGCGCTTGATGACTTTGGTACGGGATTTACCAATTTAAATCAGTTAAGAACCTTGCCGTTTACCGAGATTAAAATAGACAGATGTTTTATTTCGAGCATTCGTGATGATAAATTTTCTCAGGTAATTGTTAAGTCGCTTATCGATATTGCAAAAGAGCAAAAGGTAGAGCTCGTTGCGGAAGGCGTCGAAGATATTGAAGACTTAGAATACTTGCGCCAAAGTGAAATTGGCATTTTGTTACAGGGCTTTTTTATCTGTCGGCCAAAACCCATTAATGAAGTTGTGCGTTGGTACAGCAAATGGAAACAAATCTCCGAAAAATCTATCTCTTAAAGACAAACTGCGTTAGTGTAAGTATGTAAATAGTAAACTAAAACGATTTTTAGTCTTTAAGGATGAAGCGCATGAAATACCGCATTCTCAGTACGTTGCTTGTACTAAGCTCATTTACTGCCACAGCAAACAATTCCGCTGATATCGCCAAAAAATTACAAAATCCTGTTGCCGATATGATCAGTGTGCCAGTGCAGTTTAATTACGACCCGAATATTGGCCTGGACGAGCAAGGTGAACGTTGGTTAACTAATGTTCAGCCTGTTGTACCGTACGATTTAAACGATGATTGGAATTTAATCTCTCGCACAATTATTCCCATAGTAAGTCAAGACTTTGGCTCGTTTCGTGAAGACGGCATTGGCGATATAGTTCAAAGCTTTTTCTTTTCACCTAAACAACAAACCGACAGCGGCTGGATTTGGGGGGCAGGGCCTGTTTTAATGTTTCCGAGTGCCTCTGAGCCTATGTTTGGTAGCGACAATTGGGGAATAGGCCCAACGGCGGTACTGCTTAAACAAAGTGATGGCTGGACTTTTGGTGCATTGGCAAATCATATTTGGGGTTTTGGTGCAGATAAGGACCAAGGCCAGGCGGATGTAAATGCAACTTTTATTCAACCATTTATTGGTTATACATGGCCAAGTGCAACCTCAGTATTCTTAAACAGCGAAACAACAATCGACTGGGAAAATGATGTAGAGTCGGTACCAATCAATTTGGTTGCCAGTCAAGTGATAACCATCGGCGATAATGTATTTAGCCTTGGTGCAGGCTTGCATTACTGGGCAAAAGGCCCAGAAAATGGGCCTGATGGAATGGGGGCGCGAATTATGATTACCTGGTTAATTCCGCAATAACCAATCTAAAAATTTAAACTTTTGCATGGTACGGTTAACGAATCACCATCCAGTGTTTCACTTTTTCATTTATGTAGCCGCTTTGTCGATACGCTTTATTGATTAAACCGCGGCTTCGCAATTCTTTTAAGCCCAGTTGCACACATGCAAATATTTCTGAGTTGCCCGCGGCTTTTGATACAACAAAATGCCTGCTACCGGGAAGCTTAACTTTCAATCCATGAATTGGTACAAAGGTTTCATTGTCTTGTGAAAAACTCAGGTCGTCGGTGTTGTAAAATGTTGCAAGCATAACATCACTTCGGCCTTTCATAATCATATCTGTCATTTGTGTAAATTGGCTTACGCTATCTAAATGAGCAAAACCAATTGCCGACATGATTCGCCAATCAATTTGCCAGTTTTTATTGGAAATTGCGTTTAGGCGTTGTAAGCCAAATTTGTCATTTACCTGACGTGCGCGTGTGTTATTTTGATGTACATAAAAACCTGCCTCGGCTTCACCATCACGTAATAACGGCCTTGAAATATAGAGATTATCTTTAATGGGCAGAGCGTCGCTTAGCCAAACTCCTGTAACGCTTAAATCAAGAAGTCCTTGTTCGAGCAGACGCAAGCGACGTTTATAGTGATCTGCTTGCACTAATTCAATGTTGCCACGAAATCCACCAAAGTGAAGCGCTTGTAACAACAATACTTGCTCAACAACATCGCGATACGCAAACTCGCCTGAGTAATCATCTATACTGCTAATTTCGCGACCCGCAATAAATTGTTCGACATGTTTTTGGCCTTCTAGCTGAACACCAATTCTAAGCGTTTCTTTTGCCCCAAGCGAACACGTATACACGATGCTTAAAACAAAAAACCAATATCGCATTTTAAATCCTTTAAAATTTAAACTACTCGTAATTCGAGTTGTATTTGATTAATTTATATCGTTTTTTGGTTAAGTTGGCTTAACTTCAGTTTATTTTTGAAAGGTTCATTAGGGAGGTAGAAAAGTCCCTGTGTAATAATTGCGCAATATACCTGTGCTTTGTTTAAATATCAATGTGTTGAAGGCTGATAATAACCTTATTTTCTACGCTCTTTTCGTTTCGTATTGCTGATTACTTGCGCGTTTTGTCGTTTTAGGGCAAAGTGAACCTACTTTTCTTATTGGAGCAAACGCCGACATGAACAACTAACTCCCCAAACAATTTTAACTTTCTGTTTAATGTTAGGGATTAGTAGGCGTTGCTTTGCCAATTTTTCACTGAAAATCAATATTGACGCTAAGTATTATTATGCTTAGACGTTTCTCGCAGGTGATGCTGATCCCTTTTACTTGGGTAAAAGGATGGTCTTATGCCACATATTTCGATTTCAAATTTTTCATACTGCGTAGCGCAAAAACACATTTTAAAAAACGTATCTCTGCAACTAACACGTGGCGTTTACGGCTTAGTGGGTAACAACGGTAGTGGTAAGTCGACACTTATAAACGCAATAGCAAAGCTTGATGGCTGCAATAACACGATTAAAGTCACTGGCAAAACCGCTATTTTTTCACAGCTCAATGCTATGCCAAATTGCTCGGTTGCAGGCTATTTGGGTATTGCCGATAAACTAAACGCGTTGTCGCGCATTAATGCGGGTAGCATCGACGTTAACGACTATCAAATGTTACAAGATGATTGGCATTGCGAACGAGATACAATAGCACTGTTAACGTCACTTGCATTACCAAAAGACCCGTTCATATCGTGTAATAAATTAAGCTATGGGCAGCTAGCTCGTTTAATGCTACATCGGTGCTTTAACAGTGATGCAGATATTATATTGTTGGATGAGCCAACCAATCACCTCGACCTAAATGCCAGAAAATGGTTAAGCGGTCAGATAACAGCCTTTAGGGGGATTGTGGTTATGGCAAGTCACGATGAAAATCTATTGGATCACAGCAATCGTACATTGCACTTAATTAATGGTACGGTAAATGAATACGGTGTTGGCTATCATGAATTTAAAGCACAGTTTAATGCGAAGCAAAAAGCACTGAGAGCGAAGCAAGAGTACATTAAACGCGAACAAACGCAATTTAAGCGCATTGCACAACTAAGCTTAGAAAAAGCACATCAGCGTGCGGCGCAGGGCAAGCAAAAAAGAGCATCGGGCAGTCAGCCTAAAGTGTTACTCGATAGTAAAAAAGAAGCTGCGTCCAAATCCCATAGTCGGCAAGTGAAATTGCAAAAAGCGCGTATTGATACATCAAATAAAATGTTGCGTGCGGTATGCGATGATCAGGTTTTAAACGAACCAGTCACATTCCACATGGCCGATATAAACACTCATAAAAATAAGGTACTGGTTAATATAAGCAACTGGCAATGTGAGTTTAATCATCATCCACCACTGAACGCTACCATTAAACATACAAGTCGCGTTTGGCTTCAAGGCCGTAATGGTTCAGGAAAATCTACCTTACTTAAAAACATAGCGAACCTGAGTAAGGCAAACTTAACAGTTAATAGTAATTGCGATGTGATTTATCTTGAACAAAATTGTCGCTGGCTCGATCAATACAGTGATGTACTGACCGCAATTATGGCTTTGACAACACAGATAAGTGAACAAACCGCGCGTACCTTACTTGCGTCAACAGGGTTTCGAGGTGATAGCGTTTTTTTACCTGTTGAATCACTAAGTGGCGGCGAAAAAATGAAGCTGGCGATGCTATGCGTAAGCCACGCAAAAAAAGACGCGTTATTGCTACTTGATGAACCAGATAATCATTTGGACATCGCTGCGAAAACTGCATTGGCGATTTCGTTAAAAAACTATCCAGGCGCGTTTATATTAGTGAGTCACGACACCCAGTTTGTTGAGCAAGTTGGGGTCAATATGCGCCTTGATATTAATTCTGGCCGTGCTATTGAAGAACACGAATAAACGTGTAAAGTTCAATAAGTTATCATTGTTAAATTTACCGCATTAAGGAGATGCAATGGAAAAGCATGATAGTGGCTTTGATGAAGCAAGTTATGATGATAAAGCGATCCGTTTTAGCCATACTGTTATTCGCTTTTGCGTAAAAATACTCGCAATTTTAATGACGTTGCTCATTATTTGGGGGGTGTTAGATGTTGTCTACGTGATGTACATGAAATTGAGTTCACCGCCTTATTTCTTACTATCAATTAGTGACATTCTTGCAGTGTTCAGCGCGTTTTTGGCTGTATTGATTGCAATTGAAATCTTTATCAACATTGTTATGTATCTGCGTGACGATGTAATACACGTTAACTTAGTAATCGCGACAGCATTAATGGCGATAGCGCGAAAAGTAATTGTACTCGACTTTACAAAACTCGCCCCTGAATACATTTGGAGCACAGCAGGCTTAGTACTTGCGCTTGGCGTTACCTATTGGTTGATTGCAGTAAAGGATAAGAAAAAAGCCAGCTTATTGTAACGTAATAACAGCTGGCTTCTCGTAGTGAAAGCGGCATATTTAAGTCGCTTTCACTCTTATCTATTTATGCGTAACGCTTTGGTTTTAAGATTTTCCGTTTTCAGCAAATTTTTCTAACGTTTCACCACTCATTCGATAGCCAATCCACTCATGCTGAGGCTCAGCGCCAAGTGATTCATAAAATTCACGTGATGGGGTATTCCAATCTAAGCAACTCCATTCAAAGCGGCCACACCCTTTTTCAACAGCAATTTGTGCTAAATGCTGAAGTAACGCGATGCCCGCGCCTTTGCCGCGGTATTCAGGTGATACGTACAAGTCTTCTAGATATAAACCTGGTTTTGCAAGCCAGGTTGAATAGTTGTAAAAGAATACGGCAAAGCCAATGGCGTGACCGTCTACTTCGCAAATTAAACCGTAAACACCAGAGTGCTCAGAAAACATGCTCTGTTTGATGGTCTCGGGCGTTGCTAATACTTCGTGCTCTGCCTTTTCGTATATTGCTAACTCTTTAATAAAGTGCAAAATTGTATCGACATCGCTTAGTGTTGCCGGGCGAATTGTTAAGCTCATTGAAACCTCATCGTTTAAACTTTTTTGCTAGTTTAAGATTAACGCGCTAATGAAACCAGTGCATAATAATCATAAATACATGAAAGGTGCTCATGGTATATGAATCTAAAACAGTTTGATCTGAATTTACTTATTTTATTTCATAAACTCTACGTAACGGGCTCGGTTAGCCAAGCCGCAGATGAGATGTGTATTAGCCAGTCTGCATTTAGTCACGCCTTAGCACGCTTAAGAAAAAGCCTGAACGATCCACTTTTTATTCGTGAAAACAATTATATGCAACCAACAGAGCGCGCGCACTTATTAGCTCAGCATACAGAAAAAGGGCTGCCGCTTATTGAACAAGGCTTAAGTAGTGTGACGCCTTTTGAACCGTTAACAAGCGAAAAAACCTTTCGTATTGCTGCAACCGACTTTTCAGAATTTTGTTTACTACCCAAATTGACCAAGCACTTTGCCACCGTTGCGCCTAAGGTTAAATTACAAGTGTTGCCTGCAAGCCCGTTGCCCGTTAAACAGCAATTATCACAAGGTGATTTGGATTTTGTCCTGGGCTTTCAACATCAAGATAGTGAAATGGAAGGCGTTAGGCACTTAACCTGGCTAAGTGATGAGTATGTGACTGTGACGTGTAAACATAATACGCATGTTCAGCATCAAATTACGCTCGAACAATTTTTGGCGCATAAGCATATTTTAATAGCACCGTGGGGTGAGAATGCCGGTGTGGTTGACCATGTGCTTGCAAGCTTAGATTTGACCCGTGAAATTGGCTGCCAACAGGCAAGTGTGTTGGTTGCGCCGTATTTAGTGCCTAACAGCGAATATGTACTAACTATGCCTAAACGCATAGCAACCTTAGTGGCTGATAAATTGCAATTACAGGTGCTTAAGCCACCAATTCATATTCCAAATTATCATTTACAGTTGTATTGGCATGTATCCAAATCAAATAATGCAGCAATTAATTGGTTTGTCGGTGAAGTTGAAACGTTATTTATTGAATCGTGATGTAATACCAATTCACTTAAGTAGCTGAACATCCTAGCGGGCTAAATATCATGCTAACTGCGTTAGAATTTATCAATGTAGAACAACTACATAAGAAAAATTCCGCCTTGTTACCATTTCATTTATCCAGCGCTATCTCTGATCACATACTTAACAGAATTGGTATAAGTCGCTATTCATCCTACCGGACTAAATGTCAGGCTAACTACGTTATAATTTAACATTGTAGAATAACTACATAAGAAAAATTCCGCTTTGTTACTATGTCATTTATCCAGCGCTATCTCTGATCACAGACTTAGTATAAGCTAAAAAGCCAGTCAGGGCTTCTGACTGGCATTTTTATTAAAGGCTAGTTTGAAATTGCGTATGAGATAACGCTTCTTCTGTTTCCATTTCGCCGCGGTGATCTTTTGCTATTTTTTCATAAAGTAGCGGCAGCACAACTAAAGTAAAGAAGGTACCAATCAACATTCCGGCAACCAAAATAATACCAATGCTATTGCGCGCTTCAGCGCCTGCGCCTGTTACGAGTACCAATGGGAAGTGACCGAGTACGGTTGCACCTGTGGTCATTAAAATTGGGCGTAAACGTGTTGCGGCAGCGCCTTTTACAGCGTCTAGTTTAGATTTACCTTCAAGCTGTAAATGATTCGCAAATTCAACAATTAAAATACCGTTCTTTGCAATCAATCCGATTAAGGTAATAAGGCCTATTTGGCTATAAATATTCACCGTAGTTAATGATAAAAATGGCAACATTAGAGCCCCTGCAAGTGCTAAAGGCGCGCAGCCAAGCAATACAACAAGCGGGTCACGGAAGCTATTAAATTGAATTGTCAGCAGGAAGTAAACCACAATCATTGACACTAATAGTACGCCAACCATGGTATTACCTTCTTTACGAAGTTGGCGTGATTCACCTGCATAATCAATAGAATAATGCTTTGGTAAAACGTCAGCTGCTATTTGTTCAATTGTGCTTAAACCTTGCTCTTTGGTGATATGAGGTAAAACACCCGCTAAAATTCGAAATGAACTTTGTTGGTTAAACGAGCCCAATACGCGCGGGCTGGTAAATGTGCGTAATGTTGCAAATGACGACACAGGAATAAGCTCGCCACTACCGGTGCGTATTTTCATATCGAGAATATTTTCAGGGTTATAGCGCTCATTATCGCCAACAATTGGGATCACGCGATAGGCTTTGCCATCTTTATTAAAATAGTTAACAAAGTTGTTCGACATTAAAATGCTCAGCTGATCATTCACCGATTGTAAATTTAACCCTAAATCAGCGATTAATTCGCGGTCGATTTCTAGTTCTGCCTGCGGTAAATCGATTTTTAAGTCGGTATTAATAAACATAAAGCTGCCGCTGGCGTTTGCTTTTGCAATAATCTCGTCGGCGTATTGCTTCATGGTTTCTGGCTTATCATTCGCGCGCAATACAACTTCAACGTCAAACTGTCCTGCGGTAGGCAATGACGCTGGCAGAATTGGGAACAAGCTTAAGCCCGTTACACTGCCAAGTCGACCGTAAAGGTCAAACAGTAAGTCGTGTACCGAGTTTTCGCGTTCTTCATATGGCGCAAGTTCAACGCCACCAAAACCGGCTGCGGCAGTAATAATTTGCCAGGTAAACTGACCACCTTCGGTCGCGTTCATTACCTCTGCGGTATCATTCATTTTACTTGAAGTATACGCCTGCGATGATTCAGGCGGCGCTTCAACAACTACTTGAATACTGCTTTGGTCTTCAATTGGCGCGAGCTCTTTTTGTGATAAAAGATAAAAAGGTGCCGACAACAATGAAAACACAATAGCGACGAAGAACACTTGAGCACGCCAGTTAAATAGGGTGTCTAATGCGTTAAAGTAGAAATTTTGTAACTTGTCAAAGTAGCTATTTACTTTTTTCGTCAGTTTACTTTCTTTACCACCTTCGGCGTTAACCCACGCACTCATAATGGGTGATAAAGTAACTGCAACAACACCGGAAATAAGTACAGCAATGGCGAGGGTAAACGCAAACTCTCTAAATAAGAAACCCGTTAAACCCGTTAAAAAGCCAATGGGGGCGTATACTGCCGCAAGCGTTAAGGTCATGGCGATTACCGGCACAAGCAATTGACGTGAACTAATGAGCGCCGCTTGCCAGCGAGGTCTGCCTTCTCGCATATGGCGTGCTACGTTTTCAACGACCACAATGGCATCATCTACTACAAGGCCAACGGATAACACAATTGCAAGAATTGTCAGCAGGTTAAGTGAAAAACCAACCACATAAATAACGGCAATCGCACCTAAAATTGAAATAGGAATGGTGATAAGTGGCACCATAGCCGTTCTAAATGAGCCCATCATGGCAAGAACCACAATGCCAACGAGCAGTACGGTTTCACCCAGCGTGGTAAAAATCTCTTTAATTGAGTCACGCATATAAAGCGTGCCATCGTAGCCAATTTCAATGTGCATACCGTTTGGTAATACTTCATTGATTTGATCTAGCTTTTTATAAAGTGCATCACCAATTACAATTTCGTTAGCGCCTGGCAGCGCCCAAACTGCTAAAAATACCGTATCGTGATCATCTAAACGCGCTGTTACCATGCCTTCGGCTTCGCCAATTTCGACGTTGGCGATCGTACCAAGACGAAGTTGCACACCGTCACTTTCTTTTACGATCAGGTTTTCAAAGTCAGCAACGCTTTTCAATGACGTATTAGCCATTAAATCAATGCGTTGACGGTTGTTTTCACTGTAGCCTAATGTTGCAATGGTGTTGTTAGCTTGCAGCGCTTGAAACACATCAACCGCACTCACGTTATAAACAGCGAGTTTATCGGTATCAAGCCAAATACGCATAGCGGGATCGCGACCGCCTTCAAGGGTTACTTTTTGCACGCCATCAATATCGCTCATTTGCGGCACAATGTTGCGGGTTAGGTAGTCACTTACTTCGCTACGCGGTAAACCTTGCGATTGCACATCCAGATAAAACACCGCGTACGGGCTATCGGCACGTACAATTTGAATTGCTGGATCTTCAGCGCCCGTTGGCAGTTCAAATTTGATTTGATTTAATTTAGTCGTGAGCTCTGCTAAAGCATCCGTAGTATTGTGGTTTAGTTCAAGCCACGCAGTTACTTTACTAAGGCCTGCTGTGGTAATTGAATCAACGTAGTCTACGCCAGGAACCGTAGAGGTGACACGCTCAATAGGCTCGGTAACATAGCCCTTTACAACATCGGCTGATGCACCAGTGTAAACGGTATTAATGACCAACGAGGCACTTTCAATTTTCGGATATTGTTGTACCGAGATTTTTTGCGCAGCGTTAATACCCGCGAGCACAATTAATACTGACAGTACAATTGCCAATACAGGTCGATTGACAAATATGTCCATAAAGGAGGGCTTGTTTTCGTGTAATGAACTCATTACAAGCCTCCAGTGTGCGTTGTGCTTTCAGCCGTTTCTGTGGTGTAAACCAAGAGGTTTTCTTTTAGTTTAAACGCACCTTCACTGGCAATAAACTCACCGGCATTTAAACCACTTAAGATTAATTGTTGGTCTTGGATTTTGTCGCCTAGCTCTACTTTAATTGGCTTGGCGCGCCAATTTTGTTTATCGTCTTTCTCTAATTTATAAACAAAATCACCGAAGTGGCTGCGTGTTACTGCATTGGTCGGTACTGCTACTGCGTCAATCACTTTAATTGGTACAAACACACTTACCATTTGGTTGTGATGTAACTGCTTATTTTGATTGTTTACAATGGCGCGATAGCTTTGCTGGCGTGAATTTATGTCGATATTTGGCGCAATAGCAATAAGTTCAGCTGTTAACGTGGCGTCTGACTTTTGCTGCTTTACTGGTGCAACGCGCAGGGCATCACCAATTGCTAAGCGTGGTAGCGTTTGTGGCACAGCAAAATCAATCCAAATATTATCATTTAAGCCAACCAAAGTGGTGATTTGGCTATTGACATCAAGTAACTGACCGACTTGATATTGTGTTAAGCCAACGCGACCAGCAAACGGCGCTTTAATGGTTTTTTTATTAATAACTGACGTTAAATTAGCCACTTCAGCGTTAGCGACATTGACATTTGCCAGCGCTTTATCCACTTCATCTTGGCTAATGCGCTTTTGCGATAACAACTTTTCAACACGCGATAGGGTTGATTCTGCAAGTGTAAGGCGTGCTTTAGCAGCACTTAAGTTGGCTTCTTCGATACTGGTATCAAGTTTTATAAGCAACTGATCTTTTTCAACTATATCACCTGGCTTAAAACCTACTTTGGTAATATTGCCAGCATATTCATTGCTTACGGTTAGTGTATTCGGTGCTTGCACTTGGCCAATAACTTTTACGGTTTTAATGTGCTGAGTTGGCTGTGCATAGGTACTTTTCACCGATGCGGAAGGTTCAGGAAATGATTCGGCAAAGGCAATCATTGCTTGAATTTGACTAAACTTGGCAAAGCCTAGTCCCGAGACAACAACAAGTATAAGGATAATGGCTGCGAGCCAGCGTTTAATTTTCATACTTTCTCCGTTTGTATTGCATTAACGCAATGTTAATTTCTTTAATTCGTTTTCAATGGTGACAAGTGAGTCATCATCGATGGGTTTCTTCCATGGATAACTATTAAGCAAACGCACTGTGCTTCTAATAATAGGATGATTAAGCGGTAATGGCTCAAGTAATGAGTCTGTGCCTTCGACAATTTCTTGCGTTTGTTTAACCCGTTGTACTTGTTCAAATCCAACAGTTATAGCCCAGCCACTAATGAGTATTTCTTCAATCACTTCGCTTAGGTTAGGCACATTTTGCAGCTCGCCCGCACTGATGCCATCGGAAAGGGCTAATTTAAAACCTTGTTCACAACAGTTACAGGCGTCGATCATTTTTTCAGTCCAACGACTTGATGCGCGTTGAATAACCGCTTTATTGGTTGAATAAGATTGCAGTTCGTAATCAAATTCAAAGCGTTGCATGGCTTTAGGGGATATTAAACATACCGCGAGCATTTTTTCTGGCGTTGATAAGGGTAAGCTAAGCACACGTTCAAAAACCTTTGATACGTGATCAAATGACTGATATGCAAGGGCAAGCACAATATCTTCTTTGCTCTGCACGAACTTATATACAGAACCCATAGAAAGCCCTGCCAAACGGGCGACCTTCGCCATCGTAAAGTCAGTAACTGACGACTCATTAATGCACTTTTCTGCGGCATTTAAGATCATTCTTTCCTGCTCTTGCAGGCTATATTTTGGTGCTGGTGCCATTACTAAACCTCTTGCTTATTTTCTTTGGTAACGCCATTCGAATGATATTCGAATGGCGTTATTCTAATTCAGCAAAGGTTAATGTCAATTAAAAAATACGTAATACTAGCTTTGTTAAAGGCAGCATTCTTTGCGCAGGCTTATGGCTACTTAGGTTGAGTACAAAACCTGCGTGAAACAATTAGGCATTGTTATTTTTATGGCTTTTCGGTTCGTTAAACAACAATGGTCGTAAGAGTAGGTGATAAGAATGATTTAACCGGCGAGTAAGTTAGTTGAGTGACAATAATGAATGTAATCGTTAATAATGACTAGAAAGTGGACTTGCCAAAGCGCGATAATGTGTAGCGCGTTGGCAAGTCACATTTTAGTGTAAGGGCAGTGTAATCTGAATACATAGTCCGCCACTTTTTCCCTGTTTGGCAATAATGCAGCCGTTGTGTAATTCAATTAAGCTTTTACAAATAGATAAACCTAAACCTAAACCGCCCGTGGCACGACTTCGTGACTTCTCAACTCGATAGAGGCGATTAAATAAGTGTTCGATATCTTCAAGTGATACACCCGGGGCAGTGTCGTCTACTTGAATAAACAGATTGTTATGGTCATTTCGCGCTTTTAATCGAATAAAACCAGGCACTGATGTGTAGCGGATCGCATTACTAAATAAATTATGGAAAACTTGTTGGATACGGTTGATATCAAGGTCAACATCAAGTGTCTCGTCAAGTTGAATATCAAGCTTAAGCTCGAGGCCTACTTTTTCAATAAGCACACGGTTATCAGTAATAATGGCATTAAGTAAGTTGTGTGCGTTAATTTTAACCTTATTTAAGGTTAGTACCATCGAATCTGCTTGCGATAGTTGGTCGATATCAGACACCAAGTGACTTAGCTGCTCAATTTTTGCATTTAAACGGTTATGAGCGAGTTCAGTATCAGGTTCTAAGTTATATTGCAGCGCTTCAATTTGTAATTTCAGCACGCTAAATGGTGTGCGTAGTTCGTGGCAAATATCTGAAAGCATTTGGTTTTTATGGTCAATTGCTGCTTCTTTTAATCGAGCTTGCGCTTGTGCCATCTGCTTTTTCTTAATTTGTGAGTAAATCAAAAGGCTAAGTAGTAAAAAAACAATTAACGCTAAGGTAATGCCGAAGTATTGGCGATACTGCATTACTTCAAGGTCACTTTGCTGCTTTTCATTTTCAAGTTCTAAATCTTTTACTTTGAGCTCTTCGGTAAATTTAGCGAGCTCTGTATCCATTTCATCTTTATATGCTTTGATTGTTGAAGCATGATCTTCTTTCATTGCTTCCTGCACTTTAATTTGATGATTGTAAGCTTGTAAATAATCCCCCAAACCGTGATAGGCCTTGGCTAAACTTGCATGTTTCTTAATCATGTAAGAAGGTGATATTTCTTCACCAGAAATCTGGTTAAGTAAAACAATGGCTTCTTCGTACTTTTCAATCGAAATATATAGGCGAGCAAGAGGAGGTAAAGAGTTATTCTTATGAATAACGTTATCAAGCTTTAATGTAATATCTGCGCTTTGTTCTGCAAATTTAAACGCCTCATCAAGCTGTCCCATTTTGAGGTAAATATAACCTTTTCGCATTAACGCACTAGAAAGTAATTGCATATTCTGGCTTTTGTCTGAAAGTGCAATTGACTGGTTTACATGCTCAAGAGCCGTCGTATAGTGACCTAGTAAATGTGAAATTTCGGCGACTTTGTTATAAGAGTAAATAAGGTTCGTTATATCACCCGCTTGTTTATCAAGCTCAAGGACTTTCATTGAAAAAGTTAGTGCCTGTTCGAAATTACGCAGCCGAGCGTATAAGTTTGCAATATTGAACAAACAATCGGCTAATAGCACTCGGTTATTGGTTTTTTCGATTTTGGGAAGAACGCTTTTATACAGCTCAAGTGCTTTGTTAAAGTTATGCCGCGCTTCGTAAACCACGCCAAGGTTCATAGTGATTCGTGCTATTTGTTCGTGATCATTCTGTTCTTTGGCAAATTCAAGCGCTTTATTATAGCTAGTTTCTGCTTTATCAATTTCACCATCATTTCGTAAATAAATTCCCATGCGCGTATAAACTTCGCTAAAACGTGAAATAATCTTGAAACTTTCTACAATGTCAATGGCGCTAGCTTGTATCTCTATTGCTTTTTTTGTATCACCTTGGCGATGCGCTTTGTTGGCTTGGTTTGCTAAAGTAATGGCTCTTAGTTCTGGTGATGTTTGCCAAAAGTGTAATAATTTTAAGTTTGTCACCTCCTCATCAAATTGTTCAAATAAGCCTGCTTTCAAATAATTTTTTAAAATATAATCGGTGCTATTGGCAAAAGCTTCGATGTTATTTTGGTCAATTGATTCTTGACGCAAAGAGTTTAAAACTTCAATGTTATCAGCCTGTTTTGCGATTTCATCAATTTCAGTGAGCAAAGGGTTGGCCTGAACAAAAAAGACTGTTGAGCATAGTATGATAATAAACAATTTATGGATGAACATGATTATATTACTCGCTCTATATAGCGATAACCTACACCATATACTGATTCAATAGCTTCGTAATCCAACCCAAGTAAGGATAATTTTTTTCGCACATTACGAATGTGGCTATCGACTGTACGGTCGCTGATTTCGCGATACGAATCGTAAACTAATTCAATGATTTGTTCTCGATTATAAATTCGGTTAGGGTGTGATATTAGTAAATTTAATAAACTATATTCAACAAATGTGAGCTTTTGCTGATGTTCACCGTAACTGATTTTGAGTTGTGCTTCATCAAGCTGTAAGCTTTGATTGTTAACCTGAGACACCTTAGTTTCAACTGTTTTAGGAGAGGTGTTGTTGTTTACCCTGCGCAGTATCGCTTTGATTCTGAGTACCAGCTCTGGGCCCGAATAGGGTTTACAAACATAGTCGTCTACTCCTGTTTGCAAGCCAATTAAACGGCTGATTTCATCAGTTTTAGCGGTCACCATAATAATTGGAACATCACTAAATTGGCGAATTTGATTGGTGAGGGTAACGCCATCGACACCAGGTAACATCACGTCCATTAAAATGAGATCTGGCATGTTGTTATTAACATAATCCATGACAGTATCGCCGGCTTTAAGCCACTTTGTTTGATAGCCTGATGCCTCGATAAAGCGAATTAAAATTTCGCCGAGATCTTCGTCATCCTCAATTAAAAGAATTGTTTGTTTGAGCATAGGTGTTAAATATATCCGTTAGATTGGCGAATTATACGTGATCTTCGCTTAAAAGCAGAGATTCAATTGCGGCAATTTGGTTCTCAATGGTTGCATCAATCACGCCTACTTGGGTTTCTAATAAACAGCCCCCGGCGTCAACTCGCTGATCTGCAACAACATCAACATAGCTTGTTTCAGGGAATTGTTTCAAAAGGATTGAGAGTTTTTCTTTTACTGAGTCGACTAAGTTTGGGTTTACGCGTAACGTAACTTTTCGTTGATTTGTTACTGTACTCAATGCTTTTTTGGCCATTTCAAGGGTTAGCTCTGTATCATCAAATTGACTGACAAGCTGTGATACGCCAGTCATAATTAGTTCAGCAATTCTTGGCGTTTGAGAAACAAAGTAGTGATGGCATTGCTCCACTGTTTGTAGAAGTAACTGAGCTTGTTGCTGTTTTGCTTGTTCCATACCGTGTGCAAAGCCAAGCGCCTGCTGGTTTTTATATTCACGCTCAGCATTTTCAATAATATCATTTGCTTTTTTCTGAGCTGCTTCGACGATATCTTGTGAACCTAAGTAATGATTATAATCAACGGCTTTTAGCACTTTAGCGCCACTGATTAATTGCAGCTTATCAGCTTTTATTTCAGTAAATTTGAACATAGTGGATCTATCTCAATGGCTAGTTTACGGATAAGTAGGGTGGTTTTACGACAAGCTTCCACTGAGAGGGCACTTTGTTTTGTGTTACCCACATGATCAGGTGATAAAATAAAACACAGTAATTGAAAATGACTCTCGTCATCACAAATTTGCTTAAACACTGACAATCCTTTCTCAATGAAATTGGGTAAATTGGTCGATGAATTCAACGTGATATCTTCAACCAGCAATTCTTTTGGAAAGTCGCTCAACATAAAAGGAAGTTTTTGCATCACTATTTGGCATGCATTACAGCCGATTTGTTGTTCAATGGCGTGTTTAATGTGTTTGCTTATCAGCTTTTTCAATGGTCGTTGAAAACATGACAATCCCAATACACCAATCACTTGCGTGATCAATTCACGTTCAAGCAACAAAAATTTAGACAACGGCGAGCTGAGCTCAGTATCAAATGTTGCGGGAATGCTTAATTGTTCCGCGAGGAATTGGTTGGTTTTAATACAGTGATGATTAATTGGAAAGTCTGTAGGCATCACCTTTTCAATCCATTGAGGGTGTACCCAGCGTAATGGTTGATACAGTTTAGCGATAATAGCGTCGGCATGCTGACTTTCAAGCATCGCAGCATAGTGATGTTTTTGATTAACCATTTCGCTGCTGTCGTTCGTATATTTCTTTTGCTGTACCGCTTAGCTTTTCAAAGCGTAAGCCAATGATTAGTAGTACTGCAGCGGCAATTAGCCAAGGACCTAAATCTTTGAATTGTTGAATAATACCAAGACTTACATCGGTACTGGTTTTTGCAATGGGGTTAAATGTTGCAACACTAGGGAATAGAATAACTGCGATATTTTCGTATTTTAATCCGCCCACCGAATTAGCAACCATTTGTTTAATCTGTGGAATATAGGCATCCAGGCTGATATTGCTGGAATGCTTAATAAACACTGAAGCTTTGGCAAGATTGGGATCTGACTTGGGTTTTTTGTTGCTGTCTTGCTCTGGTAATACTAAATGAACGCGCGCCGTTAACACACCATCGATATTGGATACTGTTGCAGCTAAATCTTGCGACACCGCATAATTATATCGGGCCGACTCCTCAGTAGGTGTCGAAATCAGTCCACCTTCAGGAAAAACATCGCTTAATGTTGCAAATTTATCCCGTGGATAAGAGTTACGAGAGAGGATTTCAATGGCGTTCGATAATTGGTTTTTATCAACACGCAACTTAACCGTACCTTTTTTGTCGGCAATTTTTTCCGCATCTACGCCCTCAACCAACAATAATGCAAGCATCTCGTTTCCCTGCTTTTCATCAAGGCCCGAGTAAAGGTCTACTTTGCACCCTGTTAGTACAAGACAAGCAAGTAACACTGATATAAACCTATTCATTAATTATTGCGCCTTGATTAATGATTCAACATTTTGTGTTGTTTTGGTTACGCCTTTACTTATCAGCTCTTGCTGCAATGTCACTTGCATCAGCTCCATTTGTACTTGAAGTAACTTTTGAGGCGATAAATCCGTTAAGTTGCTTAAACTAAGCTCAACGCTGTCGGCACGCGAAGACACTTCAGCTTTCATTTCACCAAGGGCTTCTAAAAATTGTGCGCTTAAGCCTTCCATCTCAGCCATAGACGGTGCGGTTGGTAGCGTATAATCTTGCTGTCCTTGCAATGAGTCCATTGAAACAGCGGTGATTTGGTTAATAGCGTCCATTAATAAGTTACTCCCATACCATTGAGTACTTCTTTGGCAAGTGCATGTGCTTCTGGTTCAATTGCTTGTGATAACACATCTCGAGCATAGGCTTCGGCATTTACATTAAATCCCCATGTCCAATACACCATTGCCAATAATGCATGTGGAATAGCTGGGGCTTTATTCTCACACCATTTTGAAAGCGCTTGTGCAGCCTCTGGAAATTGTCCTCGATTAAATAAATTTAACGCGGTTGTAGTTACCGCAATCTGTTCGCCCGATTTCGATAATCGTAATGCAGCAAATATATGTTCGGCTTCACGCGTTAGGCCCGAATTTGAGCCTAACACGCCGATATCTGCCAATAGCTTGATATCTTGAATATCCATTAGCCCATCTTCTGTACTATGGTTGACATGGCATCTTTAATAGATTTTTGTACTGTGGCGACTAGGCTCATTACAACTGAATACTCATTCACAGAGGCTTGAAAATTTGCAAGCTTAGCTGGGTTATTAGGGTCTGTTTTAAGATCCTCAAGTGCTGAATCAAGTGTGCCTGCGGTGCTATCTGCAACTGTTACAAGATGACCTGATACTGTTTTTAAGTTACCTAGTGTACCGTCGTAACCTGCGTGGGTTAAAGCCATGATAAATCCTCTTTTAAAAATATAGTGCCATAACATTTTAAATCACCTACCAAGGAGGTGATTTAGCTTACGGGTTTAAAACTTGTAATTTTGGACTTTTAACTATTTTAAGTGAGGCGTTTAACGCTTTAATCCATGCCTCTGTTTGCTTAAATTCCTGAGGTGGTAATCCTTTGGCAAGCGCAGCGATGTGAGCTGACTTTAGTGCTTCCAAATGATTAGTTATCGCTTGGCGTTGTTCTGGGCTTTTGATTTTTTCAATGAGTGTCATAGTTTATTCCTTAAATAGTGCGGCTAAAATTTATCATGTAACTTTTGTTCCCCGACTCAAGAAAGACCCCTTCACTGCTAATTGATTTTAAACGCGCACCATTAGGTAAACGGGCACCTTCAAAATAGCGTTCGCCGTTATCGAGCACAATGTAGGGGACTTTTCCAAGATTAACGGTACGAAAGCGTAAGCTTAGGTTTGGGCTATCGTCTTGTTTGATCATTGGCGTAGATAGAATTAATCGCGGGTTATTACCAAACTTGGTGGCAAACTGCTTTTTTAATTGATCAAACTCGCGTAATTGAGATCCGTTTAGTTGACCTACTAATTCGATGATATCTCCGCGATCTTCAACAATAATCTTGTCATTAAAGCTGGAATTGACCAGTAGTTCATTTAGCTGCTCAAGCGCGGGTTTATCTTCAAGAATTTCAAGGTCAAACGCTGTTAATCCAGGAATATCTCGCTGCAATACCTGTTCGGCGCGACTCCATGCATTTAAATTATTTGAGTCAGTAACAAATACAAGACTGCCAGCAAGCTCACCTGAACGCATTTCAATGGCATCAAGCTCAAGGTTTTTCAAAATAAACCGTGCTGCAAACTTAATTTCTTCCATAGTACGAATATCACTGGTAAAGCGAATATTAAGTTTTTCTGCTTGCTTCAATAGTTTTTTACGTTCAAGTTTGCTGTCAACATAACCAGATAGGCTGATTTTTTGATCGACTTCGTCCCAATCAATTATTAGGTGAGGGCGACTGTCAGTTTGTAGCAGGTCTTTAGCGATGGATAAATTGAGTTTTTCAGAATCAACTTCTTGGCCAGTTTCTGCTTTTATATCTAAAAACAGCAATACCGCAGCGGTAATGGTGCCAAGTACCGCAAGCCAAATCACATTTGACAGGTGCTTGTAGGTTTTATTCATCTTGACGGGCTGTTCAGATTTACTTTGATTTACCGAAGGTTTATCAAATACCGGTAATTTTTTAGGCCAAGGCTCGTTAACTTCGCCAATCATAAACCATAATTCCCCCACGTTGATTGGGGTCAGGGTGGGTAATGCGAGCGTATTATCATGGAGCACACCTTGCACCTTTACGCCCACAGTTTGTGCAAAAGGTTCACAATACACAGCGTCATCTTGGCAATTTAGGCTAAGTAAATGCGGGGGAATATCAGCGTCGTTAAGTACTAAATCCATGCTGTCTTCGTCACTACCCAAACGTTGAGAATGCGTAAAGTTGATTTCAGCACCTTTGTATGCGGTGTTGAGAATTAGTAACTTCCATTCTTTCACAGTGCACACTCCGGCTCAGTTGCGGTTGTTGGGCAGTTATTGAGAGTCACTTGATAACCTTGGTAACCATCAAGGTCTCGGCAGCTGCGAATAGCCGTGCCGTATTGTTTATTTTGATAGTGATTACGACGTACACGTGCTTCGATTGCAGATTCACACGGCAAGCGGTTAACCAGACTAAAAATATGACCATTACTGTTACTTAAGCGCATTAACTGCTTAATGCGTTTGTTTTCGGGCAGTAACTCATAATCAATTTCTTGTGTGCCATCAGGAACGGTATGCGTTTCCATCACTTTCGGACTTATCATAAATAAACGCACCATTTGTTGTGAATTGCTGGTATTGTTTTGAAAAAGCTTTCCGAGCATTGGAATATCCCCAACACCAGGCACTTTACCGACACCTGAACTATTTGATTCTCGTGAATAACCGCCAATTAGTAAGCTTGCCCCTTCAGGTACTTGGGCACGTGTTGTGATTTGTGTGTTCTTAATTGATGGCAGAGAGTCAGGGCCGCCATCATCAATACGGGCTCCGTCTTGAATGTTAACATCAAGGTAAATTTGACGTGGTACGGCTGTTTGAATTATGCGAGGTGTCACCTGTAACAAAGTGCCGTAAGTGATTTCTTCAAGCTCTGCGACCCGTTCACCTTCAACACGGACAAAAAACGATTCGTTATTATCAAGTAATGCTTGCAGGCCATTTTCAGTGACAATGGCGGGACGTGAGGTCACGCGTGCTCGGCCTTGTGTTTCGAGCAAGCTCACTGTTGCTAAAAAATCAGCATTCGTTGTCGTCAGTGTTTCAGCATCAGTGGCCCCAGCACCTGGTAAGATTAAGTCAACTAAACCTTCGCCTATTTTTATTTGCTTAGTCGCCCAATCAATGCCAATTTCAGACAATGAGTTCATAGTTAAATCGATAATCACTAGGCTAATTTCAAGTTGCTCGCGCGGTGTATCGAGTTGTTCAATGAGTTGCGCATACATATCGATACGTGAACGATAATCTTGAATGATTACCGCATTCAAACTGGCGTCGGCCTGTATGCTTACTTGTGTATGGGCATTACTGGTTGCTGATTGTTCGCTCGATGAGCCATCGACGTCTTGCATTTGCACATTACCGCTTTGGCCACGACTTTCGCTACTAACCATATTGCTTAATAGTGTAGCTATACCAGGAATAATTACTTCCTCACCGCGCACTTCAAACTCCCGATCGATGGCACTGGCATGATTAAGTTTGAAAATGCGGATCACAAGTGGATCAACAAAGCCGGAATCTGAACTGTCTTGCAATAAGGCTACGGTTTCATTGATTAATTCGATATAACGCGGTGGACCAGATACCATAATCATGTTGGTATGTTGTATGGTGCGCCATTCAAAGCGCGGGTCCCACAGCTTTAAATCTTGCATTGTTTGCTTGAGTTGATTAGTTGACAGTAACTCTAAGCGGATCATCTGACTTTGCCTTTCAGCACTGCGATTTATATGCAGTGTTGCACCATCAAAATACCAAATTAAATCGTATGCACTGGCCAGGTAATCTAACGCTTTAAGGCTTGAAGCATAACGTAAATGACCATTAAATTTTTCATCAATGGTGGAAGAGACATTGACACTAATATCAGCGTTTGAAGCAAGCGCAGTCAATACCTTTCTAAGAGAGTCGCCTTCACCATAGTATTCAAATGGCTGTTTTGTAAGTGCGGCTTTACACAGCACACCAAATGGCAGCAGTAAAAAGCTGATAAACAATAATCTAAGGTAAAATATACGCATGCTGTTGGCTGTGTTGAATTGGTTGAAGTTCGAGTTGTTGAATTTGCGCCACTAATTGGCAATGGCTGTTCAATAATTCAAGTAACTGCTCAAATGAGAGAGATAGCGGTTGAGTAGTTTGTATAGCGAAGCGTTCCGACAATTGTGCGATGCTTGATTCGCTTTTTTGCCAGCCGTAAGTCCAACTCATTGCTTGTTTTAGCTGTTGTTCTTGTTCATAAGCTTGTTCACTGAAGTGATCGATGTAACTATAAAATACCAGTGTATCTTTGTAGCTTTGGATATCGACCAAAATATCATCCAGACTCACGCTCGCAAATCCTTGTTCACTTTGACTAATATCAATGTTTAGTTCAGTAGCAAGCTGCTTTATAAAATCGTTAATTAACATATCTCCTCCACGGTGCTTAGCGTCTCATGGTTTAAAAACATAAGTTTGTAGAGGAAGGCGCAAAATTTTATATATTGGGTAAGCTGAAAGTCGTAGCCATAAAAACTGAATTTAGTTAAGCATTACGTGCGTTGAAATACTTGCGTAGCTTCATTTTTATAATTCGGGTGTAAATTTTTTACTTGGCGTCAAATCTGAGTGCACACGCACATTGCTGCATATTTTTTGCAAAATTATTTGTTAGAGTGATTATCTTGGCTGATAAAGGAACAAAGAAATGAGCGGTATTTCAACTGACGATGCCTATTGGCAATTTGGTTATCATGCAAATGAAAAAGTAACGACAGACATATTTGAAGATGGTGAACGTGTAAGCAAAGAGCTATCAATTACCAACTTAAAAGATGCCGATGCCAATATCGATCCATGGGAAGTTTTATCAGCACTCGATGATGCTGCTGATGCCGTGCAATATCAAATAAATGGCACACTTTATACCAGTGACGAGATTCAAACCTTTATTGATGATGGTGATTTGGATATTACTTCTTCAGGTTATGTGATGTTTAATGGTAATCAACTAGACACAGATTTAGTTGGTTACGAAGTTCACTCGTTACTGATTGAAAAATTACAGGATGAAATAAGTGAGTTAAATGATTTCATCAGTGATATGCAGATTATGGAAAACGTACTTAAGCTCAACGATGATATAAAGGACAAAGGCGAAGAGTTTTATAATCACGCCGATTGGGATGACCATCCAATTATTAATGGTTTAATGGATCAGATGCCAAGTTTTAGCTATACCGATGCTCGCAAATTTATCAAAGATTTAAACAATGATTACTTAGTATGGGCTGAAGTGGATGATTACGTAGACGCTACTTCATCAAGTGCAGATGGTGACACTTACTATAGTTTCGCGTCAGCCAAAATATCTATATACAATAGGATACATTTTCAAACGAATGATTACTCAAACGCCATTGAGGTACTAAACAACAAGGTAAAAGAACGAACAACTCAAGTAGAGCAATTGGGTACTGATCTACAAAGTAATACATCACAGTACAACAGTTTAATGGAAGCCATGTCGAATTATTATAGTACCTATTTTGATGCAGCAAAAAGCCTGCTAACAGGAGGGTAACCATGGCTGATCCATACTGGCAATTTGGCGCATTTGCCAATGCTTCCGTTACAGCAACCGTTTTTGAGGATGGTGAACGTAAAACTGAAACTCTGGATGCCGATGAGCTGAAAGTGGTTGATGAAAATATCGACCCTTGGAGTATTTTGGCATCATTGGGTGAAACCAGTGATACGGTACGCTATCAAATTAAAGGGGTTGAATATACGTCAAACGAAATACAAACCATGATTAATGATGGTGATCTAACGTTAACTTCAGCAGGTTCAATAGTGTTTAATGGAGAGACTTTGGAATACGCTGAGGTTGGTTACGAAGTTCATACCCTAATGATCGAAAAGCTACAAGACGATATTGAACAGATCAATGAGTTGTTAGAGAAGCTGAATTACATTTCGGCAGCATTAGGTGAAAGTACCACGTTTGAAGAAGACGGTGAAATTACCTACAACTCATTTGCTGCGGCATTTGGTAGCGATGAATTTTTCAAGTTATTGAAACAAGAAACACCAGAACTGAGTGACACCGAGCGGGTAACCTTGTTACAAGATGCCAATAATGATTATATTTATTGGGAAAACATCAGTGGCAGTACCACAAGTAATACCGGTACATATCGCTTTGGTACAACAACATTAAATACTACACAATACCTAATGACGTTTCAGGAAAACGATATTTCAAATGCACTTGAAGCTCTTCGCAATACCGTAAAAGAAAAAACCACGCAAACGGAAACCTTAAGTACTGATTTTCAATCATCAAATGAACAATACACTTCTGTTATTACCGCTATGTCGCAATACGCAGAAGATTTTTACGGTAGTATTAAACAGCTTACAGACTAATCAGGTATTTTTTGCAAATTTGCACATTGTTGGCGTAAAAATAACACAATGTGCAAAATCTCAATGAAGCAATTTGCACAATCTCTGCATATTCTAAATCCAGTTCTTGGTGATAGCGTTAATTTTATTATATTCAATAAGTTAGAATTAATCGTAAAAAGCCACAATTAAGAAACAATTCTCCATATTTATTGATATTTCCCTTCTTATACTGAACACATAAAGTCAAAAGGCAGTAATAAAGGTGTTCACCATGTTTGATCCTGACAAATTACTACAACAACGCAGATTACAAGCTGTAACCGCGAATGTGAATGCACGTTTACGTGAAACGCGTCGCTTAGAAGAGGAGCTAGCGCAAAAGCTAGGCATGACATTTGAGCAGTTCAAAGCGCGCTGTAAAAAAGAACGCGAAAAAGGCAAAACGCAGCACAGCGATGTTAAAAAAATGGTGAGTAAAGTGCTTAATCAAACCAGCAAAGAAGTTACTGCCAGCAAACCTAAAAAATTACCGCGACATACGCATTACATTTAAATTCTGAGGAGTGAAAACACTATGGCACAGATCGACCCAAGTCTAGTTAAAAAGGAACAGCTTGAAACGTTTATTGGTAAAGGCGGTGTAATGCATGAGCTGGTGGACTTAAGTAAAGAGCAAATGGAAAGCTTATATGCCGTTGCGTTTAACTTGTATCAAGCCAATCGCATGAGCGAGGCAGAACAAGTATTCAAAATGTTGGTGTTATGTGACCACCTAAACGTGAAGTATCAAATCGGTCTTGGGGCGACACGCCAAGCGCAAGGTAAATATGAAGAAGCGGCTGACACCTACAGCATGGCGACGTTAATTGATGCTGAGGAACCAAAGCTTGCATTCCATTCAGGCGAGTGCCATTTAGCATTGGGTGATTTAGAGCGCGCAGAAGCAGGGTTTACCGGTACGCTTGTGCGTTGTGAAGGGCGTGATGAATACAGCGAACTTGCAACGAAAGCACAAGGGTTACTATCCATCGTTGAAAAACGTAAAAAGAAACAGGAGCAAACTGATGTCAGTAAATAGCCTAGGAGTTGGCAATACGGCATTTACTCAGATTTTCCAAGAAGGAATGTCTGCGGTAATGAAAAGCTTTAGTGGGATTAACCCATCTGATGCCTCTGGGGTAACCAGTGCATCGAACGAGTCGGGTAATCCAAGTATTGCAGAGCCCGATAGCGACACCACGTTAAGTGGTATTGCCACCATGTTTATTGTGTTGGGAAAAATCAAAGAGATTAAAGACTCGACCATTGCAGCGAATAAAGCGGAACTTGAGCGTGTTCAAGCAGAGCAAGAAGATTTAATGAACGAACAAATCGACAAGCTTAATGAGCAAGAAGACAACCGTTTAGATCAGATTGAAAAAGCGGAAAAAGCGCGTAAAAAAGCAAAACAAGCGGGCATTTTTGGCAAAGCATTTGGCTTTCTTACCGCGGTTGCGACTATGGTCGGTGGCGCAGCTTCGCTGGTAGCTGGCGTGGTTGCTTCTCAGCCTAACCTGATCGCTGCGGGCGTTGCGCTTACAGCTGCAGGCATGTGTGAAGTGGCGGCGCAAGTGTGCATTATGTTTGGTGAACATGAAGCAGCTGAAATACTAAGCTATACCGCTATTGCGCTAACCGTTATTGGTGTGGGATTACTCACCTATGGTGCTGCATCTGGCGCAGCAGCAGGTGCGGCAGCGGGCAAAGAAGTTGCAAAAGAAGCAACCGAAGTGGCAGTAAAAGAAGGGGTAAAAGCCGCAGCAAAAGAGGCAGCAAGTGAAGCCGCAGAAGAAGTTGTAGAACAAGCAGCTAAAGCTGTAGTGAAAGAAATTTCAAAAAATGTGTCTGAAGAAATTGCTGAAAATGCCATAGAGCGTGCTGCGAAAAACCTTTGTGAAACCATGATTAAAAAACAAAGTGACGACATGATTAAATCTGCAATGGGGCGTACAACTTGGGCATCAAGTGCTGCATCTATGGGGGCGCAAACGGGCAGTGGCATTATTAGTGCAGAGCAAGCAGACATTCAAGAAGCGCTTAACAAAGTTAATTTACAAGTACAACTTTTAGAAAGTGAATTAGTTGAAAATGAGGCTTTGGTATCTAAGCTTGAATCGATTTTGCAACGCTTTATTGCGTTTATTCAATCACAGTCCGGTACGGTGGTAGACATTGCAAGTATTTTATCTGATGCAGCAAAAAATGAAATGCAAGCATCGCTTACAGTGCTAAACAACGCACGTGCACCAATTTAAGGAAAATTATCATGAATGGTTTAGTACTCGATGGTTCACGCATTAATACAATGCAACCACAAGTCGTTTCGGGCGAAAACAACTTGGATAAAGCGCAGCACAACTGTGGTGTGAATGCCAATGATGCGGCGCAACGTTATGAGCCTTTAAGTTTGGATAGCGATGTGGTTAAAAGTGCAGAAACGCTTGCATTTGATTTAACTGCGTCTGCAAACAGTGCAACAAAGATGGCTCAATTGTTTTTGCAATTAGTGCAATCTTTGCGTGAAGCGGCTGAAAATCGCGCGGAAGTGATTATTCAACAAATGGAAACACAAGTTGAAGTTAAACGCGACAACGCAGAGACCATTGCCTCAGAGGCGAAAGATGCAAAAGACAAAGGCGATGAAGCCGTTCACCAACAGCGTATTGCAGCAGCAATTAACATTGGTGGTGCTGTTTGTGGTGGTTTAGCAGGTGCCGGTGCAACAAAATTTGCTGGTGCTCAAGCAGGTGCAGCAGTGTCGTCACTGGTGACAACAGGCTCTGGTGGTAGTGCTGGTTTTGCTAGTGCTGAAGCGGCAAATCAGAACAATAAAGTTACTGAGATCCAAGAGAAATCAAAAGCAGAGCAAGCTGAGAATGATGCCACTGCACAAGAAGCTGCTGCGTTGCAACAACGTGCGCAAAACTGGGAAGGCACTTTGAATGATATTCAAGCTGCATTATTGAGCCTGGCAAAAGAGCTCTTTTCACAAGAGCCAAGCACAGCGCGCAATATGGGTAACAACATCTAACTTACAGGCAGGTTGATACCTGCCTAATTCCACGTTTTTTTAATAACGGTGTTTCGACATCGCGGGTTTTTTCGGCCTAAATTTGAGGGAAGCATTATGCAAACACAATTAGCTACGCTTGAAAATACGACTTTAGAACAAGCGTTTACGAATAATTTGGCGTTTGAATATGGGACTGCATTTCGATTAACTTTGCCAGCAGGCACAGAGTATTCTGTCGCGTTTAAGGCCCCCTTGACACTGTTAATGGTGGTCACAGGTACGGCTGGTGTAAACAATTTAAGTGCTTATGCACCGAGCAGTTTATTGCTTGTAAAAGATGGCTTTTGTCACTTTGAAAACCTTAATAGTACTCGTGATACCGTTATTTTATGTTTGTCACTTGAACAAACATGGCTTGTAAATTTTAAACAACGCTATCAAGCGTTAGTAACTGGCGCAAAGTTAGGAAAACATCACGATAGTTCAGCACCGCTAGCATTCTGCGGCTGTGATTTAACGCGTATGGCGATGACTGGGCTAGATCAGCTTTTAAGTGATTCACAAGTCCCTAGCTTGACATCGCTTAAAGTCGAAGAATTGTTGCTACTGCAAATAAATAAGCCACAAGGTAGCTGTTTAGTTAATTTACTGGTGGAAAGTTGTGACCCTGCAACAGAACGCTTTAGAGAATTTGTTGAACAGCACTATTTAAAAGAATGGTCGTTAGAGCAGTTTGCTAAAGAAATTGGCATGTCGCTTACTGCGTTTAAATCGGCATTTAATCAAATTTATCACACATCACCGCGTGCCTGGTTCAATGAACGCCGTCTTAAATATGCAGCACATTTATTGCACACCAGTCAGATGCGCGTAATTGATATTGCTATCGAAGCGGGTTTTTCAAGCCAGTCTTATTTTACCCAAGCATATAAATCGCGTTTTGGCATTACACCAAAGCAAGCGCGTAAGTAAATATAATGAAGAATTTTATTATTAGCTTAACAGTAATGTGCGGATTAAGCGCATGCAGTTTAACTAAAGAGCAAGTGCAACCATTGCTTAACACTGTAAACATTGGTGTGTTAGAGGATACACGCCTTGCGGATTGGCGTTTACTGAGTAAGTCGAACCAAACACTTGCCGGAAACGTCATCGAATTACCTTACGACGCGCTTCTAGATGAGATGCGTGTTGGCAATGTCGACCTTATCGTTGGCATTCCTGAAACAGAAGATCTGAAAGTGATGATGCACAGTCGCAGCATTGTGTTAGAAGAACGCGTTTTCGATTATTTGGTTTACAAAGATGATCAACGATTACTGAGTGAATATGTGTTCGAAAGTAGTTTTCTAAGGCAAGTTCAACGCGTGGGTTACGTTGCTAAAGGTGAATCTGGCGTGGTTAACGAACTGGTGATGCCAAAACCACTTAGGCACCAATCTTATATTCAATGCGACTCATTAGAGCAGTGTTTTCAATTACTTGTTAGTCAGGAGATTGATGCAATTTACAGTGATACAGCAGCACTTGACACGTTTAATAGCGATAACACGCTAGTAACAGTTGGGTTTGAAAAGTCCGTAGGTTTTACGCTTTTAATGAACGACAAAACACTTACACAAACAGAACGAAACGAACTAGGTAAACTCTTTTCAAATCATGATAAAGAACAGACATTTTAAACCGTGTGACGCGGCAATCGAGATAAAAGAATCACAGCGCCGGGCAGAAATTAACGTCATTGCGGGGTTTTCTAAAAAAGGGCTAATTGGGCAAAACCTGCGCGGTTTTGACATTGTTAAGTTTTATCAACGCCACCCAGAATTGTTACATGAATTTACTCGGACAGAAGCAGGGCTTGCCTACCGAGCACTGATTTTCGCGATTGTTGAAAGTGATGTAATAACGCTGGCAAAACAGCCAAATGATAATAGTGACGCACTAAGTGAGGTGTTTATTCAGCTCCACAAACAGTTAGCAAATGTGATTAACCACAGTACTTTTATTGGCTGTACACATTTGTTTGATGAATATACAAATTGCCTAACTGCGCTTTATGAAAATGCAGGTAATACGCTAATTAATAAGGCAATTCTTGATGTTTTGTCGTCCATACTGACAAAACTGTACGAAGCAAAAAAATAACCGTTCATTTTCGTGAACATACAACAATGTTATTGAGATGCTAAGGGGATTTCTCTGTGCATTCTCAGCCATAAAAAAGGAAATAACATGACTATAGGCAGTAATAATGTGGGTGATGTGAGTCAAACCACCACTCAGACGACGACAAATGTAGATAATACGCCTACTACAGTTAGTAATAATGCGACTAACAATCGTCAAGTGACTGATGTAACAAACCAATCCGAAACCCAGGCACAACAAGCAGCATCAAATGATAACCGCAATGCATTTCAAAAAATGGTTGATGGTTTTTGTGAAAAGTTTGGAGAATTTTGGAGCAAAGTGGAAAAACACGTTGAGAATTCACGTTTATTTCACGGGTTGCAGGGCGTGCGCGAGGCCGCAGTTACGACAAAAGAGATGACTCAGGAAGCGACTGCAAACGCGCTAGGTCATGATGAACAGGCAATTCAAGTGCGTGTTGATCGCGATATGCGACTCAATCGACCTGCAGATAAGTTAAGTGCAGAGACGAGCTATACAATATTGAATGCGTATCCAGGAACGAGTCATCACTTAAATGAAAGTTTTTTATTGAAAGAGCTTGATAATAAAACCCCATTAGCAAAAGTTTTGACTAAACAGATTGATAAGGAGTTTGCGACGGAAAATCTAGAATTTCTGAAATCAATTCAGGAAAACTTTTTAATTGATGCAGATGCACCGCTTTCAAGGCAAAGCCAAAATTTAGATTTTACCTTGGGTGATACGCTAGAGGTTCACAGCAAATTCGTAAGTACAAATTCTGATTTACAAATAAATATCGCAGGTGTGGCACGCAACGTATTCTCACAGGATATCCAAAATTATTTAGAAGCACTCAAAGATCTGGAATTAGCTACACGTGCACAAACTGAAGATAATCCAGCACGCATTGAAACAGCTCAAATACCAGCGGATCAATTGAATAAAATGACTCCAGTTGTACAGCCCGAGCAACTCGCACAACTCGAAGCGGTGGACGTAAAACGCTCCGAAACTTTAGAGCAGAGCGATCCATTATTTGCGCAAAAGCAAGCAGTTCTTGATTGTAAAGAAAATCTTGATATTTCGTTTAGGGCGGCGGCAAAAGAGGCGACCTATTTACTCAATGCAGCGAATACCAGCATGGTTATTCAGCTGCAAAAAAACATTGAGGGCACGCGTTTTGATCCGCAAGCAAATGCAGCTCCGGCTCCAACTATCGCGCCAACTGTTGCTTCGACATTGGCGCCATCAGGCGCACCAACTGCTGCAAATGATCAAATAACTCATTCAAGCACGTTTAGTCACAGTCATATGACATTAGCGCATATTTCAAAAGCCGCGGATGTGATAGAGCCAACAAATAGCTTGTCGGTAAATGATTTAAGTGTGCCCCAAAATGACGATCAATTAGCTATTTCAGACGAGACTAATGGCAATGTGTCAAATAATCCGATTGGCAGAACACACACCTATGGCAATACCTTAACGGTACCAGGAATGGGCGAAAATTAGTCCGCTATAACAAACACGTTAACTGTATTAAACCAGTGGAGCAGTAAAGCTGCTTCACTAAGAGAGAATATCATGAGTAATAAATTCAAAGAATTAGTCACTGAATGTGCAAAGCTTATTGGCTTCGACAAACCTGATGTAAAAGAAGACTTTTATGCACTTTTGATTGATGGCATTCGAGTGTTAATAGAACCCGCTGATGCCACCGAGACGGAAAAAGAAAGTCTCTTTTTCTACGCTCAACTAGAAACGCTGAATGATGATGAGGTTCCGCCAGTAAGCACATTTATTCTGCAAAAAAATGCAGAATTTAGGGCAACTGGTGGCACGTCGATTGGTGTTTTACCGAATGACAATATCGTGACAATTTATCAATTGTTACCAAGTGAGTTAGACCGTGCAGAATTGGTTATCGCAGAGTTAAATAAGTTTGTCGACATTGCTGAACAAGTGAAAAAAGACATCGCCGAAGTTAAATACTTACCGACATCAACAAACCAGCCATTAGATAACACCTTGTTATCAGTGTAAGACGAAGGAGTAATTGAAATGAAACAATTCAAATTAATGGTTGAAGAAGCGTGCGCTTTGTTAGAAGTCACACCACAGGCACTGACAGACGAAGATTATCAAGTAAATTTAGAGCAATTGGTGTTTAGCATCTCGTTTCATCCGAATAACGGCACGTTTAGCTTAAAAGCAGCGTTAGCAAAACCGACAGGTGATTTACCCTCATCTGTGTATAACTTAATGCTGAATGCCAATGCAACGGGCGTTCAGTTACAAGGGTGCAAAGTGGGAATTGATTCCGCAACTAATCAAATTGTGTTAGCGAAACTATTACCTTCGGTAATCCAAGAAGGCGAACAATTAGCGCAAAAGATTTTATCTTTTACTCAGATAGCGCTGTTTTGGCAAATGACCTTAGCGACCGCAAAAGATGAAGCGAACGACGATGTCGTGCCGTTACATTCGAGCATGTTATTGGTTTAATGGTTCGATTTTAAACGGGGGTATTCTATGGTTCTCAATGTTGAAGCGATTCCGCAAACAATACTGATTATTGGATCGGATCATCTTGCTGTAGAACGCCTTCGAGTCGGTTTTTCTGAGGTTGGCTGGTTTGTTTTAATTGAACAAAATTGTAAACGCGCACTTAGCTTATTGGCCAATCTAACGGTCTCTACGGTTATCATCTTCGATGAAGACTCTGCTCTGACGAGTGATGTTGAGTCTCTAAAAATTAAAACGCGAGGCATGTTATTTGTTTTGTCGGATATATTGACTGAGAATCAACGATTAGCATTTTATAACCTAGGCGTGAATCACGTGTTTTCTAAACAAGCACTTGCACTTGAAATTAGAACCGTGATTACCACCTTACAGCAACAACAATTGATGCAATCACTGCCAGCCACTGCGCCAGTAGTTGATGGTAAAAAGTGGCATTTTTGTTCACAAAGCCGTGTGCTCAGTGTTGATGAAAAAGTTATCGGCTCACTGTCATACAGTGAAGCAAAAATATTAAAAATGCTGATTGATAATCACAACGAGACCTTATCAAGAGAGCGATTAATGATGGCTTTAGGGCGCTTTAGACCTAACCCTGAAGACCGCACGTTAGATAGGTTGATCTGTAATTTACGTAAAAAGTTTAAGAAAGTGTGTCCTAACACACAGTTTATCTTATCGCTTTATGGCCATGGCTATGTGTTTACATCAGCAAATACAACACAAACCTAATACTTGGGCCAAAACTTAATAAAAACTCGTCTTTTTTCACAAAAATCGCCTTCTTAATTGATTTACTCTTACCCTAAGGAGTGAAATATGTCTATAAATGCAGCGCCGATAAACCCAAATCAGTTTAACGCAAAACTGGCGGGAGCAAATGTCGAAACGAAAACAACCAGCCAGTTTCAAAACACTTCTGTTGGAGTGATTGGAAACAGTGCACAAAACCATCTAAATGCACTAGAAGAGCTGACCAAAGCGTTGGGCGATAAAGCATCAGCTCAATTTACGCAAAGTAAAGCCAAAGACATGCGCCAGTCAAATGCTGACCGTGTTGAAAAAATTCAACAATTAATGGAAATGGCGTTTAAAGTTGAAAAACGCAATCAATTAGATGAATTAGCGGCAGATTTACTATCAGGTGGCAAAACCGACCATCAAGCGCTTAGACAAAAATTACAAGAATTCAGCGATGATGTTACAGAGCAATACATCGGCTTATTAAGTGTGCGTGAGCAACTTAGTGCAGGCGAGGGCAATGAAGCCATTCTTCAACTGGTTAACCAACAGTTAGCTGAACTAGAGCGAAAATACGGTCAAACATTGACCTTAGGTGTTAACACCTTTATTCCAACTATTGAAGCTGCCAATGCCGGTTTAGATGAAGGTAGTCAGCTGCGCCAATTCTATGCTGATTCGGTAATGGATTACCAAGGCACTGCTGCTGCATTTACGGATTTAATTGAAAAGTATGGGGAAAGTCGTTTTGAGACTGCCGTTGCTTTTATGTTGCAAGCGCTCGCGGCCGATTATGAAGCGCAAGGCAGCAGTATCGATAAGTCGCAGCTTAGTGTGATTATGAAAGATATGAACCGACTGAAAATGCTGGCGGCGATGTTTGATCAGTGTAACGAGGTTGCGCAAAAGCTCAACCAAGCACAAGTCACGCCACGTGGACTAATGCAAAGTGTCATTACCATAAATGATATGCCGTGGGCTGAACAAGCTGACGTGGAAAGAGCACTCAATGTAAGTGATTTACCGCTTGGTACACAAATCAATTTGTTTGCTGAGGTGCGTAATATTGTGAATAACATTCCTCACGATGCCTTTAAAGATCCAGAGCAGCACGGGCTATGTGTATTGGCATTAGAAGCGGCACGTCATGCGGTAATTGCAATCGAGGAAGCACTATGAGTGATTGGTTAGAGAGCAGCTTAAATGGTTTTTTAGCCAAGCTCGGTTTACCTATGCAGCCTTGGCAGAGCTCTCCTCATTTGTCTTTGCAATTCGACGGAGACATAACCTGTGAAATATCTGTTCTCGATGCGCAATTAATGGTGAGCTTTTTAACACCTATCGTGTTATCGAGCCAGACGCAAGTACTTGCGTATTTAACCAAGATGAACCCCGTACACTTTCAAAAAGGGCAGTTTTTCCGCTATCACTGGTATCAAAACCAAGCCATTGTGCAGCTAAATTTAGCTCACGAAGAGATTACCGAAATTGCCTTAGAGCAAGCCTTTACCGCCTTACTTAATGAAAGCCAAACGATTAAGGCATTGTAATGAGCACACCGATTGATTTAAAAGTGGGTTTAACCTCCATCAGTCATATACGACATGACGAAGTGCCCACCAAACTGCCTGAAAAGTCAGAATTGCCCCAGCTAGGTGAAGCGATTGACTCGCATTTTGATGCGCTTTTTCACGTTTACCAAGGCCAAACGTTAGTCGAAAATACCTGCCGGTTATCCGACGCAACATGTAAAGAAATTGCGCATCTCAATTTATTCAATATGCCTACCGATACTTTGCAATGGTTAGGCGAAATGAAAAAAAGTGGCGATGTAGACGCTAAGACAGAGCAAGAAGCCAGAGCGGTGTTAAATGAAATTGCAGAGTTGTCTTTAATCTTGAATATCAGTAGTAAATTGTTGGTGCAATGATGACCGAAACACCAGTTCAACACAATAAAATAGAGCGACCTCATCGCGAGTATCGTCAATGGCTATTGATGCAAGCGCAGCTGCAACAAGACTATGCCAGTAATGAAAAGGCGGTGTCGTTAATTAACTTGGTTGAGTCGGTTTATGGTGCCGATTTAGAAACAGGTCTGATGCTCTGTCGCGCCTGGGCAGATCTTGGCGAATTAACCTTATTAGAACAACGCGTTGAGCGATTGCTTGCGGATAACCAATTGAACTGTGAGCAGCGCGCAGCAATTTATTATTGTTTAAGCTTTTCACGATTCCAAGCGGACGATCTTATCGGTGCACGAAGAGCCCATCAGTTGTACCTTTCTTTAGCCTCAAATATAAATCAGGAAAGTGATGAAAAACCTTCTGCTTAAAATGAGTCAACGCAGTGACTTAGCACTTGCAGTGTTACTTGTCGCCATCATTTTTATGATGATTCTACCGCTACCAACTGGCTTAGTTGATGGCTTAATTGCAATGAACCTTTCAATTGCTGTGGTGCTACTGATGATGTCGGTATACATCAAATCACCGCTTGAGTTTACTGCATTTCCAGCCGTGTTGTTGATCACTACACTTTTTCGTTTGGCACTTTCCATTACCACTACCCGCCTTATCCTAATGGATGGCGATGCTGGTGATATTATTACCACCTTTGGTAACTTTGTTGTGGGTGGTAATTTAGTGGTCGGTGTGGTTATTTTCTTAATTATTACCATTGTGCAATTTATGGTTATCACCAAAGGGGCTGAGCGTGTCGCTGAGGTAAGTGCACGCTTTTCACTTGATGCCATGCCGGGCAAACAAATGAGTATTGACGGTGATATGCGCGCAGGGGTATTAGACGTTGATGAAGCGCGAGTAAAGCGAAATGCCCTAAGCCGTGAGAGCCAGTTATTTGGCTCAATGGACGGTGCAATGAAGTTTGTGAAAGGCGACGCTGTCGCTGGTTTAATTATTATTTTCGTGAATATTTTAGGCGGTATTACCATTGGTATGAGTCAAGCCGCGATGTCGGCAGGCGAAGCCCTTGAGGTGTATTCAATTTTAACCATAGGTGATGGACTTATATCGCAAATACCAGCACTGTTTATTTCAATTACTGCCGGTATTATCGTTACCCGTGTTTCAGCAGGTGATGAAGACGAAGAAGATCAACAAAACTTAGGTGGTGATATTGGCTCGCAGGTGACAGCTCAACCAAAAGCGCTGCTTATTGGCGCAGCACTATTAACTGGCTTTGCGCTCATCCCTGGTTTTCCCACATTTATCTTCTTAGGCTTTGCTGCTGTAATTGGTGCAGGTGGCGTATATTTAATAAAGCGTAATCAAGAAGCGGTTCAAACCGTTGAGACCTTGCCAGAAGTATTGTCAAAAGGCAGTGGCGCAGCAGCGACAAGTTCTGCTGAAAGTAAAAAAGCCACGGCTAAAAGTAAAGCGCAAGGGGATGACTTTTCGATTACTGTTCCGCTCCTGGTTGATGTATCTGCGAATTTAGAAACGGCACTTGATGCGACTAATTTAAATGCGGAGCTTGCAGAAGTCAGGCGAGCACTTTATTTAGACATGGGCGTGCCATTTCCCGGCGTGCATTTGCGTTTTAATGCGGCTATGCCTAAAGATGAATACGCGATTTTGATGCAAGAGCTGCCAGTGGCTCGTGGCAAACTTGTACCCAATAAGATATTAGTTTCCGAGCCGGCGCAACAGTTAGATATGCTTGGTATTGCCTATCAACAAGAGCAGGCATTTTTGCCAAATATGCCGAGTTTATGGGTTGATAAAGAGGATTTAGAAGAGGTGATAGCAGGCTCATTATCGTATTTTTCAATCGATAAAGTGATGACTTTTCACTTAGCCCATGTATTACGTAAATATGCAGAAGAATTTATCGGTATTCAAGAAACCCGTTTTTTACTTGAAAAGCTCGAACCTCATTACGGCGAATTAGTAAAAGAAGCCCAGCGAGTGGTGCCAATTCATAAAATGAGTGAGGTGATGCAACGGTTAGTGTCAGAAGATATCTCGATTCGAAACCTGCGCGTTATCTTAGAATCTTTGGTCGAATGGGGTCAAAAAGAAAAAGATGTTGTACAGCTCACCGAGTACATTCGTGCGAGTCAACGAAGATTTATTTGCTACAAGTACGCTGCTGGGCAAAATGTATTACCAGCATTTATGCTCGATCAGCAAATTGAGGAGCAAATCCGTGGAGCCATTAGACAAACCTCAACAGGCTGTTATTTAGCGCTTGACCCAAGTACCTCGCAAAAATTTATTGCGAATGCAGTAAGTACAGTAGGTGACTTAAAGAAATATCAACGTAAACCTGTGTTGCTGGTAGCGATGGATATTCGTCGCTATGTGCGCAAGTTACTTGAAAGTGAACTTTATGAGTTACCGGTCGTTTCTTTTCAAGAATTAACCAAAGAAATCAATGTGCAACCAGTTGGTAAAGTTGTCGTGTAATAGTTAGGCGTGGGCAATCGCCCACGCCTTCAATTTCTATTCTTGCCTAAACTATAAAAAAAGCCGCCCTTGGTTAAAATCGTTATCCCTTACGTTTTTACATAATAACGTTAAGCAAAACTAACTAACGATATTCCGTGTCAGAATTCAGTAATACCCTAACCGAGTTAATTAACGAGCAAAAAGATGCTAACGCAAAGCGTATGGCACAGATGAATGCGAATTTATCTGTTGCACGTCCATTGCGCGTAAGGGGATGGGTGTCTCAGGTTTCCGGAACCATTATTCGGGCTGTGGTGCCTGGGGTAAAAATTGGCGAATTATGTCGTTTAGTTGACCCTGAAAATAATAGCTATGTCCTTGCAGAAGTGGTTGGCTTTGATGAACACCAAGCACTCTTGACCCCGATGGGTGACATGATGGGGATCTCAAACAGCACAGAGGTGATCCCAACAGGCAAACCTCACCAAATTAGGGTGGGTGAGCATCTACTCGGTGAAGTGGTTGATGGTCTTGGTCAACCGATGAATAAGGACGAACACGCAGAGTCTGAAAAAGGCGCATTAATCAGTGTGTATGCTGATGCACCAAATGCAATGACGCGAAATACCATCGAAAAACCACTCTCTTTGGGTGTGAAAGCCATTGACGGTGTGTTGAGTTGTGGCGAAGGGCAGCGCCTGGGGATTTTTGCGGCTGCAGGCGGTGGTAAAAGTACCTTACTTGCCATGCTTATTCGTAATGCCGATGTTGATATCACAGTACTAGCGCTTATTGGTGAACGTGGACGTGAAGTACGCGAGTTTATTGAACGTGATTTAGGCGAAGAAGGCCGTAAAAAGGCGGTACTTGTTGTAGCTACCTCAGATAGACCCGCGATGGAACGGGCAAAAGCAGCCCTTGTTGCCACTTCAATAGCAGAGCATTTTCGTGATCAGGGTAAAAAAGTCCTGCTCTTAATGGATTCTGTAACGCGCTATGCGCGGGCACTTCGAGAAATTGGTCTCGCAGCAGGCGAGCCGCCAACACGTCGTGGTTACCCACCTTCAGTATTTGCAGCATTACCGCAATTAATGGAGCGCGCAGGGCAATCAAATACCAGTTCGATTACGGCTTTATACACAGTTTTGGTTGAAGGTGATGATATGACCGAGCCAGTTGCCGATGAAACGCGCTCAATATTAGATGGCCATATTGTATTGTCTCGAGAGCTTGCTGCTGCGGCACATTATCCGGCAATTGATGTATTACAAAGTGCAAGTCGTGTGATGAATCATTTTGTTAGTTCAGGCCATAAACAGGCGGCACTAAGTTTACGAAATGCGCTTGCTAAATACAAAGAAGTAGAACTGCTTATTCGAATTGGTGAATACCAAAAAGGACAAGATCAAGAAACGGATAAGGCTGTGGAGGTTATTGACCGGGTGAAAGCATTTTTACAACAGGGCACAGAAGAAAACATTCCGTTTGATAAGTCTGCCGAGATGTTACAGGCGTTATTTAAATGATGCTTGAACGCTTACAACAAATAAAACAACGCCAACGAGACAAATCAGAGCAAGCACTGTTGCAAGCTGGTGCAAGGTTGCGTGCGTTAGAAACGGAACTTAAGGGGCACATTGAAACGTTAGAAGAGTATATCGTGTGGCGAAAAGAACAAGAAAAAGCCCTCTATCAGCAGGCACATGATGCGTTTTTAACACGTTCTGGCGTAGATAAGTTTCGCCTCAAAATTGCCAACCTTCGCAGTCATGATGCGACCTTGAAAAAAAATATCGCGACGTGTGAGCAGCAGATTGAAGCGGCAAAAAACACCGTTCAGGTATGTCAGGCTGGGTTACAAACAGCGAATAAAGCGATGGAAAAGTTTGCTTCTTTAATTGCACTTGAAAACACAAAGCGTGCATTACTGGCCAATCGCAACGAAGAAAACCAACTCGATGAATTTGTGACATCGCGCTTTTCGGGAATGAAAACCATATGAAAATTACTAATGATACGATGCAAAATAGACCTTCTAATGGGGTTGATGTGCCTACAAATCACGGCGCTCAACTAACTGAGCAGGGCAGTCGCTTTAGTCATTTAATGAATGATAAAAAACCGACTAAATACCATCAGATTAATGATGGTTTGGTACTAAATCCGAATGAAAATAATCCTGAGAAAACGACAATAAAGCAAGAAGAGCGTGTGATACCACACTCCCAACTGGATGAATTTCTGACGTCAGATTATGATTTTCCTAAAAAGCAGCAAAACCCGATAATTGCTGCTAAAGGTGTTGATGATAATGTGAGTGCACAAATACGCGGTGCAAATAACGTTACTTCAACCTATCAAGCCTGTGAACCTTCTTTGTCATGCCATGAGCCGACAGTTGCTTGTTGTGACGGTTTTGAGCACTTAATTATTCCATTAGAACATAAATCAACAACAACCATGGGTATTAGCGTTGGTGGGGTTGAAAATCCAAATTGCACAACGCAAGCACAGCCTGTTTTTCAACCGATAAAAGAATTTTCGCCACAATTTGCAATAGCGACTGACTTTATTGAACAGTGTTCAACATTAGAAAATAATGAATATTCATTTGTACATTTCCCTGAGGTTTTTCAATTAGCAGAGGTTACTGGAAGCAAGAAAAAAGCGAACATCAACCAAACCGAAGCGGTTAATTTGCCATTGCAAACCCCGCCAAACAATGAAGAAATGATTATTGTAAACGCAGCTCTTGTTAACCGATTAACATCGCAAGCGTCACACAATAATGCGGTCGCCAGTCAAATTTTCATGCCTGAGCCTTCGCATGGTTTTCATGGTAGTGTGTTGAACGATATTGCGTTTTCTAAAGACGTAAATGATTTATTACATAACAATCAGCTAAATATTACCGTCAAAGGTGAACGACCTACGACTATTCACTGGGCCCATGCTCCCCAAAAAGTAATGCCAAGCCTTGAAGCTGCATTAGAAAACTTGGGCGACTCAATAAATGAAGTGGCAAGCTCAGTGTCATTACAAAGTACACCGCACGCTTTGCCATCGGTTGAGCAAGTTTTTCGTGCCCAGTTAAAGTCTATTGACCAAATCCATATTGTAGAAAATTTTAAATCACACTTTGCCCAGATTGACGAAGCAATACTTAAGCAATCTCCGTCATTGTCTATTTCGTTAGAAAGTCAATATTTACAAGGCGGTAAAGTACAAATTGACATTGAACAAGGGCGTTTAACGATTCATTTTGATGTGTCGTCATCACAAGTTTTGGCGCAGCTTACGCAATCTTTACCGGATTTAAAACTAGTACTGAATGAACGCTATCCGCAATTTAATACCCAGTTTTCAATGAATGACTCTGATCAGCAAAGACAGCAACGAGAAGAGCAAGACGAGCAGATTGATGGTGAGCAATCATGATGGTTGAAAAATTCAAATTAGCCGCGACAGCACCTGAACAAGTTAGGTTTGCAAATTTATTACTAAAACAACCGCTAAGACTCGTATCAGAACAGGTAACCTGTCATCAATTGCGTCAAATCTCGATACCTCAAGAGGAGCTGGTTAAAATTGAGTGTGCAGTTGGACAACAGTCATTTAGTCTATTCGCAACCCATGCTGCATTGCAGTCATGGCTTGAAAAAAAAGGGTATGCATTAAGTATTACCTCCTTACCTTCGGCTTTACTTGAAGCTTTGATTGAAAAACTGCTGTCACCACTTCAAGGCAGTTTCAAACAATTATTCGGCGAATTTGTTGCGATTGCATCGATCTCACTCTCTTCACCTTACAAAGCGGATAAAGAGTCTTTTTGCTGCGAATTTACATTAAGCACACCCGACGATTTAGCCTTAATCATCGCGTTAAAACAACACCAGCTAGCGCGCTTAATTTCACAAAACCCAATATCCGTAAGACAAGACCTTTCGGCAATCGACCTCAAGGTTAGTGTAAGCATGGGTAAAACAACTTTGCATCAAACAGACTATTTAGCGCTTGCATGCGGCGATGTTGTGTTTTTTGACCAATGTTATTTCGACAAAGAGCAGCGTGTTTGTCTTTCAATCGAAAACACACCTGCTTGGCAAGCAAAGCTTAATAACCACACAATCACAATTGAACATTCTTGGAGTAATACCATGAGCGAAGAACAACTTGCACAACCTAATGCGGTATTTGATTTAAATACTGTTCAAGTTGAATTGGATTTTTCTTTACCGTCACAGACTTTGTCATTACCGGATGTGCAAAACCTTCAACCAGGTTATGTGTTTGAAAGTGACTGCAACCCCGATTCCCCCATTTTGATAAAAGTGAATAATCAAGTGATTGCTAATGGCGAATTAGTCAAAGTCGGTGAAAAACTGGGCGTACGTATCTTGGATGTAGCTGGAAACTAATATGCTCGGCAATGATTTAGATTACGTCTCGTTAATTATTGCTTTAGGCGCATTAGCCCTAGTGCCTTTTTTAGCAGTGATGGCGACCTCATTTATAAAAATAGTGATTGTATTTTCACTATTAAGAAATGCGCTGGGTGTGCAGCAAACACCACCTAATATGGCGCTTTACGGTGTTGCAATGGTGTTGACCTTGTACGTGATGGCCCCTGTGGGTTTTGAAGTAAAAGAGTATATGGATAACAACCCTGAAGTAGTTGAATCGCCAGAACGTTTTGGCGAATTAATTGATAATGGGCTTAAGCCGTACTTACAATTTCTTCATAAAAATACTACCGAAACGGAGCGTGATTTTTTTATCAATAAAGCACACGAGCTATGGCCTGAGAAACATGCTAAAACATTGAATGAAAACAGCCTATTAGTACTGATGCCAGCGTTTACAGTCACGCAAATTACAGAAGCATTTAAAATAGGCTTTTTAATCTACCTACCGTTTCTTGTAATTGATTTGATTGTGTCAAACATCTTATTGGCAATGGGTATGATGATGGTGTCGCCGATGACAATTTCATTGCCATTTAAATTATTAGTATTTGTGTTACTTGATGGTTGGACACGTCTTACACATGGTTTAATCGCGGGGTATTAGCCAGTGAATTTGTCGACAGCGGAACTGATCCAACTAGCGAATGAAGCACTTTATTTAACCTTGATTTTATCATTGCCGACCATCGTTGCTGCATCATTAGTCGGTACTCTGACAAGTTTGGTGCAAGCATTAACGCAAATTCAAGAGCAAACCCTCTCGTTTGTTCTAAAGCTTATTGCTGTAGTTATCACTTTAATGATTACAGGCAATTGGATGGGACAAGAGATTAGTACTTTGACCGACAATATCTTTAAAGCGATTGGTGGTTAACCATGTTAGATGCGGCAGGGCTTGAACAAATCATCAAAACCTATCTGCTCGGTGTACCGCGTTTAACAGTAGCGTTTATGATACTACCGGTATTAAGTAAGTCTGTGCTGGGTGGCAGCATGGTGCGAAATGGCGCCATGTTGTCGTTTGCGCTTTTTATCTACCCAATGACCGCAGACTCATTGCCACCTGATTTATCGTTGGCGGACTACTTTACTATATTAATCAAAGAAATGACGTTAGGGCTGGTGATTGGATATATGGCGGCCGTGCCATTTTGGATTGCCGAAGGCGTAGGCTTTTTTATTGATAACCAACGCGGCGCGGCGATGGCGAGCTCGGTCAACCCGATTATGGGCGAGCAGACTTCACCGCTAGGTATTTTTATGACACAAATAATGGTTACTATTTTTGTTATTAGTGGCGCGTTTTTATCGCTTATCCTTGTTATGGTGCAAAGTTACGCTGTGTGGCCTGTTGGTGTGCTGTTGCCACAGTTTATGACAGGGTTGGACACGTTTATTTTGAGCCAATTAGATTTAGTGATGGAATTGGTTGTTGTGTTGTCTGCACCAGTAATTCTAGCCATGTTCTTATCTGAATTTTCGCTGGCATTAATTAGCCGATTTGCACCCCAACTGAATGTGTTTTTTCTTGCTATGCCAGTAAAAAGTGCGATTGCGCTTTTTGTATTAATTTTATACCTAAAATACTTGGTAGAGCACTTATACGATTTAATCGAAAAAACACCCAGTCAAATCATCGAATTTATGATTAGCTCTTTCTAGGTATCTTTGTGTCTGAAAAAACCGAACAACCCACCCCGAAAAAGCTCAAAGATGCTAAAAAAGATGGTCAGGTTGCGAAAAGCAAAGAAATTGTCTCGCTCGCCATGCTGCTTGCTGTAATGGGCTATTTCTATATTTTTGGTACAGTGTTACTTGAACAGATTATGACACTATTCAGTTTACCAACGCATTTCTATGATCGCGTTGATAATCACACATTTAATAAAACCATTGGCCAAATTTTATTATTGTTTTTATTGCAGACGATGAAAATGCTTGCGCCATTACTTTCAATCGTTTTTCTCACTGGCATCATAAGTAATTTAGTACAAAGTGGCTGGATTATGAGCGCGAAACCAATCAAGCCAGAGCTTAAAAAAATAAGCCCCAAAGAAGGCGCAAAAAAAATATTTAGCTTTAAGAACTTAATGGAGTTCATTAAGTCGCTGATTAAAATTATTGTGCTGAGCTACACTGCCTATTTTATTCTCACCAATGAAATGAAAACGCTGATGGCAATACCTCACTGTGGCGCAGCGTGTGCCTTTACGTTATCAGGCAGCTTAGTATTTAAATTAATTTTGTATTGTTTAGGTGTGTTTATCTTTTTGGCAGCCGCTGACTATTTGCTCGAAATGAAACAGCATAAAAAACAGCTGATGATGAGTCATGATGAAGTTAAACGTGAATATAAAGAGATGGAAGGCAGCCCAGAAATTAAAGGTCGCCGCAAACAATTGCATCAAGAGTTAATGGAAGAGCAAGTCGAAGAGAGAGTTAAATCTTCCGATGTGATTGTGACTAACCCAACGCGAATAGCTGTAGGCTTAAAATATGATGCAACCGAAGCACCATTGCCCTATGTCACGATTAAAGGTGAACTACTATCGGCAAAGAAAATTAGAACCATTGCTGAAAAACATGGTGTGCCAGTTATCCGCCAAAAATATTTAGCGCGAGGTTTGTTTGCAAAGGTTGAAATGGATAACTTTATTACAGAGGAATACATTGAAGCAGTTGCAGATATTATCCGTTTTGTGCGCAGTTTAGAAAATGATGATTTTGCAGAGAATGAATCTGACTACTGATCTTAACAGTATTTAAAAAATAAGATAATATAAATCAAAGATTTGAAATTCAAATAAAACAAAAAACAAATTTCGTTAATTGCGCACATTTCTGCATAATTCATTGCATTTTACCCATCATAATAAGTCTTAATTTAGGAAAACAACATTAAGTTAGTTACTTATTAGGAGCGAATATATGCCAGAATTTGGTTTAGGCGGAGCTCAATCCGCTTCACAAACAAATGTGATTAACCCATCACAAGTTAATAGTAATAATGATGCTAATTCTCAGATTAACAGTGCTGAATTAGGTCACCGTGATGTGCAACAAGTGTCAAATGACCCTGTATCTGTGAACTGGCAAGATAAGTTTAGTAATGCCTGCACTTCGATTAAAAACTCGATTGTTACGACGCTAAGTAATGTGAAAGACGGTGTAGCCGAGTGGTGCGATAAAGCCTCTGAAAAATTAGCGGATATTGGCGAAGCAATTAGTGACAAAGCAAATTCAATTTTTAATAGTATTAAAAACATGATTTCAAGTAACAATAATGGTCTTTCCATTGATAGCCATGCCAATCTTGAGGCGGGAGTGTCTATTGTTGTTGATCAGAATGACCAACCGGGTGCAGGTATGGGACCAGGAGCCCCTGTTAATAATATGATGGCAATGGATGATGTGCCAAATCAAATTCAGTCAAATATACAAGCCATGATGAACCAAAGCGGTGAAGATGCAGATGTTAATGTTGTGGCAAATGGCCCGCAACTTAGCCGAGAAGGTAGTAGCGAAGGCATACCAGATAACATTAATTTAGGCGCTACGGCTGGCTATATTGATGATGTTGTGAATCAAAGTGATTCACCAGTGAACAGACAAATGGCAGTTGACCAAAATATTGCCGAGCAGGCACAAGCTGCTTACGATTTTGAAGGGATGATGAACACTGGCTTTGAACAACAGGCTGCTGCAATGGCTCTAGATCAAAATATTGCCGCTAAAGATACTAATTTCGAAGATGTGTTTGGCGAAGCGGGTGAGGGTAAAAGCATTGATGTCGATGCATTAAGACAAGAGGCAATTGCACAGCAAAGTAAAGCGAATGAATCAAAATTTGCCGATAACCTTAAAGCTGAAATGGAAGCGATGAATGCAGCATTTGATGATATTATAGAAGATATGCAGCAGGTGGGCGCACAGCCAAAAGAAACTGCTGGAAACGATCAGTCAGGTGAGCAGTAAATAGTTATAAAGGCGGTTAAGTTTGACCGCCTTTTTGTTTTTTGAAATGGTTAAATATACTCAAGCGAAGTTTAACGTGAAAAGCGGTATGTACTTGGGTTAAATAACCAATCAAAAACTAATGGCTAAAATCTAATCTTAAAGGACACTGAAAACAGGCTACCAGTGTCTTTTTTCTTTTCAACTTGCTTCTTTTTTACTTGTTGTGTATTCGTCTGCTTTGTTTGTGTGTACTGGTTTGTATTTGAAGCTTGTAACACTTCATTTTGATTAACCTCAGGTAACGCTAATTGTGCTGAAAAAATAAGTGCAATAAGTGACATTGGTTGTTTCCGCTTTACATAAATTACGTTTGTGGGGCCATGATGCCGATTAAATTAATCCTTGTCTCTTATCAAACTATTATATCGCTAAATATAAGGTTTCGCTGGAAATTACTTATTTATTTCAATGTGTTAAATAAAACCTTATTTGGTTGTTTTTTAAATAAATAATATTACTTATAGAAAATAAAGTGAGTTATGCTAATATCGCGTTTATTTTTTGTTAACTGCGAGCAACGTGATTTATCAGTTAGGACCTTGGCTTTTTGATAGCGATTTATGTTTGCTATCGAATGATGATACTAAAACGGAATTAGACCCACTTCTTGGTAAGTTATTGCGGTATTTTATTGCACATCCAAAGCAAATTATTTCTCGCCAAATGTTGGTTGATAATGTTTGGCAGCAATCATTTGTTGATGACAATGCGATAAATCGTGCAATGTCTGAATTGAGAAAACAACTCCAGCATTCTGAGCTTGAAGCGCCGCTAATCAAAACCCATTATCGTAAAGGGTATAGCTTACAACTACAGCCAAAAATAATTGAAACTCAAAACACTGAAGTTAACGAAAAAGAGAAACCAACGCGAACGAATGTACGTCCAAATATTTTGCTTGTTATTGGTGTATTGCTGTTGGTTGTTGGGCAACTTTGTTGGTATTTTTGGCCAAAACAAAGTAGCGATTATGTGGCGACAGCAGATTTTAAAACCGAACTTGTAACTAACGATAGCGGCGCTGAAATGCTTCCGTTATTTAGTTTTGATAAAGCCTTTATGGCTTACACTCGCTCTTATCCAGATACCAAAGAGAGAAAAGTCCATATTAGACGCATGGCGGATAAGCAAGAAATTACGTTGATTCACCCAACAATGATGATTTCCGCATTGGCATGGCAAAATCAGCAGCACAGTTTAATTGTGCAGGCAGTAGATATCAGCTTGGGTAAATGCGAATTTCTGTTGGCAGATGTATCGGGCTTTACAGCACGTTCAGATTTTACTCATCTATCAGATTGTAATTACCAAACAGATGGCTACGTAGCGCTCGATAAACAAGGACGCTATTTGTATTACACATCGAGCAATAACGAACTAAAAACAAAAGCCTTGTTAAAGTACGATACAGAAACCAAGACATCACACGCATTGGTTCCGGCACGCCCTGATTTGTTTGGCCCAGCGATGCCAAAGCTGTCACAAGACGGAAAGTGGTTGGCTTATTTAATTTTTGAGAAAAATAAGCGTGTGCAAGTGTTTTTACATTCATTCGAAACGCTAGAGTCAAAAAGGCTATATCAAAATAAGTCAGCAACGTATTCATTTGCATTAGATTGGGTCGACGCAAAAACGTTGCGATTTATCGATTATGATCAAATCGTAACAATCGATATTCACTCATCAAGTGTCATTGAACGCCTATCACTACCTGATTTTGTGTTGCCTTATTATATAAGTCACAGAAACACAACAGATCTTTATTACACAACAGGTAACACCCAGCATTACGGTTTTAAACAAGTTGATGACTTTGGCCGTGGGCATGATGCGTACAGTATTTATGAATCAAAACACCACTCATATTTTATTCAGTACGATAATGAGCGCCAGCAATCCTATTTTATTTCTAAACGAAGTGGCATACCGCAGGTATGGCATGGTAACAAATTAGGCGTTAAGCAATTAACCCATTTTGAAGATAAAGCAACTGCATTATCAAAGTTAAAATTAAGCCCAAACAGCAACCATTTGTTGTTTGAACGAAATAACCGCATTGAAATTTTAAATGTAGAATCGGGCAAGTTGCGCAGCGTTGATTTTTTAGCGAACAAAGAACTATTGTCGATCATATGGGGCGAAAACAGTAATACTTTGTTGTATGTAGAAAAAGGTGATGATGCACGGGTAAAGCGTTATGATTTTATAACCGAGGAACAGCAAACCATATTATCAGTAAACTCATTGTCACTATTTAACAGTAATAACGGTGTGCCTTATGCCGCAACTGATAAAGGCTTAGTTAATCTTGATACTAAAGAATTAGTTACACTGCCTGACAATGTTATTGTCGATTTAAATATGCGATTTAACTCTGTAGATGATTACTTTTACGCAACTGACCGAATTAAAACGGTTTATCGTTTTAAAGATGGTGATAAAGAAGCCGATGTCAGTAAGCTCGATTTTAATATTCACAGTATGGACATAACAAATAAGCACCAAATATTACTTGGGAGCAGAATTATGAAAGATATAAATATCGAACGGATCTGGTGGTAAAACGCTATTTAACGCTCTGTTGCGTTCAAATATTAAGCTAAATTATATTTTTTCTTTCCACTATAACTTTCATTTATAATGGGTATTATTTGGCTAAATCCTGCTTGTGATATCCTCGTGTTACAATGCCAGAAAATGAATATCTAAAGTGAAGCCGACAGATAAAACAGACTATTGCGTAATCCCATTAACGTGCTTTAATTGGTTGCAAAGTGGTTAGGTTTTTGTTTGGTAATAATAACTATTATCAATGAGTTATTGACGACTTCGCTATTATGACCAGTAAGGTTATCAATTAGTATTAATTTACTGAGTTTTTCATGTTTTTTAGACTCGACAGTTTAGTGAGTGAGTAAAAATCATGTAAAATACTTAGTTCATATCTTTTCAAAAACACGTCGAGAGTTTTTTATGAGTTTGTACACAGAATACATGGAAGAAATTGAGGTTCGTAAAAAAGACCTTGGTTTAAACCCAAAGCCAATTGATAGTGCAGAGCTACTATCTGAAATCATCGCTCAAATTAAAGATACAACAAATGAGCACCGTGAAGATTCATTAAAATTCTTCATCTACAATACGCTTCCTGGTACTACACCAGCGGCAGGCGTTAAAGCGCAATTCTTAAAAGAAATCATTCTTGGTGAAGAAAGTGTTGCTGAAATTTCAGCTGATTTTGCGTTTGAACTACTTTCACACATGAAAGGTGGTCCATCAATCGCAGTATTACTTGATCTTGCACTAGGTAATGATGAAGCAGTTGCAAAACAAGCTGCTGATGTACTTAAAACACAAGTATTCCTATACGATGCAGATACAACGCGTTTACAAGATGCGTTCAAAGCAGGTAATGCGGTTGCGAAAGAAATTCTTGAAAGCTACGCAAATGCTGAGTTCTTCACAAAACTACCTAACATTCCTGAGAAGATTGAAGTTGTAACTTACATTGCAGGTGAAGGTGATATCTCTACCGATTTACTTTCTCCAGGTAACCAAGCGCACTCACGTGCTGATCGTGAATTACACGGCCAATGTATGATTACACCTGAAGCACAACAAGAAATTGTTGCACTTAAAGAAAAGCACCCTAACGCGAAAGTAATGCTTATCGCAGAAAAAGGAACTATGGGTGTTGGTTCTTCACGTATGTCTGGTGTGAACAACGTTGCACTTTGGGCAGGTGAGCAAGCGAGCCCATACGTTCCATTTATTAACATCGCACCGGTAGTTGCGGGTACTAACGGTATTGCGCCTATCTTCCTTACTACAGTTGACGTAACTGGTGGTATCGGTCTTGACCTTAAAAACTGGGTTAAGAAAGTAGACGCTGACGGTAAAACAGTTACAGACGCAAATGGCGACCCAGTACTAGAAGAAGCTTACTCAGTTGCAACGGGTACGGTATTAACAATTGATACTCAAGCGAAGAAACTATACAACGGTGACAAAGAGCTTGTAGATGTGTCGTCTGCATTCACGCCACAGAAAGTTGAATTCATGCGCGCGGGTGGCTCTTACGCGGTTGTATTCGGTAAGAAACTTCAAACGCTAGCAGCAGAAACGTTAGGCGTTGATGCACCAGCAGTTTACGCACCGTCAAAAGAAATCTCACACGAAGGTCAAGGCCTTACTGCTGTTGAGAAAATCTTTAACCGTAATGCAGTAGGTGTTCAATCTGAAACGCCACTTCACGCAGGTTCAAACGTACGTGTTAAAGTTAACATCGTAGGTTCGCAAGATACAACGGGCCCTATGACATGCCAGGAACTTGAAGCGATGGCTGCTTCAACGATTTCACCACTTGTAGATGGTGCTTATCAGTCTGGTTGTCATACAGCATCAGTTTGGGATGCAAAAGCGCAAGCAAACATTCCTAAATTAATGGCGTTCATGAACAAGTTTGGCCTTATCACTGCACGTGATCCTAAAGGCATTTACCACTCAATGACTGACGTAATCCACAAAGTATTAAACGATATTACTGTGGACGACCGTGCAATTATCATCGGTGGCGACTCGCACACGCGTATGTCTAAAGGTGTAGCATTCGGTGCCGACTCAGGTACTGTAGCACTTGCTTTAGCAACAGGTGAATCGGCAATGCCAATTCCTGACTCAGTTAAAGTAACGTTTAAAGGTAAAATGGCTAAGCACATGGACTTCCGTGACGTGGTACACGCAACGCAAGCACAAATGCTTAAGCAATTTGGCGGCGAGAATGTGTTCCAAGGTCGTATTATCGAAGTACACATTGGTACATTAATGGCTGACCAAGCGTTTACGTTCACTGACTGGACTGCAGAAATGAAAGCGAAAGCATCAATCTGTATTTCAAACGACGAAACACTTATCAAGTCAATTGAACTTGCTAAGAGCCGTATCCAAATCATGATCAACAAGGGTATGGAAAACGAAGCGAAGACGCTTCAAGGTCTTATCGACTTAGCTGACGAGCGTATCGCAGGTATTAAGTCTGGTGAGCAACCAGCACTTGCACCTGATGACAACGCGAAGTACTACGCAGAAGTTGTGGTTAACCTTGACGAAATCGTTGAGCCAATGATCGCTGACCCAGACGTAAACAACGATGACGTGTCTAAGCGTTACACGCACGATGTTATTCGTCCAGTTTCTTTCTACGATGGCAAGCCAGTTGACCTTGGTTTCGTTGGTTCGTGTATGGTTCACAAAGGTGACATGCAGATCATCGCGCAAATGCTACGTAACCTAGAAAAGCAAAACGGTTCAATCGAATTTAAAGCGCCACTTGTTGTTGCGCCACCAACATACAACATTGTTGATGAGCTTAAAGCAGAAGGTGATTGGGAAGTACTCGCTAAGTACGCAGGCTTTGAGTTTGACGATGCAAATCCGAAAACAGCTGCACGTACTAAGTACGAAAACATCCTATATCTTGAACGCCCAGGCTGTAACCTATGTATGGGTAACCAAGAGAAAGCTGAGCCGGGTGACACTGTAATCGCTACATCAACACGTCTTTTCCAAGGCCGTGTTGTAGCTGATACATCAGAGAAGAAAGGTGAATCACTACTTGGTTCAACACCATTAGTAGTACTTTCAACTATTCTTGGTCGCTTCCCAACTATGGCTGAATACTCAGCAGCAGTTGAAGGCATTGACCTAACAGCGTTCACACCGCTTGAAGAAGAACTAACGACTAAGTTCGGTTCAGAGCAAGCAGTACCAGTTAAAATGGTTTAATAAACCGATTTAACGAAAAAGCGCGGTAAGTTCTACTTACCGCGCTTTTTTATTATCTAACGAATCATTTGAGTATTCTTATCACTGCTCTGAAGCGAACCGTTATTCATGGTATTTGCGAATAACCGCAACTTTGCCATCTTCAATTTCGAGTACTTCCATCATCACATTTGAATATGCAAGAGGCTGCTTATTTTGCGGGTGAATGCCTTTGGCATTTGATGTGTAACGAATGGCAACGGCAGAGTTATTAAAAGCAAAGACATTGAGTAATTTTGAGTTGTATTCTGTGTGTGCACCTAAATAAAACGTCATGCCTTTACGCATTGCTTCTTTGCCATCGGGTTGTCTTGTATCGTCAGTCACATAAGGTAAATGCGTGTGACCTATATCATCGGTTAAAAATGCTAAGTAATTTTCTAACTCTTTTGATGTTGCGTTTGGTGCTTGAGTTGCAACCATTGCATTGTAGTAGTCTGTGGCGAATGCTTTTAGGTCAATTTTTTTTGTATCTGCAAGCACCGTAGGTATTGTTAAAAATGATAATAAGCAAATAATAATTAAGCGCATTTTAGTTCCTGTTGATTTTATAAACATCAACTAATCTAGCGACTTAATTTTTTAAAGCCAAGAAAAATAAAGGCTTAGAATTATTTTGTTACATTAATCGCAAAATGAAATCACTTAGCCAGTAGCAAATAACTATGGTCGATAAATGTATAAATGCTCGGATAACGAAAGTAAACTTGCTCACATTAATGTTCAATTTAGTCGATGCTATAACGGCTAAACTCATTACAAAAAACCACGGTGTGCAAACAAAAAACATTTCTTGTTTGATTACGCTTACCGCTAAATCGTGAACTAGTCCACTGATACTAAATGTTAAAATTAGAGCGAGAGAGTGCGGCAAAAAGAGCGTTAGTGGTTTTTGAATTTTCGTCGCTAAGTAATAGCCCCAGATCGGGTTCCAATAAAGCCAAAACTGCGAAAAGTTATTAGCACCAAGGGCATTTTTAAGCATGTTTGTAAGCGAGCCTGATGCACCGAGTGGTACACTATTACGGCGTTTTACATATTGTATAAGGGATAATTTTCTCGCCATAACTAGTCATCTATAGTAACAATCCATTAGTAATGGGCTGAAAACGACTCGCGCTGTAAATGAGTGACTGTGCAGTCAATTGTTCAACCCCATATACCCAAGTTTCTATACCATGTTTAGCTGCAACTTTTTGAAGTAGTAAATCAAAATCCCCATCGCCAGAGAGTAAACACACCACATCGACATTCGGCGCATGCTCTAAAACATCAATGGTAATACCTACATCCCAATCACCTTTTGCTGAGCCGTCAGCGCGTTGGATAAAGGGTTTTAGTTTTACGTCAAAGCCAATGTGTTTAAGTGCTTTTTGAAATTTATGCTGTTGGTCGTCTTGGCGCGCGATTGCGTATGCATTAGCGAGTACAATCTCCCCTTGATTTGATAATTGTTGCCATAATTCACGGTAATTAAATTGGCGTTGATAGGCTTGACGTGTGGTGTAGTAGATATTTTGAATATCTACAAAGAGCGCGATTTTTTTCAAAGTGATCATTTCATTTAATTGTTTGTGACACTATAGCAAGCATAGTTTGAGACTAACAGTGATGACATGCTGTGATATACTTCTCTTTTTGCAATATTTGAGTGTTCGCTTTGTCTTCAACTTCTTGTTTTTCAACTACGGCGTTATCGCCCGCGCTTTTAGAAAACTTAACCAGTTTAGGTTATACCACAATGACCGATATTCAGGCGCAAACCTTGCCGCTTATTCTTGCGGGTAAAGATGTGATTGGGCAGGGCAAAACAGGTTCGGGTAAAACGGCTGCGTTTTCACTTGGCTTGTTACATAACTTAAATGTTAAACGTTTTCGCGTACAAGCAGTGGTTGTGTGCCCAACACGTGAACTTGCCGACCAAGTAGCGGTAGAGATACGAAAGCTAGCGCGTGCGATTCACAATATTAAAGTGCTTGCATTATGTGGTGGCGCACCGATGGGGCCGCAAATTGGCTCGCTTGAACATGGCGCCCACATTGTGGTTGGTACGCCTGGGCGTATTGAAGAGCATTTACGAAAAGGGCGTTTAATTCTTGATGAAGTAAATACCTTTGTGCTTGATGAAGCCGATCGTATGCTAGAAATGGGGTTTGAAGAGTCGCTTAATTGCATCATTGAGCACCTACCAACAGCAAGACAAAATTTATTATTCAGTGCCACTTACCCAACTAAAATCGAGCAGTTAGCACAGCATGTAATGGTTAATCCTGAAAAAATCGTGGTCGAAGCAACGCATGATCACAGCTCAATTAGCCAATATTTTTATGAAGTTGAAAATAATGATGCACGTTTAGATGCGGTTAATCGCCTATTACTTAAGTTTCAGCCAAAATCAGCGGTGGTGTTTTGTAATACCAAAAGTGAATGTCAAAATGTATGCGATGAATTAAGTCATTTTGGCTTTGATAGTGCTGCGCTGCATGGTGATTTAGAACAAAAAGATCGTGACCGTACTTTAGTGCGCTTTGCTAACAAGAGTTTAACCATTTTGGTTGCAACCGATGTTGCGGCGCGCGGCATTGATGTTGACCATGTTGATATGGTGGTGAATTATCACATAGCGCACGATCCTGAAGTGCATGTTCACCGCATTGGCCGTACCGGCCGCGCCGGCAATAAAGGTATTGCCTGTTCGCTTATGAGTTATAAAGAATCTCATAAAGTGAATGCGTTAGAAGACTATTTAAAGATTGAAGCGTTGCCAACTGATTTACCAGGCGATGAAGTATTTGCCAACGCGATTGAGCGCGCGCCAAATATTACGCTGCAAATTGATGGTGGTAAAAAAGCAAAACTTCGCCCGGGGGATATTCTCGGTGCGCTTACGTCAAATAGCGCAATTACCGGTGAACACATTGGTAAAATCAAAGTAACGGCGATGACATCGTATGTCGCGGTAACACGAAAAATTGCCAATGCGGCTGTAAAAACCATTAGCGAAGGCAAAATGAAAGGCCGTAACTTTAGGGTACGCAAAGTCACTAAATAGTCGTACTCAATCTGTTATACGGGTGTGTGACAAAGTCACACACCTTTAAATAACGCGCTAATTTTAATAGTGTTTTCACTAACCTTATATCTACTCGCTTAGCGTTATATTTTATAAAAATACGCTAATGATAGAGCGTACCGTTTTTATAAATATCCGTTGACCACTGCTCCAGCAGTTCACTCGCTTTATCATGCTCTTCAGCAGAGAGCTTATCGTATTGTCTATTAACGAACCTAGAGAAGCGATTATAAATTTCGTCATTGTTGGTAAATTGGGTGATCAATTGGTTTAGAGCAAATGACTTTACATGACCAAATTTCCCTGCGTTTTGTGAGTGATGCAGATTCGACAATTGAATTAATGCATCAATACTGCCTTTTTTACCCGCTTGCTCCAACAGCGCAAGTTTTTGTGTCGTAAATGCATTGCGCGTTGCAATATAATCATCGCGCGATAATGATGCATAGCCTTGTGATTGCATGTAAAACTCAGCAGTGACGTGCCCTAATGTTTCCTGCGCAGGCACAAATCCTTGAGTTGCTGCAGTTTCTAAGTAGATGTAAAAGGCATTTAAATTTTCTGATTCAAGCCCTTGGCAATAACTATATTGTTCCTCGATTCGCTCAATTGCCACGGTGCTGTCTGTTAATTGGTAGGTTTGCTCAAGCTTGTCTTCAAACATTTGCTCATTTAACGGTGCGAATAAACAATAACGAAAATTACGGGCAAGAAGGTAACTCGCTTCAGCGTCCCCCGATTTTGCACGTAACTTTAATGTGCTTAACTGGCTCTTTATGCCATCATCAAAACGCCATTGAGGTTTGGTAATTTCAATTAAATGGCCTTGCTTGGTGTGCTTTGATTGTGTGGGTAACGCGTTAGTAATAGGCTGAGGTTCGGTGATTTTTTCATGCTCAAACCGTTCGATGTTCTGCTGCGTTTTAAGCGACGTATTTGTTATATCTTGCGTTGTGTTTTCGCCGTTTAAAATTAAAATAAGCGAAGTCACAGCGCACAAAGAAATTGCGATATAAGTAAATGCTTTCATAGTCACCAATTAGGATGCGCTAGGATTTTTTGCATTTAATGGTTGTTGGCGCGACAGAACGACTGTTTACATTATTTTGATGTGATTCATATTTAGTCCAACCAAGTGGGCATTGTGTCGCATCAAGTTCAACAATCGTATTTTTTGGCAGCAAACTTGATTGTTTGCTTAATGTTTCAATCACTTTTTCTAATTTAACAATTTTTCGTTCTAAACAACGCGTTTGTTCTTTCGCGCTGAGTTTTACAGAGCAGTCTTGTGCATTTGCACTCATCGAGTGTGTAACAAAAAACAGAAAGATTACGAATAGGGGAGCCAGTTTAAGTCTCATTTGAATGTCCTTTTAATGTGATACTGTTAATTTTTAATTTCGCGCATCTGCTATGCCCTGTTCAAACCCGATTACAAATGGTTCGATAGCAAAACCAATTAACAAACATAATGAGGCGGTTAACATCATATTGCGGTTATTTTTTTTGTAACCAATGCTAAAGAGCACAACAAACAGAACGAGCGTGAAAATTTCAACGTATTGCAAGGTCAAATCCTTTTGAAGTTAAAGTAATATACTTTTATGGGCTTTCTATATGATTGATATATTTACCAAATCTAAAAGCACTTTACTATAAACTCATCACAATAAATGTTAACAAATGTGTATTGCCGGGAAGCGGGTTGCTGTTGGTTTAAGTTGCAATTATAAGCCGTGTTTTTGATTATACGCTTTTAATGCATTTCTAACTTTCTCTACTAATGCTTTATCTGTTTTATTACTAAACGCTAAGCATCCTTCGGCGTCACTGGCCTTAGTTACCTCAATCAACTTTTCGATTTCAGACTCGGTATGATTAAAATGACGCAGATTCTCTGACATTTCCCACTCTGTTTGTAATACCAAATCTACTCGTCCAGCAAAAAACTTTCGTGCGCCTGCGTAAGGATCGCTCGTTACATCAAGATTAACGCCATTTTTGAAGCCATTTGCCAACAAATACTCATGATCAGATTCGCCTTTTTCGATGGATGTAACATAGCGCTTGGCGTGTTCAAGCGTGGTTACATTTATTTCTTTGCGCTTCGCTAACTTGTACAAGTTAACTTTAACTGGGCCAATAAGCGGACAAACCCATTGAAACAAGTTTTCACGCTCTTTTGTTTTAAGAATGGTATAAATAAGGGTGTTTTCGTCGTTAGCGGTTAAAATCATAGAACGCGCCCACGGGTAAGACGTAATTTGGTAGTCAATATTAATACTGTCTAGAATAGCTTTGACGCGCTCAGTCGCGCGACCAACCACTTCACCGTGCTCGTTTGTATAATTATATGGTCGCCACTCTTCGGTGACCACATTGAGCTTTGCGCTTGCCGCTACATATAGCGAAAACGTGCAAAGTATTAAACAAACATTAAAAATAGCTATTCGATACAAACTCGTACCCACTCCATGCGTTATGTGTTTAATAACGTACCTTTCAGTTAAAAACGCTTTTACATTCAATTATATAACAAGTAATCGTTTTTAGTGTTCGGCATAATTTAACTATTATTCCCGTTATTAATATATAACGTAGTTAAATCTAAATAAACCGACAAAATTCTTATTTAATGTGTTACTTCTTTGTTTCTGTATTCGGTGCGTTTAACGCTTTGCTGCAAACGAGCGTTACTTTATTTTATTGCTGTTTAAAAACGCCCAACATAAACAATGTAGAGCGTGTTTTACTTTACGCTCTAGTCTTCTGACTGATTGTTGTCAGGTGTCGTTTGTGCCAGTTTTTCACGCTCTGCTTTCGAGATGTATTTTGGCTTATTATTTTTGTTCAGCTTTTCGTTTGCTTTCTTGTCTTTCTTTTTCAGCTTTTCATAAATTTTTTTGCGGCGGTTCATAGTATTCTCACTTAATAAATCGCCGCGGAGTTTAGCATAGTCTGCCATATCTCAACGTATTTTTATTGCTTTGGTAATACAATGTTATATTTCAACATAGCATGGTCACTACCCGGGATATATTGGGTGGTTAATGTATCGAGTAATAGTGAGTCACTTAGTAAGCAGTGGTCAATGGTAAGTGCAAAAATCGAATATAACGGCTGCGGTAATTTAACAGGTGACCAAGATGCATAATGGCCAGCTAATTGATAGCAAGTGTTGAAACGCCCAACACGGATAAAGTGTTGTGACAACGGTCCGGTATTAAAATCTCCTAATACTAATGTGTGTTTAATGTCATGGGGTTGGTTTAATAGGTTTGTTAAGTACAACAACATCATATTGCGTTTATGCCACAATTTTTGATTACGCGGCGAGGGTGGGTGCAGCGCAAATACACGCAACTTTTGATGTTCTACGGCTAAATGCAGTTCGACAATAACACCCCGTACGCTGTTTTCAAAAACTGAGTGAGTGATACGTTGCAAAATTGGGAATTTAGTAATGACACCGATACCATCTGGAAACCCTTCAATTTCGGCAGAGCCATAATCAAAGTAATTTCCACGCAGCGCGATAAAGCGTGCGCGATCCGTATCATTCACTTCAAATAGAGCTGTTATATCGCTACCTTCGTTGCCAAGTAGGTTGTAAACGCCTTCAATATCTGCGTTGTAATAATTAAGGTTAAGTTGGTTTACCGTAATGCTGGGGTCGTTGTAGTAATTAAATGAAAGATTTATAGGTAGATTTAATAACAGTGTGGTGAATGTAATCACAGCGATGCTAGATGCTAATTTTGGCTTTATAAAAATGAGTATCAACGATAAGCCAAAGCTCAGCATCAATAGGTGTGGAATAAAACTTGTCACTAAATCAAGCCAATAATAAGTGGCTGAAAGCGACGACATTGCAACTAGCGCCAACGTGAAGGCAACGCTGATAATTATAAGTAGTAAATATTTAACCATGATTGCGTAAGGACAAGTAGCTTAACTCTTTTTAGTCATTTAACTAATAGTATAGTAAGCATTTTCAACTTGTTATTTGCAGTATAATCGAGTTTTAAGTGATACGTTCACTATTTAAATGTATTAAGAAATAAGCACATGTTTAAAACTAACGTCTTATTTAACTCACTAGAGCGGCTTTTATTGGATGATGCACAATCAACTTTAAAAACCATGGTACTTGCTAACGCTCTGTGCTACTCTGCGCGACCTTTTTTTGCTTAGGAGTATGCGATGATTGTTGGTTTTGATTATGGTAGTTCAAATTGCGCTATGGGTGTTTTAGAGCAAGGTGTTCCTAAGCTTGTACCGCTAGAGAATGGCAAACCGTATTTACCATCGACTTTATATGCACAGCACAACAGTTTAATTGTTGACTATGTTGCTAAAAATTTAGCTAAGGGCGATCTGGCTGACACCTACGTTAGTCAACGTAAAGGACTCTTGGCGGGTATTCCTGCTATTCGCAGCGATCTTGATTTAGCAAATAATGAAAGCGGAATTTACATTGGGCGAGAAGCCATCGATGAGTACATAGAATTCCCCGAAGAAGGCTTTTACGTTAAATCTCCTAAATCATTTTTCGGTGCAACCGGATTAAAACCTGAGCAAATTGCATTTTTTGAAGACATTGCTACAGCCATGATTATGGCAATCAAAACCCGCGCCGAAAACCATTTAAAACATAGTTTATCGCATACGGTAATTGGTCGCCCAGTTAACTTTCAAGCCGTTGGCGGAGAAGAAAGCAATCAACAAGCGATTAGTATATTAACCAAGGCAGCACTGCGAGCAGGGTTTAAACACGTAGAATTCTTGTATGAGCCACTGGCTGCTGGTATCGACTTTGAAACCTCCCTCACTGAAAATACTAAAGTGTTGGTGGTTGATATTGGCGGTGGTACGTCGGATTGCTCATTCGTGCAAATGGGTCCATCGTTTCGCGAAAACCATGATCGCAGCAACGACTTTCTTTCGCATACAGGTAAACGTATTGGCGGAAACGATTTAGACATCGCCCTGAGTTTTCATAAATTGATGCCGCAATTTGGTTTAGGAACACAAATGAAATCGGGTTTACCTATGCCACATCCACTTTATTGGCAAGCGTGTAAAATCAACGATATTCATTTGCAAAGTGAGTTTTACAGCGATACAAATCATCGCGAATTAACGCGTTTATTGCGTGATGTAGAGCAGCCAAATTTACTTTCGCGTTTAATTAAAGTGCTTGAGAATAAACAATCTCATCAAGTCGTTAGGCAAGGGGAGTTGGCGAAAATTGGTTTATCGGAACAGAGCACGCATCATGCAGATCTTTCGTTTGTTGAATCTGATCTTATGCAGTTAATTGAACATCATGATTTGAGCGATGCGATTAATGACAGTTTAAAGCAAATGGTGAACCTTGCGAACGACGCAATTTGTGCTGCCGGTACCCGCCCAGATGTGATTTATCTTACTGGCGGCAGTGCACAATCGCCATTACTCAAACAGGCATTACAACAGGCTTTGGGTGATATCCCAATGTTAAATGGTGACAACTTTGGTAGTGTAACTGCTGGTTTAACGAAGTGGGCGAATAAAATCTTTAAATAACCCGGTTTTAAAAAGGTTAATCAGCTTAAAATTAGCGTTGCATAAGGATTTGTTGCGCTAATGCAAAAGCGACACAACACGGCGTACTTATAAACACAATAACGCATTATGTTTTAAGTGACGTATTTCCTTGAAATTAGGTACACCCTTTGCTTATATTAAATTATTGCAAATGGAGTCGCGCAATATTAAGCCAGTCGCTACCTAACTTATCAAGGATGACTTATGAATACGTCAGCACAAACCAATACGTCACACTCGTTGGTTAACCCCACCTTTCAACGTAAGCTCGATTGGGTAATGGTGTTGTTATTAACCGTGTTAATTATCGCAAATGCGTATCTTGCTCATTACGCCACAATAAACCATGGTGCATTTGATGTTCCCAGCAAGCAAATTGCGTTTATTCTTGGTACCACATTTGGTTTACCGTTTGTGGCAGTAGCAACGACCTTGCTTTTTCCTTCAATGAGAATGCTTTCAACGCAAATTAAAGTGTTAACACTTACATCGGCAATTGTGTTTGTGTCAAATGTGCCGCTACTGGCATTGGCGTTTTAACTATTCTACGTGATTTATTACTACAAACTCGCTCGGTGTTAGTGCGCTAAAGGTCGCGTGTTTAGTACGTACTAGTGTGCCATCAGTTGCCATTATTTGTCGCTCTGTAGTTTCAACATCAAGGTTACCCTTATAGAAATATGCTAATGTTTCTGTATCTGCACGGTAGCTTTCGCCAGCGGCGAGTTTAACGATGTAAATATGGGTTTTACTATCAAACGTAGCGTTTTGAGTTTTATCACCGCCGTAAATATGTGTAATGCCTTGTTTGTCTGTTTTATAGTATTTATACGCTGCGGGTTCGCCTAATGTGTCTGGCAACGCCCATAATTGCAATAAACGATTAGTTGACGAATTTGGGTTTATTTCATTGTGTGAAAAGCCTTCACCACCAGCGCGCTGTACTTGCGCATCACCCGCTTTCAGATTTTTACCGTGCTCTAATGAACCTTCGTGGGTGACTTGCCCATCAAGCATGATAGTGATGACGTCTATCTCTTTATGAGGGTGCATTGTGGTTTCACCAAATGGGTTAAATTTGGCATCAGCCAAATAAACAAATTGACCCAATCCTTCGAAAGTTAACGGTGATTTACGTGAACCGAATAATCGACTATCCGTGACAAAACGGTGTTCAACTAAACCAGCAAAACCTCCAAGTGGTAATTCATTACGTGTTAATACTTGCATTGTATTTCCTATTCATTTTCTACTTTGATAGACACATAGTAGAGTGAAATTATTGTTTTAAAAATGCCTATTTATGATTAAGATAAATTCATTTTCAACAACAATTAGAATCAATGCTTAACTTAAATGACATGATGGTGTTCCTTGCGGTGGTAGAAAGCGGTAGCTTTACCGCAGCAGCACAAAGGTTAGCAATGCCAAAAGCTAACGTCAGTCGAAAAATAGCAAAACTAGAGTCAACGTTAGGTATTACCTTACTTGAAAGAACCACGCGTTCGCAAAAATTAACAGAAGCGGGCAAGCACTATATAGCGCACTGCAAACGTATTTATGAAGAAGCAGCACTAGCCAATGCGGTTATTGATAAGGCACGAAATACAGTTTCGGGTGAAATAAAAATCGGCGCATCTGTGTCGATTGGTCAAGAGATTTTAAAGCCCAAGATCACTGAATTTTTATCTCAATATCCCGAGCTTTCATTGCAACTTAATTTAACTAATCAACGTGTCGACTTAGTTGAAGGTGGATTTGATATGTTAGTGCGCATTGGCAAGCTTGAGGATTCGAACTTAATAGCTAAAAAGTTAGGCTGCGCGACTCGAGGGTTGTACGCAAGCCCAAAATACTTAAACGCGTTAGCAACTAAACCCGAGATTAAATCTCTAGACACACTAAATTGGCTTGTAATGAGCAGCAGTATTAGCGTGTCGGGCATTACGCTATTAAACCAACGTCAAGCACAGGAAGTTAGTTTTTCGCCCAAACTGGTTGTTGATGACTTTAGTGTGATTAAGCAAGCGTGTATTGACGGGCTAGGTATAACCGCCTTACCCAATTATATGTGTCAAGATGATGTAAACTCTGGGCGTTTGGTTAAGGTATTACCAAATTGGCAATTGACGCCGTCAGATATGTACGCGATTTATCCTAGAAACCGTATAAACTTACCAAAAATAAAAATATTACTGCAGCTTTTAGAAAGTGTATTTAGTGAAAAATTAGCGTGCTAGTAAAAAAGGGAAGCATTTGCTTCCCTTAATGTGTGTTAGGTGTAAATGGTAAATAACTCAGAGTTAACCCATAAATGCACCAAAATACTTGCGGCATAACCAAGCGCAATCACCGGTGCCCATTTTAAATGACCAAAGAAGGTATAGTAACCACGCGCTTGACCCATTAATGCCACACCCGCCGCAGAACCAATTGATAACAAGCTACCGCCCACGCCTGCTGTAAGCGTAATTAATAACCACTGACCATGTGATAATTCAGGCGACATGGCAAGTACCGCAAACATGACTGGAATGTTATCGATAACCGCAGAAATCATCCCCAGTAATACGTTTGCCGTCGTTGCTGACATACCGCCGTATAGCGCTTCAGACATTAATGTTAAATAGCCCAAGAAACCAAGACCGCCAACACACACTACGATGCCGTAGAAGAATAATAAGGTGTCCCATTCTGCGCGTGATACTTTAGCAAATACATCAAACGGTACTACGCTACCCAATGATTTTAAGCGTCTTTCATCGCCTTTACTTTCAGCAAGCGCCTTTTTACGTGCAAGAGAGCCTGGTAATGTCATACGCAGGAAATAACCAAAGAATTGTAAATAACCTAGACCCATCATCATGCCAAGTACTGGTGGTAAGTGAAGTAGGCTATGACACAATACAGCTGTGGTTACGGTAAGTAAAAATAGGCATAAGATGCGTATTGCACCGCGCTTTAGTTCAACATCTACTTGCGCTGCAGCTGGCTGTTTACGCTCAACAAAGAAGCTCATAATCGCAGCTGGTACAAGATAATTAACTACTGACGGTAAGAATAACGCAAAGAATTCAAGGAATTCGACTTTGCCTGCTTGCCACACCATAAGTGTTGTAATATCGCCAAATGGACTAAATGCGCCACCCGCATTAGCTGCAATAACAATGTTAATACAGCACAAATTAATAAACTTCTTGTCGCCTTCAGCCACTTTCATTACCACAGCACACATGAGTAGTGCGGTGGTTAAGTTGTCTGCAATTGGTGAGATAAAGAATGATAACCAACCAGTTAACCAAAATAGCACAGGATAACTAAAGCCTTTACGGATCATCCATGCGCGCAATGCATCAAATACTCTACGTTCTTCAAGTGCATTAATGTAGGTCATGGCAACTAATAGGAACAACATTAACTCGGCAAATTCTAGCAAGTTGTGTCTAAACGCAGCTTCTGTGATCCCTGGCAAGTTATTATTTACGTAATAACTACCAATTAAAATCCAAATCAAACCTGCGGCAACCAATACTGGCTTGGACTTACGCATATGTAATTTTTCTTCAAGCATCACAAATGCGTATGCTAAAACGAAAATTGCGATACAGATGTAGCCCAGCGTGCTCGCAGTTAAATCAAGAGGAGAGCCTACCGTGGAGGCGGCCATTGAAGTCGGAGTAAACAGCATAAAGCTGAATAACAGTAGACACAAAAACAGCTTGTTATTCATGAGTGAAGCCTTGTATTAAAATTACAGCGTTTGTTAAAAAGCGCGCGAACATTAACACAAATATTTAACAAGTTGCATAGTACAGAGGTCTAAGTGGCTAAAATATTGACAAATAGCGGAAATAGATCAAAAGAATGTGTGATTTATGAGTGCCACGCTAAGTAGACGAGCGTTTAATGCTAAGTGATTACGCCATATACAAAAATAAAGGTGATAAAGGCGGTTTAGAATAAAGTAAAATGAGAGTATCCAGCCATTTGTTAAATTAACATGTGGTGTTAACAAAAAAGCCCAGCTTAAGCCGGGCTTTTAAACGTACTATTTTGATTACCAGATGCGAACACGCTCTTCTGGTTTAAGGTAAAGTGCATCACCTTCTTTTACGTCAAACGCTTTGTACCAAGCATCATGGTTACGTGGCGCAAGTGCACGGAAACGACCTGGTGCGTGAGTACCCGCGCGTAATTGGTTTAGCATGCTTTGCTCAGTGCGTTTTTCTTTCCACACTTGTGCCCACGCTAAGAAGAAACGCTGATCGCCTGTTAAGCCATCAATTACTTCGGCTTCTTTACCGTTAAGGCTTAATTTATACGCGTGATAAGCCATTGCAAGGCCGCCCACATCACCGATGTTTTCACCTAAGCTGTTACGACCGTTTACAAAGTTATCTGGAATTGGTTCGTACTTGCTGTACTGCTCAGCTAATTTGTCTGCTTTTGCTTCAAAGGCAGAACGGTCTGAATCAGTCCACCAGTTACGTTGAATACCGTTAGCGTCAGATTTCGAACCCTGATCATCAAAACCGTGACCCATTTCGTGACCAATTACCGCACCAATCGCACCATAGTTAACGGCCGCGTCAGCGTTTGGATCAAAGAATGGCGGCTGTAAGATCGCAGCTGGGAATACAATCTCATTAAACGAGCTGTTGTAGTATGCATTTACGCGCTGTGGTGTCATGCCCCAACGATTACGATCTGTTTTTTCTAGCTCTTTTGCTGCACTTTCTGCACGGAAGAATTGACGCGTGTTACGCACATTACCCATTAAATCATCTTTTGCGATTTTCAGGCCGTCGAATTCCTGCCATACATCTGGGTAACCAATTTTAGGATTAAACGCAGCTAGTTTCGCTTTTGCGTTAACCTTAGTTTCAGCGCCCATCCAGTCTAAACCATCGATACGCTCACCAAGTGCAGTACGAAGGTTTTCTACAAGCTCAGCCATTTGTGCTTTTGATGACTCTGGGAAGTAACGTTTTACGTATACTTTACCAATTGCAAAGCCCATTGATTCAGTGCCAGACATTGCACCAATTGCACGCTTCCAACGTGGACGCGGTTCTTGTTGACCACTTAATTCTTTACCGAAGAATTCGAAATTATTTGCATAGATTTCTTCAGAAAGTAGGCTTGCATTACCACGGATCGCATGAAACGTTAGGTAATCTTTCCAAACGTTAATGTCTTCACCGTTAATCAGTGAAATCATGGCTTTGATTGGTTCTGGCTGCGCCATATTTAGCTGCGGTACTTTATAACCAGTTTGCTCAAAATACAGGTCCCAGTTAAAGCCAGGGTATTCTTTTGCAAGGTCTGTGCGCTTAATTTGGTTTAATGTTAAATCGCGATTACGACGCTTTTCACGTGGCCAATGACCCTCGGCAATTTTAGTTTCAAGCGCTAAAATTGCTTTTGCACGTTCTTCGGTGTTGTCAACGCCGGCAAATTTAAGTGCACTTGCAATGTGCGCAACATATGCGTCACGTGTCTTAGCAAAACGCTCACTGTCTTCAAGGTAATATGAACGATCTGGTAAACCTAAACCGTCAGCGCCCATCGACATTTCATATTGATTCGGGTCTAAACGGTTAAACCACATGCCACCGCCAATCGGTGATGACACACTTGTTAGCCATGCATTACCAAAGATACGCGTTAAGTCATCCGTGTTTTTAACTGAACCAATTTCATCAAGTAAACCTTGGATTGGCGTAATGCCTTTTTTGTTGATTGTTTCAACATCCATATACGCATTGTAGAAATCAGCAATCATTTGCTCTTCTGCGTTTAGGTCTTTACGACTTGTGATATCGTCGATGATTTCTTTAACTTGTTTTTCACTGCGTTCAGCTAGCGCAGTAAATGCACCAAAGCGCGTTTTATCCGCTGGCATTACATAGTTGTCGTACCATGTACCACTTGCGTACATAAAGAAGTCGTCACCTGGTTTCACATCTAAATTACGAGCAGTCAGGTCAACACCAAAGCTGCCAAGCTCTGCTTTAGTTTGTGCTGCTGTTTTTGTGGCTACAGGTGCTTTCGCTTGTTGTTCTTTTTCTACTTTAGCGGTATCAGCTTGTTGGTCACCACAACCACCAAGAAACGCAGTTGCAAGTGCAACTGCAAGAATTGATTTTTTCATTAAGATTTCCCTTAGCGTTAAATATTTCTATTTTGCGTTAAAAACTGCAAAACTTAGCTTGTTTTTAACGAAAATACGTCAAGATAGCAAATAGAACACGTTTAACAACGCGCTGTTTTGTAAATAAATATGTTTTTATTGCTTAAGTTATTGTGTTTGTAACGATAATCTAGGTTCGCTCAGCGTGCTAAAAGGCATCACTTGATTTCGCCCATTTTCTTTTGCACGGTAAAGTGCTTTGTCAGCATTAATAATGGCTGGTTTCAGTAATGACTCAATTTCACACACACCAAAGCTTGCCGTTATTGATAAGGCATCATGAGTATGCGAGCTAATGGTGGTGTTTTCGATTTGCTTGCGTACTTTATCAATTAAGGCAAATGCTTGGTTCTCGCTGTGATTAGGCAGGGCAATGATAAATTCTTCACCGCCAAGTCGCGCGACGATGGCATTATCGGGCGTGAATTTTTGCAATATATCGGCAAAAACCACAAGTACTTCATCGCCTACTTGGTGTCCGTATTTGTCGTTAAACTTCTTAAAAAAATCAATATCAGCGATGGCAATACTTGTAGGACCGGTTTGCTTATCGTCCGCTAATACCGCTTCGGTAGCTTGGTCAAAGTAACGACGATTATAAAGTTGCGTTAGCGGGTCGGTGTTTGCTTGCACTTGCAGCGCCGCCTGTTGCTTTTCTATGCGCTCTAACACACGAATACGGTACGAAATAATAAACGCTAACATAAATGATTCGAGCATAATGCCGATGCCGACACCGTGACTTGTCACATAAGTATTTGGTAATAGGCCTTTATAATAGCCGATTGCTAATAGGTTAAAAGTGAAAAACAAACCGTGACCAAATAAGAAGTATTTTGCCAACGGATTCCCTTTTTTTAGAATTGAGAGGCTGACACTTAATGTCACTACAATCATTATTGCGGCTAATGTGCTTGCTGGTTTTAATGCTGCAATAATATCAAATACGCCAAACACTAAATCAGATACCAGTAGCAGTAAAACAAACATAAGTGCTTTGTGCTCAGTCGGGTACAGGCGTTTGGTTTCAAAAATACTGATCATAAATAGGATCAGAAAGCTTGGCATGGTAAGTAGTGAAAGGTGCAGATGCATCATGGATTTGCCGTAAATGCCAAATAAGGTTGCTAAAAAACCATAGGAAAGGGCAATCCACGTTGTACCCGAGACTAAATACAGCGCATAGAAAATATTTTCTTTTTTACGTGATGATAAAAACAATATGACGTTGTAAAACATCAGCGCCAACAGCATGCCGACCATGATGGCAATATCATAATTTTCGCTTACAAGGGCATGTTTAGATTGTGTTTCATCGTATATGGCAAGCGTAAACCATTGGTGTGAAAATACATCACTTTTTAAGTAAACCTGATACCGCTCGTTAGGTAAAAGTATTAAAGGAAACACTGCGGTTCCACCATATAACATTTCATGAGCTTGATTGTTTTCTAGGTCAATCGAATGGCGTATTTGTGTGTTGCTGTCACTAATCAGATAGAGGCTTAACTGCTCGGTATGGTAAGCCTCTGGCACATGCAAAAACAGTGGTTTTTTTAGAGCCGATGAGTTGTGCAAAGCAAATCGAACCCAAGTTGTTTTTGCATTTGTACCTAGGGTAAGGCGGTTGGTTGCACTGGAAAACGGCGCATTTAGTATATCAGCGATACTTTGCGTACGAGATTCATCAATATAATAATGCGTATCAAATTGCGTTAATGCAATTTGATCTTGGTTTACTGTAATTTGGGCATTTGCTGAAACACTAAAAAATAATAGTAAAAATACCAACATGGCAGCTAAAGGCATCTTCTTTTTTAGTATTTATACCGTTAAACAAACCAAAAAGCTAACACACTTTATTACAGCAGTGAGTGTTACAAAAACAACCTTTCGCCTTCGTTCATAATATAAAATTGACTGTCTGTTTCAATGATTTTCAAGGTGTGTAACAGCCTAAAAAGCGCGGAGTGAGAACTGTGGTCGCCCATTTGCCAGCTAGCATTGCCATAACCCCAAGGAATGGTCACTTTGCAGTTAAGATCGTTTGCCGCCGCAATAGCGTCTTCTGGTCGTGTATGTACATAGCGATACCAAGCTTCGTACTCTTAGTGAAAGTAAGATGCGATTGGCAGTAAGCACACGTCGATATCACCATATTGACGTTGAATATCTTTAAAATGATCTGAATAATCGGTGTCGCCAGCAAAAAATAAAGTTTTGCCGTTTTCTTCTAACACCCAACCGCCCCACAGTGCCTGATTATCGTCATTGTATAAAAAGGGCACCCAAATTCGACTATTAAAATGATGGGCAGGCACAAAGTGGATTTTGGTTTGTGCAACGAGATGCGTTGTAAACCAATCCATTTCGTGAATGGTGTAGTGGTTGCGGTCAAAGTGCTTGGCAAAATTTAGCGGCACCAAATATTTTGGTTTGTTGCCAATTAACGCAATATCGTGCTTATTAAAATGATCATAATGTAAGTGGGAATATAACACTGCGTCGACATCGCTTAGGTTTTGCACTTTGCTTTTGGGTGATTGACGCTCAAAGCCATTCGCCATCTGAAACGCCCAATTTACAGGCCAATCAAATTCATCAAATACCGGATCAAATAAAAATCGCTTGCCGGATGGCGTTTTAACTTCAAAGCTTGCATGACCAAGCCAGTGAATTTGATAGCCTGAGTGTGTTGTTAGTTTTGGGTTTTTACCTCTGTATTGGCACTGCTCCATATCACTTTCGCAGTGAATGTCGTCAGTAGGAGGGTAGCAATTTTCTTCACAGCTATAGGGGTATGTTTTATTACCGGGGTAGCGATTGATATAGCGCCCTTGCTTTAGGCTTGCTCCGTCTGCGTTAAGGTTATTTATTGTTGTGATCTTGTTTGATGCACAACCTGCGAGCAGCGAAATCACAGCGCAGATCGTCAATTTATACCTAGAACTCATTAATATTTTTATGATTATGTAAATGAATTATCTCGGGCGAAGTGTAATGGCAGTTTGCGGCATTTGTAAAGCAGCCAGCACACTGTGGCAGTCACTAATGCTAATACCAAGGCTTGAAGTGCGCCAATTACAAAACTAAGGCTCAAGGCAAAACCAAAAACACATTCCGCACGATATGATTTTACGATACACGCAATCACAGCGATGCCAATAATTAACATTACAGTGTATAACTCCATTGCCCAATAGTAACTGCCCGCAAGTGTTGCACCATAGTTAAATGAAAATACAAATCCGATTAGTGCGTAGGTGGTTGCTTTACCACGATTCACAGTCGTACTTTGAAGGCGTTTTCGCATTAAAAGCAAACAGCACAATGAAAAAATAGGCATGATAATCAGTGAAAACCAAGATGGCACATCAAGTAGGTAAGGCGCATCCAATACACCAATAAATACAATCTTAGGATTAAAGTAATGCCAGCACAAAACAGCAGCTTGTAACAATGCTACTAACACAGTAACGCACCATAGAAATTTATTTTTTATCATAGGAATTCTCGTTTGGTGTTTTTATTAACTATGGCAACAATTAAGCCAAAACGAAAGTTATTGAAAATCAGTGGCTTAAATTTCAGGTGATATGTGTATGTTAGCTTTTTTGTTAGATTTTGGGCAAATAGGCCAGTGAGTTAGCTTTTTTCACAACGATTAATGGTATAATTCTTCGCATGTGCTTTTCACTTGTAACCTCATGTCATTTTCAGCATTTAACCTAAATTCTCACTTGTCCGAGACCTTAACGCGATTGGATTACCATACGGCCACGCCTATTCAATCATTGGCTATTCCAGAGATTATGGCCGGCCACGATATCATTGCGCACGCGCAAACAGGAACCGGTAAAACGGCAGCGTTTATGTTACCCATTATCGATAAGTTGTTATCACGTCAGCCGATATCGAATACGGTAAGTGCCTTAATCTTAGTGCCAACACGAGAGCTTGCGCAACAAGTTGCAAAGGCGAGTACTCAGTACAGTGAAAACTGCGGATTGAACGTTGCGTGTTTGTATGGTGGCGCAAATATTGGACCACAAGAAAAACAACTTAAACAAGGCGCGCAAATTGTTGTAGCAACGCCCGGCCGTTTGCTCGACCATTTGATTAAAGGCACGCTTTCGTTGTCAGATTTAGCGTATTTAGTGTTCGATGAAGCAGATCGCATGCTGGATATGGGGTTTATGGGTGAAATTAAGCGCATAATGCGTCATGTGCCACTAACACGACAAACCTTGCTATTCTCGGCAACGGTTGATGAGCAAGTACTCAATAATGTATCGCAGTGGCTAAATGAGCCAAAACGCGTAGGGGTAGATGCGCCTAACACCGCAGCAACCAAAGTTGAGCAATTATTTTATGCTGTAGACGATGAACGAAAGCGCGAGTTAATCGCTTACACCATAGGAAAAAACAACTGGCACCAAGTGTTGGTGTTTACGCGTACCAAGAATTATGCCGATGAACTTGCGAAAGAACTCAATAAAGACGGTTTACCAACCACGGCTATTCATGGCGACAAATCTCAAGGCGCACGAAATAAAGCGCTAGAGCAGTTTCGCGCCGGTGAGTTACGTGTTTTAGTGGCAACCGACGTTGCGGCGCGTGGCATCGATATTCCGAGTTTGGATTATGTGATTAATGCTGAGTTGCCGTATATCGCAGAGGATTACGTACACCGCATTGGGAGAACTGGGCGTGCAGGTAAAGCAGGAACTGCAATTTCACTGGTAAGCCTAGACGAAAATTGGTTGTTGGAAGAAATTGAAGTATTACTGGATGAACGTTTAACCCCACAATGGTTAACGGGATTTGAGCCGGATTTAACCCGAGAGCCAAAAGACAATAGAAAAAACACAACAAAATCTCGCAAACAGCGAGATAAAAAGCGTATTTTAGGTCAACGCAGTAATCGTCGCCGTAAAAAAAATTAACGGTGCACGTGTTTGTTTCTAAATTTATTGGTCGTTAATAACGATTAGTAATTTATCTAAAAGCGCGTTTTACGCGCTTTTTTGTTTGCCTTGGTAATCCGTTACGAATAGATAACCAATTTATTTGTATTAATAAATTTTGTTTTGCTGAAATTAAACTATTGTGAAAGAGGAGTCGTATCATTTAACTGCTTTGCTTGCCAAACTTAGGGATGCACACAATGCTAAAAAACCTACCGATTGTTCTTAAGCTCCTTCTTATTTTGCTTATTCCCAGTGTGCTTAGTGGATTTTTAATTTACCAATTAAATAAAAACAGCGAAGTACAAGTGACAGCTCAAACTCATATAAACGAGGTTATTGAGTTAACACAATTACTTAATAATTTAGCACATAACTTTGCGGTAGAGCGCGGGTTGAGTGCCGGGTACTTAGGCTCTGGTGGCACTCAAGGTAAACAAGCATTGCAATCGCAGCGTAAAAATGCCGATAGCGCAGCTGACGCACTCTTATTGAAAATCGATAAGATACAGTCCCTTTCACTTAATAAACATTCACTCGACGTTATACAGCAATTACAAAAGACGCTTTCTGAACGCATGAACATAAGAGGAAAAGTGGATGCACTAGTACCTGACTCTGGCTTTTTTCACTTTTATTCTGCAATTAACGCAGATGCCATTACCTTGACTGAAAAGCTATCGGTTTATATTACTGAGCCAGAGTTGTCAGCTAAATTTAAATCGTCAATTCAGTTAATTTGGTTAAAAGAGCATTTGGGCCAAGTACGTGGCGCCTTAAACGGGGTATTTGCAAAAGGTGATTACACGCCACAGCGTGCAGAAGCAGTAAATCGCTTTTTAGCCGAAATACGAAAGCGTGAAAAGCAGTTTACCCATTATGCCAATAACGATTATTTGAAGCGTTTTGAGGCGCTAAAAACTGACCCACAAGTGGTAAACGTAAAGGCAATGACCGCTACATTTACTAATAACGTTGCACTTAGGAACGATAAAAAATCATTACTGCTGTTACTCAGTCAAGACGCTTTGAGCGCGCAGTCAATTGATGAGTTGAATGCGATTGTATTGAATATGAAGCCGTATTTACCCGCGCATGTATTTTCGGCGCTTCTAAATTATGTGAGCCGATTAAGCGCTGAGCGAGACATTACAGGTAATCAAAAAAGCGCCATTAGTAAGCGACTCGCTACCGCCGTTATCTTGCCACATGTTGATGCAAAAACCTGGTTTGCCAGTGCCACGGACGAAATAAAATTGGTTAATGGGCTTATTAAGGCCTTGGCAACCGAAATAACTAATACTGCAAAGCAAAATTTAAATAGCACAGAGCAGACATTACAAAATGCGTTTTATACAGCGCTTGCATTTTTACTGGTTAGTTTAATTATTGGTTTTGTCATTGCGCATTCATTTAAAAAGGCGCTGAACACCATTCAACAAACCATTAAGCAAATACAACAAGACAACGATTACAGTTTACGAATTGCAGTTAATCAACACGATGAAATAGGTCAAACAGCTAAAAACATCAACGCATTACTTGAAAACTTAGGCAATGCGTTTTGTGAAATAGGCAATATGAGTAATGCGTTAGCTAGTGGCCAATACAACCATATTAACTATACCGGAAAATACAATGGTGACTTGGAAAAAGTAGTATCGCAAATTGAAACTGCAGGCAATCAAGTGGGCATAGGCGTTGGGGAAATACGAAAAGTGATGTCGGCGGTAAAAAAGGGTGACTTTTCAAATACCATTAGCGAGAATTTACAAGGACAACTTGGGCAACTAAAGGACGATGTTAACAGCACGATTAATACCTGCAATCGCTCGTTTAGTGCGATATCAACGGTTGTTAATGATTTAGCGCGCGGCAATTTAAGCAATCAGTATACTAACCAACTCCAAGGGGAGTTTGCGGTTTTACTGGATTCGGCTATCGATTGTCGCGATACGCTACAGCAAATTATTGAAAAAGATATTCAACAGCTGGTGGATTGTGCGACTTCAGGCGAGTTAGATGTATCTATTAATGAGAAAAATAAACAAGGCGGCTTTTTAACCCTTACGCAAAGCATCAACAAATTACAACAGATTAATCGCAATGTGATAGATGAAGTCGACAATGTTTTTGCGAATTTAGCACAAGGCAACTTGGCAGTAACAATAGACGGGGAATATGAAGGTGCGTACGCACGCTTACAACTTAACGCCAATAAAACCATTTCTACACTTAATCACATCATAGAGAATGAAATTACTGAAATAGTGCAGAGTTGTTTATCGGGCGAATTGACCAAACGTATAAATACCGATGATAAATCAGGGTTTTTCTTGTCGTTAAGTAATTCGTTAAATAACTTAGTAGCGCTTAATCAAAATGTTATTAGTGAGCTTAACTCTGTTGCTAATGCGCTGGCGAATGGCAATCTACACATACATGTAAATGGCGACTATACCGGTGAATTCAACACCCTAAAAATGAATATAAATAAATCACTTGAACAGCTAAGCCAGGTTATTGAGGTCGAAGTTCAAGATGTTATCAGCGCATTACAAGTAGGCAACCTAGATAAACGCATTGATAGCGCTAATAAACAAGGCTGCTTTTTGCAACTAAGTGAGGGTGTCAATGAGATTATTGTGGTTGTTAGCCGAGTACTCAACGATTTAGACCACTTATTTGAAAGCTTGGTTGCGGGAGATCTAAGAGCCAATGTTACGACTCACTATGATGGTCAATTTAAACGATTGAAAGATAACGCGAATACCTCAGTTGGTAAGTTAAACTCGCTGTTATCAAATTTACTAAACCTAGCGCAGTCGGTGTCGAATAGTGTGCATGAAATTGCGCATGCAAATGAAGATTTAAGACGCCGAACTGAATCTCAAGCAAGCGCAGTAGAACAAACGAGTGTGAGCGTGCAACGAGTGCATGAATCAGCAAAAGTAGCGCAATCTAACTTACTTGAAACCGAACAACTAATGCTAACCATGCAAACTAATGCGCAAAACGGGCAGGTTATTGCGCTTGAAGCAAAAGAAACGATGCAACAAGTGAGTGCGTCGAGCGACCGTATTAAAAATATTATTGGTGTTATCGATGAAATTGCGTTCCAAACTAATTTGCTTGCGTTGAACGCGGCGGTAGAAGCTGCACGAGCGGGTGAGCACGGTCGCGGTTTTAGTGTGGTGGCAAGCGAAGTAAGAAGCCTTGCACAACGTAGCGCACAATCAGCAAACGAAATAAAATCCTTGATCACATCGAGCGTTGAGCAGGTGGCACATGGTAACCTGCATGTTGATCAATCAAGTGAAGCGCTTGTCGGTATCGCACACTCGATTACCAATGCTAACGAGAAAATGGAAGAAATTGCCGAAGCAAATAAACGACAAACAGCAAGCTTTAATGAAATAAATATTGCCGTTACAAATATTGAAGAAAGTACGCAACAAAATGCCGCAATGGTCGAACAAATTGCCAGTTCCGCAGCCGCGCTAAATGAAGAAACTAAACGCATGGTGGACGAAGTGAACTTTTTCAAAGTGAGCTAGTATGAAAAGGGAGGTTTCCTTTTCATACTAATCCAAGGTTTAATTAAACTCAGCGACTAACTGAGTGTTATCGACATCTTGTTCGCGTGTTGGTACCCACTTTGACATACACGCCTGATCTTTAACACAGGGATCTGTCTGCGCCTTTAAAAATGCCACAACGGCACTGATTTGCTGCTCAGTATAGTCGACAGTTTGTAGTTTTGATTCACCTGCCGCTTGTAATTGCGTAAGCTGATGTAATGCTTTTTCCGTGTTAGCTAACCAATTATTAGTTTGTAATCCAGGTTGTAACTCGGTTGGGTCATAATTTGCGATCGAAAGTGCCGGATTGAGGTGATGCTTAACGACCGCTTCTAAGGTTAAAAACGCGCCGCTGTGACCGTATGGAAAAGTAACCTCAATATTGGTTAAGTGCGGTGTTCTAAACGCAAAGCGATCATTCTCTTCGTTAGTTTCGCGAAAACGGCCAAAGTCTTCATCGCCAGTTAAACCATTACCTTTGCCACGACCAATTTGAGGCATGGCAATTACATGGAATGATTCGTCTGTCATAAAATCGCCAGAGTGACATGAAGCACAATTAAAGCCACCATTTTCATAGGAGGTGTAAAACAGCTTTGCACCTTGTAGTTGTTGCTCTGTTAATGCGCTGTCATCCCCTTCGACAAAATTATGCCACGGTGAGTTGATTAGAATTTGTGAACGTTGAAATTCACCGAGCGCAAAAGCGATATTATCAAAGGTGATTAATTGGTTGATATCAACGTCATTAATGTCAGCTTCAAAGCCATTCAAAAAAGCATTAAACCACTCGTTATGGGCAAGTTCGTTGGTTTCACCTTTTAGTCGTGAAGTTAACTGTTCACGTAATACTTGATTGCTTTGTCCCGCGGCATAATTAAATCCGCGCATTTCTTCCGTCGAGGTAACAGGGAAACGTGCTTGTGCAGCGGCTAAGTTTGCACCTGCCACGTTGTCTTTGGTATTAAATTGGCTATCAGGCGTTCTGATCGATTGATTACTGCCATTTAATGCCCATTGGGTATCAAGGCTCTCAACACGGCCATCGTGAAACATGACTTTGTTGTAAAAAGCGATATTAAAGGTTGATGGCGCATTACGTGGAACAGTCGGGCCACCGTCGGAATGCGCTGCTGATGGCATGTGTTCTCGCCCTGGTCCCAATAGGTTCTGTTCAACGGCATCAACACCGATTGGCAACGCTAAATCGTCGCCACCGCCTAAAAACGGATGATGGCAACTTACACATGCGGTATCAATATTGCCGCTGAGTGATTTAGCGTAAAAGAGTTGCATGCCTAATTGTGCGATTGGTTGCTCAATATTAGGTAGATTAGCTACATGCTGAGACAGACCTTGTAACTGATATGGTTCGATTAAAGTGCGAACGTCACTTACCAAACCCGCTTTTTCATCGATTGTTTCTGAGTTGTCTGAGTCGCTACAGCCCAGTAGCGACAGCACGATTATACTGCTAAATATCCTTTTCATTTGCGCCCCTGTTTATTTTAAATTTAAGTAAAGTGCGAAAATATTAGTAGAAAGGATTAGTAAATCAATTACATTTAATGACAAATAAGCAATAAGCTACCGCTAGGGCGCTTTAGAGTTATAAGCTGCTGCATAAAAAACAATTAATACGCGGCGAAAACGAACTGGCTACATGTGCTAGTGATTATTTAATAAAATAGCCTATTGCTTGCCATTTTCCATCAATCAGTGTCATAGACAAGGTTTCGATACTTTCCCGCTTATTTTCATACTGGGTACTAAATTGCATTACTTGGTATGTGCCATCTGGCATACCGGGTAGGCTAGTGTGACGAGTGCTATCAAGCGGGCTTCGCTTTACGACTTTACCTAATGGGGTGCGTACTTGTTCTAGAGCAAGTTGCAACTGTGCTTCACTGACTTGATTTTTAAAGCGATCACTGGTGTCTTGCCACGAAGCTTGATAATCGCCGCTATCAATCAGTTCAAGCCAATTATTAGCACTTTGTTCATAGGCTTTGTCGTTAGCTACGGCACTGAATGCGATAAAATAAATAAGGATCAATAACTGTTTCATTGAGAAATACCTTTTTCTTAAAACTGTCATCACGTTAGCAAATTATTGAAATAATAAATAGCATTAAAACAGTGCGTTAACAATTTGATGTGCATGTTTTAACGCTTTTCAAAATTCTTACAAACGTAACGTGTCGCCCTAAAATGAATACGCTTTTAATCGAATTTATTTAAGCGTTATTTCAATAATGTGGGTTTTAGAATGGACTTGGTTTTTATAAAAATTATTTAATATCAATTGCTTAATTGATGTTTATGCGTAGTACCGTATGTTACTTATTGTGAATGTAATAGCACTTTAGAAATAGTGTGGGTACATATGAAATATTCACATGTGATTAAATGTGAATAACCTTTTTTAAAGTGTGGGATTAGATTAAAATTACACTTTCACCTTAACGTTTTAACGTTGTCGTACTGCGTATTTATCGGGCTGGTTCAACTTAAATAATCAGCGGCAGTCAGCCAACAGTTTAGTCAAATATATTACATTACCTTATGGATAATTACCTGTTTAGTCAGGGCGAGCAGCCAGAGAAAACACAAAAGCCTAAAACACTTAAATGGCATATTTTGATCGTGGATGATGATAAAAATATTCATGATGTAACCAAATTAGTGCTGGAAGGCAAAGAAATATTGGGGCGTACAATTAGTTGCACCAGTGCGTTTTCATCTGAGCAAGCTAAAACACTCTTGATGTCCGATACTAATTGGGCATGTGTATTTATTGATGTCGTGATGGAGTCTACCCATGCAGGATTGGAGCTGGTTAACTGGATCAGAAATACACTTAACAATCACTTAGTAAGGTTATTAATTCGTACAGGGCAAGCTGGTTATGCACCCGAGCAAGAAGTGATTGAAAAGTACGATATAAATGATTATCGAACAAAAACCGAGTTAACAGCGACTAAGTTGGTAAGCTGTACGTATGGGGCGCTACGTGGATTTCGCGACTTAAACACGGTTGAAAAATCCCTTAAGTCATTTCGCAATTTAATAGAAGTGTCTGGTGACTTACTTAAAATTCAGAATATAAACGATTTCGCATGTGCTGCCCTTGATAACTTTCTATCGTTAATGGAAGTGGACAGTTCAGCAATTTACATAATGCGCCATGAAAATGATATCTTTAATCAATCTCATAAAATACTGCTCGCAAGTTCTGGTCGCTTTAACGAACTTAAAAAAGCAAATCAACCCTTCCCTAAAAACGTTAATGCTATTGTGGAAGAAGCGCTGAGCAGTGGACAAAGTCACTTTTCAGACGACTATTATGTGGCATGTATCAGCACATCTAGCGACTCCAAAGCAGTGCTGTATATTGAATTTGATCATCAACCCAGTGACTTTAAAGCCAGCATCGCGGAATTATTTATAAATAATATTGCGTTGATGCTTGAAAGTTTAGTGCGCCAACATCAAACACAAACTACACAAAAAGAATTACTTTATATTGTGGGTGATGCAATAGAAGCACGTAGCAAAGAAACAGGCAGTCATGTTAAGCGCGTTGCCGCAATGGCTGAGTTTATTGCGATAAAAGCGGGGTTACCAGATTCGTTATGTGATGCAATACGCATTGCTGCGCCGTTACACGATATTGGAAAAACGACCATTCCTGATGCCATTTTGCATAAGCAAGGTGAGCTTACGCAAGATGAGTTTGAGTTAATTAAAACACATGCTGAAAAGGGCGGCCAACTGCTTGATAAATCAAGTATGCCAATTGCAAAACTAGGCGCAACGATGGCGCGTTTTCATCATGAAAATTATGATGGAAGTGGTTATCCGCAGGGGCTTAAAGGTGACGATATTCCACTTGAAGCACGTATTGTCGCGATTGCGGATGTAATTGATGCTCTCGGCAGTGTACGAAGTTATAAAGCGCCGTGGAGCGATGATCAAATTCGTCAGTATGTTGAGCAAAATGCGGGTATTAAGTTTGACCCGCAGTTCGCAAAAATCGCAACAGATCACTTTTGTGAGTTAGTAGCGATAAAACACCAAATCAGCGACGATTCACCTTTTGATAGTTAGCGTCGGCTTTTATATTTTAACTTCGCTTTTGCGCCCTTTTTATAAAGATAGGGGCGCAGGGCTCGTCGCAATTTTGGAAATAGATAGGCGAGGGTGGTTAGCTTGCCGCTAAACCATGGCATAGCGCTTTCTTCACTGTCGTTTATCGACAATGCGATAATCTCATTTGCAACCTCTAATGCGCTGCTCATCGGCTGCGAATATACAATGTCTTCAACGTGATCAATCTCATCCATTATAAAACCAGTATCAATTGGACCCGGTGACACTACCGCCACTTTAATCTGGTGAGGCTTAAGTTCATCATGTAGCGCATAACTAAATGCCCTTAGTGCAGCTTTTGTTGCTGAATAAACCGCGGCACCTTGCAGTGGCGCACGTCCCGCTAACGACCCTACCATAATCACCGCGCCATTATTTGATTGTTTAAGCTGATCTAAACAAAGATGAGTGAGTGTTAGCGGCGCATTTAAGTTCACATTCACCATATTTGAAACCTGAACTGGCGTTAGTTTTTCAAAATCGCCGCGATGGTGTAGCCCTGCGTTATTCACGAGCACATCGATTGCACCAAAGGTGGCAACTACTTGCGTTACTAAGGTTTCAAGGCTTGATATCTCGCCAATATCACAGGGAAATACCGCAGCATGACCATATTGATTAATTTCAGCTGCCAGTGCCTCAAGGGGCGCTTTGTTTCTAGCAACCAGTGCAACGTTAGCCCCAAGTTTGGCAAATTGCTTTGCAGTTTCAGCGCCTACACCTTTCGAAGCACCTGTTATTAAAACGGTTTTATTTTTATAGTTATTCATTTCGTCAGCCATTCAAGGTACATTAGTGCAAGATTGTTTTAATTTATCGTAAAAAGTATGGAAACTCTATTAGGACTTTTTGCGCTGGTGTTTGCTGTGTTTATGTTAGGCGGTTTAATCGTTGCCTGGTACAGCTTTGTTAAATTACGCAGCGCCGACGCAAAAATAAAGGAATTAACGCTCGCGGTATTACATTTAAAGTCGCTCGTTAAAAAGTTAAGCGAAACTAATACACTACGCGCAACATCTGAAGAGTCAGCGCAAGAATCTGTTGTCGAACAAAGCGCAGAAAGCGACACACAAGCTGCCGACAATTCACAACCGCAAACACCACAGGTGGATAGCACAGGCAATGTGAGCGTAGCGCTGGCAACCCATCAACAGCAGGCAAAAACCTCATTAAATGAAAAACCTAAATCTAAACCAATAGAGACTGTAAGTTTAGCGCAGCGATTGGAGCAATTTTTAGCAAATAATGGTTTGCTTTGGATTGGTGCTGGTATTTTAGCGCTCGGTGGTATTTTCCTCGCCAAGTACTCAATAGAGTCGGGACTTATTTCAATTACGTTACGCTTAATTTTGGGTGGTGTGTTTGCTTTGGCATTAGTGATATTGGCGGAATATTTGTATCGCAAGCACGGTGCCAGCAATCATGTTACGAACACCAGTGCTGCACTTGCCAGCGGGGGCATTATTACTGGGTTTGCATTGGTACTTGCTACCTTTAGTTATTATCATTTTATCTCGCCTGTTGTTGCCTTTGCTGCACTTGCAGCAATTTCTTTAATAGCTACTGCGCTCGCATTACGGTTTGGTCCATTGCTTGCGGTGATAGGTATTATTGGCGCATATACGGTGCCTGCTTTGGTTAATACTGGCAGCAACAATGTGTTTGCCTTACTAATGTACGTTAACTTTGTATCAATTGCGGCGATTTGGGTTGCCAATAAAGTCAAACGAGAGTGGCTGTGGTGGCAAAGTTTTGTCGGACATTTTGTATGGCTTACCATTAGTGTTGCGATTGCAGGTAAAAGCGATATTTGGGTAATTGCAGCGACTATGGCAATTGCATTTTACCTGTATGTATTATCCAGTGTGCTCGGTTGGCGCTTAACTAATAAGAACTTAACGCCACTAGCAATAAAAGTACTATTAATGCCACGCAAAGAGCAATTAGCCTTAGTGCTTAACATACTACTGCTAGTACTGTTTTATAGTTTGCACGGCTTTAGTAGCAGTTTATTGATTGTAAGTGTGTTATTGAGTGCACTTTGCATGTATTTGCCACTAAGGCACAGTGCATTTGATTCTTGGCCATTTGTATCGTTAATCTTCAGTTGTTTTGCGATAGTAAGCTATCCTATCGTGCATCAGCTCGATGACCCTATGCTGGTTTTTAGCAGTGTATTTTTATATGCGCAATTAGTGGGTGTAGCGTATTTTGTATATAGCGTGGTAATGCAAAAACTATTTATAAAGCGTGCCAGTTATAGTTTGTTGTTAGGCATTGCGCCGCTGTTGGTGTTTGCCGTGTCCTACATAGTAACGCCGCAAACAGTTGAAACAACCTTATACCCACTTTGGACGGTATACCTGATGGTGATGGCAGGCTATGCGCTATGGCAAATAACCAAAGCACATCATGCGCTAGCAACAATCTCGTTTTGGCTTACTGCGAACAGTTTTTTAGCGTTAGTATTTACCATGTGGTTGAATGCTAGTACGTTATCATTGGCAATTTGTGCACAACTAGTGTTAATCGCTTATGGGCAACAGCGTTTTAAAGTCGAGTTGCCGTTGTGGCTAAGTAAAATAGCTCTGTCACTAGTGCTTATGCGCATCACGCTCGCTCCTTGGACTCAGCAGTACAGTAATGAGCTCGTATTTGGTGTGCACTGGAGTTTAGTGGTACTGCCCATGATGTTTGCCATGGTGTTTTATGCTTATCGGTTACATTCCAATTCTGAACTTAAAAAGTGGTATGAAGGCGCATTACTGCATTTAATCGCGTTATTTGTAACGACCGAAACCAGTTATTTCTTAGTCGGCCATTACCCTGACTTTAGTAACTTAAACTTCGCAGAACTTTGCGTGTTATCAATGAACTGGTTGATACTAGCCGTGGTTTATTGGTGGCGATTCAAAATCAGTTCGCGCTCTTTATATTTGTACGCTGGCTGTGCGCTGGCTGCGGCAAGTGGTTTGTGTCATTTAGCTTTGAATACGCAGTATAATCCGTTCTTAGAAGCTATTTTGATTGGTGATATCTTCTTGTTTAATTGGTTAATGGTGATGTGGGCTGTGCCTGCGGTGATAATTGCGCTTGTGTATTACTTTGATATTGTGCCAAAGCAGTTAAAACTCAATAAAAATAAAGTGTTGTTGCCAATAGCTGCAGGGTTTAGCTTTTTATTTATTAACGGTGTTGTGCGCAGTTATTTTCAAACCGAACAAATTCGGCTTTCGTTACTAACGAGTCAAGCTGAGATTTACAGCTATTCGGTTGTGTGGTTAATTATCGCGGCAGGATTTATTTTGTTCGGGCAGCGTATTGCCAAGTCTGTGGTTTACCAAGCGGGGTTTGCAATTTTACTTGTGGTTATTTTAAAAGCCTTCCTATTTGATATGGCGCACCTAGACGGGCTTTATCGTGCGATTTCGTTTATTGGTTTAGGTTTGTCGTTAGTAGCGTTAGGCTGGCTATTTACGCGATTTAAATTAGTGTCTGAAGAGGCGCCTCAATGATTGTATTGATCATAATTTGCTTTTTTATGTGGCTTTTTATGCTTTGGCTTACGTATTCAAAACGACTTAATAGCGTTGAGCATTTAATTGAGCAACAAGATAGCAAGCTGATTGTACGCGATACGCCGATTGCACGTTTGATTAAAGGCCTTGCTGTTACAGTGTCGGTTGATGAAATTCGTGCAATTGAAGCTACCAATACGCATGTGTTTTTGCGCACAGCAAAAAGTTCGGTCGATATTTTTATCAATCACCGTTTTATAAATCAAGTGCTTGATCATTTACGTAACGAGCTGAGCGAAATAGAAATAAAAGACCGTCGACCGATTGGCAAGTGATATTTTGTTAGCGTGTTGATTGTTAAGTAAACTGGCGGCGCTTAAAGTGCTACCAGTTTACGATTCACTTCGGGATTAGGTGTTCTGCCTAATTATTAAAGGCTATTCGTTAATCGCGCTTTTTAGTTTCGAACCTGCTTTAAACGCTACTTTATTTTGTCCGGCTATGGTGATCTCTTCTCCAGTTTGTGGGTTACGCCCTTGCTTTTCTGGATGATAACTCAATGAAAAACTGCCAAACCCTGGTAATTGTACTAAGTCACCTTCTGATAATGATTGAGTGATTGTCGAAACTAAACTCTCCACAACACGTTTAGCGGTCGTTTTTGGCATGTCGTTGTTTTTTGCGATGAGTTTAATAAGTTGGGATTTATTCATAATAGCGCCCTTAAAAAGCGGCAAAGGCTAACTATGTCTTATGCTCGAGTCAAGTATTTAGCGCCTTTTACGCTGTATTTGAAAAATTAACGGTTAATGATCCAATTTATTATTTAAAGCGTAATCAGTACTAAATTCCTATTTTTTGATGTTGGAGGTGTTTATGGAGCTATTAGTTTCGGTTTTGGCATATCAAAAAGCACGTGATGAAGGACGAAAAGATCCTGCAATACAGGATTATGAATGGGCTGAGGAAAACCTAAGTTACTTTGAAAGCCACAAATGTGAACTTGGATTTTGCGATTCAAATGAGCCAAGGCATTCGCACTTCGATTAGCGGACGTGTTACGCCCCAGTGAATTTGTCGCTTTTTCAAGCAATAGTTGTTTTCACGGCGTGACATCGTTTAGGTAGCTAGGCATATTTTACCGCTTAAAATCGTATTTTACCGTTTATCACTTTTAGTTTTTCAAAGTGTTTCAGGTTGTTATGGTTTGTGTATCAAAACAACTAAAAACGAGTAAAACTATGAAATCAGAAAATGCAATTAGCGCGATTGGCGATACATTTTTAGCCCCTACCAAGGCGTTTAACGGCCTAAAAGATGCAAAAGGCTGGTCATGGCTTGCGATGATATTATTATTTGTGTTTGGTATCTCGGCACAAGTTATTTACTTTAACTCTGTTGACCAAGCATATTTTGTTGAACAACAAATTGCTACGATGGAACAAAGTGGCGATTACAATCCTGCGGAACTTGAACAAGCTGAAGCGATGACCGCACAGCAATTTCCAATGATGTGGATTTTCTCTGCAGTCGGTGTGTTAATTGGTATTCCAACTATCTTCTGTATTTTTGCTTTGTACTACTATTTAATTGGGAAGCAAGACCCAGAGTGTCATATGACATTTGGTGATTGGTTTGGTTTTACCGCTTTTACGAGCTTGCCAACAATTTTTGCAGCAATTGGTACCATGGCATTGGTGTTAACTGCCTCAAGCGGTGAAATCCCTGCAACAGTACTTACATTCTCTTCACTAAACCAACTTATTTTTGGCTTTGACGCTAACCACGCATTTGCGGGTTTACTAGAGAGTATCAATATTTTCTCAATTTGGTCTCTAGCGCTGACGTATATTGGCTTAAAGTCATGGACTAACTTTAACAACAACAAAGCAATGCTATTTGCATTACTACCAAGCATTTTAATTTATGGTATTTGGGTAATTATTGCAGCACTTTAAGGTGCTGCTTTGCTTTGGGGTTGAATATGAAAAAAATTATTATCGTAGCAGTCGCGGTGGCGGCATTTGTCGCCATGATTGTAAGCCAACAAATCAAGGGCGATGGTAAATTACCAGAGATAAAAACCACGCTAACTGAAAAAGGAAAAATAAAAGATTCTATTTTAGCGTCGGGTACCTTGGTTTTTAACACCCAAGTGCAATTGCGCTCAGAAGTAACCGGCCGTGTTGAAAAAGTATTTGTAGAAGAAGGGCAGCGTGTAGAGAAAGGCGACATGTTAATGCAGCTTGATACCGAAGCTTTTGAAGCCGAAGTGGACCGTTATCAAGCGTTAGTAAGACAAAGCGAAATTGATATTGAGCGTGCGCAAACAAGTCTTAAGAATTTAATCTCTCAGCTTAACCGTCAAAAAGAACTCTTCGATGTAGGACTATCGCAGCAAGAAGTTTACGATAACATTAAAAATGCAAAAGAGCTGGCTGAAATTGATGTATCGGCGCGTAAAGAATCGCTAAACCAAGCTAAAGCGTCATTGTCAATTGCTGAAGACCGTTTAAGTAAAAGTGTATTCAGAGCAACCATGAGTGGTTTATTAGCGTCGGTTGATATTAAAGAAGGCGAAACCGTGATTGCAGGTACCACCAATATTGTTGGTTCAGATCTGATGTTATTGGCGGATCCAAGCAAAATCCTTGCTGAACTAAAAGTAGACGAAACAGATATTGCCAGCATTAAATTAAACCAAGAGGCAGAAATTTACGCTGCAGCCTACCCAAATAAACCATTTGTTGGCAAAGTCATTCATATTGGTACGTCAGCCAAGCAATTTGTTGGCTCACAAGGGCGTTCATTTAAAGTGAAAGTGCTGTTAAACGACGATGAACGCACTTTGTATGCAGGTATGAGTTGCCGTGCAGAAATTGCAACGGCCATTGGTAAAGACGCCATTAAAATTCCAATTGAAGCAGTGCACAGCGAAGATGAAAATCACTATGTTTGGGTATTAAACGACGATAAAACAGTCACTAAGAAAGCGGTTGAACTCGGTGTGTCATCAGATATTGAACAAGCAATTGAAAGTGGTCTTGAAGAAAAGCAAACGGTTGTAGTAGGGCCAGCGCGCGCAGTTAGCAAACTAAAAGAGGGCGATAAGGTAAAGCTGAAAACAGCTGATAAGGATGCTAAAGATGTCAGTGATCGCGCTTAGTAATATTTGCAAAGAATACAAAATGGGTGAACAAAGCTTTTTGGCTTTGGATAATGTAAGCGTAAACATTGAAGAAAATGAGTATCTTGCGATTATCGGTCCATCGGGCTCAGGTAAATCGACCCTAATGAACATTATAGGCTGCTTGGATGTCGCAAGTAGCGGCGAGTATGTGTTGCAAGGTAAACCAGTAAAAAAAATGACTGAAACTGAGCTCGCAGGGCAGAGAAATAAAAGTGTTGGCTTTATTTTTCAGAGTTTCAACCTTATTCCTCGCGCCAGTGCGTTAAGCAATGTAATGCAGCCGTTGATTTACCGTTTTATCTCAGCAAAAGAGCGTCAAAAGCTAGCAACGCAGGCGCTTGAGAAAGTTGGCCTAGGTGATAAATTGCACCATTTACCATCACAACTTTCAGGTGGTCAACGTCAACGTGTGGCAATAGCAAGAGCGCTGGTGACAAAGCCTGATATCCTGCTGGGAGATGAACCGACGGGTAATTTGGACAGCAAAACAACCAATGAAATTATGAGTTTGTTTGATGAGCTGCATAATGACGGGCATACCATTATTTTGGTGACCCATGAGCAAGAAATTGCTGAACATTGCCAGCGTGTATTGCGCTTGGTTGATGGAAAAGTGGTATCGGATACACGAAATAGCGAGGAGAGAGCGTATGTTTAAGTCATTTCTCGCGATTATTGAGGGAACCAAAGCCGCGCTTCAGGCGATTCGTGCTAATGCGATGCGCAGTGCGCTCACGTGTTTAGGTATAATCATTGGCGTTGCAGCAGTTATTACGGTTGTTGCTGTGATGCAGGGCTTTACCAAGCAAATTAACGATCAATTGGCTGATATGGCGCCGGATGTGACTAGCATTAAGCCGTACACCACACCGCAGCAAGAAATGCTTGGTAAACGTTCGTATTTAACAGTGCGTGATTTTGAAACGCTAAAAGGTAAAGTACAAGGGTTCGATACTATCACTGCACAAATGATGGCGTTTCGTTTTCAAGGCGCGGTAGAGTACAAAGGCGAAAGTCACAATACGCGGGTAGTTGGCACAGAATCAAACTATCAAAAGGCCTATCGCATTTATCCTGAAATGGGCCGCTATATTCGCCCACAAGATGACGATAAACGCCGTCGCGTTGCCTTTATTGGTGAAACACTGATTGAAAAGCTTAAGCTACCTGAAAACCCAGTGGGTGAATACATTAAACTCGGTGGTGAATGGTTTCGTATTATTGGGGTTGCAGAGAAGCAAGGCAGCTTTTTGGGATTCGATCAGGATGATTACATCAATATCCCAATCAGTACTATGCAAATTTTAGAAGGCAATGCGCGTAAACCATATTTTCAAATTATGTTCCGCTTAAAGCCGGATGTTGATGAAGCACAAACCTTGGCTCAAATGAAACGTATCTTGCGTCAGAATCATAAACTTGGCCCAGATGATCACGACGATTTTGAGTTCGAAACCGCTGAAAAAGCGCGTGAGAATATCGACAAATTTACGGGCAGTGCAACGGCAATTACTGCAGGTATTGTGGGTATTAGCTTGTTAGTTGGCGGTATTGGTGTAATGAATATTATGCTGGTGTCTGTAACTGAGCGCACCCGTATTATTGGCACGCTAAAGGCACTTGGCGCGACGCCGGGCTTTATTATGCTGCAATTTTTAGTAGAAGCCGTGGTACTCAGTTTATTTGGTGGCGTAATTGGCCTTATAACAGGTTATGGCGCTGCTGCTGCCATATCAGCGATTGTACCAGGCATGCCTGCGGCATATATTCCAATGTGGGCGATATTATTGTCATTTGGTTTTACCTCAGCAATTGGTGTTATTTTTGGTTTAGTGCCTGCGATAAAAGCGGCAAGACTCAACCCAATTGATGCGTTAAGATATGAATAAACGCGTTACGCAAGGAATAAACAAATGAAAAAGGCAATGGGTTTAGTACTGTTACTTGGGTCACTTGTTGGTTGTGATTCAAGTGAGGTAGGTGATGTGTCGCTTGGTGTTTTTACGCTTAAAGACATTAAACTAAACCATTTTCAAGACCCAATAGTAACAGGGGTAACATGTCATGTTGCCTCTGTTGAAGCTAATTTAAGCTTTTCAGATCCAAGTGATAGCTCAATTGCGTGTCGTCAAACAGGACCAATCACCCAAGCGATGATAGCGCAAATAGATAGCTCAGATTCAGGTGAAGTGATTTTCAAAAAGTCGAAGAGCGTTTTCTTTAAATCGATGAAGATAAGACGAATTTTAGATAAAGAAAATCAAACCTTAATGTACTTGTCGTATTCAACGAAAGAAACGTCAGGTAGTTTTAAGCACAGTTTGTCGACAGTGCCTTTGTATGGTACAAAAGCATATCAAACACGTGTATCAGTAGATAACTAACGCATTAAGTAGATTAATGTCGCAAATTACACAGTAAATAACGTAAACAGGAGATTTTGATGATTGTAGTTAACCCAACCGGGTGTAACGCATAATTAATACACCCGGTTTGTATAACCGGGGTTAAAAGCCCCTTATTTTTCTTTTATTTAAGGGCAAAAATGTTAAATATTAATCAATTAAACTTACTTGGATGGCAAAGCTTTTTTCAACAACAACTTGATATCGACGAATGGTACAACAGCGTTCCTGTTAGGGTTGTTGAACAACATCGAAATCGACTAGTGGTTGATTCTGGTAGCGACACATTTCAATTACCAGTAACTGAAAAAGTATCGCAGTGTGTTGTTGGCGATTGGTTGTTACTTACTGAAAAACACGACGTAAATCGTGTTTTTGAACGTAAATCGTATTTTGCTAGACGCGCTGCCGGCAGCAAACTAGAAAAACAGGCAATTACGGCAAATGTCGACGTTGCGTTTGTGTTGTGTTCATTGAACGATGACTTTAACCTCAATCGCATCGAACGTTATTTAGCGCTTGTCAATGAAGCGGGCTGTGAACCTGTGGTAATACTAACTAAAGCCGATCTTGCAAATGATGGCCTAGAAAAGCGTGAGCAAGTTCAAAACCTTAGTTCAATGTTACGGGTCGAAGTCATTGACTGCCACGATGTTACACTGGTTAATCAATTGTCAGATTGGTTAAAACCACAAACTAGTATCGTGCTGTTGGGGTCTTCTGGTGTCGGAAAGTCAACATTAAGTAATACGTTGGCGCAAACGCAGCAGAAAACAAGTGCCATTCGTGAGCAAGATAGCAAAGGCCGTCATACTACTACTGGGCGATACTTACTTAAGTTAGCTTCAGGCGCAGTATTAATCGATACGCCGGGAATGCGAGAACTTCAGCTTAGCGATGTAACCGCGGGGCTAGAGCAAACCTTTAGCGAAATAGAAGCCTTGGCATCAAGTTGTAAGTTTGTTAACTGCTCACATAGTAATGAGCCAAAATGTGCGATACAGCAAGCAATTAGCGATGGTAGTTTAACTGAGCGACGTTTTTTAAATTACCAAAAGTTACGTAAAGAAAACCAATTTAATACAGCATCTTTACGTGAACGCCGAGCGCACGATAAATCGCTTACTAAAATGTATAAACGAGTACAAAGCCAGGCAGTTAAGTTTAAGAAATTAAACGAATAGCTAGTAGGCTTTATCGATGCGTCTATCACGTTTTGATAGGCGCATTTTTACTTATATGAACACATAAATTTCAAAATGTTGTTGATACGTCGTTTGTTGACATCATTCTCTAAATATTACCCAATAAAAAGAAAACTAGTTGATACACTGACGTTTTTTGATAAAAATGGCGGTAGATTTAATTCCTAAGATTAGATTCCAGTTAACTAGTAAACCTTGAAAAGGAATTCTTATGCCGTTTTTTACAAAAATAACATTGGTTGTTGCACTTATGCTGGTGCAAGTTCAAGCGCTTGCCAAAACGCTTACGTTTGGTGAAGAGGTCGATAGCGACAAACTAATTAAAATATCAACTGTGATGGCAAACCCAGATAATTATTTAAGTTCGCCAATTACCATTGAAGGGACCATTGTCGGCGTATGCGAAAAGCGAGGCTGCTGGATGACACTTGCATCAGATAAGCGCTTTCAAAACTTACGTATCAAAGTAGAAGATGGGCACATGGTGTTCCCGATGACCGCGAAAGGAAACAAAGCGCTTGCAACGGGTACGCTTGAAAAAATAGAACTAAGCCTTGGTCAAACAAAACGATTACTCGCTCATCGCGCTCAAAAAGCAGGTAAAGACTTTAATCCCGATTCAGTAACTGAGCAAGACGTAATCTACCAACTGTCGCCGACAGGTGTTGAGATTATTGATAACAATGTTGAAAAGTAAGCCCAATCACATTAACTGGTTTAGATTAAATCGCAGTTTACATCGCGATGTTGGTTATTTTTGTATTGGCTTTATTTTGATTTATGCGATTTCAGGAATCGCGGTTAATCATAAAAATGATTGGAATCCGAACTACGCAGTACATACTACCAAGATAAACGCACGTGATATTGATTGGAATATAAATAACGATCAGGCTTTAATTAAGCAGGTTTTGACACTCGCTAATACACAATTAGACGTCAAAGCGTCTTATTGGCAATCGCCAAATCAATTTAAGGTTTTTTTACATGATGACGCGAATATTAGCTTAAATTTAAATACTAATACGCTTACTGTTGAACAAATAAGGCCTAGACCGGTTTTCCAAGCACTTAATCGGTTGCACCTGAACGAAACACATCAATCATGGATTATCGTATCTGATATTTTTGCCGCTTTGTTGTTGTTTTTGGCAATGAGTTCACTTTTTATGATCCGAGGTAAATACGGACCATTTGGTAAACGAGGGCTTTTTATTTTGGCGGGCTTTGCGATTCCTGCCGGCTTTATCTTTTTATAACGGCTCAGAGCGTGTCAAAAAAGGTTAGTTAGCAACGACTAAAAAGCGCAAAAAATGTCTTTGAAACGAAGTAAACAGTACAACAGCACATCTGGTGTGCTGTTGTATTGCCTAAGGGTTTGTTCACACTTTAAAGCGGTTAACGAGTCCCTCTAAATTAGCGGCAATTTCAACTAATCCACGTGCTGTTTCAGCCGCTTTTTCTGCACCTGCAACGGTTTGCACAGCCATTTCATTTACTTGGCCAACACTGTCGGTGATTTGCTGAGTTACCACATTCTGCTCTTCTGACGCACCGGCGATTTGCATATTCATATCGCGGATTGTGCCAACGGAATTAGAGATTGAGTCAAGCGCTTCATTGGTTTCGTTAGCTTTTTCTGTGGTAACGCGCGCACTTTCTAGGTTTGCATTCATTTGGTCAACTGACGTCTTAGCTTCGCTTTGCAGTTTATGGATCATTGCTTGAATTTCTTCGGTGCTCTTTTGTGTACGACTGGCAAGGCTTCTTACTTCGTCAGCAACTACTGCAAAGCCACGACCTTGTTCGCCTGCGCGGGCAGCTTCAATGGCAGCGTTAAGCGCCAATAAATTTGTTTGATCTGCAATTGCTCGGATCACATCTAAAATTGACCCAACTGATTCGGTTTCGTTTTCAAGGTTTTTAATTGAATTACTCACCAGCTCAGTGTTATCAACTAAGTCGTTTATTGCATTACGCGTATTATCAACCACTCGCTTACCAGTATGAGTTTGGTCGTCGGCATTGGTTGCGGCATCGGCTGCAAGTTGGGCACTTTGTGTGATATCCGCAACTGTGGCCGCCATTTCATTCATCGACAGCACGGCTTGATTTAACTGCTCCATTTGATGCTCTGCACCTTGCATTGAGCTTGCAGTGTTTTCATCCAATATTTTTGTTGAGCGTATTAGCTCGGTAGTTGCGTGTTTTAGGCTATCAATAATATGTCGTAGTGTGCCAACCATCTCGCCCATGGCCTTATATATGCCAGTTTCGTTACCTGATTTTGTGAAGGAAATGGTTAAATCGCCATCAGCAATACGGTTTGCGATGTATTCAATGTCTTTTGGTTCGCCGCCAATAGGTTTGCGAATGGTAATGGAGATAAACCAACTGAAAAATACGCCCACAGCGACAACAGCTATTGAGACGACAATAATTGTCGTTGTGGTGGTTTCACTGCGGCTTTGAACTTTAGGACCAAGAGAATCTTGGTCATTTTTAACGGATAGCTTCACTTCTTCATAAGCCTCGGCAATTTCAGGGCCGACTTTATTCAACACATTGGTAATGATGTTATTGCGCTGGTTGATTACGTCATTAACATTGTCAATGCCTTGCTGATAAGTTGTTAAACGAGTAGCCGCTTCATTTAGAAGTGCGATTCTTTTAGGTGATTGAATATTGTCCTTAAGTACTTTTACTGACTTCATTACTTCTTTAAATTCCGCGATGGCGCGCAAATAGTCATCTTGAGTGTTTGAAACGAGAAATTTGCTAGTGTATAAACGACCTAATAACAGCTGTTCTTGAACAATGGCGGCAAAATACGTGACATCTGTATCGCCATCTTCGTAAGCGGTTCGAATAATTTCGCTAATATTTTTTCGAATGACTACACCGTTTGCATCAAGTTGATTTTTAACAATATCATCACGTTTGGCATATAAATCTACTACGTCAGAAAATCCTTGCTCGTAGGCCATAACTTTATCAAATGACTGTTTAATAAGGTTTGAACGCCCGGGCTCAATAATTTCGGTTTTTGCTATGTTGAGTTGCTCGTTTAGTTGCTTAGCGCGTTTTTTAAAGTCGTTGATGTTTTCGTTATTTTGTTCTTTTAAAAATTTAAGGGCATGTAAACGGATAGATAATAAATTAGATTGCACTAAGCCTGCTAAATTACTGTCGCGTGCGAGCCCGCGATATTCGACAAAATCATTGTAGCCACTGCGTAATCCAAAAAACGAAATAGTGGCAAGTAAAACCATTAGTCCTATCATGGCGCCAAATGAAATAGATAATTGTTGAACCAGTTTTAACTTAGTGAACATAAACGCTACTCTCATTAGATCTGACGAATTAAATTTAAGATAAATTTAACTAAGTATAGGTAGAAAATTTAATGCACACTGTAAATTCTTCATTATTGCTAAAAATTTACTAGATATGAATGTGTTAGTTGATGTGCTTTGAATTAATCTAAAGCGTTTTGGGAGGGGTAAAGCGAGTGCTTAAAACAAACTGTAAATTAAATGTGTAACTTATAAAAAGATATACGTGGGCGATAATAGCGTTGCTGTTAAAACAAAAAACGCAGGCTAGGCCTGCGTTTTTATCATTTATTTAAGCAGATTTTAGTGCTCAAATAATGCAGAGATTGATTCTTCGTTGCTTACGCGACGAATTGTTTCTGCAAGCATATCAGCAAGCGTTAACACTTTAATCTTGTCGATTGCTTTTAATTCATCTGTAAGTGGTACTGAGTCAGTAACGATAACTTCGTCAATTACAGAGTTTTTAATGTTTTCTGCTGCTGCACCTGAAAGTACAGGGTGTGTCGCATAAGCAAACACGCGGCGAGCGCCATGTTCTTTTAATGCTTCTGCAGCTTTACAAAGAGTGCCACCTGTGTCGATCATATCGTCAACAATGATACAGTCACGACCTTCAACATCACCAATAATGTGCATTACTTGCGATACGTTAGCGCGTGGGCGACGCTTATCGATAATTGCAAGATCAGTGTCATCAAGTAGTTTTGCAATTGCACGTGCACGTACAACACCACCGATATCTGGCGATACAACCACAACATCTTCAAAGTTTTTCTCTTTCATATCTTCAAGTAGAATTGGGCTACCGAAAACATTATCAACTGGTACGTCGAAGAAACCTTGAATTTGTTCAGCGTGTAGGTCAACAGTTAACACACGGTCAACACCAACGCTTGAAAGGAAGTCAGCAACTACTTTCGCTGTGATTGGAACACGAGCACTGCGCACGCGACGATCTTGGCGAGAATAACCGAAATATGGGATAACCGCTGTGATACGGCCAGCTGATGCACGGCGAAGTGCGTCAACCATTACGATTAATTCCATTAAGTTGTCATTTGTAGGCGCACAAGTAGATTGTACGATGAAAACGTCAGAACCACGTACGTTTTCGTTGATTTGAACGCTAATTTCACCGTCACTAAAACGACCAACTTCAGCGTCACCAAGATCAATGTATAAGCGTTTTGCAACTTTTTGAGCTAACTCAGGCGTTGCGTTACCAGCGAAGAGCTTCATGTCTGGCACGGTAGGTTTCCTCAGGCACTTTTTTGGGTAACAGTAGTTACCAATAATTAATTTAGTTTAGTACGTAACTCCGAATGTGCTGGAGATATGTTCGTACTTCTTGCTACAAAGCCTTGCCAAGTTTCAGGGAGCGATTTTAATGCTTCAAGGGCTGCGTGCTGCGTTTCAAAACTGACAAAACAGCATGCTCCGGTACCTGTCATTCTTGACGGGCCGTATTTTAACAACCAGTTAAGGGTCTTTTCAACCTCGGGATAGTGCTTTTTCACCAACTCTTCGCAGTCATTGCGATGTTTGGAGCTTTGCCAGTCGCCTGATAATTTCGGTGTGTTACGCGGTAAATTGGCATTGTTAAAGATTACGCCCGTACTAATGTGTACATTTGGGTGGACCACTAAATACCAAGTTTCAGGTAAATTTACTGGGGCTAATTTTTCTCCAATACCCTGTGCAATAGCGGCCTGGCCGTTGATAAATACGGGCACATCGGCACCCAGTGCAACGCCAATTTCTGCTAATTTCTCTAGTGGTAACGCTAATTGCCAAAGTGTATTTAAAGCAAGCAATGTAGTTGCCGCATCGGATGAACCACCACCCACACCGCCACCACTTGGCAGGTGTTTATCAAATGAAATCTCTGCACCAAATGCAGTATTTGTTGCAAGTTTTAATGCGTTTGCCGCTTTATAAATTAAATTTTCTTCGTCTGGCAGTCCGTCTATTTGGGTTTTTAGCGTAACCGCGCCGTCGTTTGTGCGTTTAAAATGTAAACGATCGCCATAATCTAAAAACACAAACAAGGTTTCAAGTTCGTGGTAACCGCTAGGTAAGCGCCCATTAATATGTAGAAATAAATTAAGTTTTGCGGGCGCAATAAGCGAAAGCGTTGTTAAATCTGCCATGTATATACTTTTAATTTTAGTTTAACGGTGTCATGAGTGAGTGAAATGGAATAGGGCAACCAATACCCCCCGTGTTTTTGGTAGTTGCTGTAGGTTATTTGCCATTGCTTGCCTTGCGAATCAATAAGTGTGGCATTGCTAACGCGATTTAGTTCATCGGCAAGAAATGTTTGGGTATGAGGCAATCCTTTTAACCAATTAGGGTCATCTAAAAATGGGAGATTCATACCCGTTAACCAATACACTAGTTGCTGTGCATTTTTGCCAACATGGGTTTCGCCATCTAATTCTAAAGTGGCATGGGTCTGCGTCTTTTCAAGTGAAAGGACTGAGGTGCCAACAAATGATGTGAGATTAAGCACATCTTTTTTGGCGGTAGTGGCCCAAAATAAATTAGCACTTTGACGTTTTTCTGGCTGAATAATCGCCAATTTGCCTTTTACCTGCCAAGACTGTTTTTGCAGTAATTCCCTTTGCCAATTCTCTTTAACTGTTGCATTGTCGTAATATTGACTTGCACAGCCTGTTAAAAAAACCAAAAATATGACAAATATCATGCGTAATTGCATCAAATCTTAAATCCTTACTTTTTTTATTGACTTGATTTACGTAAAATTAATCGCTTTAAAACGTGCTAAAAACAAATTGTAGACATAATGACCATAGTTGCTTTAGGCATTAATCATAAAACCGCATCTGTTGAATTAAGAGAACGCGTGGCGTTTTCTCCTGAACAAATCGACGTTGCCCTTGCTCAACTTTGCCAACAGAATGGCGTGAACGAAGCTGTGGTTGTGTCTACCTGTAATCGCACCGAACTCTATTGTATCGTTGAAAATCAACAACCCCAAGTGCTTATTGATTGGTTGGCTGATTTTCACCAACTCAATAAAAGCGAATTAGCGGAACACGTGTATCAGCATCAAGACTTTAAAGCTATTCAGCACTTAATGCGTGTATCGGTTGGATTAGATTCGTTAGTGTTGGGTGAGCCACAAATTCTTGGCCAAATTAAACAAGCTTACGCAAAGGCAAAACAAGCAGGTGTGGTGAATGCCTTACTTGAGCGTCTTTTTCAAAAGTGTTTCTCGGTTGCTAAACAAGTGCGTACAGAAACCGATATTGGAGCAAGTGCGGTCTCGGTTGCTTATGCAGCGGTTAATTTAGCTAAACACATTTACGGTAATTTAGAACCAACCAAAGTATTGTTAATTGGCGCGGGCGAAACCATAGAGCTTGTCGCACGCCATTTATATCAAAACGGTTGTCAGCATATGACGGTGGCAAACCGTACCTTATCACGTGCACAAAATTTAGCAGATGAATTCAACGCACATGTTGTGCCGCTATCGCGCGTGCCAGAGAGTTTAATCGATGCCGATATTGTGATCAGCTCAACGGCAAGTACACTGCCAATTATCGGTAAAGGTATGGTTGAGCAGGCGTTAAAGGCGCGTCGCTACAAACCAATGCTGCTTGTTGATATTGCCGTACCGCGCGATATTGAAGCGCAAGTGGCTGAACTTGACGATGCGTATTTATATTCTGTTGATGATTTACAAGAAATTGTTAATCAGAATATGGAATCACGTGAGCGTGCGGCCGCTGAAGCCGAAGAGATAATTGTTGTAAAAGCCAATGAATTTGTAACTTGGCGAAATGCGCTTGATTCAGTCGACATTATTCGTACTTACCGCAAAAATATTGAACAAATAAAATTAGAGTTAGTACAAAAGGCGCAAGGTCAGTTAAAATCAGGTAAAGACCCAGAAAAAGTGCTGAATGAATTAGCTAATAAATTAGCAAATCGAATTATTCATTCACCAACCAAAGCGATTAAGCAAGCTGCTGAGCAAGATGATATTGCCAAGCTTGCACAAATCAAAAAAGTTTTAGATTTAGATAATTAACAGGCGTCAAGCTTAGATGAAAGAATCCGTTTACAGAAAATTAGAAACGCTGGTTGAGCGTTACGAAGAAGTACAAGCATTATTAAGCGATCCGGACGTGATCTCTGATCAAGACCGTTTCCGTTCGCTTTCAAAAGAATATTCTGAACTTGAAGATGTGACTAAGGCTTTTAATGCTTATCGTCAGGCAGAAGATGACGTTGCGACAGCCGAAGAAATGCTTAAAGATAACGATCCCGATATGCGTGAAATGGCGCAAGAAGAATTCAAAGAAGCCAAAGCAAATATCGAAGCGTTAGAAGACGAACTACAAGTACTTATGTTACCGAAAGACCCTCGTGACAATAACAATGTGTTTCTTGAAGTGCGTGCCGGTACAGGTGGTGACGAAGCGGCAATCTTTGCTGGTGACTTATTCCGCATGTACAGCCGTTATGCTGAAACACAAAAGTGGAAAGTTGACGTTGTTAGCACGAACGAAGGCGAACACGGCGGGTTTAAAGAAGTTATTGCGAATATTTCTGGTGAAGGTGTGTATGGCAAACTGAAATTTGAATCAGGCGCACACCGCGTACAGCGTGTTCCAGAAACAGAATCGCAAGGCCGAGTGCACACGTCTGCATGTACAGTTGCGGTTATGGCAGAAGTGCCGGAAGCAGAAGCAATTGAAATCAATTCGTCTGATCTTAAAATTGATACCTTCCGCGCATCAGGTGCCGGTGGTCAGCACGTTAACAAAACCGACTCAGCGATTCGTATTACCCATATTCCAACGGGTGTTGTTGTAGAATGTCAGGACGAGCGTTCACAGCATAAAAACAAAGCGAAAGCACTGAGTGTGCTTGCGTCGCGTTTACAGCAAGCTGAAGATGAGAAGCGTATGGCAGAAGAAGCCTCTGAGCGTCGTAACCTTGTCGGTAGTGGTGACCGTTCTGAGCGTATTCGTACATATAACTATCCGCAAGGTCGCGTTACCGATCACCGTATCAACTTAACACTTTATAAGCTAAACGAAGTGGTTGAAGGCGATTTAGGTGCCATTGTTGACCCACTTGTTCTTGAGCATCAAGCAGACTTGCTTGCAGCGATGGGCGATGAGTAATTATTCAATACAACAAGCACTTGCCGTTGGCGCAAGTGCTTTAACTGACACATCAGAATCCCCCAAACTTGACGCAGAAGTATTACTGTTAGATTGCATTTCACAATCGCGTACATACCTTTTTACGTGGCCTGAAAAATTACTGACCGATGAACAGCAAGCTGATTTTTTGTCAGCAATTGAAAAACGCAAAACGGGTTTACCTGTTGCGCATATTACTGAATATCGCGAGTTCTGGAGCCTAAATTTTAAGGTGAGTCCTGCTACGCTTATTCCTCGCCCAGATACTGAAACATTAGTTGAATGTGCGCTTGATAAAGCAATAAACAAGCAAGGTAGATTACTTGACCTTGGTACCGGCACCGGTGCAATCGCATTGTCACTGGCAAGTGAGCTCCCTTTATGGCAAGTGATTGGCTGCGATTTTCAACCAGATGCCGTTGCGTTGGCAACGCAAAATCAACAAAATTTAGCGATTGCAAATGCGACCATTGTACAAAGCGATTGGTTTGGCGCGCTCGATGCGCAATTGTTTGACGTCATCGTATCAAATCCGCCTTATATTGATGAACAAGATCCTCATTTGCTTGAAGGTGACGTACGATTTGAGCCCTTGTCGGCGTTAGTCGCACCGAAAAAGGGGATGGCCGATATTGAACATATCATTGAAACCGGACGTAACTATTTGCAGAAAAAAGGCTGGTTATTATTAGAACATGGTTATGATCAGGGCCAGTTAGTACGTGATTTTTTTGCAAAAATGGCATATAAAGATATTTCAACAGTAAAAGATTTAGGCGGCAACGACCGTGTAACTTTAGCGCAGTGGGATCCTGATTAGCTATTTAGTGAGTTGGTATTAACGCGAGTGTGAAGTGGTTATAAGGGGTAAGGATAGAATGGCGAGTGATTTTTTATTTTCTGATGAGTCAGAGCAAGCACCGAAGCAAGTAAATAACCACGGTACTTGGAAAGTTATTATTGTTGATGACGAACCGGAAGTGCATGCGGTAACGAAACTCGCATTGAGCGATTTCTCATTTCAAGACAAGCGACTTGAATTTATTAGCGCCTATTCTGGCAAAGAAGCAGAAGAAAAAATTATAGCGCATCCAGATGCAGCCATTGTGTTGCTCGATGTGGTTATGGAAACCGATGACGCGGGTTTAAGAGTTGCCCAGTTTATTCGCGAAACTGCTAAAAATAACCATGTGCGAATTATTTTACGAACTGGCCAACCGGGGCAAGCGCCGGAACGTCAAGTCATTGTTAACTATGATATTAATGACTACAAATCTAAAACCGAATTAACAGCACAAAAACTATTTACGGTTGTTATGTCGAGTTTACGTTCTTATCGCGATATTTTATCAATAGAGCACTCTCGCCAAGGTCTTGAGAAAATCATCACCGCTTCACGCGATATCTTTTCATCTCATTCTATGGACACTTTTATTCATGGCGTAATGCAACAACTTACCTCGATTTTAGGGTCAGTTGATGAGGCGATGTATGCAACCTCACTTGTTGCAAGTAGCCCTGATGAAAAACAGCAAGAGCTGATTGTGTTTGCAGGACAAGGCGAGTTTGAAAAAAGCGAAGGTAAGCCAGTTAACCAGGTGCTATCTGAAAAGCAATTGTTAGCGTGCAAGAAAGCACTCAGTAACAAAACCATTGTTTATGAAGAAGATTACCTTTTTGCCTATTGTTCAAGCCGTTTTAACCATAACTCAATGCTTTACGTATCGGGTATTCCACGCAGTCTCACTGAAACACATAAAGATTTGATTGAAATTTTTTCGCAAAATGTACAAATTGCCTACGAAAATGTGCAGCTGCAATCTGAAATTGAAGATACGCAAAGAGAACTGGTTTATCGCCTAAGTGAAGCGGTTGAACAGCGTTCCTCTGAAACCGGTAATCATGTAAAGCGTGTATCACTCATTAGTTATGAACTTGCAAAAGGTTATGGCTTGAGCGAAGAAGAGGCCGATGTACTGCGTTATGCAGCACCACTGCATGATGTTGGTAAAGTTGGTATTCCCGACACAATTTTGCATAAACCAAGTAAATTGGATGAGCAAGAATGGAAAGTGATGCAAACTCATGCCATGAAAGGACACAATATTTTAGCGGGATCTCGTCGGGATATTATTCAAGCAGGAGCGATTTTGGCCCGCGACCATCATGAAAAATGGGACGGCACAGGTTATCCTCGCGGGTTAAAAGGTGAAGAAATTCATGTTTATGGCCGTATTGTCGCGTTAGCAGATGTGTATGATGCACTTCGTCATAAGCGCTGTTATAAAGAAGCGTGGAGCGTAGAGCAGGTTACAACTGAATTACAAAATCAACGTGGGCTGCATTTTGAGCCTAAGTTAGTTGATGTATTACTTAACAACATCGATAGATTCGAACAAATTCTTAATAATTATCCAGGGTAGTAAAATGGAATATATTGCGTTAAAGCATACACATATGTTGTTAGCTGTACTGAGTGTTGTTCTTTTTTATACACGTGCATTTGCTCGCATCAAGCAGTTACAACTTGCTAAAAATAAAATTCTGTTTATCGGTAGTCATAGTATTGATACCTTGTTGCTTATCTCAGCCGTAGCGCTCGCAGTGACACTTGGTATGAGTCCTCATAATCAACCTTGGTTACTTGAAAAAATCGTGCTTGTGGTAGCGTATATTGTTGTAGGAGTCTTTATGGCGAGGCAAAAACATATTAAAGGGCAAATATCGCTTTTATTGCTTGCTACAACCGTTATTTTCGCTATTTTTTATTTAGCGAGATTTAAAACACCATTTCTTTTTTAAAGGCTGATTATTCAGCCTTTTTCTTTTCTATCTGGGCTTTTACATTCATACAAGTGCGCTATATCTATTCAGCGATTATTGATACAGAACATTAAGTTAGTCTCTATTCTTTATCTATTCGCCGATCTTCATTGGTATTCATTTTAAAACACGATAAACTGGCATTAATTTTTAGTTATAGAGAGACCGAAGGATATTGATGTTTGATATCTCTGAGGAAGAATATACAGCGGCAATAGAAGCGCCGGTATTTACATGTCTAAATCATGAATCATCGTGGCTGACAAAGTTCGATTACGCCCTTTGTCGTGATAAATTGTCTGAACTGGTTCTGATGGCGGTAAAAACGCAAAAGTCTGAAAACACCATAGAGCAAAACCTAAATTCGCTACTCGATAGTTTTTACAGCGACTTTGCCTTTAGCGGGACGAGCCAAAAAGTGCCGATGAGTCTGCTTAATAGTGTCGCCTATGCACTTAATTATCGCACTGGCAGCACCATATCGCTTGGCATGATCTTAACCTACGTGATGGAACAACTTGGTTTTGATGTTGAAATGTTGGTATTTGAAAACGACATTCAAGTATTGCTAGAAGTAAGCCAAGGTGAAGGGTATTTAATCGACCCGTGCTCAGGTGGGCAACGCTGGTATATCAAACCAGAAAATGACGATGAAAATAGCCTAGATAATGCATTTCAACAATTGTTTGAAGACGATGTTGTGAAGCTATTTTTGGCCCATCAAAAATGGGCATTTATCAGTGAAAAACGCTACGGCGAAGCGTTTAAATGTGTTGAAAAACTGATGGTTCTTACCGATGGTGATCCGTACGAGTTACGCGATCGCGGTTATTTATTACATAATTTGAACTGTGATGAACTCGCCATTAAAGACTTTGAAAAGTTTATCGAAGAGTGCCCAGATGACCCATCAATTGATGTGCTGCAAAGCCAAATTGAAGAAATGGACTCGCACTTTAGAACAATCCACTAAAAATAACTTAATACAGGAAGCAACTTCATGGACTCTCACAGCGTGATGTTCACCAACGATGCCGTCGTTATGGGTATGTTGGCCATAATCTTAGGTTTCGTGTTTTATACCTCTAATCTTAAAACCGGATTTTGGGCAAAATTTTATAAGTACGTTCCTGCATTATTGATGTGTTATTTTTTACCATCGCTATTAAATACATTTGGTATTGTCGACGGTGAAGGCAATAGCGTGTATACGGTTGCAAAATATTACCTATTACCTGCCTGTTTAGTACTACTAACACTGAGTATTGACTTAAAAGCCGTTGCAGCGCTCGGGCCAAAAGCCATTATTATGTTTTTAACCGGTACCGTTGGCGTCGTTATTGGCGGACCAATCGCGTTATTAGTGGCGGCCACTTTTATGCCAGAACTGCTAGGTGTTGATGGCGCCGGGGAGCTTTGGCGCGGCATGGCGGCACTGGCTGGTAGTTGGATCGGCGGCGGCGCAAATATGGTAGCGATGAAAGAAATCTATCAAGCTAACGGCGATATTTTTACCATTATGGTAACCGTAGATATTGTAGTGGCGAATATTTGGATGGCAGGACTTTTATATTTAGCGGCTCGTCATAAAGAGATTGATAAGCACACAGGTGCAGATACTTCATCTATCGATAAACTAATCGATACGGTATCGCAGTTTGAAAAGAAAAATTCACGCAAGCCAGAACTGCGTGATCTAATGATTTTAGTGGCATTTGGTTTTGGTGCGACAGGCTTTGCACATTTAATTGCAGACACAGCAGTGCCTTTTTTCCAAGCAAACTACCCAGCACTTGAGAAGTTCTCGCTGCATTCAAAATTGTTTTGGATTATCTTTGTTGTAACCACAATAGGCTTAAGCTTATCGTTTACAAAAGCACGTCAATTTGAAGCCGTAGGCGCATCAAAAGTAGGCGGCGCATTTTTATATATTTTAGTGGCGACCATTGGCTTACATATGGATATCGGCAAAGTATTTGAAGCACCAAAATACGTGATTATTGGCCTAATTTGGATGGCAATTCACGTTATTCTATTATTTGTTGTTGCCAAGATTATTAAAGCGCCGGTGTTTTATGTTGCCGTGGGCAGTAAAGCGAATATTGGCGGTGCTGCCTCAGCGCCTGTGGTTGCATCTGCATTTCACCCGGCATTAGCACCTGTTGGTGTGTTACTGGCTGTACTTGGTTATGCACTTGGAACATATGCTGCGTGGTTCTGTGGCCAAGTGCTGCAGCTAGTCGGTAGTTAATTATTCTGTTAGGAATTTAAATGAATACACAAATTATTAAAGTGGGTAACTGTGAAGTTGCTAACGACAAGCCGTTTGTACTATTTGGTGGTATGAATGTGCTTGAATCACGTGACTTAGCAATGCAAATCGCTGAGCATTATGTTGAAGTGACAACAAAATTAAACATTCCTTATGTGTTTAAAGCGTCATTTGACAAAGCAAACCGATCATCAATTAACTCTTATCGTGGTCCAGGTATGGACGAAGGATTAAAGATTTTTGAAGAGATCAAAAATACCTTTAATGTACCAGTGATTACAGATGTACATGAACCGTATCAAGCGTCGCCCGTTGCTGAAGTTGTAGATGTAATTCAGTTACCTGCATTTTTAGCACGTCAAACCGACTTAGTAGTAGCGATGGCAAAAACTGGCGCGGTTATAAATGTGAAAAAACCACAGTTTTTAGCACCTCATGAAATGCGTCATATTATTAAAAAGATTAACGAAGCGGGTAACGACCAAGTAATCTTATGTGAGCGTGGTTCAAGCTTTGGCTACAACAACCTAGTAGTTGATATGCTGGGTATGGATGATATGAAGCACCAAGCGCCCGTTATATTTGACGCAACACATGCGCTGCAGCGTCCGGGTGGACGTGCCGATTCAGCTGATGGCCGTCGCGCGCAAGCTGCAGAACTTGCACGAAGCGGTATGGCACTCGGGCTAGCAGGCCTATTTATTGAAGCTCACCCAGATCCGAACATTGCCAAATGTGATGGTCCATGTGCATTACCACTTGCTAAACTTGAAGGTTACTTAAGCCAGATGAAAGCGGTTGATGACCTTGTAAAAAGCTTTGAGCCACTTGATACATCAGCAAGTTAATCAGGAAGAAAAGATACTTGGTTAACGCTATGTCGTTGACTTTCGTAATAAGCCAGCCAGTGAGGTTGGCTTTTTTATTTAAACAGAAACAATCTAAACGATTTCAAATCTTAACATTCATTTTCTTGAATCTAGATATTCTTTAACGTAGAGTAATTTTTGTCTTATTTTTATACGGAAATTCAATTATGTTAAGAACACTAACCCTTTCACTTGTTGCACTTTCTTCACTTACACTTGTTGGTTGTGGTTCTACACCGCCAATTCAAGCACAAGAAAAAACCATCGCGTACCAAGGTAAGACTTACGTTTTTGGTGGCCAGTACGATACTAAGCGAAATGAAGTACAACTAACGGTAAATGGCGATCCGGTAATGAAAGGTCGTTTTCCTCCATACACGCCAACACTTAATTTAAATACGAGTTATCAAGAAGTTAATGTTTCTAGCTATTGTTACTTTAGCTCTGTGCTGAATGAAAAAGGTGGTGTATTTGGTGCAGTAGCGGGCGCTATTCAGTCATCTAATTCAAAGTCAGGCGACAAGTGTGACGTTAAAATTGCCGGTGAAACGGTTGAAAGCCTATATTTCTAATAGATTTATTATAAGTGTGTACCCCAGTGGCTACACACTTATTTTAATAACTGAATTGAAGCTAATAGTAGCGAAGTTCGTCCACCTTTCCCCAAAACACTCTGTAAGAAAATGCGGTATAAGCCAAAATAGTTGGCACTACAATTAACGCCCCCCACAACATAAAGTTAAGTGCTTCAGGTGCTGCAACAGCTTGCCAAATTGTTAATTTACCCGGCACAATCTCAGGGAAAAAGCTAAATGCTAAGCCAAAAAATGATAGGGTAAAAATCAATAGCGCAAAAAAGAATGGTAGGGCTGCACCAATATTTGGCTGTTTAGCTAAGCGCTTTAGTACAAACCAACATAGTACAAAGAAGCTTGCACAAATAATCGGAATGGGAATTAAGATCAGTGCATACGGAAAGTCGAACCATTTTTGATAGATCTCTGGTGAAATAAGCAAGTTAACGAGTGATACCAGCAATATACCAACAAACGTAATAACAACCGTTGATTTACAATGCGCTATGGCTTTTTGTTGCAAATCACCTTCGGTTTTCATAACTAGCCATGCACTGCCAATAAAGGTATAAGCCGCTGAAACTCCAATTGCACTTAAAAGGGCAAAACCGTGCGCTTCTAAGGTGTTTGAAAACCCCATAACATACAAACCGAGCATGTAACCTTGCGCCAGCGAGGCGAGCAAAGAGCCAGATTTGAACACAGTATCCCATTTACGTTTATGGGCAACAATGGCCTTGGCTCTAAAATCAAATGCTACACCGCGCATGATTAAGCCAATCAACATAAATGTACACGGGATATAAAGTGCTTGAAAGACAATACTGTGTGCAGTTGGAAACGCAATAAGTAAAAGGCCAATCGCTAATACTAGCCAAGTTTCATTAGCATCCCAAAACGGTCCTATCGACGCAATCATGGTATCTGCGGAGGTTTCATCGTCTAACGGCAGTAAAATCCCTACGCCTAGATCGTAACCGTCCAAAACAGCGTACATTAATGTTGCAAGGCCCATTAGGGATACAAAAATAATTGCCAGAGTTGCTTGATCAAACATATGCATTATCCCCTTTACTTGGTAATTGTTTTATTGGCTTTTCGCTCATATCAAATTCTTCAATTTCAACGGCACGGCGCGCCATTAGAAACACTGTATGCAGATAAGCGACTAACAAAATGGCATAGGTAGTTAAATAGAGCGCTAAGCTAAAACCAACATTTGCAGGCGCAATTTGTGTTGCAGCGTCAGACACTTTTAGCACACCGCTAACAAGGTAAGGTTGTCTGCCTATTTCAGTTACATACCAGCCAGCTAACGTAGCTAACCAACCTGAGAATGTTAAGCCAACAAGAATACGCATTAGCCATGTGGGTAATTGGGCGCGTTTTTTAAGGGTATAGGTTGCAAACCAAGAGATGGCGATCATCAGTAAACCTAGGCCAACCATTATTCTAAAGCCAAAAAATACAGGTTTAACTGGCGGATGCTCACCTTTAAATTCATCAAGCCCCTTAATTTCACCATCAAGCTCATGGGTAAGAATAAAGCTTGCCATGTTAGGTATGCCAATTTCAAAATGATTCGTTCTGTTTTCTTCATCAGGAATTGCAAATAGCAGTAAAGGTGCGCCTTTTTCGGTTTGCCAAACACCTTCCATTGCCGCTATTTTCTGTGGTTGATGTTCAAGTGTATTAAGACCATGTAAATCACCAACAAATGCTTGTAACGGTGATAAAATCGCCGCCACAATAACCGCTACTTTTAATGTTAACTTTGGTGCTTGTTTATCGTCTCCTTTAAGTAAACGATAGCAACTCACGCCAATTATCATAAAGCTCGCCGTTAAGCCCGAAGCCAAAAGCATATGCGCTAAGCGGTAAGGAAAACTTGGATTAAAAATTACTGCAAACCAGTCGGTTGGGTAGGCGATTCCATCGCGCATCTCGAAACCGGTTGGTGTTTGCATCCACGAATTTAAACTTAAGATCCAAAACGCTGAAAGCGTGGTGCCGATTGCTACCACGATACAAGCTAAAGTATGTACTTTTGGTGGCACACGTTTAATACCAAACAACATAATGCCTAAAAATGTCGCCTCTAGGAAAAATGCAGTTAACACTTCGTAGCCTAATAGTGGCCCCGCGATGTTTCCGACTTTTTCCATAAAACCGGGCCAGTTAGTACCAAACTGAAATGACATGGTAATACCGCTTACAACGCCAAGGGCAAATGAAAGGGCAAAGATTTTTACCCAGAATCGATATGCGCGCATCCAAACCGGATTGCCTGTCATATCAAACCTGACTTTAAAGAAAACTAAAAACCAACACATCGCGATGGTTATAGTGGGAAATAAAATGTGAAAACTAATGTTGGCAGCAAACTGTATGCGTGAAAGCATTAACGTATCCAACATAAACGACCCCCAAAGAATAGACGAGCTATTTATCTAGTGTTTTTTAAACACGGATTTGGTTAGCAAGTGTTAACGTGTACTGGTTGGGCTGTATTTGCCATTGTATACAAACAACAAAGGGGAAATTGAGCCTTATAGCACCTTGTTTATTATTTGCGATACTTCTTCCGGTATTTAATAAAACAAAAATTAAATAGCAACACGACGACATATGCACTTTTTCAGTGCGCACAAAAAAAGCGGTTAATTACTATTACCGCTTTTCAAAACTTTATCTTTAAAATCGAGTACTTTAACAACACCAGAGCCGAGCTTCATAAGTGTTGTCAGCTTTTCAGGACTCATGCTTTGTAACTCACTTGCCCAAACGGTGATGGTTTCAAGCAAATCATGCAGCTCAGACATTTTGTCCTGTGCATACGCTTCTTCTGCGTTAGCGGGTTCATCAATGATTGAAGCGCGCAAAAGAGATAGGGTTGGGTCCATCTCTCTTTTTCTGCGCTCTTCAAATACTCGGTTTGCTAATTCCCAAATATCGCCAGCGGGTGCATAGTAATCTTTTCGGTCACCAGGCTTATGAATTACCGATACTAAGCGCCACGACTGTAATTCTTTGATTGCCATACTAACGTTACCGCGCGAGATATTTAAGGTTTCTGATAACGAAACAGCGCTAAGAGGTTCTTCACTCATTAGCAATAAACCCATGATTTGACCGATTGTGCGGTTAAATCCCCAACGGCTGCCCATTTCGCCGCAATGCATTACAAAACTTTCGATTTTTGGTGTTAGCAACATTCTAAACTTTCAATAATTTCTGAAACTTTAAAATATACTAATCCCATCATTGATATAGATCAATCTTTTTATGCGTTTAAGTTGTTCGTATTTGGATTGAAAAGTGAACAATCGAATTGATTTAAGCGGATTTATTTGAATTGTAATAAATGAGTAATGTCTGTCAGGCATTCTTTTGCAACATTATATTGGCACCTATTATCATTGCTGTTTTATTTTTGTTCGTTTTTAACGCCACTTTTGATTGGTTATTATTCAAAAATGAATGAAAATTAAAAAAATCGTAAATAACTGTTTAATTTAACACAATGATGCTTCTATACTGAGATTGTATTTTAAATTTATTGTAGTCATCTCCATGCGGAATAAAGCACAAAATAGTAGTTTTTGGTTGTTGTTTTTATTCAACTTATTTTTAGTTTTATTTAGTTTTACCAGTAATGCCAGCTACACAATTGGTGTTATCGGTAAAACCAAAAATGATAGTTTTTATATCCAATCATTTAAAGGGTGTGAGTCTGTCGCTAAAAATCACCCAGATTTACGATGTATTTACGAAGGCGCTGATGATTTTCAAGATATTCGTGGTCAAACGCTCAAAATTAACCGACTGATCGAAAGCGGAGTAAATGCGTTACTCATTTCGGTTACTGATTCTGATTACTTAGTAAATGGTGCCCTTAAGCGAGCATTTGAGCTTGATATTCCAGTTATTACCTTTGACTCTGACTTGTTACCGCAACATCATGATTACCGTTTAGCGTATGTTGGTACTAATAATTTCGACTTTGGTGTTGCCCTAGGCGAATACGTTAAAAATAACATTAAACACACAAACACTGTGTGCCTGCAGTCTGGGCATCCATCTACACCAAACTTAAACCAGCGAATCAAAGGTGTGCGCCATGCGTTAAGTGGCCAAAGTTTACAGCGTTTGAATGATGGCTACCAATGGCAAGAGCATGAATTATGCCCTGTTTACAGCTTGGGTAAACGAGGCCTAGCACTCAGTCAGTTAGTAGGTAAGATCAAACTCGATGCGCCGCCGGTTTTTATCGCCGTAGCGGGATTTGCTCAGTTTAATCCACGTTACATTGACCAGCTTAATCAGTTTAAGCCTAAGATTAAATCAGGTGATATTGTGATTGTCTCGGCCGATACCGAAGAGTTGCAATTGAGTGCATTATCTAAGGGGCTTTCTAATGTCAATATTGGCCAAAAACCGTTTGATATGGGAAAACAGGGCGCGGAATATTTGTATCAGTATTTAAAACACAATGTGAAACCTAAGCAAGAATTTACTTATTTAGGTTTTCACTATTGCGACAAACAGAATGTTGATACATGTACCGTAAACTATTAAGGCGTGTTTAACGTTAATCGCTATCTTCAAACTTGTTTATTTGCTTTAGAAATAAATTAGTGCGGTTATCGCTTTAGTTCACAAAGCTAAACGCCAAGAAAACGCTGCCAGAAAGTCCAAGTCACCCGTTTGTTCTGTTGTTATTTCTTCATGACTTTGAATGTATTATGCTCAAAAGCGCTAATACACTTCTAGCCACTAGGGGATTAAAGCATAGGTATAACCGATACAACTAATAGTGCTGCCATAAGCCAATTAAACAAACGTATTTTAATGGGTGAGGCAATAAGTTGCTTTAAACTTTTTCCCAATACTAACCAACAGCCAATAGACGGTAAGTTAATAAGTAAAAACACCACACTTACTAACATCACAGATTGTATGCTTTGATCACTGGCATATACTGCATTTACACTTAACGCCATTGTCCACGCTTTAGGGTTGACCCATTGAAAAAGCGCAGCTTGCATAAAGGTTAATGGTTTCGCATCCGATGCGAGTTCATCAATAGTATGGTTATTAGCGATTTTGTATGCAAGGTAACATAAATAGACGATGCTTACCCATTTTAATACGGTGTAACTTGCAGGTAGGGCTTGAAATAACTGACTTACGCCAATTCCGACCAATAGCACCATCACACTAAAACCAATGGCAACACCTAACAAATGCGAAATCGAACGGCGCAGACCAAAATTTAACCCTGAGCTTAATAACATTAAGTTATTCGGGCCTGGGGTAATAGATGAAACAAAACAAAATGTTATTAATGCAATAAGTAATTCAGTATTCATAGTGGACTCCTTTTTTAATAGAGTAATTTACTTATTGCGCAATTTGCTGTTTTATATTGTCTAATATAATTAAATGGCACAATAAAATTTAGATATGGACAAATTTAACGAACAAATATTGTTTGAGTTATCGCGCGACAGTAGTTTGACCAATATTCAATTGGCTGAGCGAATTGGATTATCGCCATCGGCATGTTTACGCCGCGTACAAGAGCTTGAGCGGGCAAAGATTATTACAGGTTATAAAGCCACCATTGACACCGAGCAATTAGGGATCGGCTTTAAAGCATTTATTACGGTAGGCTTGTCGGTACACACTAAAACAGCGCAAACGCAATTTGAAGAGGCAATAACGCTTTCAAAAGAAGTGCTTGAATGCCACAACGTAACCGGTGCGTTTGAGTATATTTTAAGAGTCGAAACCAAAGATTTGAAAAGTTATAAGCAATTTCACACCAATGTGTTAGGTGATATCGAGCAGGTCGCGACCATAACGACCCATGTTGTAATGGATTCCGTTAAAGATAGTTAGTGGATTTAGCGTCTTTTCTTAGTAAAACAGTGTGTTATCCACGTCAAATTTAATACAAACGATTCGTTTAGCTATATCAAATGGTTATGAATATATAACCCAGCTTTCATATTTATGTAATAACAATCGGCTTAACCATACCGATTGTTAATAAAGTGTAAAAAAGTGTTGTAATTGTACCTAAATTGGCTATTTTGTGATCGGAGGTCACTCCTCCGATTACAAACAATAATTAGGAACACACAGTATGAAAATAACGAAAATAATAGCTTATGCGGTGTTGTTGTACGCAAGCACGCCTCTTTGGGCAAGTCATGGACTGGCCTTTATTCATGGGACTGGAAGTCAAACAGATGCATATAATGACTACTGGACGGGTGAATTTGTAAACTCAGTGAGGCAAGGGTTAAGTAACACAAACAATTACACGGTGATCAATTGCGATTTCGATCGGTATATGTGGGATACGCGAGCATCTGGCTGTTTGGCAGAGCAGCTCACTAACTTTATAAATAGTAAAAACATTACGTCTTTAACACTTATTACACACTCAAATGGTGGTAATGTTGTGCGTTGGATTTTATCTAATCCAACCTGGGATAGCCGTTTTGTCACTATTATAAATACGGTCAAAAAGACAATCGCGCTTGCACCGTCGTCTGGTGGTACACCTTTAGCCGATGCGGTAACCGCTGGTAATTCATTTGAAACAACCCTTGGCTGGATCTTAGGCTACGACAGTGACGCGGTGAAACAGCAGCAAGTTGGTTGGATGGCACATTACAATCAAAATTGGTTATATGGTACGCCTAATCGACCGGCACTTAGTTCTGCATTTGAGGCAGTTGTAGGTAGTGATGTCGATTCGGCAATTTGGGATGGCGATAGTTACTGTGGAGGCTATCAATATCAAGTGGCGCTTGAGGTTACACAAAACTGGTTAGATGATTGCTCTGACGGATTCTTGGAATGTAGTTCGCAATCGCTTGCGGGCAGTGTGTGGTTTAAAGATAAAAATAAAACACGTGGCAGTGAGCCTTTAAGTCATCATCAAAGTCGTCGTAAATGTTTCAATTTAGATGGCCTACTACGCAATCGAATTACGGAGATCTAATTATGAAACATTTTACTGTATTAACTTTTTTTGCAAGCTTACTATCGGCGTTTTCGCTCCATGCTGAACCGGTTGTATATCAGTTTAAAAAAGTACAACCAGCTGTTGAGCAGCCGTTACAGCAAGCATTAAAAAGCGATGAATATTGGATGACAATATCTGGCAAAGCGCTTAAGCAAGGCGTTGAGTTGCCGTTTTCTGCTCAGAATAGTTTTGTTCGAGTTGCGCCTAAATTTGATGTTGCAAACACACGATTTGTTGAACCGCTTGATGTGAGTGCATTGTCGTTAACGCCAAATTCTAAAGTGTTAACAAAGGGCAATCGTGCACAGGTAGAACAAGTGTTTGCGCAAAAGGAAATGAACGATGCAGGTTTTACTGATGGCAGTGTAGCGCTAAAGGTAAAGTCGCAACATGCTTTGCAGCAACTAACGCTAAAAACAAATCAATATCTGATTGATGATGCGAAATATCTAGTGCACGTAAAGGAAAAGCACAGTGATGTTGTTCTTGCCGTTGCAGCGAATAACCGTTCTATTCAAAGTGCAAATAAACTGGCATATCATTCGCTTTCGTTTACTGATAACGCGACTCAAATCAAAACGATGTCAGCGAAACTGATTAGCCCAACAAATGAAAAAGTAACGGTAGATATAACCAATAACCATTTTAACTTTGATAAAGCACTGGCGTATTTTGGTGCAATCAATGGCTTGTATGAGCTTGAACTTCAAATAGATGCCGAGCGCGCTAATATGCCAGTAAAGCGTTCGCTTAAAATTCCATTTGTTAATTTTAAACAAACCGCAAAGGCGTTACCTAATGTGACATTTAATGCGTCGCAATCGCACATTGAAGCGAAGGTGCCATTGGTTGTAAATGATGCGGGGCGTTTTAGTTTACAAGCAACGTTACAAGGTAGTAATGATGGGGTACGTTTTTATGATATAGCCACGGTTGAAATGGCAAAAGAGTTAAACGGTGACGATTCACTGTCGCTACCATTTACCACTCAGGTACGTTATTCGTCTTATCGTTTAAACAATATGGTACTGAAAGATCAAAGTCGCTTATTAGTGTTACAAACACCTCAGAAGTTGTTTCGTCCATCAATTTAATGATGTCAAAATACGCCAACATTAGTTGGCGTATTTTCGTTTCATTTCAAAACAAAATCACTTTATAAATATTACGTTATACTTAAACCGAGTTATTAAAGTAGTAGGGCGTTTTAATGGTTTTTACGGTAAAACAAAAAATCACCTTTGGCTTTGCATCAGTGGGCATTTTGCTTGCGGGTGTTTGCCTGTTTTTTTATATGTCTTTGTCGAATATTGAGCGTGCTTACTTAAATATTAAAGAGCAGGCTTTACCAGTACAACGCAGTGCCGATGACATTCAAACGCTTATTCTCAACTACTCAAAAAACGCTAACGCAATTTACGGTGCCAACAAATTAAATGTTATAGAAAAATTCAGAGCACAAAATCAATCACTTAAAAATCAACTACAACAAACACTTTCAAGTAGCATTGCAGATTACAGCATTGACCTTGAAAAACTAAATAACCAATCACTTGCATTAATTGATGCTTCTGAAAGTTTAACTGATAACAAAATAGCCTATTTAAATGCTAAAAAAACAAACAAAACTTTGATTGAAAAGCAGCTCGCGCTTATTTCACAAAGCTCCGATTTATTATATGACCTAGAAACATTAACAGGATTAAGTTCGCGCCTGTTAGATGAAGTGATGGGCACCGCGATCCGCATCGATGATATGTTGTTTAATTTAACTGAAGTAACCAATGCACTTAGTCAAACTTTAGACAGTGAAACGCAAGTTAAACATCAAAACGATACGCGGTTTTTACTGGCAAATATTAAAGACAACTACAATTTTCTCAATCAACAGCTCACAGATATTGAAAGCGGTGATTTTCAAACGCGTTTTGAACAAAACTTGGCTGTATTTAACAGTAACGTAGATAACCCTGCACATTTGTATCAACAACAGACGTTACAGCTTGCTAAGTACAATCAATTTGAACAAGACTACAATCGCGTAGAAGCGCTTTCTGAAGAAATTAACAGTTCAATTCACACCATAAAACAAAGCGCCAGTGAACTAGTGAACCGTTATCAACAATTAGCAGATGAAAAAATAGATGAAAATCAGTTGTTACTTATGGTCATTGCTGGTGTTTTTCTATTGGTTGCTGCAATTATCGCTACCTTAACGATACGTGCGATTATAATACCGTTAGGCTATGTAAATCATACGCTTACAAAAGTAGCTGATGGCGATTTCTCGCGTCATGCGCGCAAGATTAACGATGATGAATTTGGTGAAGTAAGCGATAAATTGAATCGGGTTATTGATAATTTAAAAGAGCTGATCACCGATATTTTCGAACAGGTGGCATCACTTGAGTCGCGCCTTGAAAATTCCTTAGCAAGAAGTGCAACGGTTTCGCACAATGCCGAAAAACAAATTGAGCGGGCAAAACACACCACGGCACTTGCACAAGATGTGCATACCAGCGCTAATACGGTAAACACACAAACCAAAGAAAGCTCCGAAGATATTAATCAAGCAAGTGAACAAAGCGATGCTGTGCTAAATTTGGCAACGCAAAACCGAGAACAAATACAATTGCTTGCTTCAAACTTGAATACATCGGTTGCGTTGATGGCTGAGCTTTCAAACCAATCAAGTAATATTGGTAGTATTCTTGATACTATCGTCGCAATCTCTGAACAAACTAATTTGTTAGCACTGAATGCAGCCATTGAAGCTGCACGTGCGGGAGAGCAGGGACGTGGTTTTGCCGTCGTGGCCGATGAAGTGAGGTTATTAGCATCGCGTACGCAAGAATCAACAAAAGAAATAGCGCAAATGATAACCGCGCTACAAAGCGGTACCAGCGATGCGCAGCGCGCGATTAACCAAGGGCAAGAGGCTGCGCTGACGTGTACTGAACGAAGCGCAGCGCTTACAGGTGCAGTCGATTTGATTGAGCAAGGTTTGTCGCGTTTGGCAGATAAAAGTAACCAAATAGATCAATCAAGTGCACAGCAAAGTGCCATGGCGCAAGACATCGTTACGCGTATGCAGGAAGTAGAGCATAGTGCAGAACAAAATAGTGATGAACTAACGGCACTAAGTGAAAATATTCGTCAGATAAATGAGCTCGGCCATAAAGTGAGTGATGCACTAAACCGCTTTAAGCTATAGCGCTTATTGATTCTTTAAATTTGTTTTTTGCTTCTTACGCGTATTTAGCAAACAGCTGTTTGACGTTTACTTTTGCGTTTAAACGCTTCGCTATTAAATACAATCCTGCGATTTTACGATGGATAAACAGGGCATCAACGGGTGGTGTGTGCCATTGGTCTTTACGTTTATTAATTGTAACGCTTTGTGCGCGTAACTGTGTTGCGATAGTGCAGGTTGCAAAGTTGTACTCGCCGTCAAATCGTAATGGCATTGACGCGATATCAAAAAGCGCCAGTATTTGCTCAAGGTAGGTAGTATCGATATCTTGCTTAAAAAAGCCAATGGTACGGGCTGCATCTTCGATTTGAGCGCTGTTTTGATTACTTAACGCACTGAAAAGTGATAAATATCCTTTAGATATATCCGGTGAAATCTCTCGGGTAGCACCAAAATCCAGTAAGCCTATTGTATGTGTTTCATTATTAAACACATAATTGGCGAAATTTGGGTCGGTTTGCATAAGCTTCAACTCAAATAATTCAACAAAAAACAGCGAAAATAAGCTCTTTACGATGTGATTTCGAGTTTCTTCTGGCAGTGCCGCCGCTTGTTCAATCGGCATACCTTCAATAAAACTCATTACTAAAATGGTTCCTGTACTTAAAGGGGAAACGTTAGGTAAAGCAAACTGTGTCTTGTCGAGTTTATTGTTAAACGTTTCTATGTAGCTTGCCTCAAGTTGATAGTTTGCCTCATTGATTAACTGCTCGGTTGTTTTTTCAAGTAATGTGTTGAGATCAACCTGTTTTGGGACAAGGCCTGAGAGTTTTAAAATACGCCCTAGATTATCCACATCACTTTTTATGGCGTTACTGACACCCGGATATTGTAACTTTATCGCGAGCTTTTTTCCGCTATCGTCGTTGGCAATATGCACTTGCCCGATAGATGCACAGGCAAAAGGTTGAAGATTAAAATAAGCAAAATTATCAACCCAATTATCACCCCAAGCGTCACGAAGCACAGTGAGTAACTGCTTGTGTGGCATAGCATGCGCATTGTCTCGTAGTTTCGCTAAAATATGGCTTAACTCAGGTGGAATAAGCTCACCTGCATCCATCGAAAGAAGTTGACCTAATTTCATTGCAGCACCACGCATTGCGGCAAGCTCATTGGTTAACTTTTGTAAGTTACTGGGCGTTAAAACGAGATCTGACACGGACGGCTTATTACCACTAAATAGTTGCTTGGTGCCATTGTAGGCAACATTGGTTGCTACTTTTGCTAATAACCCGCCAAACTTACTCGCTCGACTCAAGCGTGAACTAGGAACTTTAACCTCTTTACGTGTCATTGTGCTCTCCGAATAATACCTTATGTTTATACGCCACAATTAGTTACTAAGTTCAATGCGCTTAACGGTTTTAATTGGGGTTACGCAAAAGCATCGGTTTTAAATTAAAACTGATAACGCAAGGTTGCACTGGCATTACGTGGCTCGCCAATAAAATAACGGTGATTACCAAACGCATAGTCGGCCCTTTCAGCGAAACGTGTATCAAATACATTAAGTACGGCAAATGCGATAGAGAAATTGCTGTTTATTTGCCATTTTGCACGTAAATTCGAAACCGTATGCCCATTATATGTTTGCGTGTTTTTATCGTCTAAGTAATAACCGTCAAGATGCCTTAGTTCAAACTGACTGGTTATGTTTTGCGCTATTTGCCAATCAAGAACGAGGTTTGCTATTAAGCGTGGAGAGGTATCTATCTCATTGCCTTTGAGCTGCTGCCCATTCGTTGGATTATTTTCATAGGTGTGTTTTGCATAACTTGAATTCAAACGCGTTTTAAATGTGTCGCTAAGGCGCCAGGTGAGATCAAACTCGAGCCCTTTATGCTGAGTCGATAAACCATTGAGATAATGTCTGTCTGAATCTTGATAAATCGCGTTTTTCTTAGTTAGATGATAAAACGCAAGCTCACCGAATACCGTTTCTGTTTGAAAACGCAGGCCAAGCTCTTGCTGGTTTGCGTCGACACTGGTTATGTCATTTTGTTGCTGATTGTTCTGCAGGCGATAAAGTTCGGCGGTGTGTGGTGCTCTAAAACTGTTATCTAGTTTAGCAAATACAATCGTATTGTCGTTTAGCGTAAAAGAATAGCCAAGGCTGTAGCTTGTATCGTTAAAGCGATTGGTTTGATTAGCGGGGCGAGTGTATCGACAACCGCCAAAGCCACACGCAGTGCCGTCATCTTTTAAATTACCTGTGCTTAATGCGTTATCGTAATCGTATTCGGTAATATCATGTCTAAGCGCTAAAAAAGCACTCTGATCAGCTGCTATTTGATAATCAAGCTGACCATAAAGCGCGTAATTTATTGCATGAACCGTGTAATCGTAGTGTTGGCCTTTAGGCAGTACCGCCCTTAAAAATGCCGAATCTGATATGGTGTCATTTATTTGATATTGTTGTAACGAACCTTGGGTAAAATCGAGGTCACTACCTAATTTAAGGGACAAGGTATCCGTAACTTGAGCGTAGCGAGATAACTGGAGTCCAATGCTATGGTGATCGTTCTTCTCAATGGGAGTGCCAGGCAAAAAGTGCATCAAAAAAGTCATATCTGTGTATCGTAGATAGGGCGTTAGTTGCCATAGAGCATTGTTTATTTCAGCGCTATTTTGCATGCTGTAATGCATAGCAACACTTTCGCGATAGGCATCTGGAAATTCATTAATTTTCAACAGCGATTTATCTTTATATGCATTTTCGCCTTGTTGTAAATAACCTGCGGTATCTTGCTCGAGGTTAGTTACACTAAAATGGTGTGTTGTTTGCCAATTGCCTAACTGGTGTTGTGCCGAGACTGATAGTTTTTGCTGTTGATAACCGGAACTCAACTGATAACCGCCATCGCTCGTTACGGTTACGCCAACACCTAACTGCATATTGTCAAAATCGTTACTTGCCGTTGCATTTAGCCGATAAAAATCATCATTGCCTACGTCTAGTGCGAGCTGATTCTCGCTGGCGTAGAGCGTATTATTAATGTTGATTACGCCATGGATTGCGTTTGAACCATAACGTGCAGAATTATTGCCTTTTACTACTTCGATACGGTCGCTTATTTCAAAATGGCTGTCGAATAATTGATTTACGTTGCAAAATCCGGGTGCCCGTAGGCTAATGTTATTTTCTAACATCAAAAATTCAGCGCAAGAACCTGCTCCTGTTAACACCGGCGAACGTAACGAAAGCAATGATTCTTGGCCATTACCACGACTTAACCATACTCCCGACGCTAAACTTAACACTTGATTTAAATGCTCTGCGTTAATGGTAGCAACCGCATCTTTTGCAATAATGCTGGTATTGCCAATTAGGTCAAAATGGCGTTTCTTGGAACGCGACGCGGTTGTTACTATGGTTTCAATATCGGCAAAACTCTGACTATTTTGCTTAGCCAATGATGTGAAATGAACACCTAATAATGAAACAATTAACGACTTCTTAAACACTTCTCGCACGAAACAAACCTTTAAACGCATCTTGACTGAAAACAGAAACTCGGCACATTATACTGTAATTACCGTGCATTCGTTCTACCGTGAAATAATAATATGTATCAAAAAATGAATAAGTTACCGATTTTAGTCGCGATGTTAGCAAGCATTGCAAGTTTGCCATCCCACGCAAAAGTTGAAGAATTGTTTAAATCTACCTGTGCGTCTTGCCATGGCGAAACATTAATGGGCGCAATGGCTCCCTCGTTAGTTGATAACACATGGCTAACAGATGGCACTGATAAAGCATTAACCAATGCTATCAAAAATGGTATCGCTAACGTTGGCATGCCAGCATTTGGTGAAACGCTAAGCGATGAACAAGTGCGAACGCTTGTTGTATTTATTCGCGAAGCGGGCGCTAAAGTAGAAAGGCAAAAAGCGCCAAAATCATCTCTTGGTAAAGTATTCACCACAAAGCATCAAACTGTTACGACACAAGAAGTTCTGACAAGTGAAGGTATTATCTGGGCGATGGATTTTTTACCGGACGGCAGTTTACTGTATACGCTTCGCCAGGGTGAACTGTGGATGATGTCGAAAAACGGCAAAAAAACGCAAGTAATTGGCATTCCTGAGGTTTGGCACAACCGTCAAGGTGGCTTACTTGATGTATATCCCGACCCACAATATAGCCAAAACGGGTGGATTTATTTGTCGTTTAGTCAAGCTGCTGGGGAAAACGATAACGGTGACGAGATTGCCTTTACGAAAATTGTGCGCGGCAAAATAAACGATGGTAAATGGGGTTCAGAGCAAACCTTGTTTGAGGCGAAGCCAGAAAACCGTAAAAATCGCGGTTGGCACTTTGGCTCGCGTTTCGCTATTCAAGGCGATTACTTGTTCTTTAGTAACGGTGATGAAGGCCATCAAAATGATGCACAAAGCATTACAACGCAGAACGGTAAAATACACCGCATTTTTAAAGATGGACGCATTCCAAAAGATAACCCGTTTTATAATGAAAAGGACGCACAACAAACAATCTGGACGTATGGTAATCGTAACCCACAAGGCTTAACAATAAATCAAACAACAGGGGATTTATGGTCAACCGAGCATGGCCCACGCGGTGGCGACGAGCTTAACTTAATCACAAAAGGTGTGAATTATGGTTGGCCAAAAGCGACGTTTGGTATGAATTATAACGGTACGCCGATCACCGAACACACTGAGTTACCAAGTATGCAGTCGCCAATTCACCATTGGACGCCATCAATTGCGGTTGCTGGGATTAACTTCTATACCGGAAATGTGTTTAAAAATTGGCAGGGCGACTTGTTTGTTGGCAGCCTAGCTAAAAAGCAATTGCATCGCTTACGTATTGAAAATAATCAGGTAATTGAAGATGAGATTATTCTGAAAGGTTTAGGGCGTATTCGTGATGTGGTTACCGCGCCAAATGGCACAATCTACTTAACCATAAATGACCGAAATAAAAACGAAAGTAAAATTATTTCAATCTTGACAGCGAGTTAAATTAAAGTAACAAAGAGTACGTTCATTTTAAGAACGTACTCTTTTAGTATGTGATATCTATGAGTGCCTAGTCATCAAAGGCAATTCGCCATGCGATATATTGGCCCTTTTTATCTATTGTGCCAGCCACTTCAACACTTAAGCCATTTTCAAGTTGATTACCTTCTAATTCAAACTGGGTATCGCTTGAGTAGTGGATAACAACGTCACTTAATGTAAATTGAATGTCGGTTAGGTTTTGAATTTCACCTTCAATTTCAAATTCTTCGTTTGCTTTAAACTCGATTTCAGCGGCATACAAACCAATTGCGGTTTCAATCGCATCAACTTCTACGGGTACATCGCGCGCGAGTTTACTTTGATTTCCATTTTCAAATTGCGTATTGGCATCAAAGTAAACAAGGGTGTCGTTAACCTTAAATTGAAAATCGCTTACAATTTCTGTGATTGAACCGTTTAATTCTATGTCGTCTTGTTGTTCAAATTCTATTTCAGTCGCAACAAGTTGACCTTGGCCGTTAATGATAGCGTCAATTTCAACCGTCACGCCTTCTCTTAACTGTTCACGTGTGCCATTTTCAAACTGGGTATCGGCAGTTAGCAAAATGGCAGTGTCGTTAACAGTAATTGTATCATTTTGAATCGCGGTGATTTCACCTTCGATTTCGCGTATATCATTCTCATCTTCAAGTTCAACAGCAAGTGCTAGCAGGGTGTTGCCGTCTTGCTGTACTGCATCGATTTCAACTTCGACACCGTTTTGAAACATATCTAGTGGGTGTGAAAATTGCGTGTTTTCATCGGTAATGATTTGAAAACCGTTTACGTTAAAATCTTGAATACTATTGAACTCTGTAATTGAACCTTCAATGTCAAAGCTATCGTCGTAACTATCTTGGTATTTTGCTTCTAGCACTAAGTAGCCATCTTCCGATGTCTTGAATACTTCTAGTTCCAATTTATCGTTATCGCTAAGTGATGCCATAAAGTCTTGAACGGACACATCATTGCCAAAACGGTTTTCAAGCTCTGACGATGCATTTACAAATACTGTAATACCCGAAACGTTAAAGGTATTGGTATCAAGGTTAATATTGCTAACCTTGCCTGAAATCGAAATGTCATCGTCGTTTTCAGATTGCTCTTCGCGCTCTACCTTAGTCACAAAGGCGTTACCGTTATCATCGCTGTAAAAATCTATTTCAACAAAATCGCCTATCGCTAAGCTTGAAAGCGTCAGTTGTTTATCGTCGGCGTTTGATTCATCATCAAAGAGGGTAAACGGTGTGATTGTGTATTCGCGCTCATTTACAGTAATGGTATTTAATGCCAGATTAATATCGGTGATTACACCTTCAATATCACTGTCTGCGCTAACATACAGCGCGATTTCTTCAGCAATATGTTGATTATCAATAATGATTGCTTCAACAACGACACGTGTACCATTTACAAGTTGCGCTAATGATATATTTTCAAAATCCGTGTCGTCATTGATCAATACTTGTGTGTTGGCAATTGTAATACTGCTATCTGCAACATTGACTATTGGACCATCTAAAATAACAGACACACCATCTCGTTCATCATAGTGCTCAATTTCGATGTCAGTAATAACGTTAACATCATTTAGCTGGTTAAACTCAATTTCGACAATATCACCAACAGCAAGCTCTGGGGGTACAGTAACGTTTGATGCATCAAAAGTTGTATCGTTGATTGTTAAGGTGTTATTAGCACTATCCAGCGCTGTAACTTTTGCGGTAAGAGAAAGCGTGTCTTCATCGTCTTTACGTTCTAGCTTGGAGATTAAAAAGCCACTTTGTTCTGAATATACGGCACTGATTTCGACAAAGTCACCTTGTTTTAACGCATCAAAGGTAACTTCTTCTAAGTTAGATTCACCGGTTAAGACAAATGTTTGGCCGTGTACTGTTATTGTCTCATTAGCATAATCAATGCGCTGAATGTGACCGGTCGCTGTTGCTTCGTAGTTAACACTATTTGCAATAAAACGTCCTTGGTTGTTGGTTAAGCCTGAAAGCACAACGCGATCACCTAAACGGATTGCATCTTCTGAGCCTGGTTGGCCATTAATTGTAAAGTCGGCATTATCGGTATTGTAACGAACACCATTGACATACAAACTACCAAAACCACTTACCGTCCCTATGGTTTGCGTTGCATAGCCAAATTCATAAATCGCATTTGAAACCAAACCATTTGAAACGTTCAGCGATATCGATTCGTTTATGCCGAGATAACGTTTATTGTTTATGGATTGGGCAACGCTTGAAAGTGTGTAGGTACCAGGGGCCAGTTGCGTAAGTAAGGTGCTGGTACTAACGGTATTGGAATAACCGTTGGGGCCTTCAACCAACACATCAGCAGACGCACCGTCAGGAAGTCCTAAAAATCCAATATTAAGTTCGCCAGAATTAGGTACGATTGGCGCTGGTTCGTGTGAAGTTGATGAGCCACCGCAGCCGACAAGGCTGAGGGTTGATGCTGCAAGCAACGAGAGTGTTAACTTACGAGTCATGAAATTTCCTTAAAATATATAAACATGTGTTCACCTTGAACAAGAATAAGATACGAAAGGATTACGTTAACTGCAATAAAACTGTCATAAAGCAAAAGTAAAGGCAGATTAAATATACGTAACATTTAAATAAAACTGTTTAAAATCAATGAGATTTATTCTCGATGTTGATTTTATTATGTACAAAATTAGTATATGAATTTTTTATGACAGCGTTGTTTTTTGAAAGTGTTCGCGTTGTTTGGCGTAGCTAATAAAAAAGGCGCTAATAAATAGCGCCTTTTTAAGAATGTAATTGGTTAAGCTAACCCAGGTTATTTTGCTTCGTCAGCTGCTTTTTTTGCAAGGTATTCGTCATAAGTACCTTGGAAATCAATTACATTACCGTCTTTTATTTCCCAAATACGGGTTGCAAGCGACGATACAAATTGGCGGTCATGGGATACGAAAAACAAAGTACCTTGGTATTGTTCTAACGCAAGGTTGAGTGATTCGATCGATTCCATATCCATGTGGTTTGTTGGTTCATCCATTAATAAGATATTTGGCTTATGCATCATTAATTTACCAAATAGCATGCGACCTTGCTCACCACCAGAAATTACTTTAACTGATTTTTTGATGTCGTTTTGAGAAAACAGTAAACGGCCTAAATAACCACGTACTACTTGCTCGTCATCACCTTCTTGTTGCCATTGTTCCATCCATTGAAACAGATCCATATCGGTCGCAAAGTCATCTGCATGATCTTGTGCGTAGTAGCCAATGTTTACATTTTCAGACCACTTAAGGCTGCCACTTTTCGCAGGCAGGCGATTCGCTAGGGTGTGTAATAGCGTGGTTTTACCGACGCCGTTTTCACCAATAATCGCTACTTTTTCACCTACCTCAACAAGCGCAGATAAATCACTGAATAAAGTATCGTCGTAACCTTGTGCAAGGCTTTCAAGCTCAAGTGCATTTCTAAATAATTGTTTTGATTGTTCAAAACGAATAAATGGATTTTGACGGCTCGACGCTTTTACTTCTTCTAATTGGATTTTATCAATTTGCTTAGCACGAGATGTCGCTTGCTTTGCTTTTGATGCGTTAGCAGAGAAGCGAGATACGAACTGTTGTAGTTCGGCAATTTGCGCTTTTTTCTTGGCATTATCTGATAATAAACGTTCGCGCGCTTGTGTTGCGGCAAACATGTACTCATCGTAATTACCCGGATAAATACGTAATTCACCATAGTCGATATCAGCCATATGAGTACATACTGAGTTCAAGAAATGGCGGTCGTGGGAAATAATAATCATAGTGCAGTCACGTTGATTCAAAATATCCTCTAACCACTTGATGGTGTAGATATCCAAGTTGTTGGTCGGTTCATCAAGTAACATGATGTCTGGCTCGGCAAACAGTACTTGTGCAAGTAGCACACGTAGTTTCCAACCTGGTGCAACTTCCGACATCAAACCATAATGTTGCTCGGTTGGAATACCAACACCTAGCAGTAATTCACCGGCTTTTGCTTCGGCTGAATAACCGTCCATTTCGGCAAATTGGGTCTCAAGGTCAGCAACCAACATGCCTTCTTCTTCACTCATTTCAGGCAAAGAATAAATACGGTCACGCTCTTTCTTGATATCCCACAGCTCTTTGTGGCCCATAATTACGGTATCAACAACGGTAAATTGCTCGTAAGCAAACTGATCCTGATTTAGTTTTGCAATGCGCTCATTTGGGTCGTATGAAATATTACCTGCGCTTGGCTCAAGCTCACCGCTTAAGATTTTCATAAACGTTGATTTACCACAGCCGTTAGCGCCAATTAGACCATAACGGTTACCGTCACCAAATTTAACTGAAATATTTTCGAAAAGTGGCTTTGCACCAAATTGCATGGTGATGTTGTTTGAACTAAGCATTATATATTTTTCATCGAATCAAAATTGGCGGCATTTTAACACTATCTTATGGCACAACATAGCGATAGCGCGGTTTATTTTAAAGTGACGGTTGGTTATAAAAATGAAAATTATATAAGCTGCTCAGCACAACTTGGTGATACATAATGTGAAAACAAAGCTTCAAGCTCGCCATTGGCTAATACTTTAGTTAGCGCAGTGTCAAAGCGCGCCATAAAAGTAGGTGAAACGCTCTGTTTATTAAAGATAAAATGAATACTTGCTTGTGACAGTAGTAAAGGGTGGATAACCACCTGAGGATGGTTTTGTCTTGATATTTCGCTGCAAAGTACAACGTCGTCATCAATCACAATATCGACACGGTTTTTAACTAACATCTCCAAGCGTTTAATTGTTGTTTCTGAAAAAACAAAGCCGTTATACGCTTGTTTGGCACGCTCTAGTTCGTCACCGTACCAACCCGCCAAATTAACACCAATAAGTTTACGCTGTTTAATAATTGATTTAAAGCTTTTGCTTTGTTTAACGCTATGGTCGTTTTGTCGATAGGCAAATCGATTCCGCTCTAGGCGGTAGGTTTTTGAAAAGTAGAAGTCCCGTTCCCGTTCGGGCGTTTTACTGGCGCCAAGACCAATATCAAAATTACCGATAGTGAGTTCAAATAGGGTTCTACGTTCAGGAAAGCGAATCACGGTAAGTTCACAGCCCATTTGCTCGAGCACTTTTTTCAGTAGCTCTACATCGACACCGGTAGTGCTATCAAACTTAGAAAACTTAACATAGGGATACCAGTCGTTAGTGATCGATAGCGAAAGCGGGGTCTTGCATTCGACAGGTGGTGTTTGCGCACTGTAACACTGACAACACACTACCAATAACAAAAATGACCACCACGCTTTTTGCATAACAACTTATTATTACTTTTGCTAATCGCTAAAGTATAAACCAATCTCACAAAAACGCCTGAAAATGGAATTGGTCTATTAAAGTGCCCGTTTTACACTTTGCAATGACAGTGACAAATTTGGGTAGTGCACTAATTGGCGATCTCGCACGTGCTTGTTTACCGCAAATTCGTGAAGCTCATTTGCAATCATTGCTTGCGCATTAGATGACAGCAAATAGTTAACAAATCGCTGCGCATTTTCTTTATTTGGCGCGTATTGACTAATTGCTGCGGCAGTCGCTGAAACAGGCGTTTTTCCATTGTAAGTTGTTAAAAAATGCATGCTTAAGCTTGCCGCAACTTCACGGTCCGATGGCTTTTTGCTGTTACGTAGCATGTGATAGTAATAGTGATTTGCGAGTGCATAATCACATTGATTTTTAAATACAGCGCGCAACTGGTCGCGATCGCCGCCAGAAGGGCGTTTGTTTAAGAGCGAAACGTAACTTTTCAGCCACTTTACATCTTGCTTATTACCAATCGCATGCAGTGATTTTTCCATTTGTTGATTGTAGCTATGATTAAAATCACGATTGCAAAGCTTGCCATAAAATTGCTCGCTGTCTAATTCGCGGTATGACGTGATTGTTTTTTCATTTGTTCGAGAAAACAATGCCCTAATTCGTAACGACAGTGCGACCCACTTATATTCATCGTCAACTAATTGAGGGGCGATAGACGATGTTCGAATATTTATTGGCTGCAATAGGTGCTTTACCGATTGAAGTTGTCCTAGTTCAGACGTTAATAATACATCTACTTGGCTATTGTCTGCATTGGCAGTAAATTTATTGAGCAATGCGTTTGGTTTTCCATAAACCAGATTTACCCGCACGTTATGCTCTTGTTCAAACGCGGTTATTAAAGGGGAAATTATTTCAGCCTTTCGGAATGAGTATACGTTTACTACAGAATTGGCTAATACCTGTGCATTTAACGCGAAAAACGAGATAAAAAGGAAAATAACACTTTTCATAAATCGTAATAGTAATTATTATCGTTACTGTATTTTTAACTAGTTCTAGCGATAAGTCTATAGATGAAACCTGATTTTTTGCTCATCAATAAATATAAACCTTATTTATTGGTATTTGTTATTTATGTGATTGCGTGCATTGCTCTGGCATATTGGTTTGCATCGCAATTACAGCAAAAGCAGTCCGAGCAGTGGCAGTTTCAACTTTCAAGCTTTAGTAAGGCTATTGTAAGTAAAAGTGATTATGTAGAGAATTTAATTTCAGGTATCGCGAGCCTATATAGCGCTTCATCAAATGCGTCGAAAGAGCACGTAAAACCATTAATTGATGACCAAATTAATGGTTTAGCGTTCGATTCAAGCATTGAGTTCTATTATCGCCTGACACCAAGCAATGTTGAATTTGTTGAAGATTATATGCAACAAGTCGGGGCGTTCGACTTTACTATTAGCGATAGTATTAGTTTCTCTAACCAGTATGATAATTATGTGTTACTGGCCAATTACCCTGAATCTGACTTTGGTCACTTAGTTGGCAGTACAATATCGATTAACAATGACAGTGCTAACGCTTTTATTGTAAAAGAGTGGCCAAACACTGAGTTTTGGAGTGTTATTCTTAATACCGCTGATGTAAAAACAGTGTCACTCAGGTTTAATATTAAAAGCTTTTTCGACTACATTCATGCATCAGGTGATACGCAAAATCAGCACATTACAATTAGTGTAGGTAATCAAGCCATTTATAATTCAGATTGGCAAAACTCATTAGATTTGTCCTTTGCTGAGCCACTAGCGCAACAACGCATCCCATTTTTTGATAAAACACTGGATATTGCTTACTTCAACCCAAGTTACGTGCGCCATAGCCATTACCTTATAAGTGCGGGGCTTTGTACCTTAGCTATTTTATTTGGTTTTGCGCTTTTCATGTATTTAGTCACTATTCGTAATCAATATGCACATATTAACCGCCTTGTGCGTATCAAAACGTATTCATTAAAGAAAACACAGCAAAATTTAGCAGCCACGTCACAACTAAAAGTAAAGGCACTAGAACAGCAATTAGAAACCAAGAAAAAATACAAAACCTTGTTTGTAAATTGTTCCGAAGGACTCTTTTGTTGTAACGATAAAGGCGACATATTAGAGAAGAATCCGGCGTTTATTGATCTGCTTTTACCAGATGACGCAAATAACAATATTTGTGGCCTGATGAGCGAGAGACAACAGGCTTTATTTTTGGCGTGTCAAAACAATGAGTTTTCCAATGAGTTGTTTGTGCAAAACAAGTTAGGTAATACGTATTGTTTATTGTTAAAAGGGCATTGGATAAAGGATGTAGAGCGTACACTGTTTGAAGGGCGCTTGCTCGACATAACCGCCACCAAGCAACATGAAGAGAAACTAAGGTATCAGGCTGAGCACGATGCACTTACCGATTTATTAAACCGACAAGCGTTTTTAGATGGTGTTGGTAATGAACTCACAAGTCGCCAAGGTTGTTATCATCTTTTATATGTTGATCTTGATAGATTTAAATTGGTTAATGATGGTTATGGGCACAAGGTAGGTGATGCACTGTTAAAAGCGTTTGCCAGATTACTTCAAAGCGAATTCTCAAGCTATGGTGAAGTAGCGCGTCTGGGCGGCGATGAATTTGCATTGTTTATAGCACAAAAGCGTTTAACTGTTTCAATCGAGAATATGCTTGAGCGACTGACTTACGCCATACATCAATTGCGAAAACAACGAACCGCATATCAATGTATAACAGCGAGTATTGGCGTGCGCACTATCGCGGCACCGTGTGAGTTATGCCCAGAACAATTATTACATGAAGCCGATCTTGCTATGTATCGTGCGAAACAAATGGGGCGAGATCAGTATTCTTTTTATAATGATGAACTTGCAATCGCAAATCGTCGTAAACGTGAAATTGAAACTTTTTGCAGCAGCGATAGTTACCTATCGGCAATTAGATTGGTGTACCAGCCAATTTTCTGTTTAATGTCAAATCGCCTTTTAGGCTTTGAAGCATTACTTAGAGTACATGACGATAAACTTGGTACTATTTCACCGCTTGAGTTTGTGCCTATTATTGAAGATATGGCCAAAATATCTGACGTAGGACTACACGTTGCGAAATTAGCCGCACACTTTTGTGCTAGTGTTAATCTAGATACATCAAATCAACTTTTTGTAAATGTGAATGTTTCTCCAAAGCAGTTAAAAAACAACGAATTACTCAACTGGCTCGAGTCACAAAACGTCGTTTCTAGGTCACTGTTACAACTTGAAATTACCGAGTCTGCAATGATGGAAAATCAGGCTGATATTATACCCATACTAGAATGTATATCAGATGCAGGGTATCACTTACTCATTGATGATTTTGGTACAGGATACAGTTCATTGGCTAGATTAAAGGCTCTGCCACTAAATGGCTTGAAGATTGACCGCTCGTTTGTTAATGATTTATCAAGTGAAGCTGGCTTACAAATTGTAAAAGCAATATGTGCCATTGCAAAAGCGTTAAACTTAACCATTGTTGCAGAAGGTGTTGAGAACATCGATCAGCAAAGTACGTTAATCGATTTACACGTAGATAAAGTACAGGGTTATTTGTTCAGTAAACCGCTAGAGTGTAAAGACGCAACTGAGCTGGTTAACACACAACAATACCGCCAAATAGCATAAGGAAGTTCAATGTCGCATTCACATCATCACCACCATCATCATAGCGGCGATAACAAATTGTCGCTTGCCGTTGTGATTAATGTATTACTGACTGTGGCGCAGATTATTGGTGGCATTTTGTCTGGCAGTATGGCGCTTGTTGCTGATGCACTTCACAATTTAAGTGACGCAGGTGCCATTGTTATTGCAATTATTGCGCGGCGAATCGCAAGAAAACCAGCCACCAGCGTAATGTCATTTGGCTATAAACGCGCTGAGATCCTTGGTGCTTTGATCAATAGCACTATTTTAATATTAGTTGGCTGTTACCTAATTTTTGAAGCGTTTAGTCAATTTTTAAATCCATCGCCCGTTGATGGCTGGATTGTTGTTTACATTGCGGCGATTGCGTTGGTGATTGACGTTGCTACAGCGTGGCTTACATACAAAGCTGGAGCAAAGGACAATTTAAATTTAAAAGCGGCGTTTATTCACAATTTATCAGACGCTTTAGCGTCACTTGTTGTAATCATTTCAGGCACATTAATTATTTTATATCAATGGTATATTATCGATTTAATCGCCACAATCTTGATTTCTGTGTACGTGCTTTACCATGGCGCAGATTATGCGAAGCAAAGTGTTATTATCTTGATGCAAGGCACCCATGCTGATGTCGATGTTGATAGTGTGTATTCAGCAATCTTAGAACAAGATAATGTGTCAGCAGTTGACCATTTGCACGTGTGGCAGTTGGACGACACAACCCTTCATCTTGAGGCCAGCATTACACTGAGTAATGATGATTTGCAGTCAGTCAAAGACATGTTAGCTAAACGGTTTTCTATCACACATTCGACAATCGAAACCTTGCCTTGTACACAATCCTTTAAAGGCTGTTATTTAACACAGTAACGGCACGTTTTCGCTATATCTTTACTTGTTAAACTTTCTTAGTCTAGAAAGTTTAACAGCCTAAAATTTCATAACTGCCTAATATCACGTTAAAAATATTGAAAATCCACATTATATGAGTGATAATGCAAATCACTCTCATTACATGGGTTTAATAATGTTTCGTTTTGGTGTTTATTTATATTTTCTATTGTCAGCTGGGGTGTGTTTCGCCAGCACCGTTGGCAATTCTCACGAATTTTTTCATTCAATTAAACTTAAAAAAGACCAATATATAACCGGAGAGTTTTCGTTTTCACAGCCTTTTATTAAAGCAGAGTTAATTGACGAAAATGAACGTCTAGTGCGAGTGTTAGCTAAGCAGCAGAACACCTTTAAACTGTATTTATTAGCACAAAGGGATCAGCAGTATAAAGTACGCGTAATCAGTGCTAATAAAAATTTAGCGACGATTAATCTCTCTGAGCCTATTTCACAACCAGCAGTGTCAGATAATGAAACGTTACTTAGTCCCATCATGCAATCGTTAGTAACAAGGCTAAAAGGTAATAACAAGGTCAAGGTGGTAGATGATTTTTGGCGAAATGTTGAAAAAGAGGACACACCTTTAGTCGAATACGAGCAAACTGATGCGCTTGTAACATTTTTGTGGCGCGGCGCGCGTCATAATGTACGACTATTCGGCGCGCCTTTTGGCAGTCATCAAGATTTGGAAAAAATAGAAGGCACTGATATTTGGTTTAAAACGTATCGTTTACCAACAGACAGTTTGATTTCATATCAATTAGCACCAGATGTGCCGCATGTACCTAATCAACCTCGCGCTTCGCGAATTGCCATTATGGCCACTAAACAACAAGACCCGCTTAACCCAACAACATGGCAATTTGAAGGTACCGATAACTACGCAACACATTCAATTTTAACATTAAAAGATACAAAACATTCGCCGTATTTACGCGATGTTTCAGAAAATTTTTACAGCTTGACGCAGAGCACTATCGCGAGTATTCGCCTTAACAACACACGTGATATCGCCATATACAAACATAAAGATGCAACACCACAATCACCAACAATTTTGTTTTTCGACGGAAAAAATTATCAGTCAAAACTAAAAGTACCCAATACGCTAAGCAACTTAGTAAACGACAAAAAAATTCCTCCTGTTAATGCGGTATTTATAAGCAATGTATCTAGAAAAACCAGAGGCCAAGAGTTGCCACCAAATCCAGATTTTGCATGGTTTATGGCAAATGAACTTATGCCTTGGCTGACAAAAAAAGGATTATCACCAAGTGCACAAAACACGGTTTTATCGGGCTCTAGTTTCGGTGGCCTCGCGTCAATGTATGTTGCAATGCAATACCCTGATGTATTTGGCAATGTGTTAAGTCAATCTGGTTCATTTTGGTGGTCGCCACGTGAAGGGAGTAAAGAGCAAACAGAACCGCAGTGGCTAACGCGTAAAATCGCTCGCGATAACTACAAAAAACTGTCGATTTACATGAACGCAGGAGTATTTGAAACAGGTTATTTCACAATTGATATTCTGGAAAGTAATCGCCATTTGCGTGATGTACTCAACGCAAAAGGCTATACGGTAAAGTACCACGAGTTCTCAGGGGGGCACGATTCTTATGTTTGGCGTAATGAATTGGCTGATGGACTGATTTATTTATTAACAAACAGGAAGATAATAAACGATGAGGTTAAATAAGCTTGCAGCATTTGTCAGTACATTAGTCGTTAGTAATTACGTATATGCGGACGACGCTCAAATTAATGATGTAATTGTAGTGACAGCAACGCAAGGTGAACAAACATTACTTAATGCACCAGCCTCGGTGAGTGTTATTGATTTTGAAGAAATCATCAAGATCCCAGCAACGGATATTACAACCAGCCTACAAGACGTAGTCGGGGTTAATGTACGCCGTTCTGGAAATGGTGAAGCATCCGTTAGTCTACGAGGGTTAGACCCGAGCTACACATTGTTACTGGTTAACGGCAAGCGAGTGAATTCACGCGAGGCATTAATTAGAGGCTCGTTTGATTTGTCGAGCATACCAATGACGGCAATCGAACGTGTTGAAATTGTTCGCGGCCCAATGTCAGCTATTTATGGTAGTGAAGCCATTGGTGGTGTAATTAACGTCATTCTAAAAGAAGCAAACAATGAATGGCAAACCAATGGTAATATTGACTACAGTACGCCAATCGATGGCGGCGGCGAGCTAGCACGAGTTGGTGTGTTTTCAAGTGGTGCTTTGATAGATGATAGGGTTTTAGCGACGTTCGGCGTGAACTGGAGCGATCGCAACCCTTGGCAACCAGATGATTCTGACTATGGAATTACCTCTAAGACAGAAAAACAACAACGTGCAGGCGTAAATACGAGTGTGTTATGGCATGTCACATCGCAAGATACGTTAAGCGCGAACCTTGAATACCTAGAAGAAGATAAAAGTTATAATTTATGGCAAGCGCCTGATGGCTCGTATGTCGCTAACTTTTATGAGAGTGAACGCGTTAATTTTGGTGTTAATTATGCGCGAGAATGGCAGTGGGGAAACAGTGAGTTTAACTACTATTTTGAGCAAACAGATATTCAAGAAGATAACGCTCGCTTAGCGTTAACAACGGGAACGCAAACAAATCACAATGTAGATGGTCGAGCAGTATTTGGAAACGAAAATCATTTGATCACAACGGGTTTTGATGTTTCTGATAATACACTAAGTCACCCTAGAGACTACGCAAAAGAAACCTCAAATACTCAGTTTGCAGCCTACATACAAGATGAATGGGCGCTTTCTGATGAAATGACTGCGACGTTTAGCGGGCGTGTTACCGATCACAGTGAGTTTGGGTCACATTTTAGTCCACGTGCGTATTTAGTGTATAACGCTAACAGTGATTTAACGTTTAAAGGCGGTGTCGGTACAGGGTTTAAAGCACCCGCTATATGGCGCAGTAGTGCTGATTTTGCAACGATAAGTTGTGGTGGACGCTGTGTATTAGTTGGTAATCCCGATTTAGAACCTGAAAAGTCGGTGAGTTATGAGTTATCAGCAAGTTATCAAACTGATTTTGGCTTTGTTAGAGCAACTGTATTCAATAATGAAATTGAAGATATGATTGCACGTGACACCAGTACATTTGTCGGTGTAACGCCAGATAATCAGCCAATGATCCAACATATCAATATCAATGAAGTGACGACAAAAGGCATTGAGTTCGATGTACTTTGGCAGGTACTTGATACGTTAGATCTTAGTTTTAACTATAGCTATATTGATAGTGAAAACAAAAGTGACAAGCTCCCGTTAATTAAAACGCCAAAACACCAATCAAATGCAAAATTAAATTGGCAAGTTATTGAGTCACTCAGTACCTATGTCAATCTGAATTATATTGGTGAACAGTATATTGAAATGGCACCAACATGGCAGAAAACACCAGCAGATGGTTATGTCATCGTTGACTTAGGAAGCCGTTTTTCACTATCGCAAACAATTGCTTTTAGGGTGGGTATTACCAATTTATTCGATAAACGTATTGACCAAGACGCATTCGATTATGGATATGCCGAGGTGGGAAGAAGCATTTTCGCAGGTGTAGATTTTAGCTTTTAAACTAAACGTGGTGCGTTAAAGCGCACCACATTCGTTGTTGTTTAGGGTATTAACTTGTTGCTGAGTTTCCCATGCGCCAATTGTAATAAAACAGTAGCACAGTAGCTCTAAACCTTCTTGAATAATGGTTTTTACAACAAAGGCGTCTTGGCTTACAACATCGCGCCAAAAGCTACCAGTACCAAAAATACGGCTAAAAATAATCAATACAATAACGCCTACGATTACCTTGTTCATGGCCGGTACTCGCAGTAAGTTAACAAACTCAGTAAAGCCGCTTTTTCCTCGTTTTGAAAACAAAACTAACGTAATAAGCGTTGTAAACATGGCTGGGTAAAACCAAAAACCATGGGTAATTTTGTCAAACCAAAAGTCACACTCTCGTATTAACAGGGCGGTAAAAAATCCAAATACAAGTAAGCTACCGGCACCAACGTTTGGCGCCTTTATTATTTTGTAAAAGCACAGATTGATACAAACAAGTGCTAAGCCTTGCAAGGTTTCAGTAAACGAAAGTTCAGGAATACCTTGTAAGAAATAATAATCTAAGCGAATGCTGACATTAACAATTAGACAGACAGCGATGATTGCGATTATGTAGTATAAATTCCATTTTATTACTGCATTATTTGTTTTTTGTGATGTCACAGAGACTAAAGTATTCACAATTAGCGTTCCTGCTATTAGTACGTAGCAGGAGTGTAGGCCTAGAATTTAACGTGGTAAATATTACTTCTGTAAGTCTTCGTCTAAAAGTGTAAGGGTCTGTAAGAAAAGGTTAAAGTAAGGTTAATAATGTAGCAATGTATACCTGATTACTACATTAATCTAACCTTGTTAATAATTACACTAATTTACGCTGAAATAGCGCAACGGCTTGTTGATACATTTTTATAGCAAGTGCAGCGTCGTAACGTTCACCTTCGTCGCGCATAAACGCGTGTTGCGCGTTAACTTCTTGCCATTGAAAATTGATACCAGTTTGTTGGCAGGCTTGATAAATTTTTATACGTCCATCCACTGAAACATGTGGGTCTTGCTTGCCAAAGATAAAGTGAATTTCACCTTTAATATCTGACATCCGTTCTAGTGAGTTATTACCTTCTTTCGCTGGCAATGTATCACTGTGAATATCCGTCGCATACAAACAAAATGCCGCTTTAATATTAGGGTTTAACGCTGCGCGATAGGCAAGGTGGCCGCCAATACACACGCCCATTGCGCCAACATTACCAGTGCAATTGGGTAATGCTTTAGCAAATTCAATTAAAGCAACTGTATCACTATCATGCGATTCAAGTGGCTTATTCCATTTATCTTGATTACCTTTATCTTTACCTGCGTCATCGTAGGCAAGTACGGTACCGATTGGGTTTAGCTCGTGAAATACCTCAGGCACTAAAACATGAAACCCATGGCTCGCTAAAATTGCAGCAGAACGCGCTATTGGCGCAGTTTGTTGAAAAATCTCGGAATAAAAAATAATGCAAGGGTAGGTGCCAGAATCAACAGGAGAATAGCAATAAGTGCGCATAATACCTGTTGCAGTTTTTATATCGTGCTGGTGGTTTGAAATGATCATAGTAAGTTTAACAATTGAATTTGAGTAGAATTGTAATTTTTTCACGCAACAATTGCATATGAATTTAATTAACGAATAGGCTTTTCAAGTTCGCTAAAACCATCATTAAGGGTATCAATTTTACTTTGCAATAAGGCTTGTGCATCGTAAATACCTTGGTTGTAAAAGGCGGCTCCTAGCTCCTTTGCAATAAAGTCTAATAGAAAATCGGCATCAAATTGGCCTAGTTCAACGTCGAGTTCTTTATCAAAGTAATCTTGCAGTTTGCTAATGCACTGTTGTTTATCGTGTTGGTTTAGTTTTATGGTCATAGTTGGCACTGTTTGTAACTGTATGGCTGTTAATACTAAAGCGTGTTGGTCGTTACTGTCTATTGTTGCATCAGATTTTTGCCATTGAGCCAAAGGTAAGTCATTGTAGTGTTTGTATTCTTTTTAAATACTCAATTAAAACGTATAAATTCTGCACAAACATCATACATTCAGACGTAAAATTGTGTATTTAGTCGCAAACGGGTGTGTTTTTACGCGTAGATGTTTAAAATAAATAGAAATAATTATCATTAATGTAAAGTGAGATAGCTATGTGTGTCGTGCGCGTAAGGTTAGCCTTAGCCTTTATCGTTTTATTTTTTAACACTTCGTTGCTAACAGCAAAGGAAATTGCCGTTGATTTAATTTACCCCCAAGTAAATCAATTCTCAGAGCAACTGTCGCTGTCGGGCACGATTAAATCAAAGCAAGATGCCAAGGTTACCGTATTACAACAAGGTGTAGTGGCAAAGCTATTTGTTGAGGCGGGCGACCATGTAAGCGCTGGTGATACATTACTTGAATTAAACAGCAGTATTGCAAAGGCCCAGTATCAGCAAGCTTTAGCAAGCTTAGAGGCAAGCGAAATAGCCTATCAAGAAGCAGAGCGTTTGCTTCAAGAAGTAATTAAACTGTCAAAGCAACAAGTGGTTGCAAAAACATTAATTGCTGAGCGCAAAGCAACACGTGCTAAAGCGTTAGCTTCTATGTCTCAAGCAAAGGCGTTGCTTGCTGAGCGAAAAGAAATTGTAAATCGACATACGCTTCGTGCGCCATTTTCAGGTGTTATTGTTAATCGTTTTGCGGAGGTGGGTGAATGGGTAACGCCACAAGCCACTGTTTTTTCGTTAGTTGCAAATGACAAATTACGACTTGAACTTGAAATTCCACAAGAGTATTACGCTAATTTTAAGCAAACGAATTTAGTTGCGAACATCACACCAGATTTGCAACACGCAAGCCAATTTAAAGCCAGTATTTCTAATGTCGTTGGCGCAACAAGCGAATTATCACGCACCTTTAAAGTATTTATTGATATTGATAAATCAATCGCACTCATTCCGGGTATTTCAGCAACGGCAACAATAGCACTCCAGCAATCAGCACAAGAAAAACTATGGCTGCCAAAAACGGCATTAAAGCACCATCCAGATGGCGGATACAGTGTGTTTTCTGTGACCAACAATGTAGCTAAACGTCATATCGTTAATGTGATCGCAGAGCAAGCAGAACGCATTGCCGTAACGAACGCGCCGAGTAATCATGCATTTGTTATGAGTGGTGTTGAAGCACTCAGCGATGGCTTAAAAGTAACGGTAAGCTCAGTTAAGGGAAGTGCGCAATGATCACAGCGGCAGTAAAACGCGGCACGTTAGTTGCGGTTTGTGTACTGATCACCAGCATATTGGGATTAGTAACCGCGCTTAACATTCCGGTGCAAATGATCCCCGATCTTGAAGTCAGAACTATTACTGTGCAAACCGGTTGGCCTGGTGCGACACCACAGGATGTAGAAAAAGAAATCATTATTGAACAAGAACGCTATTTACGCGGCCTTGCGAACCTGTCACGTATGGTGTCTTACAGCGAAATGGGCTCTGCTAGCATTGAATTAGAGTTTCCGTTTGGTGTTGATGCCAACGATGCACTTATTCGAGTTAACAACGCGCTAAGTCAAGTTCCGGCATACCCTGAGAACGTTGACCAACCGCGACTGTTTTCAAGCTCATTTTCTGGCAATGCATTTATGTACTTTACGCTCAAACCATTGTCGGGAAACCCACTTGAGTTAGATGTCGATTTGCTACGCGACTTTGCTGAAGACTATGTACGACCGCGCATGGAAAGTGTCTCGGGTGTTTCAGAAGTGCGAGTGGGCGGCGGTGCGCAAAGGCAAATTCAAATTAAAGTGAACGCACACCGATTAGCACAACGCGGGATTAGTTTACCAGAATTAAGAACCGCAATTCGTAGCCGTAACAAAGATGCCTCAGCGGGTGATATTGAATCAGGCACAAGCCGTTATTTGCTGCGTGTAGTATCGCGCTTTGAAAGCTTAAACGAGTTAGAAAACCTGATTATTGCACGTAAAAATGGTGCAAATATTCTTCTTAAAGAAGTGGCTAGCGTAACGCTTGACCATTTTGAAACACGTGGTATGTCTTTTTCCGATGGCGAACGTACATTAAGTTTATCGGTACGCCGTGAAAGTGGCTCTAACGTACTAGCAATTAAAGATGCGATGTTACCGATTGTCGCTGAGCTCAATCAACAACTGTTGAGTCAAAATGGCCTAGAGTTAAAATTGATGAGCGATGATGTGAAATACGTGCGTAGCTCATTAAAAAATGTTTGGGTAAACTTGGCGTTAGGTGGCTTACTTGCAACCTTAGTCATGTATTTTTTCTTGCGTTCAGGTCGCGCCACGTTGGTGGGTATTATTGGTATTCCACTTTGCACCATCGCTGCGTTTTTAGCGCTGAGTTTATTTGGCCGCACCATTAATGTTATTTCTCTTGCTGGTGTGGCATTCGCAATTGGTATGACGGTGGATAACACCATTGTAGTGCTAGAGGCGATTGTGCAATCAAAGGTTAATGGCACCAGTAAACGCGACGCCGCAATTAACGGGGTAAAAGAAGTATGGCCAGCAGTACTTGCATCAACCGCAACAACCGTCATGGTATTTGCGCCAATTTTATTTGTGCAACAAGAAGCCGGCCAGCTTTATTCTGATATTGCTATCGCGATTTCAGGTGCCATTATCGCGTCTATGTTGGTTGCGATATTTATTGTTCCTACGGCTATTGCCAATATAGGTAAAAAACAAGAACTCAGTGAAGGTAAGCAGCTGCAACTGTCAAACAAGTGGCTAAAACCAGCAGCATGGCTCAGCAAATCAACAAAACGCGCGCGTACTGCTGTTGCCATTTTCGTTGTAGGTATTTTGGGTAGTGCACTGTGGTTTATGCCTGCGGCAGAATATTTGCCTGAAGGAGAAGAACCAAAAGCGTTTTCTATGATGATTGCGCCGCCAAGTTACAACTTGTCTGAAATGCAAAAAATCGGTAAAGAATTACGGGAATATTTTGATGGGTATATTCACGCTGATAGCGCCGATTTTATTGCCGGTAAAGAGGCGATGCCACCGCTTGATTATTACTCGATGTCGGTATCGGTGGGGCGTATTTGGTTTTTAAGCGCACCGGTTAATCCAGACCATATCAATCAAATGATGGAAGCAGTCACCGATAAATTCCGCGCTTATCCGAATATGCGCGCATTTAGTTCGCGAGGTTCAATTATATCAAGTAATGATGGCGGCACGCGTGCAGTTGCAGTAGATATTGCGGGCAGTAATATTATTGATTTATACGGCGCGGCAGAAGCCGTTTATGAGCAAGCGAATGTGGTGTTTGATAAGCCGCAAATAAACTCAGATCCCGGCTCGTTAGCGCTTGAGCAGCCGTTAGTTGAAATTAAACCGCGTTGGCAGCGCTTAGCCGAATTAGGCATTAATAACAATGACTTTGGCTATGCAATTGCGGCAATGAGCGATGGTGCTTATGTCGATGAGTTTATTCTAAACGATGACAAAATTGACATGTTTTTGTTTAGCGGTGCTGGCAATCGCCAAAATATGGCAGAGCTTGCCAGCTCTCCAATCGTAACGCCTGCGGGTAATATTTTACCGCTTCACGCTTTGGCTGATTTAACCAATTCAAACAACAGTAACTCAATTCGTCGTGTTGACGGTAATCGTACTGTGACTGTGTACATTATTCCGCCGCGAGATGTTGCGTTAGAAACAGCGGAACAATTAGTGCGTAATGAGTTGTTACCGGCGCTTTGGCAGCAAGGTAAAATCGCGCAAGGCATAAAAGTGAATATTAGTGGCGCAGCTGACCAATTAGAAGCGACAAAAGAGGCGCTTTCAAGTAACTTTATTATTGCCTTGGCACTGAGTTACTTATTATTGGTAGCCATATTTACACATTGGCGCTATCCGTTATTTATTTTGGCAACAGTACCATTAGGCATGGCGGGCGGCCTATTAGGCCTTGTGCTTGTTAATGGGGTAAATAGCGTATTAGGCAGTATTGGTTTAACTAGTTATCACCAACCGTTTGATATGATCACCATGTTAGGCTTTTTAATTTTGCTTGGCACTGTGGTTAACAATCCAATTCTTATTGTTGATCAAACCCGCCGTTTTGTTATTAAACACGGATTAAGTGTAAAGCAGGCAGTTGAACAAGCTCTTGAAAAACGCTTAATGCCCATTCTTATGTCTACTGCTACTACCTTATTTGGCCTAGCGCCACTTGTGTTAATCCCTGGGGATGGCACAGAGCTTTACCGCGGGGTAGGTGTGATTGTAATGAGTGGTATTTTGGTGTCTACAATACTTACGCTGACATTCTTACCCGCATTACTTGTTGCTGTGGTAAAAGAAAAATAATAACGCATTTGCGTAATTGTGCTTTGTTTATAAAAGGCCCGAGTTTTAAGGGCCTTTTTTTTGTGCTTTGGCAATTGGTTTACTGCGCGTTAACGGGTAAAGTCTAAAATATACCAAGCTAGCTATCTAAAACCATGTCATTAGAGCGTTATATACCGTTTCGTAAGTCTGATGTTGTGAGCATGTGTCAAACACTGCTACCAACTGAAAAACACACATCATTTAACGAGTTTGCAGAACTCTTTTCTAGCATTATTCATTTTGAATACCATAAACGTTTGGAATTATTGAAAGATAATTATGCACCGTTTGACCCGAACGCAGATACGCGTTCTTTAGCGCCGTTATCTGAAAACGATAAACACACGTGCCAAAAACGTTTTGCGCAGGCCTTTAGCGATATTCTAAACGCGGCTAATTTTGAGCGGATCACCGACCAAGATTTAAAAGACGCGTTAAGCGAAGAATCACTTTTTAAAGTAAGGCTTGAGGTAGCGTTTGATGATTTTGCTGAAGTGGTTTTTTACCGCCGCGGCGCCTCTCAAAAAGATGAAACATTACGCACTTGGTGGGGGCTTAAGAAACAAGCTATTCGCTTTACGAATTATGAGCGAGTTGCGGTGTTTATCCGTTTTAAAGACGAGGCGTACTTTCAACACGCTAAAAAAACGCCGTTAGGTTTTGAGCCCGGTTCAACCATTATTAAGCTGTTTCAAAACGTACCAAAGGCTGATTTAGAAATGCTATTTCCTAATAGCGAAGTGCGCATGAGGCCCATAGATAAAGTGATCATAAGTGCATCAGCCGCTGTTGGCGGCGCCGTTGTCTTAGTAACCAAATTGGGCGCATCGATTATTTTGCTGGTTGCGCTGTTATCGTATTGGTTAGGATTACGAAGTGAAGGCGTGGAGTTTAGTCAGCAACATTTAATCAGTCTTGGACTTGGTTTAGGAGTATTTGGCAGCTTTATTTTTAAAGAATGGACTAAATTTAAAAATCGAAAAATTAAGTTTATGAAAGCGTTATCAGATAACCTTTATTTTAAAAACTTAGACAACAATGCAGGCGTGTTTCATACACTAGTCGACGCGGCAGAAGAAGAGGACTGTAAAGAAGCGATTATCGCATATAGCTTTTTACTTAACGCTGGCAAACCGCAAAGCGCAGACGAATTAGACAACGCAATTGAAAGCTGGTTTGAACACAATTACCAATGTACCTTAGATTTTGAAATTAGCGATGCGTTAGCTAAGTTAGAACGTTTTAAACTCGTTTCAAAACAACAAGACGGGTATACCGCATTGCCTCTCAAAAATGCCAAAAAGCAATTAGATAATTTATGGGATAACTTTTTTCAATATTAAGTGTCAAAACACATAATGTGTTTTAGTGTTTGTAATATCGCTTTATAAAACTGGTTTAGGAGTGTGTACAGTGATAGCCCATTTAAAATCTTTACTATCTAAATTTAACGACACCTCGGTAGAGCGCGCTGCAATTGACTTTGAAACGGGCTTGGCGGCTTTACTTGTAGAGGTGATGCGTGCCGATGGCAAAGTGCTCACTGAAGAGTTAGAGAATATTCAAAATACATTGATTCACTATTGTGAGTTAGAACTGGATGCTGCAAGCCGCTTATTAACAAAAGCAAAGCAATTGGTTGAACAAGCCATTGATCTATATTCGTTTGTTAACGTAGTAAACGAACATACTAGCGATATTGAACGCATTGAGATTATAGAACTGCTATGGCAAGTAGCATTTGCTGATGGTCAAGTTGATGGGCAAGAAGATCACGTTATTCGTAAAATCGCCAGCCTAATGTATGTTACCCACGCTGACTTTATTCAGGCCAAGATTAATGTTGATGAGAGCAGAAAACAGTAAATTTGAGCTAACCATAAACTTATACAAAGCGGCTTTATGCATTTTCGCCTTTAGTGCATACAGCGCAGAAACTGTCACGCTCCATAACTCAGATACAGAGGTGACGTATAAAAATTTGTCATCACTTTCAATGTCTCACCAAACAAAGGTAAAAACGTGGTTAAACTTTGGCATTAATGCTAATAAGCGTGTGTTGGGTTTACCGAGGCAAGCGCATTACTATTTTGATTTAAATCCCCGTTACTTTGCCACCGAACCCGTACCCTGGGCGCGTATTAATAGAGGCGTTTTTGATACCGTTGAGCTTCACTTTTATCGTTATGCGTCGCTTACAAGCTTAAAACGAGATTGGACCTTGTATCATGAACTCTCTCATCTTTATCATCCGCTATTTGATTATAAAGACTTTTGGCTTGCCGAGGGATTGGCGACTTACTTACAAAATCGCGTTATGTTACACAATCAACTGATAAGTGGTGATGAATTTATCCATCGCATTAGTGCGGGATTACAGCGAGGTAAACTTAATACTAAACAAAATAAAGGCCAATTAAATAGCGTAAGTGAAAATATGTGGCAACGTAATGCGTATCAGCGGGTTTATTGGACCGGTGTTGCGTTTTTTATTGAAGCTGAATCTCAGTTGAAAGCGCAAGGCAAATCTGACTTAGCGTCACTAATCAAGCAGTATCAAATGTGCTGTCGTGAAAACGAGCAATATGCGAGTGTTCAGCAAGCCAAACAGTTTTTGCAATCGCTCGATAGATTATCACGCTCAGGTATTTTTACGTCGCTTTACCGTCGTTATCAAACACGACAAGATTTTCCGGCAATTTCAAAATCTCAAATAGCCTCGCTAATTACGCCTTTTACACCTAAATCGCAATTGCAATAAGTAAGTTCATTTAAGGTTAATTTTTCACCTGCTAATTTTTCTTTTGAAAGTGTGTAAATACAAAACGTTTTAGGAAAACTAAGATGAATATGCAATTAAGCCGCGAAGAATTAACCATGTTGTTAGGTGATAACAATCATGTTGATACTATGAATGTTGAGCAAAATGACGAACTGTCATCCCTTATCACGCGTTTTGAGGGGTTACAGTTGGAGTTACACAATCTATTGTGTTGCAACGTTGAAAAAGGCGATAAAGCGTTATTGTTACAACAACTTAATCGCCTGACAATATTAAATGATGAATTTATAAATGAACTTAATCACTAACTATTTAGCGAGTACTTCGGTCATTTGTGAACTCATTTGATAGTCACTTTGATGTACGCTTGATAGTAAATGCCATTCGCTATGCGCTTTTTCAGCGGTAAATGTTACTGTCATAAAACCACGCTGATGAATATTGGCATATTCAAGGTCGTCAACTAACAATTTAAGCGCTTCGGCAAATTGTAATGCCATTTGCTCCGGTAATTGTAGGTAGTATTCAAGTCCGGGCGAGCTTACAGAGCTTGTTGCAAACTCATAGCCACACACATTACCTTTCCCGTCTTTTAGCTGTCCACCCCACGCGTTGTGAGTATCACCTGCAAGCGCAATTAAATTCTTATTAAATTCATTGGCCGTTTGTAAAATTAACTCGCGTTCAACTGGGTAGCCATCCCATGCATCTAGATTGTATGGTGCCAAAGTGGTAACGCGGGCTTTTTCCATTTCTGTTAGGGTTGGATCGCCTGCCAGCAATCGACCTTTAATTTGCGCAAGCTCTGTTAGTGTTTGTGCTGTTTGTGCACTTGGGTTAGCCAGTTCAGCAAGTAACTCAGCTGGAATATGCATACGGTTCATTAATACTTGCTGGCCAAGCACTTGCCATGTTGCATTTGAGTTAATCATGCCATCTTGCAGCCAAATTAATTGGTCAGTACCAATTAGCTTTTGTGTTGGTTCGATTAAATCTAAGATAAAGCGGTTACTATCAATTTGACCTGTTACTGGATCAATGTAGTTTGCATAATCTAACGGTTTTGCGCGACTTTCATGACGGGTGTCTAGCATATAAAGCGATACCAGATCACCATATTCAAATTGGCGATACAAACTTTCAGTTTGCCCCTTTACGTAAGGACGAATTGGCATCCATTCAAAATAGGCTTGTAATGCGGCAAGCTTACGCGCTGTAAAATCACCTTCACCATCGTTGTGGTTTTCCGCACCGCTTTTAAATGAATCATTGGCAACTTCATGGTCATCCCATACCGCAATAAATGGGCTATTGGCATGAAGCTGTTGTAATGATGTATCACTGCGATAAAGTGCGTAACGTTTACGGTAGTCTTCTAGGGTGATAATTTCGCCCGCATTATCGTCAGCTAGTTCACGGCCAAGTGCTTGTGCATTTTCTGTGGCATAGCCGCCCATACCGTATTCGTAAATGTAGTCGCCAAGGTGTAATACTGCGTCAATATCCGTTAACTTGGCCGCTTCAGCGTAAGCGTGGAAATAACCTGCAGGGTAGTTTGCACACGACATTACAGCAAATTTAACCGAATCAATCGAACCTTGTGGCAGGGTTTTGAATTGACCTGTTGGTGATACTTCATTTTCGGTGACAAAACGATAATAGTACTTGCTACCCGAGTTAAGGCCTGCAAAGTCAATTTTTACTGTGTAGTCGTTTGATGCCAATGCAACAACGCTTTGTTGCACTCGGTTAATGTCAAAATTTTCGTCATCAGCGATTTGCAGCGTTAAATTAACCCCTTGTGGTGCGCCACTTGGGGTAACGCGTGTCCAAAGGATTATTGCATCACTAAGTGGGTCGCCGCTGGCAACACCATGATTAAAATTAATCGCAAAATCGTTTTCAGCAAGCTTGTTATCATCGTCGCTATTACAACCAGTAAGTGACATCGCAATTGTCGCGGCGCCAAGACCATACATAGAGGCTTTTAAAAAATTTCGGCGTGAGAAGTTGTGACTCATAAGGTGACCTTTTGTTTTTTTTATTATCATAGCTACCATATATGACAAAATTAGGTCTGGTCAAACCTCCAACCACCTCATTGTTAATGGATGTAACAATTTTATTATTAAATTCCTTAGCTTATTGAGATAACAATTACTTAAAAGCGCAGTTTTTATAAAAGTGCGCTTTTATTGATAACGTTTCGACGATTATTAGATTACAAAATCGTAATTACTTGGTCTTTTGCTAAACGTGATTTTGGTAAAGTGGCGTTGTAATCTTCGCTTTCTTCATGGTAACCAATCGCAAGCGCAACTTCACATACGTAACCGTCTAATTCATCGGCAAATAATTCGCTGATCATTTCTTTATCAACGCCTTCCATTGGTGTTGAATCAATATCTAAACGCGCAACTGTGTGCATTGTATTACCCAGTGCAATGTAAGTTTGCGCCTTAGTCCAATGTGCGTTGTTACCATGTTCATCCGTGTTTAAATCAACAAACGCAAACGCACCGAATGCTTGTTCTTTATTTTCAGCTAATGTACGGCCATTTTTTATATCAGTATCAATCACCTTTTCATAATCGCTGCGGGCATATTTAGGGTTATAAGCGAATAGCAACGTATGAGATGCTGCCTTAATGTGCGGCTGATTAAACTGGAACTTGTTAACAAATGTTTGATGCATGCGTTGTTTCGCTTCATCAGAACTAATCACAATAATTTTCCAAGGTTGTGAGTTAATTGACGATGGAGATAAGCGAATAGCTTCTAAAATGATATCTAAATCTGATTGTGAGATTTTTTTACTCGCATCGTAACGTTTACTTGTATAACGACGATTTAGGTCAGTAATAATTGGGTGTGTCATTGATTGCTCCTAACAAACAAGGTGCTGTTAAACTTGAGCCTATTGTAAAACTTGATTATTTAAATAAAAACACGGTAATGTTTGAATCATTATCAAAAAATAATAGTTAATATGTTAATAACCGATTTAAAACTCATTTTAAAAATTGCTGAACTTAACAGTATTTCTGCTGCGGCAGTATCCCTTGATATGCAGGCAGCAACAGCCAGTGCAGCGTTAAAACGTGTTGAGGCCGAGCTTGGTGTGGAATTGTTTGTTCGTACTACCCGTCATTTGAGGCTGTCAAACGCCGGTGAGCGCTTTTTACCGCAATGCCAAGAAGCGATAAATTTACTCTCTATCGCCAAACAAAATATTAAAGCTGATAATAAAGACATTGAGGGCGAATTACGCGTTGCTTTATCGTCCGATTTAGGGCGAAACATTGTAATACCCTGGCTAGATGAACTACTTGATAGTTACCCAAATTTAAGTTTGCGCAGTCATATTAGTGACAGCAATATCGATTTTTATCGTGACTCAGTTGATTTGGCGCTTCGTTATGGCAAGCCAAGTGATACAAACTTATATGGTTTTAAAATTTGTAATATTCCAAAGCTACTGTGCGCAACGCCCGAATATGTAAGACACAATGGCGAACCAATTAAACCGTCTGATTTACAAGCGCATCAAGGGCTTTTTTATCAGCTACAAGATCGCATCAACGACACTTGGGAGTTTTTAGATAACGACAAGGTAATAAAAGTAAAAATGAAAGGTCGACGTGCGGCTAACGACGGAGATTTGGTGAGACGATGGTGTTTAAAAGGCAAAGGCCTTGCCGTTAAATCAGCGATAGATATTGCCGATGATCTGATTGAGGGCAGAGCAGTGACATTAATGCCTAAATTCCCCCATAAAAGTACCGAGTTGTGGCTTATTTGCCCAAGTAGACAATCAATCACCCCTGCCGTGCGATTAGTGCGAGATGAGTGCAGAAAACGCACGAAAGCGTTGCTGCAAAAACTGATAGATAAAGGAATTTTGACTAAAAGCGTACTTGATTAGTTATTTGAGTTAAAAAGAAAATTACGTTTAAACCTTTTTGATGGTGTGCTGCGACAAATAAAGTCAAAAGGGAGAGTTACAATGAACAAATTAGTACACGCAATTTTTTTAACCTTATCTTTGTCGGCATGTGCGGAACAAGCCGTAGACTGTTCGGTATTTGACGAACAAGCAAAATCGAAATACATCTTGCCATTTCAAAAAGGTGAATCCTATAAAGTAGAAGTTGCAACCGGCCATTACCGAGAAAGTAATGGTGGCGTAGGGTTGTATGCAGTTGATTTTAATATGCCTATAGGTACAACAATTGTTGCAGCCAGAGCGGGTGAGGTTGTAGCCGTTCGCGAGCAATTTGAAGATTGGAACGGGAAAGATTTAGCTGAGAATTTTGTCTTTATTAAGCATGCTGATGGCACTGTTGCGCGTTATTTTCACCTAACTCATTTAGGCGCTTTGGTAGAAGAAGGTGAGCAGGTAAAACAAGGTCAGATCATTGCTAAAAGTGGTAACACTGGGCAATCGGGTGGGCCACATTTACATTTTGATGTGCAAACATGCGGGCCAAATTTACCACCACACTATAACCAAAAACCATGTGGACAAACGTTACCCGTCGTTTTTGAAAATACTAAGCCCCATCAATGCGGTATTGAAGCTGGAAAAGTTTACAAAGCAATATAGTGCGTAATAAAAAATGAATAACCACAACCTTGAGGCTGTGGTTATTAATAAGTGGAATTTAGTTAAATTAGTCTTTTTGCGCCGCGATAACAGATACTTCCACTAATAACTCAGGACGCGCCATTGCAGCTTCAACGCAAGCTCTAGCAGGTGCATGACCTTCTGGTACCCATGCATCCCATACTTCGTTCATTTCTTTGAAATACTGCATGTCTTTAATGTATACAGTTGCGCTTAACATATGTTCGCGACTGCTACCTGACTCAATAAGTAATTCATCCACTTTATCGAGCATGGTTTGCGTTTGTTCTTTAATGCCTTTAGTGGCATCTGCGCATACCTGACCACATAAATAGACTGTTTTATTGTGAATTACGATGCGGCTCATGCGCTGTTTTGTTTGCATGCGTTGAATGGTCATACGGGTTCCTAAACTTTGGTGACATAAATTGGCAAAACTGTAGCAAAACAAACGGGTAATTAGTATTGAAAACGCAATGAAAGTTATAAAACATGGGTGTAGCTTATAACTGAATTGTTGTATATTAGTGGCTCAAATTAATAAGGCTAACTTAATGAAATTAAAATTTATCTTACTGTTTATTTTTACAACTTTGTGCTTTGGGGCTTTTGCAAATGAATCAAAACCAATGACAGAACAACAGCAAGAAAAGGCAATAAAAGAACTCAACGAACCGCTGTACCGTCCGCTTTTGGAGCGTTACGTATTAGACGAGCTTAAATCGTTACGACAAGACCAGCAAAAGCTGCGTGAAGACACAACAAAACAAATTACCCATACGGAATTAAGTGCAGCAGACAGAGCGCTTGATTATACCAATGACACCATAAACAATGTAATGTTTATTATCACTGCAACCGCAACAATTTTGATTTTGGTTGGTTGGAATTCGTTGCGCGATGTGAAAAACAAAGTAGAAAGCATTGTTAACGAACGGGTGAAAAGTATTACCGAAGAGTATGAAAGCCGTTTAGGTGTGCTTGAAAGTGAATTAAAAGAACGCTCAGAAGAGATCATTAATAACCATCGGAAAATTACCATTACCAATGAAGTACATTCGCTATGGATGCGTGCAACATTGGAAAGCGATGTTAATTCGAAAATTGAAATTTACGATGAAATTTTAAAGCGTAAGCCTGATGATGTAGAAGCGATTACCTACAAAGCTGATGCATTATTAGAGCAAGGTAAAACGGTTAAAGCAATTGCGCTTTGTAATCAAGCGATTGAAGAAGAAGAAGATTATGGCTATGCCTATTGGCAGCGTGCATGTGCCTATGCACAAGAAAATCGCTTAAGTGATTCAATGGATGATTTGCATATGGCGCTTAAGCTATCACCAAATTTAAAGAACGAGCTAGTAAACGAAGTCGCGTTTGAAAACTTACAAGTATTACCTGCATTCTTGAAATTATTGGACGACGCTGGTGTAAAACTGGGTGAATAATCGCAATTAGCATTCGCTTATTTACGCGATATCAGTTTGGGAAATTGTTAATCTGATATCGCGTTAGCCGATAAAACTACTCAAAAATCTGAGCTAACTTTATCTTACTTTATTAGCTAGGTTGAATACTCACAACCATCATTGCAATTGGGCAAACTAGGCCAATAAGCCATACGCTTGAGCGCAACACATGCCAATTTACGTAGTAACACACACAGTATAAAACCCGAGAAATCAAATAAATAATTGCCAGTGTTTCAGTTGTAGCCGTGATGGTGTTAGAGGCAAAAACAACAACTAATGCAATAGTAAAAATAAGTAATGATTCAAAGCTGTTCTGATGTGCCGCTAATGCGCGTGCACCAAATCCGGTAAGCTTACTTTGTTGTGCACGCGGATGACGGTTGTCATAGCCATCGAGCTTGTTCATTGCAATTGCGACAGGTGCTTTTGCTAAATAGGGAAGTAATGCTGCGATAATGGCGCAAACGATGAGTGTATTCATAGTTACTCTTTAATAAATGTGATGTTAGTGACACCCAGCTTTCTAAAGTACTCATCTCTAAAGTTACGAATTGCCGCTTTGTCTTTTGCGTACAAAGTTACTTGATGTTCCATTTTGGAATACTCCGCAATATCGAATCCTTCTGCTGCGGCGATTGCCTCAAACATAGAATTATATTTGTCTTGCGCGAAGTTAATTAACTTTTGCTGCTGGTTATATGTGTATTGAATTTTCTTAGCCATGTTAAACCTAAGGAATAAATTTACCTGCATTGTACTTAACAGGTAAACGGGTTGATATACGTTTACGCTAATTTAATCGATTAATTGCATTTAAGTTTATTTTCTAACGCTTGATACGCATGTAACGCGACAAGAGCGTTTTGATTATTTCGGCTGACTTTTTGATAGTGCGTGATTAAGCGCGTGAGGTACTGCGCTTTTTCGCATTGTTCAGCGCTATGCCATAGCTTGTCGCCGATGGGGGATATTGCTACACCTTGGCGCTTATTGCGTGATACGTGCATAATTTCGTAAAACCGTTTGTTTTCAGAAATAAGCGATTCATCTATCAATGTGTAGTCTAAAGCAATTAATTGCTGGCGAAGTGTAAACGTATGATGCACGGGGCAAATGATAAACTCGAGCGCTAAATCACCAAAGCGCACCGTTAATTGTTGAATAAACTCCGCCGCTAAATCACCGCCCACGCCCGCAATAATTATCAGGTGACAACCTTGGTATTGATCAAGTGGGAGCTCGTTAACACTTATTGTATGGCACTGCCAATTTTTATAAGGCAACTGCTGAGAGTCAGCCTGCGTACTTAGCCCATTTTCCACGCCTTTCATAATGTGCGCAGAAATATCAACAAAGTGTATGGTGCTAGATGGGTAAGTTGCGAGTAAAGACATGCCTAAGTAACCGTGATCACAACATGTATCCCAAATATGGTGATACGGATTTTTGATTGCATTGGCGATGGATTGCAGGCGGTAAGATAATGGCATAGCTAAATTAGGCGAAAATAATAAATTTAAACAGCTGCATTTTAACAAGTTCTCATTTATAAATCCTAACTCTATATGTATATTGTATTCATTGTTGGTGTTGGAGTTAATATGAAAATAGTGATTGTTAGTGGCAGCGGTCGACCAAATTCAAATAGTGTGCAGTTGGCAACTAAGATAAGCGAACAACTTGTACGATTAGACATTGAATGTGATTTAGTCGATTTAAGCGAAATGACGCGACTATTACATCATTACGAAGCGCATAATGATGGGGTACTCAACAAGCAAAAAGCGTTACTTCTTGAAAAATTATATTCAAGTGATGGCATTGTGATTGTGGCACCGGAGTGGGGCGGTATGTTACCGCCAGTGCTACATAATTTTTTATTGCTCAGTGCTTATGGCTCTGCTTCTGGCTTTCCGCTCGGTCATAAGCCTGCGTTAGCCATTGGAATATCAACGTCAGGCGGTGGGCACAATCCAGTTAGTTTATTAAAAGGCTATAGTGCTAAAAATTCACACTTGGTTTGGTTGCCATTCCACGTGATCATTAACAATGTCGATGAGTTTATTATGAGTTTTGCTAAAAAAGATAACGCGCTTTGCAGCAGGCAAAAAAGCATATTTTCGCGTTTAGAAGTTGGCTTACAGGCGCTAGTAATCTATGCAAAACAGCTCGCCCCAATTCGACATGAGCTCACTCAGCTTTCAATTAAACACCCATTTGGTCAATGAGTTAATAAGGGCTGTATACACGCAATAAATGCTTGTTCAAATGGTCGGCTATGACAGATATTGAGTTGTTTTAGTCGACTATCTTGCAGTGCACAGTTATGCGGCCTGCTTGCAACTTGACTTGGCTCGTTTATTGGCGAAAGTGTTGTTTCATCAATTTCAAGTTGCTTTGCTGCAATACATGCTATCTGATACTTGGTGTATGCTTGATTATCTGAAACGTGGAATATGCCGCCAATGTTTGTGTTGGTTACTTGGCATAAATCAACAAGCGTTAAGGCAATGTCGTCAACATGGGTAGGATAACGAATCGCCCAATTGTCATGTGCATTGTTTGATCGTTGTTTAATTTGGTGTGCGATAACCGTAATTGCCGACTCGCTCAATGTTTCAACTTGCCCATAAAGCACGGGCACACGAATAACAGTATGTGTTTTACACGTGTTTAAAACTATTTGCTCCCCCTGTGCTTTAGTTTCACCATAAAAATTAAGCGGGTTTAGTGTATCACTTTCACTATATGGTGGCGTTTTTCCGTCAAATACGTAGTCAGTACTGATAAAAAAGAATTGTGCGTTTAAACGAGCCGCTTCGTGAGATAGATGCTCGGTTACTGAAAGGTTAAGGGCTTTGGTATGGGCGTGGTTATTTTCGCATACATCTGGTTTTCGCTCAGCTGCCGCGTGAATAATAATATCGGGTTTAGTTTCATTAAGAAATTGCGTTACCGTTAGATGCTGCGTTAAATCTACCTTAACAATTGGGCTTTGTGCGCGACTAAACCCTGTGCCGATTACGTCAAAGCCGTTTTCATTAAATATACGCATCAGTGCTCTACCAAGTAGGCCAGTTGCACCTGTTATCAATACTTTTTTCATGAATTTCCTAACACTCTTTTGGGGCAGTTAGTGTAAAACAAAGCGCAGTTTAACCCCATTTTTTAAGCAAAACTTAATGTATCATTTTGTTAAAAGGCGGCTAAAATTCGTAACCTAGGCTTACAACAAACCGATAATCGTTTTTATCTGGGGTTGATGTATCGGTCGGTTTCGGATTTTCGATACGATCTAAATAGAATGTGAGGTCTAAATCAAAGTCGCCAATCAGATCTACTTCAAAGCCAGCTTTAAGACGATGAATATATTCACCTGCTTCTTCACTTACAATTTTAACTTGGTAATCTGCGTCAAACTCAATGTCTTTGGTTATATCCCACTGAACGGCGGTACCTAAGTTTAATACACCGGATGTTTCTTTGTCGTCTTCACCGGCTTCAACGGTAATGTAACGAGTAGATTGATAGCTAGGGCCTGCACTTATTTCCCAAACAAAATTACCGGTATCGAGCACTTCATAACCAACGCCAAAACCCAATGTATGACGGTTATCTATGTTGCCAAGTTCATCAGCGAAATATTCATAATCGGCGACGCGGATAAAGGTTTTGGGAGAGAAAAACCAATCGAAACTAGTTGAGAGCCTTTGGTCGTTAGTGGTTTGTTCTTTTTTACCGGTATCTTGACTTACTCTTTCGCTAAAATTACTAACAAACTCCCCCGACAAACGCGTCGTAGCAGTGCGCCTTTGCGCTTCACCGCTTAATGTGTAGTCAGATTGCTCGGAATTACCTCGGCGAAAGTTAGTGCCAAAGTTAATTTCGCCGTCCCAATAATCACGTTCGTTACCATTTGCAGAAGCGATTGATAAAAGATTATTTACTGCAATTTGTTGCTTTTCTTGACCATTGGTTAGCGTTAGAAGTTTGTCTTGGATTACTAGCTTGCCAGTTAACACCGTACCATCGTTTAAACGAATACTTTGCTTGCCTTTAGTGTAAAGCTCCGCAACATCATCGATATCGATTGTTTGAATGCCGAATTCATCTGAATCAAATTCGATGTCTTCATCATATAGAGTAATTAAGTCGCCTTTTATCCACTCGCCTGAGGCGGTTTTAAGCCAATCATACTTTTGCTTAAAGTCGCTGTTTGCAGGTCTCCAAAGAGGGCTTGTGCTTGCGCTAGCGGCAAACGGGCACAACAGCGATGTGGTTAATAATAAAAGCGAAATAGATTTCATATAAACATCCTGTGAACTATTATCCATATTATATGTACATATTTATTGTGTAGTGGTCCATCACCAACACGCAGTTAGCTTGCAGCCGATAAAGGTAATTTCATAAAAACACTGAGCGGGTTATCACGATAACGACCAAAGCATTCGCAACGTTCAAAACCAAGGCTTTCGTAAAGGTTAATGGATTCGGTTTGCTTACTACCGGTTTCCAAACGAAGTAATGGGATTTGCGCTTGGCCGGCCCAGTACATTAAGTTTTGCATAATGCGACGAGATAAGCCTTTACCACGGTGTGTTGGTTTAACGTAAACACGCTTAATTTCGCCATACAGGCTTGATTCAAATTTCTTTACAATCGCACCGCAGGCGATGATGCCTTCATCTGTTAACAAACCAATCGCGTGTACATTAGGTTGGTTTAATTCAGATAAAGGTAAGGATTGGTCACTTGCAATTGGGTAGAGTGAATTCATAAGGCGGTCTATTTCAGCAAATAGACTAATTACATGTGGGTCGTTGGCATCTAACGAAACTAACTGCATAGTGTCCTCTAACAACTTTATTATTGTGCTTTAGATACGTTGGGGCAAATAATTAAAAATCAAGTTAACAAAAAATACAAGTTTGATTTTCATCATTATGTATTTACTAACAGAGCATATTTTTGTAGGGTCTGCATAAATTGACATAATGAGAATTAGAAATGCCTAAAGCAAGTGAAATTAAAAAGCATGCAGCCATTGAATACAACGGTCGAGTGATGATTGTACGTGATATCGAACGTTCAGTTCCTCAAGGGCGTGCAGGCGGCAGTTTATACCGTATGCGTATGTATGATGTCGTAAATGGCGGTAAAGTTGATGAAACGTTTAAAGCAGACGAAATGTTAAACTTCGCTGATTTAAATCGTCGCCCAGCGGTGTTTTCGTACGTTGATGGTGAAGAATATGTGTTTATGGATGAAGAAGATTACACACCATATAACTTAAACAAAGAATCAATTGCTGAGCAACTTTTGTTCATCGATGAAAATACCAAAGGTTTATTGGTCGTAGTGGTTGAAGGTAGCCCAGTATCGATTGACTTACCGTCAAGTGTAGAGCTGGTAATTGAAGACACCTCACCTTCAATTAAAGGTGCTTCAGCAAGTGCACGTACAAAACCTGCAACAATGACAACAGGTTTAATCATTCAAGTGCCAGAGCATATTTCAGCCGGTGATAAAGTAAAAATTAACACCTCAGAGCAAAAATTTATGGGCCGTGCTGAATAAATCGGTTTGGTTTTGTAAAAAGGCTTAGCAAGGTTGCTAAGCCTTTTTTGTTTATACGGTGGTGTGGCAACATAATACGTTAACTATCTTGTTGTATTTTAATCGAAACGTGTTTGCGTGATTGACATTTCGTACTTAAAATTAGGGTATTAAATTTTACGCGCAATACACATCTCAATCTCTATTACTGTGGAAACGACCCGATTTGGGCATTAAAGGATAACAATGAATATTACGATCGCAGGTACTGGCTACGTTGGACTATCAAACGCGGTTTTATTAGCGCAACATAACTCAGTAATCGCTTATGATATTATCGATACAAAAGTTGACCTGATTAATCAAAAACAATCCCCCATTGCAGATCCTGAAATAGAACATTTCCTTGCAAATAAAAAGTTAGATTTAGTTGCGACAAGCGACAGCAACAAGGCGTTTCAAAACGCAGATTACGTTATTATCGCAACACCTACGGATTATGACGAGGTAACAAATAAATTTAATACATCGTCAGTAGAGGCGGTTATTCATGAAGTTAACAAAGTCAATCCTTCAGCAATAATGGTTATAAAGTCAACTGTGCCGGTTGGTTTTACTAAACGCATTAAGCAAAAGTTATGTACCAGCAATATTATATTTTCGCCTGAATTTTTACGTGAAGGTAAAGCGCTATTTGATAATTTACATCCGTCGCGCATTATTGTTGGTGAAAAATCAGAACGGGCACAAAAATTCGCTGAATTATTGGCACAGGGCGCGTTGAAAGAGAACATCGATATTCTTTTAACGGGTTCTACAGAGGCTGAGGCGGTTAAGCTTTTCTCAAACACTTACTTAGCAATGCGTGTTTCTTATTTTAATGAACTCGATACTTACGCTGAAAGTCACGGGTTAGATACAAGAGAAATTATTGAAGGCGTAAGTTTAGACCCTCGAATAGGCAACCACTATAACAACCCATCGTTTGGTTATGGCGGTTATTGTTTACCAAAGGACACCAAGCAGCTTCGCGCAAATTTTGAAGATGTACCAAACACACTGATTAATTCAATCGTTGAATCTAACACTGTACGAAAAGACCATATCGCATTTTCAATTATTAATAAGCAACCAAAAGTAGTCGGTATTCACCGTTTGATTATGAAAAGCGGTTCCGATAATTTCAGAGCGTCTTCGGTACAAGGCATTATGAAGCGCATTAAAGCAAAAGGAATTGAAGTTGTGGTGTATGAACCTGTGATGCAAGAAGACTCCTTTTTTAACTCACGCGTTATAAAAGATCTTGAAGAGTTTAAACAAATATCGGATGTAATCGTATCAAACCGAATGGAGCCATGTCTGAAGGATGTTGCTGAGAAAGTCTATACACGGGACCTCTTCGGTAGCGATTAAGCTTTATATAGTAATGCTTTTAAACGTGTCTTTTATGATTTTGAACTAGCGAAACAACGCTAGTTCATATAGCATTAGCGTTTTTGCTTTCTCGGATAATTCATGGCTCAGCTGTACTTTTATTACTCTGCAATGAACGCAGGTAAATCAACCACGTTATTACAATCTGCATTTAACTACAAAGAACGTGGAATGGAGCCATTAATTTATACCGCAGCCATTGATACACGCTATGGTGAAGGTAAAGTAAGTTCGCGTATCGGCTTAGCCGCAGATGCATCTTTGTTCTCGCCTGAATCTAATTTATCCGACGAAATTGCCACGCAGCATGCAGTTAAAAAAGTTGATTGTGTACTTATTGACGAGGCCCAGTTTTTAACTAAAAAACAAGTAGAAGAACTGTGTATCGTTGTTGATAGGCTAAATATTCCAGTATTGTGTTATGGATTACGTACCGACTTTCTCGGCGAATTATTTGTTGGTGCCCAGTATTTACTGGCGTGGGCGGATAAGTTAATTGAATTAAAAACCGTGTGTCATTGCGGGAGAAAAGCCAATATGGTGCTTCGTACCAATGAACAGGGTGTACCAATTACCCAAGGTGAGCAGGTTGAAATTGGTGGTAACGACCGATATGTGTCAGTGTGCCGAAAGCACTATTTTGAAGGGCTTGAAAATCAGGTAGCAATACCGAATTAGCATTTACTATCTTAAGTTAGTTACCCAAAAGGCTTGTGAATGTATCGCAAGCCTTATTTGTTTTACACCAATACGCTTAGGTAGGTGAGTTGTTAAAACGCCAGCACAACACGTGCATTACTTTTTGGCCGTGGGCTAATGGCATTACTTTAACCTCAGAATTAGCAAAGCGTGTTAATTGCGATTTAAGCTTTGGCAAGTTCTCTTTTTTTGATACTAGCGATGTAAACCAACCTACTTGGTCTTGATAGTCAGCGCTTTCGTTAATCATTGTCGTAAGAAACGCGATTTCACCGCCTTCACACCACAACTCAGCTTTTTGACCTGAAAAATTAAACCCTTTGTTTTCGTGTGAGAGGTTTTTCCATTTTCGTTGGTTAGCTTTTTCAGCGTTATCTAACGAACTATGAAATGGTGGGTTGCAGCAGGTGACATCAAAAAAGTCGTTTGCGTTAATCACACCGTGAAATATGTTGTCAGTTGATTTTTGCTGACGCAATTTTACGGGCAGCTTATTAAACTGCGCTAAGTTCTTAGCTTGTTTAATGGAGTTTGCATCAATATCGGACGCTACCGCTTTCCACCCATAAATCTTGTTGGCTAAAATCGGGTAGACGAGTGATGCGCCCGTACCAATATCAAGTAACTGTGTGTTTTTTCCGGTCGGTACATCACCGTTATTTTGTTCGGCGAGTAAATCTGCGAGCGTGTGAATTAAATCAGCGCGGCCAGGTACGGCAGGGCATAAATTTGTTTCTGGAATATCCCATACGAGTAACTGATAATCTACAACCAAAAGCGCTTGATTAAGTGCCTTTACTGCTTTTGAATCGCTAAAATCAATCGTCGTGTTACCAAATTCATTTTTGATTAAGTATGGTGTAAGTGTCGGGCTAAATTTCGCTAGTTTTGCTAAATCATAACCATTGAGGTGAATATTTCGCGAGTGATGTTTTTTTTCCATCGTTATGGGGCAATTCAAAAGTGTTACATAACGCTGATTTTAACATGCTAGCCTTTGAACGCTTGTATTTATTCATATTTGTTTTTAGTATCGTTCTGGTGCGACCAGCTCAAAGGCAATACTTATGATTACGCAAGCCTCACATTTCGTTCCATTAAAAAATGGCGACAAAGTCCATTTGCGCCAAATTTACAAAGACCAAAACGGCCCTATTGTCTTTTTTATGCATGGTGCTGTTGAAAATGGCCGCATTTTTTATACCCAATCAAACAAAGGATTAGCGCCGTTTTTAGCAGACGCTGGTTTTAATTGTTTTGTTGCTGACTTGCGTGGCCGCGGGTTAAGTGAACCAAAAATCTCCAAACATAGCAGCACAGGGCAAAGGGATTCTATTGTTGAAGAGATCCCAGCGATGTTGGAATATATTAAAGACTATTCTAAACAGCCTATTGTCTATTTTTGCGCACATTCATGGGGTGGGGTATTACTTAACTCTGTATTGGCACGCTTCCCAACTTACCTAGATGATTTAAAAGCGTGTGTTTATTTTGCTTCTAAACGGACAATATATAACCGTCACCCATCAAAATATATTCAAGCAAATTTAGTGTGGTACTTAATTTCCCCATTGCTAATTAAAAGATATGGCTATTTACCTGCAAAACGCTTTAAGTTTGGCTCGGATGATGAAACTCGTTTGTCACATAAAGAAGGCGTTGAGTGGGTTAAGAAAAATCCTTGGGTATGTCCATTTGATCAGTTCGATTACGGTAAAGCACTTGAAGACATAGCGCTTCCGCCTATTTTGCATATTGGCGCAGTAAACGACAAAGCACTCGCACAAAAAATTGATATAGAAGCGTTTATTAAAGAGAGCGGAAACGGTGAACAAGTACTCAATATGTATGGTAAACGCTACAACCACAAAATTGATTATGACCATATAAATATTCTGACATCACCATTTGCAAAAAAAGAAACTTACCTAGATACATTAAATTGGTTTAATCGATTTAAATAAGCCAACCAAAGGCATCGTAGCAGTCTAAAACGGTGAGGCGATTAAAAGCAGTCTACTCGCCGTACTCAAGGCGAGTTCCGCATATTCCTGATTTTTCAATACAAACAACTTTTTACAGATTTCGCTTATACCTTTTCTGATTGTTGTGCGAAAATGTAATTATGCGTACGATGAAATATTTCCATAAAGCCCCTGTTCGGGTGCTTAAAATCAAACAGCAACGAAGTCGCTTGAAAGTGCGCCGTCAGATGTTGCAAGTTAAGTATGCGCTTGCACAAGAAAAGCAAGAAACCATCGATATGCTGATCACCTACCGAAACTACACCCAAGGCAAAGCAAATAAAGCAGAACTAAAGCAAGCAAATCAACAGTTTCTTGATGTACTTAAAGGCGTTGGTTTAGGTATTTTTGCAATTTTACCGTTTGCGCCTATTACCATTCCATTAATTGTAAAACTCGGAAAACTTGTTGGTGTTGAAGTATTGCCCAGTGCGTTTAACAAAACTGATAATAAATAATTTTTAACATCGCCTATTATATTGCGCTGAAATAACAGGCGCTATCCTATTAAATTCTATCGCGAATGTAAGACAACGCGAACAATAGTTTGTTATGCTATAGCCAAAGTGTGTAAATTATAAAGGCCAAAATATGACGCAAGCCCTTGTTAATAAATCTGAAGGGATCCCGCTTAGCATTAAATCAAGTGCAGAATTTGACGCGTGGCAAGAAAAACAATCTGACGTAACTAAAAACTGGCTTAAATCACTAAGCTTTGAAGGCCGTGGTTTGTTGTTAGTACCAAATTTTGAAAGTGGCACATTAAGCGAAGCCGTGTTCTTTTGTAACGATACTAACGAACTTTGGTCATGTGGCGACCTCGCTTCGCAGTTACCAGCGGGTACTTATTTACTCAATAATGATGCAAACACAAACAAGTTAGTAGCAACCAGCTTTGCGTTAGGTGCCTATGACTTCACACCCTACAAAGAATCTAAACCAGTAAGCGTAAAACTCGCTATTGCTGATAAAGCCTTGTTTGATGAAGTTACAACGTACGTAAAGGGTGTTTCAATTGTTCGCGACCTTGTGAACATGCCTGCAGGTGACATGATGCCACAACACCTTGCAGAAATAATGTCTGATATGGCTGATGAGTTTTCCGGCGAGTTTTCTCAAATCGTTGGCGATGAACTTTTAGAGCAAAATTACCCAACAATTCATGCAGTAGGCCGAGCAAGTGCAAACAAACCACGTTTACTTGATTTACGTTGGGGTGATAAAAATGCGCCGAAAGTAACCTTAGTGGGTAAAGGCGTGTGTTTCGATTCAGGCGGGTTAGATCTAAAGCCGGCATCAGGCATGCGTTTAATGAAAAAAGACATGGGTGGCGCTGCACACGTACTTGGTTTAGCGCATATGATTATGGCGTTTAACTTACCAATTAATTTGCGAGTGATGATCCCTGCGGTGGAAAATGCGGTGTCAGATAATGCATTACGTCCGGGCGATGTTATTAAAACACGTAAAGGCATTACCGTTGAAATTGACAATACCGATGCAGAAGGGCGCTTAGTGTTATGTGATGCACTCGCTGAAGCGGTAACAGAAAAGCCAGATACGCTCATTGACTTTGCAACGCTTACCGGTGCGTGCCGTATTGCCCTTGGCACAGAGTTACCGGGCTTTTTCAGTGATGATAAATCACTTGTTGAGGGGCTAGAATTAGCTGCAGATGACGTACAAGATCCGGTATGGCATTTACCATTACATAAAGCCTACAAAGATTTGCTAAACAGCACGGTTGCAGATATGACAAACTGCGCGTCAGGCCCATTTGGTGGTGCGATCACCGCTGCACTTTACTTACAAGAATTTATTGAACAAGACATTTCATGGGTGCACTTTGATGTAATGGCGTGGAATATCCGTAAGTTACCTGGCCGACCTGTTGGTGGTGAGGCATTTGGTGTACGCGCTGTTTTGAAGTATTTACAAAATAAGTATAGCTAACGCAAGTTCACTTGGCTTCGATATGATCTAACAGTGAATCAATCGTTAGATCATCCCCTTCGGCAAGTTCAGCAATTAATAAGCGCAGAATATAAGATTTAGATAACCCTGACTGCTTTGACAGCGCATCAAGCTGTTTAATGTGATCAGGCGAAAGGGTGAAAGTAGCATTTTTGTACTTTCGCCCTTTTTTTATGTGTCGTGATTTATCGAGGGTTGTATCTTTACCTTGCGCATACAGGTTTGCTTGCTCAATAAACTCATCAACCGAAATTTTTTTCTTTCGGTTGTTACCATGTCCTTTTTTTAAATCAATTAAACTCATGGCCGTGAACCACTTCCATCGTTAGTAATTCATCAACAATGGCTTTTATTTCGAGCGCAGCTTTACCATCAGGTTCAATTTCAATCACAGACTTCCCGTTTTCTTCGCTGTCATCGTAGATGTTTCGACTGTGGGTTATTGAATTAAGTACCGGTATACCATATGACGCACACACTTCTTTCGCTTCTAAAATACGCGAGGCTTGATTAGGCAACGAAGGACACTGTGTAATAACAAACGCGGCATTAAGTTTTGGGTTAACCATTTTGCAGGTTGTAAGTATGTCTTCCATATGAGGTACTGTTTTTAAATCCCTGCGTTTTGGCCTAAGTGGAATGAGTGTGTGATCAGCAACCGACATTGCAGCGCGTAGCGCTAAGTTATCTTGCCCACCACAATCGACGATAACATAATCATAATGGTTTTCAAGGCTAAGAAGATCATTGCGGATTTTACCGTACAATTGCACACAATTAATCAATGGTAACTGAGGATTCGTATTACGAGCTTGGACCCAATCTGATGAAGTTCGCTGTGGGTCACAATCTACAATCAAAACGGTATAATTTTGTAGAGTAAGGTATACAGCAACATTTTGCGCAAGACAACTTTTACCGCTACCGCCTTTTTCACCGCCAACAAGAATAATCATTTATCCTCTCCTTGTTCGACAAATACCATAGCTACATCGTACCAATCGTGAACTTCGCTCTCGCGTAACACTGTTGCATAAAAATGATTCGAAGCACCCAGTTTATCGCGAAACGTTACTTTAATTGGTTGATTTGTAATGATAGGTCGGTCGATATTCACTTTTAATCCACCGTTCGAAACATCAATGCACATTGCTTGGCGTTTTATTATTTTGCCATCTTCGCATTGCCACTCTAATCCAATGAGTTCTTTTTCCATGTCGAGCCGTAATGAGCGTCTTTTTTCAATGTTGGAAGTTTGCTCATGCATAGTAATACCCTTTAAACAATCGCTAAATTGCACTCCATTCCACTCGGTATGGCGCATATATCACTATTTAAAGCGTAGTGTTAAAAGGGAATTTTGCAAATAAGAAAGCCCGCATAAACACGGGCTTAAAGAAAGGTTATTGGCAGTGTTTTACCGCATCGGCGATTAGTTCTAGCCCGCTTTTGTCGCAAGGAGTTAAACTATGACTTGCTGGAATAATCGGCGTTACGCGCTCACCCCATTGAATAAAACTAGCAGCCCATGTTAGACCAGCACCAAATGCGGCAGAAATTACGCGGCTGTTTTCTTTAATCAGGCCATTTTCAACAGCTTCACAAATCGCAATAGGAATGGTTGCAGCAGAGGTATTGCCGTATTTATCAATATTTACCATTACTGCGTCATCGGGTAAATTCACTTTAGATTGAATTGCTTGAATAATACGTAGGTTCGCTTGGTGAGGAATAAGTACATCAATGTCGGTAATTTCGCTGCCGACTTGCGTTAATACATCATCAACTGCAGTCGTCATACCTTTTACCGCACGCTTAAATATCTCGCGACCTTCGAATAATAGGTCAGATGGGCCAACTGGCTGATATTTATCGGTGTTGGTACCTGAATTTGTGATGTGTAGAATTTCTCTATCTTCGCTGTCACAACCTGTCTTTGTGCCGAGAAGGCCTGTTTTGTCATCGCTTGCCTCAAGCACTACAGCACCGGCACCATCACCAAAAAGTACACCGCTGTCACGACGTTGCCAATTTACATACCAAGTCATACGTTCAGCGCCAATGACAACTGCTTTTTTAATCATGCCTGATTGAATTTGTGCGGTTGCGTTTTGTAATGCGTACAAAAAGCCAGAACATGCCGCATTTACATCACATGCAGCCGCACCCGTTGCATTTAGGTTTTTTTGAACTTCTGATGCCGTGTTTGCAACCATGGTAGACGGAGAGCAGGTTGCTAAAAGTACTAAATCTATTTCGTCTGCGTTTTTGATGCCAGCACAATCAAGTGCATTTTTTGCTGCAATAGTGGCAAGTTCTGCGGTACTTTGATGAGAGATGCGCCTTTCTTTTATTCCTGTACGTGTGGTGATCCATTCATCGTTGGTGTCCATAATTTGGCTTAGATCATCATTTGTCAGTTTTACTGGCGGAATGCATTTTCCCCAACCGGTAATTTTGGCATACTTCATTAGCAACCCTTATTGTGATTTCTTTGTGTGTTGAACTGGTTATACCAGATACAGTGCGTTTTGTCTTTGTTTAAAAGAGTTAGTTATGACTTTGCTTGCTAAATTTCTTAGTGCTGAACCGGCGCTGGCTTATCGAAAACCGATCAGCCGATTGTTATTCTTACGAACCGTGTCTATCGCTATTCAGCTCATTAGCGTCATTGTGCTGCATTTTTCGGTTAGCAAAAATGATTACGTTGGTGTACTACTGCTGGTTATTGCGTTTGAAACCTTATTCCATTTAGCAAGTATTGTTTATTTTTCGCGTCTTAATGCGACTAATTTTGCGTTGGCACTGCAAATATTGGCTGATATTTCGTTCTTGAGTTTGCTATTACTTTATAGTGGCGGGGCAACCAACGCGTTTGTTTCGTTATTATTACTTCCGCTTATCATCGCTGCTGTGTGTTTGCCGCTTCGCTGGCTTGCTGTGTGCTCGCTTACCGCTGTCAGCTTTTACACATTATTGGTGTTTAATATGCCAAAACACACGATGCATCATATGGATATGCAAGAGCATTTTTTAGGAATGTGGATTAATTTTGTATTGTCAGCGCTGGTTGTTACCACCACAATTAGTGCCTTGGTTAAAGCCAATGCCAATAAAGAGCGCCAGATGGCAATACAGCGGGAAGAAACGTTGCGCAGTGAACAATTAATGGCTCTGGGTACAGCTGCTGCACAAGTCACACACCATTTGGCAACACCGATTGCCAACCTACAAATGATCTATGAAGATTTACTCGATGAAATCGGCGAAAACAATTCACTTATCAATGAAATGTCGCAGCCACTGACTCAATGTACTGAACAATTGGCTTATTTTCGTGATTACGCAAGCCAAATTAAAGAAAACAAAATTAAAGAAAAATGTGTTAATACGGTGATTAATGAGTTTTATGATGCGTGTTTATTACACTTTCCTGAGCAGCGAATTGTGTTAACGAATTTAGCTTCAACATCAAGTAAAATCAGCTCGGATAGTTTATTACTTTCAGCGCTGATTAACTTAGTGCAAAACGCTGTCGATGCGAATAGACAAAATCAAAGTAATCAAATCGAAATCAATGTCGGCGAGAGTGACGGTCAATTGAATATTGACATTGAAGATACTGGCGCTGGCTTTGATTTAGATCTACTTGATTCATTAGGTCACGAAACAATTAAAAGTCAAAAAGGCATGGGCATAGCCCTCTTTTTATCTAATACCACGGTTAACAAATTGGGCGGAAAATTGATTATTGCTAATAATCAAGACGTCGGCGCAAAAGTAAGTGTAAGGTTGCCATTACTATGAAATTATTAATTGTTGAAGACGATAATGCATACGGTCAAACACTTGCCAGGCGTATGACTAAACACGGGTTTAGTGTGGAGCGCGTAATTAATGCTGACGAGGTGCTGATCAAGGCAAGACAGTACTTACCAGAATACATCCTGCTTGATATGAAACTTGGCGCTCAAATTAGTCTGCCATTAATTAAACCGTTAAGAGCGTTGTTACCGAATTGCAAAATTGTATTGCTAACAGGCTTTGCCAGCATTGCAACAGCGGTAGAAGCGATACGACTAGGCGCAAATGATTATTTAGCAAAACCTGCTGATACTAAATCCGTTGTTGCTGCCTTAACGGGCGAAAAAACCGAAATAGCCTTTGATGAAACCCCCATTTCGAGCGAGCAACTAGAATGGGAACACATTAATCAGGTATTAAAAATTAATAATGGAAACGTATCTGAAACAGCACGACAACTCGGTATGCACCGCAGAACATTACAACGTAAACTACAAAAAAAACCGCAACTGACTAAAACAGAACATTATGGCTAAACCGAACAAAAAATTACCTGAGCGCGTGGTTAAAGTAGTGTGTGCAGGTTGTGGTGCTAAGCTATTTAAGTATCACAAAAATGGTAAAGGCGCGTTAGTTAAGTGTTTTAAAGAACGGATAGCCGTAAATTACTGTGAAAACGCGTGCCATTGCCCAAATTGTCATCAAATGTTTGCCCGTGAGCAGATTATCCGTGGAGCCGCTGCATTTAAAGTCATTGGTGGTAAGGCCAAAATAGATTAATGCAAATAAGCGTTAATAGGGGACATATGTCATGGTAACGACCTATCGGTAAGATAAAATTATTCGGTTTGAGGGTTAACCTCAACTACAAGCTGTTTCATGGATGAAAATCGCCCTCCCCACGGAAAGGGCCAGCAAATTTGGGCGCTAAAGCTTGGAGTTTTCAATTGATCTCAATAATTTTTGATATTATCGGTATGACCGGTACGTTTCTTGTCGTTGGTGCGTTCTTTTTATTACAGTTAGAGAAAGTAAAACCAACGGGTATCGGTTACAACATGATGAATCTGTCTGGTGCAATTTTATTACTTATAAGCCTCTGTTATAATTTTAATTTAGCAAGTTTTGTAATTGAATTGTTTTGGATAGCAGCGTCACTAATTGGCCTTTATAAGTACTTTAAGGCACCAAAAGAGGCGATAAGCTAACGTCCCAATAAGGAGAGGGAGTGTTATTAAATTCTTGTAGTCGTTTATCTATTCTGACGTTATTAGTAGTCCCTTTCCTGTCTCAAGCGAGTAATTCCGCCTCCAGAGAAAAGTCCGCAAAACCACCATTAACACTGGAAGTTAAAAAAACGGTTACGGATAGCGCAACGTTTTTACAAACCCAGCTTAATACCCATATGCAAAATTCTGCGCAGTGGCTTGATCAATTATTGGTAAGTGAAGGTAGCGAAAAAACACGCGCCACAGCTAAGGGCTATGTTTCACTAGGTTTTGCGCCAAGAGCAAGAGACTTATCGGATTTTGATAATCAATTTAAAGTCTCACTCGATTTACCTAATTTAGAAAACAAGCTAAGCGTTATTATCGATAATGACGAAGCAGAAGAAGATCGACTTCCTTTTCAAAGTAGCTCAGGTCAAGATCAAGATAATCATGTTAACGCAGCATTAAACTGGTATATGTTACAAAAACAGCGGTTAAACATTGAGCATAGAATCGGTGTTAGCCGCTCAAATCTTTATGCACAAAGCCGCCTCAAATATCAGCAAAAAATTGAAAAATGGCGCTTTACTGTTTCACCAAGCATTGAATACTACCTTGAAGACGGGTGGGGAGCGCGAGTTAATACACGACTTGATAGACAAATAGAAAGCGACCAGACTCTAAACTTCGCATTTAACACCCGCTATGTTGAAAGTGAACCGACTAATCGTGTGTCGCTTGGTATTTTCCACAGTCATACTTATAACAATGATCAAGCTGGTGTAACGGGTGTGTGGCTAAAAGATAGTTTCAGTGGTGAGCGAAGCTATTATGCATCTTATCGCTGGCGAACGCGTTTTTTTGAGCATTGGTTATTTTTTGAAGCTGAACCATTTGTTGAATTTAGAGAGCGCTACGATTTTGACGATGAACCTGGGATAGCGCTTCGATTAATCGCTTATTACGGCGTGTAGCGCTTTAAGTCTCAGTGTAAACGCGCCTATTAGTCTATCGCGATAAGTTCAATTTCAAATACTAATAATGACGCTGGCGGAATTTTTCCAACAGCGCGTTTTCCATACGCTAAGTTATAAGGGATAAAGGCTTTTACTTTTTCGCCACACTTCATTTGTTGTAACACTTCAGTCCAACCTGGGATCACTTGGTTTAGTTTAAATGAGAGAGGCGTGTTACGTTCAACCGATGAGTCGAATACCGTACCATCAAGTAATGTACCGTGATAATGGCACGTCACCTTTGATTGCATTGTGGGGTGCTCTCCCGAATCACACGGTGTGATTACTTCATATTGCAGGCCTGACGCAGTTTCTATGATTTCGTAACGTTTTTTGTTTTCTGATAAAAACGCTTGTTGTGACTCAATGTTTATCTTAGCTTGTTGTGCATTTTGAATAGAAGATTTAATAATAAGCGCAATTAACGCACAAATAACGAGGAAAAGTATGAAGTTAAGCACAGGCGGTCCTTAAATTAAGAACCATGCCTGTAATTGTGATAAATTGCAATTAGATACGACGGTCGTCACCGTAGTACTTACCTGCAAGGATTTTTTGATACAGCTCATTCGCTTTTTCAGATGCTTCTTTTACTTCCGATGGTGACATTTTTCGCTCATCAAGCTTACGACTATGGCTGGCATCTTTATGGCCATTAAATTCAGCGACTGTATTCCAAATAAACGACATTTCAATGCTTTTATCCACACCTTGGCCTTCAAAATAAAGTAGTGCGAGATTAAATTGTGCCGCCGCGTAGTTTTGCGCAGCTGCTTTTGTGTACCAATCTTTTGCTGCATAAAAGTCTTGGATAACACCGGTGCCGTTGGCATACATGACACCTAAATTAAATTGTGCTGCAGCCAGCCCTTTTTTTGCTGAACTCTCGTAAAGCGAAACGGCTTTTTGTAGGTCTTTTTTAACGCCTTTGCCGTCTTGATATAAGGTTGCAAGTGCAAACATCGCATCGGCTTCACCTAGTTTTACGCCCTTAGCATACAATTCTGCTGCTTTTTTTGGATTACGTGGTAAACCATAACCAAATTCATGCATTTGGCCTAAGTGATACATAGCTGGGCCATAATTATTTTCGACTAAATAATTAAAATGAAATAGCGCCGTTTCAAAGTCTCCTTCATTCGCAGCATCAATAGCTTGTTGTAAATCGGCTTTAACTAAACAACTTGTAAATGCGAGGCAGATCGTGATTATTTTTAATATGTGTTTCATTTTTTGATTTCCCTACTTTACGGAATGAAGTTTATGTCGCGGCATTGGTTCGTTTTCCGGTAGCCATATATTGGTACCTGTTGCCGCGATATGATTTAAATTAGTACGCAATACTTTGGTGCCAACGTTATTTGAAGTTTCTGGTTTTGATACTAAATAGCCTTGCACACATTGGATACCCATTTTTCTTACGAGTTCAAATTGTTCGGCACATTCAACGCCCTCTGCAACCACTTTAAGGTTGAGATCTTTACCCAGCTCACTAATGGAATTAAGTATTTTATTATATTTCGGATTATCATTCGCCTGATCAATGAATAATTTATCAATTTTAATAACATCGACGGGTAATTCAGCGAGCGTACACAGTGAACTAAAGCCTGTACCAAAGTCATCTATTGCGATGGTAATGCCTTTTTCTCTAAGTTTTTGTAGGCTTTCAGTGGTTTCACGCGACGCTTCAATAAAGCACGACTCAGTGATTTCCAACATCAGGGCTTTTGGCGGTAACCCCGCTTTTTCGATGGTTTCTATTACCCAATCATAGAGTTTACGGTGTTTTAACTGCACGCCTGATATATTGACAGAAATGCGTACCTTCGTCATACCTGCGTTATACCACGCTGACATTTGGCGGCACGCTTCAAATAAAATCCAGTCGCCAAGTTCGAGAATTAAATTAGACTCTTCAGCAATTGGGATAAATTCAGTGGGCGTTATGGTCCCTTCGACTGGGTGGTGCCATCTGACTAAACATTCGAAATAATCAATGCTGCAATCATCAACATGCACAATTGGTTGAAATGATAACGAAAAGTTATTACTGCCTAACGCGAGACGCATTTCTTCAAGCAAGTAATGATAGCGTCGCATTTTACTGCCCATTTCAGGCGAGTAAACGCGGAATATGCCGCGCCCGTCAGTTTTGGCGCGATACATAGCTACGTCGGCCATTTGTAAAAGGGCAAATGGACTTGAAGCGCTATCCGGGTAGATGGCAATGCCAATGCTCGCGCCAATTTTTACCACTTTATTGCCTAATACAAAATCACGTTCAATTTCATGTAATACATTTTGGGCAACGTTAACAGCCAGTGATGGCTCAAGTAAATCACTGATAAATATTGAAAATTCATCACCACCTAAGCGCGATAAATTTTGTTCTATACCATTTATTGGGTGTTGAGATGACAGGTTATGATTTCTTACTATCGTGCGCAAACGCTCTGCAACTTGGATGAGCACTTCATCGCCAAAACTATGGCCAAATGAGTCGTTAACTTGTTTAAACCCGTCGAGGTCAATAAACAGTAATGCTTGTTTTTTTGCTGCTTGCTCAGCATGGTTTAACTGCTCTTTTAAATGCCCTAAATACGCGTGACGATCAGCAAGTCCTGTCAGCTTATCTTGAAATATACTGGTTTCGGTGTCTTTTTTATAACGTTCAACGGCATCGGTGAGTGAGCTAATAGAATGGTTTAAGCGTGCTAGGTTATTCTCTGTTTCGTACTTTGGTAAATCCAGATTAAATGCGCTAAGCAGGTTATCGGTTTTGTTATTAAGAATCGAAATCGCTTTATTTAATGACTTTTGCTTTTTAGATGTGATGGCGAACGGCATTAAGATTGCAAAGCCTAATAAAATGAGTAGCGGTAGATTGGAAAATAACAACATGTCACTGAACATTTTACTAAGCGGCACGGCAACTACATGTTTTTCTGTACTTTCGAGCTGCACATACAACTCACCATCACTGCTAATAATGTCAATATAACTAAATAAAGAGGAGAAAATATTGGGCTGATTTGCATCTAGGTCATTAGGGTTAAGCTCGACCGTATTTACTGGGGAATCCTCATGGTGTGATAATGCAACACCTTGCGTGAGCGACAAGGCTAATACTAAATATATAGCAACAATAAACCCAGTTGTGAATAACGCAACGCGGGAGAGAGTTTTCATCATTTGCACTTTTTAATCCTGCACGGCTTTCGCAAATTCCATACGTTAACATTAAGCAAGTATAGTGTATGAACGCGCCGTTACCAGTTTTTATTTTACCCGCGAACTCTAGCATATATTGCAAAATAAATCTTTATAATCATTGAGTTCGGTCAAAGTATGATAACTTATTTGTCAGCTATGTAGCTGCCCCTAACGGCGCAGGTATGATTTAAATTTTCACTTGATATTAACTTAAATATATCGATTTATTTTGAAAAGCGGACAATTGACCTTAGTATTCCATTTACAATACCAGTAGTGTGAACCGCCATTTTTTGAGTTTTCATTAAATATGCAAGCGAATAATAATTTTGAAACGGTGTTATCGGATTACACCAACAACAAGTCTTACTTAACTCATCAAGAACTCATTTCACTTAAGTCTCAGTTTGATAGCGAGCAATCATTCTATGACGCGTTATTAAAATGGGTGTCTGAATATGCAATTGCACCGGTTTCACAGTTTAAAGTGGCAGCCCTAGCGATTGAGAGCGGCGGTGAAGGGCGCTTATTTTTCGGCGCTAATTTAGAATTTTCCCATCAAGCGTTGAGCCTAGTCGTTCATGCTGAACAAAGTGCGATTCATAACGCATTGTTACACGGGGTTGAAGCAATTGAAAAGCTCGTAATTAATGCTTCACCTTGTGGCTATTGTCGTCAGTTTATTAATGAAATTCAGTTAGACAAACAACCATTAATAAATGTCCACGGTGTCGAGAAAACCATACAGCAATACCTGCCCGACGCATTTGGCCCTAGTGATTTAGATAACCATACACCATTGTTTAGTCAGTCATTAACACAGTGTCGCGACTTAAATGCGTATGTTGAACAAAGCTATGCGCCATACTCTGGTAATTTTTCAGCGTGTCAAATTAAGCATGTAGATGGGCACCAATACTTTGGTGTCTACCTTGAAAATGCGGCGTACAGTCCAAGCTTATCGCCTTTGCAAGCAGCGCTCAATCAAGTGCAGTTACATAATCGACAAACTGGATTTCACGGAATAAGCGAAATAGTGATTAAGCAAACAGCAGGTAAAGCAAACCAACAAGGGGTTGCTAATGCGGTTGCGATGAGTCTTGGTAGTAATATTAAGGTAACAATTGAGGAAGTGTAATCACTTCCTCATTTTATGGTGTAGTAACGCTAAACTATACCAATAATTCAGCGGCTTTAATTACAGCGCTAACCGCTTTCTTTTCAACGATTTGATGGTCAACATCAGGGATCTCACTGCGCGTTCTATTAACCAGCACACCGGCAACACAGGCTGCTTTTAAACCAAGAGCAGAACACATCGTAAATAACGTTGCTGACTCCATTTCGTAGTTCATAACACCAAGCTTTTGCCATTCGTCAAAACTACCTTGGAAGGTTTTTGTCACATAGCCTGAATAGGTGTCGTAACGTTCTTGTCCTGGGTAGAAGGTATCTGATGAAGCGGTTATACCCAAGTGATAGGTTGCACCTAATTCATCACACGCACTTACCATCGCATTGGTTGCAAAGAAATCGGCAACGGCTGGGTATTGAATTGGTGCAAAATGTTGGCTTGCACCATCTAAACGAACAGATGCATGACTAATTAATAGATCACCTTCGTTAATGTTTGGCTGAATTGCGCCCGTTGTACCAACGCGCAAAAACGTTTTAATTCCTAGCTGTGCTAGTTCTTCAACTGCGATAGACGTACTTGGCCCGCCGATACCGGTAGAACATACGATTACCGGCTGTTGTTTGATATAGGCCAAAAAGACATGATATTCACGTGTTTTTGCAAGTGCGATAGGGTTTTCAAGCTCGTTTGCAATGCGCTCTGCACGTGCTGGATCACCGGGTACGATAGCGAGTTTAGCACCTTCAACTTGTGCTTTATCTAATCCTAAGTGGAATACTTTTTTCATCCTGTATGCTCTAACTTGGCAAATATTAATAACAGTTTGAATTAGCATGCAAAATTGTAAAGGACAATGGTCCGTTAATTTGTTAGTGTGCAGCAAAAATATGTATAGAGATTTGTATGAAAGCCAAGCATACATTGATGGTTCAAGGCACAACCTCAGACGCTGGGAAAAGTGTGCTGGTCGCGGCACTTTGCCGTATATTAGCCAACCATAATGTCAAAGTAGTGCCGTTTAAGCCGCAAAACATGGCGCTTAATAGCGCGGTTACCGCAGAGGGGGGCGAAATTGGTCGTGCGCAGGCTGTACAAGCTGATGCGGCTAGAATTGAACCTCATGTTGATATGAATCCGGTGTTGTTAAAACCAAATTCTGATATTGGCGCGCAAGTTATTGTGCATGGTAAAGCAATTGGTAATTCAGATGCGGTTGATTATCATCAAATGAAGCCGCAATTACTTGGTGCTGTGCTTGAATCACATCAACGCTTAGCGCAACAATTTGATGCAGTGATTGTCGAAGGCGCTGGCTCGCCTGCTGAGATTAATTTACGCGATCGTGATATAGCTAATATGGGCTTTGCAGAAGCGGCAGATTGTCCGGTAATTATCGTTGCCGATATAGATAAAGGCGGTGTATTCGCACACCTTGTTGGTACATATGAGTTGTTATCTGATACAGAAAAAGCCCGAGTGGTTGGGTTTGTAATTAATAAATTCAGAGGAGATATAAATTTACTGCTACCGGGCAACCAATGGCTTGAAAACAAGTTAGGTATTCCGGTACTCGCAACAATTCCTTATATACCTGATTTATATATAGAGCCAGAAGATGCACTCGATTTTAATCAAATATTAAGCACAAATAACGCAATTAATATTACGGTAGTGGTTTACCCTCGCATATCAAATCATACGGATTTTGATGTGTTAAGATTGCATCCAAACGTCAATCTAAGATATGCCCGTACGCCAAACGCAGTAGATAAGTGTGACTTGCTTATCTTACCCGGTTCAAAAAGTGTCATGGGTGATTTGTCGTTTCTTGTTGATAACCATTGGCAGCAATTTATCGCGCGTCAATTGCGCTATGGCGGCAAAGTATTTGCGATTTGTGGTGGTATGCAAATGTTAGGGAAACGACTTTATGATCCTAAACATATTGAGTCTAATAGAGATGAAATGGTTGGCCTAAATTACTTGCCAATTGAAACCACTTTACAAGGCGCGAAAACTTTAAGTCAAACAAAGGCACATTGCTTAACGAGTGGAAGTGCTATTTCAGGCTATGAAATTCATGCAGGTAAAACAATTGAAACCGCAACGGTAAAACGATTGTTTAAACTTGCAAACGGTGAATTCGATGGCTATGAATCACAAGATGGGCAAATAAAAGCGACGTATTTACACGGTGTACTAGACAACCCACGCTTTTTATCACAACTCCTCGAGTGGGCAGGCTTAACTGGTGCAACTGGATTTGACTATGAAAGTGAAAAAGATAATCAGATAGAGAAACTAGCGACAGAAGTTGAAAAAGTACTTCCTATTAATGTGATAAAACAGTTATTAAGTTTAAATTAAAACGAAAACATCAACACACTCAAGTAATTCATTTACCAAGGAATTCGTCGCAACAGTATGTCGCGAAACATAAGCCAGTCGCATACAAAACTATAGAGTGGGTATTGAAATGTGGCTGGCCTGTTTTTTTCAAATACAAAGTGTCCAATCCAAGCGAACAGATAGCCAACGCCAATACCGGCTAAGATTAACCAGTAGTTTTGGTTTAGCACAGCAAAAAGCAAACAAAATAGGCCAATTAACGAACCGCAAAAATGCAATCTTCTACACAGAACGTTAGTGTGTTGGGATAAATAAAATGGGTAAAATGCTGCAAGTGAATGGTACTCTTTCGCCATCGCAAAACCTTTGACTTAACGTTTAAGTTGTTTATTGTAGAATTTTTAACAGTAAATCAATTTGGGAATCTAATCAATTGCGAAACTGGTACGTAATCGTTTTGTTATTATTTTCTACGCAATTTTGTTATGCGTCAGCTGAGCCACTTTCTGAAAAACACATGCGCGCCCAAGTAACACAGTTTATTACGCTCAATGATTCAATTGATAAGCAAAGTACAATCGTTCGCTTATCTCAGTTAACAGCAACGCAATTTGAATATTATCAACCAAGTTTCCAAATTCATTTAAACAAAGAGCAGTGGGTGAATGCACTTAACGAACGCATGAAGCAAACGCGCACGCGTAATGTAAAAACTGAGATAATACATATCGAGTTCGCGTTAAATGCAGCATTTGTTAAGCAAAAAAGTACTTGGCAACAACGTGTTAATGGTAAATGGTATGCGCGTTCAAGTGATAATATTGTGAGTTTATTTGAATTCTCTAACGGTAAAATAATTGCCGTTAGAGAATATTGGTAATTAAAGAGTGTTGACTTTTGTAGTCGATTTCTACAGCTGTTTGTTTGGCATTTAGACGAAGTAGAGCGATTGTAGTGTAATTATTTACATAAATGAGCGATTAAGGCGTTGTGCTATTACCCTGCACCCACAGCATAAACGCCAAGCAAGTGCTGCTTACAGTTTCACCCAAAGCGTTTTGTTCTTTGTTGTTGCTTCTTAACGTAGCCCGCAAGGCTACAAAGCAACGCCGCGATCAAAATGCTTTGGATTTGAACAGAATTTAGACCATAGAGACCAATACGCTCTAAGTATACCTCTGCACTTTTATGCAGTTGGTATTATTTAAAGCGTTTGGCCTTTTCAATACGCTCTTTTATAGCAGGGTGCGAGCTTAGGTACTTAAGAAAATCACCTGAGCCGTTTGCATCAAAGCTATCCATGGCATCGGCAAAGGCACTGGGTGAGTAACCTAATTCAGTTAAATGTTTAAGTGCAAAATCATCCGCCTCACTTTCCATATCGCGTGAAAAGCTAGCTTGCACTAAGGTCGAGCTGGCACCAACAAATAGCTCGCCTACGGTTTCGAGATCGCCAAATAACAGCGCAAACACAATGGCATTTGATAAAGACTGCGCGACTAAACGCATACCGTGTTTACCTTCAACATGACCAATTTCATGCAAAATAATAGCCATTAACATGCTATCTAACTTGTTTTCACCATATTCGCGTAATTGCGTAATAAGATCGTCGGTTACGATTACAGTACCGTCAGGTAGCGCAAGTGCGTTAGCACCAAAGTACGCGCTTTGGTATGTAAATATTTGATAGCGCTCTTTGTCTAAATTCAAAGCCGTTGTGGCATTTGAAAACAGCTGTTCGATATGTTGTTGTGTGGGTTCATTAAGTTCAGATGGCTCAAGAAACGCCTTTTCTAAAATCGTAAAACTTTGCTCGCCCATGTAGTTCGGCACACTTGGTGGCAACCAATCAACACTTTTGCTGGCAAGCGCAGGCATAGCAACCATAATAAGCCAATAAATGAGTAGCGGCGCTAAAATGATACTGGCAAACACACTGATTTTATGACTTTCTAACGTGCTAAGCAGTGAACCTGTTTGGCGTTGAACACGCCAAGATTTGTCATTGGGAATAAACATGTCGCCATTTTCAAAGCGAACTTCGGTTGCGACCCCGGGAATTGCATCACTCAACGAAATAGAGCTTAAATTATGGGCTCCATATTCAACACCGTCTTGAATGATACTGATATGAGATTCTGTTACTACCAGCTTAACAGCACACGAGCGTGTGCTGCCAGCTTGATAGAGTTTACCATCGACTAGTTGACTCATCAGGTGATGGCAATATCTAAGTCGAATACTTCTGCGATTTCTTCACCAATAGCGGATTGATCACAGGTCATATCATCAATCACGTTATCTGCGTTTTCATGGATTTCTACAAACGTACCGTTTGCAAAATAACGTGCTGCACGAATTTTTGCCCACGGGTAAGCTAAGCCAAGTGACAAACCAATCGCGATTAAGTTAAAGAATACTAAACGTGTAAATTGCATCTCAGTAATTGTTGACTCAAATTTAGCAACGTCTTTGATTTCGCTGTTAGCAAAGTTGTGTGCGCGAATACGTGCTTGATAAATACCGGTAATAAGCGCAAACATACCGATATACAACAGCGCAGCAACTGGCGCAATTACAAATGCGGCAGCACTCATACCTGCTGAATCTAAATTAGCCATATCAACAGTCGCACCAAAAATAGCGGCGCCGATACCGATAACAATTGCAAAACCAAACATGGCACCAATTGACACTGCAACAACTAACAATGCGGCAACATAGTAATCTGTTGTAGACAGCGTTGCCTCAACTTTGCGATCACCATAAGTAATGTTGTTTAAAATATAGGAATTAATTTTCTTCATCACCCAAGGCACTAATAGGTAAAAGGTAAATACCGATAAAATTGGGAAAATAATGAAAACAAGAAACGCTTCGCCATAGCTGCCGTTAAAACCAAAACGTACATTTCGATAGCTTGTCATGCGGTGTTGGAATCGCATACTGCGGTTAATAACCCAAGGCATTAAAAACAGTGCGATAAGCATAATAAATAAGCCAAGAATTGGAACAAATTGAACGCTACCAACGTATATAGCAAATAATACGACGGCAATAATGCGGCCAATTAAAATTTGGATTGGATTAGCAAGATAGGTAAATTGGTGCCCATCGACACTGGTATTACTGTAAAAGTAGCGATGTGTTCTGACTTTAGCCCAAGCAGAATAAATGCCAAGGGTGAGTACAGTAAGCACAATATTAACTATCCAGATTGAAAAAAATTGGCCAGTTTGACCTGCGAATTGAACTTGCGAACGGCGAGTTTGCGGCGCTGTGTTTAGTTCCATTAAACGTTTCCTGATTGTATGTAATTGTTAAGCGAACGCATTATAAATCATTTAGTTACAAATTAGAACTTGATAATTATATGAAAAGCTATGCAGTTAGCTTGAATAAATCTTCAGGTGATTACGGGTTGTTTCTTGTAGTTGATTTGACATTCAAAGGCAAAGCCTCTAAGAAAGGGGCATGTAGATTATTGTTGGGTTTATCGACTAAACCAATTTTTAACAAATACAAAGAGTTAATAATTAAAGACCATTAAAAGATACCTTGCTTAGTTTTGTAACGAGCGGATTTAGTAATAAATGGTATTTCCAGCAATAAATTTTTAATCTATGCATAATTATATGACTGATTATGCTTTGTTCGGAGCTGAATATGAGCGACTCTAAAAACACATTTATAGAAAAAGTAACAAATTGCTTATGCCCACCGGGTAATGGTGTTTTCACTGTTAACACGGCGAAAGAGCGAAAAGAAGCGCTGCACCAGTCAATCTATGGTCAGACCGAAAACATCGATTCGCTGTGGCGTGATAGTCTGCAAACTATTGAACAAAGTGAATATAGCGCAGTAACGTTAGGCATTAGTTCAGATTGCGGCGGTGGCATTTTACGCGGCGCAAACTGGGGGCCGCTATTTTTACGCAGCACCTTAATGGAACAACAACCAAATGCGAAAACATTCGATTTAGGTGATGTGCGCGTTATTCCACACCTGCTACATGATAAATACTTAAACGACGGTACGATTTCAAACTGTCAAAAAGCGCTTTATCAAGATGAAAGCAGCGATTATCACGTAAGCCCATTATCAATTACCGAAGATGTCTGTGATGACTTTTACGCCAATTTCCCAGATAAAGGGATTTTTGGTATTGGTGGCGACCACTCAATTAGTTACCCATTAACTAAGTCGTACTTAAAGGCAAAACGTGCGCAAGGTAAACGCACTGCAATTATTCACTTTGATGCACACACCGACTTACTTGTTGAGCGTTTAGGTATTGATTTATGTTTTGGCTCTTGGTGTACACATATTCTGGAGTTTTTACCGGCACCACATCATTTAATTCAGTTTGGTATTCGCTCAAGTGGTAAAGATAAAACTCATTGGGAATCAACATTTGGTGTTAAACAGCATTGGGCGCATGAGATTCGAGAAAAGGGCGCACAAGCGATTGTTGACCAAGTAATTGCACAGCTAAAAGCAGATAATGTCGACGAGCTTTACGTCAGTTTTGATATCGATGCTCTTGATGCAACATTTGCAGCGGCAACGGGTACACCTGAATACGATGGTATGACGCCAGATGAAGCAATGCTAATTTTAAATGCACTTGCTAAAGAGTTCCCAATTACGGGCGCAGATATGATGGAAATTGCGCCGTTTACCGATGCGTCACACAGTGGTAAACAAGCGTCTGAAAGTACATTGCGAGAGGGAGCCAAAATTTCTGCCTTGTTAATTGATGCGATGAACAGTAAGTAAATTAAAAAAGGTGCCAAATGGCACCTTTTTTGCTCTTATAGTTTCTAAAGTCAATAACAGGGTTTACACTTAACAGTATGAAACCCCGTGATTTATCAAAAAGGTAAAGATGGTAAACCGATTAGCCGCACTGTATGTCTTATTATGCTTAATGCCTATTAGTGCGTTCGGTAAACTGACGGTATTCACTGAAAATTTAAGTGGCTTTCAATATTACAATGAGCACGGGAAATTTGTCGGGCCCAATTTCGATAAAGTACATCGTGCGTTAAATGCTGCAAATATTGATTATGAGCTAAATGTACTTGGCTGGTCACTTGCTTATAACGGGGTGCTACGCGACCCAAATGCGTGTATCTTTTCGCTCGCTCGTTTACCAATGCGTGAACCTCATTTTAAGTGGGTTGCTAAACTAAGCCACTTTACGGCTTATTTTTATGCCTTACCCGAAAAACAAATTAAATTAGAGTCAATTCTCGCCGCAAAAGAATACAAAACCGCGGTAATAGAAAACAATTTTAGCCATCATTATTTAACGCAACACGGGTTTAAATTAGGCGCGCAATTATTAGTGATTGAGAATGTCGATAGATTGTTCCACATTATGAAGCAGCGTAAACATGTACTTGATCTTATTGTATTGAACGAAAAGCAATACAAAACACAGCGCGAAATTGACAAAACCACTCCTGAATTAACCAAGGTATTCAAATTTAAACAAGAAGCAACGAGTTTATATTTTGCATGCAATACTAAAATTAGCGACGATATGATAACTAAACTAAAAGCTGGGTTTGAAGCGGTAAATTAGTTTTAAATGTCTTTATTGTTGGTTTTTTATTGAGCAATGCAAATTAGATTAATAGCGTTATATTAGGTGAGCATCGGTGGCATTTAAGCGCCCATTTAATGAGCGCTTAAATAATAACTTTTAGCTTAATCAAACAGCGCAACGGTTTGGCGACTCATAGCCAATAATTCACCCGCCTGATTATAAATGTTCGCTTCTTCACAGGCATACCCATCGCGACTATGATGGGTAAACGCATCAAAACCAAGCCAAGCGTCAGCTGCTAATGGCTGGTGAGGTAAAAACTCAATATACCAAGACATTGAACTAGCAGGAGCAACGTTTGCATACATTTGTAATTGTGCAGGCGGCCACGCATCTGTCAGCGCTAATATATGCGCAACAGTTAAATCTCTCGGTGTTTCTTTTAAACGCATCCATCCTGCAAGTTCGCCATTCGATGCATTTGAAAACGGCATAGCACCTTTTTGAATGTTAAAACTCATGTGTTGGAAAAATTGGGGAGTTACGCCTTCTATATAAGGGGTAAGGTTTTCTTCATTAACCGGTGCCAACGGGCATGTCGCTTTATTTTCAACAATCACATTTGAATCACGTTTTATTGCAAAGCATGCAAGGGCAATCACCGCGACTTTTCCGTCTTGAATAATTCTTGCTTCAATCTGTGATGCATTTTTACCTTCACGCAAAAGTGAAAGCTCAATATTAAATGGCGCATCGGCGATCAGCGGGCCAACAAAATTAGTACTCAGTGACAGTAACGTACGTTCGTCATTAATTACAGTGCGCATTGCGGTGTACAGCATAGCTGCAGAAATACCACCGAAGGCTGTGCGGCCTTGGCACCAGTTTGCAGGGAAGGTTAACTGGGTAAGACGTGAATTAACTTGGTCTAATAATTGATCAAAATGCATAAGAAATTCATTTGTTATTGTAACTAGTTTGTTTATAACAAAAATACAGTGGTATGACCACTTGTTGTATCAAAATTCATCATTGCAAAAAAAATTTCAAAATTTTAAAAAAAATTTACGTTTTACAGTTGAATTGTCATTACCCCACCCCTATTAAGTAACCATCTAAACGAATTAATCATTTTTTGATACAGAATTAAAGAAGTAGGAGAGGTTCCATGGGTAAGATTATTGGTATCGACTTAGGCACAACAAACTCATGTGTTGCAGTATTAGACGGCGATAAGCCACGCGTAATTGAAAATGCAGAGGGTGATCGTACAACCCCATCAATTATCGCATACACTGACGAAGGTGAAACGCTTGTAGGTCAACCTGCAAAGCGTCAAGCGGTAACAAACCCAACAAATACATTATTCGCAATCAAGCGTTTAATCGGTCGTCGTTTTGAAGACGAAGAAGTACAACGTGATATCGACATCATGCCATTCAAAATTGTTAAAGCAGACAATGGCGATGCATGGGTAGAAGCGAAAGGCGAAAAACGCGCTGCACCACAAATTTCAGCTGAAGTTCTTAAGAAAATGAAGAAAACAGCAGAAGATTTCTTAGGTGAAGCGGTAACTGGCGCAGTAATTACTGTACCGGCATACTTTAACGATGCTCAACGTCAAGCGACAAAAGACGCGGGTCGTATCGCGGGCCTTGATGTTAAACGTATTATCAACGAACCAACGGCTGCTGCACTTGCATATGGCATGGATAAGAAGCAAGGCGATAACGTAGTTGCTGTTTACGACTTAGGTGGTGGTACATTCGATATCTCTATCATCGAAATTGATGAAGTAGAAGGCGAGCACACGTTTGAAGTATTAGCAACCAATGGTGACACGCACTTAGGTGGTGAAGATTTCGATAACCGCGTTATCAACTACCTAGTTGAAGAATTCAAAAAAGACCAAGGCATCAACTTAAAGACGGATCCACTTGCGATGCAGCGTGTTAAAGAAGCTGCAGAAAAAGCGAAGATCGAACTTTCAAGTGCACAACAAACAGAAGTTAACCTTCCGTATGTAACTGCTGATGCGTCAGGTCCTAAGCACATGAACGTTAAACTAACGCGTGCTAAGTTAGAGTCACTTGTTGAAGATCTCGTAACGCAATCACTAGAGCCACTTAAAAAGGCATTAGCTGACGCAGATCTTTCTGTTAGCGATGTTAACGATGTAATTCTAGTGGGTGGTCAAACACGTATGCCACTAGTACAAAAAGCAGTTACTGATTTCTTCGGTAAAGAGCCTCGTAAAGACGTAAACCCTGATGAAGCAGTTGCTATGGGTGCTGCGGTTCAAGGTGGTGTTTTAGCGGGTGACGTAAAAGACGTACTACTACTAGACGTTATTCCTCTTTCGCTAGGTATCGAGACAATGGGTCAGGTTATGACTGCATTAATCGAGAAGAATACAACGATTCCAACGAAGAAGTCACAAGTATTCTCAACTGCTGAAGACAACCAAAGCGCGGTAACAATTCACGTACTTCAAGGTGAGCGTAAGCAATCAAGCGCGAACAAATCACTAGGTCAATTCAACCTAGAAGGTATTCGCCCTGCACAACGCGGTGCACCACAAATTGAAGTAACGTTTGACGTTGACGCTGATGGTATCTTACACGTATCTGCAAAAGATAAAGACACGGGTAAAGAGCAGAAGATCACAATCCAAGCGTCTTCAGGTCTGAGCGATGATGAAATCGATGCAATGGTACGTGATGCGGAAGCAAACGCAGAAGAAGATAAGAAGTTTGAAGAACTAGTACAAGCGCGTAACCAAGGTGATGCAATGGTTCACGGTACACGCAAGCAAATCGAAGAAGCAGGTGACGCACTACCAGCTGACGATAAAGCAGCGATTGAAGCAGCACTTTCAGAGCTAGAAACAGCAGTGAAAGGCGATGACAAAGCTGAAATCGAAGCGAAAACGCAAGCGCTTATCGAAAAATCGCAAAAACTAATGGAAATTGCGCAAGCAAATGCACAAGCGCAACAAGCTGGCGGCGACGCAGGCCAACAGCAACAAGCACAGCAAGATGACGACGTTGTTGACGCTGAGTTTGAAGAAGTAAAAGACGATAAAAAGTAATTTACTTTAAAGAGGGCGCGCGGGTTTCGACTCAGACGCGCCCTTAGTGTATCTAAAGGTTTTATGAATTTTGAGGCTAAAGACCCCGCTGGGGCAATGCAAATGCAGTTAGCCAACTAACGGGGAAAGCAGTAATTATGTCAAAACGCGATTATTATGAAGTACTAGGCGTTGCAAAAGACGCTAGCGATCGTGATATTAAAAAGGCATACAAACGCCTTGCTATGAAGTATCACCCAGATCGTACCGCAGGCGACAAAGACTTAGAAGCTAAGTTTAAAGAAGTAAAAGAAGCATACGAAATACTTGGCGACAGTCAAAAACGTCAAACATACGACCAATTTGGTCACGCAGCCTTTGAACAAGGTGGTGGCGGCGGTCACGGTGGCTTTGGCGGCGGTGCAGATTTTGGCGATATTTTTGGTGACGTATTCGGCGATATTTTTGGTGGCGGCGGCGGTGGCCGACGTCAATCTCGCCAACAACGTGGTGCTGACTTACGCTACAACCTAGATTTAAGTCTAGAAGAAGCAGTTCGCGGTAAAGACGTTGAAATTAAAGTACCAACTTGGGTGTCATGTGAACCATGTGATGGTTCTGGCGCGAAGAAAGGCTCTAAGCCACAAACATGTGGTACCTGTCATGGTCATGGCCAAGTACAAATGCGCCAAGGCTTCTTTGCTGTTCAGCAAACATGTCCTACATGTAATGGTAGCGGTCAAATTATCTCAGATCCATGTAATAAGTGTCATGGTCAGGGCCGCGTAGAAAAAACCAAGACCTTGTCTGTGAAAATTCCAGCAGGTGTTGATACTGGCGACCGTATTCGTTTAGCTGGCGAAGGTGAAGCAGGGCAACACGGAGCACCAGCAGGTGATTTATACGTGCAGGTTTCTGTTCGTGAACACCCAATTTTTGTTCGTGACGGCAGCAATTTATATTGTGAAGTTCCTCTTAGCTTTACCACAGCAGCACTTGGTGGCGAAATTGAAGTACCAACGCTAGACGGTCGTGCAAAACTGAAAATTCCTTCAGAATGTCAGACGGATAAAATGTTCCGTATGCGCGGTAAAGGCGTTAAGTCTGTTCGCGGCGGTGCAGTGGGTGATTTAATCTGTAAAGTTATTATTGAAACACCGGTTAACTTAAACGAACGTCAAAAAGAATTATTACGCGAATTGGATGAGAGCATGGGCGGTGATAGCTCGCGCCATCGTCCAAAAGAGCAAGGATTCTTTGATGGTGTTAAGAAGTTTTTTGATGACTTAACTAAGTAATTTAGCTTGGTAACTTAGTTTATTACTTTAGCTAAGAAAAATATTAAAAAGGGCTCACAACTGTGGGCCCTTTTTATTGATTTTTTATAATGAATATATGGACTTATTTTTTAATTAAACCGCCAACTTCAAAGGATGTTTGCCACGTTTTATTATACTTGGCGTTTGTTTGTCCGCTTTGAATACTAATAACGGCATCGTGCTCGGCGTTTTTAAATGTCGTTCGTTGGCTTTGATTTTGTGCTGTGTTATTTGTTTGCCATTGGCTGCCCAAACATTGTGCTACTTGATTTACGGCTAAGTCAAACGCGTCACGGCTTTGTGATTCGTTATCGTATTGCTTTGCACACTTGTAAGACACTCTTTCGTTATTCATACCGAGAATTTGACAACTATTGCCTAGCAAATGGTACTTTGGTGTCCACACATCGCCGAACTTAGTTTGAACACGTGTTGCTTTAAGCGGCTCGAATTGATTTTCAAAACCATCAACTAAACCTTGAATTTTTCCACATGGGGTCAAGTTATCGACGTAGGCTGTTTGTGTCGGAGTGAGTGTTGAACCGCAGCCAACTAAAAGCAAAAACAGCGATGCAGCAGAAATTTTACGAAACATAATGCTATCCCTAATAATTTGTCATCAGCATAGCGAGACTTAAAAAGAAAATCTATGCTTAACGTAAGCAATATTGTGATTTATCAATTATCAACAAGTGTATTGTTTAGCATTTAATCACGCTTAAAATTAATTGTTAAATTTGCAATAAACAAAAGCTAAATCAAATACTAATTTTTAATTTAGATTTAAAATTGTAGCATAGGAAAATGAGCCGTTCGGCATTACAAAACGTACAACTCGTGTTGTATTACCGTTTATTTATGAGCACTATTTGGAAGTTTAAATGAATTACCCTTGGATTGAAAAAGCAAACCGGATTTTCTCTGCGGTATTAATTGGCCAGTTTATTATTACGTTAATTATCGCATTCTTTACCGATACCTGGTTTGAAGGTATTGCAATTGGCCTGCTTATTGTCGTATTGCCGCTATTTTTAATTAACACTGCACCGTTTGCATCAGTTACCCGCCATGCTGTCGGTATAGCGGTTCAGTTATTTGCAGCACTCCATATTCAACAAGCCATGGGGTTAACGGAATTACACTTCGAAATATTTGTAATGCTGGCATTTTTAAGTTTTTACCGCGATTGGCAGGTGATTTTGTCGAGCGTGTTATTTATAGCCGTTCATCATATTCTGTTTTTTATTGTGCAGTCGCAAGGCGCCTCGATTTACATATTTGAACAAGGGCATTTAGCGTTTTACATTTTAATCATTCATGCGCTTTTTGCGATTACCGAAGGCGGCGTACTAATGTATGTCGCTAAATTAACGCATAGAGAGGCGGTAAGTGCGTATAAATTATCAGAATCAATACATGATGTGTTGAGTAAAGAGGGTAAGTTCGACTTAACCACGTTTACAAACAAGCAATCAGATGGCTCTGATTATCAAAAGTTAATGACCTCGTTAAGTGGATTTATAAAACAAACCAAAACCGTAAGTGAAGGTGTGTTACTACGCTCTGAAGCTGTGTTAGATTTAACTAACGATGTAGAGCGTGCGACCGACGAAAATGTCAGTCAAATCAACTTAATTGCAACCGCAACGGAACAAATGACAGTGGCAAATGCGAACGTTGCGAGCCAAGCAAGTGAAGCAAATGAAAGTGCAAGCGATGCGTTTAACCGAACTGATAAAACAAAGCAAATTATTGATAGTTCTGCGCAAAATATCGAAGGGCTGAAAGGTGACTTAGCGGCTACATCGCAAACAATTGGTGAACTTGCGTTAAAGTGTAATCAAATTGAAGAAGTCATGAATGCCATTAAATCGATTTCAGATCAAACCAACTTATTAGCGTTAAATGCTGCAATTGAATCAGCTCGCGCCGGTGAGCACGGCCGTGGATTTGCAGTTGTTGCAGACGAAGTAAGGCAGCTTGCGATGAAAACGCGTCAAAATGCAGAGCAGATCAGTGAAATTACTGCGGCGTTAATTAATGAGGCGTCATCTTCGGTTGAGCAAATGGACAAGTGTTTAGTTCAAGCAGAAGACACGGTTGCACAGGCAAAAGACGCATCTAACATGATGCTGGGCGTGGTTGATAATATTGAAAGTATGGTTAATAACATGGCGTCGGTTGCAAGTGCTGCAAACGAGCAAGCAACGGTGTCGGCGAGTATTTCTGAATCGACACAGCGCTTATCACATAATTCAGAGCAATTAAAACACAATACTAATGAGTCCGGCCAACGCTTTAAAGAGATGAAGAACGATATTGAAAACTTAAACCGCGAGTTATCACGCTTTGATCTCTAAATTACATTGGGTTGTGTTAGCGGTATGGTCAGTTATTTTAACCAGCAGTGTATTGTACTTGTCGACCTTAAAAGCAAAGCAATTTGATGTAAACGGCTTACTTTTGAGTAACGCGATGGACACTCAATTTGATCATCGATTTACATCGCTAATTGAAGAAACTTTAGGTATTAGAAATGGGGCTGTAGTGCACTTTACAATGGATAATTGCTTTTGTGAGTATGTTGCCCAAAGCCATGTTGTGTCAGTGAAAAACCTTGCATCGGAACACGGCTTTAAAAATCATGCTATAACGCTTAAAAATAATAATCGTTTTAATATACCTTCGGTACCTGCAGTCGCAGTAATCAACCAAAATGGTAAGTTAACCTATCTTGGTCCTTATGCAACAGGAATGTTTTGTAGCGAAGGCGAAGGTCTTGTCGAGCAGTACATCAACGACAATACCGAGCACAACGCATTAGGCGCGACTATTTTAACTGATGCCCAAGGTTGCTATTGCAACCTTGGTTAACGAGTAGAGCTTATTTATGTCTATTTTTTAGTACATTAATAACTTGGCTAATATCTAGGTTTTGTCGTTGTAACAGAACTAATAAGTGATACAGTAAATCAGCTGATTCATTGAGTAACTCTTCGTTGTCATTTTTCATTGCTGCTAAGGCAACTTCAACACCTTCTTCGCCCACCTTTTGACAACTGCGACTCAACTCTTTGGCAAATAAACTTGCAGTGTAACTTTCGGCTGGGTCGTCATTTTTTCGCTTTGCAATAACACTGTTAAGCGTACCTAAAAAGCTTAAGTCGGTGCTCGCATCACCAAAACAACTCTGTGTGCCTAAGTGACAAGTTGGACCTTGCGGTTTTGCGAGTATTAATAACGAATCTTGGTCACAATCAGTATGCATTGATACTAATTCCAGATAGTTTTCAGAGCTTTCGCCTTTTGTCCATAAACGCTGTTTTGAACGGCTATAAAAAGTTACTTTACCAATTTTTAGAGTCGTTTGAACTGCCGCTAGATTACAAAAGCCCTGCATTAAAATTTGCCCCGATTGCACATCCTGTACAATCGCGGGAATAAGCTCACTTTTATCAAAATCAAGAGCAGAAATATTGCATAGATCTAATTTCATAATCGCACCGGAATTGTCTGTTGATTCAGGGTTTGTTTTAGCTCGGTTATATCAATTAAGCCTTTGTGAAAAACTGATGCAGCAAGTGCGCCATCGACATTACTTTGTAAAAATACGTCGGCAAAATCTTGAATTTTACCCGCGCCGCCAGAGGCAATTAAAGGAACGTCACAAATCGCACGTATTTCACTTAATTGTTGATTGTCATAACCCTTTCTTACGCCGTCTTGGTTCATGCAGTTAAGTACAATTTCACCGGCACCTAAGTCTTGCACTTGCTTAACCCATTCATGAGTTTTATAGCGTGTTTGGCTTGATGCGTTAGGATCGCCCGTTAGTTGATATACGAGGTATTCGCCTGTGGTTTTGTCGTAAAAACTGTCGATACCAACCACAACACACTGTTTACCAAATTCATCATGTAACTCTTTGATAAGCTCAGGCCTTGCTATTGCAGGGCTATTAATGCTGATCTTATCCGCGCCCATTTCGAGTACTTTTGCAGCGTCGGCGACCGATTTAATGCCGCCCGCAACGCAAAATGGGATATTGATATAACGGGCAATTTGCTCCACCCAAGTAACATCAAGTAAACGCTTTTCAACACTCGCTGTAATTTCATAGAACACTAGCTCATCGGCACCTGCTTGCGAGTACGCCTCGGCAAGTTCCAATATATCGCCCACAATTTCGTGCTCTTTGAACTTAACGCCTTTTACAACTTGATTATTTTTAACGTCTAAACAAGGAATTATGCGTTTTGATAACACGTTACAGCCTCCTTAGCGCTAAACGCATTATCGAGTAATGATTTACCTAAAATTACACCACCGACACTAAGCGCTTTTAACTGCTTAATATCCTCAAGGGAACTAACACCGCCTGATGCTTGCACGCGAATATCATCAAACTTTGAAAGAATGTCTTGGTATAGTTTAAATGAAGGGCCGGTCATTGTGCCGTCTTTACTAATGTCAGTGCACAAAAAGTCTTTTACGCCCAATTCTTTATAGAATTCAATAAATTCAAACAGATCGTAAGGGGATTTTTCGAGCCAACCGTGGGTAGCAGGGCGCCAAGTCTCACCGTCTTTGTTAACATCCAGTGCGATTACAAATTTAGCGGCGCCGAATGTGTTTATCCAATTCTTTACTTGGCTCTTGTCCGTCACTGCTTTCGAGCCAATCACCACTTGATGTACGCCTGCGCTCAGCCAAGTGGATATGTCTGACTCGCTTCGAATGCCGCCGCCGATTTGAAAGGGTAGTTTGAGCTCGTTTGATGCTTCTTGTATGAACTGCCATTGCTTTTTGTCCGGATCACGGGCGCCTTCAAGATCAACAATGTGAATTCGTTCAGCGCCTGAATTTGCGTACTCTGTTAACCGTTGTTTAAAGTCAAAATCATAAAATTGTGCCGTGTCGTACTTGCCTTGGTATAGTCTAACAATTCGATTTTGTAAAATATCTAATGCGGGAATAATCATTATTGTTCCTATAACGCTAAAAAGTTTTTCAGCAAACGTTCGCCAACGCGGGCTGATTTTTCAGGGTGAAATTGCATGCCAATAAAATTATCTTTGGCAATAATAGCTGAAAATTCAGTACTATAATTGCTTGATGCCAATGTGTATTGATTCGGCACATGAGCAAAACTATGCACGTAATACACTTGGTCGTTGCCATTGATGCCCGCTAAAATAGGGTGGTCTGACTTTAAATCTAAATTATTCCAGCCCATATGCGGTAGTGTTAGGCTCTCGCTTTTAAGCGCATTTAGTTTTCCAGGAATGAGGCTAAGGGTCTTCACTCCACCTTCTTCAGTTTCATCGCACATTAACTGCATACCCAAACAAATACCCAGTAAAGGCTTTTTGTAATTGCGTATAGCATCTTGCCAGTTGTTATCAATTAAGCGTTTCATTGCTACTGAAGCATGACCTACACCAGGCAGCACAGCACGAGGAAAATCGTTAAGTTTTTCTGGCTCTGTGATAATTTCAACCTGAGCGCCTAAACGCTCAAATGCAAATCGAACCGAATTAATGTTTGCACAACCGGTGTTAATTATGGCTATCATAAACATCCTTTAGAACTGGCAGTGGTTTGGGTAACATCTTTGGCAATTGCCATGCGCAGTGCACGTGAAAACGCTTTAAATAGCCCTTCAACTTGATGATGGCAATTACCGTCTGACACACTTAAAATTAGGCTAATTGCTGCATTATCAGTGAGGCTCTTGAAGAAGTGCTCAACCATTTGCACATCCATGTCTCCCACTTTTTCGCGTGAGAAATTAGCATTTAGTACGAACGATGCACGACCCGATAAATCAATTTGTGCGTCTGCTTTACACTCATCCATTGGCAACGAAAAACCATAGCGGCCAATTTGTGTTTTGGTACTCAGCGCTTGTTTAAGTGCTTGACCAAGTGCAATACCCACATCTTCAACAAGGTGATGTTCATCAATGTGTAAATCACCAGACGCCTTAATATTAAGGCCGATATTACTGTGCGTACGAATTTGGTCGAGCATGTGGTCAAAAAAGCCAAGTCCCGTTTGTACTTCCCCTTGTTTGCCCGAATCAAGGTTTACGCTAACTGAGATTTGGGTTTCGCTGGTATTGCGATTAACTTCGCCGGTACGATTACGCGTCGTGAGTTTAGTTACGATCTCAGGCCAGTTGCCTGTATACAAAATACCTTCACAGCACAGGTTTTCAGCAAGTTGAATATCGGTTTGGCGGTCGCCAATCACATAGGAGTTTGCTAAATCTACATTGCCAGATTGCATCAGCTTTTTTAGTAACCCTGTTTTTGGCTTTCTGCAGGCGCAATTTTCATCGTCAAAGTGTGGGCAAATTAATACCTCATCAAAAGTGATGTTCGATGCGCTAAAAACCTGCATCATTTTATTATGCGGAGCGTCAAAGTCGGCCTGTGGGAAACTATCTGTGCCTAAGCCATCTTGGTTAGATACCATAACCAGTTTATAACCTGCAGCTTGCAGTTGTAACAGCGCAGGTATAACGCCTGGCTCAAAAACTAACTTTTCGAGTGTATCAAGTTGTTTGTCGATAGCTGGCTCTTCTACTAAAGTACCGTCTCTATCTATAAATAAGTAAGGAACTGCCATAATTATTATCCGTTTATTTCTAGTAGCCAGTTGAATACAACGTTAAGCTCTTGCTCTGACCCAATACTGATTCGTAGCCAATTATCTTCGCCATAAAGTGTAAAAGGGCGCATAATTAAGCCACTTTGCATAGCCGCCGCTATGTGGTTTTTATCGCTCAGCTGGATAGTGACAAAATTTGCAAAACTCGGTAGCACCTTACGCACGTGTTTGCACGCAGATAACTGATTAATAAGTGTTGCACGATTGTTGTTTATAATTGACACTTGGCGTTTAACGCTACTGATGTTGCAGCTTGTAAGCGCTTGTTCGGCTATTGCGGCAACCACACTCGATACAGGGTACGGCGCTAGCACCTTGCGCATTGTTTTAATTAGCTCTGGATTGCTTAACACAAATCCGGTGCGTAAACCCGCTAATGCAAATGCCTTTGATAAGGTTCTTAAAACCACCAGGTTTTGATACTTTTCGATTAACCCTGCCGCTGTAAATTCTTCACAAAATTCAATATAAGCTTCGTCAACGACGACAATGGCTTTATCTTCAAATGCTTTTACAATCTCTTCGATTCGAGACAGTGGAAGCACGTTACCGGTTGGGTTATTTGGATTACAGACAAATACCAACTTGGCGTTACCAACACAATCTAAAAGCTCTGACTGTGGTGCATCAATTAAAAGCGCTTGGCTTAAATTTACTAACGCAACATTGGCACTTTCTGCGGTTACCTTATACATGCCGTAAGTCGGTAAAAATTGTGCGATGCTGTCTTTACCATTTTGACAAAAGGTACGTACCAATAACTCAATACCTTCATCTGCACCACGTGTCATCAAAATGTTTTCGCCTGTAAGATTGCTATAGCGCGCGTATGCGTTGATCACGTTTTCAGGTTGCGGATCTGGGTAACGGTTTAAGTTATCTAAATTTAGTGCATACTCTTTTGCATAAGGACTTTCATTGGCGTTTAACCACGTTGAACCACTTAGTTTTTCGCTTTTTGCAGAGCTATACGCTTTCAGTGATTGAATATATTCTGGGGCAAATTCACGGCTCATAATTTGGCCTCCTGTAACCTGATTGACACCGCGTTTGCGTGTGCGTCTAATCCCTCAGCTTCTGCTAGCGGCAAGATACTGTTTGCAAGTTGCGCTAAGCCAGACTGTGAAATGGTTTGCACTGTATAGGTTCTAAAGAAGTCCATTAAGTTAAGCGCGGAATAAACTTGGCTATAGCCGTACGTCGGTAACACGTGATTTGTACCTGAGGCATAGTCGCCAGCTGATTCAGGCGTATAATCGCCAACAAACAACGAACCAACGTTATAGAATTTATCTACAATATCTGCAGCATCACGTGTTTGTACAATTAAGTGCTCCGGCCCATATTGGTTTGATACCTTAATCGCACTCTCAATGCTATCAACTAATATAAAAGGCGAGTTTAACAATGCTTTTTGAGCAATCGCCTTACGAGAAAGTGTACTTAGTTGCGCGTCAATTTCACGTTTGGTTTCATTTATTAACGTTTCGCAGTTTGATACTAAAACTACTTGAGAATCTTCACCGTGTTCGGCCTGTGATAGTAAATCTGCGGCAACAAAAGCGGGGTTTGCGCCTTCATCGGCAATTACAAGCACTTCAGAAGGACCCGCAGGCATATCAATTGCAACACCAGTAGCTTGCTGAGCAACTAACTGTTTTGCCATCGTCACATAGCTGTTACCCGGGCCAAAGATTTTATTTACTTTGGGTACGGAATCCGTACCGAAAGCCATTGCTGCAATAACACCTGCACCACCTGATTTAATAAGCGTGGTCACACCACATAATTTTGCAGCATACAAAATGGCAGGATTAATCGCCATATCGCCTTTAACCGGTGTTGCTAACACAATGGTTTTAGCGCCACTGAGTTTTGCAAGGGCACCTTGCATTAATACCGACGAAGGCAGGGGAGCAGTACCACCAGGTACATAAATTCCAACTGCTTGAATTGGTTGATAACGCAGCTCGCAACACACGCCAGGTTGTGTTTCAATAATTTTCGTAACGGGTAATTGTGCTTGGTGAAATTTAGTAATGTTTTTAAACGCAATATCAATAGCGGTTTTTAATTCAGTACTTAATAGCGCGGGTGAATTATCAATTTCACTTTGTGGCACAATAAGCTGTTCACTTTGGTTATTATCGAACTGCTGATTAAAATCAAGTATCGCTTTATCGCCATTTTCTTTGACGGTATCGATAATAGTTTGAACACGCGCTTGCAGTGCGCTCTGATCTTGTTGAGCAGGGCGTGCCAATAAAGCGTCTTGTTGTGCAGCGGAAAGTTGCGACCAAACGTTCACGGTTTACTCCATCATCTTTTCGATTGGCATTACAAGAATCGAGCTTGCACCTTTTTCTTTTAATGCTTCCATGGTTTCCCAGAAAAGCGTTTCACTAGAAACCATGTGCAACGCAACTAAATCGTCAGTGCCGGCAAGTGATAATACGGTTGGTTTGCCCGTACCTGGTAACAATTCGCAAATTTCGTCTAATCCCGCTTTAGGCGCGTGAAGCATAATATATTTACTTTCTTTAGCTTGGCGCACCGCTTTTAGACGAGGTAGTAAAGTATCAAGCAACGCTTGCTTTTGCTGGTTATCCATTGACGGGTTTTGAATTAAACAGGCGTTAGACTCTAAGATGGTTTCGCCTTGCAAAAGACCATTTGCTTCGAGTGTCGCACCCGTTGAAACCAAATCACAAATTGCATCGGCAAGGCCTGCACGCGGCGCGACTTCAACTGACCCTGAAAGTAGCACAGTCGATGCGTTGATCCCTTGATTTTTAAGATATTGCTTTAAAATCTCAGGGTAGGTAGTCGCAATCTTTTTGCCTTCAAACCAACTCAACGGCAACTGACCTAACTCTTGTGGCCAGGCAAGTGCTAGGCGGCAGTAACCAAAATCGAGTTTTGCAAGTTTAGTCACCTCGGCATTTAGACTTTGTGCAGCACGTTCAGCTTGGCTTTCAACGAGAACATTTTCGCCAACGATGCCTAAGTCACACACGCCGTCCATTACCAACCCTGGGATATCGTCATCACGTACACGCAATACGTCAATTGGCATGTTAGTAGCGTGTGCAATTAAGCGTTGTTCACGTAAGTTTAGTTTTACACCCAGTTGTTTAAGTAGGTCTTGGCAGTCTTTTGATAAACGCCCTGATTTTTGAATCGCAATGCGTAGACGGTTGTTATCACTCATTTTCTCATTCCCAATATTTAATTCTAATAATGCGTTAAATTTAATTTGGGCTACAAAAAAGCCCGAGGTTGTCCTCGGGCTCATTCTTGTTGATTACCAGAGGACATATTTTCGGAATAGCCCTCCAGCGAAATACCTGAAAGCTACTCCGTTGTATGATGGTGATGAATAGTGTTCAGTGTATTTAGCATGATATAAACCTTTTAAATAATAAGCCTGTTTGGCTTTTGTATTTATAGAAAAACATGAATTTTAATGCTTTGCAATAAAAAATAGCATCTTAATTGTGAATACTATATTTCAAAAAATAACATATCAATAAAAACAACATCTTAACCTTGTTGGTTGGTGCTTTAAAATTAGCTTGTATAGGCCTGTATATACAAGTTAAATTGTCATTTTTAGTGTGTTTTATTGATTAAATTGGTCAAGTGGGTATTTTGTCTTGTTTGATGGTTTATGTTTAACCTGACGACAAAATTAGTCGAATAATTAGTATCAGGTTTGATTAAGAAAGCAGCTTATCAAGGGGAAAATTATCAACACTGCAATTTTAATGTACTCAATAGCTAATACATTAATGTTGAAAGATAATTAAAGTAATATGTACATTTTAAATGCAACAGAAACTCCCTAATTAAAAATAAAAGTATTAGGTCAAATTACGCTTGTTTTATAAAATAGTGTTTAATTTATCACTAGGGCTTAGCGTAAAGCGCAATTTGGACTTAGTTTGTTTGGTCTGGTAGTAAAGTAGCCGTTTCAACAACGGCGTTAGATTAGTTATTTGAGGTTAGATGTGAGTAAAACTTTGTGTGAATGGAAGCGCAAAGAAATTGAGCAAAAGCTAGAAAAGCTAGCGGCGTTAGTTAATACCCCTCGCTTTGTCTGTAAAAAGTGCGCGCGCTGTGCAAATGACAAAAAGAGTTTATGTAAACCCATGCCATTATAAATGGATTTTATTGGACTCGTTTGGCGCGTTTTTTAAGTTACTGTTAACACGTAATAATTGTGCAATAAAAAATACATAAACTAATCTATAAGTTAATTGCATAAATTAGTATTACATGGAAATGGAATCTAATATCTCGGCGACGCCGTTATATTTTGAAAAAGAATTAAGTTGGTTGTCTTTCAACGAACGCGTGTTACAAGAAGCAAAAGATCAAACTAACCCGATTATTGAGCGCATCCGCTTTTTAGGCATATTCTCTAATAATCTTGATGAGTTTTTTAAAGTACGTGTTGCCGATGTTAAACGCAGAATTTTACTCGATGAAGTTAAAAAGCTTCCTTCTACGCACATTCAGTTACTTGCCGAAATTCAAGAGAAAGTACTCAAGCTCAACGAGAAGTTTGACGATATTTACCAACAAATTTTAATCGATTTAGCGCGTTATAATATTTACATCTCAAAGCCAGAACAGCTAGATGAAGCAGCACGAGCATGGTTAAGCGAGTATTTTATCAATAATGTACTCGATCACATGACGCCAATTAAAGTCAGTGATGCCCCAGAGAAGAAAATTCACCTAAATGATTCGTGTGTTTATATTTTGGTTTCGCTTAACGGTGAGCGAGAGCAATATGCAGCACTTGAAGTGCCACAAACCATTAATCGCTTTGTCATTTTACCTAGCAAACGTAACAAAAAAGATAAGCACATTGTCGTAATAGATGACTTAATAAAGTACTTTTTGCGCGATATTTTTACCGGGCTTTATAAGTTTGATGACATATCAGGTCACGCGTTCAAACTGACGCGCGACGCTGAGTACAACCTTGATGATGAAGTAGACGAAGGTTTACTTGATAAAATGTCTAAAGGGTTAAAACAACGCTTAAACTCTGAGCCTACGCGCTTGGTATATGATGATGATATGCCCGAAGCAATGCTACGAATTTTGTGTAAAAAATTGGGTGTTAAACAATATGATTCGACTATTGGTTCGGCACGATATCGTAATTTTAAGGACTTTATCGGATTTCCGAATGTTGGGCGTAAATACCTTGAAAACCGTCCATTACCGGCCTTAAAAAATAAAGAATTTAGTCAGCAAGACAATGTTTTTAAAGCGATTAGTCTTGGTGATATTTTACTTTATTATCCCTATCATACCTTTAATCACCTCACTGAATTTTTAAGGCAAGCAAGTTACGACCCAAAAGTGACGCAAATTAAGATCAACATTTACCGAGTTGCAAAGCACTCACGTGTGATCAGTGCGCTACTCAACGCGGCGAGAAATGGTAAAAAAGTCACTGTGATGGTGGAGCTAAAAGCGCGCTTTGACGAAGAAAATAATATTGAATGGTCTCGATTGTTAAAAGAAGCGGGTGTAAAAGTAATATTTGGTATTCCAAGTTTAAAAGTACATTCAAAATTATGTTTGGTGTACCGTAAAGAAAAAGGTGTGATTGAAAAGTATGCACACATTGGTACTGGCAATTTTCATGAAAAAACCGCAAATATTTATACTGACTTTAGCTTGTTTACTAAACATTCTTACCTAACTCGCGAAGCCACCGATGTATTCCGTTTTATTGAATACAGTTACAAGTCGTTTAACTTTGAACATTTAATGGTTTCACCGGTAAATGCGCGTGAAAAAATCTATCAACTAATCGACAGCGAAATTAGCCAAGCAAAGTTAAAGCAACCAGCTGCAATTACGCTTAAGGTCAATAACTTAGTTGATACGGGCTTGGTTGATAAGCTTTATGAGGCGTCGACCTTTGGGGTGCAAGTTCGTATTATCGTTCGCGGTATGTGTAGTTTGATTCCCAATATTAAGGGAATTTCAGAAAATATTCGTATTATCAGTATTATCGACCGATTTTTAGAGCATCCTCGAGTTATGGTTTTTCATAATTCGGGTGACGAAAAGGTCTATATTTCGTCGGCAGATTGGATGACGCGAAACCTCGATCATCGAGTTGAAGTGGCGACTCCAATTTACGATAATGCGTTAAAACAAATAATAATTGATATTCTTGAATTGCAATTTAAAGACCGTGCTAAAGCGCGATTAATAGACTCAAGCCAACGCAACCACTACGTTCGTAGAGGCAATAAAATGAAGCTTCGCTCTCAAATTGCAATTTATGATTACCTGAAAAAGCGAGAAAACTCTTAATGAAAAGCACTGCAACAATTGCTGCGTTAGATATTGGTTCAAATAGTTTCCAGTTGATTGTTGCAAGGCAAATAAGCGGCCGTTTAGAAATCTTACACAAAGAAAAACTAAAAGTGCATTTAGCTGAAGGGTTAGACGCAGCCGGCAATTTAAGCGATGACGCGATAGTCAGAGCTGAAACTGCATTAAAAGAGTTTGCGACAACGCTGCAAGGGTTTAACGCAAATCACGTAAAAATCGTAGCCACATACACGGTACGAAAAGCAAAAAATAAATATCACTTTATTCAACGTGCGAAAAAAATCATTCCATTTAATATTGATGTAATTTCTGGATTGGAAGAAGCACGGTTAATTTACCAAGGCGTTGCTAATTATCGTGTTGATAACGATATAAGACTGGTGATAGATATTGGCGGTGGCAGCACCGAGTTTATTGTTGGCAAAGGATCCAATACGCATCAGCTTGCTAGCCGAAGCATGGGATGTGTTACATTTCAGCAAATGTTTTTTGCTGATAATTCTATTTCACATGATAGTTTTAACCGTGCCATTGTTGCTGCGAGCCAAGAAATAGAGCCAATTCTTAATGCATATCAAAATACCAACTGGCAGTGCGCTATTGGTACATCGGGTAGCTTTAAAGCAATTTTGAGTATCGTACAGCACACACTCGTTAATGACTCAGAGCATGATCAAATCACTTTATCAGACTTAAACGTAATCAAGCATAAGTTGATTTCGTTTGGCGATATTGAATATATCGAGTTGCTAGGACTGAGTGAAGAGCGTAAAGGTATTATCTGCTCTGCTGTCGCGATTGCCATTGCGTGCTTTGAGTTACTCAATATTAAGTCGTTATCGTATTGTGATTTCTCATTACGCGAGGGGGTACTACACGAGTTAATTGATTGCAGCGACAATCAGAACCTAAAGCAGCAAAGCATTGATAACTTCGCCCAGCGTTTTGACTGTGATAAAAGTCAATCTAGTCGTGTAAAAGCGATGCTTACTTGGTTGTTTGAACATGCAAACAAAGGTTGGAATGTAAATTTGCAATTGCAGAAAATCGTCTTTTTTGCTGCAGACGTATATGAAGTAGGCTTAAGCATAAGTTCGTCTAACATTCGTAAGCATTCAGCTTACATAATCGCGAATAGTTTACTTCCCGGTTTTAGCCAAGAAGAACAGCAGCTGTTAACCTTATTAGTACGGAATCATCGAAAGAAATTAAAATTTGAATCTGAACAGCTTGACTCAAATACAGATTTTAAAGAATTTATGCAGGCGATTTCTATCTTTAGATTAGCACTGTTGTTTACACAAAAGCGTCAATGTGACTTTGTTAAAATTGACCAGATCAAGTTTTTAGAGCACTCGATAGATGTAACGTTTGAGCATAATTGGTGGCAAGAACAACCTCTATTACAAGCAGACTTCGAAAAAGAAGCTATGTTACTGGAACTCCATGGCATCAACTTAAATTGCTTAAACCGTTAATATTAAAGCAAACTATAACCTAGCCGATATATAGGTAAGTTCTAGGAGTAATGTATGGATATTTTAATCCCATTTTTGCCGCGTATTAACACTGTGCACCCAGTGGACAAATCTACCTTATATGTCGTTGGCGTGAGCGATAATAAGGCTACAAAAGTGCGCCTTAAAAAGAATGAGGCAACTCTTTCCGAACTTAAAAAACAAAAAGAAGATACGACAAAAGAAAGCCATACAAGTGAAGATGATGAGGAGCATATTGACACTTGGGCTTGATTCTCACCTAAGAGCTCATGTTTTAACACCGCCTTTAGTCTTATTAATACGCGCAAAAATTGCTGAGAACCGATAAAGCTATCTGTAGGGTGTTGGTTTATTGAAAGCGGATTTACCATAACACCCATGTACATCCTATTTAGCCAATCAACACTGAAATACACCCTTTAACACATAAACGTCCCAGCTTTGTTGAAGTTTTAATACGCTTCTAATTCAAAAGAATGGGGGACAAAATATGCGTTGTGCGTGTAAAGAATGTGATTTACAGGTGTGGAAAGGTTATGGGGAAATAGGCTTTGGTTGTAAATGCGGTTATTCATGGCTACCTGAAAAGTACTATGCTGCGCTTAATGGTAAGGGAAGATTTAACTTTAGCGCTTTTTCAACGCATTTAAACACTACTAAAGGCACGGCAAGTAAACACGTATGCCCGCAATGTTCAAAAACACTTTTTGATAAAAACTTGGATGAAATAACACTTTCACATTGTGAGAATTGCAAAGGCGTTTTGTTTAACCTAACGCAATCCCAAACTTTTTTTGAATATTATAAGTTACCTAACTACGATAACCGTGCGTTACACATGCTAAGTGAATTGCCTTTTATTGCGCTTTTGTTTAGTTGAGGCGTAAAGAACACATCATACTTACTTATTGTTAAAGTTCAAAACGATGCTAATGCGTTAAACGCTTACATTTTTCGCCAAAGTTATGTGAAGTAATGTTTCTTACAAGAGGAACTCAAAAAAAGGCCCAATCTTTGAGTAATTCGGAATCTTTATAAGCTGGGCCTTTAGGGTTTAATTATTTACCTTTGGTCGGGGTGGTAAACAGTCGAGCGATAATATATCAGTAAGCTCGGGCCAAGGTTTGTCATAAGCTTGTCAATTTGTGAAAAAGTGTAGCATCTAACTTGCTTTCAATATTTGCGATTTGTCGACGCAATTAAGCCAAACTAGACCAAAACCGATTATATAGTTCTCAAGCTTATATTGCCTTATTTGTGAAATTAGCGCCGCTTTGTCTTTATCATCAAGTCCAAGTAAATTTACGGTTGCTAATAACACGCTTTGACTAACTTCTGAATAATCATATTGGTACATAGGTTTAGAGCGCTTACCAAAATACCCGTTTAAACCAAACCGGCTGACTAACCCTGGGTATTTTTGTCCAAGTGTTAAACCCTGGTTTAAAGGTTTATTCGTTTTGTCCCAAGGTAGTGCTGCAAGTTTCGGCGATAAATCAGATATTAGTTTGCGATGAAAAGCGCTGTGTAATTTGTACTTGGCAGGTAGATTCAACATCGTACACACGACCTCATCATTTAAAAATGGGTGTGTGCGATTATAGTGACTGTCGAGTAATTGCTGCCCAGCGACAACCATTCGTTGGCAACGGGCTTTTAAGTAAAATTGATCAGCCTGCTTCGCTGCATCGACATAGTTACAGATGTGCGCTTTCATAAAATCGTTAAGCGTTTTTTCCATACTAACACTGTCTTTTAAAAGCAGTTGAGCGATTGGCCACGTTTGTTTTGTTAATTCTTCACTGATATAACGTTCGATGCGTGGCACTGTATACTTGTTAAGTGAGCTCTGCCCGAAGAAACGAAAACCTGGCATGCCTCGGTCGTAGTAAAACGCACGATACGTTTCTGCGCCTGTACCGGTTATAATTGTTCGACCTTGGGTTTGATCTAATAGTTGATTGTCGATTAACGCATGCGCATGGTGAAACGGGACTTCGCCAATGCTTGCCGTGGTAATTCTTTTTATCGTTTGTCTATCAAAATGCGTGGCTGAGTTTTTTGAATGAAACAGTTTTAAATTACATGCATTAGCTAGCTTAATCGCATACTGAACATCCGTACTATTAACTTCGCCATAACACAGTCCTTCGGGCTTTAAGTTTAAAACCTCACATGCAGATAAGATAGCGCGAGAATCTAAACCGCCCGACAAAGATACTAACGGATTACTATCGTTTTTGAAGCAATTTCTTACTGCTTCAATAAACGCATCTTTTGCGTGGCTATATTTGGTGTTTTTGTTAAAACATTTAGCATATTGCGCCTGTATTTTTTGTTTCTCAAGCGTGTGATTGTTAAGGTTAACCTTAATCAGAGATTCACCAGTAAAATGTTGGGTGTACTTAATTATACAATCGCTGTTAAAAAGCTGCCCCAGCGCAAGCAGGTTACGTAAGGCTGTCTTATTAAATTCAACGTTATCTTCTAAGCAATTGATTAGGGCAGTTCGCGAGCTTGCAATAATGGTATGTTGTTGATGCTGATACACCAGTAACGGAAACGTACCAAATTCATCACTCGCTGCGTAAACAATACGGGTTTCTTTGTTAACTAGTACCCAAGAGCGACCGGTATAACACTTTTTTAGTCCATTCATTAGATCAGCGGTTATTTGCCTGTCTTGATTTCGATAGGCAACATCACCCCAAATATAAATGTCGAACAGATGTGTCGAATGACAGGTTAAGGCAAGACTAGTGTTAAAGTCGGTGATATTTGCTTTAAACCATTCGCCAATTTCGTTTCCAATAGATTTTGCTACGTTAAGACTAAATTGCGCCATATCAGGTACTCAAATAATAGTTTTCTTTATCTGAGCAATGAATGTGCCTTAGTTAATTCGTTGATTTCTAATGAATACTAAGGCGGATTCAGGAAGCTTTCGCATTATGCGACGCAATTTAAGTTTAAATCTACTCAATTACCGTTAGTTTTCGGTACGTATCATAGGCAAATTGATCTGTCATATTGCCGATAAAATCTTGTATTAAACGTGCACGATAATAAAACTCGTAGATCGGGTCGTTTTGTTTCAACGCATCCAATGCATCGACCGATTTTTTATATACGGACAGATATTTCGATGAAATTCGGTTTAGTAAGCGCGATTCAACCGAAAAATTAAATTCACCTGCGAGTAGTTTATTAAAGTCGTTCTGGGAATAGTCGAGCAAACACGCATATTCGTTAAGCAACGTAGTTATAATCTTGTGTCCTTGTAATTCAAGCTGCTGCACTTCGTGATGACAAAATACATATTTAAACGCTACTGACTTAAGGGCTTTCGTAATAGCATGTTGACAGCTATTGTCTTCAATAAGAGAGGCATTAAAGCTACCATGGAAAATTTCTTCAATATTATCGCAAAATCGAATTGCACTGTGTTTTACTAACGGGTGGAGCAAGTTAACGCGCAGACGAATGAAGAAATTGTTTTCGATATTGTAATCGTGTTTTTGTGCGTAATCGTAGGCATGTTCGCACTTACGCTGCATAAATAAGTTAAGTTCATCTTCATTAATATTAAACTGTGATAGTACATTGCGGTACTCTCGGTCTAATACGTCTATTAAGAAAGGGATCGAGATTAATCCTTTTTCTACTGCATCCTCTATGTCAGCTAAACAGTATGCAATATCGTCAGCGGCTTCCATAATGTAACTGGCAGGATGGCGATGACCTAACTCTATGCCAAGTTCGCCACAAAGCGTTTCAATAAATTCACTTTCACTAAAGTAATAGCCAACTTTTTTCATTAAATACTGTTTATTTGCTGGCACTTGCTGTTTAGGCAATGTGCCACAACGTGTGTATTTTAAGATACTGGCTGTTTGACAATAGGTTAGGTTAAGCGCAAATAAACTGTGAACATTTCTTATCGCCTGTGCATTACCTTCGTAATGACAAAGTTCGTGTAGTATCGAATGCGTAGGTGAAAGCGGGGATTCTTCACCCATATTTTTTGAAAATGCGTGCTTTGAAAGCGGATGAGCCTTTAAGTATTTACTAAACCAAGCATTTATCGCGGCTTCACCAAAATGACCAAACGCAGGATTACCGATATCGTGCATCAAGCACGCCATTTCAACTAAACTTTCTAATTCACGCTCAAGTGGTTTCAACCCGTATTGGGTAAGTTGGACTTCGCTCAGTGTATTAAATATGGTGTGTACAATAAATCGGCCATTTTGTTGCACTTCGAGAGAGTGGGTGAGACGTGAACGAACGGCTGCATTGCGCTCAAGGGGAAACACTTGAGTTTTTTGCTGCAATCTTCGCAATCCTGCGCTATTTATAATACGTCCACGATCGCTCTCAAGTGCGGTTTTAGTATTGTTAGTTTGATTCAACGGACGTTTAGCATTTATTTTCTGTTTGAAATCCATAGCGATATCGTTTTTCTGTTTTTTACAATTTAACACTCAGGCAAAACGGATTCTAGCGTGTTTTACTTGGTTCACTTAATGTTCAGTTTAATTTTGGCATGATGATTCTAACTTAAAGCCTAAAAGATGATTTTAAGTTTATATCCCGAGTATTTATGAGTTTATGAAAAGCAAAAACCCGCTGGGCTAGCGGGTTTTTTATTTTTAGTATGTCACGGTTAAATCTACTTCATGTACGGTGAATGACCCATTTCCATTATCTAAACGACACTCAACTTGATTTGTACCTGTCGATTTTGCAGATATATAACCACTTGAACTTAATTCAACAAAGTCTGACGAGAATCTTAGCTGCCAGTCAGCTTGTGTTGTTACATCAATTCGCTGCTGAACACTTGTGTCATCAATCAATACGTAAACGGCGTAACACGCCAATTGTTGGGATTGACCCACTCGCATATTAATTGGTTCAGGGTTTACTTCCATATAATAAAGCGAGAACTCAGAAACGGTTAGTTTAGCTTCACCTGAAGTGCCGTTGGAGCTTGCGATAACGTTAGTTACGCCACGTTGCTTAGTCGTTACTTTGCCATTGCTTTCGTTAACGGTAGCGATTGAATCATCTTCAATCGTCCAATTTACCGATTCTGTGATATCAAGCTCAGTGCCGTTTGCGTATACCCCCTTTGCGGTATATTGGATTGTCTGTGACTCGGGAACAACCTCATTAGCTGGCGAGACAATTATCTCTTTAAGTTGTGATGCATATACTTCGACATCGGCTGTATCACTCATCCCTGCATAGTTAAACAGTAATTCTGTGTTTCCGGGGCTTACACCTACTACAAAGATATTTGGGCCTTGCGGGTTCACAAATGCTATGGATTCATCAGCCATGCGCCATTGACCATCTTGTGTTACATCGAGTGTATTGCCATCAGAAAAATCAGCATAGGCTTTTGCTTTTACTTCAGATTTACCATCGGCACTGACGTGAACCGAAAATGAAGTTGGGTCAATATACACATTTGACAGAGTTGGGCCAGTAACCGTTGCAACGGTAGTATCAAACTCTCCCTTAAACATCGCTTTGATTTTAGATGTACCAACCGCAATTGCGCTTGCGGTTCCGCCATCTGCGCCTGTCGGCACGATAGATACCACCGAGGTATCAGACGATGTCCAAGTTGCCTGTGTTGTTACATCTTCAATATGGCCAGAAACGTAAGCTGCAATTACCTTAAATCTGCCTATTGTTTCAATTGGCACTTCTGGGTCGTTAGGTGATATTTCGAGATATTCGACTGGATCATCAAATACGTTAATTTGAGCCGAGCCTGTTTGACCTTGGAATGTTGCATTAACCTCTGTTGTGCCAATTAACGTACCATTTACGAGACCTGGGGTTGAAATGAATGCCAACGAATCATCATCAATTGTCCAATCACTGGTATTGGTAACGTCAATTAAATTGGTAAAATCATTGTCATATATAGCGTACGCACTGAGCTGACGAGAACCATTAACGTAGACATTAACATTTGCAGGCTCAATCACAATACCGGTCAATTGTGGCGGTAGTGCTAACACAGTAAGTTGACCATTACCCGTTAGCCCAGCATAAGTGGCAGAAATTCGAGCAACACCATCATTATTACCGGTCGCGAGGCCTCCATCTGCTCCTGAGGTAATAACTGTTGCAACGCCTGTATTATCCGATTTCCATGTAGCAAGTGTTGTAACATTGGTAAAAGAACCATCAGGGTGAATTGCTTGTGCTTGAAAATTAAAGGTTTCACCTTCATTAATTTGTTTTAAGAATGGTGTAACAGATATACGGTCAATTGCTTTGCCTGTCACTGTGATATCTGCAAGAGCAATTTTACCGCTGTATTCAGCTTGCACTTGGGTGTTACCTTGCTGATTCGCTGTTACTAGACCCGACGTTGAAACCGTAGCAATCGAAGTATCACTAATTTGCCAATTTGAACTGTTAGTAACTTCGAAACTTGTACCATTAGAGTAATTTACGAAAGTTTTAAATTGTTTTGTTTCACTCACATTGAGTTCAGCGCTAACTGGCGAAATAGTTAATGAATCGATAACTGCGGCTGTAACTATAAGCTCACCAGTAGACGTTAGCCCCTGATAATCAGCTTGAACGGCTGTAGCACCTTCAACTAGTGTTGCAAATAAACCATTACCATTATGAACTGCAATCGATTGTTCTAAAGATTGCCAATTTACCAATTTAGTAACATCAAAGTTACTTGAGTCACTGAAATAAGCATGCGCTTTGAACTGTATTTCTGAACCAGCAGGCGTCTCTTGAGGGGTAGGGTAAACAACAAGTCTTTCTATAATAGCAGGACCAACAGTCAGGTTAGCGTCATTTGATGTAATGCTGTTATAACTAGCAGTTATTATTACATCACCTGCAGAATTTCCAGTTGCCACTCCCGCAGCATCAATGGATGCAATGCTTGTATCATTACTAAACCAGGTTGCAAATTTGGTAAGTTCTTTATTTGATGCGTCAGTATAAATACCAAATGCCTGATACTGTACTTGACCACCTACATAGGTTGTTTTTGTAACTGGTGATACGTTGATGGATACAAGCTCAGCATCGGTAACCGTTGCATTAGTTTTACCGGTTTGACCGTCAAATTGGGCTGAAATTTCAGTGGTTCCAACATTTTCACCAAACGCGAGGCCTGGGTTTACTGAACCTGTTTCGATAGACACGATACTTGCATCTGCCGATTGCCAAAGCGCTTGAGTTGTCACATCTTTTATTGTTTTGTCAGAATAGATAGCTTTAGCAGTGTATTGTCCTTGGCTGCCTTTTGGTTTTTTAATATTTACCGGTGTGACTTGTAGCTCAGTGATAACTGCCTGTGTGACTGTTAGCACACCAGAATCATTCATGCCTTGATATTGACCAGTAATATTTGTTTGACCTGCAGTGTATGTTGTAGCTAAGCCTGCAGTATCCACTGTTGCGACAGCGCTTGTACTAGAGACCCAGCTCGCTGATGATGTTACATTATTAGATGTACCATCAGAATAGATTGCACGAAGGGTATATACTTGATTAACACCAGCTGCAACAGTTGCAACTTTTGGCTCTATCACAACTTGTTCAAGTACAGCTTCTGTGACGGTGATTAACGCGTCATCTTTCATTCCGCTATAAGTGGCTGTTACGGTTGTTTGACCTTGTTCTAATCCATATACCAATCCGCCACTAGCGCCAGAAGCTGTCACTGTTGCAATACTGCCATCAAGTGATTTCCACGTTGCGATTTGGGTGATATCTGCAGATGTCGAATCTGCATAGTAGGCTGTTGCTGTTAACTGACCTCTATGGCCTTTAGCTATGCTTAAAGAAGTAGGCATCACTGCAATATGGGTAATCTCGGCAGAAGTAACGGTTAATTTCGCTGTTACTTGTTGACCTTGAACTGTCGCAATAATGTTAACGCTACCGGTATTTGCACCGACTGCAACTGAAGGTGAGGATATATAGGCAATATTGTTATCATTTGACTGCCAAGTTGCTTGACTAGTTAAATTTTTAAAACTTCCGTCAGTATATTGACCTATAACTTCATATGATTGGCTATTGCCTTTTGCAATAGTTGAATTAGATGGGCTTATTACTAAGTTAACAAGCTCAGCATCGGTAATGGTTAGCGAGGTACTGTCTGTAAGTGATTCAAAGCTAGCCGATACATTTGTTTGCCCTACATATTTACTAATTGTATAGCCACCATTTAGGCCAGAGGTTTCGATGGTAGCGATGTTTGTATCACTAATTTGCCAAGTAGCAATGTTGGTTACATCTGCTGTGTGGCCATCAGTATAGTGTGCTGTTGCAGTATATTGGCCTTCTGTACCAAGTGGTACTTGTGCATCAACTGGGGTAATAACCAGTTTTTCTGATGCAGCTGCGGTTACAGTGAGTGAAGTACAAGCTTGCTTATCTAAATAATAAATACAGATTTGGGTAACACCAGGGGTATAAGTCTTTGCGATACCAGATTGGGCTCCCGTGAAGCCAATATTAGCTATTTCTTGTTCAGAACTTGACCAAACACCTAACTGAGTAACATTTTGTACAGAGTCATCTGTAAAACGAGCATAACCGGAATATGAAACATGTGTACCTGAAGGCGTTACATAATTAATAGGCGTTAATGTTAGCTCAACAAGTTCAGCATTCGTTACTTCAACAGAAGTGTTGGCAATGAGGTTTGCAAATTGAGCTGAAACGGTGGATTTACCAATACTGGTAGCAATTGCATAGCCAGCGTCATTACCATTTGGTGAAATCGAACCAATGCCATCCGCTAATCTCCATGAGCTGCTAAGGGTTACATCTTCAACGTGACCATCACTGTAAATCGCTTCAGCTTTATACTGGCCTTGAGTACCTAAGGGAAATACACCATCTTGAGGTGTAATTAATAAACGTTCTGCAACAGCATCTGTAACAGTAACAGAAGTTGAGTCAGCTAAGTTAATATCTTCATAAGTAAATGTTGCTGAAATAGACGTTGAGCCAATATTTACAGCATTAAACACTTGTGTTTTATTAAATTGACCGATTGTATCGTCTTCAATTTTCCAGCTTGATTGCAGTGTTACATCTATAGACTGTCCATTTTCAAGAATTAAGTTCGCTTGATATTGTGCTTTTGTACCAAGAGGGAGTCGTTTATCGATTGGTGTTATCACAAGTGACGAAACAGGGCTGTCAATAATCGCAAGTTGACCTTGGTTTTCGAGTGACTTAAATACAGCTTTGACATAAGTAATACCTGTTTGTTTTGCAACTACAGAAATAGAGTCTGAATCGTTTGCTTGGATCTCAGCTAGTTCAGCGTCTTGTATTTGCCAGGTAGTAGATTGTGTTACATCAAACCGTTGACCACTTTGATAACGCGCATATGCACGGTACTCTGTCGTTAACCCTACTAGTGTTTGATGCTGCAGTGGCGTAACATCAAGCCCAATTAAATCAGCATCATTGACGGTTAAGGCAGTGTCATCTGATACGGTGACACCATTACTTGCTGAATAACTTGCAGAAACAGTTGTGGCTCCAACGCTAACCGTTGTTGCTATACCAGAGGCTGTAATTGTTGCAATAGAATTTTCAGTGATTTGCCAAGACGCACTGTCAGTAACATCATGTGTCGAGCCATCACTCAAGGTGACCATGGCGGTGTAGTTTATATCAACTTCAGTAGGCACAGTGACATTATCAGGCGTAACGACGAGTGCAACAGGGTAGGGATCACAGGGATTATTATCACCACCACAATCACTTTTAGGTAGGCCAGAATTATCACCACCACAAGCACTGAGCAGTAAAAATGCATTTAGGGTCAATAAAAACTTAACAAACTTAGCCATTTACTGAACCTCTTTATTAATTCTAAATTCAATTTCTGACGATGTGACTACTGCACGACGATTATGTTTTCGATGATCTTCTGTATCATTATCCATAATGGGGTGAGTTTCACCAAAGAATGCAACTGTAATTCTGCTTTCGTTGATTCCATGACTTACTAGATAATTTTTTATCGCTTCAGCACGTTGTTTTGAAAGCCGGTTGTTATATTCAGCTGAGCCTTTACTGTCGGTATACGCTTTGATGGTAATTTCAGTTGTTGGGTAGCTTTTTATATGTGTTAAAAACTCATTAAATTCAGTTGAGGGCACAAAATAACTACTATCGAATGCAAACAACGTAGTAATTGATTGTTGTGCAACTACTTTTGTTAGTTCTTTAACAGTTGGTATTTGAATGGGTTTTTCTTTTGTAGTTTGCTGAGGTTTTGCAGCAGGAACGATATGCTGTGGATCAGTTTGTTTTTTACGTTTAAATTGATATGACAAGCCTAGCCAACCAATATGGCCATTACTGCTCCCAATTTGTTGGCTACCTAAGTCATTTATATATTGATAGGTTAAACGCGCTTGCCAGTTTTCAGCAACATTGTATTTCAAGCCAAGTGACGCTGTAGTGGTAAAACCGTCATCTTTACGCTTTTGTGAAGGTGATTGTGTTTCACCATACCAATTAAGCACACCTACTTTTGCGAATGTGTAAAAATTATCACTCAGTTCTAAATCATAGCCAATCGCAGCATCCCATGCTTTCATTTTTCCTTGGTAAGGTACATTAATACCACTTTCAAAATACGTTGCATTTACATCACCTAAGTTCATCAAGGATGATTCAATTAAATAATTGCTTTTAAATTGATACCCAATTAGACCACTAAACGCTGTGTCACGTTTATCACAATTAACAGCCCAAGGCTCGCAACCGTGTTGATACCGAATTGAGCCAATTTGAGCGCCAAGGTAAATAAAGTCACTTTCGAATTGTTCGTGCTTTGCCAAATCTTTATTTTCTAGTGCGTGAGAAGTATGAAAAGAAGTTAAAAACAGGGTTACAACCGATAACTTCCATTTACTAGTGAGAATTGTCATTACGAAATCCTAATTAATCCTTTTAAGTCTATTTTTATCAGTTAATTGTTTAAAAACAAAACAAACGGCAACATTTTTTAAAATTAAATATTATTTTTTCAACCTTTTTTGATCTCGATGCGACTAAGTAATAAATACTCAATATCTGGGATGATAAAAATGGATTTAAGTTACTTTTTAGCAAACTATGCAGACCTTCTAAGCCTATTACTTTCGCCGGTTGTAAGCCTATGGCTTTGTTTTATCGCAACACAATTACTCGTAAAGTCTAAGCAGCAGGCCGTTTAAGCAACAAGATCATTAAATTACTAACTTAAAATCAATTTTTTTGGTGATTTTGCTTAAAAAATGACAAATACGTATTGCCAAGCCAGAAAAAATGCATAACTATAGGGTCTGCAAAGGCAAAATAATAAAGATAGGAATCTATAATGAACAAAGCACAATTAGTTGAAAAAATCGCTGCGGACGCAGAAATTTCTAAAGCAGCAGCAGCTCGCGCATTAGACGCATTCACTGGTGCAGTGTCTACATCATTAAAAGACGGTAACTCTGTAGCGCTAGTTGGTTTCGGTACTTTCTCTGTTAAAGCACGTGCAGCGCGCACAGGCCGTAACCCACAAACTGGTGAAGAAATTCAAATCGCTGCAGCTAACATCCCTACTTTCAAAGCAGGTAAAGGTCTTAAAGACAGCGTTAACTAATTTGTAAAAGTTATCATCCCAATAACTTTAAAAAGGAGCGTTAAGCTCCTTTTTTATTGTTTGTTATTCAACTGTGAATTAAACCCATTTGGTAGTTATTCGATAAAATGGTACTGGGTAGAAACATGCTAACCAGGCTGAACCTGCAACGTAGTTATTTACATTGAATAATCCAACCTAGTTTGCAAAACAGTGAAATTGTCTATTTACTTTGGTCTTAACGCTTTGTCGCCACGACTTAAACCAACCGCACCAGAGCGCACAACCTCAATCACTTCTGTTTCATTTTTTAAGGTATCAATAAAAGATGCGAGCTTATCAACTGCGCCAACTAACTGCAGTGTGTAGGTTGTTTTACCCATATCTAAAATAGACGCACCGAAAATATCAACCACACGGGTTACGGCCGCACGTGTTTTCTCTTCATGTGCCATCACTTTAACTAATAATAACTCACGTTCAATATGACTTGCATCACTCAGGTCAATCACTTTATGTACATCTACTAACTTATTAACTTGCTTAGTGATTTGTTCAAGAATACGGTCATTACCTGTGGTCGTTATTGTAATGCGCGATAATGAGTCATCATCAGTTGGACCCACAGTTAAGCTGTCAATGTTGTAGGCGCGCTGCGAAAACAAACCAACAATACGTGATAGGGCGCCGGGCTCATTTTCCAAAAGAATGCTTAAAATATGACGCATTATGCTTTTACTCCTTTTTTCAGCCACATCTCATCAACTGAGCCATGACGAATTTGCATTGGATACACGTGTTCATTTTCATCTACATTGATGTCGATAAATACGAGTTTGTCTTTATGAGAAAATGCTTCTTTTAACTTTTCATTAAGCTCGCTTGGGTGGTCAATGCGTATACCAATATGGCCATAGCTCTCTGCGAGTTTTACAAAATCAGGCAGGGATTCCATGTAGGAACATGAATGACGACCCGAATAAATCATGTCTTGCCATTGGCGTACCATGCCAAGTGAACGGTTATTTAAAGACACTATTTTTACTGGCAAGCCGTATTGCATACAGGTTGATAATTCTTGAATATTCATTTGAATAGACCCATCGCCGGTAACACACACTGATTCTTTTTCAGGAAAAGCGAGTTTTACTCCCATCGCTGCAGGAAAGCCAAAACCCATAGTGCCAAGGCCACCAGAATTAATCCACTGACGTGGTTTTGCAAAAGGGTAGTGTTGTGCGGCGAACATTTGGTGCTGACCCACGTCTGAACTAATATAGGCGTCACCATTAGTTACTTCATAGAGTGCTTTAATTGCTGCTTGTGGTTTAATTTTTTTTGAGTCAGTTTCAAAACTTAAACAACGCTGTTCGCGCCAATTATTAATTTGTCGCCACCAATCTTCTTGCGCAGCGCGATCAATTTGAATCTCGCTTTTACTAATCGCACTTTGCAATTGTGCAAATACAGTCGCAAGATCGCCAACAACCGGTATATGACAGTGAATGGTTTTAGAGATAGATGTAGGGTCAACATCAACCTGAACAATCGTGGCGTTGGGACAAAACTTCTTAACATTATTGGTTACGCGGTCGTCAAAGCGTGCACCCAATGCAAGAATAACATCTGCGTTTGCCATTGCTTTGTTTGCTTCCAAATTACCGTGCATGCCAAGCATACCAATAAAGTTAGGGTGCGTGCCTGAAATACCACCTAATCCCATAAGGGTGTTGGTACAAGGTGCATTCAAGCTTTCAACTAGCTCTGTTAATTGCTCTGATGTATCAGATAACACAACGCCGCCGCCTGAGTAAATAACAAGGCGCTTAGCATTTAATATAGCGGATGCTGCTTTTTTGATTTGCTTTGGATGACCTTTGGTATTGGGGCTGTACGAACGCATCGATATGTCATCTGGCATAATGTAATCAAACGCAAGTGCCGGATTCAATATATCTTTTGGCAATTCCACAACAACGGGGCCAGGTCGACCTGACGCAGCTAGATAAAACGCTTTTGCTAGGGTTTCTGGGATCTTTTCTGCATCACGACAGTTAAAGCTGTGTTTTACGATTGGACGTGAGCAACCAACAATATCCGTTTCTTGAAAAGCGTCATCGCCAATTAAATTGGTGGGTACTTGGCCAGATAAAACTACCATTGGAATTGAATCCATATAAGCAGTTGCAATACCAGTAACGCAGTTAGTTGCACCAGGCCCTGATGTTGCAAGTACAACGCCCACTTCACCTGTTGCGCGCGCAAAACCATCGGCCATATGTGTCGCAGCTTGCTCGTGACGCACTAAAATATGATCAAGCTCGTTCTCAGCAAATAGGGCATCATAAATATCTAATACGCTACCACCGGGATACCCAAAAATATATTTAACCTTAAGTGCTTTTAACGCTTTAACAACAAGCTCAGCACCCGACATTTTATTACTGTCCATCCTCATTCCTCTGTGCAGTAGATAAAAAAAACCCCCGCTAGTTGCGGGGGCTTATTAACTTCAGTATGACAAAATTAACTAATAGCTCCCCGCTGGCGACTTAATTAAGACCAGGACGAAGACTGTAAGTAGAAGAAATAATGTCATTTAAATTTGCTCTAAAAATTGATTAACGTATTTGTATTATTTTTGTTAACTGTTGTCAACGGTGAATTCTTCAATTGACATAAATAATTCATTATTATCAGTATTAAAATTAAAAATGTGGTTTTTTTGGGTTATCTTTGGTTGCTGGTGAATTGAAAATGCAATCTTTTGAAAGTGTATACAATGATTTGTTATTACTGAATTAGTACGTTAATTTATTTCGGAATTTTGTATATAAAAAAAGGCCCAAATAGGGCCTTTATTCAAATGAGAAGCTAATTACTTATTTTCTTCTTTTTTCGCTTTTAAATTTGCTGCGTGGTCAATCTTGTACTCTGGCATTTCAGTTTTACCATTTAACAAGTAGTTATCCATCCAACGCATTAAACGTAGGCTGTAATCATATTTAGCAGCCATACGCTTGTTACCGTGACCTTCGCCTGGGTAGTAAATTAAGCGTACGTCTTTACCTTGTACTTTCATATAACGGTAAAGTTCCATTGATTGTGCTGGGTGAACACGAGGATCGTCTTTACCGTGCATGATCAATAATGGTGTTTTAGATTGACCAGCCCAATAAATAGGTGAACGCTCTAAATACCATTGCCATTTGTCCCAAGGGTAAGAACGCGCGTGTACTAGGTGCATTTCGTTCGAAATGTCAGTAGTACCAAATTTTGATAATTGGTTAGTTACACCAACAAACATTACTGATGTTGCAAAATGTTCAGTGAGTTTTGTAGCGGCCCATGCTGACGCATAACCACCGTATGAACCACCTGTAATACCAACGCGTTTAGTATCAACTAAGCCTTTATCGACAAGGTGTTGCTTAAAACGAACAAGATCGTTGAACTCTTCGCCTGCATAGTCATTTTGACCAAGTTTAGAGTAGTCAACGCCTTTACCTGTCGAACCACGGTAGTTAGGGTACAGAACTGCGTAACCACGTGCAGCAGCTACTTGACCAGGACGAGAGTAGTTAGTTACCCACCCATCTTTGTCGTGACTTTCAGGGCCACCGTGAACCGACATAATTAGCGGATAACGAGTACCTTCTTGATAATCTAATGGATAAACAAGTACGCCATCTAAACGTGTTCCATCTTCGGCTTTGAACGAGATAGTTTCTTGTTTAGCTAGACGTTTGTCATTTAACCACGCGTTTGAATCTGATACGCGAATATCTTTTTTGCCACGTAGCATAAACGCTTCAGTCGGATGTTTACGTGAGTGACCCGCAAACGCAACTGTCTTATCTGAATCTGAAATAGATAAACGGCCAGCAATTAATTTACCGCGTTTAAGCTTAGTTTTGTATTTACTTGAACCCGGCTTAATTGTTGCGATAAAGCTCTCAGTATCAATTTGCGCTACGAAATGCAGAGTATTTGACTTATTTGCCCATTCGAAATCGCTGATGTGGCCTTCAAAATTAGGTAACCAGTTTTCAATTTTACCTGATTCTGCATCTGCCAAATATAAGCGGCCTGTTGCTGGGTCGTGCTTGTCTTGTGCACCAAGAATTGCGACATACTTACCATTTGGTGAAAATTCAGCTGCACCTAATTTGCCTTCAGTTGCAAATGAAGTAACTACTTTTTTGCTCGAAAGATCAAAGATATGCCATGTTGATTTCATGTACTTATCGTCGATAAGTGCTGAAGGCTGTGTTTTAACTAGTAGCTTTTTAGCATCACTTGACCAGTTAACATCGCTTACGTATTGATCAATTCCTAACCCTTCAAGGGCGATTGGCTTTTCGTTTACAGCTAAATCAACAACCATTAATTCTGCAGTTGTTAAACCAAGCTCATAAGTTTCTGCTTTAAAGCCTAATTTTGCCAATTCTTTGTCTGTTTTCGGTTTAGCAGGCTTTGCAATAATCGCAACGTGTTTGTTGTCTGGGCTTAGGTCATAAGACGAAATAGACGTGCCTTTTAAGGAAATTACTTTTTGCCATTGACCACCATTTACCGGAATGCGGTAAAGGGTTTTAAATTTGTCTTCTTTAAACTTTGCTAAGAAGTAAACAAACTTACCGTCCGCGGAATACTCAAGACTTGAGATATTTACTTTACCAGTAATGAAAGGGCGCTCATTACCTTTAGCGTCAGTAAGATAAAGTTCGCTGTAGTTAAAACCATCTTTTTCTACATAAATTTCACGTGGCACAGAGCGGGTAAATGCAACTGCATCGCCATCTGGGCTAATTGCAGTTTGGCCAACTGATTGGATTTTTGTTAAATCTTCTAGTGTTAGTGTGTCATTAGCAAAGGCAGCGCTTGTAGATAAACCTAGCGCGACAGCTAATGCTGATTTGATTAGTTTCATTGGGTCCTCGTTTACTGATTGTCAGCGGGTAGTAGTCTAAAATGACGAAAGTAAAAGGCAAGAAAATGCGATAAAAAAAGGTGACTTACGTCACCTTTTTAAAAATTATAATGCTTCGATAACTGCTTGGGTAAAGTCAGTCGTTCCGTGGCTACCACCTAAGTCGCGTGTAGTACGGTCGCCTGTTTTAATTACGTGAGCAATGGCTTTACGAATACGCTCAGCTTTTTCTGCTTCACCTAAATACTCTAGCATTTGAATAGACGCAAGAATCACAGATGTTGGGTTTGCAAGGTTTTTACCAGCGATATCTGGTGCACTACCGTGTACCGCTTCAAAAATAGCAGCATCTTTACCAATATTTGCACCTGGTGCCATACCTAAACCACCAACAAGGCCAGCACATAAATCAGAAAGGATGTCACCGAATAGGTTAGTTGTAACCATCACGTCGAATTCTTCTGGGTTCATTACTAACTTCATACATGTCGCATCAACAATCATTTCAGCAGATTCAATTTCAGGGTAACGCTCAGCAACTTCACGCGCTACTTTCAAGAAAAGGCCCGATGTCGATTTCAGAATGTTTGCTTTGTGTACAGCAGTTACTTTTTTACGACCTTCACGCTTTGCTAGTTCGTAAGCAAAAGTAACGATTTTCTCAGCGCCTTCACGTGTGATCTTTGACATTGCCTCTGCTTCAGTACCATCTTCAGATACAACTTGGCCAAGACCAGAGTACATGCCCTGAGTATTTTCACGGATTGTGATGATATCAATGTCGTCGTAACGCGCTTTAGTACCTTCAAATGACTTAACTGGGCGAACGTTAGCGTACAAGTTAAACTTTTTACGTAATGTAACGTTAATTGACGTAAAGCCTTCACCTACAGGTGTTGTTAGTGGGCCTTTTAAAGTGATTTTGTTGCGTTCGATTGCATCAAGGGTTGCTTGTGGTAAAAGCTCACCTGTTTTTTCAAGTGCAGCAAGACCCGCATCAACAAATTCATACTCATAATCGCAACCAACTGCATTTAGGATCTCAAGCGCTGAATCAATGATGCTTGGACCAATACCATCGCCTTTAATAACCGTAATGGTTTGCTTAGACATTAAATTTTCCTTTAACTGAATCGAGCTACCCGGTTGGGTAACTGTGTACGTGAGATTGTCACGAACAAGCATAGCATCATGATGCCAACTGGTTAGTTATTAATGCTTGCTCATATTATTATTCAACGGCTATTTATAGCAATTTTTAGCAGATTAATCCACAAAAGGCGTAAAAATGACGGTATTTGTAATTATAAAACCCTGTTAACAGGACTAAAGTCTAATAACTTGGTTAAATAATTATCTAAATTTTCTATTTGAAGTTGTTGTTGAGCATAAATCATCTGCTGCTTTATGTACGCCGGCTGTTGTTCTAACGTTTGACCTAAGTAAACCAAATTACAAAGTACTAAGTGAACAAAACATGCACTGTGTACCTCTGTACCCTCAGTTAATTGATACCCGCTTTGGCTAATTTCAAAAAACGGGTTTGCTTTTACCTGATCAGGTAATTCTTGGTTATGTAACGCATAAAAATTAACTAACGAATTGATATCTTTAATGCTGTGTTTGGGCGTAGTGGTGTTTATCGGCAACACTATGCCGTGCGGAAACAGTTTAAAGGTAAATGCGATGTACTTTAATGCGTAATTGATGACTTTTTGACATGGAAAATGCGGGTCGATAATTTTGTAGCTTTCAATAAACGAAATCAACAACGAAACGCGGTTTTCTACGTAATGCCAATTGAGCTTTCCTAAACTACGTAAACGTTGCAATAACTGCTGATTTTCTAATAAGTCAGGTAATTGCTCAATGCCTACCAGTGCAATGGCGTGCCTAATATCTGATATGGGATTGTGTGAAAATCGCTGTGCTAAATTAAGCACTAACGTGTTGGCATTTGGATTTTTTGCAAGCTCGCCAAGTAATTTTCCAATACTAAAATGCGCCGCTTTTCGAATTACATGTAAATCATGAGTAGTAAAGTATTCATTAATATGAGGTGCGTTGACGAACTTCACTAACTCCGGCAATTTTTGCCACAAACCAATAAGCGATTCAATTTGATTCGTCGCGGCAACGCGATGCTTGACTACACGTGCACTGGTTTTTACTTCTTTATATGACTTACTATCGGTGTGGTAACACAGTAATTTATTGTTTGATACTTGTCCCAATACACGTAATTCGAGTCCTTCGTTTCGAACCGTCTCTCCGGGTAATGGGTTATTAAATAGTTGGCCAAGTTCAGTTAAAAGTGACTTATCTTCAGTACGTGTTGTCTTTAAATAAACAGTGTGTATTGCGTCACGTAAGGTGCGCGCTGGCATATCATCAACACAGGTAATCGCTTTAGCCAGTACGTAACTTAAACGCACAATTCGGTTATCGATAGAATAGTGCGGTTGCTGTTTTATTTTAGCGACAAGATCCGTTTGCAATAACGGCAATTTGCTTAAATGTGGTTTAACAAACTGATAGGTGTAGCGATAACGGTTTTTGTAGCGCTCATGTTGTTTTGCATTTAACAATGTTTTTGCAGCAACACAATTAAGCTCGTTAGATATGGATACACAATGTGATATCGCACTTTGCAGTAGTTTTACGCACGCGATTCGATTTAAACCGCTTATCTTTGCAAAAATACAAATTAAAATACATTGGCGACTAATCAAATTAGTTGCGTAATTGTACTTTGCGTTATAAACAGCAAGGGTTGCTATCGAAACGTGTTGATTAGCGTGAAATGTTTCTTCAATGCGTGTCGCGGCATCAACAAGTAATGGGTAGGCTGAACGCCATTGGGTTTTGTCATTATAAACGTTAAATAGTTTGTCTAAACTATCCACGCTCTCCATTAATTGCTGGGCTAAATCCACTCAAATGTTCACTTATTATTCGTTAATTAACTCTATCATACGCAATTTCTGCGCCAGGACCCCACGCAACGAGTTGTTCATTTTTGAAAAACATCCCCGTGCATTCATCTTTGGTAGTAATACCATCAGAATGTTCATGCTGCGTGCGGTAATAGATAATTTGAAATACGTCGTCACCTTTGCGCTTTGCAAACGTTAAGTCAGGCGAACCTAAATTGTTGAATACTTGATCTAAAAATACAGGAGAGTCGGCCTTTAATTTACTAAGATACCGTTTATTGAAAGATTCCCTATCTTGCCAATACATGCCTTGTGGGTCGTCTTTATAAAAGTTAATAATAAGGCCCGCGGCAATCGCATAAATCCCTAACCCTAAGACAATGTATTTCAGAATTTTATTATTCATACTAAGAACTCGGTAAACGTAGTGCCTTCAAACTGAAACCAAGATGAATATCTTGGCGCAAACTTACCAATAGCTTAGCACGAATATAGGCATCATGATTGTCGTTTAACTTGTTGAAAACACGTTTTAACTCATCTGGATAGTCAGTCGCTAAAAGGGCGTCTTCAACTGACGGGAATTGCGTTAATAAATTGACTGCGCCTTGCTTGCCAATTCCACTTACCCCCGGAATATCATTCGTTTTATCGCCGTTGAGCGCCCAAAAATCGGTGAGTTGTGAAGGGGCTAACGAAAATTTATCAATTACAGACTGAATCGAAATATATTCGCTTTTAAAGTAGTCATACACATGAATGTAGTCGCCAAGTAAAGGCAAAAAACCTTTGTCGGTAGAGACTATTGTTGACGTTACTTTATTGGTAGACGCTTTACTTGCCAGTGTTGCGATTACGTCGTCTGCTTCATCGTGCTCAGGTACATAAACCGTTATGCCAAGTTCAGAAAATGCTTGGTAAAGTTTAGGCAGTGCATCGGCTAACTCATTAGGCATTGGCTTTCGTGATTGTTTGTAATCTGCATAATAGTGATAGCGCCAGCTCGTATCACCATCAAACACGGCAATAGCATGTGTAGCGTTCGTATTTTTTAACAGTTTTCGCGCCGCATTAACGACCCTAAAATAAGTGTTTTTGGCAGCCAAACTTGCATCATTTCCTGCTTGCTGACTATCAACAGCATAAATTCGCCTTATTAAATTAAGCGCATCAATAAGTAGTAAATGAGTTGCCATGAATACCTTAACGTTAAGAAAAACTAATACGCGTTGTAAATGAACTTAATTATGAACATAAAAAAGGCGCTAATGAAGCGCCATTTTACCTGTTTTTATTCAGAATATTAAGTTTCTATACGATAGCAGGGGGTATAAACCGCACCAGGTAGTTTCATTCTTCCTTGTGCTACAAATGCAGCGAGCAGCTTATCCATTTTAGTCATTAATTCTTTGTCGCCCGAAAGTGCAAACACACCATGGCGCTTAATCGCTTTAATGCCTTCATCTTTAACGTTACCGGCAACAATGCCAGAAAACGCACGCCTTAAATTAGCGGCTAATTGCTCTTTCGGTTGGTTCAAGTTTAAATTAAGGTTTGCCATATTATTATGTGTTGGCTCGAACGGTAATTGAAATTCAGGTTCAATTTTCAAAGACCAGTTATAATGGTATGCATCGCCTCGTTCTTTACGGTACTCTCTAACGTTTGCCATATTCTGACTAAAATACTTACCAACCGCTTCAGGGTCATCAATGATCACTTTAAATTTAGAAAGCGCTTCGTCGCCGAGGGTCTCTTTTACAAAGTTAACCAGCTCATCAAAATAAGCACGTGACGATTCAGGGCCTGTTAACACCACCGGCAGTGCTTGTTTTGCGTTATCAGGGTGAAGCAAAATACCCAATAAATAAAGTAATTCTTCGGCTGTACCTGCACCGCCCGGAAAAATAATTATACCATGCGCAGTTCGAATAAATGCCTCTAAGCGCTTTTCGATATCAGGTAAAATTACCAGCTGATTAACAATTGGGTTAGGGGGCTCGGCCGCAATAATACTTGGTTCAGTTAATCCTAAGTAACGGTTTTGCGTAAAACGTTGTTTTGCATGTCCAATTGTGGCCCCTTTCATCGGGCCTTTCATTGCACCTGGTCCACAACCAGTGCATATATTTAAATTACGTAAGCCTAGTTGATAACCAACTTCTTTGGTGTACTTATATTCAACTTCTTTTATAGAATGTCCGCCCCAACACACGATCATGTTGGGATCTTCGCTTGGCTTTAATACTCGAGCATTACGCAGCATATCGAATACAACATGGGTAATGTGCGATGAGCTCGTAAGGTTTATTTTGCCATCTTGATATTTGTCTTTAATAAACACAATGTCGCGAATAACTGCGAGTAAATGTTCGTTAATACCGGTAATAATTTTACCGTCGACAAATGCATGCTCAGGGGGGTTAATAAGTTCCACTTTGATACCGCGCTCACGACACAGTAAGTTAATATCAAAGTCTTGGTATTTGTCGTAAATTTCAACACTAGAATCAGTATGGCTACCGACATTAAGAACCGCGAGCGAACAATTGCGGAATAAACGATAAAGCTCGCTAGTTGATGAGCGTTTAAGCGCTTCAACTTCTAATTGTGAAAGTAAATCTAACGCGCCTGTTGGATTGATCTGTACTTGCATAGGCGACTCCTTGTACGTCTAAACTATATTTAAATTATGTAAATTATAATAAGCACTTAATTTAAATATAGTTTTTTATCATCACTAAGCAAGCTAATTTTTTAGAACAATGCGGTCACGTCCTGAGTTTTTCGCTTGGTACAAAGCTTCGTCTGCACGGTCAAAGGCTCCTTGCATTGAATCGCCTTCTTTTAACTGTGTTGCACCAAACGAGATAGTAATCGTTACTGCTTTTTGTTTAAATTTAAATGGAATTGCCTTAACGGAACGCCTTAGTTTTTCGAGCGGTACCGAAATTTGTTCTAACTTGCTATGGGGCATAATAAGTACAAATTCTTCACCACCAAAGCGAGCGATAAAGTCGGTAACACGAATGGCTTTTTTGAGTGCTTTAGCCACTACTTGCAAGGTTTTATCACCAGCGCTATGACCGTAATTATCATTAATTGCTTTAAAATGATCGATATCTGCAACCACAATACACAGGTCGTGGTGGTCGCGCTTAAAAGTGTTGTACTCAAGAGCAAAGCGTTCATCAAACGCGGCACGATTTGGCAGTTGCGTCAGGCTATCTTGTAAACTCTTGAAACGTTGCTCGGCTAGACGCTCTTGATATTGCTCGGTTTCTTTCTCGAGTTTATTAACACGCTCACCCATTTCTTTTAACGTAGCGACCAGCTCTTCTCGTTCTTGTTGTTCTAGCTTCTCTTTATTAGCGAGATCAACCGTTAACGATTCCATTTTTTCGGAAATAAGCTGTTTTAGCGTGGTAATATTTTGCGCTTCATCAACATCTTGGCTAATGGTGTGCATTTTGTGCTGAATTTGCGCGTTTAAATCTTCCATTTGCGAGTTTATTTGGCTAGAGCGTTTTACTGACTCCATTAAACTCGCTTGCAATAAACTTAGCGTTTCATTGATTGCAAATAAGAACTTCTGTGCAGACGCACGTTCTTGAGAAATTGTTTCAACAATAATTCGAATAATTTCGACGCAACAATCCAGTAGTACAGGTAAACTAAATTCCTGTGACACTTTTTGTTTTATTGAATCAATGCGTTTACCACTTTCGCCTTCAAACGCTAATTCACTGAGTAAATTTTGTAACTCTTGCGCAAGCTCTGCAGATTCTACGATGGCGTCGCTACCGTCTGCTTGGTGTTTTTTCTCTAACACCGCATGATAAATTTCTACAAGGCGCGTTAATACTGGAATAAACTCGGTGGTTGCTTTTACATTTTCTAAATCACTTGTCAGTAAAATGCGAAGATTGCGACGTAAGTCGTCAGGCAATCCTTTTTGGCGCTGAAGCTTTCTGCCAGCGGAGTCGACGCTTTGGTGTAACGCCTTTAGATTGGTTTCTGCGCGAGTGGCTTGCTCTTTAAATAGTTTCGAGATCTCTTCAAGTAGCGGGACTAACTGTTCGTAATCAACACCTTTTTGAATCGTACTGCGATACTTTGCTAAGCGATTATCTAATTCAAGGTCTAAACCTTTGCAAACTAACGATAGTTTGGCGATGAATTGAGTTAAATAGTCAACTTGTACTTTATAAGCATGTTCGAGTTGTTTACGCCCTTTGATTGCTGAGTCTAACTTTGTGCGTAGAATACTAACTTGCTGAGACACCGTAATTTTTACCTATTTCTTTTGAGCAGTTGAAGTTTATCTCAATGCGCTGTCAATTTCGAGTCAAAATATGCTTATACTAAAGCATAGTTGCTTTTTAAGAATTAGTTCTTATTCGATTAAATACATAAAATTTAAATAGTTAGCTGAGCTATTGTTGTGATGATTTGGATTAAGGTTTTGAATCTTCTAAGGTATAGCGATTTTGTTGCAAGTTGATTGTTGTTAATTTAATGATAATCACACTAAGCGGTTATAATCATTTTGTTACATCATGGTTACTCAATTATTCATAACGTTACATATAGAATATAAACAGTAGACGGCTACCTCAGATGCTGGTATTAAAAAGTTAAAATTGCTAGGGTTACGTAATTTTCTACTTTGCTTAATGGTATTATGAAACGTTTTATTCCTGCTTTTCTTCCGTTTATTGCGGCGTCATTATTTTATACAAGTCCGGTATTTGCCAAGGTTGATTATCAACTAACGATTGCACAAGGTGAACATCATTTAGGTAATGTCAGCGCCGAGTTTCCGAGTGGTTCAGAACAATTAATCGTAAAATTACCTTCGTGGCGTACTGGCCGTTATGAATTACTGGATATGGCGAATGGCATTCGTTTATTCAGCGCACAAGACGAAAGTGGAAAAGCGTTAAATTGGCAAAAAATTGATTCTAACTCTTGGCAGATTAGCACCACCCCTAATCAAAAAGTAAAAATCAGCTATCAAGTTTACGCAAACGAGTTAGGCATGCGTTCACGTCATATCGATGATAGCCATGCATTTATCGATGCATCAGGCTTTTTTATGTTTTCAGAAGCCTATCGTAACCAAAAGGTGACTGTGGACTTAAACGTACCATCTGATTGGCGCAGTGTATCTGGCATGGATAATGGTGAGCACGCACATCAATTCGTCGCCGATAATTACGATATTCTTGTTGATTCCCCCATTGAAACCGGTATTAACAAGCTATTCAAATGGCAAGTAGATGGTCGCGACTATGAGCTTGTTGTATGGGGTGAGGGTAACTACGACACTGATAAAATGATTACTGACCTTAAAAAGTTAGTTAAAACAGGTTCAGATATTTGGCACGCCTACCCATATAAACGTTACGTTTTTATGGTACATGCGACCAGTGGTGCAAGAGGTGCGACAGAACATCTCAACTCAACCATCATCCAACGTCAGCGTGATTCTTTTCGTGAAAGAGATGATTACATAGGATTTATTACCACCGCTTCTCACGAATTTGTTCACACTTGGAATGTAAAAGGGTATCGCCCACAAGGCTTAACGCCTTACAACTATACAGACCATAATTACACAGATTTACTCTGGGTAGCGGAAGGCTCAACCAGCTATTTTGACGACTTATTGTTAATTCGTGGTGATATTATTACGTTGAAAGAATACTTTAAGGGTTTGTCTAAAAACATTAATAAACACCTTGCGCGCCCTGGTCGTGAAATCCAATCGGCATCTGAAACCAGCTTTGATAAATGGATAAATCAAGGGGGCGACCATGATACTAACTTTTCGACCAATATTTACAGTGAAGGTGCGTTGTTATCGTGGGCGCTAGATGTAAAACTTATTTCAGATAGTAATGGTAAAGTCAGTTATCGCGATGTACATCGCACGCTTTATAAAGATTTTGCCTTGCCAAAAGGATTCACTAGCGGCGATGTAAAAGCGATTTTAAAGGCGGTATCGGGCAACGATTACACTGCGTGGTGGCAACAAAATATTGATAGCCCCGCAATGCTTAATTTTGATGACATGCTAAACACAGTTGGCCTTAAGTTTGATTATCCAAAAAGTGTAAGCTTTGCTGCAAGTGCTGATTTAAATGGTGATTATAAAGATGGCCAAGTATTTATAAATAAAGTTAAGCGCGAAGGAAGCGCATGGAAAGCAGGATTAACTACTAGCGATATTATTGTTGCGATTAACGGTCAGCGAATTAGCGAACCATTTGATAAGTACCTGAAACGCTTTAAGCCAGGACAATCAATTGATATCAGTTATTTTAGACGTGACACCTTACATTCAACTAAATTATTACTGAGTGAAAAAGCGAGTAGCCCTAAGGTTATTAGTTTAGTTAAAAAACCGTCTCGCAAACAAAAAGCATTGTTTAAAGCGTGGTTAGGTGTCGATTACCCTAAGAGCTTATAACTTACGATAAAATGGCGCGCTCAACCAGTGTTGAGCGCGCCACTTTAATCTTTAATAAACCATTCCTGTTATTATTCATTTCCACTAAACGCGCTTAGTCAATAACGCATTGAAAAATTGTTGTTTACTTTGACAACATTACACTCAAAAATAACACGACTCAATTACACCCTAAGGAATAGTCGTGTTTAAAAATATACTTAAGCCAGCGCTTTTATTGATGGTATTTGTTAGTGTTTCTGCTTTTTCAAAGGATTATAGTAGCCTTTATAAAAAGCTCGATAAATCTGTCGTTATTATTTATTCAGACAGCCAAGAAGTAAGAGCTGAAGACGACAAGTTAGTGACCAAAACTGCGAGCAGCTTGGGCTCAGGCACGCTGATAAATCAACAAGGTTTAATATTAACCGCGGCGCACGTAGTAAATAGTGCAGATGAACTTACGGTTACGGTAAAAGAACGCGGTACTTACAAAGCAAAAGTATTGGCTAGTTTTGAAGCTGCGGATATTGCATTAATTAAATTGATCAGCAACGAAACTGATTTTCCGTTTGTAAAACTGGGGGATTCAAATAAAGCTGAAATTGGTAATGAGGTGTTTGTTATTGGCACGCCTTATGGGTTAGAACACACATTAACAGTAGGGCACTTCAGTGGTAAACGCATTTATCAGCGCCCTGGATTTAATAAGATTGAGTTTATTCAAACAGACGCTGCAATAAACCAAGGTAATTCCGGTGGCCCGTTATTTTTAGAAAATGGTGAATTAATTGGTGTTGTCAGCTATATCCAATCTCATTCTGGCGGTAACGAAGGTCTCGGTTTTGCAGCAAGCACTGCAATGGTTAAAGATATTTTAATCGCGCAACCTATGGTGTGGTTTGGTTTTGAATACACATTTTTAACACCGGTAATGGCGGCTGCATTAAATATTCCGCAACGAGCAGGGTTATTAGTTGAAAAAGTAACTACGCAAAGTTTTGCGGAAAAACTCGGGCTTAAAGGCGGAATAGTGCCAGCCATTATCGATAACAACCCAATTATCTTAGGGGGTGATGTTGTTTTGTCGATTGGCCCGCATATATTAACGGGTGAAGAACAAAATTATCTTAATATTCTAAATTATATGCGTTCACTGAAAGGTGGCGATAAAGTAACGTTTAAAGTGTTGCGCTTAGGTCATGAAATAGAACTTGAAGCAGCATTACCAAATTTAAAAATTAAACTTATGTAAAACATTAAGCTCAAAGTTAAAAATAAAATTAGCACCTTAGTATCGTAAAGGTGCTAATTATTACCTTAATTAACAAGTTGATATCGAACGCGCTACAAATAAAAAAGAATATTTAACCCTTTCTTTTCAGGTAGCTTATACTTATGATAACGTCACATTAAAAGGAGTTTAATAATGGCAAAATCACAAGGCAAAGGATCTGTTCATAAAGACATCATATTGTACTTTATTCTTGTACTGGCAATCGCCGCAATTCCAATCTTATATTTTCAATTTATTTAGTAAGCGGTATCAACACGCACGGTATTTGACTGTAGATAAACGATTCTTACCGTTGACCCTTTGCTAAATTGCATGTGGCTGTCGTAATCTTGTATTACCATAACGCGTTGTTTATCTTCAGTTAAAATCATCATTTCAATCAACTTTACAGTGCGCTGTCGGTAATTCGGAACATTATTTTTAGCAATCGACGCGCCAATGATTGAGCCCAGTATGGTTGCGGCAACTTGACCGCTGCCATCACCAAATTGATTACCAATAACACCGCCGATAAGTGCTCCACCAAAGTGTTTCCAACCAGCTGATTTATCGCGTATCAATTCAGTATCAGTAATATGGCGAACAGTCTCTACTTTGCCATAAACCACTTTTTCTACGGGAACCGCTTTGTTACGCTCATAACCAAGGGTTTGAAAACTTACTATAGCTAAAACGAGTGTCGAAATTATGACAAAAATGCGCATATTCATAGCATTACCAACCTACACGTTTTTTCTCACGATTTTTACGGATCTCTGTTTCATCAGCCCATTCAACTAAGCCAGTTTTAAGGTCCATTAATCGCATGGTGAATTTATAATAAACATCTTGTTTGTCTTTGTTGAATTTTACAATGCTTGAAAGATTGCCATATAACATATATTCAGCGCCAACATGCTGGCCAAAAGCAATCGCCTTACTTTGATCCACCATGCCTCCATCTTGCTGAAACGTCAATTGCTCACGGGCTGCTTCAACACGTGCCATATCAACAAAACGCACGCTTCCAGAGCGTAATAGTTTAGTTGAGATAGAGTCTGTAATTGATTCTGTATCTATGTGTTCGCTGGTTTTGTTCTTGATACGTTCAACGAAAAAGATAGGTCTGCCATTTTGACTAAACTCTTTCATTGCAGCAGAAACCAATAGCGAATCCGTCATTTCAGCCGCAACTTTTTGTAAGTCGGTTGAACCAAAACCAATGTCGACTGTTTCTACTTCTGTTGCATCGCCATATGTCACCACTTCTCGGTTTGCACACCCACTAATCGCTAACGTGGTTAATAGGCTTAATGTAAGTAAACTGTTTTTCATAGTAATTCCTTAATATTTTTCGCACAGAGGTTATGTACTAAAAGCGATAAATTGTTTCGTTGATTTCGCGTACATACAAACGAAATTTCACAACGTCTTTTGTTGGTGCAATTGCACCTAAATTTACAACTTGATGACCGTGAAGTGGCAATGACTTCCACGGCTCTTTACCTTGCTCAATTACAAAGCCGTCTTTATCAAACCAATTAAAATGGTACTGCAGGTTTTGCGTTTTTTTATAGCTGCTGGTTAATTCTAAATTTACGTCAAGCAGGCCATTAGTTGTACGCGTGAGTACATTTGAAATGACTAATCGTTTTGCAAGTGTTGGATTATCAACTTTTAAATGCGCCTGCCAATTATCGTTTGCTGTGATCTGTTCGGTTCCTGTTCCAGATGTGACGGGCTTGCCGGCACAACCTTGTAACAACGCAAAGAAAATTAAAATGCCAATTATGTTTTTCATATTCATCACCTATATCGTATAAACCGTTGTATTTAATGTCGAACCTAGATTAACGACCTTAATCAAAACGGATTTGTTACCATCTGTTGAAAACGAAACGGGATGTGTTATCCCATTTAAATTTATCGAAAGCGTATGCTCACCGCTTGTAAGATACGTTTTTACAATTTGATAATTATTCGCAAGCGTTAACCACGAGCGAGTATCTGCACGCTCGCTAGCAAGGTTGTAAAGTGTTGCGATTATATTGCCAACATCACCGCCGTTGCGCGCGGCGCTTTTTCTAAATTGCTCTTTTGCGATTAGCCGTGTTATTTGCCTTGCAACGATTCCGGGCATACGCTCCTTTAAATCTTTTGCCGCAAGGGCTGACAATTTAACGATTGTTTCGCTTTGTAATGTTTGTTCGCCAATATTAATAGATAGAGGTGCTGCGTATTCATGGTTATTTGCATAACTTGGTAATGCAACACTATAAAAACGAATATCATCGCGGGATGTAAATATTGGCAAATCGATACGTGCTTCTGTTTTTTCAGGAATTAAGCCTTGCTCTATTAACACAAGCACTGGCACTTGGTTATTCTTCGTTTGGGGAAAATCAGCATTAAATCGCGATTTGAAATAGTTATATTCGTCATCAAAGCCAAGGTACTTAGCTAAACGCAAAATATCTTGCTGTAAATAGGTGTTTTCAGAATATATATCGATTGCACGTTTGTAATCGATATAAGCGGCATTGTATTCACCCGTAGCTTCGTATAAAAACCCTGACAAATAAAACGTAAACGCATTTTGAAAGCCATTTTTAACCGAGCCAATCATATCGTCCATAGTTGGATAGCGGCTGTATAGGTCGTTTAAATCTAACGATGTTTTTGCTGCTGCTTTTTCTAATTCGTTTTGATTTTTTTTAAGTGCCTGTTGCTGTACTAAATTAGCGCGTCTAACTTCAACTAACGCACCTTCTATATTTTTTAAAGCGACATAGTTAAGCGATTGCAGCGTGTGCACCATAGTTTGTTCAAAGTAGGGAACCCGGTAGTCTCTTACATTGTCATTAGTTAAAAACGACGCCGTTGTTTGCAATCCTTCACTGATTTCAATATTTGCTGCAAAATTTTGTTTATCAATCTGATGCAGGGCGTTTTCGAATGCAACTTTGCTGTCTGTGTAATTTTCAGAGAGTTGTGACACCCTTGCATTTTCAAGCTGACCTAGCGTATTAGATACGTTATTTGCTGAATGTGTTGGTAGCAAACTTGCGGCTTGTTGCATGTTTGCGCTCTGTAATGCGTTACGCGCAGGGGTGAGTTGTTCAGTGTAGTTGGAAAATAGCTGTCCGCTGGTTATGCTGCTACAAGCAGACAAAAACACCAGTGCACATGTAATAATTGAAGCATGAAATACTAAACGCAAATTTCACCTAACAGCCATATTCATTAAATTAAATTCATATACAGTATGAGCGTCTAAATAGTTTATTTCACGTTTTATGTTGTTGAAATTTGTAAGTGATTAATAACAAAAAAGCCATGCAATGCATGGCTTTTTGTGGAGCTAACCTTAATTAGTTAAACGTCGGCATTGAACGCTCATCTCTTCTTGGTCTGCTTTTCTTTTTAAATGTTTTAATAGAACGATCGTCGTTGCTACGCTCACGTTTACGAGGTGGACGCTTACCACGATTTTCAGAATCGTATTGACCCGTTGCACCTTCAACAATGCTTGGGTTAATTTTATGACGACGAATTGTCACGTTCTTTAATTTTTCAAAACCTTGGCTAGGCAACGTTTTTGGTAATTCAACGTGGCAGTGGTTATCAAACAGTTTGATATTACCGATTTCACGAGAATTAATACGTACTTCATTAGCAATTGCGCCAACGATGTCACTTGGTTTAACACCTTGTGCACGACCAACTGCAAATTTATAGGTAGCGAAATCACCTGGATTACGACGTTCACGACCGCCTTCACGACGACCATCTCTGCCACCGCGCTCACGGCCACCTTCACGACGACCATCACGTGCGCCACGCTTATCTACCGGATCCGCTTGTGGGAATAGTGGTAGTTTTTGCTGTAGTTGATACAACATTGCAGCTGCTAATTGTTCCGTTGTAATTTCACTTTCTTCAGTGAACTTTGCAAGTACCTCAGTGTATTTTTCAAGGTTCGGGCTTGCTGCAACGCTTAGTAGCTTTTCTTTTGTTTTTTCAATGCGGTGCTTGCTTAATTGGCTTGCATCGGGCATTTCGAATGGCGTGATCTGACCTTCAGTTGCACGTTCTAGACGGTTAAGAAGGCGCATTTCACGGTGTGATGCAAATAAAATCGCTTCACCTTCACGACCGGCACGACCAGTACGACCGATACGGTGAACATATGATTCACTATCAAATGGTAAGTCGTAGTTAATTACGTGGCTGATACGTGGTACGTCAAGACCACGCGCTACAACATCGGTTGCAATTAGAATGTGAATACGACCATTTTTAAGTTGGTCAACGATGCGTTCACGGTCTTGCTGCTGCATATCACCATTTAGTGCTGCTGCCTTGAAGCCTTTGTTTACAAGGTGCTCGGCTAGCGTCAAGGTGTCGTTACGAGTACGTACGAAAACAATCATTGCGTCGTAATCAACAACTTCTGCAATACGCTCAAGACCTGCTGTTTTACCAATAGCACCTACACGCCATGCACGTTGGGTGATGTTAGCTTTTGCTTGTTTTTCAACAGCAATTTTAACGTGAACAGGATCAGTTAAGAACTGAGACGTAATTTTTTTAATAGGTGCTGGCATAGTTGCAGAGAAGAACGCCATCTGCGTATCTTCTGGTACATGGTCTAAGATCCATTCGATATCGTCTAAGAAACCCATGTTAAGCATTTCGTCTGCTTCATCTAATACACATGCTTTTAGGTTGTCTAGGTTTAAACGACCTTTTTCAATGTGGTCCATCATACGACCTGGTGTACCTACAACAATTTGTGGGCCACGTTTTAGATCGCGGTTTTGGATAGTATAAGATTGGCCACCGTAAACAGTCGCAATATTTAAGCCGCGAATGTTTTTAGCGAAATCTGTAATTGCTTCTGCTACCTGAATAGCAAGCTCACGTGTAGGACATACCACTAACATTTGTGGTGCGTTTAGGTTTGCATCTAGGCGTGCTAGTAGTGGTAAACCAAATGCTGCAGTTTTACCTGTACCTGTTTGCGCTTCACCTAGTACATCTTTACCTGCTAATAATGCCGGAATTGACTGTTGTTGGATTGGAGTTGGCTCTACAAAACCGAGTTCTGTAATTGCACTTAGAATAGGGGTAGGAAGGTTTAGTTCTTCGAATAAAATTTTGTCGTTTGACATCTACTACTCAACTTTTTTGCGGCTTTCGCCTAAATAAGATACACGGAGGTAGAGGCCAAAATGTAGAAATATACATGGCAGCATATAGCACCCAAATAGCGTTAGCTATTTTAGTTATGTTTGGTCTTTACCTCGTCACACAGTTAACGCGTAATTTAGCGTTCATTCCGACGATTGGCTGATAAAGTCCCAAAACACAGCGCTTGCCGGAGTTGGTGCACTATACAGTAATATACTGCCAATGCAAGTAATTTAGCGGTTTCGCGTTGATTTTTTAAAATTGATCAGTTCATTATTTAACCACTCATTACTGTTAACAGCTTCTTTATTAGGACATTTTATCTTATAGGCTATACCCGTCCACGCGCTTTTAGTTGCGAGATTTTTAATAAAGGATTTCCCGTTTTGTGCGTATGATTTTCCATTATTATATTTTAATGTTAGGTGCTCAGCGGCACGTTTCGCAGAATGGGAAACGCCGTTACGTATAAACAAACAATCGCTTTGTTTTATCTCGTTTATTAAAAATTTCACCTCAAGCGGCATTGCTCCGTGGGCAAACGAAGATAAACATAATAGTAATGTACTTAGTTTAATGTTTATTTTATAGGTCATTGAATTCAAGCTCCGCAACAACAAAGGCATGATCCGATAAAGTGTCTTCAACATTGTAATATGACTTAATATTAAAGTGTTTAGATACCATTATCCAATCCAGTCTTTTTGAGCCAAAGGTATTTAGTTTATTTGACTGTGCGTTATAAATACGTAAGCCATAGTTATCTGATAAGGTTTTAACGATTGAATTTTGCCAACGCCAATCGGTATTAAAGTCGCCCATAATTATAATTGGGGCGTCCAAATTTTTAAGTGTGGTTAGAAGTTCCTTAATTTGCTTATTACGTACTGATGCTCTCGAGAAATCTAAATGCAAAGAAACCAGAATGATATCTTGAGTTTGCTTATTTAAATTAACCTTAGCGTAACTAAAGCCCTTATTAGTTGTAGGCCAACTTGGGGCAAACGTAATGCCATCACAATTTATAAGCTGAAGTTTAGAAAAAAGCGCGGTTCCATAGTCTCCCCACCAGGCTTTTACATGACTCGTAGAAACGTAATTTTGAAAATTTGTTCGTTTTAATAAGTAATCCACATGACTAAATTGACCACTCCACCAAGAGGCTTTGTCTATTTCTTGAAACGCAACAATATCGGGATTAATTTGATTCACCTTTGTCGCAATCGCGTTTAAATTTGTTTTAATCTGCTCAATTGAACTGGTTATCTGAGAGAAATTAGTACCGCGCCCGTGGGCGATGTTGGCGCTCATTACCGTAACTGTATTTTTCTGAGTATGTGAGGCAGAGCGAGTGTTATCACAATAACTACTGGCTGCAACATTTAAACACCAGACGCTTATCATCAAAATGGTTAACTTAAATACTTTTTGCAAATTGGTCACCTTTAGCTTGCTAATTTCATCGTTAATATGAAAACAGCTTGTTAATGATGTGAGCTTAATGATCACTGAGTTAGTTTAATTTGTAGACAGTTTGGTTTTAGCTATATTTTCCATTGTTAAACTAAATTTAGTGTATATAATTCGCTCAAAATTCATTTAGGAGCTATATTATGCTTAAGTTCATTTCAGTACTTACTCTCACTATGTCGTCATTTGCCTTTGCAAGCAACGATGTGTCTAAAGATACATTCTATACTTCTGTATGTAATGTAGCCAAAACGAATGGATTTCAAGCTGCTAAAGCATTTGCAAAAGAGCAGGGCGTATTTATCAGTGAACATTATTCAGATATTGCGTGTAATGGCGTTTCACTTAAAACCTTTGCTAAAACGCAAAAAGAAAATCAAAACTCAACGCAAGAGTTTAATTTAGTAGATGATAGTGACGCGACGCAATTATGTGCAAAAGCGGCTAAGCTTGGTGTTAAAGCGGTTGCGAAGCGAAGCAAGAATGTTAAAGCACTTACGTGTAATGGCATGCCAGTCACTGAGTTTGTGAAAAGCATTAATACTGCAAGCTAAAGTAAAATTGTATTTAATTAAAAAAGGTGTGATTTTTAATCACACCTTTTTTTGTATTAATTCGCTAAGAACTCAGCGCGAGTATTGCTATTGGTTTTGAAATCGCCACCTAATGCAGTGGTTGATGTTTCAGACGTGGCATCCATTACACCACGGCTTTTAACACAATAGTGAGTTGCGTTAATTGATACTGCGACATTGTCAGTTTCAAGCAGAGCTTGTAAAGCAATGAGTATTTGCTGTGTTAATCGCTCTTGTACTTGAGGGCGCTTAGCAAAAAAGCGCACAATACGATTGATTTTAGACAGACCGATGATCTTTTCATTTGGAATATAAGCGACCTTGGCGTAACCATCGATGGTAACAAAATGATGCTCGCAGGTACTCGTTAGTGAAATGTTATTCACTTTAACCATTTCATCTACTTGCATTTTATTTTCAATTAACGCAATTTTTGGAAAGGTTTCGTAATCAAGCCCCGAAAAAATCTCATGCACATACATTTTTGCAATGCGATGTGGCGTTTCGGCTAGGCTATCATCATTAAGATCAAGCCCAAGTGTATCAACAACTTCTGTAAATAAGCCTTTTAGTTTGTCATATTTTTGTTCTGAACTAAGGCCTACGTCTTTGAGAGGTGTTTCTAACCCCTTAGCAATAAGCGCTTCTTTTACAAGAGTGGCTTCTTTGGAAATCATGTTACTTCCTAAATATGGCTGAACGATAGCCAGTGACCTCAATCAATAGTAATTGAGATGATTAACGACGCATTTAAAGGGGTATATTGTAGAGATTTTGCCAAAATTCACAATCATAAAAATGAATTCTATATTTCAAAACAACCACTTTGCTTAATTTATACACTGCCACTTATTTGGCAATACGCTATTAACACTTCATAAATAGTTTATTTTCTAATACCTATATCTAATTTACACACACAAATGTATTTAACGCTAAAACTAGTAAAGTGAAAATAAGTAGGGTAGTTTTGTAGAATCTATGAATAAATAGTCAGTGCTTATTATGAAATTACTTGCGTTACTCTCTGTAGTAATTCTGTTTGTTTTGTTACTCAATCTCTTTGGAAAATTCTTAGCTAAGAAAGCGGGCAAAAATAAATAGGAATTTAAATTCGCTTCTTGGTAGAATAACTTCACGATTAGTAAAGAAGTACATACTATGGATTTAGTTCAGTCCCTTTTTAATTATGCTTGGCAGATTGTTGTTTACTTATTTCTGCTTTGGCTCGTTTATTATTTCTTTACTAATACCTCTCGTACCACCAAGGTATCCGTTACCTTAGCATCAGCACTTATTATCGCAGTAGGCGTAAGCACCGGCATGTTAGAAAGCCAATTCAACAATATTGATGCTGCGTCTGAACAACACATTAAGCATATCAAAGCGATACAAGAAACTTACGACTCTTAGTCATCCAGTACATTTGAATTATCAACAAAGCTTTTTAACGTTTTATACAACACGTTTTTATCAATTGGCTTAGCGATGTGGCTATTGAAGCCGATGCGGTGATAGTTCAATACATCGTTTTTCATCACATTTGCCGTTATCGCAATGATTGGAACATCGGCATTTTCGCTTTTTATACGACGACACGCTTCCATGCCATCCATTTTTGGCATTTGAATATCCATTAAAATTAAATCGGGTGATAACGCTGTAAATTGTTCTACTGCATCAGCGCCGTTAGTGACAAAGTGAAGTGTTGCATTAGTTGCCTCCATCATAGCTTTGATAATAACGGTGTTAAGTGCGTTATCTTCCGCGATTAAAATTGATAGATGCTTTAAATCGGGTGGGGTAATTGTTTGCTCTTCACTCACCAGCGTATTTTTTTTGCTTTGCGCTAATGGTAAAAACACAGATATCTGCGTACCTTGGTTAATGGTGCTTGTTGCGCTGATTTCCCCTCCCATTATAGTAACAAGGCTTTTTGTAATTGCCATTCCTAAACCGGTGCCACCAAACTTGCGGGTAATACTCGAATCGGCTTGGGTAAATCGTTCAAAAAGTTGAAATAAAGCGTCTTCACTCATGCCTATCCCTGTATCGGTTACCACAAAACTCACGCCGTTAATGTTATGTAATTGTTTGCGGCAAACAGACACCGTAACACCACCGGTTTCAGTAAATTTCACTGCGTTTGACGTTAAATTAAGTAAGATTTGACCGACACGAACCGGATCGCCAATCCATAAATCGCTGATGTTTTTATCTTTTTCTATGGTAAATGAAATGCGTTTTTCGGTCGCTAACGGTAAAACGTTAGACGACAAACTTTCCAAAACGTCAACCAAAGAAAAATCAACCTGTTCAATATTGATCCGTTTGGCTTCAATTTTAGAAAAATCCAAAATATCATTAATAATGGTCAATAAAGCTCTACAAGAAAACAACGCCTTTGAAGCTAAGTCGATGTTTTTACCTTGTTTTAAATTCCCTTGTAGTAATTGCAATGCTCCCATAATGCCATTCAACGGTGTTCTAATTTCATGACTCATATTTGCAAGAAAATCGGATTTAACGCGCGCGCCCTCCAAAGCTTTGTTTGTTAGTTCGTGTTCTTTATTATTTGCCGATATTAATTTAATAAAATAAATAGCGAACAAACAAAGAAAAATCACAATACTGGCAATATGAACGCTATAGGCCAAAGAAAAGTGGTTGTTAATTAATTTTCCTTCCTTTGTTAAACGAGATTTAAGTTCACTATCAAACTGTGCAAGCGCTTTAAGTGCGGGTAAATCATCAACTTTAACAACCGCATCAATTTGTTCACTGGTTTTACCTTGGCTAACCATAACTAAAACGACATTTAGCTTTTGTTCGTAGGCATTAACCGTTTTGCTAATGATATTAATTGACTCAGGTGTATACTGATTAAACTGCTTAAGCCTTTCTAAAGTAGACTTTATGTCTTGTAGGTTTTGATTAAGTAATGGCAGGTAACGATCAACGTCTTTACGTAATACTAAATTTTTAAAATTATGAATGAATCCGCCGTATCCCATTTTTTGCATAAGCTTGTCATGTAATGAGTATACTTGCTGTGCATCAGTTGAATACAAACGCCATTGCTTATCAACCTGACTATAAAAATACAGTGAGACGAATGTAAGCGCGATAGCAGTTACAATAACCGCAATTGTGTATATGCTGAGTAATTGACGTTGTTTTTTTATGTCACTCATGTAAAACGTAATTTATAAAATAATTTATTCTTTATATAGTTAAGAACATAATTCGAAAATTGCACTAAAGAATTGGTATAGGTTGATAAGCAATGGCGTCACACCTAAAAGCCCATAATGTACGGTATGTATAAAAAAGGGAATAGCAATATTCCCTTTATATTTTAATAAGTTATAGATAGATACCAAAATGACGTTTTGTCAAGTTAAACCGCTTTTTTAGCCAATCTAGCAACGATGTCGAGTAACGCATCTTGTATATCATCACTATTTGATAACTGCTCTAATTCAGCGATCCTTTTTCTTGCTTTTTTGAGCTGTTCAGTAGACCTATGTGCTGCCCATTTGTAGTTGTGAACATAAGCCAAATCACCAGATGTAACTTTGCCATATGGTGAGCACATAACCCCATTAATATCGATATAAGAATCTTGCCAACCATTAGTGTTTGGTAAATAACCTCGATACATAATATCAACAAGAATTTTTATAGTAGGGCATACACGACCAGATTCGATATAACGCCTTATTTGCCTCGAAGATTTACCGAGCTTTATAGCTGCTAACTCATAATCAGTGCCGAATAGTGAATAGAATTGACTTTCAAAGTCTACCTTAACCATTATTAACTCCTTATATTTCAGTGGTTAAGGGCTGAATTATTGGCGCAACAAGATTGTATGCAATTAAATTCAAATACTGTATGACAACGTTTTTTAATTTATACATTTTGTTGGTTTAGCAGGGGGCGAACCAACCACATTTATACAAGTGTCGCTGATTTTGCCCGTTTAATTTTGGTGAACGGGTTAGGTTGTGTAATAGTTTAGCATCAAGGGGCAAGCCCCTTAATAATCCCGCTATCTCATAGCATTGGACTACGACAAGCGCAGCCACAACGCTATAAGATAGCCGATTCATCTAGTTGCTCTAATGTGTCTGTGTTGTCGTAAGCTGCGGTATAAGTCTGCTGTGTAACTGGATTGCATGTTACTTTTTGCTTAGGTTCATCAGGAAAATGCAAATAGGCCAGACACGGTTTTAACTGCTGAATGGCTGCACCAACTGAAAATGGGTCGAATGGATGACCATCCAATTCAAAACAATATGTGATGTGTCCTCCAGTTCTACCGACCGCGCAGGTTATAAAATACCTCGCTTGTGCTGTTTCAGTCTGCGAATTTTTATTACCGGTGCTAGATTCTTTCTTGGTTGATTGAACTTGGCTGGCCTGCGTTTGGCTATCTTGTTCAGACGATACTTGTGTCTCACCCGTTTTGTAATATATAAACCAACCGATAAAACAAATAGCCAAAAAAACCATCTGCTTAATGGGTAAAGGTGGCTTAGTTGATTGTACTGCTGTATTAGGTTTTGAATCATCCTTTTCGACCCTTGAATTACCCTCTTGATATTTAGCCTTAAAATAATTAGGACTTAATACAGTGTAAGTCGCTCTTAAATCTCGTTCAATAGGCTTTTTAGTACCGTTAGGTATTAACTGAACATCTTTTTTAAACTGTTGCGCTGTATTGTAACAGTCGTGCAAATAATTCTTTCGGTAGTAATCAGTGCCGTTAAAATGAGCTTTATCTTTTTTCTTACCGTCGTACTTACTAACCAAATGGAAACGATTAACCAACTTGCTAAACCAAGGCTTAATAAAGGCTTTAAAAAAAAGACCAGGGAACAAATTATCAGAAGAACGACACGACCAAAGCTCGGAAATAATTGTTTCCCTAATCTGTTTGTCAACTGCGTCTATGTCTTGGCCTAAATAGCATGGATGCCAACCGAACTTGCGAGACTGAACAGACCAATTGACGACCTCTGGCCTGTCGGGTTCATTCCAATTTCGACTATTGAAACTAGTTAGCATTTCATCAACCACAACGATACCAAACTTATTTTCGTCATACGTTGAAGCGTCTTCACTATCCAACTCTGGATATGCATTACCAAGACCGTATAAATCAACAGAACGTGGAAAGTCAGGAATACGTGTGTAGGTCGCGTTAGGAAGCTCAGGCACCAATTTGTCTAAGTTAATATCTAAATTAGTGGCGACTTTACGCCCTGCTCTCAAATGACTTTGGATAAGAGATACAGCAAGTTTTGTCTTACCAGAGCCACGATAACCCTCAATAAATCGTGCCATAATTACGCCTTAATTTTGATATTAAGTAATTTATTTTTAAATGCGAAAATCCATACAATTCCATGCGCTGTTGCAATGGCCGTAATGCATTGTGTTGTATTTGGTGGTAACAGTGACAAGCCAGCGTTAATCATTGCGTTTGCTGGCGCACTAACCGCGATGCCATGTAAAACACCATTAAGGCCAAGAGTTAAACCAGCAACTAGTGCCACGTAAAGACCTATATAAATAGTTGCTAATGTAAGCTTGCGACCAACTGCAACACCAATTAAACGACCAAACCAAGCGACAATAGCACCAAAAAAAGAAGCAATAACACCCATAAATTTCTCCTTAACTAGCAGATGTAATCATGATTGCTGAACTGAACAACCTAAGCAGGTAAATACCTGTAACTACGTATAAGACCCAAGTTAAAAGCGGTTTTATGTATTCGTTATATGGCGGGCAATGTTTATCAAAAATCATTGTTTTGGGAGCGCCGCCAATGGAAACATGCCTGTTAAACCCTACACAAACACCTGTTGCAACTGGAGTCCAGATGCTAGCTACATCAAAAAAATCAGGGTTCATAGTATCGTCGGCTATACCAGTAGCTACAAAGTCATCGTATGCGGCATAAGCATCATCAATCTCGTTTTGTATGCCAAGCAACTCATTAAGTTGTATCTGAGCCTCGTTATTGAATTGCTCATGGAATTTGGCATTAGATTGCTCATACTCAGCTTGGGTCAAACCCTCAAACGGAGGGAATTCGACTTGAACTTGCACGGGGGTATTATTAGGGTCGATGTTTGGGTTAGTTGTTGTACCAGTATTTTGAACAGGGACAGATTCAACAGCAGTATCTGAATTCGGGTCGTAGAGTGGTTGACCATGCAAAGCACTGTTTAAAGCGCTTTGTATCTGAGGGTATATATCTGGATTAATGTAATAATCTGCGTTTGGGTCTGACGTTTGAGCAACACCTCTTGCTAACCATTCTAATTGTTGCGAGGTTACAGGATGCAAATCAGGGTATGTATCAACACTTTCAAATATGCCCATATCAACAGAGTCATTTAGCTTTGTGTAATTTGCAGGTAACGATTCAGTATTTTGTAAATTAAAATTAATGTCTTCACCGTCACTTTCATTTAATGGTCTTGTCTCAGGAACGTAGCCAATATTATCAACGTAAAGTTTCGCAAAAATATCGTATGTTCCCCATTCTCGATTAACACCATGCCAAAAGGTGGCAGTTCCGTTTGCATGGAAAGGCACGCGGTTATTAGGTGGTGGTAAGTCATCTCCACCAATACTAATTGACGTTGTTTGGACTGTTTCTGGTTTATAACCGTTGAATGGGAAAGTTATTGCTTGTTGCGCTGCGTGAGCTTCAACTTGTTTACCGGTTAAATCGCCAAAGTCAGTAATTGGTCCAACTTCGCATGTAGTTGTATTTGTTATGCAGACCTTAATATTTGTAGAGCCATTTTCATCCTTTTCAAAATCGCCAGATTCATCATTGTAAAGATAGCCAGCGGCCAAAGCGGCAGCGGTAAATAATGGGTGTTTACCTTTAAGAAATTTCAATGCTTTCATCCCCATACCCAATGCACGAGGATTTCTTACTTTACCAACTGCGAAAGACGGGTCGTTTGATGCGAAACGCGCCTTAATAGGAAACCTATGTTGTGACTGATATTTGCGACTACTACCAAGTGTATCTAGTATTTCGGCAGTATTGGCATAACTTAGTGAGCTAAAAAATAAGAGTGTTAATAGAATGAGCTTGTGCATAATGAGTCCTTAAGATCGGAAACGGGGCAAAATAAAGCCCCGTCTTGGTGTTACTAAAAATCAGTAATTAACCACCGCTTGCGCCTTTAGAAGCGAAACGACCAAGTAAGCTCATACCAACAGATGACGCTAGCACAACTGTCATAATCGCAAAACCAGCACCAACAGCGGTTGAAACGTCTGCAAGAATTTCAGTTTGTAGAGCAGTTACAGCGGCAGCATCTAAAGCAGCGTGAGCGTTACCAGCAAAAGCAGCGCCCGTAGCAATTAAAGTTGATGCCGCAATTTTTGCGCGTGATTTGCGCTTTGAGATAGTGGCTGTCGCAGCGACTAATTGAGTTTTCATAAAAATATCCTTATGGATGGTTGTTTAAAATCGTGAGCCTGAAGCTCGTTTAAAGATGGATTGAACAAAACTATACAACTTGCCCGACCCAAAACCTGTTAACCAACACAGAACAGCACCGCCTATGATTTGTATGTAAATAGGTTCAATCATCATTACTTCCTGTTTTAAAGCCTGTGTAAAAACTGAAAAGAAAAATGGCGATAACTAGCAATGTGTCGGTCATTGAGAATTTTCCTTAGATAACTCAGTTCGTAGAAATAGAGTTAACAATGGGAAAAGGATAATGACTAAAATACAAGCTAGAGTAATTGGCTCAACCCCCAAGAAAAGAGAGATTGAATCAAATATATCTTTTAGATTAGTCATAATTAAAGCTCTAACCTTTTAAATCAGTGCTAACTGAATGTAGACGGAAGCCTTTCCAAGCCATTTGATTAACTACGTTTGAACCCTCGTAATATTCGAGGTTAAGTAATGCAGGCTTTAAACCCCACCCATTTGGGTCGGATTCAAGTTTTTGAAGCTGCTTATATTCCTCACCCGCGTATTGCTCAGGTGTGACCTTGACGTCAATAATTTGAGCTGGGTTTTTAGTGTGAAACTTAAACTTCGCACTAGGTGGTAACGGACGGTTTTCACGGTCTGTATTGTTAACTACTTCTAAATCTGTAATTGCACCTTCGATTTGCATTTTTATACTCCTTTAAAATTATTGGTTACAGTTAATGACACAAGTCCAAGCTCGGGCTATCGCCCTCGATGTAAGGAATACAACTTGATAGCGCGTCATAATCTGCAAATAAACATTGATATTGTTCATCTTGACGAACGCATGATTCGATAAAGTCGAGTTCTTCCTGTGATGGTCTAAATAGCAGATCCATTTCATAGGCTTCATCAATCCATTGAACAGCGTTAATCATTAATTTACGTTGTGTTTCTATTAGCTTTTTACTTGCAATGGTTGGTGAACCTTTACGAGTAATTACAACTAAAGCATCCCACATAACACCAACGGGGCGGTTTACTGCTTTATCACCGTACTTTGTTTGAGAACGTGATATTTCACCTGTTATGGTGTCGATAATGTCTGGAATTTGGTAATGAATGCGGCATGTTTGATCTTCGCGTTTAACTTGAATACCACCCATTGCGATACAGAACGCAGCCCAATCACTAGAATCAGCCGCCTGTCTTACTTTTTCAATTGCATATGATTGCAATAGTTCTTCATTGAATTCTTGGTTCATAGCATTTGCAATCTCACATTGACCAGTTGCGCCTTGGCCTAGCTTTCTCATTTCCCGCCAAACCGTTACTGATGGACCACCTATCTGTTGGAACTGGCGAATGTTGTTAGCGCTTGCCCATGCTTTAACACGTTCAGCAACTTCGATAGGGGATTTGTTAATTTTTCCTGCCTTTGGACATTCAGCATGTTTAATACTTGAACCATCAATAGATTTGGTAATGTATTTAGCAATGTAGCCAGCAGCAGAGCCTTTAGCTGGGTTGATATATACCGCTTTAAAACGTGTAGAAGCTGTTTTAAATTCATTAGGTGAATCTTGAGTACACAGCTTTCTTAAGATTTTTCTTACCTTAATTGACTCTCGCTTTTGCATGAATAAAAGCATATGCCAGTGAGGGCATCCGTCATGGTGAGGTTCAACAACCCTAAAGCCATACGGTCTAATATTTTGCTTCGCAAAAAGAGCGCGGGCTTTCTTCCAAATGTCGTTGAAATAGGCCTGCGCGTCTTGCGGATTTGAACCATCGTATTTTTTATTTGCATGACCAGAAGCCAAAACAGAATGAAAACGGCTAGGGGCTGTTAACGTGTAAAATTCAGCTGTATGACCATATTGTTTTGCTAATTCCTCAAAACCTCTAATTCTGGTCATTAGCTCAGCGGCCTGTTGCGTTCCTGATGTGTGAGACTTATCAGAAATGTCTTTTAGACTTTCAAATTCAGACCAAATATTTTGATCGTCATAAACAACAAATAAGTCTTTTAACATTTCATCGGTTTTTTCTTTACGATTACGTTTGTTGTAAACCGTAAAATCAGAAACGTATGGACTTGCTTTTTTGTGTACTGTTCTTAAATCACGGGCTAAGTTTTCGATAACTTGAACTTGTAAAACGCGCAAGTTCCTACGCCACCAAAGTGGACACGCCATGCGATTAATCGCCCCAATCAATTCATCATGGTCAACATTAGAAAAACGGTGGCGTAGGTTTGCGTCAACTGAGTAATAGCCAAGGGAGTTAAGAGTAGGGGGTGTTAATTGATAACCGGTTACATAATTACTTAGTTGCAAGTATGTTTTAAATGTATGACCTTTCGACTGAATAACTAATTCTTGATTGCGTGCTTTAGATTCTGCAATTTCAATCAGTTCATCGTCTGACATTGATAACTTAATATCTTTAACAGTAAGCAGTTTATCAGCGCGGCCTAAACGAATATTAGCTTCGCGGTAATCATAAGCTCGTTCAATTTGCTTATAGCCGTTAGCCAGCATAACTGAAATACTGGCATGTGTTTCTAAAATGCGGTTACGATATGTTTCGCAATCATTATCACGCAAATAAACAGGTTTACGAGTGAAATGCATTCTAGAAGTATTAACACCAGAATCTTCAAGCTCTTGAAAGTCGCAGCTATAACCACGGTAAACATCAATATTATTTGCATTTGGGTAAACCGCTTTATGGGAATTAGTAACTACACCTAAACCGTTTAACGATTGTTTTGCATTGTAAGCTGGGTCTAAAACTTGGTTAAGCATTAGAATCACCTCTATCAATGTTTAGAAGTTTATCTAATGCTTCATATTCTTTGTGTTTCGCTAAATTACGAGCGCGCTTTAACTTATTTAAATCATCTTCATCTGAAGTTAAAAAAGTAGGATCTATAACTAAAAAAATTACAAAACTAACAAATATTAAAAAGCCTAAATAAGTATTGAATGAAGTATATTCACCCCGAATTACAGAAGTAATTAAACCAATTAAAAAACCTAAATAAACAAAAAAGACTGGGAATAATTTCATCACTTTATTAGCCCTCGTGAATATTCATAAATTCATTCATAAGAGCTAAGGTCATCTGGCAATCACCAAGTGCGCGGTGAGCAGTGAAATTAGTAGTATCGATATTTTGTTGAGCACAAGCGTTTACTAGTTTTTGCCAGCGATATGAATGAGTTGGATATAACTCTTTAAGCTCACCAAAGTTAGGCTTTAATTCACCGTAAAATTCAGCGTAGGTTTGCATGATGCAGCGAATATCAAATGCTGTATTCCAAACGTGTTTCTGAAAATCTAAATGAACATTAAATGATTGATTAAGCAGGCGAACATCATAGCCCGAGTTATAAATACAAAGTGTTTTGCCTGATAGCGCCTCTTGGATTTTAAGACCTACATCAATAATTGTTGGTGCATCAGCAACCATTTGATTTGTTATGCCATGAATATCGATAGCATCTTGAGGGATTTCGATTTCTGGATTGACAAGAGTGTCTAGTAGCGTATTACCAGAACCATCAATAATTGAGATCTCACATACACGGGCATATTCGTCTAAGCCTGTGGTTTCTGTGTCGAGTACAACAATATCAGAACGATATAAATCAAATTCTTTAGGCGTAGCTGCTAAATTCATAATTATTTCCTTATCAAATCCGTCTTCGGTATGCATAATTGCAAACTTGCTTTTTATGATAGAGTGCAGAATTGCAAACTGTCAAGTTGTCATTTTGCAAAAATGCATACTAAAATACTCAAAGGAGGTACTAGAGCTATGAACTTTAGTTATGAACTTGTTGAAAAATATAAAAATTTCAAAGGCTATTCTCAGGATAAACAAGTTATTTCTGACCTAGAAAAAATGAACAAAGGCAGTCTGAGTCAAATCAAAAGAGGTGAACGTCACCTAACAGCAAATCAGACAATTTACTTGGCGGAATCTATTGGGATGGACGTTAAGGAAGCCTTGTTACAACTAGCATTAGAAAAATCAAAATCCAAAGAAGAATCAGACGTTTGGACTGATGTTATAAAAAAGATTAGTGCAGCTTGTATTGCATTAACGTTATGTCTTGGATTAGCTGCAGAAACTCCAACTAAGGGCGCTATTGGGCGCAGACGTTACAGCCTCTAATGTACGTTATGTTAAATTAGATGTTTTATATCTATAGTAATATATTGCCCTTACTTTTTCACTTCTACTTAGCTTTAAGTTACGACGTCTTTGCAAACAAGTTAGCCTGCTTAAAATTTTACGTGTTGCATTTGATTCCTTTATTACAGCTAACGAGTCTATAAATGATATTTACAACGAGCAATCACTGTAACGTTGTAAATTACCTAACGAACTCTTAAACACATACTCACATTATAATGTATTTGCTTTAAGTGATTTTTCCATTACGTCTTTAGTGATGTTGTTGTTTCTGTGGTAGCCAACGATGCGCTTTACATTGAGTTTTTCTTTTAAAACAAATTGAATAAATCGATGGCTATAGCTTGGTAGCAATTTTGCTATGGTGTTGTCGTTAGCAACTTCTAAAAAATCGGTTTGGAAAATAATGCCTTCATTTTTAAAGTACGCAAAGCTTTGCCTTTTTGCGCGTGCGTTTTCTAACACAAAAAACTGTATGTCATACATTTTCTGACCATGTGTAATTGGTGAAAACTTAAAACGTGAAATATCATTTTTAAATTTCACATACTGCTTAATGGCACTTATGGTGTAGTTATCGGCATAAACTGTTGCGCCATTGTCTACAAATGGCAATAAGCCCGCAATATGATCGCTATATGGGTGTGTTACATATACGCCTGTAATGGTTTTATTTGGCTGAACTTGTTTTATTTTTTCAATAATATCAACCGCCATATTGGCATTTCTAGGTACACCTAAAACAGTAATATCATTATTATTTACGTAAAATAATGTATTGTAATGATTGCTGTCATCAGTAATTAAATAAAGCTTGTTAGCAATGGAAGTTACTTTAAGCGCCCTATTGTTTGGGCTTTGTTTAAGGTAAAACCCTTGTGGTAAAACGAGTTTTTCAGGCTCTATTCTATCTATCGTATTAAACGCTTCAATTCGTGTAATAAAGCTCGGTAACGTGTCGCCGTTATAAAGTAAGGTTTTTATAACGCTCATAACTTTTCATATTCTGCGTCGCTGCGCGTTTACCTAATGAAATACCGTTTCTTTCGTAGCGTAAGCTGTGTCTATCATTTTGAAAATGCACCTTATCAAAATACAAACCTCCAGTGTAATGATGCACAACATTTTGATAATAATGCTCGTTTGTCATATCAATGTCGGTTACTTTAAACGCCTTATAGCGAGTCGGAACCTTAAAGTCCCATGACTGATACGGGTTACTTTGCCCTAAATAACTGTGTGTTAAAGAAAATGCTTTAATTGAACGAGTACTTTGGTAATGCTTTTTTAATTCCTTTACAAACTCAGTAGCATGATTTGCATATGCTACCTGTGAAAAATTAAATAATAGTAACGCTGAAGCAAAAATAGTTAGGTAGGATTTCAAAGTAAATTCCGTTTTTTTTACATGCATAGTTGCGAGTTTATTGTTATTAGCACCTTACTATTGCACAGCTTTTAAAATAATTAAATCACTAATGAGCTAGTCTTAATGTGTTAACGGATTAACTGCGATATGGAGTTATAGGGTAAGGGTCATTGGTATATCTACCATACCGTCTCTATTGCGTATGCCTGATAGTCGTTTAAAACCAAAAGATAAATAAACACTTTCAGCTGTTATTGCAGAATTAACCGTGAACTGCTTGGTATTATTGATACGCTCTGCGTCACGCTTGATGGTTTGCCACAAGGTTTTAGCAATGCCCCGCCCTTGGTGATTATCACAGACAAATAAATGATAAAGATGGCTATTATCTTTTAACCCCGCAACACCGATAAGCTGTTTGTTGGCGTTTTCTGCAAGCAAGTAATAGTAGCCATTTTGTAGGTTGTTGCTTACCTGCTTAGAACTCATTGAGTTCAGTAGTATGTGGTGAACCTTACTTTCACATGATGGTAATACGTACTTTACCGTTAATCTGCTTATCAGTTCACTTATCGCAACTGAATCTTCAAGCGTTGCCTGTCTTACCAACATACGAGTCTTTAATTTAGAATAGGTAAAGATTTATTTTACATATAAACAAGTACTTAGAAAGTAATTTATACGTTTAGATATGTACTTTTTAAATTTAAAATACAAAAAAGCCACCCGCAGGTGGCTTTAGACAATAGCTGAATAATATTAATCAGTAATGATACGTAACATTCTACGCAGTGGCTCCGCTGCACCCCAAAGCAGCTGATCACCAACCGTAAACGCACTTATATATTCTGGGCCCATCGATAATTTACGAATACGACCAACAGGAATAGATAGGGTTCCGGTTACATTAACTGGCGTTAGTTCTTTACTTGTTACTTCACGTTCATTAGGTACAACTTTTACCCACTGATTATGTGACGCTAAAATTGATTCAACTTCTTCCACCGAAATGTCTTTTTTCAATTTAATTGTCATCGCCTGTGAATGACAGCGCATAGCGCCAATTCTCACGCATAATCCATCAACTGGAATAGGCTGCTTATTGCTACCTAAAATCTTGTTTGCTTCAACTTCCGCTTTCCATTCTTCTTTACTTTGACCTGAAGGCATTGGCACATCAATCCATGGGATTAAGCTACCTGCTAACGGCACACCAAATTGGTCGGTTGGCAAAGTGTCTGATTTAATTTTTTCAGAAACGAGTTTATCCACTTCTAAAATAGCCGATGCAGGATCAAGTTTGTCGGCCACTTCGTGATGAATTTCACCCATTTGCGCAATGAGTTCTTTCATATTACGTGCGCCTGCGCCCGATGCGGCTTGGTAAGTCATTGGGCTTACCCACTCAATAAGGTCTTGCTCAAACAAGCCACCTAAAGCAAGAAGCATAAGTGAAACAGTACAGTTACCGCCAACAAAGGTTTTAACCCCCTGCTCTAACCCTTGTCTAATTACATCAAGGTTTACAGGATCTAATACAATAATACTGTCATCAGCCATACGTAGTGCAGATGCAGCATCAATCCAGTAACCATTCCAACCAGTTTCACGTAATGCTGGGTACACAGCTTTGGTATAATCGCCGCCCTGACACGTGAGCACCACGTCCATTTTAGCCAGCTCAGTGATGTCATTTGCGTCTAATAGTGGTTTTGCGTCACCTGCGATATCAGGTCCAAGTTGGCCGGTTTGTGAGGTGGTGAAAAAGGTCGCATCAATTTTCGTAAAATCACCTTCTTGTTGCATACGCTCCATTAATACGGAGCCAACCATACCACGCCAACCGACTAAACCAACTTTTAACATAATTCTAATTCCTAAATAAAATGTAATAACTTTGATGCGTGAGAGTTATTAATGTTCTGCAAAGTGCAGAAATTTGAATCTATCATTTAGACTTCTAGAAATCTACCGTATAAAAGGCTTTGTTGAATAAAAATCATAAAAAAAAAGCCCAACCGAAGTTGAGCTTTTTGGCTAGGTAAATTAATACGCTAGGTTTAGTTGAAAGTCTATGTTGTTAGAACTCGTATGAGAAGTCTAAGCTGATTTCCGTTGGCATTTCTTTTTGACGAATTAATACGTCATTTTGCTCAACTTCAAAGTCTTGACCTAGTAGGTTTTTAACTTTGAACGTAATCGTTGAGTTAAAGTTTGGATAATAACTATATACAAGGTCTAACGAGTTAATTGGTTGCTCGTATGCATCGTCAAAGTTATTAACACCAGCCGCAAGAATACGGTCGCCAAATACATTGTAGATAACGGACGCTTGATGATTACCATTGTGAGAATCATAGTTAAGCTGAACGTTTGCAACGTACTTAGAGTGACCTGTCATTCGACGTTTAAGATTTGTTAAATCGCCGCGCTGACTCTCTAAAATTGTAACTTCTGAATCACTTACCGTTAAGTTACCTGATGTAAAGAACGCACCGCCTAACATATCGGCACTTAGTTCTGTCATCCACTCCGCTTCAATACCGTAAACAACTGCGTTGTCTGCGTTATCAAATTGCAGTGTAAAACGACCATCACTTTCAGTAAGTAACGCTTCAATTGGGCTATCAATATCTTTATAGAATGCACCAATTGAGTAGTTATCACCGTTGTCTAGGTAAAACTCCACACGTGTGTCAAAGTTATCAAGGTAACTTGACTCTAAGTACGGATTACCAAGGGTACGATAATCAGTTAGTGGGTCTTGATATTGAACAGGCGTAAGTTCACGTAGATCTGGGCGAACAACCGTGTTGCCGTAACCAAAACGTACTTGGTAGCTATCTTGACTGTACGTCATAGAAAGTGAGCCAAAGTAGTCGTCTTCCATTACTGTCGCTTGCTCAATGGCTTCGCTGCTTAGCTTATCTTCAAGTAATGCAGGATCAAATGCACTTCGTGAAAACGCTAACGCAACTTGACGGAAATCTTCATAACGCACACCACCGCTTAAACGCCAGTTGTTATTAATGGTGTAATCGAATGCACCAAAATATGCGTCAATCATTTGCGCTGCTAAGTAGTCATCTGCTGTTGGCTCTTGGAATAATAGCTCAACATCTGTGTTATCTACTGTGCTGTCGTTACTGAAGAAACTGCCAATGTTTAATGCATCATCTTCACTTTGAGCCAGTTCTACTTGCTGAGTTTGTGCAAAGCGGTAGTTAAAGAAGTCAGTGCGATAATCACGCGCTTTTTCTATAAAGTAACCACCACCTGAAAGCTCAATGTCAGAACCATCAAAGTAAAATACCTTGTTTACATTTACGCCCCAGTTTTCAACCTGATCTTCCATATCAACAAAGCGATATAAATACGGGTTGCCACCGAGTGAGCCATTATAGAAGGTACGTTGGTATTGACCGTCTTGATACTCATCGCGCACTGTGATTTCAAGTTCACCTGGAATTTCTGTCGTCGCCGTTGAATCGGTATAATGCCAATCTACACCAACGCCATCTAATACACTCCACGTTAAATTATGCTGACCGCGAACTTGAAGAATATCTAATTCACGCTCTTCAAATGACGTTGTATGACTGCGCTGAACTTGACCATCATCAATACTTAATGATTTTGATGGCTCTTGATAAATAGCAACTGACGCTTCGTCTTCGGTATCACGAAGTTTCATGTATGTTGCCGTTAATTCATGGCCATCAAGTTTATAACCTAAATTTAAAGAGGTATTTAGCTTGATATTATTTTTGGTCGTTTGTTTTTCATTTTTAGCCGAATAACAGGCAAAAGTTTTTGTTGAACACTGCGCAGCCTTGGCTGCATCGGCTGACGATAATACGGCACCAAACTCATTTGAATTAGACCACTCATTGTCATATGCAACGCTTGCCAAAAACCCAAGCGACCCGCCAAAACCCAATACATCGTCAAAACGGTCACCATAAACTGCTTTAATACCAAAATCTGGATTTAAGCTTTCTTCTTCTAATCCATAATCACGTGGCAGTGCTTTAATCAGATCTTTGTTTAACGCAATCGCAGCGTCTTGACCGATATCTTCACCAAGCGCTTTTGACTCAATATCACGAATGTTTCGAATAGAAATATCCGATAAACCGTTAACATAACGATTAAGTGCAGCACGCACGGTACCAGGCATAGCTCGTGTGCCGTCGTCGGTACCTAACCAATCATCGCTGCCACCTTCATAGGTGTAACCTTCATCATTGGTGTCTTTATAGCTTGCGCCGATATCCACTTTAAACACGCGATCATCAGGAATGCTTTTAGTACGAATATTTACGTCGCCACCACCGAACGCCGCTGGCATATTTGGTGAATAGGCTTTTTGTACTGAAAGTGATTCGATAATGCTTGATGGGAAGATATCAAGTGGAATAACGCTACGCGTTAAATCCGGGCTCGGTACAGATGCGCCATTTAATCGAACGCTTGAGTAACGCTCACCTAAACCACGTACATAAATAAATTTATCGTTTACTAAGCTTAAACCTGTTACACGACGAAGCGCAGATGCAGCATCTGAGTCACCGGTACGTGAAATTTGCTCAGCACCCATAATGTCGGCAACGAAAGCTTGGTTTTTACGCTCTTCAATTACTGCGCTTGCACTGCCTTTTAAACGGCTTGCGGTTGCAACAACTTCTTCAATTTCCTTTTGTACTTGTGCTTGTTCATTCTCATCTGCTACAGAGGAAAATGACGAAAACGCACAAAGCACTGAAAGCGTAACTAAATTAGCTTTAAACTGCTTTTTTGGTTTCATTATATAATCCTCTAAACCTATAGTTTTTATAAAGAGGTGTGGCTAACGCCACACCTAAACTCACTACTTGGCTTAGATTAGTGACCAGCGCGCTCTAGCGACGCTTTAACAAACTCTGCCCAATCGCCTGTTGCACCTTCTTGAATTGCACCAACGAAACCGGCGTTGTCAAAGAATGAGTTCACTTCGCTCATGTCTTTTGCAACGACAGTTACTGCGTTGCCGTCTTTATCCATCATTGCTGTTTTCGCTGATACGCCATCTGCTGCAAAGATGTTTTCAAAGTTGGCAAAACCAATTGTTTGGTTGTTGTTACCTGCCGCAAACCATGCTGCGATATCAAAACCAGCTAAATCGCCTTCAAGTGCTGTGTTAACGTCTTCAAAGTTAAGACCACATGCAAAAATTGCGCTCTCAAATGAAATATCGCCATTTTTCGCATTGGCATGTACACCCGCTGCACCTGACTTATCTTTTTCGTTGTAAAGGTCAAAACAACCAGCGCCTGCTTCTGTAGACGAGTTTGCGAATAGGATATTAGCCATTGTTGCTTTACCCCATTCTTTCATTTCCATACCTGCACCAGTACGGCGACCTTCAGCACCTGCTGAACCTGTACCGATTACTGTTGCGTTTGAAATGATTGGGTTTGATACTGTTGTTACTAAGCCTTGGCCGTCATCAGAAAGCGGATCTTTTTTCGCACCGTCAGTTTCAAAGCCATGGTTACCGTATTCTTTTGAGTGAACAAGGATGTATTGACCCATACCTTTCCAACCCTCATCCCAGTCGATGCCGTCATCGCCAGTTTCTGTTACAACAATGTGCTTAAGGTTCACTGAACCACCAAATAGCTCGATACCGTCATCGAAACCGTTATGTACGTGAACGTAATCGATAGTAGTGCCTGAACCTACCGCATTAAGCGTTAAACCGTTAAGTTCATCACCTTCAACACCAAAACCTGCGTATTTGATAACAATATGCTTTAAGATACCGCTGTTATCTTGCGGATCGTTACCACCGTAGTATGAAACAATACCTTCAGCTGCGTGGTTACATAGGTCTTGCGCTGCTGCGTCTGCAGTACAACGAATTGAATGACCGCGACCATTTACTTGAATACCACCCCAGTCACCAATTTGTGCTGTTGTTGAATCATCGCCATCAATCTCTGAAATAGAGGTAAATACGATTGGCTTGTCTACTTCACCAATTGCTTCGATATTTGCGCCACGTGCAATACGGATAAAGCTTTCTGGCTTAGTGAACGCGATAGTTGCGCCCGCTTCAATTGACAGTGTTGGACCATTATCGTCAATGGTTGCGCCCGTTGACGTATCAATGTCTTTACCAATAAATAACGCGCCTTCGAAAATATGTGCGCCGTTATCTTCAAGCGCTGGGATTACGAAAGAGCTTGTGATGTCTTTTGCGTTACTTGCAAATGCTTGGCTGTAAACACAGTTTACGCCGTCTGCTTCACCTGTGAACGATGCACCGTCAAGCGTATACGTTGCACATGAAATTGGGTCTGGATTTGAACCACCTGGGTTTGTTACAGAGTTGTCTACGCTGTTATCGACTGTAGTTGGTGTAATATTGATATCGCCGCCACAACCTGCAAGAGTAAGTGCTGATGCAACCATGCTCACTTTAAATAAACCAGAAAGTTTCATTGTTTTCTCCGTTGATAGTTTTTAAGCTTTTTCGCTTTTTATGTGCGTGTGCACTAATTTAGAACTGGCTCTAAGTTAGAGGGTTTATGTGTCAAATGGGTTACACTTACTTAACATGTGCGTGACAGTTTCTTGTCAGATTTCTTAAACACTACGAACTTACACGTATACATGAGTTGTTTTAAAAGTGTTTGAAATACAAAGAAATAAGGGACCATGAAGGTCCCTTAGGGTTGATTACAAATTTATTTTGATAGGTATGTTACAAATAAGCCTTGGCTAACGTGTCTTTATCAAGTTTTTCACGTTTCACATATTGCAGCCACTGGGCCGCTAAGCGTTCTGACTTTTTGTATTTTTTAGCTTGCTCAAATGCAAGGATAGCTGCATCGAAGTTTTCGAGATTGTATTGCGCCATTCCAAGCGCAATATAGGCGTTTGATTCTTGCTTTAAACTGCCTTTATTTAACGCAGCACGTGCAGAATCAGCCGCTTCATCAAATAATTCTAAGTTTAAATATACTTCTGCTAAACGGCGGTCATATTCACCAGTATCAGTTTGTTTTGCAGCCGCAATAAAATACGGCACCGCTTTTTTATCTTCTCGCGCTTGCATGTAGGCTTCTGCTACAAAGATAAGGTTCTTTGCTGATTTTTCGATATTGCCTTTTTCAAACCCAAGCTCCATCGCGTTTGCTGCTTTGTAAGCAAGACCTGAATACATGTATATTTGTGCCAGATTTTTAAGCTTAGTTGCTTCGTCCAAAAAGCCACGTTGTTTTGCTGTTTCAATCAGTGCTAGTTGCTTATCGTCCTGGCCTACTTCGCCGTACATGCCAGCCAGCTGTACCCAGTATTCAGGTTTGTCAAAACGTAGCACCATTTCTTCTAGTACACGTACCACTTCTTTTGGTTGGTTTAGCGAATAGTGAGACGCCCGCAGTAAGATAAACCAGTTTTCTTTTACGTCTTTATTATCAACTTTGTTAAGGTTAATCGCGGTATTAATGTATTTAATTGCGCTTTGGTAATCCTTCGCTTGATAACTAGCGTTGGCTTTAAGCTCATAATAGTTTGCCTGTGGCGGTTTGGTATTGAGCGACTCCCAACTATCAAGATAACTCAGCACTTTATCGAATTGGCCTTCAGCCATTGCTAATTGCGCTAACGAGAAAATGGTATTGAGCTTTAAGCTTTCTGGGATCGGGTCTTGCTTTACAACATTTTCAAATGCAGCCATAGCCTCACTAACACGGTTTTCGTTGTAATAAATAAAACCGTAAAAGTTGTACATCATGGCTACTTCATAACTGTTCATGCTTGAAGATTTCTTTTGGACAATATCCAGTGCCTCAAGACCTGCTGCTACATCGCCGTCGTCAGCCAGTTTTTGTGCACGCGCTAGTTGCGTATACACTTTATTGCGAAGTGCCGGGACACGTTTGGTTTTAACTTCTTCAGCAGATACTGATGCAAACTGTGTGTGGAACATCGCATCGCTCATTGGCGCGCCAAATACACAACCAACTAATGCAATACTAATTAAATTTCTTTTCAACATTGTAATTCAACCTAACTATTTAAAGTGTTAGCGGGACATTCCCGCTAACAGGCTACCCATTAATTTGGAATGTAATTTTGTTTTGTACACCCGCTACTTCAACGGCTTCACCGTTAACAACGCGCGGTTTGTATTTAAACTTAAGCGCGGCATCCATAGCGGCACGGTTAAAGATTTCTTCTGGCTCAGCTTGTATTACACGTGGTTCACTTACTGTGCCTGATTTAGTTACGGTAAATTCAACAATAACGTAACCCTCAATACCGCGACTTAACGCTCGACGAGGATAAACAGGTGATACCTTAACAATCGGTAGGTATTCACCATCACCCGAATCAAGCGCAAGCCCTGCAGCTAAATCAACATTGGTGTCAACATTGGCAGAAAAATCAAAATTACTCGCAGTATCCGTGCTTTCGCTGCTACTCGCTTGTGGCGCCATTGGCGGTGGTGGCTCTTTTGGCTTTGGCGGCTTTTGCGGCTTTCGTTCTTTCTTTTGCACAGTCTCTTCTTGTTTAAGACGCACAAAATCAAGAACATTGCCTTTTACCGGTTCACTTGCCACACCATCACCACTTTGAATTAGCGCCTGCATGCCGAAAAACAACAACGCAGTTACAACAATCGCGATTAAAGTGGAAATTAAATAACGCATTGTTACGCTTCCTGCGCCGCAATTGATACGTCAAATACACCTGCCGAACGCGCCGCATCCATAACCTTAATTAAGGTATCAGTAGTGGCTTTTTTATCAGCTTGAATAACCACGCTGCCCTGCGGGTTTTCTGCGTGTAAACGTTCGATATTAGCTTGAACCGCACGTACATCTACTTGGCGTTTGTTAATCCAAATTTCGCCTTTATCTGATATTGCGACAAGGATATTGGCACGTTCTTTTTGTACTGCTGTCGCCGCTTCAGGTCGGTTTACATCGATACCCGCTTCTTTTACAAAAGTGGCCGTTACAATGAAGAAAATCAGCATGATAAATACAACGTCAAGCATTGGCGTCATATTGATTTCTTCGTTTTCTTCTTCTTGAAATACATTTGCTAATGGTGCTCTCATTACTAGCTCCTAAAATTCGTTTAAAATTGGTGTTAGTGGTCTAAGACCAATTTATCGTCAAGTAGCGCTACTTCGCGCTTTGCTTTACGCTGTAAATACGTTGAGGCAAATACCCCTGATAACGCACCTACCATACCTGCCATTGTTGGAATAGTGGCTTTTGATACGCCCGATGCCATTGAGCGTGCGCTACCCGTACCGGTAATTGCCATCACATTAAACACCTCAATCATGCCGGTAACCGTGCCAAGTAAACCAAGTAATGGACACAGTGCTACTAACATATTGATCATGGGTAAATTGTGATTTAGCTTTAAGCTAATACGCGAAATATTTGCTTGTTTGATTTGCTCCGCTTCCCAGCTATTGCGCTCTTCGCGTGCGAACCAGTTGGTGATCACTGATTTTTTACTTGAACGGTATGTTGTAAACAAAAACATAAAACGCTCAATAACCAATAACCACATTGCGCAAATCAGGACTCCGATCACCAGCAGCACAGAGCCGCCGGTGTCTAGAAAATCGCGTATCGCGTTGATGAAGTCCGCAAAGATAACCATCTTACTGCGCACCTTTCTCACTGCGCTCAGCAATGATGCCTGCGCTTTGCTCTTGTAAAATTACCAGTAGGCTTTTAGAGCGGGTATTAAGTAGTGTGTAAATAAATACCGTAGGAATTGCCACAACCAGGCCTAACACTGTGGTCACAAGCGCTGTTGAAATACCGCCAGCCATTAGTTTCGGGTCACCAGTACCGAATAAGGTAATTGCTTGGAAGGTATTAATCATACCGGTTACAGTTCCGAGTAGACCCAGTAACGGCGCAACCACAGAAATGATTTTAATCAGCGTTAAGTTACGTGTAATACGCGGCATTTCACGTAAAATTGCTTCTGATAATTTGAGTTCTAGCGTGTCGTAGGTTACATCTGGGTATTGATCTTTCACCTTCATTACACGACCAAGTGGGTTGTCATCTGATGCAACGTCAGTTTTAAGCTGACGTTTGATTTTGCCACCCATAATCATTAGAGAAACAAAGCGTTCTAAGGCAATTAATAAACCGATTAAACCTACCGCTAAAATAACGTAGCCTACCGCTCCACCTTGGTGTACTTGCTCTTCAGTACTTGGTGCTTGAACTAACAAACCAAGAATTGAACCACCTGTTGGGTCTAGGGCAAAATCAACAAAACCTGAATTTGCTGCTTGTAAATCAGCCGCACTTGACTGGAAACGTGAAGCTGGTTGACGCGTCAATTCTGATAATGTGTTAGTGGTTTCGTTGTACGTAAGGTATTTGCCATCCGCAATTAGGTTGAATGAACCAACACGTACCACTTCTTTATTTACTTTTTCGCCGCCTGCAACAATCACATCACGGTTAAAGCGCGATACTTTACCTTGCTCAGTCATTTCACGTTGTAATTCGAACCATACTTTTTCTATATCTTCGATTGACGCAAGTTTAGAACTCGAACCCATTTTTTGCGCAAGTTCGCTTAAGAAAGCACCACGACCTGGCAATTCAGCAGATACGTTTGACGTAATAAATTTACTTTGTGTATCGCCCGCTACCTGCTGTAACACACCAAATAACTCTTTTAATGAACCCATACGTTTGTTTAGCGTTTCGCTCATATTCGCTAGTTTGATTTCATTTTCTTCAAACTGAGTTTCAAGACGCGTCGACGTAGAAATTAATCCATCACGTTCATTAATACGCGAACGTAACATCGCAGCTTGTTGATTATTTGCTTTAGCAAACTCAGCTTCGCGGCGTTGGTTATCTTGTGATTGTTGGTAGTTACCCTGCTCAAGTGTTTTTAACAGTGAATCAAGATCTACTGGCTGTGCTACAACTGCACTTGCTGTGAATAGCGTGCTTGCAGTAATAACAGATTTTACGAATTTCTTAACTAACATAATGGCCTCTAATTAAACTGCTTTAACAGGTAGCGTTAACATGTCTGGTGCAAGTTGCTTTTTAGCTATGCGAATTGCTTTATTGATTTGTGAAATATTGCTATCTGGTAAGCGCTCAAACGCCTTAGCGTCGGTATTCCATACACCCGCTTTTTTGCCATCTTTCGTTAGGTAAATAAGATCAAGGCGGCCAATACGTAAAAAGTCCACTTCACGCTCTTGACCATCAACATCGATAAGACCAGTGTACGCTTCAATGGTACGGCCATAGTCAACTTCGATTTGGTAAGCTTCTAATACGCGGCGGAATTTTTCACTTGATGCTACATCTGCGCGGTCCATTAACTGCTTTAATGTGGCTAAGCGTTCTGCGCGCTCGTTTGGTAAGAAAGGCACATCTAATGCTACAAACTGCTCAAGTGAGGTGATCATCTTAAGCATTAATGGTGTAATTTGGCGCTCAATGACCGATACTTGGTCAATTGATACGTTAATGTTGTCCATTTCTGTTAATTGATTTGCGATTTGTTTTTCTAGTTGCTTGTTATAAATCGTTAAACCATCAATCTCTTTATTAACAGTTTTAAATTGCTGTAGGCGACCTTGCATGGTGTCAGCAATTTTATCTATTTTTGCTTGCGACTTTTGTGCTGATTTATTAATTTTATCTGCGCTGTCGATCACAGGCTTAAGTTGATCATTAGCAACGGCAGTTAGCGAACATCCAACTAGCGCTGTTACCAATATCTTTCTACTAAACTTAGTTGTAAACATTTTATGTAACCCTATTAAATGATTGCGCATAGTCTAGAGGCACAAAATGACACAAGGGTTTCATAAACATGTCATTTACATTACATGGCAGTAAATTTGAAATCTATAGATATTTTTACGATATAAATCAATAGTTAATGATTTTTATTTTATCTCGGACAGGGATTCTGTTAACGAATATGTAACCGTGATTTTTCATTGACATGACAAAAAATCGTGCGCGTTGTCATATTTCTTGGATGACTCTTAGCAAAACAGATACGGCAAAGTTGGCATGAAGTTGATTGGTAAGAATTGGCTATGCGGCAAAAATACGAATTAATGCCGCATGTGAAAATGAGATTGCTAGTTTTTCTTTTTAAACTTAACGCGATTATTGTTATCGCGATTTTGCAACAAAAACTCTCTTGAGTAGTCAGTGTTAGTAGCCTTTGCAAGTCTGTCGTATAAAACCACATTTACCGTTGCTGCAAGATTCATACAGCCAACTGTCGGTACATAAACAACATCATCGCAGTGCTTCAGTACGTCTTTACGAATTGACCCATCTTCAGGTCCTAATACATAAATGGCATTTTCTGGGTGCTCGAAATGCGGTAACGGTGTTGCCCCATCAATTAATTCAACAGCGATTATTTTAGTATCGGACTTAACAAGTGTTTCAATATTTTCAAGTGCGCACAGTGGTATTTCATCGATACGCTGTTTTGTGTCGGTTGCAAATTTTTGCGCAAAACCATAACGATTACCTGTGTGATGAACCTTTTCAACGCCATAGCACCCTGCGGCACGCATTACGCCACCCACATTTGTTGCGCTTTTAGGGTTAATCAGTACCACTTGTACCTTGCTCATTAGTCGTGGTCCTCTTTAGGCCAATCTGCAATGTAATCTTCAAACAAATCCATATCGATTTGGTTATCTTTCATTACACGGCCTTTAACGCTAATCCCCATACGATGCATTACCGCTTTACTGCCGTTATTTAAAAGTGGATGCCAAGACGCAAGGCCACGCCCTTCATGTAAACGACGGTAGCTACAACTTGGTGGCATAAAAAAGATATTATCGATGTTATCTTTGGTCAGTTTTACACAGCTAGGCACTAAAGATGTGCGGTTTTCATATTCTGTACAAAAACACTTTTTAGTATCGAGATAGCGACACACAATCGCAGTATAGATAATCTCTTCGCCTTCGCGCAGTACATCGGTACTTTCAAAACTTTCTTCTTGTTCATCGCTATCAATAAATGTGTGTAAACAACATTTACCGCAGCCATCACAAATGGCTTCCCATTCATCGTTGTTCATCTCTGCCAACGACTTTTTAAGCCAAAATTTATCTTCTAACATATGTGCCCCTAAATTACAGGGCGACATTTTAAGCTAGTTGTGTGAGAAAAGCGAAAAGAAAAAGGTGCCAGATAAAACGACTGGCACCAATAAATAGGTGATTAGATTTTAGGGTAGCCGATACGGTCTGATAAATAGCCAACTGAAGTCGCAAAATAATAAGAGCGGTTCCAGTGCATTAGCGCCTTGTAATTGTCATATGCCAAATACATACGGCCATTTTCATCGTCTGGCATTACGAGCGCTGCGGAAATTCCAACATTTGGTAAATCAGTGCCATCAGTACGGCGAAGACCAAGTGCCTGCCAATCGGCAAGACCACGTTCTGATTTATTCCAATTCTCGAGCCATTGTTTGCGAGTACGCGTGCCGCGCTGCAAAATATGTTCACTATTGAACCCCTCAGGCAACACCACCTGACGGCCCCATGTTAGTGAGTCATTCCAGCCCGCTTTTTTCAAATAGTTTGCAATAGATGCGAAGGCATCAAGCTTGTTTTGCCAAATGTCTTTTTTACCGTCACCGTCGTAATCAACCGCGTAAGCATTAAACGACGTTGGCATAAATTGTGTTTGACCCATTGCGCCTGCCCACGAACCTTTAAAGTGGTCAAGATCAATATGACCTTCTTCTAGAATCGTTAACGCAGCCCAAAGTTGGCGTTTATACAGCGCCTCGCGACGTCCGTCGTACGCTAACGTTACCACTGAAGAGATAACCGGATGTGAGCCTTGGATTTTCCCAAAGTTACTTTCAAGGCCCCAAAGCGCGACGATAAAACGCGCTTGTACGCCATACTTAGCGGCAATTTTTTCAAGCTCTGTTTGATTTTCTTTATACAGTTTACGTGCCCTATCTATCTTCCACTTAGGTACACGCTTTGGCAGATAAGTTTCTAAAGTTTCTTTTACTTCAGGCTGATTTTTATCCGCTTTAATGACTTTTTTCTTAAACTTAACGGTTGCAAAGGCGTTATCAACGATTTTTTGTGAAAACCCTTTTTCAATTGCCTCCACTTTTAAATCTGCAACGTACTGGTTAAATTTTGCTTGCTCTTCATCTGCAAAGGTAGAGACCGAAATAAGGCTTGCTGTGATTAGGGCGAGTTTTTTAAACACTAGTCAGTGACTCCATTTTGTTTTCTAAATTCATCTAATAAACTTTCTTGTTTTGGCGGTAGCTGTAAATAAAATCCTTTTTCAGCTAATTCTTGCTTCACTTTTTCAAGGTCAGCCGTACCAAGTTGTTCACGTTTTGCTAAATTAATTAGCATTACAAAACTTGGTTGACCAAAAGTTGCCATTAAAGGTTCCGGAACTTTTGAAAAATCATCTCTTTTTTCAACGTACAGATAGGTATCTGCCTTTTTTTTACTTTTATACACTGCGCTGAGCATTCAAACACCTTTTACTTCTTGCGTAACACTGCGTCACACTATACCATGGCATACACTAAAAGTGAGATAAATTGCGCTTAATGGCTGGATTCTTCTAAAAAATCAGCCTGTGATTTTTATAATAATAATTGAGATTATGTCGGAACAAATTTTTGAACTAAAAGGGAACCTTTTTACACTATCTGTATTGCATCTTTTTAAAAACGATCTAGATAGTTTGATTAGTCAACTTGACGAAAAAATTGCTCAAGTACCCAAGTTTTTCTTCGGTGCGCCAATTGTCGTAAACCTTCAGTCTGTACCAAACGAACACATTGACTTTGCAAAGTTAAAACAAGCTTTAATTGACTTACAGCTTAACCCTGTAGGTGTGTGTAACGGTACGGACGAGCAAAACACTGCCGCTAAACTGCACAAACTATCAATACTAAATTACAGTAAAGACCAAACACCTAAAGCAAAGCCACAATCAGCTGCAAATACATCAATTGTTGAAAAAGAAGTATTTGTTCCAGCACAAATTATTAGTGGCAATGTGCGTGGTGGTCAGCAAGTTTATGCGAAGAACCGCGATCTCATTATTACAGGCTCAGTAAGTCCAGGCGCTGAAGTGATTGCCGATGGCAATATTCATGTTTATGGCACATTACGTGGCCGCGCTATCGCTGGCGCAAAAGGGCAAGAATCCGTTATATTCTGCCAAAAGCTTAATGCTGAGTTAGTTTCAATTAACGGAAACTACTGGCTGAGCGACTCACTGCAAGGTGAATCATGGGGCAATGCTGCATGTGTTTCACTTGAAAACGAATCATTAAAAATTTCAGCTTTGGTTTAAAGGATAGATTTCATGGCAAAAGTTATTGTTGTCACATCAGGTAAAGGCGGTGTTGGTAAAACAACATCAAGTGCAGCGATTGGCACTGGGCTTGCGTTAAAAGGATACAAAACCGTTATTATCGACTTTGATATTGGTTTACGTAACCTTGATTTGATTATGGGTTGTGAGCGCCGTGTTGTTTATGATTTCGTTAATGTAATCAACAATGAAGCAAACTTAAACCAAGCATTGATCAAAGATAAACGTGTAGAAAAATTGTTTATTTTACCTGCTTCGCAAACGCGCGATAAAGACGCGTTGACCAAAGAAGGCGTTGAGCTGGTATTAAACGAGCTTAAGAAAGATTTCGACTTTATCATTTGTGACTCACCAGCAGGTATTGAAGCCGGTGCAATGATGGCACTTTACTTCGCAGACGAAGCAATTGTTACGACCAACCCTGAAGTTTCATCGGTGCGCGACTCAGATCGTATTTTGGGTATTTTACAAAGTAAGTCAAAACGCGCTGAAGAAGGGCTTGAAAACGTAAAAGAACACCTGCTATTAACACGTTATAATGCAGAGCGTGTTGCAACGGGTGAAATGCTGTCGGTAGAAGATGTTCAAGATATTCTAGCAATCGATTTATTGGGCGTTATTCCTGAGTCAAAAGCAGTACTTAATGCGTCTAACTCGGGTCAGCCTGTAATTCTTGATTCAGACTCTGATGCGGGTAAAGCGTATTCTGATGCGATTGACCGTTTATTAGGTGAAAAAGTTGATTTTCGCTTTTTAGAAGCTGAGAAGAAGGGCCTACTTAAACGGATATTTGGAGGTTAATGTGTCATTACTTGATTACTTTCGCTCACAAAAGAAAACAACAGCAAGTTTAGCTAAAGAACGATTACAGATCATCGTAGCGCATGAGCGCTCAAGTCGTGGTACGCCTGATTATTTACCACAGCTTAAACAAGATATTCTTGAAGTGATCCGTAAATACGTAAATATCGAGCAAGATCAGGTTCAAGTTCAGCTTGAGCAAAACGAAGATGACTTGGCTGTACTCGAACTCAATGTCACTTTGCCTGACGATAAGTAAACATAAAAAAGCCTGCGTGAAGCAGGCTTTTTTAATGTCAGTTTAAAACCAATCTTTTAGTGAATGCTTAACCATTTCACCACGCCAACTCGTCATTAAATCGGGTTTTAAGAGCGCACCTTCATCAAACTTAGACTGGCCTTTCCACTTCCAGCTGATCAATTGATTCATCTGCTTTTTACTTGCTAGCACATCAAGTGGAATCTCATTGTCTTTGGCTATTTTTTCAAGCTCAGCACGTAGCTCTTTTAACGTTTTTTTATAGCCATGAAAGTCTATTAAGCGTTGGATTTTTTCTGGATGCTCGGCTTCGTCTTTATCTAAACCGATTTTCACAAGATTTAACAAGGTTTTACCATAACGATTAAGTAAGCCTTGGTCGCCTTCACATAAACGTTTTAATGCACCAAAATGAGTTGGCTGCGTTTTAGCTATCTCGAATAAAATGTGTTCTTTAACGATAAAGTTAAGTGCTAAGTTTTTCTCACGGGCGCGATTTAAGCGCCAAGCTGCTAACTGCTGCAGCACAGCTAATTGTTTCGGGTTAAGTTGCCACGCGTTTTTAATATCTAGATAGGCAAGTTCTAATGGCGTTTCATATTTGCGTTTATTAGCAATAACCGCACTTTCACCAAACACAATCGCTTGCTTATCATCATTTAGCTTTTCTCTAATGATGTTAAAACAAGGCATTAAATAAAATACATCGGCAGCTGCATAATCTAACTGGGCTTTCGTTAAGGGGCGTTGCAACCAATTAGTGCGTGATTCACTTTTGTCGATTTGCTCTTCAAGTAACATTTCAACCATATTGGCAAAACCAACACAGTTGCGCTCGCCTAATAAACTTAATGCAAACTGAGTATCAAACAAGGGCGCTGGAGTACAATTACCGTGTCGTGCAAATACTTCAAGATCCTCAGATGGCGAATGCAACACTTTAATAATATTCGGATTTTCCATTAGCTGCCAAAATGATGACAAATCTAGATCTAACGTTGGATCAATAAGGCAAATACGATCGCCGTCGTAAATTTGCAATAATGCAAGCTCTGGGTAAAGGGTGCGACGTCGCATAAACTCGGTATCTACCGCGAGTACCGATTTGTTTTTATAGTTAGCGACCGCTGAATCTAATTCTTGTTGTTCTGTAATAAATGAGTATTGCACTACTTTTCCTCATAAAAAAACCGGCAGATTGCCGGTTTTTCTTTTTAGGGTATTCCCTATTTAACTTGCTTCTTTAAGTGCGCGTCTTAAAATTTTACCAACATTTGTTTTTGGTAAATCTTCGCGGAATTCCACAAACTTTGGCACTTTATAATTGGTCAAGTTTTCACGACAGTGCTTGATTATATCTTTTTCTGTCAGACTTTGGTCTTTTTTCACGACAAAAATCTTAACTTGTTCACCACTTACTTCATGTGGTACACCGACAGCCGCAACTTCAAGCACACCTTCATGCATTGCTACCACTTCTTCCACTTCATTTGGGAATACGTTAAAGCCAGATACAATAATCATGTCTTTTTTACGGTCAACAATATAGAAGAAGCCTTCTTCATCGTATTTAGCAACGTCACCCGTTGCAAACCAGCCGTCTTTTAAACATTCTGCGCTAGCTTCTGGACGATTGTAATAACCTTTCATTACCTGAGGACCTTTAACCCAAAGCTCCCCTGCTTCACCCAGTTCTGCTTCAGTACCATCTTCTTTTACGATTTTAAGTTCTGTGCTTGGTGCTGGTAAACCAATTGAGCCATTAAATGCTGCAAGGTCATACGGGCTAACAGTAACAAGTGGCGCACATTCCGTTAATCCATAACCTTCAACTAAGCGAGAATCAGTAACCGTTTGCCATTTTTCAGCAACTGGGCGTTGTACTGCCATACCGCCACCAAGCGATATTTTAAGTGATGAAAAATCAATTTCTGAGAATCCAGGCGTGTTTAACAGACCGTTAAACAAGGTATTTACACCTGTCATTACGGTAAACTTTTTGCCCTGAAGCTCTTTAATAAACCCTTTCATATCACGCGGATTAGTGATTAAAAGGTTATGACCACCGTACTTCATAAAGGTTAGGCAGTTCGCGGTTAAGGCAAAAATATGATAAAGCGGTAGCGCTGTTACTACCATTTCTTTACCTTTATTAAGTAGTGGGTCTAAACAACCCGTTACTTGCTCAAGGTTTGCTACCATATTGCCATGTGTAAGCATGGCACCTTTAGATACACCGGTAGTACCACCGGTATACTGTAAGAATGCTAAACAATCTTGCGTTAAATGTGGGCGCGTATATTTAGATACATCACCAGATTTCATCACATCTGTGAAATCGATAATGTTTGGTAAGCTATAGCTTGGCACCATTTTCTTAAGGTGTTTTACAACAAAGTTAACTAAGTGCTTTTTAACACCACCTAACATATCGCCGATTTCAGTAACTACGATGTTTTTAACATTCGTCTTTGGTAATGCTTCTTCAAGTGTACGAGCAAAGTTAGCAAGAATAATAATAGTGCTTGTTTCTGAATCGTTTAATTGATGCTCAAGCTCACGCGTAGTGTAAAGCGGGTTTACATTTACAACAGTCGCGCCCGCACGCAGTGTACCAAGAATTGCTATTGGCGTTTGCAATAAGTTCGGCATCATCACCGCAACTTTATCACCTTTCTTAACGCCCAGTTGATTTTGAAGATATGAAGCAAATCGTTTAGTTGCGTCATCCATCTGTTGGTATGTATATACCTTACCCATATTTTCAAAGGCAGGAAGATCTGCATAGTCTTGAAAGCTTTTTTCAAATAGTTCAAGCAGGGAGTCATAGTGCTGTGGATCTATCTCAGCAGGAACACCTGCTGGGTAACGCTTCAACCAAATCTTTTCCACGATAGGCTCCTATAAATTATATTTATTGTTTGTGTTTTTGTGTTCAACTTAAACCTTAATTCATGTAAGGCAATTTAACAATTGAGTAATTACTCTAAAGGGCTAATATTCACATATTTAGGCACGTTATACAAACTTTAGTTTACACCGTTTACGTAAACGTCAACCTCTTTCGCAATCACTTGCGCATATTCCATATGACAATGATGCCCACCAGGGACCTCTATTACACCTAAATTTGTATAGAGTTGTCCATAATTTTCAATCGCTTGCGATATCATTTTAAATCCATTTATCGCTTTTATTAGGAGCATTGGTACAGTTGTATCTTTACAAATCGCTTGGCATTGGCTTGGAGTAAAGCGAAAGCCAGAGTGATGTTTGAGTTTAGGGTCAGTCAAAAGTTTAATGCCACCTTCTTCTTGCTGTGTGTTTCTTTTCATAATAAGTGCAGCATTGTCGTAATCTAAATCACTTACTGCAAGTCGCGCATTAACAACTTGGTCAAAGCATTTAAACACGCGCTTACTACTTGGTTTAGCACGGCTTTCAATGGCATTTTTTAATTGTGCTGTTACTTCACTTTCCGGTGTTGTAATACACGCTAGTCCCTCAATTGCAATAACGCACTTAACTTTATCAGGAAAACAGGCAGCAAATAGGTTAGCAACCATAGCCCCCATTGAGTGACCAACAATAATCACCTTTTCATTTGGTGCGATTTGCTGTAACACGCGATAAACATCATCTACATAATCAATAAAGTAATAATGCGCTTGTTTATTACGCCAGCTTGAAAGTCCGTGGCCTGGGAAGTCAATCGCATACCAATCATATTGAGGCATTTGATTAATAAGGGGTATAAACGAATTACTATTATCCTGCCAACCATGCAGTGCGATAATTTTTGTATTGCTATTGTCTAATCGCTGACATGCGATTTTTAATTCATCAATTTCGTACGATGTTTCTGTTATTGTAACTTGCAATGTAATTTCACCGATAAAAATGTAATTTAGTGCATAAATACGTTATGTTTAGCGCAAAATAACACAGAAAAACAATACACATGAAAAAATCGTTAATTGCCTCAACAGTATTATTGGCAAGCAGCAGTTTAGCGTATGCAGAAGCACCGAAGAATATTATTTATATGATTGGTGATGGCATGGGACCCGCCTACACTACTGGTTATCGCTACTTTAAAGATGACAAAAGTACTAAATACGTAGAGCGTACAATCTTTGATGAGCTATTTGTTGGTCTTGCTAGCACTAGCCCTGATGACGATACAGTAGTTACAGACAGTGCTGCAGGTGCAACGGCACTTTCAACGGCTACTAAAAGCTACAATGGCGCAATTGCAGTTGATTCCGCAAAAAAACCGTTAACTACGATGCTGCAAATCGCAAAATCAAAAGGCTTTACTACCGCGTTAGTTGCAACATCACAAATTAACCATGCTACGCCTGCAAGCTTCGCCGCGCATAACGAAAGCCGCCGTAACTATGACGAAATTGCTAACGATTACGTTGATGTTAAAGTAGATGGAAAGCTAGCGGTAGATTTAATGCTTGGTGGCGGTACTAAATATTTTATTCGTGATGACCGAAATCTTGTGTCTGAATTCAAACAAGCAGGTTATCAATATGTCGATGATTTTGACAAACTAGAATCGATTAAGTCGCTACCAGCAATTGGCTTATTTTCTGATGTGGCATTTGCGTATGCAATTGACCAAAACCCTACACGACTTGCTGATATGGCAAAGAAAACCCTGTCATTACTTGATAACAATAAGCGAGATGGTTTCTTTGTAATGCTTGAGGGCTCACAAATTGATTGGTGTGGTCACGCTAACGATATTGCCTGCGCGATGGCTGAAATGGATGATTTTGCCAATGCAATTAAGCATGCAAAACAATACGTAGACCAAAATCCAGATACCTTACTTGTGGTTACTGCAGATCACAGTACCGGCGGGTTAACTCTTGGTGCCAATGGCCACTATTCTTGGCATACAGATGTAATAAAAGGCGTTAACGCGAGTATTACTAAAATTGCCAAAGCGCTGATGAAAAGTGATCACCTTTTAACTACTTGGTCAGACAAAACTGGCATTAAGTTAGATAAATCGCAAGCAGAGCAGCTGGCTATGCTTACCGCCAGTGCTAAGCGCGAAAAAGATGATGAGCACAAAGAAAAAGAAGCATTGGTAAAACATGTACGACAACTAATTAGTGATGCGTCAAATACAGGTTGGACTACAGGCGGTCACACCGCGATTGATGTGCCAATTTTAGCGTATGGCAAAGGTGCCGACGCCTTTAAAGGCCACTTAGACAATACCGAAATCGCAAATCAGTTAATTAACTACATTAAGCAAAGATAAACCCAAACAAAGACTGTGCCGATAGTTATCGACACAGTCTTTATACTTAACCTATTCTCGGCCCGGTAATTTTTTCCACGTTACCGTGTCTCGCACATAAACAGGCTGCGCATCTGCGGCAACCACCGTATTGCCAGCGACCAGTTCACGCTCTGCTAATTTCGTCATAAAACGTGCATTTGGTAGCGTTATCTCATCTAAAATCGTTAAATTTGTTGCTTCAAAGTGCGGTTTATACGTTTGACAACCGGTACCCACAACTACGGCATCGTATTCTGGCAGGGTTAACTCTTCTGGCTTTATCACCATTTCGTTTGACATAAACGCTGCGAGATTATTTTCATCACGCTTAAATTCTGCGTAATAAATTTCGCCCATACGCGCGTCTATCGTTGCGATTGCATAATCTGCTTCTGTCGTGTCAAATGCCTGTTGTGCCATCATTTGTAAGTTTGATATACCGATTACAGGTAAATTTGCGGCATATGCCAGCCCTTGCGTAACCGAAACACCAACGCGCACACCGGTAAAGCTGCCAGGACCGCGGCCAAACGCGATAGCATCCAGTGCTTTTAGATTCGTGTTTGCGCTATTTAAAATACTATCGACCAGCGGCAACATTTTTTGGCTATGTTGTTGAGGGCACACCTCAAAGTGAGCGTTTTCTAAATCACAGCTAACGGCTACAGACAACGCTTCTGTAGCAGCATCTATAAGAAGTATATTTGACATAATCTATTTAATTTTTTCTAAAAATGCAGACGCTTTTGCGAGATCGCGAGTGCGCGCCATATTGGGTAAACTTGCTAAAAAGATTCTACCATATTCCCTAGTCACTAAGCGATTATCACAGATCACCAGCACGCCTTTATCTTTTCGGTCACGAATTAGGCGGCCAACGCCTTGTTTTAACGCAATAACAGCCCCAGGTAATTGCAGTGAATAAAACGGGTCATTGCCCTGCCCGCTATGGGATTTCATCTTTGCCTGTAATAAGGGATCATCGGGCGCTGCAAACGGCAATTTGTCAATAATCACGCATGACAGCGCATCACCTCGCACATCAACCCCTTCCCAAAATGATGCTGTACCAAGCAAGACAGAGTTACCATGCATCACAAATTTCTCTAACAAAATACGTTTTGACGCTTGCCCTTGAACTAAAAGCGGATATTCAACGCTGTGCGATAAGCCATCTGCCACTAAGTTAAGCATGCGATAACTGGTAAACAAGATAAAACAACGCCCCTTTGCTGCTTTAATCATTTGTTTTGCAATGCTAACTATGGAAAAACCCATTTCCGATTTACTCGGCTCAGGTAGGTAACGCGGTATACACAATAACGCTTGGTTTTCGTAGTCAAACGGGCTGTCGTACACTTCCATAATCTTGGTATTTAAGCCTAAATCTTTTGCGAAGTGGGTTAAATCGCCATTTACCGCAAGGGTTGCCGAGGTAAAAACCCAGCTCGACGTTGCATTATCAACAAGTGCCCGAAATCGTTCTGATACATTAAGAGGCGTAATACTGAACGTTAAATGACGCTTAGTTGTTTCAAACCAAAAACTAAATCCCGGTTTTTGTGCGTCGTACATGGTTTCTAACTGGCCTTTTAGGCTGGCTGTGCGTTCAAACAATTTTTCAATTTTGTCACTGCGTTCAAGGCATAATTTAAGCACTTGATATAAAAAGCTAATATCGTTTATTACCCGCTCAATCGCACGATACACATTGGCTTGTTTGATCATTTGTTGCCAGTCACCACGTTGGCTGTCACTTGGAAATTGCAAGCGTAAATCAAATACCGCAGTTTCAAGTTTATCTAATGTTTTACCCAGCTGGATCATGTCGAAGAGCTCAGCGCGATACACTAAGCGAATATCGCGAACAAGCTCGATTACCATACGTGTGCTTACGCGCGAGGCAAAATAGTCTGATGCAATGTTTGGTAACTGATGCGCTTCATCGAAAATATAACAATTAACATTTGGAATAAGCTCGCCGAAGCCAGATTCTTTAACAACTGCATCAGCCAAAAATAGATGGTGATTAACCACCACTAAGTCTGATTCAATGGCTTTAACGCGGGCTTTTCTAACAAAACAATCTTGAAATGATGGACATTCTTTACCAAGGCAATTATCCGTCGTAGATGTCACATAAGGTAAAACTTTGGCATCTTCTTCTATCCCGCTGCAATCGGCCATATCGCCTGAGCGTGTTTCGCCCGAAAATTTTGCCACCATGGCAAGTTGATGCATAACATCGGGGTCGTCTACTGGTACATGGGCAACGTGCTGATTTAAACGTTCAATACATAAATAGTTGGAACGCCCTTTTAACAGGGCAATTTTTTTGCCTTTTCCGAGGATCTTTTTTAACGCAGGTAAATCTCGATGGAATAATTGCTCTTGCAGTGCTTTGGAGCCAGTCGACACCATCACTTTTTTATCTGATAGTAACGCAGGGACCAAATAAGCAAATGTTTTACCGGTCCCTGTTCCTGCTTCAACAATTGCCTGCTCGTCTTTTGCAATTGCTAAAGCGACCGACTTGGCCATATCAATTTGTGGTTGCCTGGGTGCATACCCTTTAATCGCGAGGGCGAACGGGCCTGATTTACCAAACAAATCGTCGATACTATTCATTTAAAGCACGTGTTTTAAAAATGGAGTGCAAGTGTAACGATTAAGCATACTGACAACAAGAAAAAGGCCGTTTTAAATAAGCAAGCTAACAAGCATTAATGACTTAAATCACGGCATTAGCGCTATGATTTATCAGTAAACTCGCTTCTTCTTTTGTTAGTAACGTTATCGTTGCATTGTTGAAATCGAAATCTTCTAATTCGATTTTGTTGTGTTTTACCAGCAGCGATAATATTGCAAGTTGGTTAGCTTGATAAACACACCCACCAATAGGATATCGTTCGGAATATTTTAGTAACTCATGCTCTGTGCTGATTTTATTTTGTACTGCTAAGCTTTCTAATATTTCACGAGGAAAATTCCAAAGTTTTGCGATATCAAGGGTTAAACGCTGACCATAATCCGTTACTAAACGTTTAATATTTTGGGCATTTGGCTGAGTATCAGGACAGACGCTTGAAAACGCATCAATCATTAATTGAAAAATAACCATACTGCCCAAATTTACGAGCAAACCGACTAAATAAGCTTGTTCTGCGTTAATTTTATATTTAATGGCTAACTGTTGACTTAAGCGCCCTGTAGTTTGGCTATGCGACCATAAATGCTTGCCATAGTTTTTAAAATAGATTTGTGCTTTGGGTACCATTTGTGCCACAAAGCCGTTAATCACCCCCTCAGACAGCCCTTTTTGCCCGAGCAACATAAATGCAGCTTTTATATCTGAAATCGGCTTGTTTGTGCGGTTGTAATACGCAGAATTGGCAAGTTCAATGACTTTGGCCGCAATAACAGGGTCATCGCTAATCAGATTGACAAGTATTTCAACATCAAATTCTGCCTGATTGAGCGTATTCATAACTTGGGTTAACGAACTCGGTACAAGTGGCAACGCTTTCAAAATATATTGCGGCTGGCGTAATAACTGTAGGATTTTACTTTCAATAAATTCATTTATCGGGTCGCACTGAGATGTGGTGATTGCGCTATTAAATAACAGTTCAAAAAAGCGGTCTTGATAATGAACTGTATTGTTTAATTCAAAGGTAAGATCAGACACATCAGCAGTATTTTGATTATATTGAATATCTAGGTTTTCAGGCACATCTTTAGTGTCTTCAAAGAAGTAATGATTCGCTTCAACTTCTTGCTTTAAAGTTGGAAAAACCTTTGATATTAACCGTCTAAACATACTACTGCGATTCACGTTAAATAATGCTTAATTGTAAACCGTAACGTCTAAGATGCGAAACGACAAATGCATTTAAATTTGCTATCGCGTTATACCTGCCACATACAGACTTTTAAGTTTACTTTTGTTCCTTTAAACACAATTCCTTCTTGTTCAAGCAGAGATTTCTGCTGTTGATATTTTTCGCTGTTTTCGGGGAAACTAATTTTACCTTGTGAGTTAATCACTCTAAACCAAGGAATACGGCTGCCAGTTGGCAGTTTTTTCATCACGGTTCCCACTAAACGGGCATGCCCTTTTAGTGAAGCCATTTCTGCTATTTTGCCATAGGTACACACCTTTCCGCTTGGAATGGACCCGACCACCAGTAAAATTGCTTGTACTTTTTCTTCTTGCGTCATGTTAAAACCTAAAATTAGTAAAGTTCTTGTAGCCCTTGCCAAATTGCACTGGCAACCGGTCCGTAAAAATTACGATTACTGCGAAAAGCACGTAACTCAGATTGAAATTGGTCTTCATCGTCACGTAATCTTATTTGCACTAAATCACCATTTTCCAGTTCAGTTTTACACACGTGTTTTGCAGCTAACCCCCAACCCACGCCCTGTAATAATAAAGAGCGCAATGTTGCCAACTCTTCCACCATCACCACTTGCGAGCCTTTTGCAAACGACAATTTTTCATCGTCAAAAGGCAATTCAGTGGGTTTTAAGGTTAAACATGGAATCGCATCAAGTTCATCACTTGCTAAAGTTGTTCGGCCTTCAGGTAAGATTTTCGGTGACGCCACTAAAATTACGTCGATCGGTTTAAGTAAAACGCTTTGGAAATCCCCTGACGCGTGAAAAATATCAAACCAAGGACCAATGCCAATATCAACCTCTCCTTTGGCGAGTTTTTCAACTGCTTGAAACCGCGAACCACCGACTATTTTGAACTGCGTACGCGGAAATTGTTGAATAATTTTACCAAAGAGTTGGCTTATACGCTGGTCTCCCGCCAATTGCTCATACGCAATACAGATACTCGGTTCATAACCAAGTGCTAATGTTGAACTAATTTTATCAAGCTCATCGCAGCCAGATAACACCCGCTTAGCTTGCTTATAAAAGCGCTCACCAGCTGGCGTTAATTTTAAACGATAACCACTGCGGTCAATTAAGGTAAAACCAATGTCCTGTTCTAACTTTTGCATCGCCATGGTCAGTGCAGGCTGGGTTTTATGACACTTTTCAGCTGCCTGTTTTAAGCTTTGAGAACTAACAATTGCGTCTAAAATCTTCAATTGACTCAACTTCATTATTAAAACTTATATAGTTAGTAATTTTTTATAAATATTATTTTATATTGTGTTTCGTTATTCTGGCTATAGTTAATTAACTTTTTCTTTTTAGGATAATAAGATGCGCGCCTTTTTACTGTGTTTACCAGTAATGCTATTAACTGCCTGCAAAGATGCAGCGCCAGAAAAAACTGAATCTGTCATTTCTCGTCCTGTTAAACTTTTTACCGTACCTGATTCAGGAAGCCCGAACATCAGGCGTTTCCCTGCTAAAGTAGAGGCAAATCAAGGATCTTATTTATCGTTTAGAGTGAATGGCGAACTAATTGAATTTCCTACACTCGCAGGCCAAGCAGTCAAAAAAGGCGATGTGCTTGCCAAGCTTGATCCTGAAGATTTTAAACTACAGCTCGCTGACAGAGAAGCGCGTTACAAGCTTGCGAAAAATCAACTCGAACGTACCGAAACGCTAAAACAAAAAGGCATCGCATCACAAGCGGAATTAGATCAAGCAAAGGCCAATATGCAAGTTGCGCTCTCTGCATTAGAAAAAGCGCAAACTGATTTAGAATATACTGTTTTACGAGCACCGTTTTCCGGCACCATTAGTAAAGTATTTATTAAGAACTTTGAGAGTGTTGTTGCGAAGCAAAATATTATGCGCATCGAAACCCGTGATTTGATGGACGTAACCATTCAAATTCCGGAAAAATTGGTAGCGCGTGTCGATAAACAAACGAATTATAAGCCACAAGTTGTATTCGATAGCTTTCCAAATAAGGCGTATTCACTGTCACTTAAAGAATGGGATACCCAAGCGGATCCGTTAACGTTAAGTTATCGAGTGGTATTTACCTTACCGCTACCGAGCGATTTTAATCTGCTCGCAGGCATGACGGGCAATGTACTAATTGATTTGAATAAAGTGTTCCGTTCAGATCAACAAAAATTCACTATTCCAACGACTGCGGTATTTAGTGATGCCAGTGAAAACTCGTTTGTTTGGCGTTTTAACGACGGTTCAATAGAAAAAGTTAAAATCATCTTAGGTGAAATTCATAAAAGTGGAATTGAAGTTGAAAGCGGCCTACAACCGGGCGACAAAATCGTGAGTGCAGGCGTACACCAATTATCGGAACAAAGCTTAGTGCGTCCATGGACTAAAGAGCGAGGCTTATAATATGAGCATTGCTGAAACGTCAATTGAAAAACGCACCATAAGCTGGCTGTTTACGCTAATTTTATTACTCGGCGGTGTGTTTTCTTATCAGCAACTTGGTCGTTTAGAAGACCCTGAATTTACCCTAAAGAAGGCCATGGTGATAACACGCTACCCAGGTGCATCGCCAGAGCAAGTTGAACAGGAAGTTACCTATCCCATTGAAAACGTGATTCAACAACTGCCGTATGTTGATTATGTTACGTCTATTTCTTCACCCGGTTTATCGCAAATTGCGGTTGAGATGAAAAGTACCTATCGCAAAGAAGAACTAAGGCAAATTTGGGATGAATTGCGCCGTAAAATAAATGATTTATCACCGCGCTTACCTTCGGGTATTTATCCGCCAAGTGTAATGGATGATTTTGGCGACGTTTATGGTGTGCTTTACGCAATTAACGGCGATGATTACTCTTATGAAGAACTTGAAAATTACGTTGATTACTTACGCCGTGAATTAGTACTAGTAGACGGCGTTGGTAAAGTCACCGTTGCTGGCGAACAAAAACCGCAAGTGACCGTCGAGATTTCGAGTCATAAACTGGCGCAACTTGGTATTTCCGCCAACGTGATATACCAGTTATTGCAAAATCAGAATACCGTATCAAACGCGGGTAAAGTAACCGTAGAAGGCGAATCAATTCGTCTCCACCCTACTGGCGAATTTAAAGATGTGTCGGAACTTGAAGATCTGCTGATCTCAAAACCAGGCGCAAAAGAAATTATCTACTTAGGTGATGTTGCCACAGTAAAACGTGAATACCCAGAAATACCTAATAATCCAACTCATTATGCAGGTAAACAAACTCTGCTATTAGGCGTGTCGTTCGCATCAGGCGTTAACGTGGTTGATGTGGGCGAGCGTTTGTCTAACCACCTTGCATCACTTGAATATCAAAGACCGTATGGCATTGAAATTAACACACTTTACAACCAGCCTAAAGAAGTTGAGAAGTCAGTTGATGATTTCATTATGTCGCTGGCACAAGCGGTTGCAATTGTAATTGCGGTACTGTTGCTATTTATGGGGTTTCGCAGTGGCTTACTGATTGGCGCGGTACTACTTATTACCGTTTTTGGTACCTTTATCTTTATGTTGGTTCAAGAAATTGACCTGCAACGTATTTCTTTAGGTGCTTTGATCATTGCGTTAGGTATGCTCGTTGATAACGCCATTGTTATAACAGAAGGTATTTTGGTTGGCCTTAAAAAAGGTTACAGCAAAGTAAAAGCGGCTAACAGCATTGTTAATCAAACTAAATGGCCATTATTAGGCGCAACGATTATCGCTATCACTGCTTTTGCCCCAATAGGCCTAAGTTCTGACGCAACAGGTGAATTTGCTGGAAGCCTATTTTATGTCTTACTAATTTCACTTTTATTGAGCTGGGTAACAGCTATTACAATTACTCCGTTTTTAGCCAGTGTGCTGTTTAAACAAAGTGAAATTGAACATAACCCTGACAATGAACTTGATGCTGATGAACTTTATAAAGGGGCATTATTCGTTTTTTACGGCAAAGTACTTAAAACCGTTTTAGCGTGGCCAAAAAGTACACTTGCAATTATGTTCGTATCGTTACTTGGTGCATTAGTACTGTTCGGTAATGTTAAACAGTCATTTTTCCCACCATCAAACACGCCGATGTTCTACTTAGACTATTGGCGTTATCAAGGGTCTGATATTAGAGCAACGGAAAAAGATATTTCTGCGTTAGAAGAGTACTTACTTGCCAAACCACAAGTTGTTGAAGTAACCAGTACAATTGGGCAAGGTGCTCCTCGTTTTATGCTGACCTACGCGCCAGAAAAAATTCACCCTGCGTTTGGTCAATTAATTATCAGAACGACGGATCTAGAATCACTTAATGAATTGTTAGCTGATGTACGCGATTATGCCGATGAAAATTTACATAATGCGGTTATTAAACTAAAACGCATGGAGATTGGTCCATCAACCGATGCAAAGATTGAAGCGCGTTTTCAAGGGCACGACCCTAAAGTGCTGCGCGATTTAGCTAACCAAGCCATTGAAATATTAAATGCTGATGGCGCGGCGTATAACATTAAACATGATTGGCGCGAATTAACAAAAGTTATCCGTCCGCAGTTTAATGAACAAAAAGCCCGTCGATTAGGCATTAGTAAAGCCGATTTAGACAATGTGTTATTAACGACCCTATCGGGACGCCAGGTTGGTCTATACCGTGATGGTACACGCATGTTGCCGATCATCGCGCGCTCACCTGCATCAGAGCGTCTTAATGTAGACTCGCTTTATGACTTACAAATTTTCAGCCCAACGCTTGGTGTTTACGTATCAATCGAACAAATCGTCGATGGCTTTAATACCGAATGGGAAAATAACTTAATATTGCGTCGCGACCGTAAACGCACCATAACGGTTATGGCCGATCCGGATATTCTAGGTGATGAAACCGCGGCAAATTTATTAAAGCGTGTAAAACCACAAATTGAAGCGATAAAACTGCCGCAAGGTTATCAATTAGATTGGGGCGGCGAGTTTGAATCTGCATCTAAGGCACAAAAAGCCATTTTTGGCTCATTACCGCTTGGCTACCTAGTGATGTTTATTATTACGGTGCTACTATTTAACTCGATTAAAAAACCGTTAATTATTTGGGCTACTGTACCGCTTGCGGTAATTGGCGTTACCATTGGTTTGTTTACCATGAGCAGCCCATTTAGCTTTATGGCCTTACTTGGTTTGTTGAGCTTATCGGGTATGCTGATTAAAAATGGCATTGTGCTTATGGATCAAATTGAACTCGAGCTGAGTGAAAATAAACACCCATACACCGCCGTTTATCATTCTGCACTGAGTCGTTTGAGACCGGTGTCTATGGCCGCCATTACAACGATTCTGGGTATGATCCCGCTACTATTCGATGTGTTTTTTAAATCGATGGCAGTGACCATTATGTTTGGTTTAGGGTTTGCAACCATTCTTACTTTGCTGGTAATTCCTGCGCTGTATACTTTAGTATTTGGCGTTAAACCAGAAAACAACAAAGCCTAGCGACACCTGTCCCACGTTAAAGCGCCTTAGCGTGGGACACCCACTTACCTGCACGTTACTTTAAACGTAAATACTAAGTTTATTAACACATTAGTTTAACTCACTATTGTTATCGGTATACTGTGGATAAAAAACGGTTTGCTCAATTATGCTTCGTGATCCCTATTCGGTGCTTGTGGTTATTCAAAATACTCAAAATCAATTTTTGGTGATGCAACGTGCAGACGACCCATCCTTTTGGCAATCGGTTACTGGTGGCATTGAACAAAACGAAACCGCCCTTGCCTGTGCATATCGCGAAGTGCTTGAGGAAACAGGCATTAATTGCCATAAGCAAGACCTAACAATCAAAGACCTAAATATTACAAATCGCTATGAAATTAGACCACAGTGGCGTAGTCGTTATAAACCTAACTGTACTATTAACACTGAGTTTGTATTTCATTTGTTGGTACCAGTGACACAATCTATCGTTTTGCATCCCAATGAACACTTAGCTTATAAATGGCTTAATTACCAAGACACCTTAGAAATTTTATGGTCCGATTCGAACAAACAAGCGATAACGTCTTGTTATGAACAAACAATGTGTAAACTTATTTAGCCATTTTTACAAAAAATAAAACCTAAAAAACCATTTTCGATAGCAGCAAAATTGCGATAGTCAATTTATGTTTTAGACTTAATTAGAACTTAATACTGATTAATTAATTCATGGATTAGCACTAAGGAAGGTTATGACTAGGTTACCGCTAACTTTACGCCAATACTTTGCAAATATTAACTTATCTAAAAAGTTAACTCTTTCGTTTTTAGTTGTTGCAGTCGTTCCGCTGCTGATCGTGTTTATTATTGCCTATTACAACTCGTCAAACGCAATTAAATCACAAGTTTATAATCAATTATCTGCAATAAGCAGTATCAAAAAAAGCGGCCTCGAACGCTACTTTAAACAAGTAGAGCTCAAGCTAGTGACTACCGCACTGAGCCCCACGACAAAGTCAGCCGCCATCGAATTTAGACAAGCGTTTGATGAAGTTAATACCGATAACACCTCAAAACCTGCCCTCAAAAACTATTACAATAATGTTTTTTTTGATGAATTTAAAAAAACAAACCCGAATATTCAACAGCTTAACGTTAATTTTGATGCCTTAAGTTCAACGGCTGTTGCGCTACAAACCCGTTACATTTTAGACAATGCTAATCCAATCGGTAGTAAACAACAGCTAAGTACTAGCGGTATAGGTGATTCGTACGATAATGTGCACAGCCGGTATCATGACTATTTTACCAATCTAACGGAATATTATGAGTTTTATGACTTGTTTATTGTTGATAATCGCACTGGCAATATTATTTACTCTGTTTATAAAGAGTTAGATTTTGCGACATCGCTACTTGATGGCCCTTATGCAAACAGCAACATCGCCAGTGTTTTCAAAAAGTCACAGAGCATAAAAACAGGAAATGACGTTGCGTTTATTGATTATCAACCTTATTTCCCCTCATATAACAATCCAGCAAGTTTTATCGCAATGTCGATCGATGGCGAAACTACCTTAATTTTTCAGCTTTCGATTAATGCGCTTAATAACATTATGAGCAATCGAGATGGTCTAGGTGAAACCGGTGAAACCTATCTTGTTGGCCCTGATAAATTAATGCGCTCTGATTCATATCTTGACCCAGTAAATCACTCGGTAATTAATTCATTTAAAAACCCTGAAAAAGGCAGTGTAAATACCTACGCCATAGAACAATCATTACAAGGCGTAGCTGGGCAAAAAATTATTGATGACTACAACGGTAACCCCGTACTTTCAACATATCAACCACTTGAGGTGTTCGATATTACCTGGAGCTTACTAGCCGAAATTGATGAAAGTGAAGCTTTTGCCGCAGTTGATAGACTTGCACTTATTCTTACCTTAGTGCTGTTATTAGTGATTGCAGCTGTTGCATACACAGCACCTAAGTTTGCTGCATTTTTAGCAGCACCGATTAAACATTTATCTGAATTAATGAAAAGCGTTGAAAATACCGGCGATTTTTCGAAACGTACGACTGAAATGAATAACGATGAGATTGGCGATACGGCGGGTGCTTTCAACAACTTGCTTGCGAGTTTACAAGCATCAATTATGGACACCAATCGCGTTATGCAACAACTTGCTAAAGGTGATTTTGACGCTCGCATAACCACAGAATGTAAAGGCGAACTGGCATTGCTAAAACAAGCAACCAACGATAGCGCAGAATCCATAAGCTTAGCGATGTCAGAGTTAAACTCCGTTGTAAACGCAATGTCTCAAGGTAAGTTTGATAAAACCATCAATTCACCTATGGCAGGCGATTTAAATACATTAAAAGACAATATTAATTCAACGTTAACAACGTTAGATTTAGCAATAAGTGACATTGTTAATGTCATGCAATCTATGGCTCAAGGCGACTTTGAACAACAAGTGACGGTTGACTGTAACGGTAAGTTAGATGAACTAAAGCAAGGCATTAACCAAACTATTTCAAGCATTAACAACGCCATAAATACCATAGATTATACTATGGCAGAACTTAGTGATGGTAACCTTGACGCGCAAATTAGTGTGCCACTCAATGGCCAATTAGATCTGTTAAAACAAAAAATTAACCAAACCATTCTAAATATTTCTACTGTTATTAACGACATTTCATTTGTTATGGCAAACGTCAGTGAAGGTAATTTTAGCTCTCAGGTTGAAAGTGAAATGACAGGTCAGTTCGCGCGCCTTAAAGATGATGTCAATATCAGTATCAAATCGGTAAATCACGCCATCAACGATATTAGCGCAGTAATGAATGGTATTAGCCAAGGCGATTATCGCCAACAAATAGACGCAACTATGAAAGGACAGTTAGATGCGTTAAAAACCAATATTAATAGTTCAGTCAACAGTGTTAAAGAAGTTATCGCATCGCTTAGCGATGTCGCCGAAGCGATGAAAAAAGGTGACTTTACGCAGTTTATTGAACTTGAGTTTAAAGGTGATTTAGCGCAGCTGAAAACAGATATCAATAGCTCTGTTACTGCAACAGCCACAGCCATTAACGAGGTTTCTACCAGTTTAGAGGCATTAGCGAACGGTGATTTGAGCAAGCAGATGCAAGGTAACTTCCACGGTATTTTTTCGCAGCTACAGCAGAATATTAATCGCACAACAAAACAACTAATCGATGTAATCGGCAATATTCAAGCGTCTGCCGAAGAAGTAAAACAGTGTGCGAAAGAAATCTCGGTCAGTAATACGGAAATAAGCGAACGCACGGAAGAACAAGCTGCAAGCCTAGAACAAGCAAGCGCCAGTACTAAAACATTACTCGAAGAAGTATACGGCGTTGTAGAACAATCAAAGCGTGCGGTATCACAAAGTAACATTGCCACAGAAAGTGCCAAACAAGGCAAGTCACTGTCGCTTGAAACCCAGCAATCCATTGAAGAAGTTGAAAAGTCCAGTAAGAGTATTAATGAAATTGTTGAAGTAATTGACGGACTTGCCTTTCAAACTAACCTGTTAGCACTAAATGCCGCGGTGGAAGCTGCGCGTGCTGGTGAAAATGGACGTGGTTTTGCGGTGGTTGCAAATGAAGTGCGTGAACTTGCAAGTCGCAGTGCCAAATCGGCAAAGCAAATTCGCGATATTATTTCTGACAGTAACGATAAAGTCCATTTAGGTAGTCAGTTATCAGTTGCATCGGGTGAGAAGCTATTACAAATTGTGGAGCGCGTTGAAGAAGTAAATCAAAGTATTCATAAAATCAGTGAAAGCTCAAACAATCAAAGTCATAGCTTAAAAGAAGTCGATGTGGTTGTGCAGCGATTAGCGACTATCGTACAACAAAATTCAGCGGTAACAGAAGAAACCATGGCAGCCGCTAACTTAATGGCTGAGCGTGCGAACAATATGAATCATTTACTGGAGTACTTTAAAACTAGCAGCCCCACTGAGCCGACACCAATGATTTCAGGTGAGCTGATCCCAGCCAGTAGACGCGCATAAACATTACGTGGCGTTATATTCTAAACCAAGTTTTTGCAATTAGCGCTTAAACTTGGTTTCTAGAATAACAGAAGATGTAGTGCGCTCTACGCCATCTAAATTACCGATTTCGTCCAGCGTATGACTCAGTTGCTCTAACGAGCTTTCTTCTACCACTGCTATTAAGTCGTATTCACCGCTTATTGCATAGAGCTGGGAAATAGCGGTGAATCGCTTTAATTCGACATTAGTTTGTGTTGTTAATTTTTGTTTAACCTTAATGGATACATGGGCGCTCACCCTATTTTTTAAATAATCTTCACCAAGCTTTACGCTGTAACCAGTAATCACACCAGTAGACTCCAGTCGGGCAAGTCTGTTTTGTATGGTTGAGCGGCTCAAAGATAGCTTTCTCGCTAAGTCTGAAACGCTCAAACGGGCGTTTTCTTTTAGCGCATTAATTAAACTTTTATCTGTATCACTAATCATATTGACCAAAAGTATAAACAATTTGCTAAATAATATCGTTAATATGGTTATTTTTACACTACAAAATGGCCTTAATAGATTCAATAATTGAAATAATTAAATTTTAAGTAATTAGACAACAAGATTGAGGAAAGAATAATGGCTGTAAATCGTGCTTTATTTGATGATGTAATGGTACCTAACTATGCCCCTTCAGCGGTAATTCCAGTTAAAGGTGAAGGTTCACGTGTATGGGATCAAAACGATAAAGAGTTTATCGATTTTGCAGGCGGCATCGCGGTAAACTGTTTAGGCCATTGTCATCCTGCTTTGGTAAATGCGTTAAAAGAACAATCAGAAAAAATTTGGCATTTATCGAACGTATGGACAAACGAACCAGCACTTCGTCTTGCTAAGAAGTTAGTAGATGCTACTTTCGCTGACAAAGTTTACTTTGCAAACTCAGGTGCTGAATCAAACGAAGCGGCGCTTAAACTTGCACGTCGTTTTGCCCTTGATAACTTCGGTGCAGAAAAATCAAAAATTATCGCATTTAACAAAGGCTTCCACGGCAGAACGTTCTTTACCGTAACGGTGGGTGGCCAAGCGGCCTATTCTGACGGTTTTGGTCCTAAGCCTGGTGATATTGTTCACTGTGATTACAACGACCTAGATTCATTTGCGAAACTAATCGATGACAACACATGTGCTGTAATGCTTGAACCACTGCAAGGTGAAGGTGGTATCATTTCACCAACGCCTGAATTTATCCAAGGTGTTCGCGAGCTATGTGATAAACACAATGCACTACTTATTTTTGATGAAGTGCAAACAGGTGTTGGCCGTACAGGCACACTTTATGCGTATGAAGGTTTAGGTGTAACGCCAGATATCCTTACAACAGCGAAAGCATTAGGTGGCGGTTTCCCAATTGGTGCGATGATCACCACGACTGAAATCGCTAAGCACCTTAAAATTGGTACTCATGGCTCAACATACGGCGGTAACCCACTAGCGTGTGCAGTTGCAGAAGCTGCGTTCGATACCGTTAACCAAGCAGATGTACTTGACGGTGTTAGCCAAAAAGAAACGCTTTTCCGTGAAGGGTTAGATGCTATTAACGCGAAATATAATGTATTTAGTGAAGTACGTGGTAAAGGTTTATTAATCGGTGCAGTTCTTAACGATAGTTACAAAGGTCGTGCTCGCGATTTCCTAGTAGCGTCTGCAGATAACGGCCTTATGGCGCTTGTAGCAGGTGCTGACGTAGTACGTTTCACGCCTTCATTAGTTATTCCAAATGAAGATATTGCTGAAGGTTTAGCACGTTTTGAAAAAGCCGTAGCGGCGGTTGTTAACGGTTAATAACCAAGCTGGCTATGTTAGTACTTAGACCAATTACAAAACACGACTTTGCTGCTTTGAAAGAAGTAGCAAAAGCGTCTGGCCACGGCTTTACATCGCTCCCTGTTTGCGATGATTTACTCGAAAGTAAAATTAATCGCGCAGTGGAGAGCTTTGAAAAAGACGTAAGTGCACCACGCGATGAAGGCTACTTATTCGTATTAGAAGACACCAATACAGGTGAAATTGTTGGCACTACTGCAATTGAAGCTGCTGTTGGACTCGATGTACCACTTTACCATTATCATATGGGTAAGACAGTTCACCACTCAAGTACACTAGGTGTTTACAACACAGTTGACATTCTCACCATGTGTAACGATTACACAGGTGCCACTGAAATCTGTACCTTGTTCTTGAAAGAATCACACCGCAGTGGTTTAGCTGGTCGTTTTCTATCGCGTATTCGCTTTTTATTTATGGCTCAGCATCAAGCACGTTTTTCAAACCGTGTAATCGCAGAAATGCGTGGTGTTTCTGATAAAAATGGCCATTCACCATTTTGGCAATGGTTACAAGAACACTTCTTTTCAATTGACTTTCCAACTGCTGATCATTTAATTGGTACGGGCAATAAGGTATTTATCTCCGAACTGATGCCTAAATACCCTATTTACGCCAATTTGCTCAGCAAAGATGCTCAGGCCGTCATCGGTAATGTTCATGATAAAACAAAACCCGCGTTAAGATTGCTAGAAAAAGAAGGCTTTGAATTTCGCGGTTATGTTGATTTATTTGATGCAGGGCCAACGGTTGAAGCGCAAATGGATAACATTAAAAGTGTACGAGAAAGCCGTTTGCTTACGGTGAAAATTGGTAAAGGCCAAAGTGTTGATACCTATGCGATTGCAAACCTTGAAGTCAATGCATTTAAAGCCGTATTTAGCTGTGATATTTCAATTGATGATAATGATGATACGGCAATCATCGACAGCGAATTAGCATCAGCGCTTAACGTTAAGTGTGGCGATTCAATACGAATTTTAAAATTAAGTTAGGTCGTGCTTAAACCTACTTTAATACACAATTAAAGTGTTCAGGTCGCCCTGTTCACTAATACAAAGGTAACATTATGCACAACAATGTAGATACATTATTTGAAAACTTATGGCAAAGCTATTTAGACGTAACGCCATCGGCAGTTAAAGTTCACAAATTATTAGGTGATACTCAGCAAACAGACGTGATTAATGACCACATTGCATTACGTACATTTAATATCGAAAAAGTGGGCCTTGAAAAACTTGCGCAACACTTTTTAGCTGTTGGCTACACAGAGTGTGGCGAGTATCATTTTGAAGCTAAAAAACTGTATGCAAAGCATTTTGAGCACAGTGATCCGACTAAACCAAAAGTGTTTATTTCAGAATTACTTGTTGAAAAGTTTTCGCCTGAGCTACAAAAAACAATTCACGCATTAGTTGAGCAAATCGACGAAGACGCAATTACTGCTGATAATTTCTTATACTCAGGTGCGCATTGGCAAATTGACTCAGCGACCTATGCAAAACTATTAGAAGAATCTGAATACGCTGCTTGGACTGCTGCTTGGGGTTACCGTGCAAATCACTTTACGGTTAGCATTAATCACCTCGCTAATTTTGAAACAATTGAAGCTGTAAACACAGCACTTAAAGATGCCGGTTTTGAACTAAACAGTTCAGGTGGCGAGATCAAAGGTTCACCAGAAGTACTGCTAGAGCAGTCTTCAACGCTTGCTGACAAAGCAGACGTAACATTTAGCGACGGTGTTAAAGCGATCCCTAGCTGTTTTTACGAATTTGCCCTGCGCTACGCAAAACCAGACGGCGATATTTACACCGGTTTTGTTGCTGCATCGGCAGACAAAATTTTTGAAAGTACCAACGCACGCTAATTGGTAGATAATAAAAAACGAGCCAATGGCTCGTTTTTTATTATTCGCTCACTATACTTAATAAACTGTGTTGTAACTGCCGCTATTATTTAGAAAGCGTGTTTATCGAGAGCCTTAATACCGATTGATGAAATATATTTTACTGCTTTTATTTATTTTACCGTTGCAACTAACCGCAAGACAAAACCAAGTTGAGGTATATACCTATCATAATATGCCGCCTTACGTTATCGACTTGGAGCAAAAATCAGGATTATATTTTGAGTTCGTCGATTTACTCAACCAAATGAATTCTGGCTATCAGTTTAAATTGGTGTACATGCCGAGAAAACGCATCGACCATCGTTTGAAACAAAACAAACTAAACGGTGTAGTCATAGGTGTAAATCCCAAATGGTTTAGAGATCCGACTCAATCACGCTATCATTGGACGCCGAAAATGATGTCCGATCAAGATATATTTGTGAGCTTAAGTAAGCACCCTGTGATTGTGAACGAACTATCAGATCTTGAAAACAAACGAGTTGGTGGCATTCACGGCTTTAAATACGTAGGGATAGATTCGTTAGCAAATCAGCAAAAATTAACCCGCGTAAATACACAAAGCGAAACGCAATTATTTGATATGTTGAAAAAAGAGCGTATCGATACTGCGATATTGAGCTATTACACCTTTCTTTATTTAAGTAAACAAGACCACAACGACTTCTACATTGCAGAAAAACATCACGATACATTTACTCGCCATATCATGTTGCCTAAAAGCCAAAATAACAGCTTATATTTAACGTTAAATTCAATTTTAATCTGTGAAGACTTTACGAAACACTGGAAACAACGCCTACTAAATTATACTATGCCTGTTCATTAGTATTTTATTTCTCTCACATGTCACATAAATATTGTCTGCTAGCTTCATTTATGACAGCGCTTGTCAGCGGGTGTTTTATTCTTTTAGATGTTGATTTTCTTCAACATTCTAATGAGATATTTTGGCATGTTCCCTACCGCTCCTTTGTCATCATGCTATGCCTAGTTGCCGTTGCCAGCTCTGCAAAATTAATCGCACATTCAACATTTTTTCAACAGAGCATTGCCAATATTGGACTATACGCCGCATTAAGTTGGTTTCCAGTGTCATTAATTTTCTCTGGTAACGTGCGCAATATATTCAGCGCAAGTAGTTTAGTCAGTTATGATGTATGGCTTATGTTTAGTTTGCTGCCGCTCGCGAGCGCAATCTTAATTAGCCTGATGTTTGTATACCAAAAAATTTTTAGTCACTAAGTTGTTGGTATTGTTACCGAGTACGTAACAATATTATTATCTGAATGTGCCACTTGGTGGGTCTCTAAGTTATTTGTTTTTAATCGATAACTAAAAAAGCAATGACTTGTATTGATTGCACCTAGCCCACCCAATGATTTTAACCAAGGCTTTGCATACCAAGTGCCATAAAGTCCCATTGTATAAGCACATGAGCGTAAGTTCGTTAAATTTGGAAAATACTTAGACCACACCGTTGTATACAGCTCGGTAACAACCAAAGAGTAAGGCGACGTATTATCACCATTATTTAATCGCGCCTCTAATGTATTCAACATTAAATTGCGACGTCGCCAATTAACCTCTGTTGTCGGTCTTGGTGGGTGCATTGCAAATACATCGAGCGTTTGCTTGTTAAATGTTATACCAAGTGACACCAAATCCCCTCTTTCATCTAAAAAGGATGTTTTTTGCTTTTTACTGATTGGGTACTTACTGATAATTGCAATATTACTCGGCAGGCTTTCTTTTTTGCGTATACCGTAATTAAAGCGCCCTTCACTTAAGACTTTTAATTGATTGATATGCAATTCATTGACATTGAAAAGAATTATTAACCCGGCATTGTGTTGTGTTATTTCTTGATAAATCGGTGAAAGCGCCAAGTCGAGTGAATCATCAAACGTGTATTGCAACACTTGTATCGCATCGCCCTCACGTTGGTTAACTAACTCTTCTGTTTTGCTAATAAACAATGTGCTGTTAAGATAGGCATTAAAATTTGCAGCAATCAATAATCCACTAATGAGCAGAAAAATTACCATTACGGTACGATTCCAAAAGCCCAACAGTAGACTTAGTGCGATTGACAGCATCGCAAATTGGGTTTGTAGACTGGCTATCAAATCAATTTGATAAATCGATTTGATGATTTCAAAGCGTGGCGTTAATTGCCCTAAAAAAACAACAAACAAAGCTAATAAAATCAGTATACGCACAGGTTATCTCGGGTTTTAACTTAATGTTAAAAGCGTAGTCTAATGTAATCATTTATGCTTAATTTTTGTTGATATGTTATGAAGATAGCAGCTTGGTTAAAGTGCAATAAATCGCAGACAAGATAACTAAATCTTATACATAAATGCGTTATTAAAGGAATTTCAATGCAAAAATGGGTGGCACGCACCCATAGTTTATTTGCGTTTTAAACTTAACGTGCCTGAAAGGCGCTTTGCAGGTTTTCTGGATTGCTCTTGTCGTTTACGCTTATCACGCGGTTTTTCGCTGGCTTTTGAGGCTTCGTTTAGCACAGGTTTAAACGTTTTCTTCGCTTTTTTATTATGGTCCGTTGAACGTTCTTGCGTTTTACTTGAATCGGCGATTGATGCATTAATTTGCGCCATTTCACTGTCGCTTAAAAAGCGCCATTGCCCCACCGCTAAATCATTTAACGATACATTCATAATACGAACACGTTTGAGCTTAGTTACTTCAAACCCTAAGTATTCACACATACGACGGATCTGCCGATTAAGCCCTTGAGTTAAAATAATATTAAAGCGTTTCTTGCCAAGTTGTTTAACTTTACACGGTTTTGTAATGGTATCTAGAATAGGAATACCTGACGCCATCTTTTCAACAAAACGCTGGTCAATTTCCTTATCGACTGTGACTATGTATTCTTTCTCGTGATTATTGCCTGCGCGCAATATTTTGTTGACGATATCGCCTTCGTTGGTCAAAAAGATTAGCCCTTCTGACGGTCTATCTAGGCGTCCAATTGGGAAAATTCGATCTTTGTAATTGATCGCAGAGACAATATTACTTTTAATTTTCTTTTCGGTTGTGCAGGTAACACCCACAGGCTTGTTGTATGCAATATAAACGCGTTTTGGTTTTGCCTTTAATGACTTACCGTTAACCGTAATGTTATCAGCATCAGATACTTTTAAGCCCATTTCGGCAACTGTTCCGTTAACCGTAACTTTACCCTCTGCGATTAACGTATCGGCTTCTCGACGTGAACAAATACCTGTTTCACTAATATATTTGTTTAAGCGCTTTAATTCACTCATATCTAAACAACTAAATAATCTATGGCGCTATTGTAATTCAGCCACATTTAAAACGCTTGCGTTTTCTCAGGTAAATGCACATGTTAGAATAGCGTTTTTGTTTTAGCACTTTGATTTTATGTTCTTAAAACCCAACTGGCGTATTCTTACCATTGGCGATGGCGACCTCACCTTTTCGTATTCGTTACTTGCTCATCATCAAATAACACATTTATCTGCGTCAGTGTTGGATGCGAAAGCAACCCTCATGAATAAATATAGTAAGAACGGCATTAACGGATTAAACCGATTAAATGCGAATGTTCATTATGAACTTGATATAACGAACGCTAAAACTTGGCCAAATACCCTTTGTGGTGCGTTTGACTTAGTGATTTTTCAATTTCCGCTTGTTCCTGCAGTTAAGTCAAAAGATGCGTTTGATCAGGCCCCAAATCAAAATATTGTAAATCGTAACTTGCTACGTAATTATTTACTTGCATGTTTTGACTACTTTTTAGATAAAAACGGTGCGCGTCTCAGTTACATCACTTCAAAAGAGGTTAAACCTTATAGCCATTGGCAGATTGAAACTGATCTTGTCAGCGACACATCTATCGCTTACTTGGGTAAACAAGCGTTTAACTATTCACTTTTTCCTGACTATCAAATTCGTAATGTTGACCGAGATAAACAGGTTAAAGACACTAAAGGCTTTATTTATTGTTACTCCGATGTATCACAGCCAGAATCGGTGATGAATCAATTTACACCGTTTGCTTTTAATAACACTGGTTATTGCCCGCTATGTCGTGTGGGCCCGTTTACATCTGAAGAAAACAAGCAACGCCATTTCGCTTCAAAAAAACACATTAAACTAGCCTCATATCAACAACAGTGGTTTAGCTTCTTATCAGAGCAATAATCACCATGGCTTGGCGGAGTAACGCGCGGTTAACCGCATCAGCCTTGGTTATATCTACGTATTATGGTATGTTGCGGGCATTTTTATATTAACCGTTATTATTCATGTCAACGATAGAAGTAAACTCTCAAGATAACCAAAATAAAGGGTTGTTTAATCGCTTTTTAGCAACCGTCGAATTCCTCGGTAATTTACTGCCTCACCCAATCACCCTATTTGCAATGTTCTGTGTTGCTATTGTTATTTTCAGTGGTATTGCAGATTGGATGGGAGTTAGCGCCATTGATCCACGCCCAGAAGGTGCTAAAGGCCGTGCACCAGATGGTGTGATTGAAGTTGTATCGCTTATGAGCGCTGAAGGTTTACAACGTATCGTGACTGGACTTGTTACTAACTTCACCGGTTTTGCGCCACTTGGCACGGTACTCGTTGCATTATTAGGTGTAAGTGTTGCAGAGCATTCAGGTATGTTATCAGCGGCAATGCGCGGCATGGTAATGGGTGCGCCAAAGCGCCTAGTAACGTTTATGGTGGTGTTTGCCGCGATTTTGTCTAACACAGCATCAGAACTTGGTTATGTAGTACTTATTCCGTTAGCTGCAATGATCTTCCACAGCCTCGGTCGCCACCCGTTAGCAGGCCTTGCTGCCGCGTTTGCTGGTGTTTCTGGTGGTTACAGTGCCAACCTGTTGCTGGGTACAATTGACCCATTACTTGCGGGTATTACAACGCCAGCAGCACAAATGATTGACCCAACATATGAAGTAGGCCCAGAAGCAAACTATTACTTTATGGCGGTTTCTGTTGTATTAATCGCCTTTGTCGGTACCTGGGTAACAGAAAAAATTGTTGAGCCTCGCTTAGGTAAATACAACAATGACGAAGCAAGCATTGATTTAGCAGATAACAAAATCGACCATTTAACTGACGTTGAGCGTAAAGGTTTACGTTACGCTGGTCTTGCATTTTTAGCGACATGTGCCGTACTTGCTACAACAATCGTGCCTGAAAACGGTATTCTACGTCACCCAGAAACCGGATTAGTAGCTGGTTCACCTTTCTTAAAAGGGATTGTTGTATTTATCTTTGTAACCTTTGCTATTCCTGGTTTTGTGTATGGTCGCGTTGTTGGTTCAATGAAAAATGACCGCGATATCATTGATGCCATGTCTAAAAGTATGAGCTCTATGGGTATGTATATTGTGTTGGTATTCTTCGCTGCGCAATTTGTTGCATTCTTTAAATGGACCAATTTAGGTACTATCTTAGCGGTTAAGGGCGCAGCTATGTTAACCGCCTTAAACTTAACTGGCCCTGAAGTATTTGTACTGTTTATTTTTATGTGTGCAGTGGTTAACTTGAGTTTAGGTTCATCGTCGGCACAGTGGGCAATCACCGCGCCAATATTTGTACCTATGTTAATGCTTATCGGTTATGCGCCTGAAACAATTCAAGCGGCCTACCGTATTGGTGATTCGGTAACTAACCTTATCACGCCAATGATGAGCTATTTCGGCTTAATACTCGCGGTGGCAACCAAATACAAAAAAGATATGGGCATAGGAACACTTGTCGCAACCATGCTGCCATATTCAATGTTCTTCTTTGTAGGCTGGGTATGTTTATTCTACTTGTGGGTATTCGTACTAGGTATGCCAGTTGGCCCTAACTCACCAATCTACTATACGCCGTAGAAGGTTAAGCTTGCTAAGCGCCATTGGCGTAAGCTATTACAATTTGAAATAAAAAAAGGAGCAATAAATGCTCCTTTTTTGTATTTAATTTTCGCTTTATCAGCTACTCAAGAACAACGAAATATTAAATTGGTTGTTACTTTTTAAATGCTTTTCTGATTTTCTGACGATTTTGCATTTTAGCTTCTGCACCGTATTGCGTTGCTCTGTTAGAACGAATACGCTTTTGCAGCGAGGTTTTCTTGCCGATTTTCTTAATTAAGCCGTCGCGGTTACTTACTTCAAAGCCAGGGTAATAAATGCGCTTAACTTTGTCTTGAATTAAGTCTTCAATTTGCGCTAGTACGTGCTCTTCTTCACGGCTAACTAATGAAATAGCAAAGCCCTTTTGCCCCGCGCGACCTGTACGCCCGATACGGTGAACATAATCTTCAGCAAGGTACGGCAAATCAAAGTTAATTACGCGTGGTAGTCCGGCAATATCCAAGCCGCGAGCCGCGACTTCCGTACCCACTAAAATAGTGGTTTTCCCGTCTTTAAATTCACGTAAGGCGCGGCGACGATTACCTTGGCTTTTATCGCCATGCATCACACCAACGGTAACGCCGTATTGTGTAAGTTCATCAACAATTAACTGTACATCTTCTTTCATGTTGACGAAAACCAGTACTTGCTTCCATCCTTTACGACAAATAAGCTCTGACAATAGCTCTAATTTTCTGTCGTTTGATACGGGATATGCAACGTGGGTGATTGTACTCGCCGTTTCGTTGTCTCTACTTACCTGAACAATTTTCGGGTTTTTAAGTGCTTTTGTCGCAAATTGTTTAACTGCCGACGGATACGTTGCTGAAAACAACAATGTTTGTTTATTTTTGTCACATTGCTCTAAGATGGTTTCAATATCAGAGCGAAAGCCCATGTCTAGCATACGGTCTGCTTCGTCAAGTACTACATGACACGCGTTATTAAGCGCAAAATTGCCTTTACGTAAGTGTTCAATTAAACGCCCTGGCGTTGCAACAAGAATATCGCAGCCTTTATTAACACGGTTAATTTGTTTGTCGTGCTCTACACCACCGAAAATTGCAACCGACTTTAAATTGTTAAACGCCGTAAATTGCTTAATGTTGTGATCAATTTGGTCAACTAGTTCACGCGTCGGCGCTAAAATCACAGCGCGAATTGACTCACCATTAGCGTTGCTATCAAGTAATTTTTGAATAATCGGCAGCGCAAACGCTGCTGTTTTACCTGTGCCTGTTTGCGCACTTGCAAGTACGTCGTGACCACGACGCACATGTGGTATCGCCATTTTCTGTACTGGCGTTAGTGATTCATAACCCATTTTCTCTAGTGCTGATAAAATCGAGTCAGCAAAGCTAAAGGATTTGAAATTCATAATATTGGAAACCTATTGAGGGAATTGTATTGATTATAACAAGGAAAGTACTGTGCAGAATAGCTAAAAGCGATCGTTTAACAGATCGCTCTTATAAAAACGGGCGTTATGGGGTAACGATAAAATCGCTTTGTGCGAGTTGATTAAGCGAATCCCCAACCAGCTTATCTTCAAACTGGCGCATTAACCCCATGCCTGTTTCGATTTGCTGATCGTTAAGCGGCACGTACGGTAAGCGGAATACAGGTTTTACCGCGCCCGATAACGCCAATGCGGTATTAATCGCAATTGGATTTGGCTCACAAAACAACCACGCCATTAATTGCTGGCATTGATCATTAAGTTCATTATTTTCACGGTCCATTAATTCACGAAATACGCTCGGAATTAAATTTGACGTAACTGAAATCACACCATGTGATTTGGCTTTATGGCGACTTTCATGGGCTTCGTCGTCGTTACCAGACCAACATGCAATGCCTTTGCTTTCATAATATTCAATTCGCTCATTACCGGCGCATTCTTTTACACCAATAAAGTTTTCTGACTGAGCAAGCTGTTCAATAATATCAGGTGTTAAATCTTGACCCGTACGCCCAGGTACGTTGTAAATAAATGCAGGGCCAATCGCTAATACACGTTCAAAGTGAGCAATAACCCCTTGATTTGACGTGCGTCCGTAGTAAGGATTAATCTGCAGTGCTGCATCCATACCTGTAGCAAAACCATATTCTGTGGCTTTAATTGCTTCTTTAGTATTGTTACTGCCGGTGTTACCAATAATAAGTAATTGGCCTTTAAATTTGTTAACGCTGTGGGCGATAAGCATTAAATGCTCTTCCCAGTTCATTAACTGGCCTTCGCCCGTTGTACCACCGACAATAATGCCATCTACACCAGCTTCGATTTGCTTTTCAACTAGCATGTCGTAAGTGGGTAAATCAATTTCGCCATTGCTGTGGTAAGGCGTTTTAATTGCGGTGATTAGACTCGCTTGTTTAATTGTGGCAACGTTTGTCATAGCTACTTATCATTATAAAAATTTGCACTATTTTAACCATAAACAAGGTGTCACGTAAGTAGGTAACAAGTCTTAGTTAAAATTTGTTGTTATTTTTATTAGTTACGATAAGATAACTGTACAAATATACAGTTAATTATTTTGCAATGGCTATATCCGAATACTTCGAAGATTATTTCTACTCGTTAAAACAGCTTTCTCTACACACAGGGGTAAAAGAGCACACCTTAAATGAGTGGCAAGACGCCTGTATTTTGCCAAGCGCCGCCTATCACTTAAAAAATCAAGTGCAGTCGAGCTCGTTTTTTGGCATTTGTGATTTCAATGAAGAGCAAGAGTATTACGCCCGAGGCTATACTAAATGGATAGATTTGTTAAAAAATCACTCAGAGCTGAGCTCAGCGCAAGCATATACCTTGTTCTATCAGCAATATGCAAAATCAGTAAACGATTTGGCCGCAAAAGGCTTTGAACTTAACGCCGAATACTTTGAAAATCTTGAAGAGCAAATTCAAAACCATTGGCAATTATTTTTGGCAGGTAAATATGGCGTTATTACAGCAAATGGCTTTATACATGAAATTGTTGCGCTAGAAGCGGTAGATTACTTAGTTAATAACTGTGAAATAGGCGACGAACAGTTAAGTAAATGTTTGCGTCTACTTGAGCGCACTTTAAGCTACCCACCACAGCAGCTAAATTGTGTGTCAAATGCCCATAAATTACTCAAGCGCCTGAAAGATTTATAGTCGAGTACTTAGCGATATTAAAAATATCGCTAAGTACCAAATCTAAAATCGGAACAGTAACGACACACTTAAGGTATCGGTTTTAATTTCAGCGATTTCAGTTTTCTCATAATCTAGGGTAAGCGCCATTGATTTGCTGATGCCGTAACCGATTCCCAGCCCACTTACTACAGACGTGCCGCGGTCGTCAACTTTTTGCGTGGCTAATGCGCTATCTTGATATATCAGTTGCTCCATTTTATTGTCCCAACCGATTACACCCACTTGCGCTTTTAAAAATAGCTTATCATTTATAGGCAATGTACCGACCAAACGTAAATCTGCCGCTAACGTTTCAAATTCGCCTTTATGCTTTGTCGTACTTGTTTTTTTGCCTTTGCTATCGGTGCTTTGCTCTGTCACTTTGAAATCGGCTACCCCAAAACGCGACACACCGCCTTCTAAAGCAACAAATCGGTTAAATTGAAAGCCAACTAAAACCCGTGCACCCAAACCGCTATCGTTGGATTTATACTTATATTCACCTAGGTTTTCGTCCACAACTGATGGTTTAAAATCAAGCGATTTAAATTTTTGCTGTTGTAAACTCAAACCGTAATATGCAAATTGATTATGGTTTTTTGCATATGAATTAAGTGAAAACACACTGACAATGAGAAAAAGTAAATAAGTTAAGGGTTTCATTATTGTCCTTAAAATGAAAATAAAACGGTGATCGCACACCAGAACCGATTAAAACGCTCTTATCTGTTAGATAAACGCTAAGACGTTATCAAGGTTATAAAAGAAACGCCGAATAACGGCGCAATATAATGCAAATTGAAAAATGATTTATCAAGTCAAATTACAATTATTAACAGTTAGTTACCAAATAATAGCTGCCAGAAACTGGGCTCATGAATCTTGTGATATTGCTTGCGTAATTTATCAATTTCGGTCAATCGCTTTTTAGCAGTTGGTAAGTCATTTACGTTTTGCTTAATTAACGCAACGTGTTTAAGTACACGCTCGATTCCTTGGTTCGATTTTTGCGATTCACGGTTAAAGCCAATGTGTTGCGACTTACGCAAGGCCTTTTCAATATCAGTTAAATGAGTAAGCAACTCATCTGATGTTTGTGCCGTTTTGGCTTGTTTGTAACTTAGTGCCATTTCTTTCATCACTAACGCTAGCTCTGATTGTTCAGCTGAGAGTGAAAAACACATTATAAAAATCGATAAAAGGAAGGTTTTTTTCATACTGCTCTCTTATTAGCTAAATCGCTAAGTATTCTAATTAATAGTGCCGTGATACTAATACCAATTCACTTAAGTAGCCGCTCATCATAGCGGAATATATATCATGCTAACGGCGTTAGAATGTATCAATGCGAAACAGCTACATAAGAGATATTCCGCCTTGGTATCACTTCTTTTATCCAGCGCTATCCCTAGTCTCACACTCAGCAGAATTGGTATTAAAAATCGCGCCTATTGTAACAAGAACATAAAAAAAGCCAATCACATGGATTGGCTTTGCAAGTACGTTAGGATTCTAATTAGCTAACTTGTTTTAGCTTTGCCTGTTCAGGCTTTAGTAAATTCATATCAAAGTCGAATTCATCAACGCGTATTGCAAGCTCACGTTTTACGTTGTAGTCGACCAGCATTTTATACTCATCTGCCGTAATAACGTTTGCTACCAAGGCGTTATCCAGTGTTTCAGCGAAGCGTACGCCAGCTTTGATTTCTTTCTTGCGTAGCGACTTTTTAATCTTAGCTAGCATATCTAAACACTCTAGTTTAGCGAGATACGCTTGTTGATTAATGTCGTGTCCATCGCCATTCGAAGCATGCACTAAATGCGTTAATTGCTTTTTAAATTTGGTATTTAACTGACACTGATGCGCAAGTTCTCTTACCAAATCATCATTGATACGCATTGAGCTTTCTGAGTAAGTTACTGTGATCAAGCGCATAAACTTACGTGTTGCACCAGATGGGAAGTTTGCTAAGAAATCGCTGATAGCGTTTTCAGCTTGTGCAATCGCCCAACGCGTTGCGTAATGGAAGTATGGTGCTGCTTGAGCACGATCTTCAGCAGATACTTTTTGCTCATAGTAACGAATTGATGCCATTGCTGCGTATAAATAACTCATTACATCACCTAAGCGCGCTGATAGTAGTTCAGCTTGCTTAAGTTTGCCGCCAAGTACAAGTAATGAGAAGTCTGCGTATACCGCAAGTTTTGCTGAAAGTTTATTGACCGCTTTTTCGTACTGACGCACTTCAGACAGTTTTGACTTCGCGCCTGCAGTAAATGGCAGTAAACCTTTAGTAAATGCACTTAAACTGTTACCAACACTGTAACCAATTGTTTTAGTTAACAAGCCGCGGAACGTAGCGTCTGCATTTTTTTCAGTACTGTGAATTGATTCAACCATGCTTTGTAGATGTGGGTGACAACGCATTACACCTTGACCAAAGATCATTAGGTTACGCGTAAGAATGTTTGCACCTTCTACTGTGATTGCAACTGGTTGACCAAGGTAGCCTTGCGCTAAGGTATTTTGCGGACCGCATTGAATTGCTTTACCGGCTTGAATATCCATCGCAGAATTTAGTACATCACGGCCAAGCTCTGTCATATGATATTTTGCAATTGCGGTTACTACTGATGGTTTTAAGCCTAAGCCCAAGCCTTCTGTTGTTAATACACGCATTGCTTCTTGTAAGTACGTTTTGCCCGCAATATCTGCCAATTTTTCTTGAATACCTTCAAATAAGCCAATGCTTAAACCAAATTGCTCACGCACTGCTGCGTATTCTGACGCTGATTTAAGTGCTACGTGGGCAGTTGAACAACCTAACGCTGGTAATGAGATACCACGGCCCGCGCCCAAACAACTTACAAGCATTTGCCAACCGCGACCAATGTTCTTTTGACCACCAATGATAAATTCCATCGGTACAAAAACACTCTGACCACGTGTTGTACCATTGTAGAATTTAATGCCCATTGGGTTGTGGCGATTACCCAGTTCAACACCTGGATGATCTTTTGGAATTAGCGCACAAGTAATGCCTAAATCTTCTTCGCCGCCAAGTAAACCTTGTGGATCTTTTACTTTAACCGCAAGACCAAGTACCGTTGCAATTGGTGCAAGCGTGATATAACGCTTATCCCAGGTTAGCTCTAAACCAAGTACTTGTTTACCTTGGTATTCGCCCATAGTTACGATACCTTGGTCTGGAATACCGCCAGCATCAGAACCCGCTTCAGGGCTTGTTAGGGCAAAACATGGAATATCTTGGCCGATAGCTAATTTAGGCAAGTAGTGCTGACGTTGCTCTTCTGTACCATAGTGCATTAATAGCTCACCCGGACCAAGTGAGTTTGGTACCATTACGGTTACTGCTACAGCTGTACTTTTGGTGGCGATAGTCGCAACAATCGTTGAATTCGCATATGGGCTAAACTCTAAACCGCCATACTGTTTAGGAATAATCAGTGAAAAGAAGCGATTTGATTTAATAAACTCTAGAATATTGTCAGGTAAATGATTTGAACTTTGGATCTCAGTTTCATCAATCATGTCTAACAATTGCGCTACTGGACCATCTAGGAATGCTTGCTCTTCATCGCTTAGTTTTGCTTCAGGCACTGCACGTAACGCATCAAAATCAGGCTTACCTTGATAGATAGAACCTTCTAACCAAACATCGCCTGCATCTAAGGCTTCTTGCTCTGTTACAGAGATACTTGGTAATACTTTTTTCAAACTTGTTCTTAAACTCACGGCTACTCATCCGACCAGATAATTTTTATACATTACGTCATAAAATTTTGTTTAGATCAATTACTCTAGTTAAAAAAATTAATAAATTTATTACATTTAACAACTATCCATTTGATTTAATGCAATTTTTAAATAGACACACATGTACGCTGAAACGTTATTTGAGCATGTTTTTGTGGGGTAAATTTGCGCAGCAGAGCAAAGCGCAGGCTGTAATTTAAACAAGACTATAAAACCGCGCGATAATAAAAAAGGCCATAAAGGCCTTTTTTAGGGGGTATCACTTTTCATTTGTGACTGAATATAATTTGGTAATCCAATCAGTTTAATTAAGTTCAGATGCTGTTCTAACCAGTAGATATGATCCATTTCAGTATCATCAAGTAAGGTTTCGAGTATTTCCCGTGTCACATAGTCTTTTTCGTCTTCACATACTTTAATGATTTCGATAAGACTTTGCTGAACTGTGTGTTCTGCTGCTAAGTCGTTTTCGAGCATTTCTTGCACATTACTGCCAACGTTAATTGGTTTACGTGACGCTGTGTCCGGTGAACCTTCTAAAAATAGAATACGTTCAATCAATTTGTTGGCGTGCTCTAGCTCTTCCTCATATTCGTGGGCTAATTGCTTGTGTAGTTTTTCAATGCCTAAATCTTCGTAAATTTTACCGTGCGCCAAATACTGATCCATTGACGTTAACTCAAGTGTAAGCTGGCGGTTGAGTAAATCAATTATCTTCTGATTGCCTTTCATCACTTACTCCTCAATTTGGCTTTGTAGGTAATTTTCAATACCGATGTTACCGATCAGTGAGAGCTGTGTTTCTAACCAATCAATATAATCTTCTTCATACTCTAAAATATCTTCGAGCAATTCTCGGCTAACATAATCTTGTTTGTCTTCACACAGTGCGATTGCTTGTTTTAATAAAGGAACTTGGTCCATTTGCATAGCGAGGTCACATTCAAGCATTTCAGTAGCGTTTTCGCCTATACGCAAACGCTCTAAATGCTGAAGGTTTGGTAAACCTTCTAAGAATAAAATGCGTTCAATTAAATCATCCGCTTGTTTCATGTCTTTAATTGATTTTTTATAGGCCTTTTCATTTAGTTCCTCTAGGCCCCAATTTTTGAACATACGTGCGTGTAAAAAAAACTGATTAATTGACGTTAATTCATGTGTAAGCACTTGATTTAACGTTACCAGTACGTCTTTATTTCCTTTCATTACGATTACTCTACGCGATACTAGATGTAATAACTCTAGCGCATATAAAATGAGAAACAAGGGTTCTAAAAGACTGTTTTTATATTAAAAATTCAATAACCTAGCTAAAATGTTTAAGCAATTTTAAAGGCTATTGAAAATGATTGTTAATTGGTTTATTAACCAAGTTTGAACTATGCAATTTTTAACAATGTACTAAACTTGGAATATTGAGTGGTAAAGGTAAAGCGCTATGAAAATTGTATTTAATAAAGCCATTGCAGTTACATTATTGTTTGTTATCACAAGCACGCTATTACTCAATATTCTTATGACAGAATACACTGGCTGGACTAAAAAATTAGCATGTTATGACAAATGTGAAACACTCGGGTTTGAGTCATGTGTGTTAAAAACGAGTAAAAGCGATATACATCAGCATCAATGCAACGGCATTAACAACAACGATATTATCGTGTTGGTACTAAACTAACCTGAGAATTAACATGTATTGCTCATCAAAATTAGGTCAATAAAACCTAGTGAAAAGCCTAAATCAATTGGTCTTCAAGCTCAGTAAATAGGTTTTCTAATTCAGCTTTGTTGTACACAGAGCTTGCTGCGCAGCTGAATTTTAACGGCTGTCCAAGTAATTTGTCTTTATTGATTGAAATTGCTTCAAAGCGTTTTTTAAGCGTTTCTACATCACCGTGTTCAAGCCCAGGGCATACACAAATAAACTGTCCTGCTTGCCAATATGCAACAAGTTGATCGCCTGTTAGCTCTTTCGAGATATGGTATAAAATTTCAATTAAAACATGTTCGATAACGGTCTGACCGAGTAACGAGCGAATATTTTCAAGTCCTTCGATATCTACCAACAGCACCCCTACTGGGTATTCTTTATTTTCGTTTACTTGATTTAATATGCGTTGCACGGCACGTCGGTTAGGCAAATTTGTCATTGGGTCAATCATTGACAACTCTTCGGCATAAAGCGAAAACGCTTTTGTATCTTGCCAACGTCTGTAGGCATACGCCGAAAATCCTAACGACAACACACACAACGTAGGAATGACTTCCGCAATCCCCCTAACCCCTACTTCGTGGCTAATATGATGAAGCCAATCAATCACGTTGAACAACAAGAATAGAAAGTAACTCACAACAAATAACAGAATCAGCGCAATTAAGTCCCAAAACATACGCTTTCTTATTTGTTGTTTTATTACGTCTATCATAACTGCTCTCGGCTCTACTTAACTGCTAATTGGGTTTTCCTCTGAGTATAGCAGTGTGCAATGGGTTAACGTGCTTATGTGCCGCAAAACGTACGATAACTTGTATCAAAATGGTGGTTAGCGTGAAGTTCGTTAGCGCTTTGATTGTTTAATAATGCAAAATAATGCGAAATGATTTGAGGTGCCTGCTCGGGATTAGTTACACACTTATCAAGCAAGGTTTCAATGTCGCTGTTGGAAAAATATGCATTTTGTATAACATGACACATTCGTGGTATTAAGTCCAATTTTCGCTGTGATTGCCATAACTTAAACCATTCTGATTTAGCAATATCGTAATCCCCATGTATGTTTTTTTCAGACATTGCCAATTGACTAAACGCACCATTAAAATCTTTTTGTTCCTGTTCGAGATACTTCAATAATGCTTGAACAACTGGTTTCGATTGCTGTTCTTTAGGGTCAAGGGCAAGCTTTTCACACATTCGCTGGTGGAAATAGCTTTCATATTTTTGCGGGAACAAATTCAATACATTTGAAAGTAACGATATCGACTTGTCTTCATCTTGTGCGACAAGTCCAATGAGACTCTCGGCTAAGCGCGCAAGATTCCAGTGCATTATGCCTGGTTGATTGCGGTACGCGTAGCGCCCTTGCCTATCAATACTGCTAAACACTTGCTCAGGTTTATAAACTCCCATAAATGCGCATGGTCCAAAATCAATACTCTCTGCGCTTAATAAAACATTATCGGTATTCATAACCCCGTGAATAAAGCCATTAGCCATCCAACTTGCTACTAGAGCTGCTAATCGGTCACTTACAACATCAAACAATGAGAGGTATGGATTTTCATGGTCAATAAGTTCTGGGTACAGTTGCTTTATCGTGAAATCGGAAAGTGTTTTTAATACATTGCTATCTTGATGCATCGCCGCGTATTGGAACGAGCCAATGCGTAAGTGACTTTTTGCAACTCGGCATACCACTGCGGCTTGCTCAAGATCATCGCGCATAATTTTATCGTCGCCTGCAACCACGTACAGACTGCGCGTTGTATCAATCCCAAGTATATGCAGATATTCACTTACGACATATTCTCGAAGGGCAGCTCTAAGTGTTGAACGACCATCGCCACCTCGCGAATATCGCGTACGTCCACTGCCTTTAAGTTGCAAATCATAATGTAACCCATTCTCTGCGCTCACTTGACCCAATAAATGCGCACGGCCATCACCAAGCTGCGGGGTTAAATTGCCAAATTGATGCCCCGCATAACCAAGCGCAAGAGGATTGCACGAATCAATCAATTCATTACCCGCTAAAATCGCTGGGTTTTTCGAATTAAAACCAATAGGCAGGGTTAAACTTGACGCTAACTTATCGTTAAACACAATGGTTTTAGGCTGTGCCAGCGACTCTGGTTTAATCGATTGAAATAACGCGTCAGGTAGTTCACTATAGTATTGAATTAAAGACATAAACGATCCCCAGAATAATTTAGCGCCAACATGGAAAAGACGTGTGTAATGATTAAACCGTTATTCGACACTTTTGCTCAACTGCCTTATCAAATCGATTACGCACAACATCATTTTAATGTTGGAAATTATACACATTTAAGTAGGTTAACGCAGGCGCAATTAGACGACTTAACGTTTTGTTTAAAGTACTTACAAAAGGTAGGTATAAAAAGTGAAAACAGTTTTAATCGTTTTCGTAATGAAATAGAGAAATTATTGCTATGGCTTTGGTTCAAGCATAATTGCGGCTTGGCGTCGATTAATAAAGAGTTATTAACCAAATATACATTGTTTTGCCAATCCCCGGACGCCACTTGGTGTACATTACAGCATAATGCGCGCTTTAAACTACGTAACGGCGAGCGACATGTTAATGAAAACTGGCGCCCTTTTAAATCAGCGGTAATGAGTTATGAATCTCGCGCGTCTATGTTTACTGTGCTTAACCACTTCTGCGATGCCTTAACACAAGCTGCTATTATTAAAAGCAATCCAGTGAAAACGCTAAGAAAAAACGACGTAATCTTAAACAATAAAAATAAACCTATAACGCGCTCAAAAGCGATTGACGAAAGCATGTTGCGCGATGCGTTTGCGCGCTACAAAAACGACATTCATAAAATGCGCAACTTGTTCTTGCTTTACCTAGTTAAGAAAGCGCAATTACCGCTGCAAGCATTTTCACAACAAAACGCTGGTTCCGCCCCACTATTGGCCCACCTAGACCTTACCGAACAGGTACTTTATGTTTTCGATAATAATCAGTTAACCCCGCATCGTTTGTGTGAGATTGGGTTACAAGTCGCGACATGTTACAAGCAACTTCGCGGAAGTGCGCTTACGCAAGATGCTCCCTTACTTCACAGAGAAAGGGGTAATGGCAGTTATGAAGTCAGGCAGTTGCGACGTTTAATCACCGCCATGGAAAAAGAGATTAGCTAGTTATGGAAAATGAATACGCAATTTTCGTCGCAATTACGAGCTTAGTTATTGTCTATTCGCTTTTTGCCAAACGCATCGGACAACTAAGCATCACAGGCCCAATGTTTATGCTGTTTTTTGGCTTTTGTTTTGCGTATTTTTTTAGAGCACCTAACCACTTAGAATTTGATGTTTCCGCATTTCAAATTTATATCGAACTTACCTTGGCACTCATCTTATTTGGCGATGCGGCGAAAGCCAAGATCTCAGTGTTAACGCACAGCTACGCCTATCCGCTTTTACTGTTAGTTATAGCAATGCCGTTAACCTTTTTATTTGGCACCTATATTGGCACTATTTTATTTCCTGACGAGCCCTTTATCCATTTAGCTTTGTTAGCGATTATTTTAACACCAACAGACGCAGCGCTCAGCAGCAACTTTATCGACAATCAAAAAATTCCGGCGCAAACACGTGAGGCGGTAAACGTTGAAAGCGGATTAAATGATGGTTTAGCGGTACCCGTATTTTTATTGCTTTTATATTCCGCTAGCACTCAACAAACCATAAACCTTACAAATACACTTATGATTGCAGTCAAAGAAATTGGCGTTGCGGTTATCGTTGCTGTTGTTGTTTCAATACTCATCTTTAAGCTTGTGATATTTTCTGAAAAATACCGACTTTACAACAAACAAAATGAAGTATTCATTTGTGTTGCTATCGCTATTTTAATCTTTTTAGTTGCACAACTATTTGGCGGTAGTGGTTTTTTTGCCGCCTTCACCGCAGGCTTACTGTTTGATTTTAAATTTAAAAAAGCGTTTAAACCTCAGCGACTCAGTAACGCCCATGCCTTAGCTAACACCTGTGCACTCATAATCTGGTTTATTTTTGGTAACTTTGCCTTTAATTATTTGATTGATGGTGTGTCATTATTAGTTTTACTTTATGCATTATGCGCGTTAACTGTTATGCGCATCATTCCCGTGTTGTTGTCTCTGTTATTTACGCAACTTAACCTTAAACAACGATTTTTACTGGCATGGTTTGGCCCTCGCGGTTTAGCTTCCGTTGTTTTTACATTGATTTTATTGCAGCAATTAGGTGGAGTCTCAGAACAGCTAATAGATATTGCTATTTTAACAATAATATTAAGTGTCTTTCTTCATGGAATAAGCTCTAGAGTCAAGTAATTAAGCGATTTAAAAACAATATACATTAACAATCGTTTACACTCGAAAATGTTAAATAGTTGTAACCACATGTAACTCACTGTTACATTTCAAGTTCCTATAACGACAACAACCTGGGAACTATTATGACAAACAAACCTCTTAAGCTTTGTTCACTGGCAGCGGTAGCGCTTGCAGTAAACACCGCAGTAGCGACTGAAGCGGAAGGCTTATTAACAGTTAACTTATCAGACCGTGCAGCCGTAAAATCACCTTTACCAAAGCGCTATATCATTAAATATAAAAACAATTCAGCGTTTATGAACTTCGCACACTCAACAAATGTTGAGTTCGCAACTAATGATCGTTTATCAAAAATGGGCGTTAATAACGCACAATTCAATGCATCTATTAATGCGAATATTGCACGCTTATCAGATTCACAATTAAAGCAATTACAAAACGACCCTAACGTAGAATACATTGAAGAAGATTTACCGCGTCGATTAATGGCACAAACACAGCCTTACGGCATTGCAATGGTACAAGCTGATCAGGTTGATGATTCAGTTGCATCAGCTGCAAATAACGGTAAAAAAATCTGTGTAATCGACTCTGGTTTAGATCTTCCACATGAAGATATGGGCACTAATGGCGGTACCGTAACTGGCACAAACAACAGTGGTACTGGCAACTGGTACCAAGAAGGTGGTCCTCACGGTACACACGTAGCGGGTACAATTGCAGCCATTGATAATGGTGTTGGTGTACGTGGTGTAATTGGTTCAGATCCATCACTTCATATTATTAAAGTATTCAATGCAAGCGGTTGGGGTTACTCATCTGATCTTGTTGCGGCAATGAATGAATGTAAAAACGCAGGCAGCGACGTTATTAACATGAGTCTTGGTGGCTCAGGTTCAAGCACATCAGAGCGTAACGGTATTCAAGCAATCGCTGACGCTGGTTTATTACTCATTGCGGCTGCTGGTAACGATGGTAACCCATCAAATACCACTGATATTGAAAGCTTCCCTGCATCATATGATTCAGTAATGTCTGTAGCAGCGATTGACAGTGCAAAAGCACTGGCTGATTTCTCACAAAAGAATAGCCAAGTTGAAATTGCAGCACCAGGTGTAGATGTGTACTCAACTTACCCTGAAGGTACAGGCCAAGTTGTTTCGTTATCTGTTGGCAACAATGCATACAGCGTTAACGCAATGGAAAACAGCGGCTCAGTTACTGCACCACTTTATGATTTTGCTACAGGTGAATCTACTGATGCAGGCGCGAACGGTAAAGTATGTCTAATTCAGCGCGGTAACATCTCATTCCACGACAAAGTTAAAAATTGTCAAGACAGCGGCGGCGTTGGCGCGGTAATCTATAACAATGCAGCAGGTAGTTTCGGCGGTACATTAGGCGATACAAACCAAACATCAATTCCAGCTGTAACAGCTACCGACACTGACGGTGCAGCAATGCTGTCTCAAACTGGTCTATCAACGACAATTGATATTGGTACTGGTAACTACGGCATGATGAGTGGTACTTCAATGGCATCACCACATGTAGCGGGTGTAGCAGCGTTAGTATGGAGCCATCACCCAAGTTGTAGCGCAGACGATATTCGTAGCGCACTAAATGCAACGGCAGAAGATTTAGGCGCAGCAGGTCGTGACGTGAAATTCGGTCACGGTTTAGTACAAGCGAAAGACGCAATTGACTATTTACAAGCAAATGGCTGTTCAGGCGATACAACACCACCTAACCCAGGTGAAAATGTCCTTGTTAACGGTCAGACGGTATCAGGTATTAGTGCAAATACTAATGAAGAGATCCTGTACACATTTGAAGTACCAGCAGGTGCGACTGATGTAACCGTATCAATGAGCGGTGGCTCTGGTGACGCTGATTTATATACGCAATTTAATTCAGCACCAACAGACAGCAGTTATGAGTGTCGTCCATACCAGTCAGGTAATAACGAAACGTGTAACCTAACGCAATCTGGTGGTACTTATTATGTGCGCTTAAAAGCTTACAGCAGCTTTGCAAATGTAAGCCTTACTGCAAGCTATACTGAAGGTAACGACGGTGGCACAGGTGAACTTACGCCAATTAACGATACCGTAAACGATGTATCAGTTTCACGTCGCAGCTGGCAGCGTTATACAATTGACCTAGCAGCTGGTTACACTGATTTTAATGTAACTATGTCTGGCGGTACTGGTGATGCGGACTTATATGTAACGTATGGTGCTCAATCAACAACGAGCAGTTATGATTGTCGTCCATATGAAAGTGGTAACAATGAATCTTGTTCATTCAGCACACCACAGGCTGGTACTTGGTACATTGATGTATACGGTTATCGCGCAGCAAGTGGTATTACACTAAACGTGCAAGCTAACCCATAAGCAACACGAAATCTTAATCATTTGAAAGCAAGGAAAGTGGCTAGCCACTTTCCTTTTTTGTATTAATAAACCTCTTGCGGGCCGTCAACCGCTACACATTTTTCATTTTTACACATGCCTTTTGGTTCAAATAGGTGCTGACAAATCCCCATTGTCCCCTCTAACGCATGTTTACTCTTTTCTAAGCGAATAAGTTCAGCAGTAAGTGCTTCAATTTCATCTTTATTACTGGTTTTAGATGATAAAACTGCATAACCACTTGCGCCACCACAGGGATTAACACCGGTTGACACGACATAACATTGCGCACTTGTGTCACAACTTACGTCCGATTGCGCAAGCTCAATACGTTCTTTAAAACCGTCTAGCGTTTTGCTGTCCGTTTTTGCAATGCTCACCTCTTTATCAAGATCTTTAAGCTTGTCTGATGTCTCTACTTTTTTAACGCTTTGCTGTGCTTGAGGCTTCAACTCTTGTTTTAAGTCTTGTTTTACGTCGTTATTGCTATTAACTTCGTTGTCACCACACGCAGTTAACATAAAAAGCGCCGACAGCGCGATTACTTTTTTCATTGGATCTACTCCTAATATTTAACCACAAATATAAATTACACATTTGCTGCTAACTTTCATTTAAGCGAGCCTAAGTCTTTAACTCAGTAGAAATCACTCGCTAGGACGAATAAGTACTTTTATATTTTCAAGACTTTGATACGGCGTAATTTTGTATCTTACATTCAAGTTATTTAAACACGATTATCCTTAAGAAAAAGATACCAGTCTTGTAACAAAGACACAAAATCATCTAAGCCGCATTCACTTAGATCATTTGTTGTATCAACCGATAGCATTTCTTGGTCAAACCGCTCTTGTTCAAAATCGCTAACGCCATGTTGGTTCACACGTACAGCAACTTCTCCATCGACAATCGACATCACCATCTCTTTCCCTCGGAATTCCACATCATGGGTAAATGCGCTTGTTTTTTGATTAATTTCAACGAGCAAATCGTTCACCGCGCTACTACTAATGCCTGTTTCGTCGACAAGCCAACGGGCGATATTTGCTTGTTCATCGCTAATCAATAGCCGAAATCCATCGATCGGATCTTTGATAAACTGATATTCCACTACTAAAACTCTCATAACTAACTATGCTGCTAATTGTACGCGTTTGTTGTAACAACAACGACATCGATTTCGTGTTATTGCCAAATAAACACCTACCCTTGCAAAACCATTACCTAAACTGCACACCGCTGCGTCGATTACAATGAGCTATTAACTAGTATGATGTGTTCTTTTTGATTGTTTAAATAAAATAGAAATAACTAATTGCAAAGCCCAAGGTCATAATACCGTGCGGTAACATCACATGAGGCCAAAACAAGCTTCTGTAAAACAACGTTCTGCCTTGCTTATTGTATTCACTACTCCAAGATGCATTAATCTGTAAACAATCAATCTCAGTAATTGTGCCGTTTAAATACCCTTCTATCTCTGCGATACGTTGATAATTAGCGCTTTGAAATGTTTTCCAGTACCCTTCGATTAGCCAAAACAATAATGCCGCCATCGCCGCATACAACAACACATTATACGTTTTGCTAAATGCCCCCGAGCTTAAAACAGCCATTGCCAATGACACACTCCACGCCTTAATGGTTAGCGACTTAGCATCAAAGCTTTCCACACGAGCTTGTAAATGAAAGTATTCCTTTTCTAAAAAAACGATTTTTTGTTCTTCTGTCACTTTGTACTCCTTTTAAAAACAAGGCTCATCTTGCGGTTACCACGGTTGTTTGTCTACTAAATTGTTGCATTCGTCCTGATTTCGCTGTTAAAGCCAATTAACTAAGATATGGTTCTACAAACTAAAGTAATAAAAGGCATTTTATGTTTACTCCAACCAAAGCGATTATGCTAATCGGTGCATTTACGTCGTATGCAGTACCCAGTTTCGCAAATACATTTCAAGCAAATGACGTATTTCAGCTAGAGTATGCAAATTCGCTTAGCGTTTCACCTAATGGCAAACACATTGTGTATGTTAGAAATAGCAACAACATCATGCGTGACGCCACTGATAAGCACTTATGGTTGGTTAATAGTGAAACAGGTGATCAAACACCGCTCTTTTCTGATGATAAGCAATACAGTTCGCCTATTTGGTCACCAAGTGGCGATAGGATCGCATTTATTAGTAACCTCTCAGGAAACAAACAAGTACACGTCCACTACCTTAAACAAAACCGCACAGCAAAAATTAGTAATGTGCAAAGTGGCGTTACTAACCTAACCTGGTCACCCGATGGAAAATGGCTCGCTTTTAGCCAAAAAGTGGCTGAAAAACCTAGCGTCATCGCAAAAATGCCTACTGCACCTAAAGGGGCTAAATGGTCAAAGCCTGCAATTGTCATCGATAAAGCCTATTATCAAGCTGACGGCAGTGGCTTAGTAAAGCCCGGATATAATCAACTGTTTGTAATTCCTTCAGAAGGCGGAACACCGCGCCAAATCACTTCTGGTAATTATCATCACAAAGGCCGTTTAGCGTGGCGCCAAGATAGCAAAGCGATTGTGTTTTCTGCGAACCGTATAACAGACTGGGAATACAAAACGTTGGAAGGCGACTTATTTCAAGTAGACGTAAACAACTTAGAGTTAACTCAGCTTACAAACGCGCCAGGACGCGAGTTCAGCCCACAATTTTCAAAAAATGGTAACAAGCTCGTTTATTTACAAAGCTCTAATGCACTAAACCCATATCGCAATAACATCTTGAATGTGATGGATTGGCAAACGAAGCAATCAAGCCAAATTAAGCCAGACTTTGACCGCTCAGTTAACCAGCCAAGTTGGATTGGTAAAAACACCATCGCATTTAGCTATGATGATTTTGGTAAACGTAAAGTCGCCACTATTACGACTAAAGGTAAGTTAAAAGACTTAACTGATACCTTGTCAGGAACCACACTAGGTCGCCCGTATATCAGTGGTGAATTTAGTGCAAATTACCAAGGTGATATTGCATTTACGCACGGCAGTGCAACAAAACCTGCCGATGTAGCGATAGTTTCAACCAAAGGTAAAGTTACCCAACTCACGGCGCTTAATAACGACTTACTAAACCATAAAACACTGGGTGAAGTTCACGAGATTAAATACAAATCGTCTTTTGATGGGGAGCAAATTCAAGGTTGGTACATCACCCCACCTAATTTTGATCCTAACAAACAATATCCAATGATTTTAGAAATCCATGGCGGTCCGCATTTAGCCTATGGCCCGCATTTTTCGGCAGAGCTACAGCGTTTCGCTGCCGAAGGCTATGTTGTGTTTTATGATAATCATCGTGGCAGCAGTTCATATGGCGAGCGCTTTGCGATGCTTTTAAAGTATAAATACTCGTCAAAAGAAGACTTTGCCGATCACAATTCAGGCGTTGATGCGATGATAGCGAAAGGTTTTGTTAATCCTGACCGAGTTTATATTGCAGGTGGTTCCGCAGGAGGTATTGCAACAGCCTACGCCATTGGTTTGACCGATCGCTTTAAGGCTGCGGTTGTTGTAAAACCAGTTATTAACTGGCTAAGTAAAGTGCTCACAGCCGACAGTGGCCTTCGCCAAATTCCAACACAATTCCCGGGTATGCCTTGGGATAATGTTGAACACTATTGGCAGCGTTCGCCACTCTCGCTAGTTGGTAATGTAACAACACCGACCATGCTGATCACAGGTGAAAAAGATTTACGTACGCCGATGGCAGAAACTGAGCAATATTATCAAGCGCTTAAACTACGAAAAGTAGATAGCGTTTTGGTGAAAATTCCAGGCGCTTACCACGGTATTGCAAGTAAACCTTCACGCATGATTAGTAAAATTGAACATACGCTCGCGTGGTTTGAAAAATATAAATAATTTAACAGTGGAAATTGGCAAATAACAATCACGGTACCCCATCTTCAATGCCAATTACACATTAACCGTTTTCCCAACCATTTTAAGCCAGTTTCGACTGGCTTTTTTTTATGCCCGAATTTTCGCGTCAGACAATTTGATAAATTTATTTACGATTTAATTTTAAATTGATTAATTTCACCTTGATTATTTAAACGCACAGCTTCACTATGCAATCATCACCAACAGAATTACATAATAATGAATATCGACTATCAACTACTGTCACCAGAGCTAAGACGTACAGCGCCGCTTGAACAATGCGACAACCTCGGATTCGGCCAACAAAGAACCGACCATATTTTCTTAATGGACTATAAAGATGGCCAATGGATAGCGCCGCGCATTGTACCTTATCAAGCACTGCAGTTAGCCCCAGGCGCAATGGCATTACATTACGGCCAATCTGTGTTTGAAGGAGCCAAGGCGTTTTTACACCAAGACAACGAGATTTATACCTTTCGACTCGACAAAAATTGCCAGCGTTTAAATGTATCTGCCAGTATATTATCGATGCCCAGTGTACCCGAAGATATGCAAATGTCGGCAATACACGCGCTGCTCGATGTAGAGCGGTTATGGATGCCACGTGCAAATGGCGCATCCATGTATATTCGCCCATTTTTATTCGCTACTGAAGACAACCTATCGGTTAGAGCCAGTAACAGCTATACCTACGCGGTCATGTTAAGTCCTAGCGGTTCTTATTACCCTAAAGGAATGACAACCTCGCTTAAGCTCCTTATTTCAAATACTTATCACCGAGCGGTGTCAGGTGGTACGGGAGCAGCTAAAGCAGCAGGTAACTATGCGGCATCATTGCGTGCGCAAAAACAAGCTGCAAGTTTCTCAGCAGATCAAGTATTGTACCTTGATGCAAGCAACACTTATCTTGAAGAAGTGGGCGCAATGAATCACTTTCATATAACTAAAAGTGGTCATTTAGTCATTCCAGAATTTACCGACACCATCTTGAAATCAATTACCTCCCAATCCATTTTAGCGTTGGCAGCACCTCTATCTGATGAGCTTGGCCTAAAACCGATACAACAAAAAATAGCGCTAACAGATTTCTTAGACGATATAAAATCGGGTGAGATAATTGAAGCGGGTGGATTTGGTACTGCTGCCGTCACTGCATCCGTAGGTCATTACATATTAGAAAATGGCGAGCATTATACGGTTGGAAACGGCGAGATTGGCAAGCTGACCTTAGCACTTCACCAATTTTACAGTGATATGCAACAAGGTCGTATCAACGCACCTAGTGGTTGGCTGCAAAAAGTAGCAACAAACGCCTTATAACCTGTTAACTATGGCTTAGCTTGGGTTTTCCGCCACTCAGCTAAGCCGTATGGGTTCTGTACCGTTTCTCTTTCTTCCTTGAAGCCTCTGAATTAACACTCATTTTTTGCCGATTTTCGATTCTTTGACTAGAGTAGTTATACCAATTGTTCTAATTTTTTCGATGAGTTTAAAGATTACTCAACAGCATAATTAACAACGTTGGGTTTAGAATTATGTTTCTTTTGTCACATTCAGGGACGAAATATGAAAAGTATCAAAGCCAAGCTAATGACAAGTGTATTGATAGGTCTTTTTTCAATTCTTATCGCCGCACTTATCTCAGTATTTATCTTACGCTCGCTCGCCAAAGACTTTGACAGTGTTATAAACCAAGAGCTGAATTCACGTGAGCAAGTAAATAAGGTTTTGAGTAATTTCAAAATCCAAGTGCAAGAGTGGAAAAATATCTTGATCCGCGGTCACGATGCAACGCAATACAAAAAATACGTTGAGCGATTTACACAGAAAGAAACTGAAATTCAAAACGACTTAGCATCGCTTCAAACTAAAGATTATTTACCAACCAAGCTACGAGCCCAGATATCTGAACTGCAAGCACAACATAAAGAGCTTGGTAAGCAATATCGTGAGGGCTTGGTGCAATTTGAAAATGCCGGATTTAACACACAAGCTGGCGATAAAGCGGTTAAAGGCATAGATCGCCCTGTAGTCGCAGCCCTAAACGCGCTTAGTGAAGAGATTAATCAAATTGCGCAAAACCAAACCTCTCATTTAACAAAGCAAAAAGACAGCTTAATTAATTACACCTTATTTGGTCTTTCGGTAATTACTATATTAACCATAGGTTTATTGCTGAGATACATACGAATTTTAATCACCAAGCCAATTAACCAAGCGTCTAATGTCGCAAATGAAATTGCCAATGGAAATTTAAATAACCAAATCTTCGGTCATAACCGAGATGAAATTGGCTTATTGTTAAACGCCCTGTCTCGCATGCAACAAAATTTAAATGAAGCAAACGCAAACTTAACAAGTCAGATGGACAAACAAAAGGAACTCGCAAAAGTTAACGGGCGCATTAAACAAGCACTTGATAACGTTGCTGCCCCCGTTATGATGTCTGACAGCTCGCACAAGGTTATTTATTGTAATAACCAATGCAAGTCGCTGCTAAATAATCACCAGTCTAATATTCAAATTACCCAGCCACACTTTACCAGTTCAGCCTTGATAGACCATGCCGATAGTCTGTTGTTTGATAACCAGCCAGAATTTGATGTATTGAAAAATGCCATTTCGACACAAGTTGAATGTGAATTAACTTACCAAGATAGCGTTATATTTGTAATTGCAGGACCGGTTAAAGATAGTTCCGGTGACGTAATAGGCATTGTTTATGAACTTAATGATTTATCAGAACAACGCCGTGCAGAGCAGCAAGTTGCAACTATTATACAAGCTGCAGTAGAAGGCAAACTGGCAACACGGATTGATGCAAGTGAATTTGGTGGCTTTATGTTGACACTGGCAAACGGCATTAACCAAATGCTCGATGCCATCGTAAAGCCCGTAAAACAAACTCAAGAATATTTAAATTTAATTGGCAACGGACAAATCCCAAATAGCATATCAGGCGACTATAAAGGTGATTTTCTATTAATTAAAGAAAGCTTAGAGCAATCCACCAGCGCAATTGCAAAACTGATTAATGACACTAACGCCATTGTACAAAGCGCTGTTATTGGCGAATTATCAAAACGGGCAGACGCCGATAGTCATAACGGTGATTATAAGAAGATTATCGAAGGCATTAACGCAACACTTGATGCCATTGTTACACCAATAAACAACACCTCGTTATATTTAGACCAAATAGCTAAAGGTGATATACCAAACACCATTAGTAACGATTATAAGGGCGACTTTTTACAAGTTAAGCGCAGTCTTGAAACCTGTTGTAGTGCCATTGAAGGCTTAATATCAGATACTAACCTGTTAGTTGATGCTGCGTCGAGTGGTCAATTATCAACTCGCGCCGACAGCACTAAGCACAGTGGCGATTTTGCAAAAATAGTTATTGGCTTTAACGACACTTTAGATGCAATTACCCACCCTTTAAACGAATGCCAAGATGTAATGCAAGCACTGGCCGATGGTAATTTATCTAAAACTGTAAATGGTCATTATCAAGGGGAGTTTGACACATTAAAACAAGCGGTTAATCGTAGCGTTGAAAACTTATCGCTATTGGTAAAACAAATTACCGATACCGCCTCTAACATCACTGACTCTGCAGATGATATTAAACACGGCATCAACGATTTAAGCAGCCGAACCGAATCACAAGCTGCATCTATTGAAGAAACTACCGCATCAATGCACGAAATTACTGAAACAGTTAAACGTAACTCTGAAAACGCGCAGGTTGCAAATCAATTAGCGACGCAAGCAGATGAACAAGCGCAAGAAGGCGGTCGCCTTGTTGGCAATACAGTCGATGCGATGAAAGAAATAAGCACAAGCTCAAGTGAAATATCGAGCATAATTGAAGTAATTAATGAAATTGCATTTCAAACTAATTTGCTTGCATTAAATGCAGCTGTTGAGGCGGCAAGAGCTGGTGAAAAAGGGAAAGGGTTTGCGGTTGTCGCAGCCGAAGTACGCTCTTTAGCACAACGAAGCGCCGATGCATCAAAAAATATTGCTGATTTACTCAATGATAGCGCAACAAAAGTGGAACACGGCATGGCGCTTGTAACGCAATCGGGTGATACGCTTGCATCTATCGTATCTAACATTCAAGAACTATCAGCCAATATGGCAAAAATAGCCGATGACAGTGCAGAACAAGCCAACGGGATAAATCAAATCAACACCGCCATTAAACAAATGGATGGCATTATTCAGCAAAATAATGGTTTAGTAGAGCGTGCAAATGCATCAAGTAATAATATGGCCGAACGAGCAAACGAGTTACGGCACTTGATGACGCGTTTTTCTCACTAACAGTTCAATTATCACCTTTACAACCAAAAGCCCGTTTTTTAACGGGCTTTTATTATTTCAAAATAAACTCAAGCGTTAATCGTTTACGCGATACCGCCTTGTGTTAATTTTTCGGGGTTGAGTAAATTTTCAAGCTCTTGTTGTGAGAGGTCAGTTTCCTCTAGCGCAACATCAATAATCGGTCGATTTTCTTTGTAGGCTTTTTTCGCAATATCTGCTGCCTTTAAATAACCAATTACCGGATTTAGCGCTGTGACTAAAATCGGGTTCTTATTGAGTGATTTATTAATGTTCTCTTGTTTTACCACAAAAGTAGCAATTGCTTTATCCGCAAGGTGGTAACACGTGTTCGTCAGAAGATTAATACTTTCTAATACGTTATGGGCAATAACAGGCAACATAACATTGAGCTCAAAATTACCTGACTGACCAGCAACCGTAATTGTCGCGTCATTACCTATAACCTGCGCGCCCACCATTGCTGTAGCCTCAGGAATAACTGGATTTACTTTACCAGGCATAATAGACGAACCAGGTTGTAATGCTTGAAGTTCAATTTCCCCCAAACCTGATAGTGGGCCTGAGTTCATCCAACGTAAATCGTTTGCAATTTTAATAATGGCAACTGCCAGCGTTTTTAACTGACCTGACAAAGCAACAATGGCATCTTGCGAACCAATGTTATAGAAAAAGTTTTCACTTGGTTTAAAGCTAATACCAACTGATGCACTCAGGTTACTTGCAAATTTACCGGCAAATTGTGGGTCCGCATTTATACCCGTACCAACTGCCGTACCACCTTGTGCAAGCGGCTTCACTTGTTCAAGCGATGTGTTAATACCCGCAATAGCATTTTCAATTTGGCTTTTCCAGCTATCAAGGGTTTGTGCAAACGTGATTGGCATCGCGTCCATTAAATGAGTACGGCCTGTTTTACAAATATGCCCTACTTCTTTCGATTTTTGTGTTAACGCATTAATTAAGTGGTTCGCCGCTGGCAGTAAATGGTAGTACACACCAATACAACAACTCACCTGAATACTGGTTGGAATAACGTCGTTAGAACTTTGTCCCATATTCACGTGGTCGTTAGGGCTTACGTTTTCATCAAGGAAATTCGAAGCAAGTGTAGCAAGTACCTCGTTCATATTCATATTTGAACTGGTACCCGAGCCGGTTTGAAACACATCCACAGGGAATTGGTTGTCATATTCCCCTGTCAGTACTTTTTCGCATGCATCAACGATGGCTTCACTGATATGTGGCTGTAAGTGACCGAGTTCTTGGTTTGTTTTAGCTGCCGCAGACTTTACGTACGCTAATGCCTGAATAAACCATACAGGCATAGTCAAGCCACTAATTGCAAAATTTTCGACTGCACGTTGCGTTTGAGCTTGATACAAGGCATTGGCTGGTACCTTTAATTCGCCCATGCTGTCTTTTTCAATTCGGTACTGTGTCATAGTTCACCTTTTACACGCTAAAAATTCATTACTTAAAATGCGTAACTCTCGTTCCAACTTATAATATGCCTCTAACTTACCATGATATGTACGATAAAACCGTTTAAGTGCAAACAACGGTTGATATGTAAAATCAAGGCAGATGCGTTGCACCACACTACCAACAAGTGGGTCGCATACTTTACCCAGCAAATCAAAGAATAAACGCCTTAAAAAAAGCTCTTGTAGCAACGATTGTTGGCGCTCACCATAGAAATTTGCAAGTACTAAACCGGTCGAAACCAATTCATCCACTGTTTGATATGCACATGCAGACGAACATTTGCTTAGTTTAGTTAAAAGCACTGAATAGTGGCTATGAGTGTCGCTCGCATTCATTTGTAAATGATTGTTATTATCAATTAATTGAGAGCTTAATATAGATGCAAATTAAATGCAAACGATTATCAATTGCACAAAATTATCGACACGAAGATCTATTTGCTGATTTTTCCAAACACCACAAGATGACATTTGTCATATGCAATTGCTGACAAACGTCTCTAACCACCAAGCTCCTTTTGAATAACACTATAACTGCGCCGAAAAAACGGTCAGTCATTAATCATATAAAGGAAATTACTATGTATCTAATTACGAAAAACATATACGCGTTACTTATTGCTACTGCAACGTTTACAGCTAACTATGCAAGCGCTGATCAAACGACGATTGATGAGATTGAATTGGCGTCACAGCAAAATAATGTGGCTCAACTTACGCAAATCGCAAACTCTGCCAAAGGCTATGACGCAGCGCTCGTTAACTATCGATTAGCTATCGCGCATAACATTATGGGTGAGCAAGAAAAAGCGATAAGCTTACTCGATAGCGCACAGATGATTTTAACGGATGAAAAACTAAGCGAAGATGAAACAGAGGTTAACGCATTACTTGCCCAAGTGTACGGCTATCGCATTTCGATAAAGCCAATTACAGGCATGTACTACGGCATTAAATCGTCTAACGCGCTTGAAAGCGCCAGTGAAAGCGATGATACAAACCCGCGTGTGCATTTAATTAAGGGCATTATCGCTTACAACACACCAAATATTTTTGGTGGTAGTAAACAACAAGCTCTTAAGTCACTCAATACTTCAATTAACCACTATCAAAACGACGATAATCTGGGTTATCAGTGGGGTCAGGCCGAAGCGTTGGTTTGGCGTGGGCTTACTCACTTAGCACTTAACGATGTACAAAGTGCGCTTGATGATTGGCAGGCATCACTCGACATTGCACCAAGCTACACCTGGCCACAAATGCTTATTAGCAATAATCAAGGTTAACCGCACAACAAACAGCTAATGGGCAGCATGCTGCCCACTCCCTACTGAGGATATATCATGAAAACACTAGAACAGTACCGTGAAGAATATAAACAGAAAAAACTACTCGCAATGCCAATCGCTGGCTGTTTTACATGGGCCGTATTGGGTATTTTAGGTACCTTTATCGACAGCCAATATATGGGACTTATCACCTTTATTGGTACCGGAATGATTTTTTACATCGCGTTAGGTGTCGCCAAGTTAACGAATGAAGCCTTGTTTGTTAAAAAATCCGAGCGCAACCCATTTGATAATTTGTTTTTAAGTACAGTTCTTATGTCTTTGATGGGTTACGGCTTAGTGATCCCAATGACTCAACTTGATCACACCACCGTACCGTTAAGTGTGGGTATTATATCGGGGTTAATGTGGCTTCCGCTTTCTTGGACGTTGCAGCACCCAGTCGGTGTTATTCATACAGTCACACGCACAGTATCCCTTGTTATTTTGTGGTATTTATTTCCGGAAGATAGATTTGTAGTACTGCCTTTTGCTATTGTACTCATCTATTTATTTAGTATTTACCAATTGTATTCACGCTGGCAAAATCAACTTAAGCAAACACACTCAACGGCATTAAACGTAGGTCAAAATGGATAATTTTAAACAGAGCCTCGCGGTAGAAGGAAAGTCATATTGGGTGTGGGGACCACTTGCCTTTTCTAGCTTTTATTTTTTACCCCTTATTTTTAGTTTTGAACGGTTTACGCTATTTAAACTTATCGCAATGTTTATGCTGTATTGCGTATTTATTGTGTGCTACGTAAAAGCGGTCAATGCGAAAGGTGAAAAAGCACTCGCACCCGTATTAACAATCGTAGTCCTTGCTACTTTCGGCGCTTATATTACGCCCGGCACACAAGCATTGTTTGGCTTTGCCTGTTATTTTTGTGGCTTTAACTTTAGGCAACAAAAAGGGTTACAGGGATTAATAGGCGTATTACTTGGCATTGCGTTATCGGCCTATTTGTTTAATCTGATGGATTTGTACTACATAGTGCCAGCCCTTATCACCAGTATTGGCTTATATTTTATGGGCCGTGCTGAGCGCCGCGAACGCCAACATAGATTAAGTGAAGAACAAAGCCAGCAACAAATAGAACAATTAGCTATGGTCGCAGAGCGTGAGCGCATCGCCCGAGATTTACATGATTTAGCAGGTCACAGCTTATCGTCAATCGCCCTAAAGGCAGAGCTTGCAGAGAAATTTATCTCGCACGACCAAGTATCGTTAGCACAAAGCGAAATACAGCAAGTGGCAACCCTTAGTCGTGAATTATTAAGCGACATTCGGCAAGCCGTTACCAATATGAAGCAATTTAAATTAGACGAACAGTTAAACCACCTAAAAGGTGAACTAATGCAAAACGGTTTTCAGGTAAATATCAATAATCACCTGATCAATGCCTCACCGGCCTTACAAAATGCAATATCTCTTGTGCTAACTGAAGCAACGACTAATATTTTGCGCCATAGCAAAGGTAACAAGGTTACAATTGATATTAGCGAAAACAAAATTTCAGTAATTGATAATGGCAAAGTGCATACATTTACCAACGGCAACGGCCTTAGCGGTATAAAGCAGCGTATTGAAGCACTGGGTGGCGAACTCCTTGTCAGCAACAAAAATGGCTTTTATTTAGCCATGACTTTTAAAACGGAATTATCATGATAAATCTACTTGTTGTTGAAGATCAGCAAATGGTTAGAGAAGCAATTAGCGCACTGGTTGGTTTAGACCCATTTATTAATGTTGTTGGCCAAGCACAAGACGGCAAAGCAGCACTCACGTTTTTACATGAAAACACAGTCGATATTGTACTATCAGATATTGAAATGCCAAATATGACGGGAATTGAATTAGCGGAATCATTGCAAAAGAATAATGCTAATTTAAAAACCATGATTATGACGACCTTCTCAAAAGCGGGTTACATAAAGCGCGCGATGAACGCTGGTGTGTATGCCTTTATCCTAAAAGAAGCCCCGTCAGAGCAACTCATTAATGCAATTAAATCGGTGCAACAAGGCAAAAAGGTGATTGACCCAGAACTTGCCCTACTCGCACTATCAGATACCGATCCACTTAACGATAAAGAGCGTAAAGCACTTAAACTTGCAGGCGATGGCCTTAAAACCCACGACATTGCCGCTAAGTTATTTTTATCAGAAGGCACAGTGCGTAATTACCTATCAGAAGCTATCAGCAAATTAAACGCAGTAAATCGTGTAGATGCAGCGCGTATCGCACAGCAAAAAGGCTGGTTATAAACCAACCTTTGTAAACATATTATTAGTAGCTCATATCCATTCTGACATTTTTAAATTTTTGGTCCGTTCAAATCGTACTATTGATTAGATCTACTATGAGTGAACAGCGGCCTTTCAAAAGTACTTTTCTATTTCGTCAAAGTACATTGCTTGCATAGTCAGGAAAACGACCCAACCGCTCGTTTTTATCCTGAAATAAAAGCCATCACTGCAGCATTTTACGCGCACTAGCAAATAGTTATGAAGTTTGTTACAAATGAGTCATTCAGAAAAACGAGCAACGCTGTGGTAGAAAAAACACGCGATTATGCAACACAAACTGCATGTCGCATAAATACTAAAATGTTATGTGAGTGTGACCCGAGGCAGTTAATCCGAGAGCATGTATGACTGATAAATTTGATGAAGCCAGAGCAAAGCTTTTGAGCGCAAATTATCCGCAATGGCGTAATCTGCTTTCTTGCGCGATACTGGTGGTGGTATCTACGGGCGCTGTATAGTCGTGGTGGTACGCCTATTACACGCTTCCTGAGACGGAATGCCACAAAGGCTTTCTCTACTTCTCAGTCTTGTGGCTTGCTGCTCAATGGGTAGTCATTGGTTACTTGTACTGGTATCGGGATATCCCTGCATTTACTCGGGACGCCATAAAACTGCTAATTCTGATGGCTAATGTTTGGTTTGGGCTTTTCATTTTTTCACTCAAACCATGTGGCTCATAGCAAAACCACATAACCAGTGCAGGTTGTCGGACAGGTCCTTCGCTGCGCTACACACCTTCCGCAAGTGCAAGTGTTATATTTATTCGTTAGAAAGGTGTAATTGCAGATATACATAGAATCATAATTTTAATGGACACATAAACTGAAAAAGGAATGTTATGTCAAAAGAAGAACTATTAATTGTACGAATTAATGATAAATGTGAACCAATTGACAGAGGTGATATTTATGAAGACCCTCTTGATGATGCACTTCAAAAAGAAAGCTTAGGGAAAGTGACAGGGGCTGGTTCTCAGTTAAATGAAGATTACAAAGTAGAATACTGTGAACTTGAAATAGCCGTAACTTCAGACATAGAAAAAACTAAAGAATTCATCATCGAAGTATTGAATGAAATAGGCATACCAAAGGGATCAAAATTAATCTCTGAAAATGATGAAATTGAATTTGGAAATAAAGAGGTAATGGCCGTTGTTTTTAGCAATTTATTAGCTGATGAAGTTTATGAAAAGCATGATATAAATGACGTAATCGATAAGTTTCATGAACTTCTCGGTGATAAAGGCGAAATGGCTAATCACCGAGCCACAAATGATGAAACTATTGTTTATTTTAAAGGTTGTTCATTTGAAAAAATGAAGGATTCAATTGTTAATTATTTTTCAAATAATGCCCTTTGTAATGAAGGGAAAATTCTTCAAGAAACATAAATATAACAAGGCAAATTAAAAAGTGCGCACAAAAAACAGTTGGCTTTGTTCGTACCTCACAAATTATAGCCGTTTATTTGCGGCGTTAGAGCTATAAAAATGGAAAAAGAATGTCAGTAGAAAACAACGTTTTTATGTTGAGAGAAAATTTACCATCTCCACAACAATGGTTAGAAGCCATCAAATCAAATGGATTTGAGATGGACATGGATATTGATTTTGATGTAGTAGATCATGAAGGGTTTCTCCCTTGTAAATATCAAGGAGAAGAAGCAGGTTTTGAATACTGGACGGAAGAAGTAGATATTAAAGAGTTTCTAGAAGAAGAATTACTTACCCCGGAAGAAGCTAAAGAACTAGGTAATCGTACCTTTATGGTAACTTTTACAACACATTCTGATTTTAGAGAATATATGACATCAATGATTGCATCTGCAGTTTTATGCTCAATTACCGAAGGCATGCTCGCAGAAGGTAGCGCCCCCCCTTTTATTCCAGCTGTAGAAGCAATCAAATGGGCTAAAGAATGTGAACCACAACTTCAAGAAGAGTTATAAAGCTCTAACAAGCGCCTTCTCTTTGACGTGTCACCGCGTTGCGGTGCCACGCCGTGAGGCTAATAGTTACGAATGACAGTTGATGGCACTTAAGTGACTTTCAGATTTGATTGGATCTTACTAATCGAATCTGAAAGACCACGTTAAAACTGATTCATTATTGCTCGTCAGGCTCAAAACCAAATTCGCCACTAATATGATTTGGGTAACCACAAATAGCACGGGATGTTGCCATACCCGCCATGGTTGCGGCTTCTACACAACCTGCATTAACACCGGTTTTAATCCAATCTCCGGTAATCAACAGATTAGTAAATTGCGTCCCATCCGTTGCTAAACGGTATTGGCTAGAATCAACCACCGACATTACATAACGTTCACTGGGATCGACATTTGCGCGCCAATATTGGCTATCAAAACGCGACTCTCCTACCGCATTTGTTGTATCCATAAGTGCTTGCCAATCAAATTCACCTTGTTTGGCAATATCCGGCCACAGTGGATACATTTGCTGGGTAAGTTTAAAAACGCTATTGGCTTTTACGCGTGCATTACACACGGCCTGAAAATCACTCTGGGTACTTGGTGGAAAACTGTCTTGCGTAAATGCGCTACAAAAATAGGCGACATTTTTCGGCTCGACATCACCTTGCCAATCTTCTTTATTAATCAGCTGGTCCATTGAGGCCCAGGTATCAAAAGGTTCGCTAAAGCCACTTAAAATAGGTTGCTCACCACTTGCGGGTGTATACGCCCAACCTGTTTCATCGAGTGGTTTGTCTAACCACAATTGAAACGCTTGTGTTGCAACGGCTTTTACTTTTTGTGAGGTTAAACTGAGCCTATGGTCTTTTGCTAATAACTTTTCACATAAATGAGGCAAACTGGCGACTGATATACCATAGATGACTTTATCAAAATCAACGCCCTGTTTTAGCGTCACTTCTGGCAATGCTTCACCAAAGTGTTGCTGATAAACGCTTGGCCAATCACTGTAAAAGCTCTCTAAATTAATATTGTGCTGTTTTATTAGCGCTGCCTGCTCATCGTCAATTTGCTCATAAAGTGGAAATGACGGCCAGCATGGTAGTCCTTTTACATCAACAAGCGGATTGTATTGCCCTGATTTTAGTGCAACCTGCTTTATCAGTTTAATCTCATCGACACTGTTTTCGCCTTCAATGCTTTGCGTTGGCAAAAGTTGCGTAACTTGATGAAAATATTCAAACTTAACACCGCGTTTAATGAGTAACTCGTAAATCGGACTAAATATGGTATCGCCCATACCTGCTTGCATTTTCCACATTACCCCCCCGTGATAACACAGCGATAAACGCAGCATTGCCAACGCCGCTACACCCGCTTCCACATTGGGTTTTGCAAAGTCCCCATCTTGGTAAGCAAAGACAAGATCGTAAAAACCTCGCACCGGCGCAGAATCTACTGAAAACTGTGTGTTTGCCCCATGCTTTTCTAACCACGCTCTAAAATCAAGATTGTTAATTGCGCCAAAGCCACGTTCAAACACTTTGTCTTCAATTAGACCTTCCATCATGGCAAGTGCTAAATCAGCACAAATATAAAGGCGTCGAATATCTGCGTTATCTTCAAGTAAGTCTTCAAATTCTTCGTTTAACCAACGCTTAAAACGTCGGATGATCCACTGAATCGCGGGTGGGTGTTTTGTATTAGAAAGATTTTTATCGCTAGCACGCTTATCAAAAAAGTAACTAAGCTCGCTTAGCGTAACTTGAATATGTTTTGAGAACGTTTCTAGCGAATCTTCGGCATCGTCTTTAAACTCTTGCCATTCGTCTTTGATATCGTCGACTTTTTCTTTTACTTCATCAATAAAGTGGGCAAAAAGGTTTTGCTCTTCGTCGTTTTCAGGCGTTTTAATATCGCGCGCCTTATTCAATGAGTTCGCTTTGTGCTCTAATTCGCCAATAAACTTTTTTATCCAAAAATATAATAAGCGTGCGATTTCCCAAAAGTGTAAATCCAATGTGCCATCCGCAGGGTTGCCTGGAATTAGCGGAAAATCAACAGGCCATGTTTGCCACTCGTTATCAATCAGCTCTTGCAATACAACATAACTGTGAGGCTTAAACGCCTCCTGCCAGGTTGCTAGCGGCATGCTATCGGGGCGTGCTAATTTTTCGTAGACTGATTGAATTGTTTTAAAAGAATTTACATAAGCGCCAAACCATACGTGAAGTCCGTGCTCTTCGATACGTTGACCCAAATAAGGATTGCGGCCACTAGCGCCTTTACCACCAATGCGCCAACCTTGCTGATACACTGTGATATCGTACTTATCTTGCCAGTTTTCATCGTCTGTTAAATACACCGCGGCGGTCATCGCTGACACGCCACCGCCAAGTATCACAATTTTTTCTTTTGCCATGTTAAAGTCCTTTTGTAGCGATAATTTCACACGCTTTTTCTTGGTCAAAATCCATTACAACATTAAATGGTAATAGCGCGCGATGGGTGCCGGGATAAATACCAAACATCTCACCAAGCGGAAACGTATCTAGCTGATACACGGTCACATCAAATTCATGCTTATAGATTTTAGCGCTGTGTACCTTCTTAATAATTGACGGAGAATGTACAACGCCTTGGTAAACTGCTTTACTGCCATCACCATTTGGTAATTGCTTAAATAGGATCTGGTCCATTTGCGGGTTTACAAAACCATCAAGCAACTGCTTTATAGCGTTTAAATCAAGATCAAAAAAATCAGTATCGGACTTTAGAATTTCAAACGCTTCTTTCACCAATTCGACAAAATCACTCACAGGGTGTTCGCCGCCTTGCTCAACTAAATTGACTTCAAGCAGTGTATGCTTTGCCATTTTGGTATTCGGGGAAAAAGGCTGGAAGGCATCAAGACTAACTTCAAAAAACTGAGGTAATTCACCAATGTTTGGCATCTTATAGTCACACAAATATTTGTTGTAACCCCAGGTCTCGCGTCCGTTAATCAATGCATAAATATTATTTACGGTAATAAACGCAGGATACCAATAAATATGGTCAACTTTTTCTTTACCACGTTTGTTCACCATTTTGGCGACTGGTAACCAAAATATAATGTCGGTCTCTTGCATCCAACCTTGTTCACTAAATGGAGGTACTTTAGATGCGATGTTTTCGATATCCGTAAAGGTAAGCAAGGTGTACGCACTTAGCGCCTTGAAGCGAAATTCATCTGATTTAACCGCGTTGAGTGTTACATCGATATAGTTTTGAATTTTTTCGCTACAGCCTTTAACGAAAAAGCCATATTGATTGGCATTCAACATGCGACACGGTGGTTCGGCAATTACATTGCCAGGAAATTGAATAAAGTTGGGTTGTAAAGATGGTTGCGCCATAGTCTTCCCTCTAAATCGCAATTCAAATTAGGTATTTAACCCTTTGAAAATAGTACAAACTTGAGAAAGAGGGAATAATTAGTTTCTATTATTTTTACGCTTTAATTGGTAATTTCGATGTGCTTAGCAATTTCACTGGCTAATAACGCATAGCCTTGCGCGTTGAGGTGTACTCGGTCGGATTTTTTGCTGGCATCACCCAATAAATCGGGCAAGGTATCTTCAATAAGCACCAGATCATATTCATCAGCCAGTTTTTTATACACTGGCATCGGTGAAAGTAACAAGCCAAATTGCGGTACGGCAACTAATATCACTTGCGCACCGTGTTGCTTAGAGCGGACAATCATTTGCCTTAAATTTGCTTCGAGCTGGGTTTTACTTTTATTTTGCAGCACATCATTACCGCCATAACAAATAATAATAAGGCTCGGCATATGTGTTGTTAACACATTGTTTAAACGCGCGAGCCCTTGGCTGCTGGTTTGGCCTGAAATGCCGCTATTTATCACTTCAATGCCCAACTCGCTTGCCAGTTTTGCAGGATAGCTATTTGATTTATCGACCCCAACCCCTTGCGTAAGGCTATCGCCAAACGCAACGATGTTAGCGTATGGGCTAATTTGCACGGTATTGTTGCCACCGCAGCCATAAAGGCAAATTACCATAAACATTAACAGGGTGATGCGTATCATATTACTTGCCTCTGTGCGTTAAGCCGTTTAGCTAAAGCAAACTGTTTAACAATTGTATTGGGTGTTTGGGTTTGTTGCCGTTATTAAAACGTTTAACTTGCGAGCGACACGAAAACCCAGTTGCAACAAGCTGTTCAATTGGTGTGTTATCAACCGTTTGTTGCCAGCTCATTTCATAAAGCGCACGAGATTTATCTAAGTTTTGCGTTTCATGGCCATAAGTGCCCGCCATACCACAACAGCCCGTAGCTTTAGCATTGAGTGTTAAACCAAAATTAGCAAACAGGTTTTGCCACACCTTACTGGCATTTGGCATTGCCGTGGTTTCAGTGCAGTGATTAAGTAACACAAAATGATTATCAGTGTTTGCTTCTTTTTGCTCAAAGCGCTGCGTTTCAAACCACTCGTGGGCCAATAACACATGGAAATCGCCACGCTGCTGGCCAAGTGCTTGGTTATATTCGTCGCGATAACACATAACAAGCGATGCATCTAACCCTACCATAGGAATATCCAGTTCCGCTATCTGGTTTAAAAATGCAGCACTGTTTTTCGCTGTTTTTGCAAACTCGTTTAAAAAGCCTTTTACATGCTGTGGCTTACCATTTGGTTTAAACGGCAATAGCACTGGCGTTTTTCCAAGTTTTACCAGTAACTGGCAAAAATCTTCCACTAATTCAGCTTCATAAAAGCTAGTAAATGGGTCTTGTACAATTAAAACAGTTTGCTTTTTTTGTGATTCATCCAGTGTTTTAAGCTGATTTAGATTAAACGCAAACTGCTTCGACACGCGTTTTATAATGGCGTTGTCGCTTAATAATGGTGAATCCACATAACCGATTTGGTTTTTCAAAAAGCGTTCTATAAACCCTAATTTTAAAATAGGGTTTACTAGAAAGTGTATTTTGCTTAAAAGCGGCGCTTGCGATTCAATATTAGCCACTAAGTAATCTTTAAGTGGGCGTTTATAACGGGCATGGTATAAATTTAAAAAGCGCGCACGGAAGGTAGGTACATCCACTTTAATTGGGCATGCCGTAGTACACGCTTTACATGCCAAACATTCATCCATCGATTCTTTCACTTCATGCGAAAAATCGTACGCACCTTTGGCTTTTTGTTTTGCGAAAATGCGTTTTTCCCACCATGACTTAGTCTCGCCTTTCGCTATCGCTTTTTCGCTTTCGAGTAGTTCTATGCCCTTTTCACTTTGTAAACGCATCCATTCACGCATCAAACTGGCACGCCCTTTTGGTGAATAACGTCTGTCTTTTGTTACTTTATACGATGGGCACATAGGTGAGTGGCTATCATAGTTATAACAAAGACCGTTACCATTACACCCCATGGCATTATCGAAGCTGTCTTTAATGGTGATCGGGATTTGTTTATCGAAATGTGCACGCTTAGCATCGTCAACACTAACAAGCTGCTCTTTTGAGTCGAGTGGCGTACAAATTTTACCTGGGTTTAACCGATTAAGCGGATCGAATGCTGTTTTGATCTTTCTAAGTTCAGTAAACAAGGTATCGCCAAAGAATTCTGGGCCATATTCACTACGGTAACCTTTTCCGTGTTCACCCCACATTAAACCACCGTATTTAGCGGTTAGTTTTACCACTTCATCGGAGATATGACGTAGTAATTTTTCTTGAGTTGGGTCGCACATATCAAGAGCAGGCCTTACGTGCAATACACCAGCGTCGACATGGCCGAACATGCCGTAGTTTAAGTTGTGTGAATCAAGTAATTGCCTAAATTCAGCAATAAAGTCTGCAAGTGCTTCTGGTGGTACTGCCGTATCTTCGGCAAATGCCAATGGCTTTTCTTTGCCCTTTACATTGCCAAGCAAGCCTACCGCTTTTTTACGCATGGCATAAATTTTTAGAATATCGGCCTTAGAATGGGTTACCTGATAACCAATGATCCCAGCTTGGTTATTTGCCATTAAGCTATCCAGCTTTGCCAATAAGCCATTTACTTTATCATCGATATCCGCCTGATTTGTCGCATTAAACTCAACCATGTTGAGACCCTGCATATCTTTACCCGGCACATCCTCAATCAAGCTTGAAACTGAATGCCAAATTATGTCTTCTCGGGCAAGATTAAGTACACGGCTATCAACGGTTTCAACCGAAGTCGCTTTGGCGTCCACTAAAAACGGGGAATTACGAAGCGCTGAGTCAAAGCTATCGTATTTAATATTGATCAGCGTTTTAAATTCGGCAATCGGCGTAATATTGAGTTTGGCTTCACAAACAACCCCTAACGAACCTTCTGAGCCCGTAATAATGCGGCTTGCATCTAATGTTGTTAGTTCGTCATTGAGAATATTTTCTAAATCATAACCTGTTAAAAAGCGGTTTAAGCGGGGAAATTTCGCTTTAATTTGGTCGCGTAAATTTATGCCGGTATCGAGTAATTGCTCATAAATCTTTCCCCGTGTTGATTGTTCTTCGGCGTATGTTTTAGCGGTATTAACAGCAACGGGTGCGGTATCGAGTTCAGTGCCATCCACCAGCATGGTTTTTAAGCCAAGTACATGATCGGATGTTTTACCATAAACAAGCGAGCCCTGACCTGACGCATCGGTATTTATCATACCGCCAACCGTTGCACGGTTACTGGTCGAAAGGTCTGGCGCAAAGAAAAAACCATAAGGACGTAGAAAATCATTAAGCTGATCTTTAATCACACCGGTTTGTACACGCACCCACTTTTCTTCAACATTAATCTCTAAAATCTCACGCATGTGGCGCGATAAATCAATCACCATGCTATGCGTTAGCGATTGACCATTGGTGCCTGTACCGCCCCCACGCGGTGTAAATTTGATTTGCTGATATTTGCTTTGATTTGCAAGAGAAAAAATCAGTTGAATATCTTGGCTTGTTTTTGGGAATAAAATACCTTGCGGTAACGCCTGATAAATACTGTTATCAGTTGCGGTTACAATGCGCGTTGCATAGCTGGTGTCAATTTCGCCACTGTAGTGTGTCGTTTTTAACTCAGCTAAAAACGCATCAGCTAAGGGCGATAAGGTATCTTTTTGATCTATTACTTCAATCATTACTTGCTCGGTGACGGGGAACAGGGTTTGCACTCATTATATCAAAGAAATACAGCGAGTTTTGCTTCATATTTACAGTTTGTAACATCATTTATTCGCGCACTAAACCAAATTTTTTATACTATGAATAAATATCGTGTTTATACGTAAATTTATGCGTTTAGGATGCTACAGATGAAAAAAATGATAAACCATGTGTTTGCAGCAATGTTTCTGGCGCTTGGCTTGCTTTTTATGGTGGTGCCAGGCCCATCACTGATCTTTTTTATTGCAGGTTTACTGTTATTGGCGTTTTACTATCCTTGGGCAAGACGCTATTTAAGCCATTTTCAAAAAGCGCTTAAATCATCTTGCCAGTTTATCGATAAAAAATTAGCAAGGCGTTAAGTTAAAATCGGTTTTAAAACATACATTCATGCTGCTAGCTTAACTAGCAGCGTAACGGTCGCACTGTAATCCATCTAAGATTAAACTCATCCTACACTACTTAGAAATAAGTTAAGCGAAACGCTGCAGTAACTCAGCGTAGGTCTCAAATACATAATCTGCTTGATGCGCATAATCTGGAGTTTCGAACTCGCAAAACAGCGCACTTTCTACACCTGCATTTTTAGCAATGTTAATGTCGTGAAGATAATCCCCTATATATAACAAGTTAGCAGGTGCAATATTCCACTTTTCTGCCAGCATAAGTAACGCTGTAGGGTCGGGTTTTGCCGGTGCATCTTCGCGAGTTATTACAGTATTTATTGGAATTTGATTGTTGGCTATTTTTATAGAACTTGCTTCAACACTGTTTCGCGTAATAATCGCGGTGGGATAGTTTTTATTAATTAAATACTGCACGAAGTGCTCAGCCCCTTCAATCCACTTTGCACTGTGGGCATCGTCAAGTTCTAAACGCTTTATTGTGTGATTCGCGATAGCCTGTTTAGGCTCATCTAACGCATCAACAAACTGCAATATGTCTTGCTCTAATGGGCAGCCAATTTCCGTTCGCATAGTTTTAAAACACAATTTGCACGTAACCAATGTACTGTCTAAATCGAAAATTACGCCTTTGATGTGTTTCATACTGCCTCTGTGTTACTTGCTTTTAACGTTATACAACAAAAATACGCTAACAGATTAGGTTGTAAATGAATTAATTAAAATTCTTAGCTAACTAATTTGTTATTTTTTTTGATAATAATTATCATTTGATATTGATTGTTACAATATAACACTTTATATTGTGTGATGTTGTAACATATCAATTGGAGCTTATATGAAACCTGGTATCCACCCTGATTACGGAAAAGTGGTTTTTCACGACACAGCAGCAGATGCATATTTTTTAGTTGGTTCAACCATCAAGACCGATCGCACAATCGATTATCAAGGTAAAACATACCCTTATGTGGCGATAGATGTATCGAGTGAATCGCACCCGTTTTACACAGGTAAGCAACGCGCTGCTCAATCTGACGGCCGTATTGCGAAGTTCAATAAGCGTTTTGGTAAATTAGGAAGCAAATAATGCAAGTTTTAAGTTCTTTAAAAAGCGCGAAAAAACGCCACCCTGATTGCCAAATCGTAAAGCGTCGCGGTCGATTATTTGTAATTTGTAAATCAAACCCACGCTTTAAAGCTGTACAAGGCAAAGGGAAAAAGAAAAAATAGTTTTATGAAACGAAAAAAAGGCGCATTGAGCGCCTTTTGTTTTGTCAGCTTTATACTGATGACATATCAGTTAAAGGAACTGGTTAATACAATTTATTTAGCGTGCTTCTCACCTAGGTATAACCAAGTTTCAAGCACTGTGTCTGGGTTTAACGACACAGAATCAATACCTTGATCCACAAGCCAAGCTGCAAAGTCTTCGTGATCTGATGGACCTTGACCACAAATACCGACATATTTACCTTTAGCTTTAGCTGTTTGAATTGCCATTTCTAATAGCTTTTTAATCGCAGGATTACGCTCGTCAAATAAATGGGCAATTAATCCAGAGTCACGGTCTAAGCCAAGCGTTAACTGAGTTAAGTCATTAGAACCGATAGAGAAACCATCGAAATACTCTAAGAACTCATCTGCTAATAATGCATTAGATGGCAGCTCACACATCATAATTACTTTTAAGCCGTTTTCACCGCGCTTTAACCCGTGCTCTTCAAGTAGCTCAATTACGCGCGCTGCTTCTTCTAACGTACGCACAAATGGGATCATGATTTCGATATTGGTCAGACCCATATCGTTGCGAACACGTTTAATCGCTTCACATTCAAGGGCAAAACAATCGCGGAAATCTTCTGAGATATAGCGTGATGCACCGCGGAAACCAATCATTGGGTTTTCTTCTTCCGGTTCATATTGCTCACCACCCACTAAATTCGCGTATTCGTTTGATTTGAAATCAGACATACGCACAATTACACGCTCTGGCGCAAATGCTGCACCTAGTGTTGAAATACCTTCAACAAGTTTGCTGATATAAAATTCAACCGGACTTTCGTAACCTGCCATCATAAAATCAATATCAGATTTTACGTCGTCAGACTGAGCATCATAGTTAAGTAGTGCTTTCGGATGTACACCAATCATGCGGTTAATAATGAATTCAACACGCGCTAAACCAATGCCTGCATGTGGTAATCGCGCAAAGTCGAATGCTCTGTCTGGGTTACCCACATTCATCATAATTTTCATTGGTAGTTCAGGCATTTCATCAACGCGAGATGTTAATACCTCATAATCAAGTAAACCTTGGTAAATGTAGCCAGTGTCGCCCTCAGCACAAGAAACTGTCACTTCTGCGTTATTTTCAATGGTGTCAGTTGCGTTACCACAACCAACTACTGCAGGAATACCTAACTCACGTGCAATAATTGCTGCGTGACACGTACGGCCACCACGATTTGTAACAATCGCTGCGGCACGCTTCATAATCGGTTCCCAGTCAGGGTCGGTCATGTCGGTTACTAGTACATCACCTTGCTGTACTTTATCCATTTCATCAATTGAGTTAAGTACGCGTACTACACCTTTACCAATTTTATGACCAATAGCACGGCCTTCGCATAACACGTTTGACGAACCATTTAGTTGAAAACGTTCCATTACATTAGCGTCTTCGTTAGAACGCACAGTTTCAGGACGCGCTTGTACAATATACAGCTTGCCGTCATTACCGTCTTTAGCCCATTCAATATCCATTGGGCGACCATAATGCTTTTCAATGATCACTGCTTGTTTAGCAAGTTCCATTACTTCTTCATCAGTAATCGAGAATTGATTTGAGCGGGTTTGTTCAATATCCACTACTTCTACTTGCTTACCGTGAGATTCATCGCTTGAATAGATCATCTCAACTGCTTTTGAACCAAGCGTACGGCGCACAACCGCAGGGCGATTTGCCGCAAGTGTTGGCTTGTGTACATAAAATTCATCTGGGTTAACGGCGCCCTGCACTACCATTTCACCAAGGCCATAGCTTGATGTTACAAATACCACATCTTCAAAACCTGATTCGGTATCAATACTAAACATTACACCTGATGAGGCTTTATCAGAACGGACCATGCGCTGAATACCCGCTGACAGTGCAACACCACGATGATCGTAACCTTGGTGAACACGGTACGAAATTGCACGGTCGTTAAATAACGATGCGAATACGTGCTTAATTGCCACCATTACTGCGTCAATACCGCGCACGTTTAAGAAGGTCTCTTGTTGCCCTGCGAAAGACGCATCTGGCATATCCTCTGCAGTTGCTGATGAACGAACCGCAAATGAAACATCTTGATTTTCATCACCATGAAGCGTTGCATACGCTTCACGAATCGCAGAATCTAAATTACTTTGGAAAGGTGTATCGATAATCCATTGACGAATTTCACCGCCAACGCGTGCTAGTTCGTTTACATCATCAACATCAAGCGTATCAAGTACATTGTGGATTTTGTCGTTGAGGCCTGATTGGTCTAAAAACTCATTAAAAGCATCAGATGTTGTAGCAAAACCACCAGGCACTGTTACGCCTGCGTTTGCTAGGTTAGAAATCATTTCACCGAGGGAAGCGTTTTTACCACCAACACGTGGTACGTCATTCATACCAAGTTCTTGATACCAAAGTATATATTGCACGGAAATTCTCCATAAGCAAAAGGTTGTGAGAGTGTGTTATCTAATCCTAGTTGAGATAACATCAAGTTGCTAAATGTGAACGCCTATTACATCTGCGATAAATTTGAACGGGTAGCAGGGATTAAGGTTTCGTTTAAAGCGAGCATGATTTTACATAGATGAACAAACCAGGTAAAGCGAGCAAAAACGACAAAATCAAGGACAAATACCCGAAAAACAGTAAAAATTAACCTTAAATGCGTTAAAACTGCATTTTTATGCTAGTGACACCGGTGCCAATAGCAAAATTAGAATAAATCATAACAATAAATTTTTTTTAATATGATATTAAATAAGTGTTTAAAGCCCTAATTTGAAGCAAAAGCGGCATTAAAACCAATAGCTCCCCCCCGATAAGCACAACTCGATTATTTTTGACTTATACACTCCAAACACATTAATACGCTCTAATGCCAAGAACTGATATTTTAGAGCCTGTAAATCGACCCTAAAGCAAGTCACTGCGAGCAACGTTTTGTCGTGAGCAGCAACGATTAAAGTGCCTTGTCAGGATATGTTAATTGGTTTAACATTTCTGTTAACGTGTATTTCGGCAAAGGAGTCGCCGTTTAAATACACCAAAACCTTACAAATAATTCATTAGCAAGCAGTTGAAAAACATGGAATATGCAATGAGACGCGCAGACTTTTACAACCGAAAACGTATGGTGCATTTGGCATCGTGCGCCGCTTTTATCATCTCGACCATTTTAATAAGTTTGATCCTCGCAGAATGGCATAAGAAATCCCTAGCGTGGGTAAAAAATGGCTATTTAGCACAGGGAACAATCGTAAATCTTGATAACAACCCAAGTAAGCTTAATACGCTATTGCAGCGGGCAAGACTTCATACCGCTTTCGCAATTACCTACAGTGTAAAAATCGATAACGCACTGTTTAAAAAAAATGCCTATGTAGATCAGCACGTGTATGCAAGTTTGAGCGAAGGTAAATCGGTTCCAGTATACATTGCAAAAAATGGCGAACAGCACAACTTAAAGAGCAATATCGATGATCAACTAGCGCAATCACATCTTATTTATTATTTATCTAAAACCGCCGTCATTACTGTGCCGGTATTTTTAATTTTTCACGCGCTGCTAATGCTGATATTTGTTCGCACTCGCGCAAATATCTTGCTCAAAGGGTTCTATACTAAGCACTCTTGGTTAAATACCAACGACAATGTACTAATTTGGTTAACCAATTCGCAAATCATCGTTATCCGCTTTGAAAAACATCAAACTAAAATGCTGGCTCAGTTATATCAACAAGAAGAGTTTTTAGACGATTTAATTGCCAAGCTTAAGCGTCCTAATATTTACGCAATTGATATCGCAGATATTAGCGCAATTGAAAGTGAATATGCCTCACCAAAATTATTGGTATCAACTGCGAATCAAGCCTATAAACTTAGCTTTATGAATTACGGGTTAAAACATCACGCATTAACTCAAATCGCACAACATCTACCCGCACACCTTATTCACAGCGTTAGCAAGAAATCACGGATTATGGGATTTATGCCATGGTTTTTGCTCTCAGTGCTTTGCGTAGCAGCCGTTTTACAATCAAATAATCACGCGCTTATGTTAATAATTGCTGCGATTTTTGTACTAAAGCTATTACCGAAATGCATTTTTCATATTTGTTCGCCACGCGAAGTACAGCGCTGGCGAATACCTGATATTTGATACAGGTTACATAAAGAAAATTAAGCAGATGCAGCCTAGTTTAGGTTGTGTCGTGTTTAATTATTTGCTCTTATATAAGCGCTCTCACAACAAAAAAATAAGGTTATTATGCGCAGCGCATTTTATATATCCGATGGTACCGCAATTACCAGTGAAGTATTTGGCCATGCTACCTTGTCGTTATTTCCTGTAGAATTTAAACACATCACAATCCCGTTTGTTGAAACTGAACAAAAAGCATACGAAGTTAAGTTGCAAATAGATAAAGCATTTAAACTAAGTGGTGAAAAGCCTTTAGTGTTTTTTACCTTTGTTGATCCCCAGTTGAGCGACATCATTTTATCGTCACAAGGCCAATGCTTTGATTTTTTAACCGCATACAGCGGCCAAGTAAAAGACACAATTGGCGTTGAACCTGTTCCACGTACACACCGAACTCACTCAATCCATGAAAAAAGCTACGATTTCAGAATCGATGCCGTTAACTATGCACTTGCAAACGACGATGGCAGCAATTTAAAAGATTATGATGAAGCCGATATTATATTGGTGGGTGTGAGTCGCAGCGGTAAAACGCCCACCAGCTTATATTTAGCACTTCAATACGGCATAAAAGCAGCTAATTACCCACTTACTGAAGATGATTTAGATATGATGCATTTGCCGAACGCGCTAAAAAACCACAAAAAGAAACTGTTTGGTTTAACAATAAATCCTGAGCGCCTTGCGGCAATTCGTAACGAACGTATGGCAAACAGCAAATATGCATCGCTAAGGCAGTGCCGCCTTGAGGTGCGAGAAGCTGAAATGCTCTATAAGAAAAATAAAATCCCTCATTTAAGTTCAACACACTTTTCAGTTGAAGAAATCTCCGCGAAAATCCTCGCCGAAACCGGTTTAGAAAGACGCAAATACTAGCGCGTACTGGTTTACACCATCTAATATCTTGCACCTAAAGTCATATAAGTTTTAGGTGCAATACACATGAATACGTCGACAATGATCTTAAGTAGATTTACACCGTATCAAACTTATAGTGTATTCATTTGTCACTTTGTTTGTGCCATATTTATTATGTAGGGATTTTGTTAAATAAGGAGCGTCTTAACCTAACCGCGAGAGACTATGCGCGCAGTACTTTTTAGCTTGTTACTTTTCAACCATGGTTTGGCCTTTGCTCAGATCATCGATATTTATATTCGCGATGATGTGTATAAGGATTACCAAACGTTTGTCGATGGCCGTGACATTGCCTCAATCTCCAATTTTAAAGGAAATGCAATTAGACGCGATGTAGTCGATATGATAATTGCACAAAAGGCGCTTAAATTAGGCGGCTTTCACCACAGTTTCAATTACATTCCAGGTAAAGTAAATTTTCGTAATACACGCATGCTCGAAACCGGTAAGCTTTTGATTAGTTTCGATACTTATTGGTTATCTGACGCACATGCTAAAGCCAAATATTTACACATTAGCAAACCGGTGATCCGTCAAGGCGAATATATTGCTGGGGTTTATACTAAAGCAGGACGAGAAAAAGCCCTTGGTTTAACTCAAATTAGCGATTTTAAGCGTTTAAGTGCGGTATCAACACCAAAATGGCGCACCGATTGGAAAACGCTCTCAGATTTACCGCTCAAAGAGTTAGTCATTGAACACGAATGGATCAGTATGGCGCGTATGGTGAATACCGGCTGGGTTGACTTTATGTTAATGCCATTTAATTCAACTGCCGACCAAAGTTTTAAACTTGATAAAATCAATTTGTTACCCGTGCCAAATGTTGCAATAGAGCTAAAAGACAGTCGTCACTTTGTTATTAGCCGCAATCACCCTCTTGGCTCACAAGCATACCTAGCCCTTGAAAAAGGGCTAAACATGTTACGAAACCAAGGCGAAATAGAGAAAGCCTATACACAAGCCGGCTTTTTTGTTGATAAACAGAATTTAAATATAATTAATGCACAATAAGACTAAGCGCTATCAAAAACAAGCGCATGATTTACATTGGATTAAAAACGCCTAACTTGCTTTGTCAGATTCAATTTTTGAAATTTTGTTAGTTGTATGTGTGCTAATTAATGCCGCTCAAATGCAACATTTTTTCTTAAATTAAAATGAATAACAGACGTTTATCTAATCATATTTAGACAATTATGAGTTAGAGACAACGGACGGTTCTGTGCCAACAACTGTCATTCGTGCTAATTCTATTACCACTGTATTTCCAAACACATCTTCTATTACCACTGTATTTCCAAACACATCGGTTAGCTACTTTGTCGTTCTAAAGGGTTACCTTCTTCTTCAATTAACTCACCTGTTTTTGGGTTAAAAATAGCTTTATAGACTGGCTTCCATTCTATTTTTATACCTTCAATATTTGTATTGTAAATCAATAACTCTTTATCAGCGCCTTCAACCCCTTTTTTATAAAGCAGATGATACAGCCCAGTATAATCCTCTAGATATTGAAATATAGCCGTGCTTTTGTCATAACCAAGACGAATATAGTAACAAGGAATAAAGTTTACCGAAGGGGCCTTTTTTACATAGCGCTCTATCGTTACTTTTAATTCTTCCCATTGGAAAAATCCTTTCCCCGGAACTTCTAGCCCATTTTCATATGCTGTTGCAGCTAAGCTCCTTGTCTTTTTATATGTAGACACAACCAGCCATATTGCAATCAATGCGATTAAACACCATGCAGCAATAAATGGAGGGTCTATGTACTTCCCATCACTATAGCCCGAACCAAGCATATATCCAGTCCAAATCAATATTACAATGAAACTCCAAGCCCTAAATATATACTTGTACAGAGGTTGTTGTTTCCCACGGTAGTGCTTAATGAAACTGCCTTTATTATTCATTTATTTTTATTTGCTAATTGTTTTTGCCAAACTCACATGGGCTTTTATTTTGCACACTTGATGCTTATTTAGCAACGGCCATTGTTCGCTCATTACAGCCGGATACATAATTAAATCCAAGGGTTATTTCCTCGCAGTGCCCAGACTATGAAAAGCGGATTTTGACCAAACCGTTACGCTTTAAAATTCATCTACGAGATTTGGTTACATCGGTCACCCATGACCTCAATTGCTCAAGCTGCGAAGCGTTGCTTAATAGCGTATGTATTCATATTTAAGTGAAAGATGAAGAGTTGTTTGATTTAGGAGCAAATTTTGGTTCATTTTTGTCTCGTAACGAACATGAATAAGAGCGCATCATAGATGGTGTGAGACTTAAAATTCAGGGACTAATTTGTACACCCACTAAGTTTAAAAACGGGTTAGCTACATAACACTCTATTACTTGTGGTTTGAGCAAAATTTTATCAGCAACTACTCCTCATTCAGAATTACCTGTCGGTCAAAATAAAGCCCATATCCAAAATGCTAATTTTGATATGAGCTAATTTAAAAACTTAAGTTAAAAAGAATGTTTTAACAACAATTAATAGAAATCACGTTATTTACTGCGGTGTTTAAAACTAAAGCTCTTTTCTTTTACTAAATCACCACTTTTATTTGTTGGTGTCGTGTAAAAGTTAACGTTTAACTCATCTTGGTGGTTATCGAGTTCAATATGGGCAAATCCCCAAGTGAAAGCCTTATTCCAAATAAGATCGTATTCTTGATATTGACGCTCTTGATAGTTTGCAAGGCCGCGATGTACACCACGCATTTTAGACGCAGCGCCACTAATTATAAGCGGTAATGGTGGTTTTTTATCAGTTGAAACACGCGAACAATCATCCGTTAATAACTCTAAATCATGTTCATGTCCTGCAATATAGGCATCTGCGTATTGACATAGTTCAGGCAAAATTAAGCGTCTTAATACATGGCCTTCATCGTATTTTGTACCGCCAATTGACCATAAAATATGGTGACCATAGACAATTTTCCATTTTGCTTTTGAGGTTTTTAAGCCATTAGCCAGCCACGCAAGCTGTTTATGATCTTCACCATCAAGCGGTACTTCGTGTTTTTCAATGTCTTCGACTTCTGCCTGCCCTTTAGCAAGAGCCGTTGCTAAACCCTGCTCGCTGCCATCTGTTGCTAGTGGGATTTCATAGTAATGCTGACCTGATAACAACATATTGGTGTCTAACACAAAAAATTCCACATCATTCCCGGGCAAGCCTTTTGTAAAACGGTAATATCCTTGTTTATCCATGTGGAAATTAGGCTGTTTTGCCATCCAAGCTGTTTGTAATGCAACCCCTTTACGCGATGTTTTCCAGTCATGGTTACCTAACGCCGAGTACACAACTAACTCAGGTTGCTGCTCAAACAAAGGTTTTAGCGGCGCTAAAATAAGGTCGTTCATGCGTTTCTGGTCGTCTTTTCCATCATTTGCATCGGCGCCATCAGGGTAAATATTATCACCCAGTTGAATACCAAACTGACATGCAACGTTTTGGCAAAGCGTTGCCATTGCCTTTCCTACACTTGCTGCTCCTGTGTCCTCAGTGGCAATCTCGGTGCCCGGATAAACATAAATTGGGGCGTGGCCAAACTCTTCGATTGGGCGGTGCTCTTCTAGCCAATCTTTTTTTTCAGCAGCAATAAACTCAGCTTTAGTTATTGGCTTTGTTACGTGTTTTTGTTTTGGATAATCTGGGTGGTAGCCGCCATCGCCAAATGCTAAAAACGAGATATGCTCGTTGGAAAACGCTGGCAATGCGCTCGTTGCCAATAATAAGCTTGTTAAAATGGTTATTTTTTTCATATAAATAGCCGCTAGCGATGGCTAGCGGCACCTCATTTAGAAAGATGTAAAAGTAAATCCAAGTTCGAACGAACGTCCGTATGTTTCATATTGTAAGCTGTAACGCTCATTACCATGCGACAAATAATATGGCTCTTCGGTAATGTTCACGGCGTTAAAGTACACTTGGGTTTGTTGGTTGATATAGTATTTAGTACTTAAATCAAGTTGGGTATGGGCTTGTTCGTAAACCCCTTTATCTCCAAGCTCATATTGATACGCTTCGCTTTTGTAACTGGCGCTTAAACGTGCACTAATTTTAGCGGTTTCATAACCAAACATGAGATTAGCAACGGTATCAGATTGATTTGGTAACTTATCATCAGCATCAACAAAGGCACCATTGGCTGAAAACATCAAACCATTTTTAAAGTTCTTGGTCCACGCTAATTCAACACCTGAGAGTGACGCGCTGCCACCGTTGATTGGCTGCATTACTTCAGCAAAACCATTCCAAGAGCCATTGTCTTGTACTTCGGCCATTACAATAAAGTTATCAATATCTTTGTAGAATAGGCCCGCCGACATTACACCAATATTGCCTGGGTAATATTCAATCGATGCATCAAGGTTAAGTGATTCGTACGGGTCTAGATCCGGATTACCTACCTCAGCCTTACGCTCAGTGATTGTTTCGCCATCTTCATCAACAATTTCGGTCTCAATTAATTGATAAGCAGCACTGTCGCCAAATGTTGGGCGAGCAATGGTATTGGTGTAGGCAAAACGTGTAATAAGCTTTTCGTTTACGTCATATTTAACATTTAAACTAGGTAAAAAGTGGCTGTAATCTTTATCTACTTGCCACGGTGAAATTTCTACAAATTCACTGTCATTAATGTCATCAGCAACTAATTCAACACGGTTACCTGCGGTTGAAAATGACGTGTCTTCATAACGCACACCTGCAACAATATGCCATGCATTGATATCCATCGTGATCATGCCGTATGCCGCTAAAATGTCTTCATCACTGGTATAGCTTTGTCCAAAGCTATCAATTTTTGAATCAATGGCGTTTACATCAAAGTTTGATTTATTAGCGTTAACAAATTGTGCAATAGCACTGCGCGACAATCCTGGTCCAAATGAGCCCAAATCATAATCTGGTGCACCCACTGCAAATTGACTTGCTAATGCATCGTTAAAGCCGCCATCAAAAACAACCACGTTTACATCGTTAAATTTTTCCCGCGTTTGGTATTTTGCACCAAATTTCAACTCAGCATTGTTGTTTTGCCACACAAAATCTTTACTGATATCAAACTTCACGCTTAGCGCTTCATCTTCCGACACATTGTTTTCACTTACAATTTCATCAAGCTCAAAGTTTGATAAATCATGGGCGTTTGGCGAGTGAGCTAAATCAGGTGCATCATTCGTCGTGTTATAGCCTAAAATGAAGCCTTCGCCGGCGAAGTCCGCATCAATGCGATCAGGTTCTTTTTCATTTGATTTCGAATACCCTAAATCGTATTCAACAAACCAATCGTTTAGGTGATTTTTACCGCCTAACACCATAGACAGAATTTGCTGTGTCTCGTAGCGGTCTTTTGTATCGCGGTCCATTTCTGCGTCAACAAATGTCGCTGAGTTGTCGCTGATGCTATCTTCAAGCACAGTACCTTTATCAAACTTATATTCATTGCGTAAACGGAATTCATCATCAGCAAATTCACTCCACAAAGTACGCAAATAATATTCAGAGTTGCCTGTTGTTTTATAATCTAAGTTAAGTGCAGCACCTAAGCGTTCACGGGTTACTAGATAATGACGTTGTTCAATCTCCTCAGCGCCGAAAAAGTTTATGTCGTCACCACTTGATTGGCCTTCAACTTCCATCTCATTCCAGCCACCATCAACTTCTGAATTGTGTGAGCCAAACTTGCGTTCAAACCAACTTATCGCAGTTGCAACACCGAGTTCATTGCCGTTATCTAATTCATATACGTCAGTAAAGCTTGCTGATATTTTTGGGCTGCTCTCACTTACTTGCTCATTGTAAGACCCTTGTACCGTGGCACTGTAGCTTTGCCCTTCTCGGTCAAATGCACTTAAGCTTTTAACATCAATCGAACCACCTACTGCACTTGCGTCCATATCAGGTGTCACGGTTTTGCTAACTTCTAAACTTTGCACTAGTTCGCTTGGGATCACATCCATCGCAACGCTTCGCACGCCAGCTTCTGGCGAGGGTACGTTAGCACCGTTAATCGTTACATTGTTTAGATTCGGGTCAATACCACGTATACCAACAAAGCGCCCTTCACCTTGGTCGCGTTGAATAAACATACCAGGTAAACGCTGCAGTGCTTCTGCCGCGTTTTGATCTGGCAATTGGCCGATAGAGTCACTACTCACAATCGATTTTATACTTAATGCGTTTTTCTGACGGTTAATAGCACCGGCTTGTCCCGCTCTGGTGCCAACTACTATCATGTCTTCTATTGCGGTTTGAGCCGACGACAAGCGCACATTTTTATCTACAATGCCACTTTCGTTAATTGTTACATTGATTGTTTTAGGCAAAGCACCAAGGTACGAGATGACTAACGTGTAGTCACCCGCAGGCAAGTTAGTTAACGAATACGAACCATCACGCGCGGTCACAACACTTTTATTGAGTTCTTGAATTTCGACTTTAGCACCTTCGAAATACACTTTTTGATTAGCATCGCTAACGCGACCAGAAACGGTATTCGCTGCTACTTGGCAGGATAAACAACTAGCAAGTACAGCAAGAGTAAGTTGCGTACGCTTAAAAACTGACGGTTTATTACTTTCCATTATTATTCTCTTTCAGGGGTTAAGGCATATGCCGAGAGATTCTGTTGTCTAGCGCTCGATGCTGAGACAGCGCTACCCTACTTGGGAGATATGAAAAAAATATTGCAGTACAATCAACTAAGTACTGATATGGCTTAAAAATCACTTGCTTTACTGTGTTATGAGCTAAATTAACCCCCTCACATCAACCTAAAATGCCTTTATCCCTGTAAGAACTCAATTTCTGTCATAAAATTGATACCTTTTATGAGCTAATCTAACCCTACTCATATAGCTTAAAACCCAAGAAAATGAACAAAAAACCTGTTCAATTATTATGAAAATCACCAACCTTATGCTGCACAAACATTTGGTCTTTGCCTTTTTCACCTGCTTACTACTTCTGGTCATGTCGTTTATACACATGAGTAACGCAAAACCCGTTGCCAGTATAAAATGGCTCGATGTTATTGGTGAGGGCGGTATTGCTGTGATTACCTTATGCTGGTTAATTGTTACGCTTTACACCCGCCCGAAAGGAAAGTTAACCACGCTGTTATTCATTGGCATCAGCATGGTGCATTTTTCCATGTTACTTGACCTGCTCGATGAATTTTTTCGCTACAAGAATGAGTATGCGTGGTTTTCACGGCTTGAGGCGATTCCCGCAGTACTTGGGCTCGTGATGATGAGTTTCGCCCTTTACTACTGGCATAAAGAACAGCAAATAATTAATAATCGTTTAATTAAAAGCGAGCGTTTTTATCGAGAACACAGTTTTTACGATATGATTTCGGGACTGTATTCAGCAAGTTATATGAAAAAGCAAATTGCCGCTGAGCTTGTTCATTTCAATACCCATAACACACCATTTTGTATAAGTGTATTCGACATAAAATCGTTTAATCTTTATTTGCGCGAACAAGGCCGATTATCAGCCAATAAACTATTACATGATATTGCCAGCTTAATTCAAGTAAACATTCGCGATAGTGATTTAGCCTGCCGTTACGCTGGAGACCGCTTTATTGTACTGATGCCAAATACTAAACAGCATCAAGCCCAAGTAATTAACACCCACGTTGCAAATATGGTTAAGCAACACGTCTTGTACTTTGACAATAAAACCCTTTTTAACGCAATTCATCAGTCAAGTATTGAGGTAACGCGTGGCGATGATGTGACCTCTTTGCTGATGCGATTAAACCACACCCTAACGCTACAAAAACAGGTGGCATAGTGTGTCAAAAGTAACGTTTTTTGAATGCAGCGATAACGTAATTCCGAGTGCACTTTTGTTATTGCCTTTGCTTGAACTTTGTCAGCAGCAAGGCGTAGATATCAGTAAAGTGCTAAACGGCAGTAAATTGGCTTATTACGACCTGTTAAAAAGCGACATAAACATTAGTTTTGATCAGTTAGCAGTCTGTTGTCACAACAGTTTGAATTTATTGCCGCATAACGATTTTAGCTTTCAAATTGGTCAACAGTTTTTTAATCATTACAATTCTGAGGTAAAAACCGCAATTGTAAACGCGCGCAATCTAACGCACGTATTCAAGCTGCTCAGGTGCTTTAGTAATGAGTTTTTTCCGGTATGTAAATTTAGCGAATTTAACAGCGAACAACAGCGGCATTTTGTTATTGATGTGGGAATTAAACATTGCACCGAGCGCGTTGAACGTTTCTTTTATGAAACGTTAATAAGTATTGTGTGCCACTTTATTGACTGGCGTTTTCCAGAAATTGATATCACTATACAATTACCATTTAAAGCACCTAAACATCTTGAGTATTACCACACATTTATAAAACACCCTGTGATATTTGATAAGCCCTTGCTGTTGATATCGATAAAGAGCGAACAGTCGAATGTACCAGCTAAAGACAGCAGCACTATCTTAAGGCGCCAAGCATTTTATAAGCTGACTAAAAAACAAAAATTAAACAGCCTACTTACCGTTCTAGCTCGCCACATTGCCTGTAAACCAAATACAACGTTAGAAACTGCCGCAGCCCATTTATCTATGAGTCCGGCAACATTAAAACGCAAATTACAGGCTCACAATACCAGCTTTAAGTACGAGAAAGATCAGGTACTTAAAAACGTGACCTTGTTTCACTTAATGCAAACGTCTGCATCAAATCAAACCATCTCCGAAAAACTGGCAATCAATGATTTAACCAATTTCCGTCGCCTGTTAAAGCGTTTAACGGGAAAAACGCCAAACCAGTTACGTTTGGCGAAATAACCCTTTTAATTATCGAAAGCTCGGCATAATTGCCGGAAGACCCGGTAACAACCCTACCAATGCCATTACACCTGTAAGCACAACAAACATAATAAGTGGAATAATCCAGCGGTTCATTGACGTTAATTCTTTAGAGCGTTCTTTACAGCCAATCAGGCCTAAGTTATCCAGTAACATGGTTAAAGACCAACCAAATGCAGGGTTTACCAACGCAGATGAGAACACAACAATTGCCGCTGATTGTGTAGTTTTACCTTCGCGAGTCATTTCCATGCCTGCTTCAAGTAATGGAATAAACACACCCACAATAAGTGCAACACACAGCACAGGTTGCCAAATAGCAAGATCCATTGGGTAGCCCCAAATACCAGCAATAATACAAAATAGCGCGGTTAACACGGCTCCTGCCGGAATAGGACGCTTAGCAATAGCCGCAGGTACAATGTATGTGCCCCAAGATGACGTAAAGTTTGCACCGCCCATAATTGAACCGAATGTTTGGCGTGCTGACGCACTTAACATAGTGTCATCAATGTTCATTTGTACTTTTTCAGTGCGCTCTGGGTAGCTAATTTTTTGAAACACTTGGTGACCCAAGAAATCAGGTGACCACATAGCCACTGCAAGCACAGCAAACGGTAGCACTACAATAAAGCTCTCTAGGGTGGGTAAACCTAACATCCAACCGGTGCTTTCACCCCACCAATACATCGGATCCATATTTGGTAAACCTGGACCTGTTTTAAATTCAAACGGCGCGCCTAACGTAAAGGCAAGGCCACCACCTAGTAAACAACTTAGCGGCACAGCAAGCCAGCGCTTCTTAAAATGTTCAAGTAACGCATAAAGTAAAATCGTGGTGAAAATAATAACAAACGCAATATGCGCCATATTTATGCTTTCAGCCCAGGCAAATAGCTTTTTAACCTGCGACGTCGTGCCAATAAAACCAAGGTAAAGCAACAAGCCCCCACATACGCCCCGACTGGTCAATCCCGCCAGCACACTGCCGCCCTTACTTATCGCAAGCAGCAAACCAAATGCGCCAATTAACAAACCAAACGCCATTGGGTGACCGCCAGCAGCGACGACAATTGGAATAAGCGGAATAAGCGGCCCATGGGTACCTGCAAGGTTAGCAGTAGGTAATAAAAAACCAGAAAACAGTAAAATAAATAGTGAGACCAGTAATAACTCGTAGCGCACGTTTTCAAGTATAAAGCTATCACTTAACCCTAATGGGCCAGCAAACGTCGCTGCAATTGCGCCTACCATAACCACTTTGCCTATGGTGCCGGCCATTGCTGGAATGGTATCTTCTAATTCAAAACGATAATCACGAAACGGTAAATTAGGGCGCCAGCGTTTGGGCTGCATAATTTGTAATTCATGCTCTAAATACTCATCGCGCGTGTTGAATTCAGAGCTTGGTTTGTGAAGCGATTCATAACTTGCACTATGCGTATCGCAATTGGTGTCTGTTGGTGTTGTCATTGCATCTCCTACTACAGATGAGATTTTTATTATGAAAACACCATAGCGGAGTCGTTGCGTAATGAAAGTTAGCCATAAGTCGAGTAGCTATTTGAAAAATGGCCTTTTTTCGCTTTAAATTTAATCAGCCATTATCGGAATTTGTATTTAGTAGATTTAAATCAATCACTTAGTATATTTTTAATTTAAATTAGCGTTACAACATTAGCCTATAGCTATTAGTCTAATAAGGCGTTTAGGGCTAACGTGTAAGAAAGGAGTTTAGAGTTTTACCTGAGCCGATACGTTACTAATCGAAGCATCAGAATTTAGAAACATCGGTTAAACGTAATTCAACATCACAAATCTAACTGTTGTGCATTACCGCCTTTTCGTAAAAAAGACGGCAATACTGCTTAGAAGCACATGTTTTATACCATTGTTTTTGAGATATTTACTATCACATCAAGTGCATTATCAAGCTGTTCATCTGTTACATAAGGTGCTGGCCCTAGACGTAATTGGTTTCCACGGTTATCGGTTTGAATTCCCTGCTCAGCTAGCTTTTTCACCCAAGTTGCAGCCTCAGGTGTCGTCAATGACAAAAATCCTGCATTATTATCAATGCCATGCTCTGGCAAAGTCAGTAAGTCTGGGGTTAGCGCCATACTTTCAATGCCTTGCCAAAGGCGTGTTATTTGCTGTTTATTAATGTCAGCAAGTCGTTCTGCACTTAATTCTTGCGCATTAAAAAAATCAAATACAGCCGCAGCGCGGTAATGACTTGTTGGGTCATATGTTGAACCGGCAAATGCACCTTGCCCTTTGCCATACCCGACTTTTCCAGGGGCTTGATCAAGGCTTTCAAATTCAGCAAACCAACCGGTAATAATTGGGCTACCATTATACCCTTTTGGAATGCGCATAAAGCAGTTCCCTTCACCGGCTTGACAATACTTATAACCACCACCAACAATAAACGCAGTTTCAAGTTGCCAGCTCGCTAAACTAAATGGAATGACATTAAGCGCGTGATACACATCCACTAAACACGGTATATTTAACGCGTTTGCAGCAACCGCAACGTCGCCAACTTGGTGGAAAATACGACTGGATGCAAAAAACACTGCAGAAACTAACACGGCATCTGTGTCTTTATCTAATGCGTTGATTAAACGCTCGGCCAAGGTGTCTTGTGGTTGAGTATCAATCACCTTAACGTCAATATTGACGTCTTTTAGACGATCTAACTGGCGACGCATTGAATGGAATTCACCATTAGTGGTGACGATTTTTATCGGTGTTTGTTTTTTATGCTTAAAACAGCTTAAGTCAGATAAAAAACGTAAAATCAATTCATGGGTGGATTGGCCTAGCGCAATTTCACCGTGTGATTCTCCGAGTAACGTACGATAAAAGTCACGCACTTTATCGGCCTTTTCAAACGCTGCGCCCCATTTATCGTCGATATGCTTTGCCGCATCGTTAAAACAATCAAGTAACCCTTGTTTTGCTGCATTAGGCCACGCTTGATGTGAATGACCAGACAAAAGAATACGATTGGTCACATCAAACTCAGAATAAAACCCTTGTAACTGGTGTGCAGTTGTCATCGTTTTTACTCCTGTTACAGTTTAGTTCTAAGTTCAAATAACTCAGGGAAAAAGCTAATATCCAACGCTTTTTTCAAAAACGCCACGCCTGATGATCCACCTGTACCCGACTTGTTCCCGATTATACGCTGTACTGTGTACATATGTTTAAAGCGCCATTGTTGGAAGCTGTCTTCAATATCTACTAGCTTTTCAGCAAGCTCGTAAAGCTCAAAATACTTGTCAGCATCTTTATATACTTCAAGCCATGCATTTAGTACTGACTCATTTTTTTCATACGGTTGACTTTTATCACGCTGCAAATGGCTTTCATCAATTACTAACCCTTGTTTGGCAAGAATGGATAAAGTGACATCGTATAAGCTCGGTGCATTGAGAATAGTAGATAATTCTGTGTGCACTTGCTCATCACTCTCATGTACTTTTAATAAGCTGTGATTTTTGTTGCCAAGTAAAAACTCAAGCTTGCGGTAACCATACGACTGGAAACCTGACGAGTGACCAAGGGCATCGCGAAACTTTAAATAATCAACCGGTGTTAATGTTGATAAAATATTCCACGATTGAGTTAACTGATTAAAAATTTGTTTTACGCGCGAAATAACTTTAAACGCATGGCCAAAATCACCATTGTTTAAATTGTCTATCGCGGCACTTAGTTCATGCCCTGCCAGCTTTAACCAAAGTTCACTCGATTGGTGAATCACAATAAACAGCATTTCATCATGCTGATCTGAGAGTGGCTTTTGCGCGGTAAGGATTTGTGACAACTGAAGGTAATCACCATACGACATGTCGTCTTTAAAGTCGGTGTGAATGTCTTTTTCTAGTTCACGAAAGTTATGATGTGGGCACGACATAGCTAAGCTCCAAAAATTATTATTATGCGTTATACGGCGCTATTTTATACATGTGTTTGATTACGCCTAACATATGCGATGATATATAACCCAAAAGCATATCTTAGAGACGCACGTAATTAAAACATGTTGAATAAAATATGCCAGTGTTTGCCTAATACCGCGCTATTAAAATGTGTACTTTTTGCTTAACACCTGTGTAAAGCGTAGCAAATTCGCGCCTTTATTAACTAATCCGACCTATTAAATGCCAATTTTACTAGACAAAACACCCTTAAAGGACTAATATTCAAAGCGCTTAAAACATAGATCAATCCCTATTACTGCGTTGTTCCTTCGTTACTCCTTTTTAAAAGTTGTACCAGATGCTAGATGCGATATTAGCTGAAATATAAATTAAGCCCGACGGTGATAATCACCAAAATATACACTTTTAAAAAAGGTTAAAAACATGTCTAACAAAGTAGATGGCGTTGTAAAATGGTTTGACGAGTCAAAAGGTTTTGGCTTTATTTCACAAAACGACGGCGGCAAAGACGTATTCGTACATTTCCGTGCAATCCAGTCAGAAGGTTTCAAAACTCTTGCTGAAGGTCAAGCGGTTTCTTTCGAAGTTGAAGACGGTCAAAAAGGTCTTCAAGCTGCGAACGTTGTAGTACTTTAATTAGTCACTACAAGAAAAAAGCGAGTTATTAACTCGCTTTTTTGTGCCTGTTTTTTGTATTCACTTAGCAGAATCCCGCCTATCCAATTCGTACTAGCCGTTATACCTAAACACATTAAATTAGTTGCTTTAGCAAAGCTCTGCCTAGTTTATAAAAAGCCTCACGTACGCATTTAAACATTAAGTTTAAACAAATACCTTTCAATCGGGTTCATCGCCGTAGTAATTAAGCGCTCGTTTATTAATTGCTAGCTAGTTTAATTTCGCTATAAAAGCCTATTATTGAACGCAAATAACTAAACAGAAATATCGTTAATCACCTGTTTTGCTAATGCTTTTAACTCATCTGGCTCTGGGTGTGTGTAACCATAAGTACGCAAGCCATAAATACTCATCACCAACGAACGTGCCCTGCACTTTGCATCACGCAAACCAACAATTTCACCCGCGAGAATGCCTTTTTCAATGATTGCTTCTAATCCTGCTTGCCAACGATGAAGTTGTTCTGTAACAAGCGTTTGCACGTCAGAATCTTGTTCCGCCAATTCATTAAGTGCTTTTTGCAATAAACACGACGCTGCAGGTTCGCAGCTTAAACATTGCTCAACAATATGGTTAAGATACGCACTTAATCCTGCTAATGGCGATGGCGCTTTTTCAAAGAAAGCGTTAAAAAATGCAGTGCTGTCTTGGTTATACTGACCAATTGCTGCAAGCAGTAAACCTTTTTTATTTTCAAAAGCGCAATAGATTGAACCTGGATGCAAACCCGTTGCGGCCTTTAGATCTTGCATGCTGGTTTTGTTGTATCCCTTATGCATAAACGCATTCATCGCAGATCGCAAAACCGTTTCGCGATCAAATTCAGCACTTCTCATAGCGGACCTCTTAATCAGTAGTTTGTCAATATAACTTAATTTGAATATTTGTTCAAAAAAGTACTTGAATGAACATTCAAATAAAGCTAACTTGAATAAGCATTCAAATTAACGAGACATAAACACATGGCTAAATCACTTTTTGATGAAGTTGCGTTAAACGCTGAAATCACATTACAAAACCGCATTTTAATGGCGCCATTAACACGCTGTATGGCTGATGAAAACCTCGTACCTACAGAGCAAATGGCAACATATTACGCAAAGCGCGCAAAGGCGGGCCTGATTATTTCAGAAGCGACTATTATTCGCGCCGACGGCCAAGGTTATCCAAATACACCGGGATTATTCACCGCGGAACAAATTCAAGGTTGGCAACGCGTTACAAAGGCAGTACATAACAACGGCGGCAAAATTTTTGCACAACTTTGGCACACAGGTCGTGTTGCTCACCCTCACTTTTTTAATGGCAACAATGTATTAGCGCCAAGTGCGTTAAAAGTTGAAGGTACTGTGCCACGGATGCGTGAACTTGAATATATTGAGCCGACCCCTGTTACCGTTGCGCAAATTGAGCAATTAGTAAAAGACTATGCGCAAGCGGCAAGCAATGCCATAGATGCAGGTTTCGATGGTGTTGAAATTCACGGAGCAAATGGTTATTTAATAGACCAATTTTTACATTACAACAGCAATCATCGTACTGATGAATTTGGTGGCTCGCCAGAAAACATGTCACGCTTTGCTCTGCTTGTGGTAGACGCTATTTCCGAGCGAATTGGCGCTAAACGTACAGCGCTTCGTATTTCACCAGGAGCTTATTTTAATCTTGAACCCCATTCAGACGACCGCGCAGTATTTGACTATTTGCTCGATTCACTTTCAGAGCGCGAACTTGCTTATTTACACATTGGTATTTTTGACGATGAACAACACTTCGAGTACCTAGGCGGTCGCGTATCTGACTATGTGCGCGAAAACTATCCGCATACATTAGTGGGTAACGGTGGGTTTAGTGCCCAATCGGGTGAGTTGGCAATTAATCAAGGGCGTTTTGACTTGCTTGCCATTGGTCGTCCATTTATTGCCAACCCAAATTACGTTGAACGCATAAAAAATGGTGAAGAGCTTACGCCATATAGCGAAGAGATGCTACAGGAGCTGGTTTAATTGACCTAACTAAAAAGGTGCTAACGTAGCGCCTTTTTTTATCTTTTTAAAAGCGTATGAAATTAAATAAGTACTTGTCGGGTCAAGTAAGTAACGTAATAACTAGGACCCAAAATATGAAACGTTTTTTACTTTGCCTTGTGCTTATTGTTCCATTTTTACTAAGTGCAAAGCCAATCGCTGAGTCGAGTGATGAGGTTACCCCTTTATTGAACGGACAGGTTATCCCTGACGTTGACGTTACTCAAATAAACGGTAAAACCACATCGCTAAAAGAGTATTTAAATGGCGATAAAGCGATTTTATTTTTCTATCGTGGAGGCTGGTGCCCGTTTTGTAATACCCAAATGGGGCAACTCAAAAAAATTGAGCCAGAACTAAAACAACTTGGCTTTAAACTCGTTGGCATTTCCACTGACGCACCGAAAGACCTAAGTAAAAGCGTTGAAACAATGTCACTGCAATACGATTTATTATCTGACTACAACAGCGAGATCAGCAAAGCCTTTGGTATTGCATTTTTTACTGACGCCAAAACAACTCAGCGCTATGTTAAACGCCTTAATTTAACCAACCCGCTAAAGCGTAACAAAGCCGGTGAACCTCGATTAGTATTACCTGTACCCGCTATTTACGTGATTGATGAGCAAGGGTTAGTGCAGTTTAATTACGTAAACCCTAATTTTAAAGTTAGGTTACATGAGGATGTTTTACTTAAAGTGGCTGAAGTTTATAAGTAAGCAACCAGCCTATTAATAGCTTCACAAAGCTAGATTCACGTTAAGCAATTTTAGTTAGCTAAATACTCAGATTTTGTACTTAATAAGTTATTAGGTTAAAAGGCAATTGTGTTTATCAATCGTAAGCTTATTAATATCCCCAAACATCTGAGTAAGTAAACATTACTTTTATGATGTAATTTGTTATCTCGAGTTTTGGTTAACTATACTTGTTGGCAAATTGAAATGACTTTCATCTTAAGGTTTATGAATGGCAACACGCCAAGCATCACCACAAGAACAGGTATCCGATTTGCCAATATTACCGACAATATTGGTCGAATTGTTGAGCATTCCGCTTGATGATAAAGATTACTTCAATAAAATTGAAAAACTCGCAGAGCGCGATCCGCCCCTTGCCCTCAAAATAATTCAACTAAGCAACACCGCCAAACAAGCCGCTATTAAACCCATTCGCAGTATTAAAGATGCGATTGTACGCATGGGCACAAAAGAAGTATTTAACTTAATAAACTTAGTGGCACTGACCAAGGTATTTGTACCCACCAGTCAATTTGAAAAACAATTGTGGCATCAATCGTTAATCTCAGCGGAATTGCTAAAAACAACCTATGAAGTACTGTTACGCAGCGTGATCACCGCTGATATGGCTTACTTAGTTGGTTTATTACACGATATAGACATCACATTAAACCACAAACTGTATGCCAAGTACTTTGAATCGCTTGACGATTTAACCTGGTATTTACCAAAGCCTTATGAAAAGCACCGTATTGCCTATTTACAGCGTCAACATGCGTTTAATGGCGCGAAAATTTGTAAAACATGGCATATCCCGAGCCCAATTCCCGAGATTATTTACTTCCATCACCACGATAACCTGCCCGATAAATTTAAACAGTTTATGCCTTTGTTAGAGACAATCCGCCGTCTGCAGTTTTGTGATTTAACGACCCAAGTTTATTGCAAGCATCAGGCACTTGAGCTTGATGTATTAAATGAGTTAATCGCGAGCAATGAAATTCTACTTAGTTGGCAAAACCAGCACGCTAACTTTGCGCAATTGCTAAACCAACTGCCAACTGCCATATCGCTTGCTGAAGAAAAGTACCGTTTACTTGCCATTTAACTGGCGTACCAAATTTAACGTTTGAAACTAACATAAGTTCAAGCGTTTACAGCTAAATATTTTGACCTACACTTTATAAAAATGGATCAGGCAGCCAAATATGAAATTAAAAACAGCCTTTATAAGCTCGCAAGTCGCTTTATTAGTCAGTTTTTTTGTGGTGCTCACGTGTGGCGCCATAATTTATCAAAACGTCACTAATCACTACCGAATTACGCAATTACTAACCGACTTTAAGCAGGTATTGTCTGACACCGTTAATTTACAACAAGAGTTCTCGCTTGATAAAGACGAGCAAATGATGGAATGGTCAAAAGAACAATTTGATGATTATTCACAGCTACATTTTGCGTTATTTAAACAAGTCGCAGACATCGAAATTGCAGCGCGACTGCTTACGCAAATTCAAGAAGCAATGCGCGAGTTTGAACAAAATCTCAATAAGCAAATCGCCATTCAAAAACAGCTTGGTTTTAATGAAGACCAAGGTATTCGAAGCAGCTTTAGAAAATCCATTCATGCAGTTCAAGCCGTTAGCCAGCAAATTGACGATAAAACCCTTGAGATAATGATATTAGAATTAAGGCGCCGAGAAAAAGACTACCTATTACGCTGGGATAAAAAGTACTTAGAACTGCATAAAAAAATGTCAGTACAAGCAAAGACTTACCTACAAACTCATAACAGCGAATTAAAAACCCAGTTAATTGATAATTTAAAAGACTATGATTACAACTTTACCCAATACACTGCCCTATTAAACACCATGGGGCAGTCGTCAACCCTAGGTGTTGCCGGTAAAAATAAAGTGCTGGCACAAGTTATTAATGAACGATTTACAAACCTATCTTTATTATTAAACGAGCGCGCAAAAGACGCCAGTAATCAAGTGTTGTTCATCACATTCAGCGTTACATTTGTATTTTTAGCATTCAGTTTACTAAGCTCATTTTTAATTAATCGGCGCATTGGATATGGCTTGTTTGAGTTAAACACATTTATCAGCTCGATTTGCCAATCTGATACCTTTTCAATGCGCAGTAATATACGCGGTGATGATGAAGTAACCGATCTGGCTAAAAATATTGATAACCTACTTGCCCATATTGAAGAGTTAATTAACCGCTTAAGTTTGGCGCAAAAGCGCTTAATTGAAGACGCGAAAATGGCAAGCCTTGGTACTATGGTAAAAGGCTTCGCCCATGAATTAAATACACCCCTTGGCATTGCTATTACCAGCGAGTCACATTTACGAGACCAAGTAGAGCAACTAAAGCACTCATTTAACCAAGGCACATTGCAAAAAAACACCCTTGAGCAAATGATCTTGGATGCGGAAAATTGTTTAAGTTTGATGGAGTCAAATTTAAACCGTTCAGCTAATTTAATTAACAACTTTAAGCAAGTTGCGTCGCATCAAGAATACGATGAATTAGTCGAATTTAATGTCGAAACCTTTTTAAATAACCTGTTTGATAGCCTAAAACACGAACTTGATAAATACGATGTTAACGTTAGTGTCGAAGCGACAAATGGACTGGTTATTAAAAGCTATTTAGGTGCGTTTAATCAGATATTTACAATTCTTATTGTTAACAGTTTACGTCACGGCTGTGAACCAAATAAAACCTTAAACATAAATATCGTGGCGAAAATGGTGGGGGCAACCCTGCATTTCCGTTACATGGATGACGGTGCAGGTGTAAAAGAATCATTGCTCGACAAAATTTTCGAACCCTTTGTGACAACAAAACGCGCAAAAGGCGGAACCGGTTTGGGGTTGAGTATTGTGTACAACTTGGTCACGCAACGCCTTAAAGGTGAAATCGAATTTCAGAGTATCGAAGGTGAAGGCGTATGTATTTACCTGCATTTTGATGAAGTTGATTACAATCTTAAGTTTGATGAGTAATAAGCGTGTTGATTTAGTTTTACAGCATGTATCGTGGTTACCATCTAGCGAAAATACATAAACGGTTACTATTTTCATTAAGCAATACGCTGCAGAAATAGACCGCAAAGGTCAACACGCTCTGTATTCTGTGTTAATGTAAACGCGTATAAAGTTAATTGAATTACATTATGGATCAAGTTGTTAGCCATTTCATAGGCTTGCTTAAAACAGGCAACATAAAAGAAATCACCTCGTTTTATTTAACGCAAACGCCTCAGAGTCAAGCACACATAATGCTGTTTTTAAACTTGCAGGCCAATAAAAGCGTAGAGTCGTTTGAGTATTTTCAACGTTTAAGCGTCACACTAAACGGCGAACGCCCGATGCCCACTCCGTTAGTATCGCAACTTAAAAATAACCAAGCGTTATCGTTTTTTACGCCGTTATTGCAGAAAATGGCAAACTTTTCACTGCAAGATACAATGAAGCGCAATGTCTTACATTACCTATTTGTTGCCCGCGGTGAACACACAAACGTTCCCTTTACTTATGTTCGCTCACTCCTACTATTCGAAAGTAATGTGTTTTTACCAAAAGCACTGAGCCAACGTGAATCTAATGGATTAACGCCGCTGGAGTGTTACCTGCATTTAAACATTCAAGGTACAGTGTTACCAAATCATGAACTCACTGCGTTTATTGCGCTGTGTGAAATAGAGCGTAGCCAAATCATTTTAAACAGCGACAACTTAAATGCTGCATTAAAGCGATTTAAAAAACAGCGTGCCGATTTTGACCTAACACCCGATTACATCGAACAAAAATGTTTATTGCTAGCCAGTTACTACGGTGCCTCAGAGCAGTACATTACTACTTCGCTTAACTAGCATACGCTCTCAACAATTTGTAATCAACGACACAACAAATAAAACAATAACAAAGGTTTACCGATACATGCTTTCATCACTAAAAACTAAGTTAATTACACCACTTTGCCTGAGCTTGCCGATTTTAACGCTTGCTACGTTTAATATAAACGCTGCCACAGCGTTTAACGCAACAAGCGCATGGCAAGAGGTTGAACACGTACTGACAAAGCAATACGCCTATTTTGATAGGTTAAACAATGCAAATACAGTATTGAACCAGTTTAAAAGTAAAGCGCTGAAGGCGAAAAACAAGGCTGAGTTTAATGACATTAGCCAGCAACTTATGCGTACCTTTTCCGACCCGCATTTAAACCTTGGTCCCTACGATAAAAATGATTTTAGTGTGTTTCCTACTGGCTCAGATATCCGTGCTATTTATCAAAACGACCAATTTATTGTGCAAGATATCAAAGCTGGTTCAGCTGCAGATAAAAGTACTCTCACATTAGGTTCAACAATTATCAAAATGGATAACCAGCCAATAAAGGCTCTTGTCGCCAGCTTATTTGGTCAAGGGTTTGAAACCTTATCACCACAACAAATTGAGTACGGGGTAAATGTTGTACTTGGCGGCCTTCGTAAACAAACGCGAGCGATTACCTTTACAAATAACAAAGGGACTCAAAAAACCATTACACTTGCCGCCAGTTATGATGCGATTAATGCACTCAACGATGGTCCGACATTAAGCTACCGTAATTTAGATGGTCTCGGCTATATCCGCTTTAATAATTCCCTTGGTAACAACCAAACGGCGGCCTCCTTTAAAAAAGCGATTAACGCACTTAAGCACACACGCGCACTGATTATTGATTTGCGTAATACACCAAGTGGCGGCAATACAGGTGTTGCAGAACCCATTCTGGGTCACTTTGTTATCGAAAAGACACCGTATCAAACCTACCGCACACAAACGCCTAACATGGCGTATCAAAACGCACCAATGCAAACCGCGTTTGTTACGCCAACTAAACCGCACTATGCAAAGCCGTTTATTGTGCTTGCTGGTCGTTGGACCGGCAGTATGGGTGAAGGTATGACTATTGGACTTGACGCCCTTGGTGCACAAACCGTGATTGGCGCACCCATGGCCGATTTACTCGGTGGCATTAAAACAGTGACTTTAGAACAAAGTGATGCGTGGCTAGAAATGGCATTTGAGCGTTTATACCATGTAAATGGCACCTTTAGAGAAGATTTTGAGCCACATATATTAGTTATCCCAACAGATAGAGATAGTCAAGGTGGTGATCCTGCCCTAAATAAAGCCATTGACTACTTACAACACTCTACCAGTATGTAACTCGTTGCATATAAATAAAAAAGCCTGCATACATTGCAGGCTTTGTTATTAAACCAACGGGAAATTTATGATTGATTAACGCTTAAAATCTAACGTTAATGTTGGCAGAAACACTTCTACCCGGCTCTGAGTAACGTTTAATGCCGTCGTTAGCAACACCGCCTCTAAAACCGCCTGAACCTTCTGACACAAAACGAATGCGCTGCCAGTTGTAGTACTCTTCATCGAATAAGTTACGTGCCGCGATATTAATCACCATGTTATCTGTGATATCGAAATTAGCGATTAAATCAACTACGGTCGATGTATCACTTAGGAAATCAGTCGCTTGAACCTGCTCACCTTGTGCATTTGTGGTGTATGCATCGCTTGCCTTTTTCTCAGCTTGGTGACGAACTTGCGCCATAACACGCCATAGTGACTTTGAATCATAACCAACACTGACAACTGCCGAGTCTGGCGAAACAGTTAACATTGGGTCGCCATTGTCATATTCACCTTCAGAATAGGTGTAAGCAGCGCGCAACTCTAAACCATTGTTAAAACGATAAAGCGCATCTAACTCAACACCTTGAACACTTGCTTCACCGATGTTTTCAGGTCGCTGGTAGTCATCTGTCGTGACTTCCATTTGCTTGTAACAACCACATGAAGGGTCATACACGCGCTTTGTTGTTGGTGTCGCTAAATCGCGGGTATAAGTAACATTATCAATAAAATCCGTGTACTCACTGTCAAATACCGACACACGCACTCGGCCGTTATCATTTTGCCACTGATAACCGAGTTCCATATTAAATGCCGATTCAGGTTTTAAATCATAGTTTGGTACAAGTTGCCAATCGTCAACCGTTGCACCGCGTGAGCCATAATAAACTTGCTCAACAGATGGCGCTCTAAAGCCTGTACCAAGGTCAACAATCACTGAGTGATTTGGTGTTATTTCGTAGTTTGCTGAAAGCTGCCACGTAAAAGCATTCATATCAACGTCTTTAACAAGGCCTTGATCATTGGTGAAATACTGGTCGAACTCTGGCTGATAGCTGTAATCGTCATATCGCAATCCCGCAGATAACGTTAACGCGTCTGTTACAGTCACGCTATCACGTAAATACACATTCCAAATTGCAACGTCTGTTTGTGGAATAAAATTAGCATCTTTTATTGGATAATGAGTTGTTCCATCAGCAAGAGGGCGTCTTAATTGTTGATAACCAGAATCAGTTGTCAGCCCATTGTAACGGTGATCCCACATATTATTTTCAAGTTCACGCGTTTCAAAGCTTGTACCGTAAACGATATCGTGGCGCATTTGTCCGGTAACAAGTTGCTTTGAAAAATCAAATGCAAGGGTCGAAGTCTGTTGTGTAAGTTCACGCTGCTCTTGACGTAAATACGCTTCTCCTAGCGCTAAGCATTGGTAACTCGGTGAGTATTCAAGACACGCCGCGTAGTGCATATTAGTTACACCAGAGGTGAAAATATCTTGATAATCAAAACGTACCTCCAGCTCATCGAATGCTACGGTATCTAACGTTAAGTAATAAAATACACCGTAACGGGCGCGATTTTGTTCATCATCAGAAAAACGACGTTGAATACTGCTTGAAACGCGCGATAGGTTTTCTACTTGCGACAGGTTATCGTCATTTTCAACAACAAAGCCTAGTTCATGAACGTCGTTAAATTGATACTGGGTTTTAAATAACAGTGCGTCGCTGTTAAAGTCGAGTGGATCTGGTTTTTCTCGCGATGCACCCGTTGTATCTGGGTTTCCAGAGTGGTTACTTGATTCACTGCCCTGGCGTTTTGTGTACATTAGTAGTGTTTCTAGCCCACCAAACTTGTTAGCCACTGCAATTGTGCCTTGCGCTTGTTCATCACGCTCATCATAACCAAACTTGAAATAACCACGGGTTTGATTTTCATCGCTGTCAAGTAAATCTGAGGCACTCATGGTGGTAAACATCACTGCACCACCAAGCGAACCTGAACCACTACTCACTGAGTTTGCACCTTTAACAATTTGAATAGCCTTCATATGCTCAATTTCAGTCGAGTTACGACTCGCTCGAAAATACTCATAAGGCGCAAATGAAGGGGGATCTAATGTTTCACCTTGAGTTAAGCCATCAACCGTGATCGCAATACGATCGCCTTCCATACCGCGAATATTAAAACCGTTATTACCAAAACGGCCCATGCTTGCAACGTCTACACCTGGAATGTAGTCAGCGACATCATTAATATCTTGCATTAGGTTTGACGAAACTGACACGCTGTCGAGTTCCGTTTGTGACTTAGATTCAACGCGCTTGTTGGCAGATAATTTTGTTTTTTCTAGTGTTGTGACCTGCGTATTTGCCAAGGCATATGGGCTTACGCCCGCGATTGAAACAACTGATGCAAATGAAATTGCGGTGCTTAGCTTAGATAGAGTAAAGCGCAAAAGAGTATCCTCACATTTAAAATTCATAGTCATCGCACTCAGGTCGTAATGATAATGATTCGCGTTTTTAATGCAAGGTAAATTATACTTTTTTTCGCAATACAGTTAACTGCGCTAAATCCACTACAGGAAAACAAATAAATGATTGATATATTAAAAATAATATAAATTTTATTGGTGATTTTTCGTCAAAACCAAGTTTGCACATTGAACTTAATTATCGTGAGCAAAACAGCATATAAGTAAAGCGCGTATTTTGAGAAAGTAAGCGGCAAATCCGTATGCCGTTTTTATGTAATTTACGCTAGAGCGTGTTGATCTGTATTGCCTATTTCTTCCATTCTTGAGTTTTACGGCGTAATCGTCAGGCTAAGTTGCCCTATTTCCCCTTTGCCATCTTTAGTTATGGTGGCTTGTTTCGTGAGATTAAATGGCAACTTTTGATAACTGGTATCACCATGCTCTCGGCTAACTTCAATATGCAATATCAATTCATTTTCGGTGACAATTTGGCCAAAATCGTCCTCGCCAAACCAACTAATACTGTGTTGCCCCGGCTTTCGCGTTGCATGGGCAAGATGTGGAAAAACACTATTTTCCTTGCGCCCTACTTTTCGCCACCAACGCCTGCTTTGCTGCCACCACCTTTCACTATCACCAAGAATAGCCATTTGTTTTATTGGATTCCCTTTGGTATCTGATAGCCATATCGCAACATAAGGTTTACGGTAATCAGCAATATCAAATTCAGGTATCGTGTAATCAAATGTCAGCTTTGCCTTGTGTTTTGATACATCGCGTTGTTGCCATGTTTTTGAATAAACAACGCGCCCGTCAGGCAAAAATAATACGCCTGCTACGTCATGCTTATTAAGCCAATCAATGGCATTTACACCATTCATTGTGGTTAACGCGGTTGCAATGGCATCGGCATTTGCAGTTGTTTTTGCAATTACCGCAGCACCGATAGGCTTTGTAATTGGCCAGCCATCGCGGGGGGCAAAAATATGGCTAAACATATTGTGCTTAATTTGAAAATGACGAAACGCAAGGCCACTTGCTGCATATGCGTGATTTTCCAAATTAGTTAACATCACCTGCGTTGCGCTCTTAACATTTGGGTTTGTAAATGCGATTGGCCACGCGCCGTAATGACGACCATCGCCACCAATATCAATTTTAAAGCGGCTTTCACTATAACGGGCAACAAGTAAGTCATACACTTTATCTATGATAAACCCTTTCGCGATACCATTAACATCAAGCGTTAGTTCCTCATCAAGGGTGATGTGTGACCCATTAATTAAGATTGTTTTATCGCGTAACGAACGGGCCTCGCGTCTTACCTCAATGCGCGATGGCATAGTTTTCGTTTGTTCAGCCTGTTGCCAAATTGGTAAAACACTGCCTAGACGACAACTAAAGTGGTTAGCAGTATTTACTTGCCATTGCTGGCATAACTTGAGTACGTCGATAAGCTCAACAGGTGCATCTTTTAGTTGTTTCTTACGATTTAAAATCGAAAGGGAACTACTTTTGTTATAGCGCGATAAAATCGTGTCCAAGCGTGTTAACTCTTGTTTAACTAGCTCAAACGCTTGGTCTTGCTCAGTCGCTGATACATTCTCTATAGTAAACTGAACAGATGTGCCTAAATAGGCCGTTGTGGCGTACTGTTTTGCCACTGCGTTAAATCCGCACACAAGTGCTGCGATTAAAACCACAAAACGCATCATTTACCTTTTTTAAAATTAAAGGGGGATTACTCCCCCTGAATGTTTGGAATTTTTGACCCGCAACCGTTACAGTTTACTGTCTTGTTTTTTGGCATCGCGGTTAGCAACTTGCGTGTTAGCCTTTTCATCAAACTCAACTTTGCCGTCTTTGTTTTTGTCATAACGTACAAAACTGCGCACACCTGACAATTGAAACTCCTCAAATGTCATACCATTGCTGTCTACATCAAGGATTGCAAAGCGTTTATCGGTACGTGCTACGCGTTTTTCACGGGCTTTTGCAATTTGCGTATCAAGTCTGTTTTCAAACTCTGCTAAATATTCGTCAAACACCAGTTGGCCGTCACCGTTTTCATCTGTTCTTGCGAACATTTCTTCACGTACTGCCATGTACTCTTGCCAAGACACACTGCCATTGCCGTTGGCGTCGTAAATCGCAACCATGCCCTTTTTATTATGCGTAGTTGGCATTTTTACAACACGTTTCGCACTGGCTATTTTGCGCTCGCGTTGTTGTTTTTTAATTTCTTCTTCGCTTTTTTGCTTAGTTTTTTTTCGCGGTTTATATTCAGGTTTCGGATCTTCATCGGTGATCATGCCGTTTTTATCCGTATCAAAAAAATCAAAACCGCGCTTTGCAACATCCATGTATTCGTCTTTCGACATTATGTCGTCGTCGTTTTTATCCATTGCGTTAAAGCGCATTTTTGTTTGCTTAACGCTTTGCTTACGCTCTTGTGCGATTTTTTGATCGAGACGATTTTCGTATTCGTTACGGTATTCATCTAAGTTCACTAGGCCGTCTTTATTTTCATCGGCAAGGTCAAAGCGTGTTTTTCGTGCTTTAAAAAACTCTTCAATCGTTACTTGTTGGTTGTTATCTGTATCCCAAGTATCAATCCAGCTATAGCTAAAATGGGATTTTTCTGCTGCTGCAACTGAAAAACTGTTAATTGCTGCAACCACAGCAATGGCCGATAAGGTTTTAATTGGACCTTTCATTTTCAACCTCTTTTATAATTGAGAAAGTGTTTGGGATAATGCGTTATGATTGTTTTTTAAGCGCGCAATTAATGGCGCTTTGTTAAATCGACTAAAATCATCAATATGCCAAGTGTTGGGCAATGGCGTTTTCTTAACTTTGTCGACTAATAAGTAATTTAGGCCTAGGGCTTGTGCGTCCTGCTGGGTCGCTAAATCTGTCGTAAAGCCATTAACAAACGGTGCCTGTTTCGCATTTGCCACCATAAATGCAACGTCATGCTTAATTAACAGCTCATTACTTGCGCGATTAATGCTGCGAATTTGCGAAGATAGCGCTTGTTGATTTGCATTAAACATTGCAGAGAATTGCGGCCAAAGGCTCACTAAATCACGCTTCAAAATGCCTAACATAAGCAGTAAGTTGTTATTATTAAGCCAAAAATATTCTTGTTGGTTTAATAACACGACTTTCTCGCCCTTTGGCAACAGGGCCTCAGCAATGTCGATTTCAACAACACGAATATTGCTTTGGCGCACACTGGCATATAAATCAAATTGTGGCTTTACTGAGCGCATTGATACATACGCATCAAACTGGTCAAATTTGCGCGTTTTGTTTTTCTCAATCCAGCTTGGGATGCGACTTACAGGTAAACGCTTCGGGGGTAAATAAGTCACTTGAATAGGCGTATTTTCAACCATTGCAGTCACTAAGCTATGGCTTATTGGACTCACAGTGACAATTTTCAAACGCTTATTTTCGCTTGCCTCTGATGCACCTACAGCCAAAGGCATTATGGTTAATAACATCGCTAACATAAGATTACGCACGGGTGCTTACTCCTTTTACGCTGTGCACGCTAATGGCAAACACAAACCAACAACAGGCGGTTAAAATAATTGCAGGCCCAGTTGTCACGGCCCATTGCATATACATTGGCAGCAATACACCAATTAATGCGCTGGTTGTTGCAATCATTACTGACCATAGCAACATGCTGCGTAAGTTATGGGCTAATAATCGCGCACTTGCCGCAGGAATAAGCAACAGTGCACCAACTAAAATTGCACCGATAATTTTCACGGCAGCGACTGTCATCAGGGCAATAAGCACAACAAAGCCATAATCATGCAACTTAGTGTTAATGCGCTGGCTCTTTGCAATTTCAGGCGCAATTGCGGTTAAGAATGCTTGATTTGAAAAACGCCATGCAAGCACCGCGATAATGACAAACATCACTACTAAAATGAGTAAGTCTTGTTCATTTGCTGTCAGTACCGAGCCAAATAACACTTGCTCTACTAAATGGGCGTTTACTTGTTGCGCAACCAACATTAAAAGCGCCGCCCCCATTGCCAAAGCAAACGCCAGAAAGACGCCAATTAATGCGTCATAAGGTACGGTCGTGCGCCCTCGCACCCACTGCAACGACAAGGCAAACAATAATGAAAACGCAAATAAACTGATCCAAGGTGCGGTAATGGGTTCGCCAAGTAGAATACCGATGGATACGCCTGTGAGTGCTGAGTGACCAACTGCTTCTGATAAAAAGGCTAAGCGTTTCACCACTACTAAAGTGCCTAATGCTCCCAACAAAGGGCCAATTAGCAAAGACGCTAAAAAGGCATTAACCAAAAAACCGTAGCTGAACATTTCTGGCAACAGACCAATATTCACTAGATTTGAAAAGAATGTATGTACTAGGTCCAACATAATGTTCCTACGCTGATGTTGCTAACTCAAATGGTGCGACATGTGGCTTTAAGCGGCCAAATACGTGTTCAATTGGACCATAGTCAACCAGTTTTCCATCAATCACTGCAACAAACTGACAATACTGTTCCACCACGTGCCAGTGGTGTTCAACCATAATCACGCTGCCACCCGCTTGGTGGAATTCTGATAACACATTAAGAATTAATGCATGGCCTTGTTTGTCTACACCGGCAAGTGGTTCATCTAGCACCAGAATATCCGGTTGATTAATTAGCGCGGCGCAAAGTAAAACGCGTTGTCTTTCGCCAGCCGATAATGTACCAAGGCGTTTGTTAGTAAAGGTTTCAATTTGCAAACGCGTCATAGCATTTCGTATTGCTTGCTTTTGCTTATGCCGAAACCAAACCGGGCGGGTATCGCATACCATAGTGAGGTAATCGCTTACGGTTATCGGTAAAGAGGGCTCAATAACTGCAATTTGTGGTAAATAACCAATACGCCGCGCACTTTGCTCAGGCCAATCTAAGGCGATTTGTCCGCGGTGTGGCACTTGCCCCATAAGGGCTTTAATCAATGTTGACTTACCACCGCCATTTGGCCCAACCACGCCTAGCCAAATTCCCGCAGGTACCGACAAGTTAACGTCATTTAACAGCAGGTTGTTGTTAATGCTGACACTTAAGTCACTAACACATACGATAGGAGCATGAATTGTCATAGCGTGTTACCTGATTTTGACGCAGCAAATGTCAACGCTTTGGCGAGCATTGTTAGGTTGTGCTGCATTTCCCGTTCAACCAAATCTTGGCTGTACTGACCATGGGTCATATGCGAAAAGTGATACACTTTAATGCCGGTCGCTTTTTCAATTACATCAACATAGCTGTTTGCCATATTCAGTTCTGTAAACAGCACGTCTATGTCAGCTTTTTTAATTTCATTAATCGTTTGTTGTAGCTGCGACGCACTTGGTGAGACCCCGTGCGCGGGCTCAACAACGGCTGAAACCGTTAAGCCAAACTCTTGCAATAAATAACCATATGCGTTGTGGGTGCTCGCGATACGCACATTCGATAAATCGTGATTGATTAAAATATCTTGCACTGGCTTTTTTAACGCTCGCAATTTTTTGGCATATAAAAATGCGTTTTTACTAAAATACTTAGCGTGCTCAGGTGCCAATTGACCAAGAGATTTTGCAATGGCATAAACTTGGCGAATTGCCGCATCGATAGAAACAAAGGTATGAGGATTCACCTTATGGTTTTTGCGCAGCAGCGGCACTTGGTCGTTGGCTTTTATCAATGTAACGCCTTGCGGTTTTATGCGATTAAAACCATCGAGTGCAAAATCATCATGACCAATACCGTTAACGACCAGTGCGTCCATGTTTTTTAAACGGCCAATATCGGCAGGGCTTAAACTGTAATTGTGTGGATTAAATCCCGTTTCAATTAGCGGAATTACCTCACCTTGGTTACCCACAATATTTGCCACATAGGCATAATAAGGGTGTAAGGTCGTACCGACATGCAGCTTACCGTGCTGTGCATATGCGTTCGATAACGTGATGCAAAACGCCATCACACTAAACATAATTTTATAAAACAAGCGAACCTCTAATTTTGGTTAGTCTGGCTACTTACGTGTTGCCATTTATTATTGTTATTGCAAAGCGCGTTATCGTCATGATGTGCGTGCGCTGTCGCGCTATGAGTTTGTTCGCGCCACATCACTTGCCAGCCCGAATCCTGAAAGTTAAGGCGTAATTGGTAGTTATCGTGTTGATGTATAAAACACCCTGATTTCGGTGATGCAAATTCACGCTCGGAAAAAGGGTCAATCTGGTAGGTGATCAGCTCGTCTAATGTAGGCCTCATAGCCAATTCGCCTACACTGGATAAAATAGCGATTTCTTCTGCGGCATTTTGTAATTGGGTGCTAAGGCTTACAATATTTGCCGGCAGCGCAACACGTTTACTTCGTTCGCCTACCGTGAGCACAAGAAGTAATGCTGCAAGCGCGACTATTGATACTATAGCCACGACAAAATACGCATTTTCCTTACGCCCATCTTGCTGCGGCACAATTTCCACAAAGCCCGTTTGGTAAAACGCGCGTTTATTCAAGTTCGGCATAATCAAACTCAGCAGGGCTTTCATGACCCGCATCAAACACAATATAAAACTCGCCGTTTGGTTTACTAAACGACACGCTGCCATCACTCGCGGTCTTTACTTCACGTAATAACGCTTCATCGTATGAGTACACTTTAAGTATTACTTCACCCGCTAGACTTGCATCAGAATAACCTGCAGTGCAGCTAAGCAGTTTTGCATCCGTATTGCTGACATGGCAGTTTAGCGTTGGAAAATGGGCATGTGCTTTAGCGCATAGCGCTAAAGACAACATGCCAATCACAGGGGAAATCAGCTTTTTCATCGTGATTTACTCAAAAATCACTTCAAATGCGTAATACACGCGGGTAATTTCAACATCCGCCTCAGGATCGGTACTATCGATTTTATGATTGACCTTCAGCATGTAACGCCCGCCTTTTGCGAAATTGAAGTTCACAAGGCCGTCTTTATCACTTTTCAGTTCAAGGGCTTTAGGATTTTCGCTGTATTGAGGGGCTTCGAGCTCAATCACCACATCTTGATTTGCCACTGGCTTGCCGTTAAATAACAAGCTTACCGTTAAATCTTCACCGGTCACGTAATCTGACGGATGGGTGATTGGCAATACTTCAAAACCTTTATTTTTTGCTTTGAGTACGTCGTTGGTGGGTGCTTTATTCGTCACATACGACATTGCAATGGTTGTGTATGATGCCGTTTCTAAATCTCGCGCGCCTTTTGGTGCATTCGCCTTTGCGTGTGATTTATTGCCGCGGATGCGTTTTTCAGTGTCTCGCTTACCAATTTTGTAGCGCGAGTGATAGTTTGGACCGCGATGATATTCAAGTGCATATGTGCCTTCGCCCTCAACACCTAAATCGAATGTTGAAAAACGCGCACCTTGATAAAAGCTGCCAATACGACGAACTTGTTTGCCGTCGGCAGCGAATACTTTAACGCCTTCACTTGGCATTGCAAAATCAGGCCTGTATGTAGTGTGTGACGCCGTGATTTGAACTGGCACGTCAACCGCCTTTTCGCTATTCACCGTAAAGTAACTTGGCCAAATATAAATGTCATGGGCACTTGCTAAACCTGATGCCAAAGCAAGTGTTAACCCTGCGGTTACGTTAACAAATTGGGATTTCATTATTATTTTCCTTTGATAATTGTTACAGCGCCAATTTCTTTATCAGCGTCTAAGTGATAGCGTTCTTGATTATCTGAGAAGTCGATTGGCATTTTTAGCAGTGAACGACCGCCGTCTTCACGTACCACTTCGATAAACAGTTTGAATTGGCTTAAATCGCCAACATCGAGTGTTTCGCTATATTTACCTGGGCCTTTTGTCGCGCCAGTCACACCATCCGGCGTGTCACCATAACGCCCTTGTTTGCGCCACCAACGACGAATGTCCACCAGCCATTTATCTTCTTTTCGTTTAGTTAAATGCCAAAGCAACAACGTTTGATTTTGCGCTTTACTTTCAGCCCAAATTGCAACGTAAGGTTTGTGATAGTCGCCGGTGGTGAAACTCGGTAATTCAAATTCAACTGTTAAGGTATTTGCATGCGCAGTGACAGATGCAAACAAAAGGGAAGTCACTGCAATTAACTGCTTAAGCATCGATACGTCTCCTAATGCATTAAAGTAATGATAAAGACAAACAAGCTACTACCGAGTAGCAACGCAATATTGGCGTTTTTGCGCTCCATGCGGTTAACCAAAACCAGCCAAAAACCACTAATCGAAAAAAGCACCATACAAATCGCGCTTATATCTGAAAGCACACGCCATAACCCTGATACATGCTTTGCCCTATGAACATTATTCAGCATATCGATAAGGGATAAGCGTCGTGTATCAACATGTGCTTGCCCTTCTTCAATAAATGCCTCAATTAGGGTGCTGCCATTTGGGCCAGATAAATTCAAAATGACCAGGCTATCTAATTCATCCCAATCGATTTCGAAGTCAACTCCCGATACGCCATGTTCAACATCAAGCCAGTGCAATAAGGTTAAACTGTGGCTCGCATAATGAGTTGGCCAGTCGGGTAAATCAGTCAGGCTTTTTGGCAGCGCAATGGTTTGCTGTTGTTTTTCAACGTCACCACCTTTCCAATCGGGGTGGTTTAGGTAAATACCCGTAACTGCAAAAAACACCATCAACACCAATACCGGCATTGCACTGAAAATATGTATTTTGCGCATAATGCGAGATACATAACTAACATCGAATTGCATTTGGCTATTTGACCTTGCCATACCACTAAAAAATCTTCGGTCTACTTATTTGTCGGGCAAATTCTACTAGCGTTCGCTGACACTTTGCAATAGCATATGATAATTATTTTCATTTAGATTTGTAAATTAAACATGTTTCAGCTAGTCAAATATGGCAAAAACCTTATTAACTCTCAGCACGCTAACCTATCGTATTTATTGAATTTATTTATAAAATTGCTTTTTCTATTGGGCTTTGTTTTATGGGCGTGGATGTTTTCGTTAAATTCAAGCCATACTCAAACACGCTTTTCAATTGAGGGGGTTACGCAACACAGCAATGGCGAAAAAGTATTCGATAGTTTTACCATTAAACAACTTGAGTTTTTCGATGAAACCCGCTTAATTGTGCTTAACCAAGAGTTTGAGATAATCAATTATCTGTCTAGCAGCCAACTCGCTATCGCCCACCTATTAGAACAATTCGGCCTATTATTTTGTGCTGTAATTGTGGTTATTTCATTGCTTCTTTGGCAGCAAAAAGAGCAGCAGAGGCTATCGCTATTTGCCTTTTGCTTTGTTGCATGTGCCCTATTTAGTGGCTGCTTCACCTTGTTTAAGCTAGATGTAAACAACGGCTTATCACTGTATGCATCAATAGGTATATTGAGTATCTGTTTTGTGTTTTATGCATGTTGTTACAGCTTATTGAATGCCTGTAGTCAAACCGCGAGTACCTTGCTTGCATTCGCCAGTCAATCAGGCACTGCGATGTCGATTGCAGAGCGCTTTCATAAACAGCTACCGAATACCTTTGATCTGCGTTGTTTGTCTTCTCTCACACCTGATTGTTTAGGCCAGTATCGCCAAGTGCTTTTAATCGCTAGCACCTATGGCGAAGGTGCACCGCCAGAAACCGCGGTGACATTTCTTAATAAAATGAAGCAAACGCAAACGCTAACTAGCAAGGTGAATTTCTCAATTTTGGCGTTGGGCGATCGTACCTATCAGCATTTTTGTGCCTTCGGCCACCAACTTGCACATTTATTGTCATCAAAAGGTGCAAAGCCAATTACCGATGTGATTGAGGTAGATCGCGGTGATAAAGATGCTATTGGCCATTGGTGGCAGCAAATTAGCCACTTTATTGGCAAGGAGCAATCGACCGTTTTATTGACTGATAACTATCACCTTCTTAGTACCCACAGTAACATGCTAGTGAACCCACAAAAGCCTAAGCGCGCTGCACATAGAATAACCTTTAAAAACGAGGGACTCATTTATCAGGCTGGCGACCTTTTGGAAGTAGTACCCAAATACGACGCAATTAAGTGTCAACAAATGCTGCGTGAAAAAGGCTTTGATTGTCAGCAACCCGTCATTTTTCAAAATACTGAAATGCCACTATTTGAAGCAGTAAGGCAATCGAACTGGCTTGGTGAAAGCGCAACATCAGCTCAACAACTTGTCGATGTATTAACGCCGCTACCACCACGGGTTTATTCAATTGCAAACACACCACACGAATCTAACATAGAGATTTTTGTGCGCAGGTATTTCGATGACTTAGGTAAGCCGGGACTTGCTTCAAATTATCTGTGTGATCTGAATGAAAATGAACTGATAAGTGCTCGTATTAGGCATCATGCAAATTTCCATCTACCTAAACGCCACTGCCCCACCATTTTAATCGGTGCTGGTACGGGCATTGCGCCTCTTATTAGCTTACTAAAAGGTATGTCAGTCAAAGAGCAGTGTTTACCCGCTTGGTTATTCTTCGGTGAGCAATCAAAGAGCACCGATTTTTATTTTAAAGATGAAATTAATACCATGCTTAGCGATAAATCACTGACTCACTTTACTCCAGCCTGGTCTCGCGACGGTGGCGGTTATATTACTGAGCAGCTAGAACAACATGCTAGCAATATTAAAAAGTGGATGCTTGACGATAACGCAATGATTTATTTATGCGGAAAACAAAAAGGGTTTGGCGACTCAGTTATCAATTGTCTTAAATCAATTTTAGAAGAGCACGTCTACCAATCACTTATCGAGGATAAACGCATTAGAGTGGATCTTTACTAGCTAATTGATTAAGACAATTTATTAACGTGAACAACATTTAGAACTAAAGGCGGTTTTCTATAAAACCGCCCTTAGTATCAGCGCTTAATGCCCTGACACAGCAAAGCATGAGTATTAGTACCTAACAATTCTTGGCTTTTTAGTTCAAAACCAGAGGCATTAAACAAGCTTTGACATAAATCGGGCGTGAGTACTGTGCTATGAGTTGGCTTTTTACCATAGGTTTTATGGTAACGATACAATAACTTTGCACGATTTATCAGTGACATTTTATACATGGTAACGCTCATCACAATCACCTGACCAAACGGTTTTAATACACGATGACACTCTTTAAGTAACTTATTTTGCTCAGGTACTACGTGTAATAGGTTAGCCATAAACAAGGTATCAAAACTGTTCTCGCGATAAGGTAAATTAAAGCCATCTGCCAACTGGGTTATTACGTTATCGCAATCACATAAGCGCTTTTGGCATACATTTAACATTTCCCTACTTACGTCGGTTGCAGTAACCGACTGTGCATTGTCAGCCATCACTTTTGTATAGGTACCATTACCACAACCGAGCTCTAGCACATGACCCGTACCATAAAACTTTGAAAGACGCGTTTTAATACGGTCTATCTCCGATTTACCCACGACATAATTGTTACGATTTTCAAAATCAGTCGCAAACTGCTGCCATTGATTATTTAACGCTATCATCTGTTGAAACTCCTTTTTCTAAACAAGTAAAGGGAACACTTGTTAGGTGTGTGGTTTTCGCACCATTGCTTATTTATTTGTAAAGGCAATGCACGATTCAAGAATTTAAGTTTAATAGTGAGTTTATTTTAGTTGTAGATACTAATGATAACGGTTATCATTTGCAATATATTTAATTTGTAACTAACGCTAGTGTGGCGCTAAGTCACTACTGGCGAATTTTTTGTCACTATGAAGACTGCGAAAAAAGTAACCTTGGTGCTATTAATTGCTACTGCGTGTCTGTTTGAAAGCCACGCAAGTACCGTAAAAGACTATCAGTTATTGGTCGATAAATGGCTTAACTTACATAAACAACGTAATCAACTGATAGCCGATTGGCAAAGCCAAAAACCTTTGCTCGAGCAACGATTACGTTTATTAAATATTGAAAAACAGCGATTAAAAGAAAAACTCGCACAAAGCAAGCAGCACAATGATGAAGTTAGTGAGCGCCGAAATCAGATTTTACGCGCGCAATCTAAACTTGAATCTGAGCAACATGAGCTTGCATTGTGGCTTGAACAATCAATTAGTTACGCTCACAGCCAGATAACAAGCCTGCCCCCTCCTTTAGCAAACACATGGCGGCAATCGCTTTTACAAATTACCGATGCATCGACTGACAGTGAAACCCTTGAAGTTTTGTTACTACTACAAAGCAAACGCCAAGCGTTTAATCAGCGCATAAGTTTTGAAAAGTCCAAAATCACACTAGCAACAGGTAAACACGTGTTACTTGAACAAATCTACATCGGTGAAAAGCTTGCCTATGTGAGTACGCCAGATGGTACACAGACTGGCATCGGGTTTGTTGCAAACAATCAGTGGCAATGGCAACTCAATAATGAAATGCCTTATGCCGACTTTATAAAAGCAAAGGCCATGTTACAGCAACGACAAGAAGCCGATTTTATTTCTCTACCGGTAACCTTGGAGCAAACACAATGAAACTATATTTATGGTTAATCACTGCGTTGCTTTGTGTTGTAGCCCCGCTTAAAGCAAGCGACGTAATTCAATCGTTACAACACGATATTAAAAGTGCGCAAGCTGCACTCAACAAAACCGAAAAACAATTGGCACGTGAGAATAGTAATCTCAGCCGCGAATTGCTTAACGCTGAAAACGCTGTTCTGTTACTGCGTAAAGAAACTGAAGGCGTAATACGCGCACAAGATGAAGCAGCACTGTCGATAGAAGACGTTGAAAATCGCTTAAAACAATGGCAGCAACAGTCGCAATATCAAACACACCTGTTAACTCGTTATTTAAGTGACAGCGAAATCACACCAAAAAGTGACGACTTAACAGAGTTATTAGCGCTTGCGAAAAGAAGCTTTAGTGAAACACAACAAAGGCAGGGGCTGTTTTATCAAAGTGAGGTTGTATTTAGCGATGGGAATACACATCAAGCAGAACTAATTGATATTGGCCCTTTCTCTTATTTTAAAAGCGATAATGCTGCGGGTTTAATTGATAAATCTAGCCAGCACAATGAAGTCGCAGTATTACTAGAAAATGCGCATGATGCATTAACGCAGCTAAAAGACACCGGCAGTGCGTTATTGCCAATCGACCCAAGTAACGGCCGCGCTACCATGAGCTTAAAGCAGCAAGAGAGCATTATTTCGCACATCAGCAAAGGCGGTGTTTGGGTCGCACCGATATTACTGTTTGCACTTTTCGCGTTACTTATTTCAATTTACAAACTGGTTCAGCTTGCAAGGCTCGACAAAATCGTGCCAGCAGTAACAGAGCGCTTAACTAATCTCAATGGTGATTACAAAACATTGAAACTGGGCATCTGGCAAACCGAACTGGTCGAAATTTGTAAACGCACTCCAATTGGCCAATTGAGAGATGATTCGCTTTTCAATGCCTTAAACGAGCAAAAGAAGCAACTCGACAACCTACTTGGCGCAATTGCTGTAACAGCTGCTGTTGCGCCACTGCTTGGCCTTTTAGGAACAGTAAGCGGCATGATTGAAACCTTTAAATTAATGACCCTGTTTGGCGCAGGCGACCCGGCTGCGGTGTCAGGTGGCATCTCAGAGGCGCTCGTAACAACCGAGCTCGGCCTTGTTGTCGCTATTCCAGCGTTACTCTGCCATGCGTTTTTGTCACGAAAAGTTAAAAGCCATTATCATCAACTTGAGCAGTGTGCCATTTCACTTAGCCAATTTAACTTCAACCAAAACATAGAACTACACAAAGGCGCGGCATGATCACATTAAACGAATTATCTCATCCTATTGTAATCGCCATTTTAGCGCTCGCGCTGTTTGTTTATTACCGTTTGGTGTATGCCTTTATTGCACGTAAACAGGTGTGTTGTTGCGCTCTTGGCTTTTGGCAACAATCGCTCAACTTATGCATTTGCGCGCTACCGCTATTAGGTTTGCTTGGCACAATTATGGGATTATTAGATGCCTTTGTTGCCATGTCTTATGGTGAAACAATGGGCTTGGGCAACAGTTTAACCGCTGGCATTTCAGATGCCCTATTTACAACACAACTTGGTTTGTTATTGGCAGTACCTGCTTGGATCCTCTACAGCCTAGTTAATCGCAGCTTAAATGAAGTAGAGCGCCATGCAAGCTAATCTAAAACAACGATTGCAAAACGAGCAACAGCAACACATCGATTTATCGCCATTAATAGACGTGGTGTTTATATTGCTTATTTTCTTTATAGTTACCACCGTTTTTGTAAAAGAAACGGGGGTAGAGGTTGATAAGCCTCAGGCATTATCGCAACAAAAACTAGAGCGCAATCTAATTATGATTGCCATTACTAACGCTAAAGAAGTGGTTTACGATGGCAGCAATATTGGCGTTGCCGGCGTCCGTTCGATTGTTAGCCAGCTGACAAAAGACAAGCAACGCGCGGTGGTTATTCAGGCTGATAAACTGGTACCAACCGAGCTTTTGGTGCAAGTAATTGACGAAAGTAAACTCGCGGGTGCGAGCAATGTAAGCATTGCGACACAATGAAGAAAGTAACTTCGCATTCAATTGCCTTACTGGTTGCATTTGCAATTCTTGTATCGGCACTTTCCCTTGTAATGCTTTCGCGTTTTTTGACTACCGGCGTGCAAAAATCGCTAACAGTGCGCAATATTGAGACAGTGAGTTTACCGCCGCCCCCTCCTCCTCCGCCACCAATGACGCAGCCACAAGTAGACACTCCGCAAATTGCTATTAGCGCAAGTGGTGAGGGCCCGCAAATCACCATGAGTTTAGTAAAACCAGATGTGACCTATACAAAACAGCCAATTGATATCACTTTTCAGGTAGATGACATCAACTGGAGCGACTCATTGGATGTTGATTGGCAGGCATTTGGTTTGAGTGACTTAGATTCCTTGCCACGATCACTTGCGAATCTCAAATTCAACGTACCCAAAAAGATACGACGCAGCGGCGTAAAGCGTTTTGACATTGTGCTTGATGTATTAATCAACGAACACGGCAAAGTGACGCTCATTGATATTAAAGAGAATCCATTTCCCAGCTTTAAAAAAGAAATTAAACGTATTGTTAAAATTGCCCGCTTTACCCCGCCTAAAAAAAATGGCGAGAACGTAAAAGCGCGTTTTAACTGGCCTATTGAAGTAGAAACCATATGAAAATTACTCTGTTCTTAACACTGCTATTTGTTTGTACTAGTGCAGCTTCGAGCAATGCACACGTCGATATCGCGATAACTAAACCGAGTTGGGATTTTGAGATTAAATACGGTTTATTATCACAAGATGCTGCTAAGCTCACGGCTAACGAACAAACCATTGCGACAACAATAAAGCCACTGCTTGCCAAATCCGACTACAACGGCGCGTGGCAAACTGTAAAGCAGTTAGAAACTAACACATTAAGCCCTGCACTTGCGCAAGCGGTTGGTCAAATAGCACTACAAGTAAAACAGCTAGCGCACGCCGAGCGTGCTTTTCGCCACGCACTATCAAAAAGACCCGATTTACTGCCGAGCCACCGCGCACTTGCCGCAATCTATTTAAAGTTGGAAGATAATCAAAAAGCAGCAAAATATCTCGCGAGTGCATTAACATTAGGTGATCAAGATGCAAGTTTGTTTGCACAATTAGCTTATTTGCATATGCAGCAAGCTCAACCCTACGCCGCCATTGCTGGGTTTAGACAAGCGCTTTTTTTACAACCAGATAGCCTTGATTACAAAAAAGGATTGTTATGGGCGTTAACCCAAGCCGGCGATGTAAACGAAGCTACGGTTTTACTTAACCAACTAATTGAAAACACACCTAACGAGGCTGATCTTTGGTTACATCTTAGCCAAATTCAATTGCAGCAAGGTAAAGAAAAGAACGCCCTCGCAAGCATTGAAGTGGCAAGACGTCTTGGCAATGATAACCCAACCAATCTATTACTTAACGCCCAACTCCATTTAAACCACGGTAGCAGTGACGCTGCCGTAAAATTATTAACAGAAATAATCAACAAAGATGACCCCGCGCATTTAACACAAATCGTTAACGCGTTAACGGTTTTGATAAACCAAAATAACGTATCGCAAGCACAAGTACTTGCGTCAGTGCTTGAAAAACACAGCACTAAGCTTAACTTTAAACATCAAAGCATGCTGTTAACTTATCTAGGGCTGTTAGCTGAGCGAAATGGTAAAACAACAACAGCAAAGCAATACTTAACCCGCGCAATTGAAACCGATGCCAGTAACGGCAAAGCCTTACTTCAATTAGGCCAACTTTATCAACATCAAAAACAACTCTCGCAGGCAAATAATTATTATGTGCGGGCAAGTAGCCTTGATAATTATAAAGAGCAAGCGTGGATATTCAGCGCGCAAATCGCAATTGACCAAGGACAATATGAACGCGCGATTACACTATTAAATAATGCGTACCGTGAAAACCCAACACGACGAGACTTACTTGCCAATATTAAACAATTAGAGCGATTAAAACGCGTTCAATAACAGATAAGAATGACAATGAAGATTGAGTTTTTGCTCTAATTAAGCTTTTTGATTACTTGAATCTGATGTAATATCCGTCACGTGCACGTTTTCTCTTATCAGTTTTGCGTGCACTTTCTATACATTAAATACAAGGAAAGTAACTGGTGAAGTATCTAATTTTATCGCTTAGTCTATTTTTAACCGCATGTAACTCAACAACAAATATTGACGTTGCAGACACTATGAACTTAATCGCGCAAGCCGAAGACAATGCGCCTGATGGTGTACAAGGTACATTTAAATTTTTAGTTAAAGCTACCGGAAGTTCACGCCATGGTGAAGTTTATCTCAATACTGAACACGATTATCGCGACCGACGTGCAGTAACCATTGTATTATCGCCTTCAGTGGTACCAGAATTTACCAAAAATTATGGCAAAGCGCCCAACGCGTTTTTCACAGGCAAAGTGATTGAAGTTACGGGTGAAGCAAAACGCGAAATTATCGATTTTGTTTCAAATGGCAAAAGAACAGGCAAATACTATTTTCAAACTCATATCCGGGTGTCGTCACTTGAACAAATTAAGGTATTAAGTTAACCCCACAATTCGGGATTGTGCGCGAGATTAGCACAATCCCAACCTTCAAAAACCACCGACCGAATGCTTAGATTAACTACCGCGTTTTAAACCATAAATAGCATGGTCGACTATTTTGCCATTAAGATTCTCGGCACGTGTAATAACCCCTTCTAGCGAAAAACCAAGACGCTCACAGACATTTCGGCTTGCAGTATTGTTAACGGCAACTGCAATCTCAACTTTTTCCATTTCGTATTGCGTAAACGCCAATTCAATCAACTTAGTAACGGCGCGCGTAACAATGCCCTTACCCTGAAAATCACAACTAAGCCAGTAACCAATTTCAACTTTTTTAAGCGTATGATCAATGGAATTAAAACTCACATTTCCCACTAATTCGCCTTGATAAATCATGGCACACACCAGCGACTTGCCATTAGCATAATCAATCAGTGAGCGAGTAATAAAATTCGAGAAAAACGCAATGCTGTCGGCATGGCTTGGCCAAATCAACCAACGACTCAAATAATCACGTTGCTTTGTTACGATATCAAAATACGCCGTTGCAAACTTGGCATCAACCAACGCTAGTTTTAACGTGTTATCAACCGCTAGAGTAAACATAATCCACCTCGTTAAGCGCTCTAAACAATTGGTATAGTTTCTTTAACAAACAAAAAAGGGCCTTTAAGGCCCTTTTACACATCAGATTACGATTAACGTATTAATAAATCAACAATGTTTACACTGATGCGCTTCAATTTGCAGCACGCTGTGCTTCACCAAAAATTCTTGCAACAAGCACTTTTCGACGGCTAATTGACATAAATCGTGATGAAGTTCTTTGGTGCAACTCGGCTTTAGAACAATGTGTGCGCCGACGATCGTTTTACTGCCTTGCTTATCAACCGTTACATTGTGAACGCTGCTAATGTGCTCCAGATTGGTTAATCGTGATTCGATATCTGTCGCCGCTGGCAATGCGCTATCAGTTTCAACTAGGCCATCAATGCATTTTTTGATCACTCGAAAACCTGTTATCAGTACAAAAGTGGCAATAATTAAACTTGAGAAAATATCGATATCGACCCAACCAGTAAAGTAAATCACTATACCGGCGCTAAATGTTAATACCGTCGATAACAAGTCTAAAAAGCTGTGTAAGAATACCGCATAAACGTTAACGCTTTCTTTGCGTCCTTGATACAACACATAAGCCGATGCTGCATGAAATAGAAAACCAAGGCCAGAGACTGCCGTCATTAAAAAGGTATTTACCTCATGAGAGTGATCTGCGTGATTTACAAGCTTATTAGTACTGGCAAAAATAATCGTCGCTGCGATGGCTAAATACAAAATACCGTTAATTAAGCCGCCAATGAGCTCTGCTTTTTTATAACCCGCGTTATAGTTTTTTGCTAAGTGAATCGCAATGCTTGAGGCGATTAACGCCACTACCAATGAACTGTTATGAACAAATAAATGACCGGCATCAGCCAGTACTGCCATAGAGTTGGCAAAAAACGAAACAATAAATTGAATCACCATAAAAGTGCTTGTAATGGAAAGGGCGATGAGTAAACGGCGCCTTGCAGTTTTATGGGTGGTGATATCTGTCATGAATGGGGATAAGTTAGAAACTAAAATGTTATAGTGTTTCAATTATAACGGTTAGTTTTCATAAAATCACTCCTAGTGCTTCTAAAACCTAAAATAAAATGATAGATTTTGCATATTGCATACAATAAAGAGTATTTTCATATGACGATAGGTGTAGGTGGCAGCACAATAGAACAAGCTTTAGCCAAATTAGACAATATGACGCAACAGGTTGCGCCAATTTCAAACGACGAACTCAACGCCCGTTTACAAAAAGCGCAATCACTAATGCAACAGCAAGGCATTGCAGCTATGTATATTGATGCGGGTACTAACCTAACCTATTTTACCGGTTTAAAATGGTACAAAAGCGAGCGTTTAGTTGGTGCTATTTTGCCAGCAAAAGGTGAGCTATGTTACGTTGCCCCGCATTTCGAACAAGGTTCACTGAACGATTACATGAAGCTAAATGGCGAGTTTTTTGGCTGGCATGAACATCAAAGCCCTTACGCGTTAATTGCAGAAATACTGCAAAAACAGGGGATCAACGAAGGCAAACTTGCTGTCGACCCAAGCGCTGGTTATTTTCTTGTCGACGGCATTATAAAAGCAAACCCGCAACTTACAGTGATTAACGCTGATGTTATTACCGCGCCTTGCCGTGAATGTAAATCTGATGCGGAAATCGCTCTGATGCAAACCGCTAAAAATATGACATTAGAAGTGCATAAAGCCGCAGCAAGCATTTTAAAACCAGGCATTAGTACAAGCGAAGTTGAAGCGTTTATCAACCAAGCTCATAAAAAGGTAGGTGCATCAGGTTCATCGTTTTGCATTGTGCTGTTCGGTTTAGCGACATCTTTCCCCCATGGTGTAAAAGATCCTCAAGTACTACAAGAAAATGATTGGGTACTGATTGATACCGGCTGTATTGTTGAAGGCTATCATTCTGATATTACGCGTACTTATGCGTATGGTGAGGCAACTGACGAACAGCGTGGTGTATGGCAAGTAGAAAAAGAAGCGCAAATCGCTGCATTTAATGCTGCCAAAATTGGACAAGCTTGCGAAGTAACCGATGCTGCTGCCCGCGTGGTAATTGATGCTGCTGGGTTTGGTCCAGAATACGAACTTCCAGGTTTACCGCACCGTACAGGTCATGGTTGTGGTATGGACATTCACGAATCACCCTACTTGGTAAAAGGTGACACCACACCACTTGCTAAAGGAATGGTATTTAGTAACGAGCCGATGTTGGTATTACCAGGTAAATTTGGTGTCAGACTTGAAGATCATTTTTACATGACAGATGAAGGTCCAAAGTGGTTTACAGAGCCTGCGCATAGCGTGGACGACCCATTTGGTTTGGCATAAACGCCACAAAAGCGCAGCTTGCTAGAGTAAGCTGCGCTTTATGACTGCAATCCCTGATAGAGTTGTTGGTTTTCATTACGGTGTAAATTAAACAAAAATTTTCTTAAACGGTCACGTCCGCGTTGAACTTTGGCAATTTTCGCTGCCACAACATCGCGCTCTACTCGCACTGCTTCAAATTCTAGTGCCACTTGTTCTTCGTTAGGTAAGCTTATACATAACGACTTTTCGTTTAAAATGCGCTTAAGGCTGCGACGGTCGCTTACTCGAAACGCAATGCCGGTACTTGAAAGTGACAATAGGTCGTGTGCCTTGCCTTTTTGATCTTGCAATTCCACATTAACAAAATCGCCGCCACGCCAACTTCGCTCACCATTTTGAATATCGACGATTTCAGGAGTACCGAGAACCGGTTTAAACTCACCGTTGTCAATTGTCATTTCGAGCGGAAACCACAACTGATAATGACTAATCTCAGCCAGTAATGTCAGTTTAGATTGCTCAAATACTTGATAAAGATTGCTTGGAATTTCAGATTTAATGCTAAGCGCATGGCCTGACTCTTCAGTTTGCTCAGGTGTTGATTTGTCTGCAAACATATTAGAGAAAAAAGCTAACTCTTCTTGTGATAATTCCATGCCCCAACCTTTCTTGTATTTAGAGCCTTCCACGTATGAATTGTTAATTTTTTATAGAGGAAAATGGGCTCTAGGTAACAAATGTCCCCATAAAGTAGTACAAACTTTATCGAAATTTTTGATTTAACTCAATGTTTCGACGGTGATTTTGTGTATTTAATCAACAAAACTGCGTTATTTTTGTAATGTATATTTGACAAAATGTAACCAAACGACTACCCAAGTGGCTTTTTTCTTGTTATTCGCCTCGCTAAACTGGCAACTAATCGTTTATCGATTAACATTTTGCTGGCGTTAATGTAAACATGCACGAATTTATATTTGAAGGATCTCACATGAAAAAGTCTTTATTAGCACTTGCGCTAACGGCGAGTGCTGCAATGCCTGTTGCAGCTGAGCAGTTTAACTTTTCAAACGCAACGACCTCCGACGCAGATACACTTGTTTTATTCACCCATGAAAAGCAAAACGAAAAGGTGTTTTCAAACTACCCTTTTGCACGCCAACTTAATCAAGCAATCGCTGCAAACGAATTTAGCGGTAAGTTTGCCACTAAGTTAGAAGTGGTTGCGCCACAAAACAGCATTTATAAGCGCGTAATAGTTATCGGTCTTGGCGATGACAACAGCTTGACACAATCAGAGCTGACAAAATTAGGCGGTAAGCTTTCTGGCATGTTAGAACAAAAATACATCCAGAATATTGCTGTTGATGCCTCATCATTTGCAAGCTCTGATCTTGCGCAACTTGCTCACGGCATTAACTTACGTGCATACCGTTTTGACAAATACCAAAAAGAAAAGCGTGAAGAAAAAGCGTTTACTTTTATTTCAACAAACGCAAACACTGCAAAACAAGAATACGCTCACTTAGCTAATATTGAAAAAGGTGTATTTCTAGCGCGTGACTTAATTTCTGAAGTCGCTACAGAAATGACGCCTGTTGATTTTGCAAATGAAGCGAAAAAACTGAAAAAGATTGGTGTCGAAGTATCTGTATTAACACCAAAAGAAATCAAAGAACTTGGCATGGGTGCACTTGAAGCGGTTGGCCGTGGCAGCAATGAAGGTTCTCGTTTAGTTGTTGCCCATTATAAAGGCAGCGACGATGCACCCATTGCACTTGTTGGTAAAGGTATAACCTTTGATTCAGGTGGCTACAGCATTAAAACAGGTTCATCAATTGCGCGCATGAAATCTGATATGGCAGGCGCGGCAGCAGCGCTTGGCACGGTAAAAGCGCTTGCGTTAAACGAAGCGAAAGTTAACGTAGTTGCAGTAATGGGCATGGCAGCAAACATGGTATCGGAAAGCTCTGTTGCTCCTGGCGATGTAGTGCGCACTGCAGCGGGTCACTCGGTAGAAATTCTAAATACTGATGCTGAAGGTCGTTTAGTACTGTCTGATGCACTTTGGTATGCGCGCACGCAATTTAAACCTCAAGTTATGGTCGATATTGCAACGCTTACTGGTTCAAAAGTACGTGCTGTTGGTAATCGCTACGCTGCTGTATTTTCAGATGATGACAGCCTAGTTGAGTCACTGACAGTTGCTGGTAAACAAGTAAATGAAAACCTATGGCGTTTACCACTTGGCTACAAAGATATGCTTAAAAGCCCGATTGCAGATTTTGCTAATATCGGTTCAGGTGGTCCGGGTGCAACAACTGCAGCGACTTTCCTACAGCAGTTTGTAGGCGATACTAAGTGGGCGCACATTGATATAGCCGGTAATGCACTTGCGTCATCAGCTAAAAATGAAGTGCCAAAAGGTGGTACAGGCTACAGCGTGCGTTTATTAACGCAGTGGGTTGAGAATCAAGCTAAATAACTAACTTGACAGTACGACTTGATAGTACGCTAAAAATAAAAAAGTGGGCATTGCCCACTTTTTTTGTGTTTAAGTGATCCGTAAAGATCAACACGTTCTAATACATAAAGTTAAAGCTGCCATGCATAACTAAATTTGGTAAAGAACGTACGCTCATTAGCTTTTAGACGTTGTTCGTCATCATCGCTAAACCCGTTGTCTGAATACCCTAAATAAAACAATGTTTGCGGATTAAGCTTATATGAATAAATCAACTGGGTGGCAAAATCGCGTTCTTTATTGATCTGATTAGTAATCTCAAGCGGTGAATCACCATACTTGCCTACTTCATACTGCACGACAAGCTTCAACATGCTTTGCATATTAAATTTAAGGTTTACACGTAAGTCGGTTAGGTTAACGCGAAACGACAGAGCGTCATCGAGCTTCATTTCACTGTAAGTATGCGCAAGTTTAAACTGTAAATACTGATTCAAATCCCATGTTATTTTTGGGTTTAAATACAATGAATCACCAAGCTCCGCATTACGGTAATCGATGCGTTTACCTTCACGCGCATAAAGTGATATTTTTACATCACCCGTTGGCTTACCTGAAAACCACCAATCTCCATATTGTTCGTCGTAATAACGATTTCCATATTTCGTTTCACCTGCAATATACCCTACTTCTGTGTAAATATTGTAGATAGCCTCAAGGCCCGCGTATATTTCAAGTTCGCTGGCTAATTTATCGCCGTGTCGTTCGTAATTGATATCGTAATCGCCTTTCAACCAATAATCTGTTACCGATTCGCCTTGTGGCATATACCAATGATAGCCGCCACCAACCAGCGCTTTTTCATAACCAGCACGTGTTACGAAACCTAAATCTGAACGAAAATCGGCATCAACTTGTCGATACGATGCTTTTAAATCATATGCTTTGGTGTTTCGTTGGTACTCAACATACGCGGTATGTCCTTGTTGATTTTTAGCAAGGTCAAAGTCAGTGACTAACTGTTCGGTGTTTTTAGTATCAGAATAGGCAAACTGATAGCGAATTTGGTCTTGTTCAGATAAATACGTTGCACCATCAACCGATGCTAAATTGTTATGATAGTTGCTACTTTGGCGGCTAGTAACCAACATACCTAAATTATCGCGTGAGCCGTAATCAAGTTGATAACTGGCAATCCCTGCATGCGCTTTTTCATCAACAACGGCTAGGGTAGACCCTTGCGTGCCAGGTAAAATCAGCGCACTTTGCTGGTCATTAGCATAAAGAACACCATAGGTGTGATTACCCGATTTACCGGTTAATTTTGCTCCCACATCTGGGTCAGCGATATTTCGGGTATGAACAAAGTTAAATAACTCCGTTTCAAATGTATCGGCTCCATCCAAGAAAAACGGGCGCTTTTCTTCATAAAACAAAGCAAATGTACTGTTCACATCAAGCTGGCTGGCATCAGCTTCAACTTGCGAAAAGTCGGGATTTATCGTCGCGTTAAGTACCGCATCCGATGAAATGCCGTAGCGAATATCTAAGCCTGGCTCAATATCAGCATCACCATTTTGCCAACTATCGTTCTCACGTACATCACTACGACTTGCCGTTAGTGTCGGTGTTAATTGTAAGTTTTGGCTTGGTTTTGCATGTTCAAAACCAGTAATTTTATCAAACTGACAGAAGCTACATTTAATATCGTAATCAAATCTTATATTTGAGAATTGATTTAGCACACCACGTGGATAGTTACGGTAGAGCGATAAACCCCATGTTTGCTTGCCATCGACAAGCGGAAAACGAATTGCCGTAAATGGAATAACCATTTCTACGGTATAACCCGTATCCGTAATTTGGGTTTTCGCATCCCAAATCGCATCCCATGATGAGTCTTCTTCCCATGAACCATAATCAGTCATACGTGCATCGGCTTGTGCGCCAAGGGCGTTTACATAAAATTGGTACCCGGTGCGCTCATCATTGAAGGTATCGAGCATCACAATGACATTATCATCAAACCACAGGTCATCTCGGTCACGAATGGACGCGCGAATTTTGCTCGGATCTGGGTCACTTGCCTTAAACGCAACATACAGGTTGTTGCCATCTTGGTACATCCACACATGCGTTTCAAGCGATGCGGGAATTCCTTCTACCGGCTCTACTTCCCAAGCTAAGTCTACAAACGTCGCATTTTGCCAATGAGCCTCGTCTATTACGCCATCTACAACAATCGGTTGGTTAATATATTTAAGCTCAAAATTTTGTTTTGCAAACAGTGAAACACTTACCTGCAATAAAAAAATTGCACTAAGCCACGACAATTTTTTCACGACGCATCCTTACTTATTTTAATAATTTGTTAACATTTTCCATCTAAGCAATTCTAGTGCCAATGACCCGCCTTTGTAAACCCATCATTTATATACCTTTTTAATCATACTTTAGCGCTAGATAAGCGGCGCTATTTTACCGAATTTGCTTGAACTCTGGCGCGCACTTGCTTACAGTAAACGCCTATTAAAACAAGCAAAAGACGTGAAAATGGACAGCATTATAAAAAAAGGAATTTTACGCTTCGTAATTATTGCTGGCTTTTGCTTTTCTCAGTTGATTTTTGCGCTAGAAGACGAGGCGCTGACACAACAAATTGACAACATCAAACAACTTGATGATGTTAGCCAACAAATTGACGCATACCACGCAATCCAAACACAGCATCAGCTCAGTAATGAACAAACCGCGCGAATTTTACATTTGATCGGGGCTAATTACGCAAAAATCAGTCAGCTAGAAAACGCAATAGCGCCACTTAAGCGCGCACTACTGTTAACAAAAAACTCGCGTAAACGCTCAGACATTAACCGACTGCTTGGATTAATTTACTACTACAGCGACCAACCCGAAGAAGCGATTGCCTACTATTCCAAAGCATTAGCATTTCATTTAGAACATAATGCCCAAGTTAAAGCCGCTCACCTTGAAAATAACATCGCGCTGGCGTACGAAAAACTCAACCAATTCTCGCGCGCGCTCGATTATTATCAACAAGCCGAACCTCGCTACGTTGAATACGGTACAAAACAAGACGTACTGGATGTAAAACTAAATCGCGCAGGCTTGCTTGCTAAGCTCGGGCACAATTATAAAGCGGTCGAAATATACGATGACCTACTTAACAATCATTACCACGAGTTAGATGAAGACACGCAATTTTTAACGCACAGCAACGTAGCCGTGTCGCTAAACGCGCTTGGTAAATACAACCGTGCAATAAAACATTTAAGTGATGCTAAAGCGATTTTAGTCAATAAAGATGATGCCTATCACTTAGCGTCTGTCGAACTAAACTTCGCGGATAGCTATATTTGGTTAACGGATTACCATCAAGCGCGCGTGCATATTGCTAATGCAGCAAAAATCGGCAAGAAGTTAAATAACCCGACAGTTAATTTCAGCGTTGCATATCACCTTTCTCGCGTCGCTATTGTATTAGAAGAGCCGGAAATGGCGCTTGAGCAAATCAATAACGCTATCGATATCGCAAAAAAAACGGGTAACAAACAACTTTTACAAAAAGCTTATTCTCAAGCGTTGATCATTTATGGCGCCAATAATATGGTGTCTCTAGCGTATGGCGTGCGCAAACAGCAACAACTTGTCAACACGGAAATCAAGCAGCAAAACTTAAAAGAGCGCCTCGCTCAAGAACAAGCATTCGAAGAGCGTAATCAACTCGAAACACGTGTCACCGAACTGGAAAAAGAAAAACAAATTCAAAAACTCGCAATAGAGAAATCAAAGCAACAGCGCATATTTTTTATCGTTGCAGGTCTTTTAAGCATTTTGTTGATAGTTGCAGCCCAGCGCCGTGCCCACGAGCGTAAAGCAAAGAAGCAGCTCGAAGTTATCGTGACGCAACGCACGCAAGAACTGCAAAAAACCAGCGAAGATTTACGCCAAGCAAGCTTAGTTAAATCAAAATTTCTTGCCAATATGAGCCATGAAATACGCACCCCGCTCACCGCAATTATTGGTCATTCAGAGGCGATGAGTAATGCCCATTATGATCTACGTAACTTTAATAAAGATCTGGCGATCATAAATAACAATGGCAAGCACTTACTTGATTTAATCAATGATATTCTCGATATCAGCCGCATCGAAGAAAACAAACTAGAGCTGGATATCAGTACATTTAATGTAAGTGGCTTGATTGAAGAAATTGGCACTATGTTTACCACATTGGCCAATAAAAAGAATATCGATTTTTACATTATTAATGCCCTCGATGATGACTTTGCAATTAAAGCCGATCAATTCAGGTTAAAACAAATATTACTCAACCTATGCTCTAATGCCGTTAAGTTTACCGACAAAGGCAGTGTTACCTTATCAATTCGTGAAACGTTTACTGGCATACGGTTTAACGTTATTGACACTGGCATTGGTATGGAAGAGCAACAGCTTGAAGAAATATTCGATAGCTTTACCCAAGGCGATAGTAGTATTACCCGCAGGTTTGGTGGCTCAGGATTAGGTTTATGCCTATCAGAACAACTCGCCAATTTAATGAGCGGTTCAATCTCTGTCACCAGTGAAGTGCATAAAGGTAGCGAATTTACACTTCATTTAAATGTTGAGAAAAGTAAAGTCGCTAAACCGATTACCGTTGCGCAACGCGATGACAAAGCCATTTTTGAAGGCCGCGTATTGATTGCAGAAGATCACGATGATAACCGCGAATTAATTGTACGTTTGTTGCGACATTTGGGTTTGGAAGTGGTTGCAGTGGAAAACGGTGCGCAAGCAGTTGAAGAATGCAAACACGGACGCTTTGATTTAGTACTGCTAGATATTCAAATGCCGATATTAGATGGCATAGGCGCATTAAAGCAACTTCAAGGTTCAGGGTTTACCCAGCCTATTGTCGCCATTACGGCAAACACCATGCAACACGAAGTATTGAGTTATCTTGAGCAGGGCTTTGCTGATCACATTAAAAAGCCGCTTGAACAAGAAAACTTTATCTCAACACTTAGAAAATACGTTAGCTATGACAGCAAATCTCGCACTCACAAAGCGATTAATATTTCAAATACGGTCGACACGGGCGATCTTGCTGCTAATTTCGCAGCAGGGCTTGAACGCGAAAAAGCCGCAATAAAATCGCTTTACAGCAACGAAAGCTGGGAAGATTTACAACAAGCGTTACATAAACTGCGTGGTGCGGCGGCTATGTTTAAATATCATTCGATTGAAGAAGCCGCAGATTACTTTGAAAAAGCGCTGAAATATAACGATAAAGAAGCATATAGCGAAGCACTAGAAGGCATTGAATACGCTTTGTCGTCGAGTCAAAAAGTCGTTTAATCTAAATAAGCCTTAACTCGAGCTGCCAGATTTGATTTATAGAACTTAATCAAATCTAACAGTGAATAGCCGATTTGTGCCATTAGCGATCTGTGGTAACGCCGCCTTAAGCGGTGAGTAAAAGTTGGCTAAACTGTGAAGCGAAGCAGAACAGAGCCAACTGTTACGAATCCGACTTTAAGGCCTTATTATGGGGCTGAATAATTGAAAACTTTTTTGAGACAATTATGGCGTTCCATTCGATTACTTTTCTGGCGAGTACCTTCTTTAGAAAGTGATTTATATTTATATACTTCACTAAGAATGTTAGGGAAATAATGTTCTAAAAGTTCATCGTTTTCGTAATTATCAATAAAGCTACGATAATTATTTATTTGATCAACCGTTAAAGTTTCACCATCAAGTGTAAGATCAAAAATAGTTGTAAAAAGGGTATAAAAGTGAACTTGTCGTTTGAGTATTTTTCTTCTTTCACTATTACCATCAATAAGATCATCTACGTTAGATATTATCAACTCAAACTTTGATATATCTTCTTCTTTTGATGGATATTCATTGTTATATAAATCATATATTTTATTCAGATTTGTATTGCCGATATCTTCTTGAATACCTTCTTTCATGAACACAAGTAATGTACTAATGAAAGCAACATCTCTCATTCTCCTTCTATCTGCAATACCAAATATTAAGTTTTGATCCCAGAAAGGTAACTCGGCTAATTGAGATGAGACATTCATAAATTCTCCCTCAAATTCAGCATTTCTTAACTCTTGAGGATTTAGCGTCATGTTGTTGCTATTTAGGCGTAAGAACATATTAACAATGTCATTTCTATTAACGTTATTTCTTACAACACGTACAGAGAATACGTATGACCAAATAGCCTTTTTATCTTCAACATCTAAATCTTTGAAAAATCTATCTTGGATATCTGAAAATTTACTTCCTTGGCTATCTAATGAACTAGCTTTAAGTTTATATGTATTAGAAATATATTGAAATATTGCTCCACACCGTTGCTGACCATCAACTATTGAGTATTTTGTGTCACCGGTATTCTCATCTGTTCCAGTATTCCATAGATATATTTCAGGAACGGGGTAACCTATTAGAATAGATTCTATTAACTTGATTTGATTATTTAATGTCCATACATAATTTCTTTGGAATGAATTATCTACTTCAAGTAATCCTTTTTGATCAAGATCAGACAACCACTTAACCGTCTGAGGCTGTATGTCTATAGATTCAATTAGCTTCATTTAAACCACCTTTCAATTTTGATATCCCTCTCATGTGGTAATCTTGAACTGATTCCCAATCAGAGTAAATTCTATAGTTGACTTCATGTTGAATATTAAACTTCAATTGCAACTCTGCTTTAAAAGTCAAAATTTTTCTTTGCCATTCTTCTAAAACGCTTTTACCGTAAGTAGGATCAGTATCTTTCAAACTAACAAACCCATTAAATACGTTTGAACATTTATATTGGTAGCCCGACAAGTGGCGCTCTAACGCCACTTCACGGTATGCATTCCATATATTCTTGAACATTTTGTTTGATACTATAATCAAGTCAAAATCAGAATCATCATCAAACACTTTAAAATCTTTTGTTGGAGAAAAGCTGAATTTTGTTTTTGCACTCCCTACAATAGAAATGTTGTTGAAAGGAACATCTAGCTTCCTTGAAATAAACTTCTTAAATTCATCATAGCTAGTTTCAGAATCATCACTAAAGTTTTGAAAATACCAAACGTTTTGCCCAATTAAGTATTGGTAATAAATGTCAATTTCACTATTTTCTAAAATAAAGTTTATTACTTCTTGCTTTTCCATAAACACCTAAACTTTTTGAATGCAGCAAAAGACCAATAACGCTCTGTTAAGGTGTGAGCAACGCAATACCGGAGCCGCCGCATACCCTCTTGAACAGTTTGTTATGCTCTAACTCTCTGATCGACTTGCGTTTGCAGATCATCAAACTCGTTTTCAGTCATTTGCTTCTCTAAGATCACTTTATATGTATCGCTACCTTGAGCTTCTAATATAGTATTGAGCCACTTCTTACTTATGTATGTATCTACTGTATTTTCCGCCCACTTTGTGTGATCTATGATGTTTGCCCTAGAAATTACTTTCCCTATATTAGAATTAAATAGCTCCAATGCCTTTTTAGCTTGATTACTCAAAGTCATAAATAACTCCTTAATTTTTGACAACTATTGATTGTTACGTTTTAGA